>NZ_JASXSI010000099.1 GCF_030315685.1 Gordonia sp. ABSL11-1 | reverse complement strand
GTCGAAATTCATTGTGCCCTGGTGGTTGCCAGTGCTGGTGCCCGCGCGCAACGATTCGCGCAACTCTCTGTTGCCCAGTGCGCCTTCCATCGCGCTCAAGAGTTCACCTCGGTCCCCCTTGTGCTCTGAGAGGATATCTGCAAGTGGCTTTAGCTTCCCATCACCGCTGAACCACTCCGCGGGCGCACCGGCGTCTGGTGTTGCTTGGACTCCTGCGAGAGCGCCGTACACGAGGTGGATCTCGTCCTCAGCTGCTGTGCCGCCAGACCCGACAGGCGACGGGGGGCGAAACTCAATGTCTCCCGCGGACTCGTCGGGCAAAAGCCAGGGACCCGCAACAGCCCCGGCAGTTCCCGCTGTCATCGCGGCCGGATGAGGGACACTTGTCAATCCGGCGGATGCTGAACTGACGATGTCCCTGATTCGTTTGTTGGCTGCGTTCTCCGCATTCGTGCTCGCATTCTCGTCAAGCTGAAGATCGTATTCGGCCCCATAGAGTCCGGACTGACCTAATGCGCGAAGATTTGCGCTGAGCTCAGCCAATGATCGCGCTCGGTGGGGTTCCAAGGACACGAGTTCGCCGGCGGCAGTGCCGTTGCGAACTGTCTGATCAAGGATGTCCCGGTAGAGATCCGCGCCCGCGCCAGTGCCGTCGGGGTTCTCCGGTGTTGTGGT
>NZ_JASXSI010000098.1 GCF_030315685.1 Gordonia sp. ABSL11-1 | reverse complement strand
CCATCAACACCCTCACCAAACACAAGACCACCGACGGACGCCTGCACGTCGAAGCCGACCTCGACACCGAAGTCGGCGAAAAATTCCAGGCCGCGATGGAACGCTACGGCGCACCCCGGCCCGAACCCGACGGCTCCCCCGACGCCCGATCCACCGAACGACGCCTCGCCGACGCCCTCGAAGTTGTGCTCGACATCGCCGCCGCAGGCGGACACGACATGAACAGTGTTCCGAGAACACACGTGCTCCTGACCATCCCCGCCGACAACCCCCAACTGGCCACACTCGAACACAGCGGATCGATCACCCGCGCCACGATGAACCGACTCGCCTGCGACCCCACAATCACACCCCTGCTCGTCGACGGCGAAACCGTCCCCCTCGACGTCGGCAGAGACAAACGGCTGTTCACCCCCGCACAACGCAAAGCCCTCTACATCCGCGACCGATGCTGCATCAAGTGCGGTGCGCCCGCCGAACGCTGCCACGCCCACCACATCACCCACTGGAGCCAGGGCGGCGACACCTGCCTGGCAAACGGGTGCCTACTGTGCCCAGCCTGTCACGCCGACATCCACCACAACGGATGGGACGTGTACATCGGCACCGACCACCACGCCTGGCTCACCCCACCCGCCACCGTCGACCCCCACCGACGACCCGTACCCAGCTACAACCGA
>NZ_JASXSI010000097.1 GCF_030315685.1 Gordonia sp. ABSL11-1 | reverse complement strand
ACATCAACACCGTCACCAAACACAAGACCACCGACGGGCGCCTGCATGTCGAAGCCGACCTCGACACCGAAGTCGGCGAAAAATTCCAGGCCGCGATGGAACGCTACGGCGCACCGCGGCCCGAACCCGACGGCTCCCCCGACGCCCGATCCACCGAACGACGCCTGGCCGAGGCACTCGAGACCATCCTCGACATCGCCGCCGCAGGCGGACACGACATGAACAGTGTTCCGAGAACACATGTGCTCCTGACCATCCCCGCCGACAACCCCAGAGATTCGTCCCTCGAGTACATGGGATCGATCACCCCTGCCACGATGAATCGACTCGCCTGCGACCCGACCATCACACCCCTGCTCGTCGACGGCGAAACCGTGCCCCTCGACGTCGGCAGAGACAAACGGCTGTTCACACCCGCCCAACGCACAGCCCTCTACATCCGCGACCGATGCTGCATCAAGTGCGGAGCGCCAGCCGAACGCTGCCACGCCCACCACGTCGTCCATTGGAGCGATGGCGGTGACACGTGCTTGGAGAATGGCTGCCTACTGTGCCCGTCGTGTCACGCCGATGTCCATCACAACGGATGGGACGTGTTCATCGGCGCCGACCACCATGCCTGGCTGACACCGCCAAGCACCGTCGACCCCCACCGACGACCCGTACCCAGCTACA
Source organism: Gordonia sp. ABSL11-1 (assembly GCF_030315685.1). Taxonomy (GTDB): domain Bacteria; phylum Actinomycetota; class Actinomycetes; order Mycobacteriales; family Mycobacteriaceae; genus Gordonia. Next base: position 5 of record NZ_JASXSI010000097.1, on the reverse strand, counting down.
ACCGG
>NZ_JASXSI010000096.1 GCF_030315685.1 Gordonia sp. ABSL11-1 | reverse complement strand
GAGATCAAAGCCATGCTCACCGTGACTCCTCCCGATAACGTCGACGTCGGCCAGTCCGTCCAGATCGAAACGCTGGTCGACGACGACCTCGAGCATCGGTGACGTGTCGATAGAACGTCCGGGCATGACAATGACGCCCCTGCCCGACCCGCTGGAGTTCGGCTATCACCCTGTGGGCCTCCCACATGCTTGGCGACGCATCCGCGCCGACATGGCCGCTGGTCAACCTGCAGCGATGTGGCTCGACTCGACCGCGGTCGGGAACCTGACATCCACCGACGAGATCACCCAGGACGACTTCGTGTCGTCGGCCATCGTGATGGGCTGGATAGCCGGCGGCATGTCGACGTCAGTCGCGCGGCTCGCCGCCCTGGCCGGCGACGTCACCCGCAGCACACCAGGCTGGACGCCCCGGGATCAGCGCAGCGGAGGTCTACCGTTCGACGGCTTCTCCGTTCAGTTGTTCGGAACCGTCGCATCACCTTTCGGCCCACTGGTGTCGAACGCGCACACTGTTGCCTTTCCGGTCGGCGACGGAAACGCTGTCGTCATTCAACTTGCTGTCACAGCAGTGCAGGACTGGGCGGACGCAGCCGATGGTCTCGTCCTCGAAGGCACACCTGGATCGGCAGTCGCGGAGCGATAGGGTGCACGTCCGACATCTCCCGGCATGGCATCCGCGCGGGATCTCGTCGATCGGGATCGCTAAG
>NZ_JASXSI010000095.1 GCF_030315685.1 Gordonia sp. ABSL11-1 | reverse complement strand
GCTGGTCGGTGGATTCAGGCTAAGGGGATCGCCCGCGCGCGCGACATTCTAGCGAACGACGGCGGCGGAGAGCTGCAAGTTCGTGGGAAGAACGGTCAGATTCGAGCACAGGACACAATCGCGCCGGGTAACGATCCTCGGTCCTCGAAGGGCTAGTGACGATCACCTCAAGGTGCACATCTCCGACTGAAGGCCAGCGAACAGCGAGTGGCGCTGTGCCAATTGCCCAGTGCGCCGGCGCCGGTCGAGGTCTCGTACTCGCCCTTTCGCCGCCGCGTACGCCGCACGAGGCCTCTCATCGGGTCAGCATCATGGACGTCGTCAGCTGCCCGAATCGGCAAGACTGGTGGCGGAGACAGCTCACGCAGCATTCGCATCGGTGCCTAGGTGTAAACCAGGGAGCCTGTTGTTCGAGTGGAGGATTGCCGGCAGTTACAACTCCCCAGCGCTAATGGTCGTTCCGCCAGGGGCCACGCCTCGAACCTGACCAGTAGGCTCGGCTCAGTGTCAGGGTGATGATCCCGCGGTGAAACCACAACATTCACTACCAGCAGCTGGTGTTGGACGCGATTCCCGCTGATGCCACGACAGCTCTGAACGTCGGGACTAGGAATTGTCTCGTCGCACGCGATCTGAGCCACCCACTACCTCAAGTGACCGCGATTGACTTCGACAGCAATCTCTTCTGCGAGGCGCGAGCAGAGTTCGACGACATCGACTTCTTAGCCTC
>NZ_JASXSI010000094.1 GCF_030315685.1 Gordonia sp. ABSL11-1 | reverse complement strand
TCGGTCGATGGAAGGTGAACTGCTGTCTGCCTTTCGCGATGATGCCGAGATCGCCGCGATGCAGGGCCAGGTGGTGCGTCCCGCACAGCGGGATCAGATTGTCCGGATCGGTGGTGCCACCCTCAGCCCACGACGTGACGTGGTGGACATGCAGGTGCCGGGTCCGACCGCACCCGGGATGCTGACACCCACGATCGCGCAGGGTCACGATCCGGATCAACGCGGCCGTCGGCACCCGCCGCTTGCGACCCCACTTCACCACTGCGCCGCGACGGGGTTCAGATGTCACGCACCGACGCACCGCAGCGCGCGTCGGCCACGTCCTCCTCGGCCAGAGCAGGGCCATCGTCGAGGTGATCATCGCGCCGGTCCTCGACGTCATCAGCGTGGACGTGGATGAGCAGCTCCGCGCCGGACGCGGGTTTCCGGGATGTCGACAGCGCTGTGCAGGGTGTCGGCCATCGCAACCACAGCGGGCACTGAGGTCGGAGTCATCGGCCGGCTCGATGTCGGCACCGTCGAGAGCCAACACTTGCGCGCCGTCGAGCGGGTTCAGACGCAACGTCACCGACAGGGTGCCCGTCGTCGTTCCACCGCCAGTGCCCTGAGGACTCGATCGTCCCGGACTCGTCCTCACGCGCGCCCCGGTCGATGTCACGCATCGACCGCACCAACGATTCCACCTGCGCCGCAGTCGAACTCAACGCGACATTGAGCAGTTCCTGTTCGCGTTCGG
>NZ_JASXSI010000093.1 GCF_030315685.1 Gordonia sp. ABSL11-1 | reverse complement strand
GGATCTGCGCACTGGGGTCATGCTCGATCAACGCCTTCCACATCTTCGCCAATGATCTGTCCGACGATCGGTCTCGCGCACTGAGCGGCCGCCGCCGGTTCGCCCACTCCGGGTCTTGTTTGCGGCCACGCCGGTCGTGGGTGTCGACGGTGATGCGGCGGCGGACTGCGGTGACCATGTCGTTGGCCGGCGTGACCAGGGGGAAATGATCAACCACCAGCTGCGCATTGGGCAGCAACTCGGTGGTGAGTGCGGCGGCGTAGGCGGCCGACGGATCGATCACCACGTGGGTGATCTGGTCACGAAACTGTGCGGTCTGCGTGGTGAGCCAGTGAGCTAGTCGGTGACCGCCGCGCTGGTGCGGCCTTCGACCTGGCCGAGGAGGCCCTGATCGCCACCCAGATCGACGAATCCGGTGTCCCACCGGGTCCACGCGAATCCACCGCCGTCCGTTCGCGTCACGGAATCAGCGGGGCTTGCCGCGGCGGGTCTCGTCGATCCCGGGAACCTCCACCGGTCGTGGGGTGTCGAGCACCTGATCGGCGTGCTCGACGAACGCGGCGTGTGCCGTTGGCCACGACGCACCCGTATCGGCGGTGACCTCGATGACCGAGCGGGCCGCATCCCCGACGGCTCGGCCGATCTGCGTGCGCAACCTGCTCGTTGTCCGGCGCCGCGGCGCGGCCTGCGGGATCGATTCGGTGGACGTGGCCCGTCCGCACTCGGCGTTCCGCATCGGTAGCGGGTCTTGTTGCAACCGCAGCATGATTGGATCATCACCCGTAGCGGATACCGCGGGGCCCGGGTAACGGTGTGATCC
>NZ_JASXSI010000092.1 GCF_030315685.1 Gordonia sp. ABSL11-1 | reverse complement strand
CTTGGTGGCCGGGGCCTGGGCGGGAGCCGAAGCCGGCGCGGCGTTCGGGACCGCGTTCGGTCCGGGCGTAGGTACGGGGATCGGGTTGCGGTCGGTGCGGGCGTCGGTCTAGCGGCATCCTGGGGAACATCGAAGGGCATCGATTCGCTATGGCGCTGAACAACTCTGAGGGTTCGCTAACGATGACGTGGGCGAGATATAGTTCGTTCGCTTACCGGCCGAACTATTACAGGCTCGCATTCGTTTTCGCCATCGGGCTGGCCGGAGGAGCGTTGAGTATTGCGGTCGCTATCCCAGTGATGGCGATCGTCTGCGCTGCGATCGCGTTGATTCCTGTGGTACTGGTCATTCCCCAGCGTCGACGGGTCGAATTGGCTCCGAACTATGTGGTCGTGCGTCGGCAGCCGCTAATGCGGAACGCTGCGCTCTGGTTGTCGGCCATCTGCGGTGTCGCAGCTGCGGCCACCGTTGTTGCGATGGCGACGGGCTCGGCCCAGGATTGGCGGCTGGTGATCTCGGCGGTAGCGTTTGGGTGCGTCGCTCCAATTCTTGGATTCGCAAGTTACCGAGATCGTGGACCGCTGACGCTGTCGTCGACAGGCATCACATTTGGCAATGGGGCGCGGTATACCTTCGGCGACGACACAATCGAGCACCACGACCTCAGCAATAAGGTCCCGGCAGTGATCTGCGTGTCCGCGCGGGATGGGGTGACGAGGTCCACTCGACTGTTGGCGAGGCCTTACGACCTCGACTTCAACACACTCATGTCCACCATTGAACAGTTGCAGACGTGGCATCGTGACGGACGAACTGCGAGCCCAGCC
>NZ_JASXSI010000091.1 GCF_030315685.1 Gordonia sp. ABSL11-1 | reverse complement strand
TGCTGGGCTCGCAGGCCTCCGTTGATGATGCCACTTCTGCAACTGTTCAAGAGTCGAGAGCAAGGAGTTGAAGTCAACGTTGTAAGGGCGGTGCACCAACCGTCGCGGGCGCGCCGAGCGTCCGGCGACGCTGTGGGAGAACTCGATTGCCGGCACTCCGTTGCTCAACTCCGCGAAAGAGATCGTTGACGAATCAAACTGGTAGCAATCTCCGTTGCCGAATACGACTCCGTCAGCGCTGAGGAGTAGCGGACCGCGTTCTTTGAAACTGACCACGCTCAGCAGCGGAACCAGCACCAATCCGCCGAATGCAGGAATCACCAACCGCCATGCCTGCCAGTAGCCAATTGCGATGGCCACGATCATCCCAGCCGATATCAACCCCGACATCAAGGCAATGAGTATCACGGGGTTCGAATAGAAAGGTTGACGGTGCACCTCGACTCCGCGCTGCTGAGCAATCACTTTGGTTCGAAGCGGAGCCACCATCGCGACCGGCAGGAGTACCAGTGCAGCGAATGCAAACGCAATGAGCGGCAAAGAAAGCGCAATTGATACAACACATCCTGTTACAACCAGAACGAGCACTCCAATTGCTGACCAGCACGACGGCTGATACGCGTAAGCCGTGTACCTCTTCCAACGAAGAGTCACCTTACGACTACCAACACCTAACGCCATAGCGCGTCCACCCCTTTGGATGTGGCATATGACGCAAGGAAACCTGCTGTAGCCCCCACAACCAGACCTGCGGCGGTACCCACGCCTGGTAGAGGCACGAATGTACCGGCGACGGCACCTGCTTGAGCACCCAGATAGGCTCCTGCCAACAGC
>NZ_JASXSI010000090.1 GCF_030315685.1 Gordonia sp. ABSL11-1 | reverse complement strand
GGGGAACTCTCCGTGCAGCTCGCCCGCGATGCCGGCGCAACCGTCATTGCGACCGTGAGCTCGGCGTCGAAAGCCGAGCGGGCCCGCCGTGCAGGTGCACATCACATCGTCAACTGTCGCCACGACGACGTCGGCGAACGAGTGCTGTTCATCGCCCCGTCCGGCGCCGACCTCGTGGTAGAGGTCGACTTCGCGGCCAACATCCGACTCGACACCGACATCCTCGCCGCATACGGGACCATCGCGGCCTATTCCTCCCCCTCCCGCCCCGAGGCGCAAGTACCGTGTTTCGCCTTGCAGGTCACGGGGGCCGGCATCCGAACGATCCAGGTGTTCACGATGCCCGCCGAGCAACGCAGGCCCGGTCTCGTCCACCTCACCGACGCGCTGACCCGGGGCGTGCTCCGACCGACGATCGCCGCGACATGCGGCCTCGACGACATTGCCGTCGCGCACGCCGCCGTCCAGTCAGGGACGGCAAGTCGTCGTGGTCGTCGCACCGGACCTGCTCGAAAACGACGGGAACAGTGCTACATACAGCGACCACCATCCCTGAGAACACGGCTGAGACCGCCGTATTCTCCCGCGCCCAGAACGCGCGACTGGCCCCGCGACGGAATGTGCCCCGATGTTGGGGCGCTACCGGCACGTGTCGCACTGGCAAGTGGGCAAGCGGTCCTGACCGTCGCCGCGATGTAGTCCGAGGCCGGCAGCTTCTCGGTACGCGACCGTCATCGACCGCCGCGGCAACGGCGCCCACCGCCGCGTCGCGCAGCCACTGCGCAGGCGAGGCCGGGGCGTCCACCCAAGAGCGACTCAGGCGCCAATGCCGAAGGCCGGCAACCCTCACGGGTGGCCGGCCTTCGG
>NZ_JASXSI010000009.1 GCF_030315685.1 Gordonia sp. ABSL11-1 | reverse complement strand
AGGAACGCGAACGTGACAAACGCGACCGAGAGGAGAGCTGCTGAACAGTTCAGCGCACCGAGTCCAGCAACCTCAACCAGATCTCGCTGACCGTCGGATACGACGGGACCGCGTGCCACAGCCGTTCGAGCGTCACCTCGCCGACGATGGCCACGGTTGCGGAGTGGACGAGTTCGGCGGTGTCGGTCCCGATGAACGTCGCGCCGACGAGGACGTCGCGTTCACGATCGATGACCAGTTTCGCCCGGCCGGAGTGCTCGGGATCCACCAGGTACGATCCGGCGACCGCGATATCCTGTTCCGCGACAACGACATCGATGCCGTCGTCGCGAGCCTGCGATTCGGTCCGGCCGACCGACGCCATCTCCGGCCGGGTGAACACGACCTGCGGGATCGCGTCCCGGTCGGCGGATGCGGTGTACCGCGAGCCGTCGATCGAGCGGCCCTCGGCGCGTGCGGCGATCACGTCCCCCGCGACACGAGCCTGGTACTTGCCCATGTGGGTCAACGCGACTCGCCCGTTGACGTCGCCGACGGCGTACAGCCACGGATGGCCCGGCACCGTCATGTGGTCGTCGACGTGCAAGGGTCCCTTGTCGTCGACGCCTATCGCGTCGAGTCCGAGATCCCGCGTGCCGGGCGCCCGCCCGGCGGCGACGAGGATCTCGTCGACCTCGAGGACCGACGAGTCCGAGGTGCCCGCCCCAGCGCTCAGCGTCACCCTGGCCGGTCCGCCGTGGATTCGCCCGTATCCGCTGTCGGTGACGTCGGGCCGCTCCACCGCCGCGATCTCGGTCTCGAAGCGGATGTCGGCACCACGCTCGGCCAGCGCCTCGGCCACCCGCTCCCCGACGAACGATTCGGTCTTGGGCAACAATGTCTTTCCGCGTAGGACGATGGTCAGTTCGCGGACCCCGAGGTCGAGCAGCCAGGTGGCGGCCTCGCAGGCGACCACCCCGCCGCCGAGGACCACCATCCGCTCCGGGACCTCGACCAGGTTGGTGGCATCCCGCGACGTCCACGGTCGGGCGTCACGCAGACCGGGTATCGGCGGGATCGACGCCACGCTCCCGGTCGCGACGACGACGGCCTGCCTCGCCCGCAACTTCCGCTCGCCGACGGCGACCTCCCGCTCGCCCGCGATTACCCCGTGTCCGCGGACCACGTCGATCCCCGCGCCCCGGGCCCACTCGACCTGCGAGCTGTCGTCCCGCGAGTGCGTGATCGAATCCCTCCAGCCCATCGTCGCGTCCCGGTCGGGCCCGGTGTCGGTGATGCGCTCGCGAGCACCGCCCAGGCCGGCGGCCCGCGCGAGCGCAGTTCCCGGTCCGAGAAGCCCCTTGCTCGGCATACACGCCCAGTACGAGCATTCGCCGCCGACGAGTTCGTGCTCGACGACGACGGCCGTCCGGTCGCTGCCGCGGATCGCGTAGTCCGCCGCGTTCTCCCCGACCGGACCACCACCGATCACGATCACGTCGTAGGAAGTGGTGTCCGCTGACTCGCCCATGCATCCACGGTAATGGGATTGCGCCCACAGCAGAGCCGGCTGACGAATAGGGATGGGAGTGCCAGGATGGACGGGTGACCGCTTCGCAGACTGACACCTCGAACGTTTCCGGGATCGATCTCAGCTGGGTCGACGACGGCGTCCGCGTCCAGGACGACCTGTTCGCCCACGTGAACGGCACGTGGCTGCAGAGCCACGTGATCCCCGATGACCGTCCCCTCGACGGCGCGTTCCACGTACTCCGGGACCGCGCCGAGGAGAATGTGCGCGACATCATCACCACCTGTGCGGACTCGGACCCCGCCAGCGGGTCCGATGCGCAGAAGATCGGCGACCTGTACGCCTCGTTCATGGACACCGATCACATCGACGCCCTCGGCATCGGACCGATCACCGGCGAACTCGAGAAGATCGCCGCGATCAGCACCGTCGGCGAACTGAGCGCCCGTATCGGCCGCCTGCAGCGCCATGGGGTCGGCGGGCTCTTCGGCTTCTACGTCGACACCGACGCCAAGCAGTCCGACCGCTACCTCGTGCACGTCGTGCAGTCCGGCCTGGGCCTCCCTGACGAGTCGTACTACCGGGAGGACAAGCACGCCGAGACGCGGGCGGCCTACCGCTCCCATGTCGCACGGGTGTTCTCCCTCGCCGGCATCGACGACGCTGACGCACGTGCCGGGGTCGTCCTCGACCTGGAGACCGCGCTGGCCGCCCACCACTGGGACGTCGTCCGCCGACGCGATGCCGAGCTGACCTACAACCTCACCTCGCTGGCCGACTTCGGCAGTGCGGCGGGGGCCTTCGATCTCGACCGGTGGTTCGGCGGGCTCGGCACCACCGGCGACGCCACGTTCGCCGAGGTGGTGGTCGCGCAGCCGTCCTTCGTCACCGGTGCCGCCGAACTCATCGCATCCCGCTCGCTCGACGACTGGAAGGCCTGGCTGACGTGGCGGCTGCTGCATTCGGCGGCGCCGTACCTGTCCGCGGACTTCGTCGGCGAGAACTTCGATTTCTACGGACGCACCCTCTCCGGGACCGAGGCGATCCGGGACCGCTGGAAGCGCGGTGTCGGCTTCGTCGAGGATGCGGTCGGCTTCGCCGTCGGAAAACTCTACGTGGAGAAACACTTCCCGCCCGAGGCCAAGGCCCGGATGGACGAGCTCATCGACAACCTCGTCGCCGCCTACCGCCGCAACATCTCCGACCTCGACTGGATGACCCCGTCGACGCGCGAGCGGGCGCTGACGAAGCTCGGAAAGTTCACCCCGAAGATCGGGTATCCGGTCACGTGGCGTGACTACGGAACCCTGACGGTCGATCGCGGCGACCTCATCGGCAATGTCGCACGCGCGTCCTCGTTCGAACAGGATCGGGAGTTCGCGAAGATCGGCAAGGCGGTCGACCACGACGAATGGTTCATGACGCCGCAGACGGTCAACGCCTACTACAACCCGGGCATGAACGAGATCGTTTTCCCGGCCGCCATCCTGCAGCCGCCGTTCTTCGACCCGGACGCCGACGACGCCGCCAACTACGGTGGTATCGGCGCGGTGATCGGCCATGAGATCGGACACGGATTCGACGACCAGGGCGCCAAGTACGACGGCGACGGGAACCTCGTCGACTGGTGGACCGACGACGACCGCACCGAGTTCTCCGCGCGCACAAGCAAACTCATCGATCAGTACAGCCAGTTCACCCCGAACGGCCTCGACGACGAGTACAAGGTCAACGGCGACTTCACCATCGGTGAGAACATCGGCGACCTCGGTGGCCTGTCGATCGCGTTGGTTGCCTACGAGCTTTCACGTACCGAGGGCGCAGCGCCGGTCATCGACGGCCTGACCGGTGTGCAACGCGTCTTCTTCAGCTGGGCGCAGATCTGGCGGACCAAGACCCGCGACGCCGAGGCGATCCGTCGGCTGTCGATCGATCCACACTCCCCGCCCGAGTTCCGCTGCAACGGCGTCGTCCGCAACATCGACGCGTTCTACGATGCGTTCGACGTCACCGTCGGCGACGACCTCTATCTCGACCCCTCCGAGCGGGTGCGGATCTGGTAGTGCCGAGATGGCGCACGAGGACGGGGGCGGCGAGAATCCGCCGGGCAGACATCTGCCGCCACGTGTCGGGAGACGGCAGGTGGCCGAAGCAATCGTGCGGCCGATCTTCGCCGCCGTCATCCTGCTGGCCGGTTACTTCCTGCTGCCCATCGACAAGGCGAGCAGCGCCAATCTCGCGGGCCTGATCGTCGGCTCGCTGTTGTTGCTGGCGTTCGTCGTCTGGGAGATCCGGCATTTCGTTCATTCGCCGTATCCGGTCGCCACAGCGGTCGAGATGCTCGTCGCGTTGGCCGCGTTCTACATCGTGGCCTTCGCGGCGACCTATTTCCTTCTCTCCGAGTACGGGCACGACAACTTCAACGAGCGTCTGACGCGGATCGACGCGCTCTATTTCTGCCTGACCGTTTTCACCACAACGGGTTTCGGTGACATCTCGGCGTCCTCCCAACCGGCGCGCGTCATCGTGTCGATCCAGATGGCGAGCACCCTCGTGCTGCTCGGACTCGGGCTGCGATTCCTCAACATCCTCGTCACCGCCCGAGCCCGCCGCTGACACACCGCAGGACCGCTCCCGTCAGGAGCGGACCTGCGAGCGTCACGAAGGGTCCATCACCCCCGTAGTCGTCGCCCTCAATAGTCGTCGTCCCCGTACACGATCATGCCGCGAATGTTGTTGCCCTCCAACATGTCGTCGTAGGCCTCGTTGATCTGGTCCAGCCGGTAGGTCTGGGTGACCAGGTCGCTGAGGTTGAGTTTGCCGGCGCGGTACTCGTTGAGCAGAGTCGGCACCTGCGTCCGTGGGCTCGCCCCACCGAAGATGGCTCCCTGCACGCGCTTCTGCAGCAGCGTCAGCTCGAACAGGTTGATCTGCGCGTCCATCGAGGCGAAGTTGCCCATGCCGGTCACGACGACCTGACCACCCTTGCCGGTAAGCGCCAGCGCCGGCGCCAGCATGGAGCCGTCGATCTCGCCGACGGTGAGGATCGTCGTGTTGGCCATCTTGCCCCAGCTGATCTCGCCGAGGACCGGCAGCGCCTCCTCCATCGACGAGAAGGTGTGCGTCGCACCGAGTTTCTCGGCCATCTGCAGTTTGAACGGCACCGGATCGATCGCGACGACAATGCGTGCCCCGGCCGCAGCGGCGCCCTGCACCGAGTTGATGCCGACACCACCGATACCGACGACCACCACGACGTCGCCGGCATGGGTGCCGCCGATCTCCACCGCAGAACCCCAGCCCGTGGCGACACCGCATCCGAGGAGTGCGGCCTGCTGCAGCGGGATGTCCTCCTCGATCTTCACCAGCGACGCCTGGTTCACCGTGATGTAGGGCGCGAACGTGCCCAGCATGCACATCTGGGTCAACGCCTCACCACTGCTGGTGTGCGCCCGGTTGGTGTCGTCGGAGATGGACAGCCCGGTGAGCAGGCGGGCGCCCTCGTCGCAGAAGTTCTGGTCGCCGCGCGAACACGGTTCGCAGACGCCGCATGCGGGGATGAAGGCGGTGACGACGTGGTCGCCCTCCTTCAATCGGGTGACGCCCGCGCCGGCCTTGGTGACGACGCCGGCGCCCTCGTGGCCGCCGAGCACCGGCATCGGCGCCGGACTGTCGCCGGTGCGCAGATGGTGATCGGAATGGCACAGCCCCGAGCTGACCAGCTTCACCTGTACCTCGCCGGCCACCGGGTCACCGAGCTCGAACTCCTCGATCTGCCACTTCGCGCCCGGGTTCCGGAGGATTGCCCCCTTGGTTTTCATCCCTGTGCACCTTTCTGTTGTCGGCAACGGAGATCTGACTCACATCGTCGCCTGATATGCACACGTGTGCATATGAAATGAGAAATCCCGTCGCGACGATGCCGATTCCGACCCCGACATTCCGGACACCCTCCGAGCGGGCGACTGACCATACGCTCATGTCACGATGACTCCCTGGCATCGACGCCCCGTGTGCGCTGGTTCCTCCCCGCCTTCCTCACCAACGACCACAGCGCGCTTCTGCCGGCATCGGCCGAATCGACCGAGGTCAACGACATGCTCGGCGGATTCTCGGACACCGACAGCGTGCCGGGCCTCATCATCGCCGAACGTCGGTCGGGCCTGACACCTGCCGATACCGCCTTCCTCACCGAGTCGACCGGCTGGCGGGGACCGAGGGTTTCGCCGATCAGTTCTCGCCACCCATCCCGTCCACTTCGCCGACGGCAGCGGGTCACCGACCTGGATCATCTCCGACCGGTCGCAGGGTGATGCGGTGCTCACCGCCGTCCGCGGGGTCGACGGGATCGCCGACGCCGCGCTGGTCGAACAGTCCGGGCACCCCGTCGTCGTCGACGGCGAGGTCGCGGTCCAGGCCACCCTCACCGACAACGCCGACTCGCGGGCCGCGCAGGACACCGTGGTCGCATCCGCGACGCGGTGCACCCGATCGAGGGCGCGAACGCGCTGGTCGGCGGCACCACGGCCATCGACCTCGACACCCGGACCACCGCCATCCACGATCGCAACCTGATCATCCCGATCGTGCTGCTGGTCGTTCTAGCAGTCCTCATGTTGCTGCGCAGCAGCGTCGCACCGCTGATCCTGTTGGCGACGACGGTGCTCTCGTTCGGCACCACCCTCGGCGTCGCGGCCCTGCTGTTCGACGGTCCGTTCGACTTCGCCGGCGCTGATCCGGTCGTACCACTGTTCGCCTTCGTGTTCCTCGTTGCGCTCGGCATCGACTACAACATCTTCTTCATGATCCGCGTCCGCGAGGAAGCGAAGGTGCACGGCACCCGGTCGGGCATGATCCGCGGCCTCACCGCCACGGGCGGCGTGATCACGTCGGCCGGTGTGGTCCTCGCCGCGACGTTCGCGGCGCTCGGGGTGACCCCCCGCTGTTCCTGGCGCAGGTCGCCTTCCTGGTCGCCTTCGGCGTCCTGGTCGACACGCTGATCGTGCGCACCCTCCTGGTGCCCGCCCTCGCGCTCGACATGGGCAAACGCGTGTGGTGGCCGAGTTCGTTGTCCCGCTGAGCGTTTCAGGCTCCACGAGCAACGAAACGGACAACTCGGCCATCGCGACACCCACTGCCGAAACCACATCGCGATCCTGAGAGTTCGGTGAATCCAAGATGTCTCGTCCGACCACGGACTAGCGTGCAATTCATCGCCCCCCATGATCGTCAGCAGGTGATCTCGATGACTCTCGCCGAACACAAAGCCCAGGGACGTGAAGACTTCGCGTCCCTCCGCTCCGGAGGTCTCAACTGGGACTCGTTTCCGTTGCGGCTCTTCATCAAAGGCAATGCGCGCTTTTGGGATCCGGCTGCCATCGACTTCGGCCGCGACGGCCAGGACTGGAACGAGATCAGCGACGAGCAGCGCCGGAGCACCACCTATCTGGTGAGTCAATTCATCGCCGGGGAGGAGGCCGTCACCCAGGACATCCAACCCTTCATGAACGCGATGGCCGCCGAGGGGCGGTTCGGCGACGAGATGTACCTGACGCAGTTCTGCTTCGAGGAGGCCAAGCACACGCAGGTGTTCCGGATGTGGATGGACTCGGTCGGACTCACCAGCGACCTCCAGGCCTTCGTCGCGGACAACCCGTACTACCGCCAGCTGTTCTACGAGGAGCTGCCCGCCTCCCTGCACGCCCTCGACCACGATCCGTCACCGCGCAACCAGGTACGCGCCAGCGTCACCTACAACCACGTCATCGAGGGCAGCCTGGCGCTGACCGGTTATCACGCCTGGCAGACCGTCTGCACCCGCTACGACATCTTCCCCGGCATGCAGAAGCTGATCCGGTTCATCGGCAACGACGAACGCCGCCACATGGCCTGGGGCACCTTCACCTGCCGCCGACACGTGGCGGCCGACGACACGATGTGGCAGGTCGTCACCGAGCGGATGGAACAGCTCATGCCCCTGGCCCTGGGCATGATCAACTGGGTCAACGAGCAGTTCGACGAGCAGCCGTTCGGCCTCGACAACAACGAGTTCATCGCCTACGCCGCCGACCGTGCACAGCGTCGACTCAGCGCCATCGAATCCGCCCGCGGCAGGTTGGTCGCCGAGATCGACCTCGACTATTCGCCGGAGACGCTCGAGGACCAGTTCGGCGAAGAAGACCTGAACGCACTGGGCCGCGGCTGAGCCCTCGTTCCCGTCGCGTCACGAAGCCCCCGTGACAACAAACTAGAACACGTTCTAATCTGGTCAGGTGGATGTCACCTACGACGCGACGAGACGCGAACTGACCACCGAGCAGGGCACCCTGTGCTATCACGAGGCCGGCGACGCCGACGCCCCGCCGCTGATCCTGCTCCACGGCTCCGGCCCGGGCGTCACCGGCTGGCGTAATTACCGCGGTAACCTCGGCGTCTTCGCCGAGACCCACCATTGCTACGTCCTCGAGTTCCCCGGGTTCGGCGTGAGCGCCCCGGTCGAGGGACACCCGGTACTCACCGCCGGGTCGTCGGTGATCCGGTTCATGGACGCCCTCGACATCGAGAAGGCGCCCATGATCGGCAACTCGATGGGCGGCGTCGTCGGCGTCAACCTCGCGATCAAGAAGCCCGACCGCGTGGAGAAGCTCGTCACGATCGGCGGCGTCGGGCCGAACGTCTTCAGCTCCAGCCCCAGCGAGGGCTTGCGGCTACTGCAGGAGTTCACCGACGACCCCGACCGCGACAAGCTGGTGCGCTGGCTGCGAGCCATGGTCTACGACCGCACGCTGGTCACCGACGAGCTCATCGAGGAGCGCTGGCAGGCCGCGATCCACCCCGACGCCCGGAAGACCGCGCAGATGATGTACGGATCGGCCGCCTTCGAGATGCAGCAGCAGTTCATGGCGGCCTCCGACACCCCGCCGTACTGGTCGATGATGCACAAGGTCGCCTGTCCGACGCTGCTCACATGGGGCCGCGACGACCGGGTCAGCCCACCCGACATGTCCATGGTGCCGATGCGCCTGATCCCGAACGCGGAGCTGCACATCTTCCCGAACTGTGGCCACTGGGTGATGATCGAAGCCAAGGCGGCCTTCGAATCAGCGGTGCGGGCGTTCCTGCAGCGCTGACCCCGCTCCTACCCGTTCCGCTTCTGTGCACATCGTGAGCAGAAGTACAAGGGGCCCCGACCATTCCGGTCGGGGCCCCTTGTCAGCTCAGCTCAGCTCAAGATCAGCTCAGAACTTCTCACCCCTAGAACTTTTCACCACGGGCGGCCTTGTCGACGAGCGACTGCGGCGGCTCGAAGTGCTTGCCGTACTTGGACGCGAGATCCTTGGCGCGATCGACGAAGCCCTGCAGGCCACCCTCGTACTGGTTGATGTACTGGATGACACCACCGGTCCATGCGGGGAACCCGATGCCGAAGATCGAGCCGATGTTCGCGTCCTCGACCGAGGTGAGCACGCCTTCGTCGAAGCACTTGACGGTCTCGAGGGCCTCGGCGAAGAGCATGCGCTCCTGCATGTCCTCGAACGGGATCTCGGTGCTGCCCGACTTGAACTCATCGCGCAGACCTGGCCAGATCCCGGCCCGCTTGCCGTTCTCGTCGTAGTCGTAGAAGCCCGCCCCGTCCTTCTTTCCGGGACGTCCGCCTTCGACCAGCGAGTCGATGACGGCATACGAACCGTGCGAAGGGATCTCCTTGCCCTCGGTCTTGGCCGCGGCTTCGGTCTCCTTGCGGATCTTCTGCATCAGGACGAGATTCAGCTCATCCGAGAGCTGCAGCGGTGCAGCCGGGTAGCCGGCCTGGGTGCCTGCATGCTCGATGAACGCCGGCTCCACACCCTCGCCGACAGCCGCGATGGCCTCGTTGATGAAGGTGCCGATGACCCGGCTGGTGAAGAAGCCGCGGCTGTCGTTGACGACGATCGGCGTCTTGCGGATCTGCAGGGTGTAGTCGACGACCTTCGCCAGCACCTCATCCGAGGTCTTCTCACCACGGATGATCTCGACCAGCGGCATCTTGTCGACCGGCGAGAAGAAGTGGATACCGATGAAGTCCTCTTGACGCTTCACGCCCTGCGCGAGGCCGGTGATCGGCAGCGTCGAGGTGTTCGAACCCAGGATGGCGTTCGGCTCCACGACGTCCTCGATCTCCTGGAAGACCTTGTGCTTCACCTCGACCGACTCGAAGGCGGCCTCGATGACGAGGTCGACACCCTTGAAGTCGGCGGCGTCGACGGTCGGCGTGATCCGCGCGAGCAGAGCATCGCTCTTCTCCTGCGTGGTCTTGCCCTTGGCGAGGGCCTTCTCCTCGAGCTTCTCCGAGTAGCCCTTGCCCCGCTTGGCGGCGTCGAGGTCGATGTCCTTGAGGACCACCTCGATGCCGGCCTTGGCCGACACATACGCGATCGCCGCGCCCATCATGCCCGCGCCGATGACACCGACCTTCTTGGCCTGGTACTTCGGGTACCCCTCGGGACGGGAACCACCGTTGTTGATGTGCTGCAGGTCGAAGAAGAACGCCTTGATCATGTTCTGCGCGACCTGTCCGGTCACCAGCGAGACGAAGTAGCGGGTCTCGATGATGTCAGCGGTGTCGACGTCGACGTAGGCACCCTCGACGGCGGCGGCCAGGATGGCCCGCGGAGCCGGCATGTTCGCACCCTTGATCTGCTTCCGTAGCAGGGCAGGCAGGGCCGGCAGGTTCGCGGCGAAGGCCGGGTTGGTCGGCGCGCCGCCCGGGATCTTGTAACCCTTCTTGTCCCAGGGCTGCGCGGCTTCCGGGTTCTCCTTGATCCACGCCTTGGCGGCGGGCAGCAGTTCCTCGACCGAGCCGACGACCTCGTCGACCAGGCCGGTCTCCTTGGCCTTGGTCGGGTTGAAGCGCTGACCCTGCAGCAGCACACCCATCAGGGCGTTCTGGATGCCGAGGAGGCGGACGGTACGGACCACGCCACCGCCGCCGGGAAGCAGACCCAGAGTCGCCTCGGGCAGCCCGATCTGGACACCCTTGACGTCGGCCGCGATGCGGTGATGGGTGTGCAGGGCGATCTCGAGGCCTCCGCCGAGGGCGGCGCCGTTGATGGCGGCGACGACCGGCTTGCCCAGGGTCTCCAGCCGGCGCATCACCTTCTTCATGTTGTTGGTGCGCTCGGTGATCGCGGTCGCGATCTCCTCCTTGGACTGGGTCCGCTCGGCGGTCATGTCCTTGAGGTCGCCACCGGCGAAGAAGGTCTTCTTCGCGGAGGTGAGCACGACACCGGTGATGTCGTCCTTCTCCGCCTCCAGGCGATCGACGATCGTCGGCAGCGAGGTCATGAACAGTTCGTTCATGGTGTTGGCGCCCTGGTTGGGGTCGTCCATGGTCAGGACGACAACCCCGTCGGCGTCCTTCTCCCAGTTGAACATGTTGTCACTCATGGTGTTTGAAAGATTCTTTCTGTCGTGCCTCCCCGGTCCCTGAGGAGCCCCGCGAGGAACGAGCGAGGCGTCACGAAGGGTCGGAGACGGCGAAGTGGAAGGTCAGAGACGCTCGATGACGGTCGCGACGCCCATGCCGCCGCCGATGCACAGGGTGACCAGGCCGTAGCGGCCGCCGGTGCGCTCGAGCTCGTCGAGGCAGGTGCCGAAGATCATCGCGCCGGTCGCGCCGAGCGGGTGACCCATGGCGATCGCGCCACCGTTGACGTTGACCTTCTCGTGCGGGATCTTCAGATCCTTCATCCACTTCATGACGACCGAGGCGAACGCCTCGTTCAGCTCGAACACGTCGATGTCGTCGACGGTCAGTCCGGCCTTCTTCAGCGCCAGCTCAGTGGCCGGGGTCGGGCCGGTCAGCATGATGGTCGGCTCGGAGCCGATCTCGGCGAAGCTGACGACCCGGCCGCGCGGGGTCAGGCCGTTGCGCTTGCCGGCCTCTTCGCTGCCGAGCAGAACCAGGCCGGAGCCGTCGACGATGCCGGAGCTGTTGCCGCCGGTGTGCACGTGGTTGATCTTCTCGACCGAGTGGTACTTCTGCAGAGCCACGTCGTCGAAGCCTGCCATGTCGGCCAGCGCCTGGAAGGCTGCCTTGAGCTTGCCGAGCGACTCGACGGTGCTGCCGGGGCGACGGTGCTCGTCCTGGTCCAGGACGATGACGCCGTTGATGTCCCTGACGGGGACGACGGACTTCGCGAAATAGCCGGAGGTCCAGGCCTTCTCGGCACGTGCCTGCGACTCGGCGGCGAAGGCGTCGACGTCCTCGCGGCTGAAGCCCTCGATGGTGGCGATCAGGTCTGCACCGATGCCCTGCGGGACGATGTAGTTGTCGTACGCGGTGGCCGGGTCGGTGAACAGTGCACCGCCGTCGCTGCCCATCGGCACGCGCGACATCGACTCGACGCCACCGGCAAGGACCAGGTCGTCGAAGCCGGACGCGACCTTGGCGGCGGCGAGGTTGGTGGCCTCGAGGCCGGAGGCGCAGAAGCGGTTGACCTGGGTGCCGGGGACGCTCTCGGGCAGACCGCTGTTGAGGGCAGCGGTGCGGGAGATGACCGCACCCTGCTCACCCACCGGCGACACCACACCGAGGATGACGTCGTTGACGTCGGCGGGGTCGAGACCGCCGTGGCGGGACAGGACCTCGTCGATCAGGCCGGAGACCAGATCGACCGGCTTGATGCTGTGCAGCGAACCGCCGCGCTGCTTGCCACGGGGCGTACGGATCGCCTCGTAGATGAATGCTTGATCAGCCACGTTGAGTGTTCCTTTCGCATGAACCATGTGTGGTTACCCCACGAGGCTAACGCGGAATAACTTGTTTGGCTATACCGGGTGGTCAGGCACTCACTCGCACCGCTGAAGATGCGCTATGGTCGATTCACCATGGCTTCCGAGAAACCAACCCGGCGCACGCGGCCGGCCGACCGCAAGGTGCAGCTCGTCGAGCATGCGGCCGCGCTGTTCGCCGACCGCGGATACACGCAGGTGTCGTTGGCCGACATCGCCCGTGCGGCCGGTGTCACCGCGCCGTCGGTGTACCGGCACTTCGACGACAAGCGTTCCCTGCTGGCCGCCGCCGTCCTCGCCGGTGTGGACGACCTCGAGGCCTGCACCGACCGCGCCCTGAGTGATGACCACCCGCCGACTACGGACCTGATCTCGACGGTCTGCGCCCTCGGTGTGCGCCGACCGCAGTCCACCTCGTTGTGGCGGTGGGCGAGTCAGCACCTGACCGACGAGCAGAACCGGGAGGTGGTGCTGCGCACCCGCGGCATCCTGCACCGCTGGGCCGGCGCGCTTGCCGAAGGCACCGACCTCTCCGAACGCGAGGCCGTGACCCTGGCCTGGGCGGTACTCAGTGTCGCGGGCAGCCTGTCGGTCCACAACACCCGGATTCCGACGACCCGCGCGCTGGGCGAGATCGACATGCTCGTGCGTCGCGTGATCGCACTGCATCCCGCGTCCGCCCCGCCGCTGCCCCCCATGCCGCCCGCCGGCGCCGGGGAGCCGACCCGCCGGGACGAGATCCTCGACGCCGCAGCCGAACTCTTCGCCGAGCGCGGTTACGCCGGGGTGGGCGTCGATGACATCGGTGCCGCCGTCGGCATCACCGGGCCCAGCGTGTACAAACACTTCAGCTCCAAGCTTGCGATCTTGGCCGGGATCGGCCATCGCAGCGCGGCACGGCTGGAGGCCGGCGTGATGGCCGCCTACGCCTCGACCGCGGATCCGGCGAAACTTCTTGCACTGCTGGTTGATTCCTACGTCAACGTGATCACCTCCACGCAGGATCTCTCGGCGTCGTTCAACAATTCACATGCTCTTGCCGGGCAGCCGACCGCGACAGATCTGCTCGACATCCAGCGTCGGTACGTCGCCCGCTGGATGGATCTGCTCATGCAAGCCGACCCCGGCATCTCCCGCGAACGCGCCGCCGTCACCGTCCACGCCGCGCTGTCGATCGTCAACGACGCGATCCGTATGCGCCGCGGTGTCCATCGGCCCGAGTTCGGGGCTCAGATGGCGTATCTGATGAAGGGCGTGCTGGCGGTCTGAGGGGTCACTTGCCGGTCGAGTGGCACCGAGCGGAGCGAGGCGCCGTATCGAGACCACGTTCGGCGATCGTTCTCTATGCTGAGCCCGTGACCGCCTCCGACGACAGACGCGCTCCCCGCTACACCCGCGACGAACTGATCGCCGAACTCGGCCTCTCCCCCGACTACGCGGAAAAGGTGTGGAACGCCTTCGGTTTCGCGCGGCAGTCGACCCCGGACAAGATCTTCGGCGAGGACGATCTCGACGCACTGCGGCTGTTCGCCGACTCCGAGACGACGATGCCCCAGGACGCCCAGGTCGCCACCGCTCGCGCGATCGGTCAGACGATGGCCCGGCTCGCAGACTGGCAGGCCGATCAACTCCGCGAACTCGACCGCAACCCCGACGTCCCGTGGACCATCGACCAGATGAGCGCGGCGCTGGGCCAGATCCAGCAGCTCATCTGGCGACGGCACCTCGCGCTGGCGCTGGAGCATCACGTCGAGCACGAGTCGGACGAGAGCATGGACCTCATCGTCGGATTCGCCGACATCGTCGGCTACACGAGTCTGTCGCGGCGTATCGCGCTCGACGAGCTGGAAGCACTGTTGGAGTCGTTCGAAGAGGACACGTTCGAGATCGTCACCGCCAACGGCGGCCATGTGGTCAAGACCCTGGGCGATGCGGTGATGTTCACCTGCCACGAGCCGACGGACGCGGCGGCGATCGCTCTGGCGTTACACGAACTGTCGACGGACGAGCGCATTCCGCCGCTGCGAGTGGGACTCGCGCGTGGCCATGTCCTCAGCCGTCTCGGCGATGTGTTCGGCGAGACCGTGAATGTGGCGGCACGCCTGTCCGGGTCGGCCCGCCCCGGTACCACCCTTGTCGACGAGTCGATGGGCGACACCCTCGCTGACGACGACCGGTGGTATCTGAAATCGATTCCGCCGCTGAGTGTCCGAGGCTACAAGCGGCTGAAGGCCAAGGCCCTCGAGGTCAACAGGCATCACGATCAGTAGACGCGGACCGCGGTGGCCTTCACGGCGAAGTGGACACGATCGCCGACGGTGAGCGAGAGGTCGAGCAATGCGCTGCCGGTCACCTCTGCACCGATCGTCACGTCGCCGACGCGGCCACGGACGATCACTCGATCGCCGTGCGGGACGACCTGTTCCACCGTCGTGGTGAACACGTTGCGAAAGCTGGTGTCGGCAGGCGGAGATGTGAACACCGCGACCGCATCGGGGGCGAACACCGCGGTCGCCCGCTGATGCCGATGGACCGGCTCGGCGAGGGTGCCGAACACGGCGACACCCGCACCGACGACGGCCACGCCGTCCCATTCCCCGGACACGAGATTGAGTCCCGCCAGGCGGGCGACGAAGTCGTTCACCGGGTTCGCCAGCATCTCGCCCACTGGGCCCTCACCGGCGCGGCGGCCGGCGTCGATCACCATCGCGCGATCGGCCAGCGTGACGACGTCGACGACATCGTGGGTGACCATCACCGTGATCCTCGAGTGATCGGAGAGGACATCTCGCAGCAACGCCCGCACCCGTCCCGCCACATCGACATCGAGCGCCCGGAAAGGTTCGTCCAACAAGAGGATTCGCGGCTCGGCAGCAAGCGCCCGCGCGATCGCGACCCGTTGCGCCTGCCCCCCGGACAGCTGGGCGGGCTTGCGATCGGCGAGGTCGGTGACCTCCGTGACCTCCAGCCATTTCTCGACACGCTCGCGGACCACCGCTGCTGAAAGATGCTGCGCAGACGGCGCGAAGGCCACGTTCGCGCGGACTGTCAGATGGGGGAAGAGGCGAGCTTCCTGCGACAGCATCGCCACCCCGCGACGATGTGCCGGGACCCGATGCCCTCTGTCCCGCAAGATCTCACGGCCGATGTTCACACGAGTGTCACCACCGCTGTCGTGCAACCCCGCGATGATCCGCAACAAGGTCGTCTTTCCCGCACCATTCGGGCCGAGCACAGCGGTCGTACTGCCCAGCGGAAAGTGGTGTTCGAGATCGAGATACGGCACGCGACTGTCGGCCCGCAGCCGCAGACCGTCGGCGGTCGCGGAATCCGCCTCGGGCGCGCTCACAGGGCGCTCCGCTCCGGCGCGCGCCGACGCGCATGGACGGCGACGACCACCACCAGCGACACCACCACGAGCACCAGTGAGAGTGGTATCGCGGCGGTCGGATCGTCGATCTCGGCCACATAGATCGCCAGCGGCGCGGTCTGCGTTATCCCGGGGGCGTTCCCCGCGAAGGTGATCGTCGCGCCGAACTCTCCCATCGCCCGAGCGAACGCGAGGACGATGCCCGCCAGTAACGACGGCACCACGAGCGGGATCGTGACCCTCCACAACGTCCTGGTCGGTCCGGCACCGAGAGTCGCGGCGACCTCCTCATAGCGGGTACCGACGACGCGCAGCGCGCCTTCGGTGCTG
This sequence comes from Gordonia sp. ABSL11-1, assembly GCF_030315685.1. Lineage (GTDB taxonomy): Bacteria > Actinomycetota > Actinomycetes > Mycobacteriales > Mycobacteriaceae > Gordonia. The sequence continues at coordinate 167,916 of NZ_JASXSI010000009.1, read as the reverse complement.
ATCACGAGGAACGGCAGTGCCACAAAGGTCTGCGCCAGCACGACGGCCGTGGTGCTGAACGCGATGTCGATGCCGATGTCACGAAGAGGTGAGCCGACGAGTCCGAGCCGGCCGAAGGTGTACAGCAATGCGATACCCCCGACGACCGGCGGCAGCACGAGCGGCAGCAGCACAAGGGATCTCAGCACTCGTGTGAGGACGCCGTCGTGCCGTGCGAACACGACCGCCATCGGCACGCCGAGCAAGATGCACAGGGCGGTGCTGATCGTCGCGGTCTGCAGGGAGAGCACCAGGGCCTGCCGCGACGACTCCGAGGTCACCTGCTCGACGAATGTGTGCCATGGGGTCTTGGCGAGCAGTGCGATCGGCGGTAGCACGATCAGGGCCACCCCGAGTGCCGCCGGGACATACAGCCACGACGGGATGCCCGACGATGCGGATCTGCTGCCCGTCAAGGCTTCCCGAAGCCGGCATCGGCGAGGATCTGCTGACCCGACGGACTCAGCACGGCATCGACGAACTGCTTGGCGGTGGCCTCATCGGCCGCCCCCCGCACCGTGGCGATGGGGTACTCGTTGACGACGGCGGCGAACGCCGGGTCGACGACGGTCGTCACCTTGTCGCCCGCACCCTTCGCGTCGGTGACGTAGACGAGTCCCGCATCGGCCTGTCCTGCAGTCACCTTGGTGAGCACGGCGGTCACCGACTGCTCCTCGGACGCCGGGGTGAGCGTGATCCCGGTGTTGCGTTCGACCGTCTCGGTCGCGTTTCCACAGGGCTGCGCGGGCTGGCACACGACCGTCGTGACACCCGGCTTGTTCAGATCGGCAAACGAGTTGATCCCTTTGGGATTCCCGGGCGCTGTCACGATCACCAGAGTGTTGGTCGCGAAAATCTTCGGGTCGACGGCCTGATCGCCGAGTTTGTCCATGTTCTTCTGATCCGCGCTCGCGAAGACGTCGGCGGGAGCCCCCTGTTTGATCTGGTTCACCAGGGTCGATGACCCGTCGAACGAGAGCTTCACCGTGACGCCGGCGTTGTCCTTCTCGAACCGATCCGCGATCGCGGTGAACGTCTTCTTCAACGACGCCGCCGCCGAGACGTTCAGCGTCGTCGACTCGGGCGCCTGGGACCCGGACGACGATTCATCGTCCGACGACGAACACCCTGCGATGACGAGCAACCCCGTGGCGGCCAGCGCTGCCAGTACCCTCGTCACTGACGTCCGCGACACTGTCCTTGTCATGACTGTCCTTCTCGTTTCGTCTCGACGATCACCGTGGTCGCCTTGACCACGGCGGTGGCGACCACACCGGGCTCCAGGGCCAGTTCGCGGGCCGCGTCCGAGCTCATCAACGACGTCACCTCGAACGGACCACACTGTAGGGTCACCTGTGCCATCACCCCGTCGGCGATGACGTCGGTGACCAGACCGGTGAAGCGGTTGCGCGCAGATCGCAACACTCCCGACCCGTCGTCAGGCGGTGTGCCCGCCCGCTCTCGGGCGAGTACGGCGAGTTCTGCCCCGTCGACCGTCGTGACGGTGTTGTCGGTGGAGTTCGCTGCGAGCCGGCCGGACGCAACCCAGCGCCGGACGGTGTCGTCACTGACTCCGAGCAGTTCGGCGGCGTCACGGATCCGTATCTCTGCCACCGGCCGAGCGTATCCGTATCCTCGGACATTTCCCATTCCAGAGACCGTGAATGCGGAAAAAGAGGGTGTTCTTGACGTCAACTGCACGTGAGGCCCTAGCCTGGTCCTGGCAATTCGGACAATCGGTCGATGTCGGGCGATGATTTTCTGCGGGTGCGTATGTCTGTCGCTGTGACGGAGTCTCGCCACCCGTGGCGCCGTGGTCACCGAAAAATCGTTCGCCAACTGTCAGACCCCATCGATAACGTGGAGAAACATGAGCTCACCTACCGTCCCGGCCGTGCTGCCGGGGGAGCAATCAACGCGTGACGTCGCCATCGAGGCCGTCGATCTGGTGAAGAGGTTCGGCGACTTCACCGCGGTCGACGGCGTCAGTTTCACCGTGCCGCAGGGTTCGGTCCTCGGCCTGCTCGGCCCCAACGGCGCAGGCAAGACCACCACGGTCCGGATGATGACCACACTGTCCCCACCGACGAGCGGCTCGGCACGGATCGCCGGCTACGACGTCGCGACCGAGCCCGAGATGGTCCGGCGCAGCATGGGACTGACGGGGCAGGCCGCCACCGTCGACGAGATCCTCACCGGCCGTGAGAACATCCGGATGATCGGTGGGCTCTACGGGATCAACCGCAAGGTACTGGCCCGTCGCGCCGATCAGCTGCTCGAGCAGTTCTCCCTCACTGATGCCGGCAACAAGCAGGTCAAGTCCTACTCGGGTGGCATGCGGCGCCGTCTCGACCTCGCGGTGAGCCTGCTCGCGGCGCCACCGGTGCTCTTCCTCGACGAGCCGACGACGGGACTCGACCCACGCAGCCGTTCCGAGTTGTGGGATGTGCTGCGGACACTCGTCGCCGACGGCACGACCCTACTGCTGACCACGCAGTATCTCGAGGAGGCCGATCAGCTCGCCGACGACATCGTCGTGATCGACAAGGGCAAGATCATCGCCCACGGCACGCCGCTGCAGCTCAAGCAGCAGGCGGGCTCGGCGAGCCTGGTGCTGACGGTGTCCGACCCGGACGACATCCCCGAGGCCGAGGCCTTGCTGCGCAAGACGGGAGCCGAGGTGTTCGTCGATCACAACGCCCGCCGCCTCACCGCCCCCGCCGAGGGTCTCGCCGACCTCACCCGGGTCGTCGCCTGGTTCGACGAGAGCGGGATCGCCGTCGACGATCTCGGCCTGGCCCGGCCCAGTCTCGACGACGTGTTCCTGTCACTCACCGGTCACCGCGCCGAGGACGCCTCGGCCCCCGAAGAGGAGCAATCCGCATGACCACCACCGCCACCACCGGCGCATCGGTGACCCAGCGCCCCGAGATCCATCAGACCAGCATCTGGCAGCAGTCCTGGATCATGGTGAAGCGCAACATGATCCACACCAAGCGGATGCCGGAGATGCTTTCCGATGTCACGATCCAGCCGATCATGTTCGTGTTGCTGTTCGCGTATGTGTTCGGTGCGTCGATCACGAACACCGGCGGGGTCTCCTACAAGGAGTTCCTGCTGCCCGGCATCATGGGCCAGACCATCGTGTTCACCGCGTTCATCGTGTCCACCGGTATCACCGCGGACCTCGAGAAGGGCATCATCGACCGGTTCCGGTCGTTGCCGATCCGCCGGTCCTCGGTGTTGGTCGGGCGCAGCATCGCGAGTCTGTTGCACTCGTCCATCGGCATCGTGGTGATGGCCGTGACCGGCCTCGCGATCGGCTGGCGGATCCACAACGGGTTCGGCGAGGCCGTCCTGGCGTTCGCGCTGCTCCTGTTGTTCGGGTTCGCGATGATCTGGTTCGGCATCCTGGTCGGCTCCTGGCTGACGTCGGTAGAGGCCGTGAACGGATTCATGTTCACCACGCTGTTCCCGCTGACGTTCCTCTCGAACGCCTTCGTCCCGACCGGACCCATGCCGTCCTGGCTGCGCACCATCGCCGAATGGAATCCCATCTCATCGCTGGTACAGGCCATGCGCGTGCTGTGGGGCAACGGTCCGGCGGCCGGTCCCGGATCGCCGTGGCCCCTGCAGCACCCCGAGCTGGCGACGCTCATCTGGTCGATCGTGCTGACGATCGTCTTCGCGCCGTTCGCGTTGCGCGCCTACAACAAGCGCACCTCGGACTGAGCCTGCAAGCCACTCTCGATCCCGGAGGAGCGACGACCGGCCCTTCCGGGATCGGGGGACTGTTGCCGAGGCGCTACGCAGTGATCGCGAGAGCATCCAGCGGGTCGGTGTAGATCGCGTCGAGCGACACCGCCCCGGCCGCCTGCTGCTGGACCGTGGTCCCGGAGTGGGACACGCGGACATCACGATTGGGAACCACCGAGGTGGTCTTGACCGCCTTGGCAACGGTCGGCAGGGTCGCCGGGAAATCCGTGAACGCCTGACCGCCCAGCACGATGTGATCCGGATTGAAGATATCAGCGATCAGCGCGACCGTCCGACCGAGGACCTCGGCGCGCTCCTCGAGCAACGCCCGCGCCGTCGCATCGCCACCGCGGGCGAGCTCGTGGACGCCTTCGATGTCGTCAACCGACAGGCCCAGCGCGACAGCGGCATCCACGACACCGGTATCACTGGCGGTCGGCTCCAGTCGTCCGGTCTTCTCCGGGTCGAGCAACGTCGTCGGTCCGGTCGGGAAGTGACCGATCACGGGCGGTCCGGCACTCGGCGTGTGCACCATCCCGTCGACGCAGAACGCGGTACCGACCATCTCACGGGCGTAGAAGTACAGGAAGCTCGACTTCTTCTGCTCGGGGTTGACGACGAGTTCGGCGGCCGCCATCGCCTCGACATGGCTGGCCACCGAGACCGGCAGTCCGACCGTCTCGGCGATGATCCGCCCGACCGGGGCCGCCGACCAGCCGAGACGCGGGTGGTCGACGAGGCCGCCGGACGCGACCCGGCCACCGAGCGCGACGCCGGCCCACAGCACACGGCGACCGGCCCACCGCCCGACGAAACGGCGAGCGCTGACGCCGATCGCGGCGAGGGTCTGTTCCGGGCTGTCGGCCACGGGAGTGGGGATCTGGATCGCCCCGACGACGCGGTGCAGCAGGTCATGGGTCGTGATCGAAGTGACCTTGTAGCCGATGTGGATGCCGAGGGTGAGGAAATCGGCGACGTTGAGTTCGAACGGCAGGCGTGGGCGCCCGATGGCCCCCGCGGGTGCGAGGTCGGCACGCTCGCGGATCAGTCCGGCCTTCAGTAGCGCCCCCACCTGTCGATTGACGGTGGAGATGCTCAGGCCGGTCTGCTCGGCGGCGTCGTCGCGGAAGACGGGCCCCGACAGTCGCGCGGTACGCAGGACGAGTGCCGCCGGCTTCGACGACAGCTGTAGCTGCGGGGTGACGATGTGAATCGTGGAGGCTCCCTTCCGCGGCGACCCATAGGCGAGGGGCCGAGGCGCCCGGGTTCCGGAGGATCGGCGAGCCTGCGGTCGGACGGGTGCGGGGGTGGTCATGGCGTGGTCGAGCGTGGCGGTCATCTGTGTGTCCTCATCGAATGTGCCACATCCGGTCCCGGTCCGCGTCGCGGAGCACTCCGGCGCAGGACCGCTCGGATGAGCGAATGGTGATCGGGCCATCGTCGGCCCGGGGATGAATGCTGGATTCAGCGCATTCGGCGACAACACAGAACACGAGCGAACGGCAGCCGACAGCCCAGAGCAGTTGTCACATAGGTGACCTCTGGGACGTAGGGCTGGCGACTCGTCATGTCGATCAAGCTAGCAACGCGCACACGGCGGTGGCAACCCCGATATGGTCACACCGGGAGCGTCGTCATCACCACCAACATAGGCGTTCACCGGCGAATATAGGGCGCCGACGCCTCGTCCGCTTCCCTTACGCGCACGCTGATTCCAAAGGCGTCCGAGGCCCTCTCGGCACTCGGTTCAGCGAGCCTCCCCGTCCCTTCCCGGGCCGACGTGGGGGCCTGCACGGCCTCCTGCCGCTCCGGCGGTCCCCCTCTGATCGCCGGGTCGGTGAGAGCCGTTCGGCCACCACGTCGGTTACCCATTGGACGCACGAAACCCGCCGACCGGTTCCATCGGGCATCTCCGGAGGTCAGACTGGCCGCCTCTGTCGGCGTCATCCCGTAATCTTGGTCACATGTCCACCACGACCACGCGTCCCACCTCCGACGCCGAGTTCCTCGAGGTCTCCGAGCCGTTCCGCCGCGAGATCCTCGCGCACTGCTACCGCATGATGGGTTCGCACCACGACGCCGAGGACCTGATGCAGGAGACGTACCTGCGCGCGTGGCGGGGATACGACAAGTTCGACCGCCGGGCCTCGGTCCGGACCTGGCTTCACAAGATAGCCACCAACACCTGTCTGACGGCGCTGCAGAGCAGGCAGCGTCGGCCGCTACCGTCGGGCCTCGGCGGTGACGCCTTCGATCCGACCGACGACCTCCTGCAGAACCACGAGGTGCCGTGGCTCGAGCCGTTCGCCGGGACGGTCGACGAGGTCGCGCCCGGAGACGACGCCGACCCCGCCTATGTGATCGGGGCCCGGGAGTCCATCCGGCTCGCGTTCATCGCCGCTCTTCAGCACCTCCCGGAGCGTCAGCGTGCGGTGTTGATCCTGCGCGACGTCCTGCAGTGGAGGGCCGCCGAGGTCGCCGACACCATCGGGGTCACCACCGCCACCGTCAACAGCCTGTTGCAGAGGGCACGTGAGCAGCTGAAGAACGCGTCGCCGCAGGAGGATTCACCAACCGAGCTCGACGACGACGCCAAGCGCGAGTTGCTGGCCAAGTACGTGTCGGCATTCGAACGCTACGACGTCGAGGCCATCATCGAACTGTTCACCGACAAGGCGATCTGGGAGATGCCGCCCTTCACCGGTTGGTATCAGGGCCCGGCCGACATCGGTGCGCTCATCCGCAAGAACTGCCCGGCCGAGGGACCCGGCGATCAGATTCTGCTCCCCGCCGTCGCCAATGGGCAGCCGGCGTTCGGCCTGTACATGCGGGAACCCGATGGCGTGCATCGCCCGTTCCAGCTGCAGGTCGTCGACTTCGGCGCCGACGGCAAGGTCTCCTACGTCGTGGCGTTCTTCAGCGACGATCTCGAGGCCGACTTCGAGCGCTTCGGATTGCCGGCCACGCCCTACGACGCCCCCGCACGCTCGGCGCCCAGCCCCTGGCACTGAGGCGGTGCCCCGCGGGCGGTCAGTCGACGGCCGTCTGCGGGATCGACGCCGGGTCCATGAAGAGGACCTCCCACCCGTGACCGTCGGGATCGCAGAATGTGCGCGTGTACATGAAGCCGAGGTCCTCGGTGGGCCGGAGTTCGGTTCCCCCGGCCAGTATCGCCGCGTCGACCTGCCGGTCGACGTCGGCGCGGGACTCGGCGGAGACGGCCAGCAGCACCTCGCGCGCCTTGTCGGGCTCGGCCACCGGGCCGGCGGCGTACCCGGCGAACCGTCGGCGGCAGAGCAGCATGACCTTCGTCGACTCGTTGACCTCCATGCACAGCGTGCCCTGATCACAGAACATGGCGTCGAACCGGAAACCCAGCCTCGCGTAGAACGCACGGGACCTCGCCACGTCTGTCACGGGCAGATTGACGAACAACATCGTCGACAACGTCGGACACTCCTGCTCTGGATCTCGGCTTCCCCGTGGATACGGACCGAACGGCCGTCCCGAACTCATCGGTCGGCGCCGGCACGCCATAGGGTGTGGGTCATGGGTGTGATCTATCTGGTCCGGCACGGACAGGCCGACCCGAATGCGTACGGCATCGCCGGCAGCGACGACCCGGCGCCGAACGGACCAGGCGGCCTCACCGACACCGGCGTCATGCAGGCACGGCTGACCGGCGTCCTGCTGTCCGGGCTCACCGGCAAGGTGACCGCCGCGGTGAGCGGTGACCTTCCCCGTCAGGCCCAGACCCTGCAGGGCGTGCTGTCGGCCTTCGACGCGGCTCCCGCACCCGAGGTCGATCCGGATTGGAACGAGTACGCGCTACCCGCGCTTGTCGGGACCGCGACTGCCGAAGAGTACGGCGACGGGCGCGGCTACCAGCAACGGCTCGACGCCGGACTGGCCGAGTGGATCGCCGATACGAGAGAGCACCACGAGGCCGGGGGCGAGACATACAAGGTCTTCAGCGCCCGGGTGCTCGCCGCAGCCGACCGGGCGACCGCACTCGCCGGTTCGGGGCAGACCGTGGTCGTCGTCGCGTCTGCGGGAAGTATCACCCAGTGGCTCGGCCATATCTGGGGCATCCCGTCAGAGCGGTGGCCCGCCCTCTCCCGCACGATGGTCAATGCCTCGGTGTCCAAGCTGATCGTCGGACGCAGCGGTGTGTCGGTGGTGTCGTTCAACGAACACGCGCACCTCGCCGACCGTGACGGTGGGGTCGCGACGTACCGGTGAGGTGCCCTTCGTACTCACGCCCGATGCAGATTGCTCCCCGGACGCGTCAGGATCACGTTGGGCAGCACCGCGAATCGCGACAGCTGGGTCACCGAGTGTGCGATGGTGGCGACGTCGCCGACGGTGATCATCTCGTCCCCGGGGAGCTCGTCTTTGAGCCAGTCGGACATGTCGGTGTCGACGTAGCCGGGCGCGATCGTCGTCGCGCTCACGCCGTTCACCGACTCCTCGAGATTGAACGTCTCGCACAGCGAGATCAGCGCCGCTTTGGTGGCGCCGTAGGCGGACAACTCCGGTTCCGGGTACACACCCGTGATGGACGCGACGGCGATGACCTTGGCGGCCCCGTGCGCCTCCGCGGTCGACCGCAGCGTCGGGATCAGGCTCTGCAGGAGGATGTACGGCGCCCGCACGTTCACCTGATACAGCCGGTCGAACCGTCGGACCGGAAGGTCGGCGACAGCACCCTTCTGCCCCATACCTGCGTTGATGACGAGTGCGTCGGTACGCCCGAAGGCCTCGACGTGGCCGGCCGCCAACGCCTCGACTGCATCGGGATCGGTCATGTCGGCGGGGATCACCTCGACGCGACCGGCGCCGCGTTCGGCGAGTTCACCGGCCCGCTGTTCGAGGGCCTCCCGGCCGCGCGAGCTGATCGTCAGATCCCACCCGTCGGCGGCGAATCGTTCCGCGATCGCCGCGCCGATTCCGCGCGATGCCCCGGTGACCAGTGCAACCTTGTTGTCCGACATCGTCTTATCCCCTCGTGGCCCCGGAGAGCTGTCCCAGCCCTGCCGCGATGAACTCTGCGGTGGCCTCGGCCGCCGTCTCGGCGCCCTCGGACGCCGCGCCCGCACGTGCCCGGTGCGTGATGCCCTCGGCGATCACGCCGAGCTTCAGATTGGCCAGCGCCAGATAGAAGTCCCAGTCGCCGAGGTCGCGTCCGGAGCGGGTGGCGTAGCGCTGCGCGATCTCGTCGGCGGACGGATAACGATCGCTGGTCCACGCCGCCTCGAAACCGACCACCCGATCGAAACCGGGGCGACGGTATACGCACATCAGCGCGATGTCGGTGAGCGGGTCACCCAGCGTCGACATCTCCCAGTCCACCACGGCGCGAACCACTCCCGCGTCATCGGCGGAGATGATGGTGTTGTCGACGCGGTAGTCGCCGTGCACGATCGTGTTGCGGGTGTCGGTGGGGATCCGTTCGGACAGCGCGGTGACGAGCCGGTCGACGTCGTCGAGCTCGCGGGTCTTCACGTGGCCCCATTGCCGGGCCCACAGTTTCACCTGTCGTGCCGCGAAACCGTCCGGCCGTCCGAACTCGCCGAGTCCGACGGCGACGTGATCGACCTCGTGCAGACGAGCGAGGGTCTCGACGAGGCCGTCGAGGTTGCGCTCGACATCGTTGTCCGACAACGTCTTCAGATCGTCAGCGGTACGGATGACCTGACCGCCGACGAAGCCGACGACGGTGAACGGCGCTCCGAGCACCTCCCCGTCGGAATCGATCGCGACGGTCGGTGCGACCGGCACATCGGTGGACTGCAGGGCGCTGGTGACCGCCCACTCGCGATTCATGTCGTGCGCGGACGGGGTCAGACCGCTGGTCGGCGGACGCCGCACGACCCAGTGCGACTCGTCGTCACGGACACTGAAGGTCAGGTTGGACTTGCCGCCGCTGATGAGGTCGATCCGCAGATCACCCACCACGGGAACGTCGCGCTCGACCAGGAATCGACGCAGCAGTGCCGCGTCGAGCGCCGGGTGGCCGCCGCTCACCGGTTCGATCCCGCCGACGCCGCTTGGTGCGCAGACTTTTTCGCCCGGCCGATGGCGCGACGGGCAATCGCCCAGCGGTGGACCTCGGAGGGGCCGTCGTAGATCCGGAACGGCCGCAGCTCCTGTTGCAGCCGCGCCAGGGGGAGGTCGTCGGAGACACCGAGACCACCGCACATCTGGATGCTGCGGTCGGCGATGCGCGTGTAGGCCTCGGCCGCAAACGTTTTCGCGATCGACGTCTCGCTGGAGGCGTGACTGCCCTGATCGAGGTCGTGGCAGGCCTTGACCAGCAGTGACATGCTGGCGGCCAGATCGATCTCGTTGTCGGCGACCATCTGCTGGATCATGCCGAGGTCACCGAGCCTGCCGCCGAACCCTTCTCGTCGCGAGACGTAGTCGACGGCGACGTCGTGGCACCGCTGAGCCGAGCCGAACCACCGCATCACGTGGGTCATACGTGCCGGGCCGAGACGCACCTGCGCATAGCGGTAGCCCTCGTCGACCTCCCCGAGGATGTCCTCGTCGGGGACGAACACGTCGGTGAAGCTGACCTCGCAGTGCCCGCCGATCATCGAGCGGTCGGTCGTCACGATGTGCCGGTCGACGGAGATGCCAGGGGTGTCGGCCGGGGCCAGGAACATCGTCGCGCCGCCGCGGTCGCCGGGTGAGCCAGCCGTGCGCGCCATGATGATGAAGAAGCCCGCGCCGTCGGCGCCGGTGATGAAGCGCTTCTCGCCGTTGATCTTCCATCCACCGTCGACCTTCACGGCCAGTGTCCGCAGCGCATTCGGGTCGGAGCCGGCGCCGGGTGATGGTTCGGTCATCGCGAACGCCGACCGGACGTCGCCGGCGGCAAGCGGGGCGAGGTACTTGTGCTTCTGCTCGTCGCTCGCGATGTGGGCGAGCATGTGCACGTTGCCCTCGTCGGGGGCGCCGATGTGCAACGCGACCGGCCCGAATGTCGAATAGCCTGCGGCGGCGAACACCGGTACGCGGTCAGACATGTTCAAGCCGAGTCCGCCGAACTCGACGGGTGCGTGCGGGGCGAAGATCCCCTCCGCCTTGGCCTTGGCGTTCATCTCCCGGCGGAGATCGTCGCCACCCGCGACGGTGATGTCGCCGCGATACTCGTTCTCGATCGGCAGAATGTGATCGCGGACGAACCGGTTCGTCTTCTCGACGATGTCGACGACGTCGGGGGCGTAACTCAGGTCAACGGGCATCGCTTCTCCTCATCGGTGCGCCGACCGAGCGATCGTTCGGCGTCCGCAACCTTGCCAGCTGCGGCGTCGACGGTCAAGTCGACGGGAGGCGACGAGACGCGTCAGTGCGCAGTGACCCGGCCGGCGCCGCGGTAGCCGACGGTCTCCCGCGCGATCTGCAGATTGCGGGCGATCAGTTCGTCGGCGCCGAGTTCACCGTCGAGCTTGAACCAGGTGGACACCCCGACGCACATCGTCGCGACAGCGCGGCTGGCGTCCTTGGGATAGCGGGTGGCGAAGTCGCCCGCCTCGACACCGGCGAACACGATCTCGTCGACCATGTGCTGTTGGCGGTCGCGGTGCCCGATGTAGGTCTGTTTGTAGGAGTCGTCGAGGCTGCGGATCTCCGTGGACCCGACGAACGCCTGCTCGCGGCGATACATGTGGAATCGCAGCAGGGACTCGACCACGGCATCGAACTGATCGACGGGCTGATCTCCCGCCTCCGCGATCGCCTGCTCGGACCTGCCGAGCAGGTCGGTCATCGTGCGCTCGAGCAGCCCCTGCAGCAGCGACTGCTTCGACGGGTAGTGGTGATAGAGGCCCGGCACCGACAGGTTCGCGCGTGCGGCGATCTCCCGGACCGACGTGCCGTGATATCCGTGTTCGGCGAAGGCCGCGAGGGCTGCAGCCAGGGGCACCGGCAGTTCCGCCGCGCCGTAGTCTCGCCATTGACCGAGAGAATCTGGACGTACATCCGTCTCGTCGGTCCCGCTGCTCATGGGTTCCAACATAGCGTCACCGCCCGGTCGCAGAGTCGCGCACCCGCCGCGCGGCGCTCAGCCGCCGAAGCGGTCGACCCCGTCGGCGATCGCCATCATGAGGCCGACAGCGACGTCGACGACCCCCTCGCGGTCGATGTCGAGGTGGCCGTCGAGCCACGCCGCGAGCACCCGGGCGAGCCCGCCGACCTGGAAATGTGCGGCCGCGAGCGCGTGCTGCGCCGAGCGCACCTCGAGCACGCCGGACGCCGACTGCAGCGTCAGCGCGGCGAACAACTCCGTCGACTCCATCCGCTTGGCGGCGATCGTCGGACTCAGCAGCGCCTGGGAGAACAGCAGCCGCCCCTTGCGACGATCCTCGTCGATGATCCGCACGATCGCCGCGATGGCTCCGGTGACCCGGTCCTCGACCTCGTCGGCGGCCGCGAAGGCCTGGAGGGCATCAGCCGAGATCTCGGCGGTCACCTCGTCGAACGCTGCCACGACGAGCGCCTCGATGGAATCGAAGCTCTCGTAGAAGTAGCGCGTGGTCAGGCCGGCTTCCCGGCACACACCCCGCACGGTCACGGATCCGCCGTCGGAGGCGCCGAGGAGCTCGAGCGCCGCGTCGACGAGAGTGGCCCGACGACGTGCGACCCGGCTGTCGCCGTCCTCACCGCCGTAGGCACGCAGGCTCTCGGTCGAGCTGCCACCGGCGGCGGGACCCGTGGTCGGAGTTGTCCGGGATGCGTTCACCACGTGTCCATCTTGACACCAGCAACCTTGTCAACGTTGAATGAAAGAGAAAACGTTTGTTGTCAGAATATGACGACGCCGAAGTCAGGGGGCCATGGTGAGTACCGAACCGATCATGAGCGAGCCGATCGAGACCGACGTCGAACTGCCGGCCGCGTTCGCGGCGACCGAACCGGACACCGAGTACCTGCCACCCATCACGCGGATGACCCGCGGCGAACTCGACGCATTGCCGACCCGCCAGAACGAGATGAAAGGCATCTCCGCCCTGGCCGGCCCGGCCAACGTGATCATGCAGCTCGCGATGCCCGCCGTCGGATACGGCGTGTACGAGAGCCGCGTCGACAGCGGGAACCTGTTCAAGCACCCCATCAAGCGGACGCGGACCACTCTCAGCTATCTGGCCGTCGCCTCGATGGGCAGCCCGCGCGATCGTCGGCTGTACCGCAAGGCCGTGGGCTCGGCACACGCGAAGGTCCGCTCGACCGCCGACAGCCCGGTCAAGTACAACGCCTTCGACCCGAAGCTGCAGCTGTGGGTGGCCGCCTGCCTGTACAAGGGATGGGAGGACATGCAGCTCATCTACGGCGATCCGGCCGACATCACCGAGGAGGCGTACCAGAATGGTGCGGTGCTCGGTACGACGCTGCAGGTCCCGCGCGAGATGTGGCCCGCGACGCGCGCCGACTTCGAGGTCTACTGGAACGAGACCGTGGAGACCTTCGAGATCGACCCGGTGATCCGCGATCATCTGATGTCGATCGTCCGCGCCGAGTTCCTGCCGCGCTGGTTCAGCATCGTCTTCGGGTGGTGGTTCGAACTGCTGACCATCGGATTCCTGCCGCAGAACTTCCGGGACAAGATGGGCCTGGAGTTCACGCCGTGGCAGCGCAGGGTGTTCGACGCCCACAACAAGCTGGCCAAGGCGATCACCGATCGGCTGCCGAAACCGTTGCGCGAGTTCCCGTTCAACGTGTTGCTGTGGGACGTGCGCTGGCGAATCCGGACCGGTCGCCCGCTGGTGTGACCACGATTACGTAGTACGTGCACGCGAATATCGCGTCTTCGTACTACGAAATCAATTTCAGCGCATCACGATTGACTTCTGTGACCGACGTGCACCCGGCCAGTCCGAGTGTCAGGTCGAGCTCGGCGATGATGTTGGCGACGACGTCGCGCGCACCGTCGGCACCGGCGAGGGCCAGACCGTACATGTGCGGACGGCCGATGCAGGCGGCATCGGCTCCGAGTGCGATCGCCTTGAAGACGTCAGCGCCCGTGTGGATCCCGGAGTCGACGAGAACCTTGATCCGGCCGTCGACCGCAGGTGCGATCGCCGCCAGGGCATCGATCGACCCGATCGCTCCGTCGATCTGCCGTCCGCCGTGGTTGGACACGATGATGCCGTCCACGCCGACATCGACTGCCCGTCGGGCGTCGTCGGGGTGCAGCACCCCCTTCAGCACGATCGGCAGCGACGTGCGCTCGCGCAGCCCCGCGACGTCATCCCAGTTCAGCGATGGACGTGAGTAGATGTCGAGGAATGTCTGCACCGCGACCCGCGGTTCGGGCGCCGTCAGATTCTTCAGCAGGGATCCCGGCGCGTTGCGGGCGATCGAGAACAGCGTCTTGATCGCGCCGAGCGAGATCTCCGGCCGCTCCCCCGCCGCGGCCGCCCTCACGCGGTCGGCGACGATGTCCCGGAACCTCGGATCCGACGTGTACTGATCGATCCCCTCGCCGCGCGCGAAGGGCAGCGAGCCGATGTTGAGATCCTGTGGGCGCCAACCGAGCATCGTGGTGTCGAGCGTGACGGCCACGGCGTCGGCGCCCATCGCCTCCGCCCGTCCGAGCAGGCTGTCGACGAGATCGTCGTCGGTCGACCAGTAGAGCTGGAACCAGCGTGGTGCGCCGGCGCGGACGCCGTCCATCTCGGCCGCGACCGTCTCCATCGGCGCACTGCCCTGATTCGAGAAGATGTAGGGCACGCCCAGTTCGGCCGCCGCATGGCCGATGTGGACGTCGGCCTCCGGAGCGGCCAGTGCGCCTGCACCCACCGGCGAGAACAGTACCGGCGCGGGAAGGCGCCTGCCGAACAGCTCGATGTCAAGCGACCGCGACGACACATCACGCAACACACGTGGCACGATCGCCCACCGGTCGAGGGCAGCACGGTTCGCGGTCATCGTCGAGCCTTCGCCCGCGCCACCGGCGATGTAGGCCCACGCGCGCGTCGACATCGCCCGCCGCGCACGCCGCTCGAGTTCGGCGTGGTCGGTCGGGACCCGTGGGCGGCGCCCGTGGACGCCCTGCGTGTAGATCTCGTTCTGTCGCACCCGTCCCGCGCCGGGGACCGGACCCACGGCATCTGTATCGCTCACGGTCAGCACTCCACGCTCGTAGCGGCCATCATGGGCACATCATAGGAAGTTGCCGTCGGCGGCCTGTGCGCCGTGTCACATCGCGTCGCGGCACGGGCCGATACGCTGGCTGCAACATTCGAACGGAAGGTTCCTGCCGTGGCGTTGGGGTTGTATCGGCTCGGTCGTTTCGCGTTCCGCCACAAGTGGTGGTTCGTCAGTGCGTGGCTCGCGGTGTTGATCGCGCTGGGAGTCATCGTCAGTGCGGTGGCACCGAAGTTCTCCACCGACTTCGAACTCCCCGGAACCGATTCCGACCGTGCGATGTCCGTGATGAAGACTGACTTCGCTGCCGTCAACGAGCAACAGCTCAAGGCCTCGACCAGCATCCTGGTCGCCGCCGACGACGGCCTCGCGAATCACACGGCCGGGATCGATCAGCTGGTTGAGAAGGCACGCACCCTGCCGAAGGTCATCGACCCGCAGACAGTCGTCAATCCGGTGACCGCCGCGCAGGAGAATCCGGCGGTGGCTTCGGCGGTGCTCGGCGACAACGGCAAGGTGGGCCTGATCCAGATCCGCCAGGACATCCCGATGCAGGATCTGACCGGCGCCGAGATGGACCAATTCAAAGAACTGCTGGCCGAATTCAACGGCAAGGGCGGTCTGCAGGTCGAGGGCACCGGCTCGCTGATGCAGGTCTTCGAGCAGGGCGGTGTCTCCGAACTGCTGGGCTTCGCCGTCGCGTTCGTGATCATGATCGTGGCGTTCGGCGCGCTGATCGCCGCGTTCATCCCGCTCGTCACCGGTCTACTCGGTGTCGGCATCACGATCATGCTGGTGACGTTGAGCGCCAAGATCATCGACGTGCAGCAGAGCGCGACGACGATCATCACGATGCTCGGCATCGCGGTGTCGATCGACTACGCACTGTTCATCGTGTCGCGCTACCGCTCGGAGCTGAACCTGGGCGGCAGTCGGGAGGCGGCCGTCGGACGAGCCGTCGGAACGGCGGGATCGGCAGTGGTGTTCGCCGGTCTGACGGTGATGATCGCCGTCGCGGCGCTGGCCGTCGTCGGCATTCCGTTCATCACCCAGATGGGTGTCGCCGCAGCAGTGGCGGTCTTCGTCGCCGTGCTCGGCGCCATCACCCTGATCCCGGCGCTGCTCGGTGCATTCGGTCGTTTCGCCTTCAAACCCCAGATCCCCGGCGTCCGGCACGGCGACGAACCCGATACGCAACCGTCGAACGGCCTGCGCTTCGCCCGGTTCATCACCCGGTTCCCGCTGCCGGTCGCGCTCGTCGGCCTGGTCTTGCTCGCGATCGCCGCCATCCCCATGACGAAGATGGAACTCGGCATGGAGTCGACCACCGACAGCGAGTACGCCGCCACCCAGCTCCTCAAGCGGGGCTTCGGTGAGGGCGTCAACGGACCGCTGCTCGTGGTGGTCAGCGGCGCTGAAGGCGGCAACGTCGCCCCAGCGGCCGACGCCGTCGTCGAGAAGGTGAAGACCCTGGACAACGTCGCCAACCCAACCCAGATCACCTGGATCGGCAACGGCACCGACCCCGCCAACCCGCAGGCAGGCGCCACCGCCGCGCTCATCTCGGTAACGCCACAGCAGTCACCCAGCGGCCCGCAGACCCACACATTGATGGAACAGATCCGTGACTACGGAGCCCAGGCGCCGATCGGCGCGACGGTCAACGTCGGCGGACAGACGGCGATCATGTCCGACATCTCGTCGAAGCTCAGTTCGGCGCTGATCCCGTTCCTCATCGTCGTGGTCGGACTCGCGTTCATCATCCTGACGATCGTGTTCCGGTCGCTGCTCGTCCCGCTGATCGCCACCCTCGGGTTCCTGTTCTCGGTGTGCGCGACATTCGGCGCGACGGTCGCGATCTTCCAGGAGGGTGACTTCGGGATCATCGATCACACGAAACCGATCATCTCGTTCCTGCCTATCTTCCTGGTCGGAGTCGTGTTCGGACTCGCGATGGACTATCAGGTGTTCCTGGTGACGCGAATGCGCGAAGAATACGTGCACGGCGTCTCGGCGAAGGACTCGGTGATCATCGGATATCAGCACGGCGCCCGTGTGGTGGCGTCGGCGGCCGTCATCATGATCTCGGTGTTCGCAGCGTTCATGCTCGCACCCGACACCATCGCGAAGATGATGGGCTTCGCCCTCGCGGCGGCGGTGTTCTTCGACGCCTTCATCATCCGCATGGTCGTGGTTCCGGCGGTGATCACGCTGCTGGGCGACACCGCATGGAAGCTCCCCCGTTGGCTCGACCGGATCGTGCCGAACGTCGACGTCGAGGGCACCGCGATCCGCGAGATCCCGATCGAGAACCACATCGATCCGAAACTGTGGGAGCCGGAGCCGGCAAAGATCTGATCTGCGGCCGAAGCTCTCCCTGAAGTGTTGACACCGTCCGCAGGCTCCGGGCTCCTCAGGGATCAGGTGAGCGGCCTCCTCACACCGACGCGATCAGCATGCCGCCCATGGCGAGCATGACCACCGCGACGACGGCGTCGAGGAGTCGCCACGCCCGCGGCGAGGCGAAGTAGCGGGCGAGCTTCGACGCCCCGCCGCCCAGCGAGGCGAACCAGAGAAGGCTCGCGACGCACGCTCCGATCGCGAACGCCCACTTGGCATTTCCGTGGCTGTTCGCGATTGCACCCATGGTCAGCACGGTGTCGAGGTAGACGTGCGGGTTCAGCCAGGTCAGCGCCAGTGTCATGCCGATCGCGGTCCAGCGGCTGACGGTTGCCGCCTCGGCCGCGTTGGTGACGATCGCGTCGCTGCTGCGCAGACAGCGTCGGGCCGCCATCAGTCCGAGCACGATGACGTAGCCGCCGCCGAGGATCTTGGCGATCGTGACCACCGCCGGATGTGCGCTGACGAGAGCCCCGAGGCCCGCGACACCCGCGACGATCAGCACCACGTCGGACACCGCACACACCACGACGACCGGCACCACATGCGCTCGCGCGACCCCTTGACGGAGCACGAAGACGTTCTGGGGACCGATCGCGATGATCAGCCCGGCGCCGGTGAGGAGGCCGGCGACGGCGGCGAGGGCATAGGTGGTCATGGCATCGACGCTATGAGGAGTCGACCCGATAAACCAGCGAATGTTTTTCATGAATCATCAGCAGAACTTACGATGACGAGATGGAGATCAGTCAGGAGGGCCTGCAGACCCTCGCCGCGGTCCTGAGCGAGGGCACCTTCGACGGCGCCGCCTCCGTCCTGCACATCACGCCGTCGGCGGTGAGTCAACGCATCAAGGCCCTCGAGACGTCGGTCGGCCGGGTCGTGGTGCGCCGGACCAAACCCGCGACCGCCACCCCCGACGGTGAGGTGCTGGTCCGTCTCGCCAAGCAGTGGGAACTGCTGATCGACGAGGCACGCGTCGAATTGCTCGGCAGGTCCACTTCCGACGACGACGCCGACGAGTCCCGCATCCATCTCCCGATCGCGGCGAATGCCGATTCGCTGGCCACCTGGTTCCTGCCGGTGATCGCCGAGATGCACCATGCCCATCCGGTGGCGATCGAGGTGCTCCGCGACGACGAGAGCCAGAACAGCCGGTTCCTGCGGTCCGGAGAGGTGTTGGGCGCCATCACCTCCGACCCGCTCGGCATCCGTGGCTGCACCATTGCCCCCCTCGGGTCGATGCGCTATCTTCCGGTCGCGACAACGGATTTCGTCGCGCGGTGGCTGCCCGACGGGCCGTCGGCGACGGCGCTGTCACGCGCGCCGATGGTGTTGTTCGATCGCAACGACTACATCCAGCGCAACGTGCTGACAGCCCTCGCCGAGCAACCGGTGACACCGCCGATCACCTACGTCCCGTCCTCCACCGAGTTCTATCGGGCGGTCGAGCTCGGTATCGGCTGGGGAGCGGTCCCCGAGGCCCAGATCGCCCCCGCGCTCGAGGCCGGCCGGGTCATCCGCATCGTCGACCATCACGTCGACGTCCCACTGTTCTGGCAGTACTGGAAACTCAGCTCACCCATTCTCGACGCCCTCACCGAGCTGACCGTCGCGGCGGCCGCCGACCACCTCGTGCCGCCGGCCCGGATCAGCCCGTCGCAGTGACGTTCTCGGCCATCCGAACGGTCAGCGGGTGGTCGGTCTCGTCGCGCCACAACTTGGCTGCGATGTAGAAGACCACAGCCACCGGAACCGGCAGCAGGCCGGCGACCACGAACGTCGCGGTGAGTCCGATCGCGTGACTCACCGGCGCGGCCAACGCCATCGACACCGGCATGAGCGCCACCGACACGAAGAAGTCGAGGCTTGCCACACGACCGAGGAGTTCCGGTGGCACCCGACGCTGCAACAGCGTGCCCCACAACACCATCGGGCCGTCGAACAGGATCCCCATGAGGAATCCCGCCACCACGAACATCCATGTCGCGTCCGCGAGTCCCATGATCACCAACGGCACGCTCGAGACGCTCCAGATCCCGAACATCACCGACAGGTACCGCCGCGGCATGGGTACCGACGCGAACACCAGCGACGCCGACGCCGCCCCGATCCCGAACGCCGCCAACACGAAGGCATGGTCGCCGGCGCCACCGTCGACCCGCTCACGCAGAGCGAACGGGACCAACACCTCGATCGGCCCCATCGTCGCGAGCACGAGGATGCAGGCGAAGAACAGCGTCGCCCACAGCCACGGTGTCCGCCACATGTAGGCGAATCCCTCGGCGATGTCGGTGACGACCGTTCGCACCGGATGTCCCGTCACCTCGGTCAGATCGCGCCGCACCGAGACCGGCCTCATCGCCACGTAGAACAGCGCCGACGACGCGCTCGCGACGCCCGCGAGCACGATCGCGAGGCCCGGCGAGGCGATCGAGATGACGCCACCGGCCACCATCGGGCCGATCGCCTGGAAGATGACGGGACGCAGGAATCCCTCGATCCCGTTGGCGGCCTGCAACTGTGCCGCCTCGACGACACCGGGTAGCAGTGCCGAGTAGGCCGGGTAGTACATCCCCATCGTGATGCCACCGAGCAGCGATGCCCCGACCAACACGGGCAACGACAGCACGCCCGTCATCCCGGCGACACCGACGATCGCGAACGCGGCGAGTTTCACCAGTTCGAGTCCGATCATGATCAGACGCTGCGAGACCCGGTCGGCGAGCACACCGCCGGCCAGCGTCGAGATGACCATGCCCACGGCTGCAATGCCGGTCACCATCGACAACTGCCCGGGACCACCACCCATCTCGATGACCTGCCACACCACGCCGACGGTCCAGACGCCGTCGGCGAACATGGCCAGCACGAGGCCGAGCGCGAGCAGCCGGTACTGCCGCAGCGCGAAAGGCTTCAGCGCTGTGGGCAGACGGGTCTGTTGTCCGCCGCCGACCGATGTGCTCACCTGTCCAGCTTGCCGGACTCCGGGGAGGTGCGGCCAGCGATTTTCGGCCCAGACTCCTGCCTTGGCCGGCGGTCCCTTCGGTGTTGCGTTCGCCGGCCGTCACAGTTGCAGCAACAGCGAGCCACCGCGTCAACTATTGACGGCCCGAGGCGCTGTGACCGCAGCTGTATCCGACCCTCACGCCGACTTCTTCGCCGCAGCCTTCTTCGCCGGGGCCTTCTTGGCCGTCGTCTTCTTCGCAGCGGCCTTCTTGGCGGCTGCCTTCTTCGCGGGCGCCTTCTTGGCAGCGGCCTTCTTCGCCGGCGCCTTCTTCGCGGTGGACTTCCCGTCGTCGTCGGACGAGGACGATGATGATGACGAACCGCCGGAGTCCTTGTCCTTCACCGAGGCTCGGAGCGCGGCGAGCAGGTCAGCGACCTCGGAGTCGTCGTCCTCGGGCTCGTCCTCGCCCTCCGGGAAGGCCTCGGTGCCCTCCGCCTTCGCCGCCACCAGTTTCGTGAGCTCGTTCTGGTAGCGGTCCTCGAACTCGGCAGGGTCGAAGTCCTTGGCCATGGTCTCGATCAGCGACGCTGCCATCTCGAGTTCCTGCGGGCGGATCTCGGGTTCGTCGCCGAGGAAGTCGAAGTCGGCGGCGCGCACCTCGTCCGGCCACAGCAGCGTCTGTAACGTCATCACGCCGTCGACGACACGCAACGCCGCCAACCGGGTCCGGTTGCGGAGAGTGAAGTTCGCGATCGCCAGCCGGTCGGTCTTCTGCAGCGCCTGCGCCAACAGCGCGTAGGCCTTCGGCGACTTCGACGCGGGCTCCAGGTAATACGGCTTGTCGAAGTAGATCGGGTCGACCTGCTCGGTCGGCACGAACTCCAGGATGGAGATCTCCGGGCTCTTCTGCACCGGCAGCGTCGCCAGATCCTCCTTGGTCAGGATCACCGTCTCGCCGGCGTCCGTCTCATAGGCGTTCGCTATGTCGGAGTAGTCGACCTCGGTGTCGGTCCCCTCGCGGACGCGCCGATAGCGAATTCGGGTACCGTCCTTGGAATCGACCTGGTAGGACTTCCGGTCGTGGCTTTCCGTGGCCGAATAGACCTTGACCGGCACGTTGACCAGGCCAAAGCTCAGATCGCCCTTCCAGATCGAGCGCATGGTGTTCATTGTGCCACCGGAACCGGCAAACCTCGGGGCACAACGTGGACAATGGTCGACATGGCCGCTGGTGACAGTCTCGACGTCGACGGTCGTCGCATCCCGATCACCAACCTCGAGAAGATCTTGTATCCGGCGACCGGCACCCGGAAGTACGAGGTCATCGACTACTACACGCGCATCGCCCCGGTGATGCTGCCGCACCTGGCCGGGCGCCCGGTGACGCGGAAGCGGTGGCCCAACGGTGTCGACTCGATGCCGTTCTTCGAGAAGGATCTGCCCTCCTCGGCGCCCGACTGGCTGGAGCGTTTCGGAGAGCAGCACAGCAAGCGGGTCATCACCTATCCACTCGCGACGTCGAGGGCCGACCTGGTCTGGTTCGGACAGATGGCCGCCCTGGAACTGCACACGCCGCAGTGGCGTGTGCCGCGCACCGACGGCACGCCGCCCAAGGCGGACCGGCTCGTCCTCGATCTCGACCCCGGGCCCGGGGTTGCGCTCTCGCAGTGCGCCGAGGTGGCACTGATGATCCGCGACATGCTGGAGGCGGCCGGCCTGACCGCGTATCCGGTCAGCAGCGGCGGGAAAGGTCTGCACCTGTATGCCCGGTTCGAGCGGCCGGTCGCACCCGACTCGGCCCGGACGGTCGCCAAACAGATCGCGACGAGCCTCGCGGCGTCGCACCCGGACTCGATCACCGCGACCATGTCGAAGTCGCTGCGCGAGGGCAAGGTGTTCATCGACTGGAGTCAGAACAGCGGATCGAAGACGACGCTGGCGCCGTACTCGATGCGGGGGCGCGAGGAGCCGTGGGTCGCCGCGCCGCGCAGCTGGGATGAGCTGACCGACCCGGGCATCCGGCAACTGCTGTTCCACGAGGTGCTCGACCGCGTGTCCTCCGACGGTGACCTTCTCGGCGACCTCGACGCGCCTCACGATGCGGACGCCGATCCCGACGACAGCGATCCTGCTCCGCAGGCCGACGTCATCGACACGGCCCACTCCGACGACCCTCCCGACCCGGTACAGGCGAGCGCCGTCGTCAGTCTGCGCGAGTACCGACGCAAGCGAGACGCCGACAAGACGCCGGAGCCGTTCGGCGACGACGCTTTTCACCAGCAGCGGGACACCGAGGAGTCGTCGGCGCCCATCTTCGTCATCCAAGAGCATCACGCCCGACGCCTGCACTACGACTTCCGGCTCGAACACGACGGTGTCCTCGTGTCGTGGGCGATCCCGAAGAACCTGCCCGACGATCCGGGTCAGAACCGGCTCGCCGTGCACACCGAGGACCATCCGATGGACTACGCCGACTTCGAAGGCGACATCCCGCACGGCGAGTACGGCGGTGGGCACGTGGAGATCTGGGACCGCGGGACATACGAGACGGAGAAGTGGCGGCCCGACGAGGTGATCGTCCGGTTGTACGGGGAACGGGTGCAGGGCCGCTACGCGCTGATCAAGACCGGTGACAAGAACTGGCTGGCGCACCTGATGAGCGACGAACCGCGCCCGATCCTGCCCGACAGTCTGCGCGATCCGCGACCGATGCTGGCGACCGACGAGTCCATCGAGAAGCTCGACGGGCACGACTGGGCGTTCGAGGGCAAATGGGACGGCTACCGGATCCTGTTGCGCTACATCGACGGTAACTTCCGCCTGACATCACGCTCGGGCATCGACATGACCGCCGACTTTCCCGAACTCCGCACCCTCGCCGATGATCTCGGTCTGATCGACGTCGTCCTCGACGGCGAGGTGGTGGCGCTCGACGCGAGCGGACGCACCAACTTCACCCTGCTGGCGGCACGCAACAACACCGACGACCTCACCGTGAAGCTGTATCTCTTCGACATCCTCTACCTGAACGGGACGTCGCTGCTGCGCCGGCCGTGGTCGCAGCGTCGAGAACTGTTGGAGGAGTTGGCACCGGCTTTCGCCCGCTCCCCGTACGCGGAGGTGCCGCCGCTCCTCGACGGACCCGGACGCGCCGCGGTCGAGCACAGTCGCGAGCAGGGATACGAGGGTGTCGTCGCCAAGCGGCGGTCGTCGACCTATCAGCAGGGCCGACGAACGACCCAGTGGCTCAAGCACAAGAACTGGAGTGACATCGAGGTCGTCGTCGGAGGATACCGGCCGGGACGTGGGAACCGTTCGCACACCATCGGTTCTCTGCTACTCGGCCTTCCCGAGGACACCGGACTGCGGTACATCGGACGGGTCGGGACCGGCTTCTCCGACGCGCAACTGCGTTCGCTCGCCGCCGAACTCGAACCCCTGCAGATCAAGACCTGCCCGTTCGTCGACAGACTCGACCGGCCGGTCGCGTCCAACGCGGTGTGGGTGCTGCCGAAGATCGTCGGCGAGGTCCGGTTCATGGACTGGACCACGACGGGCCATCTGCGCCACCCGAGTTGGCGCGGAATCCGCCGTGACAAACTTCCCGGCGACCTCTGACCCGAAGGGAATCCCGTGACCCACCAGATGATCAGCATCGCCGCACCGGGCGGCACCGCGGAGGCCTACCTCACCCGGCCCGACGACGCCGGCGGGCCGCTCCCCGGCGTGCTGTTCCTCATCGACGCCATCGGATTGCGCCCCCGGACCACGGAGATGGCCGACCGGATCGCCTCGTGGGGATATGTGGTGCTGGCGCCGAACCTCTTCTACCGCAACGGCACCGCCGCCGATCTCGAACCCACCGTGGATCTCACCGAGCCGGATGCCCGTACTGCGTTCTTCGCGGAGGCGATGCCGCGCGTCCACGGACTCACCGACGACCTCGCGACGGACGACCTGTCGGTCTACCTGGACACGCTTCGCGGTCTCGACGGCGTATCCGACGGCGACGTCGGCGCGACGGGCTACTGCATGGGTGGCCGCCTCGCCCTGCTGGCCGCAGCGACACGTTCTGATGTCGTCGGCGCGATCGGCATGTTCCATACCGGCGGACTGGTGACCGACACCCCGTCCAGCCCTCACCTACGGCTGCCGCAGGTTCGTGCCGACATCCTGGCGATCCATGCCGACGAGGACCACTCCCTGCCGCCCGAGTCGGTGGCCGCGTTCGAGCACGCGCTGACGTCCAGCGGCGTCACCCATTCGGCGTCGGTGTTCGGCGGCGCGCACCACGGCTACACCATGTCTGACACCGCGGTGTTCCATCCGGAGGCGACGGAACGACATTTCGAGGACCTGCGGGCGTTGTTCACCCGCAGGTTGAGCTGAGTGAATCGACCGCGCGCGAATCCACCGCGTTCGCCGACAGGAGCCGCCGCGATCTGATTCATTGGCTATCGACGGAGGCGGTGGACGAACGGAAGCAGGTACAGCGTGAACCGACACCTCGGCATGGGACTGCTGGCAGCAGGCCTGCTCGTCGCCACACCGGTGTTCGCCGCGTGCGGAACCGAGAACGAAGCGAGCGGCCCGTCTGGGAACGGGATCGTCGGGGACCACCTCGCATGTCCTGCACTCGGCCGAGGCCGCGCGGCCGGCGCCCGGACCTCGTGCGGTCCCGCAGAAGGGCACCCCGACCACACCCGAACAGGCCGGCGGGTCGGGCGCTGTCCGCGCACAGCTGGTCTACCTGTGTTCCGTCGGGGACGCGGACGCGACGTTCTGCACCGAATCCGGCCTGGCCGTTCCGCCCGACCCCGAGGCGTCGACAAGCGACCCGGCACAGCTGCGCGACCTGTGTTCACGCGGCCAGGCGGCCGACGCACTCTGTGGCGCAGCTGGATTCAGCATGCCCGTCGCCTCGATCGGCAGCGGCCCGGCCGACAGTGAGTTCACTCGACTGCGCTCAGACGGGACCATCGATACATCGACATGTCGAGACGCCGGATACTGACCCGGCGTCGAGGACCCACGACCTGTCAGCAGGATCAGGACTCCCGCGGCACGGGCGCGTCGACGACGAGGACGCGCGCCGATCGGCGTGCCTGCACCTCGACCATCTGGTCGACACCACCGAACTCGTTGCACAACAGCAGGAGTTGTCGGCCCCCGGCGCCGCCGAGCGCGCAGGAGAAGCACGGCAGCTCGGTCTTCACACGATGAGTGATCTCGCCGCCCTCGAGAACGCGGACGCAGGCGCCGCCAGGCGCCGCAGGATCGCCGGTGTGTGCTGCGGTGTCCGCGGTCTGGGCCCAGATGCCGCCGTCCGCGTCGATGCAGATCCCGTCCGGACCGAGCCCCTCGGCCCAGATCCGACGTCCGGTGAGCGACCCGTCGTCGGCGATGTCGAAGGCGGTGAGACGCCCACCCATCGATTCCGAGATCACCAGGGTCGTCCCGTCGGGGGTGATCACCATGCCGTTCGGGAAGTCGATGTCACCGGCGACCTGACGATGGCGGCCGTCGGGCTCGACGATGCTGATCCAGCCGGGGACCGGCGCACCACCGCCGACGAAGTCGAAGTCGGCGCCGTTGACGTAGATGTAACCCTGCGGCGCGACGACGATCTCGTTCCCGCCGCGACCACTCCGGACGGTGGGCGCCGCGTCCGGCACGTGGACGCTGACGTCCGGTCCGGTCGTCAGCAACTGTCCGGTCGGCGACCACTCGATCGACCATCCCGTGGCGGCGGCGGACCGGTGGCCACCACCTCCGCGACGCCGTCGGTGTCGACCGCGATCACCTCGCCGGTCCCCCAGTCGGCGAACCACCACCGGCCGTCGTGCCACCGCGCCGATTCGACCATCGACCGCCCGCGCAGCAGGACCGTCGGCTCCGGGAGTTGCTCGATCATCGGTTCCGCCTGTCGTCGTGAGGTGCTGCTGCGAAGACTGTCAGAGTCCCTGACGCTGCCGCTGCTGGGCAACGAATCTGGTGGTCATCCGCCGCATCACGGTCGGTGCGACGCGGGCGAAGCGCCACGCCGCCCGAGCCTGCGCGGGTACGACGAGCAGCGCCTTGTCACGTTCGACGGCGACCAATGCCTCCGCGGCGAGCCGGTCGGCGCCGTAGGCGGTGCGCACCCCCTGCCCGGACAGATAGAAGGTCCGGCCGTCGAATCCGCCGGCCCCCTCGCCGTCGTCGTGTCATCCGCTGACGGTCGCACCCGCGAGGAGAGGGTGTCACTACTGTCGTCACGGCGCCACCGCGGTGTGGACGGCGGCATGTCGCGGGCCTCATCGAGCCGAGCGCGGCCTGCTTGGCTAGCCTCAGGTGAGTCAGTGATCAAGGAGCCTGTGTGTTCGTCGTCGCCCACATCAGCGACCTGCATTTCAACGGCACGCGGTACAACCGCCGCCGGATCGAGGCAACGCTGGACTACATCCATGCCCGCGCGAAGGGCATCGATGTACTACTGGTGACCGGTGACATCACCGACGAGGGCAGCGAGTCGGAGTACCGGGAGGCGCACGGCGTTCTCTACAGCCCGTTGCCGATGCTGATCACCGCCGGTAATCACGACCATCGCGAACGGTTCACCGCGGGCCTGCTCGGCGCGCAGAGCAGCGCCCCGGTCAACAGCGCCGAGATCATCAACGGGGTGCTGTTCGTCGTGTGCGACAGTTCGATCCCCGACCGCAACGACGGCCACCTGACCGACGAGACGCTCGCCTGGGCGTCTGAGCAGATCGTCGCCGCCGGACCGCGGACACCGGTCATCATGGCGTTTCATCATCCGCCGGTCGTGCTGGAGATGCCGTTCATGGACACCATCCGTCAGACCGGCGAGGACCGACTCGCCTCGCTCGTCGTCGAGCATCCGAACATCGTCGGATTCGTCTGCGGTCATGCCCACACCCCGGCAGTCACGTCGTTCGCCGGCCGTCCCCTCGCCATCGCACCCGGCGTCGCGTCGACCCTCAACCTGCCGTTCGAGGGCAGCGAGGTCATCAACCGCGGTCAGCCGCCGGGCATCGCGTTCCACGTTCTGCATGGCCTCGACGACGGCCCCGACGCCTGGCGGCTGATCTCACACTTCCGTTCGGTGATGTTCTGAGGCGGGTGGTCTCGATACGCACCCCACCGCTGATCGAGTAGCTCCCGAGCCGCCAGGCGAGGCAGCGTATCGAGATCTCCGACGGCCGCCCCTATTCCACCAGGACCTCCGCCTCGACACCGCGGCCGACGCCGGCCGGCCGCACATCCGTACCGGTGACCTCGAAGACCCGCGCGGTCGGGATGTCGAAGAACAGCCCCACGATGCGCAGACGTCCTTCTGCCGACGCCTTGCCGACCAACGGATGCCGGCTCAACGTCTCGACCTGCTTGGCGACGTTGACGATGCCCAGCTGATCGACGTCACCGAAACCGAGGTCGGCGGCGGCCCGGCCTGCGGGGTGGCCCAGCTGGTAGGCCACGAGGCTCGGGACCGCGTGCGCGAGCCAGCGCCGGACCGGGCTCGCCGACGTGCCGCTCTCGTCGATCGCCTCGTCGGCGAGTATCGCGTTCATCGCGCCGCAGGACGAATGTCCGCACACCACAACCGAACTGACACCCAGCTCCTCGATCGCGAACTCGAGGGAGGCCTCGACCGACATGTCGTCGGCGGACTCCGGCGGCACCAGATTGCCGACGTTGCGCACGGTGAAGAGGTCACCCGGCCCGCTCGAGGTGATGATGTTGGGCATCAATCGCGAATCCGCACAGGTCAGGAACAACGAGTCCGGGTCCTGCGAGTGCGTGACGTCACTCGTGGTGGCGCGCAATGTCTCCGCATGGTCGCGGTGGTACTCGCTGACGCCTCCCATGATCGCGCGCAGGGTCGCGGGAGTGTCGTCGGGGACCCCCTCGGCCTCGGATCGTCGGCTGCGCCACGGGGTCAGGCCGATGGCGGTCATCGAGTGTCGGCGCGGCGGCGCCTTGGGTGCGTCCTCGATCCGCGCCTTGCCACGTTCCAGGATGACGACGGAACCACCGTTCGCCTCATGTGCGCGCACCCAGTCCTCGATCATCTCCGACGCCGCGTGATCCAGGAAGTCGGTGTCGAGCTCGAGGGTCACATGAGCGGCCGCGGGCACCGCGCCCAACGCCTTGTTCAGCTTCGGCAGCGACAGGAAACTCAACGAGCCGCGCACCCGCACCAACCACTGGCGCGAGCCCTCGGTGCCGAACGGTTCGGAGACGAACTCGGCGCGTACGACACGCCAGACCACCAGTGCGACAGCCAATGCCAGACCGATCCCGACGCCTTCGAGCAGGTTGAGGAAGACGACCGACAGCACCGTCACCGCGTACACCCACAGATCACCGGTGCGCAGTGCGGTCTTCATGTGTGCCATCTTCACGAGTTGGATACCGATGACCACCAGGAGGCCGGCAAGAGCCGCGGTCGGGATCTGCTCGACGAGTCCGGTCAGGACGACGGCGAACACGAGGACCCAGACACCGTGCAGGACAGCCGACATACGTGTGCGTGCACCCGTGTTGACGTTCGTGGTGCTGCGCACGATCACGCCGGTGACCGGCAGACCGCCGAGCAGTCCGGAGGTGATGTTGGCACTGCCCTGACCGAGCAGCTCGCGGTTGAAATCGCTGCGCGGACCGTCGTGCATCTTGTCGACGGCGACCGCCGACAACAGCGACTCGACGCTGGCGATCAGCGCCACGGTCAGCACACCCAGGAAGACCGCTCCCCAGTTGCCGGTCGGCAGCTCGGGCAGTGCGATCGCGTCGAAGAAATTACCGTCCAGAGTGATCCGCTCGATGTTCATCCCGAACACGATCGAGATCAGGGTCGCGGCGACGATGGCGACGAGTGGGCCGGGCACCTTACGGGCCGAGGCGGGCAGTTTCGGCCACGACAACATGATCGCGACGACGAGACCGCCGATCAACGCGCTGGTCCAGTCCAGCGACATGAGCTGGCTGGGCAGGCCGGACACGTTCTCCCAGGCGGTACTCCCCGATTCACCGCCGAGCAGGACGTGGATCTGCTGGAGTGCGATGGTGATGCCGATGCCGGCGAGCATGGCGTGCACGACCACGGGCGCGATCGCGAGGGCGGCCCCGGCTATTCGGCTGATACCGAACAGGATCTGGAGTACCCCGGCCGCGACGGTGATCGCGCAGGTCACCTGCCAGCCGAAGTTCGCGACCAGTTCGGCGACCACCACCGTCAGGCCGGCCGCCGGGCCGGACACCTGCAGCGGACTACCGCCGACGAGACCGGCGACGATACCGCCGACGACCGCGGCGATGAGTCCCGCCATGACCGGGGCGTCCGAGGCGATCGCGATCCCCAGGGAGAGCGGCAATGCGACCAGGAACACGACCAGCGATGCCGGCAAGTCGTATCTGAGGTTGGAACGCACTTCGTGTAAAGAGGGCATTTCCGACACATTCATGGGTACGAACGTACCGATCCGGTGTTAAGCAGATGCTGCGCGAGACCTTCGAAATCTGTGAGAAACCGCAATTGCCGCGGACACGAGTGGGTCAGGTCACCGCCGCAGATGAACTTCCGGTAAAGAGATTCGCGTGCACTGGTTTTGCCGTTGCCGCTCCCGTAGCGTTCACTCAGTTTGCCGCGGACGATCCTGTGCCCAGAAGAGTTTCGAGCAGCTTGCTGCCGAACTCCACGATCAGCCCCGGTCCGGTGTCGGGCAGGTCCTGCGGCAGCGGCAGCCCCAGTTGACGCGTGGCCGGGATCTTCGCCGTCCGGGTCGCCTCGAGCCGAATCCCCTTCTGCTGATCTCGAATCAGAGGTTTGGAGTACTTCGCGAGATCGGTCTCGGTGGTCACCGTCGCCACGGTCTTCAGTCCCACCGCTGCGAAATCCGCTGCACCACGGCGGATGTGGTTCGGTGACGTGACCAGCACGATGTTGCTGATCCCCTGCCCACGCAAGATCTCGGCGGTGTTCTGCGCATTGGCCACCGTCGACCCCGACCTGCTCTCCTCGGTGACACGGGCGGCGTCGATCCCGTTCGACACCAACCACTTCTTCATCGCAGCGGCCTCGGTGATACCGGCCTTCGGCACCCCACCGGTGACGACGATGGGCAGCGTGGTCGTCGTCTCGGCCTGCGACTTGCCGGCGCTCACGCGTTTGACGAGTTCAGGCGCCATCGTGCCGTCACGATTGAGCCCATAACCGAGGACGACGATCGCCGCGCGCCCCGCCACCGTCTTCGGAGAGGTGTCCGGTACGATCTGCGCGGCCGCGTTGACGCCGTCGATGATGTTCCGCGCTGCTGTGGCCAGTGCGGGATTCACCCCACCGAGTCGATTCAGAGCGGCGCGGCTGGTCGCCGCGTCGTCGGCCTGCTCCGACCAGATCGCCTGTAGCGCGAGGGCATCCGGGTCCACGGGGATGATGGCCAGCGCCTGCTTGATGGCCTCGAGGCCACCGGCGACATCGCCCGCCGCGAACTTCTGCTGCGCGGAGTTGTACAGCGTGGCCGGATCGACCGCGGTCGCCACGGTGGTCACGTGCGGCTCGGCGACAACGGGCATCGCGCCGATCGCGACTCCACCGATACCGGCGCACGCGATCACCGCCATCGCAGTGGCACGACGACGATTCGCTCTGGTCACATTTGTCACTTGCGTAACAGTAGGGTGCGTGCGCAACGCCTGGGCACCTGTGTCGTGACAGATCGGTAACGACCGAAACGGGCTGCGACACCCGCCTCACCTGGTTGCGGGATCGTCGCGCACCGTCACGGCAGGATCGAATCGACATAACCTCCGTCGACGCGCACCGCCCCACCCGTTGTCGCCGAAGCGAAGTCGGAGCTGAGATAGACGACGAGGTTCGCGATCTCGTCGGGTTCGATCAACCGCTGGATGAGCGACTGTGGACGGTGCCGACGCATGAACTCGCGCTGCGCTTCATCCCACGGGAGTGCGCGATCGACGAGCTGGTACACGAAGTCCTCCACACCCCCGGTGTGCGTCGGTCCCGCGATCACCGAGTTCACCGTGACGCCCGTACCCACGGCCTGCTTGGCGAATCCGCGCGACACCGCCAGCAGTGCGGTCTTGGACGTCCCGTAGTGGATCATCTCCTCTGGGATGACGACCGCCGAGTCGCTCGCGATGTTCAGCACGCGCCCTGCGCTCCGTTCGACCATGCCGGGTAGATAGGTGCGGATCAGCCGGACCGCACTGAGCACGTTCACCTCGAAGAACCGCCGCCACTCGTCGTCGTCGATCTCCAGGGCGGGCACCGCCTCGAAGATCCCGAGGTTGTTCACCAGGATGTCCACCGCCGGTAGGTTCTCCACCAGCGCATCGACACCGGCGCTCGTGCTGACGTCAGCCGGTGCGGCCACCAGGTCGGCATTCTCGACATCGGCGGAGATCTGCGAGATCGCCTGGGCCACCGATTCTTCCGACCGTCCGTTGATCGCCACCCGCGCGCCGGCGGCGGCGAGCCCGGTGGCGATCGCAGCTCCGATGCCCTGCGTCGAACCGGTGACCAGAGCGACCTTCCCGGTGAGATCGATCAGCATCGTCGAACTCCTCCACACTCGTCCAGCACTGTCCTCCGCCACCCTAGCCACCACCGCGGTCGGCGACCACCAGACGCCGAGATGCCGCCGACGGGGGTATCCGTCAGCGGCACGTCGGGGCCGGTGAGATCATCGGCGCAGACCGACCACCTTGAGCAGTTCCGGGCGACGCAGCACCAGGCCGACCCACATCAGCACACCGAAGTAGACGGCGAACAGCGTCGTGCTGATCAGTGGCGACTCGACCCGCATGTTGGCGGTGACGGCACCGCCGAGATAGGCGGTGATGCCGAGCGCGCCGAGCACCGCGGTGCGCGGGATCGCGTACACGACAAGGCAGATGAGCAACACTGTGCCCATCACGTAGGCCTGCTCGATGGGGAATCCCAGCTTCGCGGTGCCCTCGATGACGGCCTCGGGCCGGGTCAGTTTGCCGACGACGTCGAAGGCCAGGAAGGCGCCGACGACGACGCTGATGACGACTCCGGCGATGTGCCGCACGCTGCGGGTGGCGGTGGTGCTGCGGTCGGTGGACGGGGTGGCGGTTGCGGTGACCATGACGAGCTCCTCTGTTCCGGGATGGTGGTGTGGTGTTGTGCTGGGATAGACACCACCGCGTCGGAGAACTCATCGGTCGCCGTCGACACCGTTCTCATCCACCCCGAAAAGGTCAATCCACCTTGTTGTGAACCAAGGTGGATTGACCACGTGCGGGTATCTGTCGTGACACCCGGGGAGCCGCAGTCCGTTACAGGGCTTTGAGTTCCTCGATGACGCTGTCGACGCTCTTCTTGGCGTCGCCGAAGAGCATGCTGGTGCCGTCGCCGTAGAACAGCGGGTTCTCGATGCCGGCGTAGCCGGAGCTCATCGAGCGTTTGAGCACGATGACCGAGCGGGCCTCGTCGACGTTGAGGATCGGCATGCCGTGGATCGGGCTGCTCGGGTCGTTACGGGCGGCCGGGTTGGTGACGTCGTTGGCGCCGATGACGATCGCGACGTCGGTGCGGTTGAACTCACCGTTGATGTCGTCCATCTCCTTCATCGCGTCGTAGGCGACGTCGGCCTCGGCCAGCAACACGTTCATGTGTCCGGGCATCCGGCCGGCGACCGGGTGGATCGCGTACTTGACCTCGACGCCCTTGCCCTCGAGCAACGCCGCCATCTCCTTGACCGCATGCTGGGCCTGCGCGACGGCCAACCCGTAGCCGGGCACCACGATCACCTGATTGGCATACGCCATCTGGATCGCGGCATCGGCAGCCGAGGTCGCCTTGACCGTGCCGGCGGCCGCCCCCGGACCACCGGCGGCGGCGTCGTCGCCACCTCCGAAGGAACCGAACACGATCGCCGGGATCGACCGGTTCATCGCCTTGGCCATCAGGTTGGTCAGGATCGAACCCGATGCGCCGACGATCATGCCGGCCACGATCATCGCCTGATTGTTCAGCGCCAGACCCGCCGCTGCAGCCGACAGACCGGTCAGCGCGTTGAGCAGCGAGATGACCACCGGCATGTCCGCGCCACCGATCGGGAACACCACGAACAGTCCCATCACCCCGGCGGCCACCAGCAGGAGCACGATCCAGAACCACGGGGTGGTCTCGGACGAATCGGCCGAGACGCCGATGATGATCGCGACCACGACCGCCACCACGGCGAGCACGATGTTGGCGAACTGGAACAGCTTGGCGTTGGAGACGAACGTCTTCTCCAAGCCCTTGGGCATGATCTCCTGCAGCTTGGCGAACGCCACCAGCGAACCCCAGAACGACACCGATCCGATGATCGCGGCGAACAGTGAGCCGACGATGACGTGCACATCCGGGGTCTCGGCGACCGCGGTGAACCCGTCGGTCTCGATGTACTCCGCCCACGCGATCAGCGCGACGGTACCGCCACCGACCCCGTTGAACAGCGCCACCAATTGCGGCATCGCGGTCATCTTCGTCTTCAGCGCCGGCGGGATACCCAGCACCACACCGAGCAACAGACCGACGACGATCAACACCCAGTTGATCGACGGCACCCCGGCATCACCGGCGTTGTTGTACACCCCGAGCAGGGTCGCAACGATCGCGATACCCATACCGGCCGCGGCGATCCAGTTGCCCCGCACCGCGGTCTTCGGCCCGGTCAGCCCCATCAGGCCGTAGATGAACAGCGAGAACGCCACGATGTAGAGCACGGTCACGCCGTAACCGAGGCCCTCGGACACCTGACCGGCCGAATCAGCCGCCACATGAAGCACAGACGTAGTCACTTGGCGGCCTCTTTCTTACCCTTGAACATACCCAGCATGCGGTCGGTCACCGCGAAACCACCGACTACATTGAGCGTTCCGAACACCAACGCGACGAACGCGATGATCCGCACACCCCAATTCGCATCTGCCGGCAACGAACCCAACACCACCAGCGCACCGAGCACGACGATGCCGTGAATGGCATTGGTGCCCGACATCAACGGCGTGTGCAACGTGTTGGGCACCTTCGAGATCACCGCGAAACCCACGAACCCGGCCAACACCAGGATCGCCACATTCGCCAACAGCTCGTTGTACATCAGGCCACCACCTCTTTGTCACGGGTGACACACGCCCCGGCGAGCACCTCATCGTCGAAATCCGGTGTGAAACCACCGTTGTCGTCGAGCATCAACTCCAGCAACGCCGACAGGTTCTTCGAATACAACTCGCTGGCATGCTCAGGCATCGTGGCCGGCAGATTCAGCGGCGAGGAGATCGTGACGTCGTGTTTGACCACGGTCTGTCCCGGCTCGGTCAACTCGCAGTTGCCTCCCGTCTCCCCGGCCAGATCGACCACCACGCTGCCGGCCTTCATCCCCTCGACCGCCGCCGCGGTCACCAACCGCGGCGCCGGACGCCCGGGCACCAACGCCGTCGTGATGACCACGTCGAAACCCTTGATCGCGTCCTCGAGCGCCTGCTGCTGCTGCGCGCGCTCGTCGTCGGTGAGCTCGCGGGCATACCCGCCCTCACCGGCCGCGTCGATCCCCAGATCCAGCCACTGCGCACCGACCGACCGCACCTGCTCGGCCACCTCCGGGCGCACGTCATAACCAGTCGTACGACCACCCAGACGCTTGGCCGTGGCCAACGCCTGCAAACCGGCCACCCCGACTCCGAGCACCAACACCGTCGCCGGCTTCACCGTGCCGGCCGCCGTGGTCATCATCGGGAAATACCGTGTCGACAGATCCGCCGCCACGATCACCGACTTGTAGCCCGACACATTCGCCTGCGAACTGAGCGCATCCATCACCTGCGCGCGGGAGATACGCGGGATCGCCTCCACCGCGTACGCCTCGACACCGGCAGCCTTGAGCGCACCGATCTGATTGTCGGCATTGCGCGGCGCCAGAAAGCCGATCAGCTTCTGCCCGCTGCGCAACTTGCCGATCTCGGCGTCCGACGGCGGCGCCACCCGCACCACCACATCCGCCGAATACGGATCGCCGATCGTGGCGCCGGCATCCACATAGTGCTCGTCCGGGATCAAGGCCTCCAGACCGGCACCCGACTCCACGACGACCGGGACACCCTTCCCGACCAGCGAACCCACCACTTTCGGGACCAACGCCACCCGACGCTCTCCCTGGGCGGATTCGCGCACGACACCCACACTCATAGTTCTCACCCTTAGTTCATGGTCAGGTACGCACCTGGCAGACCGGACCCAGCGGTCGCCTTCCATCGCAGTCGGATCGCGGTGCGATGGGCCGGAACGGTGCATTGTCATCCGGCTCACAAAAAACGTGCGACGAACATAGCATGACCTCATCTGCCAGGGTCGATGCAGTCAGATTGCTCACTTATCCCTTGACGGAACAAGTTCCACCAAGAACAGACACTTGTCCAGTCTGGTGTCCAGGGATCCGCTTCGTTCGGTTCAGGTGATGGCGTACGTGCGGGCGTCCAGACCGGTTGCACCGTCGGGCACGGGCGACGCGTACTCCTCCACCTGCGCCCGACCGTCGGCGTCGACCGCGCGGCAGGCGACCGTGTGCTCGCCGGGGGTCGCCGACCAGGTGAAGCGCCAGTGGCGCCACGTGTCGGTGGAGTACTGCGCGGCGAGGTCAGCCGGTAGCCAGGGGCCGTCGTCGATGCGGACGTCGACCGCGCGTACGCCGGTGTGCTGCGCCCAGGCGGTCCCGGCGATCACGACATCGCCGCGCGGGTGCTCGGAACGGGAGTCCGGGCGATCGATCCGCGAGGCGAGTTTGATCGGGCCGAGCGCCGACCATCCGCGTGAGGTCCAGTAGGCCCGCGCCTTCGAGAACTGCGTCAGCTCCCAGTCGACGACCCACTTCGTCGCGGACACGTAGCCGTAGAGTCCGGGGATCACCTGCCGGACCGGGTAGCCGTGTTCGAGGGGGAGCGGCTCCCCGTTCATCCCGACCACCAGGAGCGCATCGCGTCCGTCGGTCACCGCGGAGACCGGTGTGCCGCAGGTCCAGCCGTCAGAGCTGGTGGACAACAGCATGTCTGCCTGAGGACGGACGCCCGCCCGCTCGAGCAACGTCGACATCGGCACGCCCAACCAGCGTGCGTTCCCGATCAGATCGCCGCCGACCTCGTTCGACACGCAGGTCAGGGTGACGATCCGTTCGGTCATCGGCATCGCGAGGAGCTCGTCCCAGCCGATGCGGATCTCGTTGTCGACCATGCCGTGGATGCGCAGTGACCAGTCGGCGGTCGTCAGGTTGGGCACCTGCAGCGCGGTGTCGATGCGGTAGAAGTCCGCATTGGAGGTGACGAACGGGGTGGCGCCGGGCACCGCGATGTCGGCCGACGGCGGCACCGGCGGCGCGGGCGAACGTGGCGGCGGGAGAACGAGTTTCGTGCGGTCGGCGACGGTACGGGCGGTGTCGGCGAGGATGCGGCGACCCATCACACCGACGACGACGGCGAGCGCGGCCACCCCTCCCGCGGTCAGCACGAAACGTCGGCCGACGACCGGTCCGGTGTCGGCGGCGTCGTCGGGGGTGGCTGTGGTGGCGGCGGAGCCGGCCGGCACCGCGTCGGATGTCGATGCCGAACCGGGCAGCATTCCGAGTAGCACCTTGAGGACGACGATCGCGATCAGCGCGGTACCCACCGAGGGAAGGGCGTACGTCCACACCGCGTCCGGACGACCGAGCGCCGCCACCGCACCGACCAGCCCGAAGAGTCCGATGACCACCGTTCCCGCCGGAGGCCATCGACGTTGCGCGACCCCACAGGCGGCGGCGAGCGCCACGATCAGAAAGGTCATCCCGGTGAACAGGGCCACCTTGTCGGACGTTCCGAACGTGTTGATCGCGAACTCGCGGACCGCTGTCGGACTGTGGTCGACGACGGCGGACCCGACGGCGACGTACGGCGAAGCGTTCGGATCGACGGTCACCGCGAGCAACTCCCCACCCGCGAGCCCGGCGCCGACAGCGACCACACCGGCTATCGTCGCCGGCCAGAGACCGGAGGATGCAGGCGAGGTCGAGGTCACACTCCTTGATACCTCGGTTTCGGCCCGGGCGGTCGGCATCGTCCGCTCGGTGAAGGTCAGGCGGGCGCTGCCTCCGACGACCGCTGCGCGGCGTGCCGACCGGCCCGCCGGCCGAAGTACGACCCCTCGCCGAGCTGCGTGCCGCTCGCGTATCCCTTGCCGTCCTGCGCGATGTTGGCTGCACAGGCACCGGCGGCGTAGAGCCCGACGATCGGCGTGCCGTCGGCGTCGAGGACCTCCGCGTCCACCGACGTCGCCATCCCGCCCATGGTGAAGCACGAGTACATCGCCTTGCCGAGGCTGAGGTCGAAGGCGCCCCACGGACCGTTGTCCTGCGGAGCGAGGAACTCGGCCGACTTGTGGAAGTCGGGATCCTCACCGCGGGCGGCGTTCTCGTTGTAGTCGGCGAGGGTCTTCTGCAGGCGTCCCTCGGGGATACCGAGCGCGGATTCCATCTCCTCGACCGTCTCCCAGCCGTCGATCAGATTGATCAGCGGCACCTCGGGACGGTGCATGTGCGCCTCGTCGACGATCAGGAACGCGGCCGAATCCGGTTGATCCATCACGAATCCCGATGTCCGCGAGTGATACGAGTCCTCCGCGACGAACCGGTCGCCGTTGTTGTTCACGACAATGCCGGTGAGCAGGAGGCTGGGCGGGTAGATCGGCGCGGTCACGAACGCCTGGTCCATGTGCTTGAGCGCGGCGCCGACCGACTCACCCAGCCGGATGCCGAGGCCGTCGTCGTAGGTGCTGCCCAGGGTGAACGGTTTCTCGGCGACGTGCGGCACGTGGCGCGCGACCATCTCCTCGTTCATCACGAAGCCACCGGCCGCGATGATGACCGACTTCGCGCGGACGACCCCCTGCTCGCCCGGTGTGCGCCAGGCAGCACCGACGACATGGCCGGACTCGTCGACGACGAGTTGTCGGGCGCCGGTCTCGTAGCGGATCTCGGCGCCGAGCTCGGTGAGTCGTTTGACGAGCAGGTCCACCACCATGGATGCACCACCGGTGTCGCCCGGCACAGGCACCTTGTGTCCACGCGGGGCCGGGACGGCCATGTTCTTGAACGGCCACACCTTCTCGTTGCCGGTGAACATCAGCCCCTGGGTCTGCGGCTGGATGACCGCCTTCTCCGGGTAGAAGCTGCGCTCGAAACTGAACCCGAGGGACTCGAGCCAGTCGAAGTGGTCGACGCTGTCGACGCAGTAGGCGTGGATCTTCTCCGGCTCCGGCTCGCGGGAGACCGCGGTGATGTACTTCTCCATCTCCTCGGCGCTGTCCGGATGCCCGGTCGCCTCCTGCACGGCGGTGCCACCGCCGAGATAGAAGTGTCCGCCCGCCATACAGCTGGTACCGCCGGCGGCCGCCGCGCGCTCGAGGACCAGCACCGAGGCGCCGGCCGTCGCGGCCTCGACCGCGGCACTCCCGCCGGCCACACCACACCCGATGACCAGCACGTCGATCTCGTCGGAGAACGACTCCACGGTGTCCAGAGCGATGGTGTCCGGGATCTCAGTTCCTGCCATGGTCACAGGGTAGACGATCGACTAGAACATGTTCTAGTTCCGGGCACGTCCGCGCCGATGCGGGCGGAACCGGCGCAGCCGCAGGCTGTTGGCGACGACGAACACCGACGACAACGCCATCGCGGCGCCGGCGAGCATCGGGTTGAGCAGGCCTGCCGCAGCCACCGGGATCGCGGCCACGTTGTACGCGAACGCCCAGAACAGATTGCCCTTGATGGTGCCGAGGGTGCGCCGGGCGAGCCGGATCGCGTCGACGACAGCCCACAGGTCGCCGCTCACGACGGTGAGATCACTCGCCTCGATCGCGACGTCGGTGCCCGTGCCCATCGCGATCCCGAGATCGGCCGTGGCCAGCGCTCCCGCGTCGTTCACGCCGTCGCCGGCCATGGCCACCGAATGGCCCTGCGCCCGGAGTTCGGCGATCGCGTCGACCTTTCCCGACGGGGTGACGCCCGAGATGACGGTGTCGATGCCGACGGCTCGTGCGACGTGCTCGGCCGCTCCGGCGTTGTCGCCGGTCAGCAGGACCGGCGTCAGGCCCATACGTCGCAGCTCCGCGATCGCCGCACGTGACGTCGGCTTCACGCGGTCACCGACCGCGACGACACCGACCGGGTGGCCGTCGAACGAGACGACGACCGCGGTCGCACCGTTTGCCTGCGCCGTGCGCACTGCGTCCGAAAGCTTTTCGGGCAGTGCAGTATCGAGTCGCCCGGGGTTCGTCACCTCCACGCGGACATCGCCGACTGTTCCGACGACACCCGTGGCGTCGACGGCCCGGAACCCCTGGACCGCGGGCGCAGTCGAGCCGTATCGCGCGCGGGCTCCCTGGACGATCGCCGCCCCGATCGGATGTTCCGAGGCCTCCTCGACCGCAGCGGCATACGTGAGAACCGTGTCCTCGTCCGGACTCTCGCCGACGACGGTGACCGAGTCCAAGGTCATCTCGCCGGTCGTGACGGTTCCGGTCTTGTCTAGGACGATGGTGTCGACGCGGCGCGTCGACTCCAGGACCTCGGGCCCCTTCAGCAGGATCCCGAGTTGGGCTCCGCGACCGGTGCCGACCATCAGCGCTGTCGGCGTCGCCAGGCCGAGCGCGCACGGGCACGCGATGATCAGCACGGCGACCGCGGCGGTGAACGCGAACGTGATGCTCCCGGCGCCGAGCAGATCCGGCCCGCTCGCGCTGCTCCCGGCGCCGAGCAGATCCGGCCCGCTCGCGCTGCTCCCGGCGCCGAGCCAGAACCCCAGCGTCGCAACGGCGATGGTGATGACGCCGGGCACGAAGAACGCCGAGATCCGATCCGCCAGACGTTGTGCCTGCGCCTTGCCGGCCTGCGCGTCGGCGACCATCGTCGCCATCTGCGCGAGCGCCGTGTCGGCGCCCACCCGCCCCGCTCGGACGACCAGCCGTCCGCTCGTGTTGACGGTGGCGCCGATGACGTCGTCGCCCTCGGTGACCTCCACCGGCATCGACTCACCGGTGATCATCGACGCGTCGACCGCCGAGGCCCCGCTGACGACGACGCCGTCCGTGGCGATCTTCTCACCCGGACGGACGACGAACTCGTCGCCGACGGCGAGCTCCCCCACCGGGATTCGTCGCTCACGACCGTCGACGAGAACCGCGACGTCCTTGGCGCCCATCTCGAGCAGGGCACGCAGAGCGTCACCCGCGCGCCGCTTGGCGCGCTTCTCGAAGTACCGGCCGGCCAGCAGGAACGTGGTCACGCCCGCAGCCGCCTCGAGGTAGATCATCGAGGCACCCTCGCCGCGCGAGGCGATGAGGTCGAATCCGTGGCGCATGCCGGGTTCGCCTGCGGTGCCGAAGAACAACGCATACAACGACCAGCCGAACGCGGCGAGTGTTCCGACGGACACCAGGGTGTCCATCGTCGTCGAACCGTGCCGCAGGTTCACCCACGCAGCGCGATGGAACGGATAGGCACCCCACACCACGACGGGAGCGGCCAGCGTCAGCGACATCCACTGCCAGTAGGTGAACTGCAGGGCGGGCGCCATGGCCATCAGCACGACAGGAACGGTGAGCACCGCGGACACGACGAGACGCTGACGCAGGGCGTCGAGCTCGCGATCGGCGCGGTCGCCCGTCGTGGGGCCGGCCGCGTCGTCGGCGGACGGCTCAGCGGC
The DNA here is from genome assembly GCF_030315685.1 of Gordonia sp. ABSL11-1. GTDB lineage: Bacteria > Actinomycetota > Actinomycetes > Mycobacteriales > Mycobacteriaceae > Gordonia. The sequence goes on along the minus strand of NZ_JASXSI010000009.1, from coordinate 126,857 downwards.
GCCCGGCACCCGGGTGGCATCGTAGCCGGCACCCCGCACGACCGCGATGAGGTCGTCGGCGCCGAGTCCGGACGGATACTCGACGTGGGCCTGCTCGGTCGCGTAGTTGACCGACGCATTCACCCCGTCGAGTTTGTTGAGTTTGCGTTCGATCCGGTTGGCGCACGACGCGCAGGTCATGCCGTCGATGTCGAAGTCGATCCGTTCGACACTGGTCATCGATTCACTCCGTGTGCTGCTGATGGACCGGCAGTTGCTGCGGTGGCTCACCGATCCCGGGGTCCACCGCGCGCCCGATCCCGAAGGCGATGCCGAACACCGCCACCATCGCGATCAGGAAGCCGCCGATCCGGTAGGTCGGCCTCATGCCAGTGCGTAGCCTGCCTCGGCCACGGCGGCCTCGACCTCGCTGCGGTCGAGTTCGCGATCGCTGGTGATCTCCACCGCGCCGCTGTCGAGGGCGACGTCCACCTGCACGACACCGCTGATGCCGGCGACCTCTTCACGGACCGATGCGACGCAGTGGCCGCAGGTCATCCCGGTGACGGTGTAGGTCGTGGTGGTCATGGCTTCCTCCTTGAGGTTCGTGGTCTGCGATCACCCGACTGGACAGCTCTGACGGTGCCGTCGAAAAGTTCTGTCGGACAATGTATTTTGTGGTTACTTGATCAGGACTTCACGAGTCGGGCGATGGCCTGCATCGCCTCGTCGACCTTCTCCCGGCCGGCGGAGTCGCTCTCCTGTGCGGCGTGTACGACACAGTGGTTCATGTGCTCCTCGAGCAGGCCCAGGCCGACGGCCTGCAGGGCCTTGGTCATCGCGGAGACCTGGGTGAGAATGTCGATGCAATAGGCCTCGTCGTCGACCATCCGCTGTAAACCGCGGGCCTGACCCTCGATCCGCCGGAGCCGGCGCAGATAGTCGTCCTTGCGGCCGATGTAGCCGTGTTGCGCATGCTCCATGTCGCAGATCCTCCGTGTACCCCTGGCGTCGTGGTCAATACCCCCTCCAGGTATACCAGTCTCGTGCAGATACCGGTACTCCCATGGGGTATAGGTCACCCAGCCGGTTGCCGTCGCAGGTCCGACGGCACACGCCCAGGCAGATACCCTGAATCCACAACACCACCCGTTGTGTTTTCAGGGTGGTGTTGTGGATTCGGGGTGGATCGGTTCAGGGGTGGATCGGTTCGCCGGGCGACCGGCCCCGACAGCGGATCGTGACGGAAGGCCCGACTACCGCATCGCGGCGGCGAGCCGTTCGAGCGCGGCGGCGACGTCACGCAGCGCCGCAGCGATCTCCGCGTCCGATCGACCGGCTGACGATGCGGCATTCGCGGCCGGACCAGCGGTCGACGATGCGGGAGGTGCGGCGGGTGGTGGGGTGACCGGTTGCGAGCGGGCCGGCTGCGGGCCCGGCGGTGTCGCCGGCGCTTCGGACTGCGGCTCCTGGTCGTCGGCGTCCGGCAATCGATGACGGCTGCCGGCGCGCGCAGCAGTGGTGGGCGGCTCGGCACCCGTCGACCGACGGCCCGGACGGTAGCCGTCGTGAGGACCGCCGGAGGCATGCGCACCGGCCGCGACCGGCGGGCGTCCCATGGACGCCTGCGGCATGACCTGCGACGACTCCTGGGTGGCGGTCGCAGAGGCCGGTTCTGCACGACGTCTGGCCGCGGGCGGCACCGATGATGGTGTCGCCGAGATCGGCGATGCCGGAGATGGCGGAGATGGCGGCGCAGGGCTATTCATCGGGGGCGGTGGCTGGTGCGGCGGCAGCGGCGGTTGCATCGGACCCGACTGGTGACCGGGCCGCTGTTGGGGCGGCAGCGGCGGCGGCCCCGGCGGGATCAGGCCGGACTGTGGTGCTTGCCCCGGTTGCTGGACCGGCCCCTGACCGGGCATGGCGCCGCTCTGCGGACCTCGCGCGGGAGCCGGGGCGTGACCGTTCGACGGCGCGAAGAAATGCGTGCCGCCGTGACCTTCGAAGTAGAGGCAGGCCGCGCCGTGCTGCGAGCGAAAGGAACACGGGTTGCGTTCGATCAGCGACTGGGCGTGGTCGTCGAAGTCGTTCCACTCGAGCCACAGACGTCGGTCGGTGCGCGGACGCACACTCGCGTCCGACGCGTGATTACCGCGGTGGCCTGCGGCGAGCCGGCAGTGCAGCAACCACTCCGATTGTCCCGTCAAACCCAGTGCCGCGCGTTCCGCGGGCGTGCAGACGACCGTCGACCAGCAGCCTTCGCCGTTCATCCGGCCTCTCCTTCGCGCTCACCGCGCACACGCAATCGGTCAAACGGTCTGCTCCCTGCGCTCGCGTTCGTGGCACGGGACATGGGGACGTCCTGGCACGCCGTCAACACGCGACACCGATTCTCTCCCCCGGCGGTCAGTGTACGAATAATCCGACCCTCCCCGCCATAGACGCGGCGCAAATATGTGCCGCCGATGCGCCGGCGGTCCGGTCGCGGGCTATCTGCGTGCACGGATGAAGTCGAGGACGACACCGGTGAACGCGTCGTTGTCGTCGGCGGCCGCGGTGTGTGCGGCATCCGAGAGTTCGACGACCTCGGCCTTCGGGACGACCGCGCGGAAGCCCTCGACAGCGTCGGCCGGGACGACGTCGAACAGCTTGCCGTGGATGAGCAGGATCGGCACCGACAGCGATGCCAGTTGCTCCTCGAGATGTTCGGCTCGCACGAACCGGTCGTCGCCGGGTCTCGAGCGCACGAACGCCGGGTCCCGGCGCCAGTACCAGCGGCCGTCGTCTCCCTGACGCAGGTTGCGTTTGAGCCCTTCCGAATCGAAGACCTTGTCGCGGTGCGGGAGATAGGCGGAGATCGCGTCGGCGTCGTCGTGCAGCGTGTCGAATCCGTCGACGTTGCCGGTCATGAAGTCGCGGATGCGGGCGCTGCCCTGCTGATCGAACCGCGGTACGACGTCGACGAGGACGAGTGCTTCGACTGCTGCTGAGCCCACCCACGCCGGCTCCGACGAGCGTGACCGGCCGGCCGATCTGCCGGACGACCTCGACGACATCACCGGTGAACAGGTCGAGGCCGTAGTGACCGTCGGGCGACCAGGCGCTGCGGCCCTGTCCCCGTGTGTCGAGCCCCGTGTGTCGAGCGAGAAGACCCGGGCACCCGCGTCGGCGAGGAGATGGCCCGTCTTCTTCCAGGAATGCCGGGTCTGACCGCCGCCGTACAGCAGCAGGATCGTCGGTCCGGTCGGCCGGTCACTGTCGGTGGCGCTGTAGCCGGCGCTGCCGGTGTCGTCGGAGGGTGGACGCCATTCGTCGGCGCGCACTGTGATGCCGCCGACGCCGGTGAAGTCGATCTCGTCGGGCGGCGTCGTCGAGGTCGGCATGGATCCGATTGTGCGCCCGTGCCCGCACCGGTGTGTCCCCGGGTGCACCGGCACCTGGTTGAAGGCCATGTACCAGCTCATGACCATCTGCCTCAGCAGCAGCCGCAACTGGGTGCGCACCGACGTCCCGGCCTGCCGCATCGCGGCGATCGGCGGGACGGCCATCGCGACCACCCGCCGGAACGGGTTGTCGGCGCGGGACGCGATGCCGTGGACCGTGAGGGCTCCCCAGTCGTGGCCGATGAGAACGGCGTCGTCGCCGCCGCCGAGCGCGCGATGCACCGCGAGTGCGTCGTCGACCAGTGCTGCGACGTGATAGTCGCCGTCGGCGGGAATCGCTGACGGGGCGTAGCCCCGCGTGAACGGCGCGACGACCCGATAACCGGCCTCCGCCAGCACCGGCCCGAGATGGCGCCACGTCCACGCCGAATCGGGGAATCCGTGGAGACACAAAGCGAGTGGTGCGGGCTCCTCACCCCAGGTCAGCGCATGCAGCCGGATGTGGCCGAGGTCGACGTCGATACGGCCGGGCGCGGTCATGACCGCCGACGGTACCGCGTGCGGGCACTCGCGGTCAGCACCCGTCATCAAGACCCGATATCAGAGTGCGACGGCGTCGATCGCCACGATCGACTCGGCTCCCTCGCAGTCGGAGATCTCGCCGTCGATCAACCCGAAGCACCTGCTGCGCGCGACCGGATCGGTCGTCGGGTGATCGGTCCGCGAGTGGCAGCCGCGGGACTCGGTCCGTGCCGCTGCCGCCGCCACCACGACCCGCGCGGTGAGGGTCAGTGCGGAATCCTCGACATCACGGTCGGTGACGTGCTGCCGGATCGGGGCGTGCTCGAGAAGCGCCGCCACACGACCCAGCCCGTCGGCGTCGCGTCGCAATGCGACCGATCGGGACATGTTGTTCTGCAACAGATATCGATCCACGGCGGGCTCTGCGCGAACATCCGACGGTGAGGCGTCGGCGACCGGTCGGCCGGCGCGGACCACCGCGACCGCAGCAGCCCGCCGACCCATGACGAGTCCTTCGAGCAGACTGTTGGACGCCAGCCGGTTGCCGCCATGCAGGCCGGTCCGCGCGACCTCGCCCGCCGCGAGCAGACCGGGGATCGCCGTCCGGCCGTCGACGTCGGTGAGAACGCCGCCGCAGAGGTAGTGCGCACCGGGGACGACCGGGATGAGGCCGGCATCGGGGTCGAGGCCGGCGGCGACGACACCGGCAGTCACCGTCGGAAAACGGGTCGCGAAGTCGGGGATGCTGCGCACGTCGAGGAACACGCAGGGATCGCCCGACTCGGTCAGTCGGGCCTCGACGGCGTTGGCGACCACATCACGCGGTGCCAGGTCGCCCAGGGGGTGAACGCCGGCGGTCACCGGGCGACCGGCGGCATCGACGAGCCGACCGCCCTCGCCGCGCACCGCCTCACTGATCAGCGTGCGACGTCCGCGCGCGCCGTCGACATACAGCATGGTCGGGTGGAACTGGATGAACTCCATGTCGGCGACGACCGCGCCGGCACGAAGGGCGAGCGCGAGGCCGTCGGCGGTCGCGCCGGCCGGGTTGGTGGTGGACGCGTACAGGTGCCCGCTCCCACCGGTGGCCAGCAGGACGCTGGGAGCGCGCACGACGTGGCGGCGTCCGGCCGACCGGAACACGACGCCCGCGGTCTGCCCGTCGGCGCGCAGTATCTCGGTCGCCACGGCGTCGTCGTGGCACGTGATCGCCAGGTGCCGCGACGCCTCATGCAGCCGGGCGCCGAGGGCGCGCTGCACCTGGGCACCGGTGGCGTCACCGCCGGCGTGGATGATGCGGCGGACCGAGTGACCGCCCTCGCGGGTCCGGGCCGGCGAGCCGACGGTGTCGCGGTCGAACTCGGCACCCCGCGCCATCAGTTCATTCACGGCCGACCACCCGTCGCCGAGGATCGGGCGGGTCGTCTGCGGATCGGTGAGGCCGGCACCGGCGGCGACGGTGTCCGCGACGTGCAGGTCGACGGAGTCACCGGGGACGTCGGGCATGACGACGGCGATGCCGCCCTGCGCGTAGTGGGTCGCCGTCGGCTGCTCCGCATCCGACCGAAGGGCCGGGTCCGGCCAGACGCGGCCCTTGGTCAGAACGACGACGCGCAACCCGGCCTCGGCGGCGGTGAGCGCGGCAGTGATGCCGGCGACCCCCGCGCCGACCACGACCAGGTCGGCGCGCGACTCATCGCCGATGATGTTCCGATCTGCTCGCGTATCGGTCATGTCGCACCTCTCCGGGACGGGGCTTCGTCGATCTGGTCAACGACGACACGGCGTTTTCGATTCCCAGTCGAAAACTCTACCCGTCAGAGGGCCGTCAATGCACGGACAGATCCGCCCGGCGAAGGAGTTGGGCGTTCAGCGCGACGATCACCGTCGACGCGGACATGAGGATCGCGCCGATCGCCATCGGCAGGACGAATCCGATCGGCGCCAGCACACCGGCGGCCAACGGCACGGAGATCAGGTTGTAGCCGGCGGCCCACCATAGGTTCTGGGTCATCTTCCGGTAGGCCTGTGCCGACAGGTTCATCGCCGACACCACCGTCCGCGGGTCGTCGCCCACGAGCACCACGCCCGCCGAGCCGATCGCGACATCGGTTCCCGCGCCGATTGCCACACCGACGTCCGCGCGGGCCAGCGCGGGTGCGTCGTTGACGCCGTCCCCGACCATCACGACGGTACTGCCCTCGTCCTGGAGGTCGGCGACGATCGACTCCTTGTCCTCTGGACGCACTCCGGCGTAGACCCGGTCGATGCCGAGTTCGGCGGCCACCCGCTCGGCGACGTCACGCGCATCGCCGGTGGCCATCACGGCCTCGACCCCACGCCGACCCAGCGCCCGCACGGCCTCGGCCGACTCCGGACGCACCTCGTCGGCGAGCGCGAGCGCACCGACGACCCGGCCGTCGACGACGACATGCAGGACCGTGTTGCCGTTGCCGACGAGGCGGTGGGCACCACCGATGGCGTCGAGTCGGCGATCCTCGAGCAACCGCGGTCCGCCGACTGCGACCTCGAGCCCGTCCACCACGGCCCGCACCCCGACTGCCGCGCTCGACGAGAAGTCTTGGGCGACAGCAATGGTGAGCTCGCGACCGCGTGCCGCGCGCACCACGGCGGCGCCGAGCGGATGCTCGCTGTCGGACTCTGCAGCAGCCGCCAGGGCCAGCACCTCGTCGCCGGACATGGCACCGGTTCCCGAGCCCGCCACCACGTCGACCACGGCGGGCTCACCCTTGGTGAGTGTCCCGGTCTTGTCGAACAGGACGACGTCGGCGAGGCGCAGTGTCTCCAGCGCGATCCGGTCGGTCACCAGGACACCCATCGTCGCCGCGCGTTCGGTCGCGATTGCGACGACCAGCGGGATCGCGAGGCCGAGCGCGTGCGGGCAGGCGATGACGAGCACGGTGATCGTCCGGATCACCGCGTTGTCGGGCTGCCCTACCGCCGTCCACACGACTGCGGTGAGCACGGCGGCGCCGAGGGCGAACCAGAACAGCCAGCCTGCCGCGCGATCCGCCAGGCGTTGTGCGCGGCTCGTCGAGTTCTGCGCGTCGGCGACGAGGCGCTGAATACCGGCGAGGGTGGTGTCGTCGCCGACGGCGGTGACCCGTACCCGGATGGCGGTGTCGGCGCTGATCGTGCCGGCGACGACCTTGTCGCCGACCGTGCGTGTCACCAACGCCGATTCTCCGGTGATCATCGACTCGTCGACATCGGCTGTGCCGGAGACGATCTCGCCGTCGGCCGGGACACGTCCGCCCGGCCGCACGATCACGACGTCGCCCGCACTCAGCTCCGACGGCGGGACTGTCGTCACCTCATCGCCGACGACACGCTCAGCCTCATCGGGCAGCAGGGCGGCGAGCGACTGCAGCGCCGACGTCGTCTGCGCGATCGACCGCATCTCGATCCAGTGACCGAGCAGCATGATGACGATCAGCAGCGCCAGCTCCCACCAGAAGTCCAGTTCGTGGTGCAGCACCCCGAGCGACGCACCCCACGACGCGACGAACGCCACCGAGATGGCGAGCGCGATGAGCGTCATCATCCCCGGTGCGCGAGATCGCAACTCGCCCACCGCCCCGGCGAGGAAGGGGCGGCCGCCCCATACGAACATGACCGTTCCCAGGACCGGCGAGATCCAGTCGACGATCCCCCACGACGGCAGCGCGTACCCGATCAGGTCGGCGAACATCGGACTGGCGATCACCACCGGGATGGCGAGGACCGTCATGGCCCAGAACAGTCGGCGGAACATGGCGACGTGATCGCCGTGGCCGGCGTGGGCGTCATGGCCGCCGTGGTCGCCATGACCGCCGCGATCCGCGTGGCCACGATGCGCGTCGACGTCCTCGTGATGCGTCGCGGCATGACCGTCGCGGGCACCGGTCGATCCGGACACAGTGTTGTGCTTCATGCCCCCGTTCTATACCCCTAGGGGGTATACGTCAAGGCTCGGGAACCACGCAGAGTGGGAGCAATGACGCGCCCGGTGGACGCCGCTCTCAGCGCGTAGTCGTCGGTGCGCTGTCCAGGAACTCCACCACCATCCCCGGCCACCGACGCAACTCCGCCGGTGTCGCCGCCACCTCGAGTCGCGCATCGGGTAAGGCGTCGGCGAGCAGCCGCCCGCTGCTCACCGGATGCGTGTCGTCGCCGGTCCAGCTGAGGATCAGGACCGGGAGATCCAGGGCGGCAAGTTCTTCCGGCGGCGGTAGATCCGAGATCGCCGATCCGCGCAACACCCAGGGATAGATCGACGCTCGAACGGCGACCGGGCTGACGAAGCGTTTCGCGTCGGCGAGCGCCGGTGATACCGGGGCGTCCACGGTCAGTCGTTCCAGCGCGGCCAGTCCGTGGTGTTCGATCAGGTCCGCGGACGCGATCCGGATCGGGATCTGGGCACGACGCGTCTGCCAGATCGTCGGCGGGGTGGTCAGGACGAGTCGGGTGAACCGATCCGGTTGCGCCAGGGCGGCATAGAGGATCGAGGCAGTGCCCATCGACGAACCGATCGCGCCGACACGTTCACCCGGGGCGGCGACGTCGAGTACCGCCGACAGATCGCGGCCGAGTTCGGGCCAGGTGTACTCCTGCGCCGACCGACCACCCGAGGACCGCCCGTGCCCGCGGGCGTCGTAGCGGATCAGCCGATGCGCCGATGACACAGCCCGCCAATCGAATTGGCCGGAGGACTCCTGCCGGTAGCCGCTCGAGCTCATCCCGTGCGCCCACACCACGGCGGGGCCCCGACCGGTCTGATTCCACGCGATCCGCGCCCCGCGGATCTCGGCGAGCCGGAAGGCGGGTGTCACCGCGCCCCGATCCCCGCGGAGGTCCCGATCACCAGGTCACAGGGTGGCGGTGTCGATGACGAACCGGTAGCGCACGTCGCTCGCGACCACGCGGTCGTAGGCCTCGTTGATCTTGTCCGCGCCGATGACCTCGATCTCGGAGCCGATACCGTGCTCGGCGCAGAAGTCGAGCATCTCCTGGGTCTCGGCGATGCCGCCGATCATCGACCCGGCGAAGCTGCGTCGGTTCGCCGTGACGGCGAATGCCGGGATCTCGATGGGATGTTCGGGCAGGCCGAGCTCGACCAGCGTGCCGTTGATCGCGAGCATGCCGAGATATTTCTGGATCGGGAGATTCGCCGAGACCGTGTTGATGATCAGGTCGAACTCGTTGCGCAGATCGTCGAAGGTGTCCGGGTCGCTGGTGGCGTAGTAGTGGTCGGCGCCCAGGCGCAGCCCGTCCTCCATCTTCTTGAGTGACTGCGAGAGCACGGTCACCTCGGCGCCCATCGCATGCGCGATCTTGACACCCATGTGTCCGAGACCGCCGAGCCCGACGATCGCGACCTTCTTGCCCGGCCCGGCATTCCAGTGGCGCAACGGCGAGAACAGAGTGATCCCGGCGCACAGCAGCGGTGCGGCCTCATCGAGCCCGATGCCTTCGGGGATGCCGCAGACGTAGTTCTCGTCGACGACGATGGCCGTGCTGTAGCCACCGTGGGTGGGCTGTCCATCCCGGTCGACGGCATTGTAGGTGCCGGTCATCCCGCGCTCACAGTACTGTTCGTCGCCGGCCTTGCACGGCTCGCATTCGCGGCACGAGTCGACGAAGCATCCGACGCCGACGCGGTCTCCGACGGAGTAGCGGGTGACGTCGGATCCGACCGCCGAGACGATGCCGGCGATCTCATGACCGGGCACGACCGGGAATGCGGTCCGGCCCCACTCGCCGCGGGCGGTGTGGATGTCGGAATGGCAGATGCCCGCGTAGGCGATGTCGATGACGACGTCGTGCGGCTTCGGGTCGCGACGCTCGATGGTGGTCGCCTCGAGTGGCTGATCAGAGGCGGTCGCGATGTAGGCGTTGACGGTGCTAGGCATGAGTGCTCCCTCGGATCGGCGTCAGATGCGCGGGTCGGATCGTGGTCGCCGACGCCCGCGGCGGGTCTCCCCGCACCCACTCCAGTGTTGCGGAGATCGGTGGTCGCGTGGGACGTCGGGCGAATAGATCACATTCAGGAATATTTATGTGCGCATATGCGCACTCGTATCTACTATCGAGCTGTGGCCGCACTCTTCCGCATCCCGACGTTCCGTCGACTGTTCGCCGCGCAGGTCGTCTCCCTGCTGGGAACGGGCCTGATGACGGTTGCTCTCGGCCTGCTGGCCTTCGACCTCGCGGGTTCGGACGCCGGGACCGTGCTCGGTACCGCGCTCGCGATCAAGATGGTCGCGTACGTGGTGATGGCCCCGGTGATGCGCGCGGTCTGCGCACGGTGGTCGGCGCGTTCGGTGATGGTGGGCGCCGACGTCATCCGCATCGCGATGGCAGCCGCGCTGCCCGTCGTCGGCGAGGTCTGGCAGATCTATGTCCTCGTCTTCGCCTTACAGTCTGCGTCGGCGACGTTCACACCCACCTTCCAGTCGGTCATCCCGACGGTGGTGACCGACCGCGACGTCTACACCCGGGCGGTGTCGGCGTCGCGGATCGCCTACGACCTCGAGTCCGTGGTCAGTCCGATGATCGCGGCCGCGCTGCTCGGGGTGGTCGGCTACTCGTTCTTGTTCGTGGGGACCGCGGTGGGCTTCGCCGCCTCGGCCGCCCTCGTGGCGACGTCCGGACCTCGGATCCCGTCGCAGCATGCGGGCTCCGTCGGCGACTTCTGGTCGCGGACCACCGCAGGCCTACGGATCATGCTGTCCCGCCCGGTCTTCCGCGGCATTCTGTGGGCGAACATCGCCACCGCCGCGGCGACGTCCGTCGTGGTGGTCGGTTCGGTGGTCTATGTCCGCGCCGAACTCGGTCTGGGCGACTCGGTGCTCGCGGTTGCGCTGGGCGTCTTCGGGGCCGGATCGATCGTGGCGGCGGTGGCGTTGCCGTGGTTGCTGCGGAGGGTCGCCGCGGGGCGGGTCGTCGGCGGAGGTGCGCTGGGATGTGCGGCCGCTCTCGCGGGTGTGGGACTGATGACGGCGATCGCACCGACGATCGGTGCAGTTCTCGTCCTGTGGTTCGTCCTCGGGGCAGCGACGTCGCTGGTGAACACCGCATCCACCCGGATGCTCCGCGACCACACCGCCGCCGCCGACCGCGAGGCGGTGTTCACCGCACAGTTCTCGCTGTCGCACGCGGCATTCCTCGTGACCTATCCGGCAGCGGGGTGGGGGCCTGCCCTCGTCGGACCGTGGGCGACCCCCGTGATCCTCGCCGTCCTGGCCGCGGCGGCCGCTATCGCCGCGCGGCGGACGTGGTCGCGGGCGGCGTCGTCGAGACCGGTTCGCGCACATCGATCGCCTACCATGACAACAACGGCACCGGCCGGCTGAGCTCGTCGAGCACACGGGGCGCCGGTCCCGCGAGGAGGTCTGTCGACGATGGACGAGATGGCGTCACCGCGCGACCCCGTCAGTCTCCACCACGCCGTCGAGCCCGATCCGGCCCTGCTGAGCGCGGCGACGTCCGTGTTCGCGATGCTCGCCGACCCCACCCGGCTGCACATCGTGTGGCTGCTCTCCGACGGCGAAGCCGACGTCACCGCGTTGACCGAGGCCACCGGCGCATCGCGGACCGCGGTCAGCCAGCACCTCGCGAAGCTTCGATTCACCGGACTCGTCGACACCCGTCGCGAGGGCAGACGGATGATCTATCGCCTCCGCGACGGGCACCTGAGCCGCCTCATCGAGGAGGCGCTGAATCATGCCGATCATCGGGTGACCGGGGAGCCGGTCCACGACTGAGGCCGGTTCGCTCGGGCCGTATCGGACAGAGCCCGGCGCAGCTGACCAGATGACGGTGAACGTAACGCTCGGCGTGACGATCGCCGTCATCTGCGTGCGAGCACCGAAAACGCGGCCGTGCGAACTGAATTTTGGTATCGCTAACTTGCAAGTTCGGCTGGCCGAACTTAAAGTTGGCCCATGTCAGCAGCCCGCCGACCCGCGATCGCGCTCCTCGCCGTGGCCGTGATGCTGGTTGTCGGCGCATGCACTGCCGAACCCGCGCGGGACCGGCCCAAGGTCCTCACAACGTTCACCGTGCTCGCCGACGTCGCGCGGAACGTCGCCGGCGAACACGCCGACGTCGTGTCGCTGACGAAGTTCGGCGCCGAGATCCACGGATACGAACCCACCCCGGGAGACCTGCACAAGGCCGTCGGCTCCTCCCTGGTCGTCGTCAACGGCCTCCACCTCGACGACTGGTTCGAGCGCTTCCTCGCCGACATCGACGTCCCGCGGATCGTCGCGTCCGACGGCGTCGAGCCCATGCACATCACCGACATCCCCGGCGCCGGCGAACAACCGGGCAGCGCAGCGCCACCCAACCCGCACGCCTGGATGTCGCCGGTGGCGGTGAAGACATACGCCGACAACATCTCTCGCGCGCTTGCGCGGATCGATCCGGACCATGCGGATGCCTACCGCGAGAACGCCGCCGCCTACGGCGCGCGACTCGACACCGAACATCGGCGGCTGACGTCGGCGGTCGCGGCACTCCCACCGAACGAGCGTGCGCTGGTGAGCTGCGAGGGCGCGTTCAGCTACCTCGCCCGCGATACCGGGCTCACCGAGTTCTACATCTGGCCGGTGAACTCCGAACAGGAGGCAACACCTCAGCAGATGCGCCGCACGGTGGATTTCGTCCGGGATCGCCAGGTGCCGGCCGTGTTCTGTGAGTCCACCGTCAACGATGCGCCGATGCGGCAGGTGCAGCGGGCCACCGGCACACGATTCGGCGGGACCCTCTACGTCGACTCCCTCTCCGAGTCCGACGGCCCGGTCCCCACCTACCTCGACCTGCTCCGCCACGACATCACCACCGTCGTCGACGGACTCACCAGAACGGAGGCCGATCATGCCTGACGACCCCGAACGCGACGACCGCGCCTCCGAGACCTCCGAGACCTCCGGGGTCCCCGCGCTCGAGATCGCCGATCTCACCGTCCGCTACGGCCAGGTCACCGCGTTGCGCGACGTGTCGCTGACACTGCAGCCGGGCCGGATCTGTGGGCTCATCGGGATGAACGGATCGGGCAAATCCACTCTCTTCAAGTCGATCATGGGACTGGTCCGCCCGGCGTCGGGGCACGTCCGCATCGCCGGACGCAGCCCGAATCAAGCGCGCTCGCGCGGCCTGGTGTCCTACGTACCGCAGGCCGAGGCCGTCGACTGGGAGTTCCCGATCTCCGTACGAGAGGTCGCGATGACCGGACGCTACGGACGCCAGAACATCTTCCGCCGTGCGAGCAGCCGCGATCGCGCCAGTGTCGACGACGCCTTGGAAAAGGTGGGCCTCACCGACCTCGCCGACCGTCAGATCGGGAAACTGTCGGGCGGTCAGCGCAAACGGGCGTTCGTCGCCCGCGGCATCGCGCAGGGTGCGGAGATCCTTCTGCTCGACGAACCGTTCGCCGGCGTCGACAAGCGTTCGGAGAGAACGATCATCGACCTCCTCGTCGAACTCGCCGCGAACGGTCGGACCATCCTCATCTCCACCCACGATCTGTCGACGTTGCCGTCCTTCGCCACCGAGGCGGTCCTGCTCATGCAACGCGTCCTCGTCCACGGCACACCCGATGAGGCGTTACGGCCGGAGAATCTGGCGCTCGCTTTCGGCCTCGACGTCCTCGGCGACGCACACACCGGCGGCATTGCGAAAAGCATTACGCGACAAGATATCCGGAACTCCGAGGTGGCGTCGTGATCGACTTCCTCATCGAGCCCTGGACCCTGACGTTCATGCGGGATGCGTTTGTGGCCAGCGCGATCGCGGCCGCGGTGTGCGCACTGATCAGCTGCTGGATCGTGCTGATCGGATGGTCGCTGATGGGCGATGCCGTCTCGCACGCGGTCCTGCCGGGCGTGGTGCTGTCCTACATCATCGGGGTGCCGTTCGCGATCGGCGCGGTCGTCTTCGGGTTCCTGGCGGTGACCCTCATCGGCACCATCCGTGACACCAGCCGGGTGAAGGAGGACGCCGCGATCGGCATCGTGTTCACCACACTGTTCGCGCTCGGTCTGGTCCTGGTGTCGGCCACCCCGAGCCAGACCGACCTCAACCACATCCTGTTCGGAAACGTGCTCGGCGTCTCCGGCGCCGATCTGTGGCAGCTGGTGATCCTCGGCGCGGTGGTCGCGCTCGTGCTGATCGCCCGCCGCCGTGACCTGACACTGTTCGCCTTCGACCCTGTCCACGCGCACGCGATCGGCCTGTCGCGTCGGCGGCTCGGTGCCCTGCTCCTCGGTCTGCTCGCACTGACCTGTGTCGTCGCGCTGCAGGTGGTCGGCGTGATCCTCGTCGTCGCGATGCTGATCATCCCCGGCGCGGCGGCACACCTGCTGACGGATCGTTTCGGCCACATGCTTCTCATCGCCCCGGCGCTGGCCGTCGGCGCGACCGTCGTGGGCATCTACATCAGCTACGGCGCCGACGTCTCGCCCGGCGGCATGGTCGTTCTCACGCAAGGTGTGATGTTCACGCTGATCTATTTGTTCGCACCCCGAAATGGCCTCCTGACCAGCTGGTTGGCGCATCGACGCACCTCGCTCACGCCCGCCTGACACCGCGTCGGACTGGGATTCGTGCACCGTAGATCGTTACACTTGCCGATGGTGACGATGCAGAACTCTGTCGACGACGGCCCCTCCGCGGCCCAGCCGACCGACCTCCGCGCGCAGCTGCCCCGCGTGTCGACGATGGCCGAGATCTCCCGATTCGGCACGGCGACCGCACATGCTGCGGCGGGCGTCGGGCGATTCGTGCTCCACACCGTCGGGGACGCCGTCCGCGGGAAACCGCCGACCGCGCAGCGCGTCGCGCACGAGATCCGGTCCACGTTCGAACACCTCGGGCCGACGTACGTGAAGTTGGGCCAGCTCATCGCGTCGAGCCCCGGCGTCTTCAGTGAGACGCTGTCCAACGAATTCGAGTCGCTGCTCGACCGGGTCTCCCCGGCCGATCCCGCGCTCATCCGTGCGCTGTTCATCGACGAGATCGGCCGACCGCCCGAGGAGGTGTTCGCCACCTTCGACGTCGTCCCGATCGCCTCGGCCTCGATCGCGCAGGTGCACACCGCCACCCTGCATTCCGGTGAGGAGGTCGTCGTCAAGATCCAGCGACCCGGGATCACCGGCCGCCTCGCTCCCGATGTGGCCCTGCTCGAGCGATTCGCCGGTCTGGCCGAGATCTCCGAGTACGGACGCATGCTGAGCGCGCGGCACGTCGTCGAGGACTTCGCCGACGGACTCGCCGCCGAGCTCGACTTCCGCAACGAGGCCGACACCATGCGGGAGTGGTACGAGTGCCTACGCCCCGGCCCGTTCGGTGATCGCGTCCGCGTCCCGAAGGTCTACGACGACTTCACCACGTCCCGCGTGCTCACCATGGAACGCATCTACGCCGTCCGCATCGATGACGCGACCGCCGTCCGTGCCGCCGGCCACGACGGCGTCGCGCTGTGCCGCAACCTCTTGCTGTCGCTCCTCGAGTCCGCATTCCACGGTGGACTGTTCCACGGCGACCTGCACGCGGGGAACGTCCTCGTCGACGCCGACGGCACCCTCGTGCTCCTCGATTTCGGCATCGTCGGCCGGTTCACCAAGCGGACACGACGGATTCTGCGTCAGCTCGTGGTCGACCTCCTGGTGCGCGGCGACTACGAGTCGGCCGGGCGGGCGATCTTCCTGCTGGGCGCCGTCCACAAGCCGGGCTCGACGGCCGAGGGCGCCGACGACATCCGCAAGGTCACCATGCCGTTGTCGACGACCGACCTCGGCTCGATGTCGTACACGGATCTCGGACGGCAACTCGCCGCCGTCGCGAAGGCCCACGACGCCCGACTGCCCCGCGAACTGGTCCTCGTCGGCAAGCAACTCCTGTACGTGGAGAAGTACATGAAGCTCCTGGCTCCTCGATGGAAGGCCATGTCGGACAAGGAGATCTACGCCTACATGGCGGGCATCATGAAAGAGGCCGAGCGGGATCGGCGCGCAGATCGCGACCGGCTCGGCGGATAGCGGATCACACCATCACTGTCATGAATGCCCGAGTGTCCTTCGGCTCTGACGAAGGGCGCAGCTAGGGTTGGGGCGTTGAGCCGGATAACAGGAGTGGAGAATGAGACGACTTTGGCTGGCGCTGCCGGCGTTCCTCGGCGCCGCGTGCATTGCCGCCGCCATAGCCATACCGCTGTTCCTCGTGCCGCAACTCCGGGTGGTGCCACTGGACCTCGACATCACGTCGGTGGCCAACACCGTGCCCGAGGACGGCTCGACCGGGGAACGGTTCCCGGCCGAGATCTTCGACCGCTGTTCGGTGAGTCAGCGCAAGGCACGGGTCGTCGACGCGAACCTGACGCAGCAGCGTCGGTCGGTGATCGTCGAGCCGTCGGATCGTCGGCAGGCGACCGTGCAGTCGGCGCAGACGGTGCAGATCGACCGCTATCGCGACGCGCAGGGCAACGAGACCGATCCGTCGATGGCCGCGGCCGACGCCGAGCGCAAGTGCGACGACGGGCTACTCACCGCGAACATCGACCGGGTGTCGGTGAACCGCAAGACGTCGGTGCCCAACGGGACGGTGAGCTCGCTGCAGCTCGAAGCCGCGCCCGAGGGCGTGGACGCCAAGGACGTGTCGGTGGATCTCCCCGACCGCAAGGGCTTCCAGTACAAGTTCGGCTTCGACGTGAAGAAGCGGTCGTACCTCTACTACGACACGAACACCCGTCAGGACATCCCGGTGAACTTCGTCGCCGAGAAGACCATCAACGGTGTGAAGACCTACGAGTTCGTCGGCGAGGTCCCCGAGACCGATGTGTCGGGTCTGCCGAACGCGCAGGGCGAGGCCGCCCTCGGCACCATGCTGACGATGCCCGCGAGCTGGTGGGGCATCTCCGGTCGTGGCGTGCAGCCCAACGACAAGATCACGATGCACAGGTATGCGACGGCCACTCGGCACGTCTTCGTCGAGCCGGAGACCGGCACCATCGTCGACGGGCTGGAGAACCAGCACCAGTACTTCCGTTCACCGGACCAGAGTTCGGACACGCCCGCACCGGTCCGCGACTTCCGGATGGACGTGCTCAAGGCGCGTTTCAAGTGGTCGGATCAGACGGTCAGCAACCAGACTGCCAAGGCCGACCACTACGTCGGACTCCTGAAGCTCGGCGGGTTCTGGTTGCCGCTGATCCTCGGTATCGTCGGTGTCCTGCTGCTGGCGGTGTGGGCATTCCTGTTCTGGCGCACTCGCCGTCAGGGCGCCGACGACACCCCGCCGCCCGACGACGACACGACGTCATGGCTCGGCGACCGCGCCGGTGATCCGACCCCGCCGACCACGGCGACCGCCTCGGGTGCCGGTGCGGCGGGCACCGGTGGAGCCGCAGCGGCCGGGCCGTCGGCGTCGGTGGATCCCTGGGACCGGCCGACCGAGCAGATCCCTGTCGTGAAGGACCCCGGTCAGACCCCCGCCGATGACAGCGCCACGCGGTCGTTCACACCCCCGCCCGCCGAGGACGGCGAGACGCAGACGTTCCGTCGGCCTCCGGCGGAGTAGCGGCGCGGCCTATCCGCACCGGTTCCTACCATCTGCGCACTGTGCAGGCTGCGCAGATGGTAGGACTCCGGTAGTCAGGCCGCCGCCAACTCGAGGCGTTCGATCCACTCCTGCCCCATCGCGACGACACGGCCCGCTTCGAGGTCGGCCCAGGTCCATCTGATGACGGCAACGCCGAGGCGCCTCAGGTCGTCCTAGCGTTGTTTCTCCCCGCTTCATGACGTCGAATGGTGTCTCGCCGTCGCGGAGGAACTTCCGATACTTGACGTCGCCGTCGAACTCCCCGACCAGTTTTCCTCCCCAGTCGTAGTCGGTCCGCGCGACGAACTTTCCCCGTCCGTCAAAGAACTTGTGCTGCAGACGCGGAATGGGTAGCCCGGCCTCGATCATCTGGGCGCGCGCCCCCATGACTCACCCGGGTTCTCCGAGTTCTGATCGGCGTGGTCGAGTGCCCGTCGCGCCTGCGCAACACCCCGCCGACGACGCTTGAGCACGGTCATCATGACGGTGAAGTACCGCGATCGCCAGCAGTCGGTGCTACTCCTCCGGCGAGCGTTCATCGGGAACGACGTACGTTCCACGAACGACTTTCTCCAGCAACGACTGTTTGCACGCCCGGTGCAGCTCGTTGTCGGAGTATGCGGCCGCGATGGCGTCCGCTCTGTGGATGAGGCCGTATCGGTCCGGCGGGGGAAACGCTGTCATGTGGTTTGGACGCACGAACCCGGCGATCGGTTGCACGGCGATCCCGACTGCCCACCGGCCTACCACCCGCACGCTGTGCAACGTCGGCGGATGGTAGGAACCCGTGCGGCTACCGACACGACAACGGCGGCCGATGACCCGAAGGTCACCGGCCGCCGCCGTGAGTTACTCGTTCAGCCGATCAGAAGAACGCCGGCCGGAACGTGGTGGCCCACGACTGCTTGAAGTCGTTCTGCCAGTAGTCCCACCAGTGCACGCCGTCCGGGGTCACCTTGGTGGTGAGCTTGACGCCGGGGACGACCGCGACGCGCGGGATGTACAGCTGGGTGCTCACCGAGGCGGCGGTCTCCAGGGGAACCATCTGCGAGAACTTGACCGGGTCGAAGTTGCCGCTGGCCGGGTTGACCGAGCTGTCGTACTTGCTGCCCAGTCCGGTGCCCGACGACAGGTAGACGTGCTTACCCGCCAGGTTGTTGGCGCTCAGGAACGGGTCATTGGCGAACCACTCACCGGCCGGGAAGAAGCCCCACATGTTGGTGGCGTTGCCACCGGTTTGCGCGACCGCGACCTGGATGCCCTGGGTGAAACCGGGGGCGGTGACGGTCGGGTAGCCGCTGTAGGAGGCTACGGCGTCGTAGAAGCCGGGATGGCGAGACGCGAGGTTCAGTGCCGAGGTGCCCGACATCGACAGACCGGCGATGCCGTTGCGACGGTTGTCGCTGTTGTGGCGGGCTTTCATGTACGCGGGGAGCTCGCGGGTCAGGAAGGTCTCCCACTTGTTGACGCCCAGCTTCGGGTCGGCGCGCTCCCAGTCGGTGTAGAAGCTGCCGGCGCCGCCGAACGGCATCGCGACGTTGGTGCCCTTGCCGACCATGAAGTCGTCGACGTCGGTGTTGATCAGCCAGCCGCTGTTGTTGTTCGGCGCACGCAGACCGTCCAGGACATACAAGGTGGGCTTCGGCCCGCCGCCGCCACCGTCGACGATGCGCACCGGGATGCTGCGATGCATCGCCGCCGAGTAGACGTACTCGGTGGCTCCGGCTGCCTGGGCGGTGGGCGCAGCAACCAGGGTCGCACCCGAGACGGCCATGAGGGCCACGAGTCCGGCGACCAGGCGCTTACGGGCGCGAGTCAGCATTCACTTTGTCCTTATCGGTATTGACCTCGAGATGGGCCAGGTCATTCTCACTGGGGTCATTCTCACGGGATTCTATGGCTCGCAGGCCCCCGAGATACCCGTCGTCAGGCAGTGTAACGGCTCTATAACACTCCGGCAAAGCCCGAGGACGAGGCCCCTGACCGGCGCGAATGCGACATCCACCCCTCCCTATACGGCCCCACCTGCATAAACACCCCGGTGCGCGCATGGTCCCGGCCGTGCTGTTCCTGGGACGATCGTCCAGCTCAACCTGGCTGTTATCGGTTTGCTGGACCAACGGTGACAAACCGTCCGACGACGGGGATCGCGGGCCTTCCGA
The DNA here is from genome assembly GCF_030315685.1 of Gordonia sp. ABSL11-1. Taxonomy (GTDB): domain Bacteria; phylum Actinomycetota; class Actinomycetes; order Mycobacteriales; family Mycobacteriaceae; genus Gordonia. The sequence goes on along the minus strand of NZ_JASXSI010000009.1, from coordinate 107,212 downwards.
CACCGTGTGCCGCGTCGTAGTGTGGCCGGGTGAAGCTGAGCGAGTACCTGAGCCACGACGCCACCGACCTCGCCCGCCTCGTCGCCGACGGTGAGGTGACTCCCTCCGAGCTCCTCGCCCTGGCCCGGCAACGTGCCGATCAGGTGAATCCACGCCTGAACGCGATCGTCCGACGGATGGACGACGCCGCCGACGGCCGCATCGCCGACGACGACCTCACCGGGCCGTTCGCCGGCGTCCCTTTCCTCATCAAGGACCTCGCCCAGGAGTACCGCGGCTACCCGACGTCGTCGGGCTCACGATCGCTGTCGCGGTATGTGGCGCCCGAACACTCCAACGTCGTGCGCAGGTTCCTCGACGCCGGTCTGGTGATCTTCGGCAAGACCAACACCCCCGAGTTCGGCGCGAAGGGTGTCACCGAACCCGATCTGTGGGGTCCGGCGCGCAATCCCTGGCACACCGACCACACGCCGGGCGGGTCGTCGGGCGGATCGGGTGCCGCGGTGGCCGCCGGGATCGTGCCCGCCGCGGGCGCCAACGACGGCGGCGGGTCGATCCGCATCCCGGCCGCGTGCAACGGCCTCGTCGGACTCAAGCCGACGCGAGGTCTGGCCCCGTACGGTCCCGCGACCGGCGAGTCGATGTTCGGGATGGCCGTGCAGGGTGTCGTGTCGAGGACCGTCCGCGACGCCGCCGGCCTCTACGACGCCATCGTCGGCCCCACCGACGGTTCGGTGTACCCGATCGCCACCCCCGACGTCCCGTTCACCACCCGCATCGCCACCCCGCCGGCCGGCCTTCGGATCGGGTACTCGACGGCGTCCTCGATCAACCCGACTCCCGACCCCGAGGCGGTCGCCGCCGTCGAGCACGCGGCGTCGGTACTCACCGGCCTCGGCCACCGCGTCGAGGAGGTCCCCCAGCCCTACGACGACGCCGCGCTGGCCCGCGACTTCCTGACCATCTGGTTCGCGGTGCTGGCAACCGAGGTCGACGAGGCGCGCGCGCTGACCGGCGCCTCCGACCGGGACTTCGAGGCCGACACCCTCGCCATCGCCGAGCTCGGACGGTCGGCCGGGGTCGTCGCGGCGCTGACGGCCCTCGGCAAGGTCAACGACTACGTCCTGTCCCTCGAACGGTTCCACCAGCGGTTCGACCTGCTCCTGACGCCGACACTGGCCACGCCACCGCTGCCGGTCGGCGCCACCGCCACCCCGCCGATGCTGCAGAACGCGTCGAGGGTGATCGCCAAGGTGCACGGCGGAAACCTGCTCGCCCGCACCGGCATCCTCGACGACCTGATCGAGCAGAGCCTCGGCTGGGTGCCCTACACCCAGCTCGCGAACCTCACCGGGCGGCCCGCGATCAGCGTGCCCCTGCACTGGACGTCGAGCGGTCTGCCACTCGGGGTGCAGTTCGTGGGACGGCTCGGCACCGACGGCGATCTCCTCGCCCTTGCCGCCCAGCTCGAACAGGCCGCACCATGGGTGCACCGGTACGCCGACATCGCGCTCTGAGCGGCCCCACCGGGCGCTAAGGTACGACAACACACCGGACGAGGAGGGGCGCGTGAGCGAGCAGCAGGCCGATGCGGTGGTCGTCGGATCGGGATTGGCGGGGTTGGTCGCGACCTACGAGCTCATCCGCGCGGGGCGCAAGGTCATCGTCGTCGATCAGGAGAACCGCGCGAATCTCGGTGGGCAGGCCTTCTGGTCCCTGGGCGGGCTGTTCCTCGTCGGCACCCCGGAGCAGCGTCGGCTCGGGATCCACGACTCCGCCGAACTCGCCCTCCAGGATTGGATGGGCTCGGCCGGATTCGACCGCGACGACGAGGACTTCTGGCCCCGGCAGTGGGCGCGCGCCTACGTCGACTTCGCCTCCACGATCAAACGTCAGTACCTGCACGACCTCGGTCTGCGCATCACCCCCGTCGTCGGATGGGCCGAGCGCGGCGGCGGATTCGCCGACGGTCACGGCAATTCCGTCCCCCGATTCCACCTGACCTGGGGCACCGGGCCCGAGGTCGTCCGGGTGTTCGCCGAGCCGGTACTGGAGGCCGAGAAGAACGGGCTCGTCGAGTTCCGCTTCCGCCATCGCGTCGACGACCTCGTCGTCGACGACGGCGCCGCGGTGGGCGTGCGCGGTGCGGTCCTCGCCCCGACCGACCTCGACCGTGGTGTGGCGTCGTCGCGCGACGTCGTCGGGGACTTCGAGATCCGCGCCGGCGCCGTCATCGTCGCCTCGGGCGGCATCGGCCACAACCACGACATGATCCGCCGGAACTGGCCGACCGAACGACTGGGTCCGGCGCCGAAGACGATGATCTCCGGTGTGCCCGCGTATGTCGACGGCCGGATGCTGGGGATCACCGAGGACGCCGGGGCCAGCCTCGTGAACCGCGACCGCATGTGGCATTACACCGAGGGCATCCACAACTGGGATCCGATCTGGCCCGACCACGCGATCCGTATCATCCCCGGACCCTCGTCCCTCTGGCTCGACGCCGACGGAAACCGTCTGGCGCCGCCCAACTTCCCGGGGTTCGACACCAACTCCACCATGAAGGCGATCCTGTCGACCGGGTACGACTACTCGTGGTTCATCTTGACGCGGAGCATCATCGAGAAGGAGTTCGCGCTCTCCGGTTCCGAGCAGAATCCCGACATCACCAGCAAGGACCTCAAGTTCGCGGCCAAGAGCAGGCTGGCCAAGGGCGCCCCCGGACCGGTCGACGCCTTCACCAAGCACGGGGTGGACTTCGTGGTGCGCGACAACCTCTCCGAGCTGGTCGCCGGGATGAACGAGATCTCGCGGGGACCGAAACTCGATCTCCAGCACATCGAGCGGGTGATCTCGGCCCGCGACGCGGAGATCGACAACCGGTTCTCCAAAGACGCCCAACTGATGGCGATCACCAATGCCCGCCAGTACCGCGGCGACAAGATCGTCCGGGTGGCCAAGCCGCATCGCCTGCTCGATCCCGAGCATGGTCCGCTCATCGCCGTCCGGCTGAACATTCTGACCCGAAAGACGTTGGGCGGCTTGGAGACCAACCTCGAGTCGCAGGTGTTGCGGCCCGACGGCACCGCCTTCGACGGACTGTTCGCAGCCGGCGAGGTGGCCGGGTTCGGTGGTGGCGGCGTGCACGGGTACAACTCGCTCGAGGGCACGTTCCTCGGCGGCTGCATCTTCTCCGGGCGCGCGGCGGGCCGTGCGATCGCCCGCGGCTGATCCGCCTCCGACACCGGCACCGGGCCGAAAAGGTTTGCCTCACCTGCCCATTCGACCGGACACGGCACTCCGGCGACGATCCACCCGTCGCGTACAGTGAACGCCGTGCCGGTCCCGCAGACGATCCTCACGCGCAAGACAAAACAGGCCCTGTTCCTCGTCCTGACCATCGACGACGGCGGGGAGTCCGCGGTCCGCGACCTCCTGTCGGATCTGCCGTCGCTGGCCCGTGCCGTGTCGTCGCGCGCACCCGAGGCCGCGCTCGCCGCGATCGTGTCGATCGGCTCGGATGCCTGGGACCGCCTCTTCACCGGCGCACGCCCCCGCGGGCTGCGGCCGTTCGTCCCCTACGAGGGCGAGGTACACACGGCGCCGGCCACCCCGGGCGACCTGCTGCTGCACATCAAGGCCGACCAGATGGATCTGTGCTTCGAGGTCGGCCGGCTCGCGATGGACGCCCTCGGCGATGCGGTCACCGTCGTCGACGAGGTGCACGGCTTCCGCTATTTCGACCTTCGTGACCTCATCGGATTCGTCGACGGCACCGAGAACCCGGTCGGTCAGGCCGCGATCGACGCGATCACCGTCGGCGACGACGACCCCGCCTTCGCCGGCGGCAGCTACGTCGCGATCCAGCGCTACATCACCGACCTCGGCGCGTGGGGTTCACTCACTGTCGAGGAGCAGGAGGCCGCGATCGGGCGGACCAAGACCGACAACGTCGAGATGTCCGACGACGTCAAGCCGTCGAACTCGCACATCGCGCTCAACGTCGTCGAAGGCGCCGACGGCGAGGAGATCGACGTCGTCCGCGACAACATGCCCTACGGGGACGTCTCCGGCACCGGCGAGCGCGGCACCTTCTACATCGCCTACTCCGCGGGACCCGACGTCACCGAGGAGATGCTGCGGAAGATGTTCATCGGCGACCCGCCCGGCAATTACGACCGCCTGCTCGACTTCACCACCGCGGTCACCGGCTCCCAGTTCTTCACCCCGACCCTCGACTTCCTCGAAGACCTGCCCGATCCGCCCCCCGCTGATCGAGTGGCGACGAGCGAGCGAAGCGAGCCCGACGCGTATCGAGACCACGCCGCAGACCGAGATCCCGCCACACCCCCAGACCGCCCCACCGACGGCTCCCTCGGCATCGGCTCCCTGCACTGACGACTCGACAACAACGCGCCACCCAACCACCCCACCCGTCCACACGACCGACCCGACCTCCAGGAGGCCACCATGAGCAATCTGCATCGCGAACTCGCACCGATATCGGAGGCCGCCTGGGCCGAGATCGACGAGGAGGCGACGCGCTCGTTCAAGCGCAACAGCGCGGCCCGGCGTCTGGTCGACGTCAAGGGTCCGCTGGGCAACGACGCCGCCGCCGTCACCCTCGGCCACCGCTCGAAGATCGACTCTCCGGCCGACGGCATCATCGCCTTCACCCGTAAGGCGCAGCCGCTGATCGAACTGAAGGTACCGTTCACACTCACCCGTGAGGCCATCGACGACGTCGAGCGCGGCTCGCAGGACTCCGACTGGGATCCGGTCCGCGACGCCGCGGCCGAACTGGCGCGCGCCGAGGATCAGGCGATCTTCGAGGGCTACCTGGCCGGCGGCATCACAGGTCTTCGGTCCGAGGCGTCGGCGACGCCGATCGAACTGCCGGCCGACGTCCGCGACTATCCGGAAGCGTTGACGCAGGCCACCACCGCACTTCGGCTCGCGTCGGTCGAGGGTCCGTACTCGCTGGCGCTGTCGGCCGACGTGTACACGTTGGTCAACGAGACCTCCAACCACGGCGTGCCGATCCGCGATCACTTGCAGCGGCTGCTCGTCGCCGGTGGCGACATCGTGTGGGCTCCTGCGATCTCCGGGGCCTTCCTGCTCAGCACCCGCGGCGGCGACTTCGAGATGAGCATCGGCCAGGACGTGTCGATCGGCTACGACCACCACGACGCCGACTCGGTGACGCTGTACTTCCAGGAGACCTTCACCTACCTCACCTACACGCCCGAGGCCGTCGTCCCGTTCACGTTCAGCGGGGTGTGATCCCCGTCGGCGTGCCGTCGAAACGCCCAGGATGGTGTCGAGGAGCATCGAGATCACGTCGCAGGCCCGGCCCGCGGGTTGCTAGCGTCGTACAAGTGATCTCGCCATGCTGACCCGTCTCATCCGCATGTACCTGGCGCGCTACAGCTCGTACATGACGGCCGTCGTGGCGCTGCAACTCGTCGCCACCGGCGCGATGCTGTATCTGCCGACGCTCAACGCCGACATCATCGACAAGGGTGTCGCGCGCGGCGACACCGGCTACATCCTCAGCACCGGCGGCTGGATGCTGGTGGTGACGGTCGTCCAGGTCGTCGTGACGATCATCGCGCAGTACTTCGGCGGGCGCGCCGTCCTCGGCGCGGGCCGCGACATCCGCCACGACCTGGTCCACCGCGTCAACAACTTCTCCGCGCGCGAGATCGGCACCTTCGGCGCGCCGTCGCTCATCACCCGCACGACCAACGACGTGCAGCAGGTCCAGCTGATGATCGTGATGAGCACGACCATCCTGGTGATGGCACCGATCATGTGCATCGGCGGCGTCGCGATGGGCATCCACGTCGCACCGAGCCTGTCCTGGTTGCTCGCGGTCGCGGTACCGGTGCTCGCGATCACCGTCGCCGTCCTGATCAGCCGGATGGTGCCCGCCTTCCGCGCCATGCAGGAACGCATCGACATGGTCAACCGCATCCTGCGCGAACAGATCACCGGCATCCGCGTCGTCCGTGCATTCGTGCGCGAACGATACGAGATCGACCGTTTCTCGGGCGCCAACGACTCGCTCTCGGACGCCACCTACCGGGTCGGCAAGATCATGGCGCTGGCGCTGCCGCTCGTCATGCTGATCACCAACCTGACGATCGTCTCGATCATCTGGTTCGGTGGGCACGCGGTCGCCAACGGCACCGTCGAGATCGGTGCGCTGACCGCGATGATCAGCTATGTCATGCAGATCATGATGTCGGTGATGATGGCGTCGTTCCTGGCCATGATGGCCCCGCGCGCCGCCGTCTGCGCCGAACGGATCTGCGAGGTCCTCGACACCGAGACATCGGTCTGCCCGCCGACGACACCCGCCGATTTCGCCGACGACCCATCCCGCATCGAGTTCCGTGGGGCCGAGTTCCGCTACCCCGGCGCCGACGATCCGGTGTTGCGCGACATCACCTTCCGCGTGGAACCGGGGACGACGACGGCCATCGTCGGGTCCACCGGTTCCGGCAAGACGACGGTCACCAGCCTGGTACCGCGACTCATCGACGCCACCGACGGCGCCGTGTTCGTCGGTGGCACCGACGTGCGACAGCTCGACCCGGACACCCTGCGCGGGGTCATCGGGCTGGTCCCGCAACGGCCGTACCTGTTCTCCGGCACCGTCGCGTCGAACATCCGGCACGGCAAACCCGACGCCACCGACGACGAGATCTGGGAGGCGCTGCGCATCGCGCAGGCCGAGGACTTCGTCACGCGCATGCCGCGAGGCCTCGAGACCCCGATCGCGCAGGGCGGCACCACGGTCTCGGGAGGTCAGCGGCAGCGACTCGCGATCGCCCGGGCCATCGTCCGACGCCCGTCGATCTACGTCTTCGACGATTCGTTCTCCGCGCTCGACCTCGCCACCGACGCCCGACTCCGCGCCGCACTACGTCCGGTCACCCGCGACGCCGCGGTCATCGTGGTGGCCCAACGGATCTCCACCATCGTCGACGCCGACCAGATCGTCGTCCTCGACCGCGGCCGGATCGTCGGGCTCGGCCGGCACGACGACCTGCTGTCGACGTGCACGACCTACGCGGAGATCGTCGAGTCCCAGCTGGCGATCGCGGAGGCGTCATGACGCGCCCGGGCGGGCCGCCGATGCGGCCGGACGGACCCGTCGAGAAGCCACGGTCGTTCGGGCCGTCGGTGAAACGGCTCGTCCGACTGCTCCTCGGACACCGCTGGTCGATGCTCACGATCCTCGCCTCGACGGTGGTCGGCGTCGCCCTGACCGCCGTCGGGCCGCTCATCCTCGGTCACGCGACCAACCTCGTCTTCGACGGCGTCATCGGCGGCATGCTGCCGGGCGGTCAGTCCAAGTCCGAGGCCGTCGCCCGGTTGCGGGCGGACGGGCAGAACACCTTCGCCGACATGGTCAACTCGATGGACGTGACACCCGGAACCGGTGTCGACTTCGGCGACGTCGCGCGCGTCCTGTTGTTCGCCGCGCTGCTGTACGCGATCGCGTCGGCACTGTCGTGGGTGGCGGCGTACCTGCTCAACAACGTCGTCGTCGGCACCATCCAGGGCCTGCGCGCCGAGGTCGAGCGCAAGGTCCACCGACTTCCGCTGCGCTACTACGACGCCTCGGCACGCGGCGATCTGCTCAGCCGCGTCACCAACGACCTCGACAACCTCACACAGAGCCTGCAGCAGACGATCTCCCAACTGCTCAACTCGGTGCTGATGGTCATCGCGCTGCTGATCGCGATGATCTGGGTGTCGCCGCTGCTGGCCCTGATCGCCATCGCGACCGTCCCGCTGGCCATCATCGCGACGACGATCATCGCGAAACGGTCGAAGCCGCACTTCATCGCGCAGTGGTCGTCGACGGGCGCCCTCAACGCGCAGATCGAAGAGGCGTTCACCGGACACGAACTGGTGAAGGCGTTCGGTCGGCAGGCCGAGGTCGAGGCCACCTTCGACGAGCGCAACGAGAAGCTCTATCAGTCGAGCTGGCGTGCCCAGTTCATCTCCGGGATCATCATGCCGACCGTCATGTTCCTCGGGAACCTGAACTATGTTGCGGTCGCCGTCGTCGGCGGTCTCCGCGTGGCCTCGGGGTCGCTGAGTCTCGGTGAGGTGCAGGCGTTCATCCAGTACTCGCGACAGTTCACCCAGCCGCTGACCCAGATCGGGTCCATGTTCAACCTGATGCAGAGCGGTGTGGCGTCGGCGGAACGCATCTTCGACGTCCTCGACGCCGAGGAGGAGTCGAGCGATCCGGCCGATCCGGTGTCACCCGCCGACGACCACGGTCGCATCGTCTTCGACGACGTGTCCTTCCGCTATCTGCCCGACAAGCCACTCATCGACGATCTGTCGCTGGTGGCGCAGCCCGGTCACATGGTCGCCATCGTCGGACCCACGGGCGCCGGCAAGACGACGCTGGTCAACCTCATCATGCGGTTCTATGACGTCGACTCGGGTGCGATCCTCGTCGACGGCGTCGACTCGCGGCAGATGACCCGCGACGATCTGCGCGAGCGGACCGGCATGGTGCTGCAGGACTCGTGGCTGTTCGGCGGGACCATCTACGACAACATCGCCTACGGCGACCCGACCGCCTCACGCGAGGAGGTCATGCAGGCCGCCGAACTCAGCCACGTCGACCATTTCGTGCGGACGCTGCCCGACGGCTACGACACCGTCCTCGACGAGGAAGGCGGCGGGGTGAGCGCCGGTGAGCGACAGCTGATCACGATCGCGCGTGCGTTCCTCGCCAAGCCGACCATCCTCATCCTCGACGAGGCGACCAGTTCCGTCGACACCCGTACGGAGTTGCTGATCCAGCAGGCGATGGCCAACCTGCGCACCGACCGCACCAGTTTCGTCATCGCACACCGACTCTCGACGGTCCGCGACGCCGACGTCATCGTCGTGATGGAGGACGGGCACATCGTCGAGCAGGGTACGCACGACGAACTGCTCGCCACCCGGGGCGCGTACTGCCGCCTCTACAACAGTCAGTTCGCCGGGCCGGTCGATGCCGAAACCGTCGATCCCGAACACCCCGATGCCGATCGGATCGACGAGCCGGTCGGCCCGTAGTCGGCGGTCGGAGGTCGGCGGCCAGGTCGTCGCCAGAGCAGTGCCAGAGGAGGGCCGCGACAACTGTTGTCGCGAGCGCACTCTCACGTGGTGGCCGTAGACGGCCTCAGTCGCGGCGGGGCTCGAGCGCGGCGGCGATCCGCGTCTCGAGTTGCTCGCTCGCCGCAGGTGGCACGGCGATCAATCCGTCGAGTTCGGCGCGGGCCTTGCGATAGGCGGCCTGTCGCTCGGCGGGAGTCGCGGCATTGTCGGCCGCGATGGCGACCAGCCGTCGGGCCCGTTCGAGCCGCTCGCGTTCGACGGGTGAGAAATCCGACTGCCGCCGACGACGCGCCTCGCGCTCGGCCGCGTCGAACGACGTCGCGTACTCGCCGACCGCGTCGCGGTACTCCGCGAAGGCGGCCGGGTCGAGGAGTTCGTCGGCGTCGATGGGGCGCAGGTCGTCGGCGCGCAGCTTGGCCCGATGGAAGGCGAGGGTCAGCGGCTCGCGCAGGTCGGTCATCATCGGATAGTCGATGAGAGTGGCCAGGTCGACCTCGTAGCCGAACCATCGCGCGTTGACGCCGTCGTGGCGGGCGAACGCCTTCTGGATCGCGGTTCTGCTCGTCTGCGTGATCCTCGTCTGCTCGGTCTGGGCCGACGCCTTGATCCGCGCGAGCTCGATCTTGTCACGCCGGCGCTTCTCGTTGTAGGCGCCGACACGCGTGGCCCACCCACCGGCGACGCCGCCGATCGGAAAGATCAGCCACCAGTAGTCCTTGGCGAAGTCGAGCACCTCGTTCACGAGTTCGATCGTACCGACGACGACCCGCCCGGTTTCGTAGTACGAACACGCGCGGTGAGCCGGTTCGTACTACAGATCCGGGATCGGCAGATCGAGGTTCGGCGTGATGATGCCGCCATCGACCTCGAGGATCTTGCCGGTGACATACGCTCCCGCGGGCGAGGCCAGGTAGAGCGCGGCGGCGGCGATGTCGTCGGGGTCGCCGAGCCGGTGCAGCGGGGTCGCCGACTCGACCGCCGACCGCATGTCGTCGTCGGACGCGACGATGTCGAGTGCGGACGTCAGGATCGCCCCGGGCGCGATGCCGTTGACGCGGATGCGCGGATTCAGATCCATCGCCGCGATCCGCGTGTAGTGGGCGAGTGCGGCCTTCGCGGTGCCGTAGGCGGCGTAGGCGCGGCCCGGCAGTCGTCCGACCGCCGACGTCACGTTGATGATCGAACCCGTCCGCGCGTCGTCGGCGAGCATGTGCGGTACGGCCGCCGTGACCAGCGCGTGCGCATTGGTCACGTTGAAGTCGAAGGCCTGTGCGAGGTGTCTGGGCGTGGTGTCGAGCAACGGCCGGGGCAACGCGCCACCGACGTTGTTGACGAGGATGTCGAGGCGGCCGAAGGTGTCGACGGCCCGCTGGGCGAGTGCCGCTGCGGCGTCGAGATCGCTGAGGTCGGCGACGACGACCTCGGCCCGCCGCCCGATCTCGGCGACCCGGGCCGCCACCTTGTCGAGTTCGGCCTCACTGCGTGCGGAGATCACCACGTCCGCACCGGCCTCGGCGAAGGCGACGGCGATCGCCGCCCCCAGCCCACGGCCGGCGCCCGTGATGATCGCAACCTTGTCGTCGATACGGAATCTGTCGAGGATCACGCCCCTGAGGATGCCACCGAATCAGCGAAACTGAAACACGTTCTAGGTTTCTGCCGGCCGATCGTGCGTCCGCGTGCCTAGTAGTCGCTGCCCGGGGTCACCCGCGCGAGCATCTCCTCGCCGGCGAGGTAGCGCCGGATGTTCTCGGCGAGCCACGGCGCCATCGTGCGCGTCAGCCCCGACGACGGGTTCGCGACGTGGGGCGTGATGATCACGTTCGGCAGCGACCAGAGCGGGTCGTCGTCGGCGGGCGGCTCGGGGTCGGTGACGTCGAGGGCGGCTCCGGCGATCTGCCCCTCCCGCAGCGCGGTGACCAGCGCATTCTGGTCGACGAGCGGTCCGCGTGCGACGTTGACGACCCAGGCGTGCGACGGCAGGGCGGCGAGCGATTCCGCGTTGATCAGGTGCCGCGTCTCGGCCGTGGCGGGCGCGGCGAGCACGACATGGTCGGTCTGACCCCATACCTCGCCGGTGCGGTCGGACGGCAGGGTCACCGCGGCGCCGTCGACCGGTCGGCCCGACCGGTTCACCGCGATGACGCGGGCACCCGACGCGGACAGTCGCGGGATCAGGGAGGCCGCGATCCCTCCGGCACCGATGATCGCGACCGTCGACCCGTGCAGCGAGCGGACGGCGGTGTCGATCGATTGTTTGTCCCAGTGACGTACGACGGCGGTGTTGATCTGCCGCAGGCCGGCCAGCAGGAGCGCGAGGGCGTGCTCGGCGACGTTGTCGGCGTAGAAGCCGGACGCATTGGTCCACAGCCGACGGTCGTCGAGAGTGCCGGCGTCGACGTACTCCTCGATGCCCGCGGTCTTCAGTGCGACCCACTCGATGTGATCGGGCAGATCGGGGAACGCGTCGACGGTCCCGATCCACACCAGGACCCGCGCGTCGTCGAGGCCGACGACCCGGCCACCCGCCTGCTCGACGGCGGCGACGAGATGCTCGTCGCGGTCGGGCTCCACGGCAACCGCGAGCTGCTGCCCGGTGTCGGCCCCGCTCATCGGGCGTCCGCGATCTGTCGGGCGGCCGACGTGGCGAGTTCGTCGGCGATCTCGTTGTAGTGATCGCCGGCGTGGCCCTTCACCCACTTCCAGGTGACCTCGTGACGCTTCTCCTCGTCGACGAGGCGCCGCCACAGGTCGGCGTTCTTCACCGGTTTCTTGTCGGAGGTCTTCCAGCCGTTGCGCTGCCACCCGGCGACCCATGTGGTGATGCCGTTGCGGACATAGCTGGAGTCGGTGTAGAGCACGACGGTCGACGGCCGGGTCAGCGCGGCCAGCGCCTCGATGGCGCCGGTGAGTTCCATCTTGTTGTTCGTGGTCGCGGGATCGGCGCCGGAGATGCGCTTCTCCTTGCCCCGATAGCGCAGGATCGCGCCCCACCCACCGGGACCGGGATTGCCCAGGCATGCACCGTCGGTGGAGATCTCGACGACGTCGGTCGGGTCCGACGACGGTCGGTCACCGGAGGTGTCGAGGGTGGCGAGGTGAGGGTCGTCGAACACTGCGTCGGTCACGCAAGGAAGGGTACCCCCACCCTGATCGGACACCCGGTGCTCGGCCACCGGCAACCTCTCACCCCTGCCGAGTGGGTGTCCGAAACACTAGGGTGGGTGCATGCAGACGTGGGATCCGGATCGCTACCTCCAGTTCGCCGACGACCGCGCACGGCCTTACCTCGATCTCATCGCCCAGATCCCGACGGCGCCGTCGACGATCATCGATCTCGGTTGCGGTCCAGGCCATCTCACCCGTCACCTGCGTGCGATGTGGCCGGAGGCGCAGGTTCTCGGCATCGACTCGTCGCCGACGATGATCGATCAGGCGATCCGGGAGAACACCGACGCCCACGCCAACTACGACATCGCCGACGCCTCCGAGTGGACACCGGATCAGCCGGTCGACCTGATCATCTCGAACGCGATGTTCCAGTGGGTGCCCGATCAGTTCGAGGCGATCGATCGCCTGCTCGCCTATCTGACCGAGGGCGGCGTGTTCGCGTTGCAGGTCCCCGACAACAGCGACTCCCCCACTCACCGCAGTCTCGCCGAGCTCGCCGACGACCCGCGCTTCGCCGACCGCCTCGGCGGTGTCCGACGACTGCCCGCGTTCGATGCCGCGGATTACCTGGAGTTCTTCACCGACCGCGGTTTCTTCACCAACGCATGGTCGACGACGTACATGCACGTGCTGCACGGCACCGACCCGGTCTACGACTGGATCTCCGGAACCGCTGCGCGCCCGTACCTGCTGTCGCTCGACGACGGCGACCGTGAGACGTTCGTCGCCGAGCTCAAAGAGCGCCTGCGCGAGGCCTATCCACCGAAGTCGTGGGGAACGGTGTTGCCGTTCCGCCGCACGTTCGCGGTGGCCGCTCCCCCGTCCTGATCCGCCCCGTCCTGATCCGTCCCGCCCTGACGCGGTCGCAGCAGTGACGGGAGGACGCCGTCGACGACCTTGAAGGCGGCCGCGAGGATCAGACCGAGGACGACGACGAGAATCGCGTTGACGATCGCACGGACGTACCCGATGTCGGTGACGTCGAGAAACGGGTACGGGTACCAGTCGGTGAAGGCGCCCTGAGTGAAGGTGTAGATCAGCCAGATCACCGGCAGGATGAACGCGCCCGGGATCGTCGACCACCGGAACGCCGGTCGGGGACCGAAGATCAGCCACCCCAGGACGGCCGCCCAGGGCGCGATGTAGTGGAAGCCGATCGTGGCGACGAGGGCGCCGCCGGTGAGGTGTACGTCGGGAGCGAGCACGATGTCGAAGACGAGGCCGGTGATGGTGATCGCCAGCAGTGCGTTCAGCCAGGCCACCGACCACCACGTGCCGTGGCGGAGCGGATCGAGCACGAGCAACACGCTGACCAGGAGGACCACGATGTTGCTGTCGATGGTGAAGTAGCTGAACAGTCGCCACAGTCGGACCGGCATTCTCACCGCCTCACCGCTGTCGCCGGAGTTCGCGTCCGCGCCGCCGGAGAGGATCAGCCACAGCTGGAGGATCAGCGAGCCGACGATGACGGCGGCGAGGATCGCATGCCACCACCGACTCGCCGCGATGCGGCCGGACTGCTCCGGGTCAGAGGTCATCCACTCATTGTTCGTGACGACCGTCCGAGCACAACGTGACACGCGCCATTCCCCATCTCCCCCTCCCCCCTGCCCGCAGACGTAGCGGGAATCGTCGCTGACAGACGATTCCCGCTATGTCTGCGGCTGGGTCCGGGCGCGGACGCCGGTGTAAACGCCTTCCGGACGGAACCGCAGTCGACGCTCGCCGTACTCCTCGAGCGCGTGGGCGGTCCAGCCGACCATGCGGGCGAGCCCGAAGATCGTCTCAGCCGCGTCCGGGGCCATCCGGTGACGCAGTGCGAGCGCCGCGAGCGCGAAGTCGGAGTTGACGAAGGTGCCGTCGGGGAGTTGCCGACGGATCTCGTCGACGGCGGGCATGACGCGCCGGTCGCCACCGGTGGAAGTGCGCAGCACCTCGATGAGGATCTCGGCTCGTGGGTCGCGGTGGCGGTAGACGATGTGCCCGGTCCCCGGGACGGGTCTGCCGAGGTAGAGCTGCTCGGTCAGGGCGGCGGTGGGGGCGTCGAGGGCGTCGGACAAGAAGCGATGGGCCAGCGTGGTCGCACCGCCGTGGACCGGGCCGTCGAACGCGCCGAGCCCGGCCCCCAGGACCGCATAGATGCTGCCGCGTGCGCTGGCCGCGACCCTCGCCGCGACAGTCCCCGCGGCGAGGTCGTGATCGGCGAGCAGGATCAGCGCGGTGTCGAGGAGGTCGACCTTGCGCCGCGTCGGTCGTTCGTCGGTGAGACACGGCCACAGGCGGGCCGCGATCGATGCCCTCCCACCCGGACCCCCGACCCGGTCGCCGTCGGGACCGAGGACGTCGACGCACGCGCCGACGATGCGTGCCGCGGTCTCCGCCACCGCCGACGACTCTCGACGATGACGGCCGGGATCGCGCGCGCCCAGGACGTCGACCGTCAGACGGATGAGGTCCAGACCGCGCGCGTCCGGACCACCGGCAGCCCGGACCAGACCGCGCAGATCATCCCGGTAGACAAGTGGCGATTGCCAGTCGACATCGTTGTCCCACAACAGGTTCGCGACGTCCTCGAACCGCATGGAACGCACCAGCTCGCCGACGTCACGTCCGCGATAGAACAGCCGGTCGTCGTGCAGCAGGGTGAGGCGGGTCTGGATGCGTTCGACGACGCCCGCGGGTGCGCGACTGCGCCGGCCGGACACGAGATCGTCGATCTCCTCGACGGCGAAGACGCTGCCGTCGACCCCGTCGATCCGCGCACTGGTGATGCGCCCCCGGCTGACGTAGGCGTACACGGTGGCCACCTTCACGCCGAGTAACCGGGCCACCTGCTCGGTCGTGAGGTAGTCCCGGCCGTCGTGGTGGATCGGCGTCGGAAATCGCCTCGTGTGCGTGCGCTTCACATGTTGATGAAATCAACATTGACGATGATGATCAACACCGCTCATCGTGGGGGTTGTCGTCGCGGAACATTCTGCGGCCGTGGATGAGTGGAGGGCGAGATGGAACAGTTGATCGCACCCGAGGGCCTGGCGAACGTCGTCGTCGCCGACACCGAGATCGGCGACGTGCGCGGCGACGAGGGCTTCTATCACTACCGGGAGCACTCGGCGGTCGACCTCGCGCGCACCCGATCCTTCGAGGAGGTCTGGTACCTCTTCGTGCACGGCGAGCTACCCGGTCCCGCCGAGCTCGACCAGTTCCGCAGTACCACGACAGCACTGAGCGACATCCCCGACGAACTCACCGGATTGCTCCGCACCGCCGCACTGCTCGGCGACGACCAGGACACTCTCGCCGGACTGCGGACGGTGTTGTCGGCGGCGGGCCCGGCGGCCCACGCGCGGCCGCTCTGGGACGCCGATCCCGACACGATCCGGCACGACACGATGCGGGTGGCCGCACTGACGCCGACGGTGCTCGCCGCACTCCATCGCATCCGCACGGGCGAGGAGCCCGTCGCCCCGGATCCCGACCTGTCGGTGGCGGCGAACTGGCTGTATCAGCTGACCGGACGACGACCCGGGTCCGAGCACGTGCGCGCCGTCGAGCAGTACCTCATCGCAACAGCCGACCACGGTTTCAACGCGTCGACGTTCACCGCCAGGGTCATCGCATCCACGGGCGCGGACGTCTATGCCGCGGTCTGCGGTGCGCTCGGCGCGTTCTCCGGACCTCTGCACGGCGGTGCTCCCGACCGCGCCCTCGACTCCCTCGACGAGATCGCCCGCCACGGGGACGCCACCGCGTGGGCACGCGAGCAGGTGGCGGCTCGTCGACGGATCATGGGCTTCGGCCATGCCGTCTACCGGACCGTCGACCCGCGCTCGGAGTTGTTGCGCGCCATCGCCGTCGACCTCGGCGGACCCACGGTCGAGCAGGCCGTCGACGTGGAAAGGCGTGTCGTCGACGTCCTGCGCGAGGCACACCCCGATCAGCCCCGCTACGCCAACGTCGAGTTCTACGCCGGAGTCGTGATGGACGCCTGCGGCATACCGCGATCGATGTTCACGCCGACGTTCGCGGTGAGTCGGGTCGTCGGCTGGTGCGCCAACATCGCCGAGCAGGCACGCTCACGCAAGATCATCCGGCCGCGGGCGCGCTACATCGGACCGTCACCCACACCGACCGCCGAGACCTGACCCGCCGATAACGCCTGCGTCTCGGTTCGGACCACGACCTGTGGAGATCCCCCGAGTTCTGCAACACTGGCACCATCAGTCACCGGTACGCAGGGGGTCGTCGCATGTCCAGATGGCGTCTGCTCGTTGTCGGAACGTCCGTCGCCGCGCTGGCGACCACGGGTCTGGCGACGGTGTCATCACCTGCGCACGCCTCGATCTGCAGCGCTGTCGGCTTTCATGGCGGTGACGTCGGCAGCACCGGCAGCAGCGGATCGAGCGACATCGGACTCGGCAGCCTCGACTTCGGCAGCTATCGAGCCGACGGCAAGAAGCCCCAGGGGCCTCTGGTGAGGTTGAAGGGTGCCAGCCGGGCCGTGCAATGGGTGACCGGACCGCGTAGCCCGAACCGGACCGACCAGCGGTTCTCGATCACCGCGACCGACGTCGGAGTGCCGTGGGACAACGGATCCGGCCAGGTGCTGATGGCCTTCGGCGACACCTGGGGCAAGTGTGCCGGTCAGATGGTGTGGCGCCACAACACCATGCTGCGCAGCAACGGCAACGCCGACCTCGACAAGGGCATCACGTTCCCGAACGCGATCCCGGGGTCCGTCCGTTCCGGGGCGTCGGTCACACCGGCACACCCGACGTTCGCGCAGCCGATGCTCAACGCGAT
Organism: Gordonia sp. ABSL11-1; assembly: GCF_030315685.1. GTDB lineage: Bacteria > Actinomycetota > Actinomycetes > Mycobacteriales > Mycobacteriaceae > Gordonia. Next base: position 90,100 of record NZ_JASXSI010000009.1, on the reverse strand, counting down.
CGGAGTGCGGAACACCGAGGTCGGGAAGATCCCGACGGGCGGTATCGCGATCGGTGGCACGCAGTTCATGAGCTACATGTCGATCCATCGCTGGGTCGGCCCGGGCCGCTGGGAGACGAACTACTCGGCTATCGCCGTCTCCCATGACAACGGGCAGACGTGGACCACCGACAACCGGACCATCCGCGCGAATGTCGACCTCTCGTTGCCGGGCGTGAGTCAGGTCGCCCAGGGGCACGGCCGATTCCAGATGGGGGCGTTCCTACGGTCCGGGCGCTACGTCTATCAGTACGGGACCCCGAACGGTCGATTCGGTGCCGCATTCGTGTCCCGCGCCCGTCCGGCCGACATCCTGAATCTCGATCGTTACGAGTACTTCCGGGGCGGTGCGTGGTCGAGGCGCCCGGCCGACGCCACGCCGATCGTGCGGCAACCGATGAGCGAGATCTCGGTCGCCTGGAACAGCTATCTCGGCCGGTTCGTGATGCTCTCGGAACAGGCCGGGAGCATCCTGCTGCGGACCTCGCCCACCCCGGTCGGACCGTGGAGCGGCCCGAAGGTGATCGTGCCGGCCGCCCAGACCCAGGGTCTGTACGCGCCGTACATCCATCCGCGGGCGACGGGGCAGATGCTGTATTTCGTCGCGTCGCGGTGGGACGACTACAACGTCATGCTGATCAAGACCGACCTGGCCAAGGTCCGCTGACCCGCGTCATGGATTCACCGCGTCGACACCGATGACTTTGCGGCGCGTCGCGAGTCTGACCTGACGGACCATCGACCGCAGGAGGATCAATGCCACGAGTCACCGCCGACATCGCCATCTCGCTCGACGGATACGGCGCCGGACCCGGCCAGACCGAGGACACCCCGATGGGCACCGGGTTCGAGCAGGCGCACCGGTGGATGTTCGACGCCGCCGACGAGAATGCCTCGGAGATCGAGGCGATCCTCGGACACGGCGCGTACATCATGGGCCGCAACATGTTCGGTCCGATCAGGGGCGAATGGCCGGACGACGGCGCCTGGAAGGGGTGGTGGGGGCCCGAACCGCCGTACCACGCCCCGGTCTTCGTCCTCACCCATCACGCGCGTGATCCACTGGAGATGGACGGCGGCACCGTCTTCCATTTCGTCACAGATGGTATCGAGGACGCGTTTGCGCGCGCCGTCGATGTCGTCGGTGACGACGGTTCGATCTCGATCGCCGGCGGAACGGAGACGCTGCGCCAGTATCTGATCGCCGGACTCGTCGACGAATTGCGGTTGCACGTGGCGCCGTTCGTCGCCGGCGCCGGCGAGAACCTCTTCGACGGCCTCGAGGAGGTGACGCTCACACCGACGTCGGCACGCGCCACTCCGCTGGTGACACATCTGACGTATGACGTGGCCGGACCGCGATCGTCGGCGTAACGTCGGGCAGGTGGGCCGATCCCACCACCGGCGGCCAGCAACGTCGTCGGCCTCCCGCTCAGTGAGGAGTGATCATGGGCCAGCCAGTCCCTCCCCCGCAGCCGCCGCCCGATCCGATGCCGGCACCGGAGCCGATCCCCGAACCACCGCCGGAGCCACCCATCCCGGCTCCCCCACCGCCGGACCCGGGCCCGCCGAATCCCGGCCCTCCACAACCGGATCCGCCACCACGTCCGACGGTCATCTGACCCGCACCGACCGAGGAGGACCATGCCGCGTCGCGTGGTGTTGATCCGTGCGGTCAACGTCGGTGGCGCCAAGCTCCCCATGGCCGATCTTCGCGCCATGGCCGCGGAGTTCGGCGCCACCAACATCTCGACCTACATCGCCTCGGGGAACTTGCTGTGCGAACCATCCGGTGCCGCAACGACATTCGACCACGCCCTGGAGAAGGCGATCACCGAGCGGTTCGGCTACTCCCGCGAGGTCATCAGCCGCTCACGCGACGAGCTGGCCACCGCCCTCGAGGCACATCCGTTCCCGATCCAGGACCCGAAGTTCTCCTATGTCTACTGTCTGACCGGCACGCCGTCCGCCGAGAAGGTGGCGGCTTTCGCCGACCGACAGTTCGGCTCCGACGAGTTCACCGTCATCGGCAACGACCTGCACATCCGGTACGACGAGGGCGCCGGCGTCTCGAAGCTCACCGCGCCCGTCATCGCGAAAGGACTGGGCGTGCAGGGCACCGGCCGCAATCTGAAGACCGTGCAGAAGCTGATCGACCTGGCCGATCAGGACGCCTGATCCCGCTCGCCCCCGACACCACGCTCGAGCATCCGCACCTGTAAGGCGTCGTGGATCGGTGAGGACCGCAGCAGCGACGCGATGACCACCGCCATCGCACCGGACACCAGCATCGGGATCGTCACCGAGGTCACCGCGGTCATCTCGATCACCAGCACGAGCCCGGTGAACGGCGCGCGGACGATGGTCGCGAACAGTGTCCTCACCGCGGTCGATGGCCTCCACGTGCTGGATGCCGCTGCCCGCCGACAGCGGCTGCCATCGTGCGATCGCGGCGGCAACAGCGGACACGGCGACCGGTAACCAGCCACGCCCAGGCCGAGTGGCCGTGCGACCACTCGACGAGCTCGCCACGCCAGGCGCCGATGTGTTCGAGCAGCCACCGAAACGCGCTGCCGAGAAAACCCGCGACGGCCCCGGCGATCACGGCCAGCAGCAGGATGACCCAGAGCGTGCGGCCGGTGAGGAGGTCATCGTCGACGCCGGCATCGCCGGCCGGTTCGTCGTGGCCGTGGGAGCCGTCGGCCATCAGTGGGCCTGCGCGCCAGTCGGGCAGCCGTGCCCGATCAGACGCGGGCGAGCGCTGCGGTCACCTTCTCGAGGTCGGTGAGCTGGGTGTCTTTCGGTGCCTCCCACAATTTCTTCGGGAGCTCTTCGAGCACGACGACCGCCGACTCGGCCGACGACAGGCGGGCGCGTTTGTCGTCGTCGTCGGACAGATCGGCGGTGGCGATGAGCTTGTCGTCGAGGTCGAAGACGGCGTCGTCGAGCCGGTCTCGCGCCGCGACCAGATCACCGTCGTGCGGGATCGCCGGATTGGCATGCACATCGGCGATCGCGTATCGGATCCGCTGGTGCAGCAACGCTTCCGTCGACGTGGCCGACGTCCAGCCCTCCGGGGCGTGTCCGGGTTTGCCGGGGATCAGGTCGGTGGAGCGCGCGAACGTCTTGACCCGCTTGTCCGAATCCCAGGCGAACCACACCGCGCCGCCGAGGATGAACAGCGCGACCACGATGGTGATCACGATGACGACGATTGCGATCGTTCCCATGGGTCGACCATAGTCCCCGACGCCGAGGAGGCCCCGGAGGTCCGCGTTCGGGTCAGCGACGTGGCGTCTGGCAGTACCGCTGCACCGGCAGCCAGGGGCCCAGTGAACCGAAGTCCGGTGCGCTGCTCTGGGTGGTCAGATACCGGTTCTGCACGGCGAGCGTGGCACCGATCAATCCGCCACGCAGACCCCAGAATTCGACCAGGTGCGCGACTTCGAGGCGTGCGCGGACCTTGCCGGTCCACACGTATCCGCCGCGGAACTGGACAGGCTTGGCGGGCAGGACCTGTTGCCAGCCCGACCAGCGGGTGCCCGGCATCTGCACTGCCGTGCCGTCGATGATACGCACGACCCTGGTGCGCACGTTCGCGCCCGTCGTGCGTCCGGGCGCGAAGACGGTGAACTGTGCGTCGCGGGCGGTGAGTCCGTTCGGCGACAGCCGGCAGTCCGCCTGTTTGGCGAGCATGACACCGCCGGTCTGACCGCGTTTGATGTCGATCTGGGCGTTGGCCGGAGCGGCGAGCGCACCGACTCCGAGCAGCACCGCGAGCAGCGCGACGACCGTGATCGATCCGGCACGACCGCGAGAACCGAGAACGCGAGAAGAGGTCATGATCTGCCTCCTTGGGGCGATCGACGACACCTCTGTCCGACGCTAGCACCGTGCGCGTGCGCCCACAGCCCTCTCGTCGTCACGACACGATCGGGTACCCAGCTCAGCGCGAATCGGCACGCACCGCCGCGGCATTGACCCGAGTCAGGACGGAGTGCAACTCCTGGAGATCGGCCAGGTCGACCCCGAGGGCGTCGACGACGGCGGGTGGGATTCCCAACGCCTGCGTCCGCAGATCACGGCCCGGACCGGTCAACGCGATGTCGACGTTGCGTTCGTCGTCGCCTCGGCGCTGCCGGACGACGAGCCCCGCGGTCTCGAGCCGCTTCAGCAACGGCGACAGTGTCGCCGAATCCAGTTGCAGCACTTGCCCGATGTCCTTGACCGCGCGCGGCGACTGCTCCCACAGCGCGAGCATGACCAGATACTGCGGATGGGTCAGCCCGAGCGGTTCGAGCAGCCGCCGGTAGATCTTGAGAACGGACCTGTTGGCGACGGCGAGCGCGAAGCACACCTGCTTCTCGAGGAGCAGCGGGTTGTCGCCGAGTGCGTGGTCACCGACGGATGGGTCCGTCGTCACCTTGCCCGTCATCGTTCGCACACTCCTCGTCGTCCGCGGTCGTGACGCCGAGTCTACAACTTTGATCGCGCGCGATTGATTGGTGCGCCATCGGTGTGCCGGGCGACTACGCGGTGGGCGTCTGGAACTCCGGCTGATCGATGATGCGCACCCATGAGCCGTCGTCCTGACGGCCGACGACCTGCGCCCGCGCGCCGGCACCATCCCGCGGCGGCGTGGAGGTCAGGGCCAGGTCGTCGCCGAAATACAGTGTCGGGAGCGGCTCCTCGGGGGTGAACGTCGGCCGGTGTGCGAGCACCGACGCCCACAGTTCGCGAATCTCGGAGCGACCTCGGGTCACCTGCCCCGGCGGGTAGGCCATGACGGCGTCCGGGTGGTAGAGCGACGCGACGGCATCGGCGTCACCTGCGTTCGAGAACTCCACGAACAGCCGGGTGATCTCCTCGGGCGCCGTCGCCACGGGTACGGACTTCTCGTCGGTCATGACATCTCCTTCGGTTCGGTTCCCGCACGCAGCGGGACTCTCCTGGTCTTCAACTCGTGCTCTTCCTCGAGAATGCCGCCCGCGAAATGAGAAGTCCAACTGATTCGAACCATGCGAAGTATCATCACCAATTATGGACCTGAGACAGCTCGAGTACTTCGTCGCGGTGGCGACCGACGCCAACTTCACCAGCGCCGCCACTCGCGTCCACACCACCCAGCCCAACATCAGCGCACAGATCCGGGGACTCGAACGTGAGCTCGGTGCAGCCCTGTTCGATCGCGCCGGACGTCGGGTCGCCCTCACCGAGGCGGGGCGCGCCGCGTTGCCGGCCGCCCGAGACGCGCTCGCCGCCGCCGAGTCGGTGCGGCAGGCGGTCGCCGACGTCAATCAGGTGCTCCGCGGGAACCTGGCGGTCGGTATGGTCGACGGCTGCACGGTGCGCCCGCTGTTCGCCGCACTCGGCGAATTCCGGACGGCACACCCCGGCGTCGGGCTGTCGCTGACCGAGGCCGCGTCCGACCTCCTCGTCGAGCGGGTGATGCGCGGTGAGCTCGACGTCGCGCTCGCGGGGTACGCGGGCGATCTCCCCGCCGGTGTCGCGGAGTTCCCGGTCATCCGGGAGCGTGTCGTCGCGGTCATCCCGCATGGTCATCCGCTGGCGGCGAGATCGACGGTGTCGTTGCGGGATCTGCGCGACGCCACGGTGGTCGGGCTGCCGCGCGGTGCCGGCATCCGGGCCGCCTTCGACCGCGGCAGTGGCGATGTGCGGACCACGCTGGAGGCGTCGTCGCCCGACGCCGTGATCGAGCTCGTCGTGTGCGGACTCGGAGTGGGAATCCTGAGCGAGTCGCTCGTGGCCGACCGCGGGGATGTCGTGCTGGGCAGACCCATCCGCGGCGTCGACGATCGCGCGTCCCTCGGATTCGTGTCGCGCGCCACGGCCGGTCCCGCCGTCGAGGCATTCCTGGACCTGGCCCGGACCGCGTTCGGGGACGGCGGATCTCAGGTGGCCGCAGCGGGCTGAGTCTGTTGACCGTCGTCGGTCGGGCGCCCCGCGACCAAATCCTCGACGTCGAGACCCCAAGAGCCATAACGCTTGTCGAAGGCCTCGGCACGAACTCGCGCGCGCTCACGCTTCTCGGTCGAATACCGTTTGCGCGCCCACCGGGACCTCGGTCGGGCGAGCCGAATCGCGCCGACCCAGGCGACCGGCGCGATGAACGCGCCGATGGCCGCCGTCGAGTACTTCCCTTTGGCCACGCAGATGAGCAGGCACGCGATCGTGATCGGCAGATTCACCGAGAGTGCGACGGGTCCGATCGTCACCGTGTCGTCGGCGTCGGAGCGCAGCGGGTTCAGCCCCAGCACCGACAGCCCCAGCCCGGCCATCGTCAAACACACCACCTGCACCGACAGTTGTCCCTCGCGCGACCAGTAGACGTCCTCGAGATGCAGGATGAGCGCGAACTCGTCGAGCACCAGCGACGTCCCGATGCCGATCATGACCGCGCTGATCTCCGCGCCGGGCCGCGCGCCGTCGACGGCCACCGAGACGAATGCGCCGGCGACGGTCAGGATGATGCCGGGCACCGCGTGGTGGATGTGCACTCCGCCTCGCACATTGTTCTTGAAGGGACCCTTGCCCGCGCGGATGAGGCGGGTGATCAACCGTGTCGTCAGGAAGGTGATCACGAACGACAAGAAGAGCAGGAACAGCGGGAGTCGGTCGCCGGTGATGTCGGCGGTCTCGAAATGCACGGGAGGCGTCCCCGATCAGCTCGTGCCGCGGGCGGTCGGCCGTCAGGCCGTCGGGGCCGTCGGCGCCGTCAGGCCGGTGCGACGCTGTTCGATGATCAGGCAGCGGTCCTCGACGTAGCTCAGGCCGGCCTCCTCGGCGATGGCACGCGCCTCCGGTGACCGGATGCCCAACTGCAGCCAGAGCGCGGAGGCACCGGCCGCGACGGCCTGCCGCGCGACCTCGGCCGCATCCTCCGACGGACGGAACACGTCGACCAGGCCGACCTGCTCGGGGATGTCGGCGAGGGTGCGGTACACCTTCTGCCCCACGATCTCGTCGGCATGCGGGTTGACCGGGATGATCCGCCAGCCGTGCTCGGCCATGTAGGCCGGGACCTCGTTGGCCGCCTTCGACGGATTGACGCTCGCACCGACGACGGTGATCGTGTCGTAGGTGCTCAGGATCTGTTCGACAACCTCGTCAGTGGTGCTCATACACCGAGCTTAGGGCGTTGGCGGCGAATCGTCCGGCAGAGTCCGACCGATCCGACGACGACCCCGGTGATCCGACCGCGGGAGAGGCCGGGCACCCTCGACAGGTGTGACGACCTGGGAACTGATCGCCGTCCTCCTCGCGGGGGTTGGGGCGGGCGCGATCAATGCCGTGGTGGGCAGCGGGACACTGATCACGTTCCCGACGCTGGTGGCCTTCGGTGTGCCGCCGGTGACCGCGACCATGTCCAATGCGATCGGCCTCGTCGCGGGCGGTGTCTCGGGGACGTGGGGCTACCGTCGCGAGCTCGAGGGCCAGTGGCCGCAGCTGCGCTGGCAGATCCCGGCGTCGTTCACCGGCGCGGTGGTCGGCTGCTGGCTGCTGTTGCACCTGCCCGAGACGGTGTTCGAGGCGATCGTGCCGGTGCTGCTCGTCGCGGCCCTGATCCTCGTCGTCGCGCAGCCGAGAATCCAGAAATGGGTCGGCCTGCGATCGGTCGGCCACGGACACGACGCACCGGCGCCGAGCGGTCCGCGGATCGCGGTGATGGTGACCGGGACGTTCGCAGTCGGCATCTACGGCGGCTACTTCACCGCTGCGCAGGGCATCCTGCTGATGGGGGTGCTCGGTGTCGTCGTGCCGGATCACCTGCAGCGCATGAACGCCGCGAAGAACCTGCTGTCGCTGGTCGTCAACGTCGTCGCCGCGCTCGTGTACACCGCAGTGGCCTTCGACCGGATCGACTGGGCGGCAGCCGGTGTGATCGCGGTCGGCTCCCTGGCAGGCGGGGTGATCGGCGCACGGTACGGACGACGACTGTCACCGGCAGCGCTCCGCGCGATCATCGTCGTCGTCGGTCTGATCGGGCTGTGGCGACTGCTCGCCTGAGCCGCCCCGCCACCGGCCTCAGAAGGGCGTCGGGATCTGGGTCACCGCGAGGTGGGGACTGACGTACCCGCTCCGCTTGCGTTCGGGGCAGTTCGATGTCCGGGGCCTCGAGCGGCGTGTACGGGATCTGGTCGAGCAGGTGCGTGATGATGCTGAGCCGACCACGCTTCATGTCGTCGGTGCGCGCGACATACCAGGGCGCCCATCCGATGTCCGTGTAGCGGAACATGTCGTCGCGGGCGCGGGTGTACTCGTCCCAGTGGGTGTAGGACTTCACGTCCATCGGCGACAGCTTTCGGAGTACTTGCGCGGATCCTCGATACGACGCTGCAGCCGCAGGGTCTGCTGATCCTCACTCACCTCGAGCCAGCACTTGATCGGGATGACACCGGACCGCACGACGGCCCGTTCGAGCTCCGGGCAGTCGGCGAGGAACTGCTCGGACTGTTCCTCGGTGCAGAAGCTCCTCACACGCTCGACGCCGGCGCGCTCGTACCACCTGCGGTCGAAGATGACGACCTCACCGGCACGTACACCTTGGCGCCGGCGGACTTCACCCACTCCTGCATCGCGACCAGCTCCGCGTGCAGCACCTTCAGCTGCTCGCGGTACTCCTTGGCTCTTCGTCGGAGGCGCTGTCGCAGAGTCGTTCTCGCCGGCGACCGCACCGACCGGGCCCTGATCGGAAAGCCCGTGCCCGTGCTTCGTCGAATGCGCCTTCGCCGACTCCTTCGACTTCTTTCCCATGCGCGCAGATGCTATGCAGCTCCGACGGGGGATGGTCAGAAACTGAGGCTGCCAGTGCCCCCGCCACCGCCGCCACCGGTGGTGGTCGTGACGTCGATCGACTCGCTGGCGACGCCGCCGAGGCCGGTGCAGGTGACCGTGACCGTGTAGTCGGTGGTCGGGCTGACCGGAGCGATCCGCACACCGGTGGTCCCGCTCCCGACGAGTGTCGGGTTGCTCGGGATGGAGACGTTGACACCGTCGGGCAGGCCCTGCTGCTTGGCCACACCGATGCACACGTAGGGAGCTCCGCCGGCGTCGTCGCGGGTCACGTTCACGGTCAGCGACGTTCCGCCGACAGCTCCTTCCGACAGCTCGAAGGGAGGTAATGCAGCACTGGCGGTGCCGGCCCCGAATCCGAGCCCGGCAGCAGCACCGATGACAGGTATGAGACCGAGAAGATTCTTTCGCATAGTGCAGACCGTACAGTACGGAACGCGCGCTGTCAGCGGGTCAAAGCTTTTGTCTCTGTTGATATCTCGCTTCAACGAGCGTTGTGCCGTGGGCATCTATCCCGTCCCGCTGACCGTGCCCCAGCATTCGCCGACCGTGCCCTCGAATTCGTTGACTGTGCCCTCGCTGTCGCCGATCGGGTCCACTCGACACGATCAGCGAGAGAACGCGACCCGATCGGCGAAAAACAGGGCACAGTCGGCGAGATCGAGGGCACACTCGGCAGTCACCGACCCCCGAGCCCGACCCCCGAGAAGCGCGCGCGAGCGTCTCGAAGGGCCGCCCCGAATGTCGGAAATAGCCTGATTTGACCGGCTTTTCAACCGCAATGTATCCCAACTCACACCATCTCGGGTCGTCTCCCGGGTCTGAAATCACTTAGTCTGACTAAGTAATTTTAATTTAGTGTTGCTAAGTAAACGATTGGCAAAGGGAGCGATGCCCGATGGCCCAGGGACTCGCGGACGGTCCGACGGTGACCGCCCCTGCGGCGGTAACCACGACGACGACCCTGCGAGGCGCCGCGGCGGTACATCGGGACCTCATCCGGATCGGACGTGCAGTCCGGACGCAATCGCACGACGGACCGCTGTCGGCAGGTCAGATGTCGGCACTGTGGACCATCGCCCAGCATGCGCCGATCCGGGCGACCGAACTCGCCGACCGTGAGCGCGTCGCGGCACCGACGATGTCGCGGGTGGTGGCCTCACTCGAGCGACTGGGCATGGTCGTGCGGACCGCCGACGAACACGACGGACGCGTCAGCCTGCTCGCCCTCACCGACGAGGGCGTCGCCCACATCGAGGGAGCGTCGTCGCGCACGTCCCAGCTGTTCGAGCGCGCGCTCGACGGACTCGGCGCCCGTGACCGCGCCTGCGTCGAACGGTCGATGCGGCTCCTCGCGGACACCCTGTGCGACCTGACACCGCACCCGTCAGCCGTTGCGAGCACCACGACAACCGAGAACACACCAACCGAGGGGGGAGCCTGATGCAGCCCGAGACCAACGGCCACCATGACGGCGACGGCGTCACACCGTCCCGCGACATCGCAGGCGGCGTGATCCGTGGGGTCATCCGGGGCGCGTCCGGTCGCGTGATCACCGACGCCACGGTGACGGTCATCGACCCGAGCGGACGCCAGGCCGCACGGTCCATCGCGCACGAGGACGGAACGTTCGTCGTCCAGGTCGCCGCGGGACACTACGTTCTCGTCGCCTCGGCGGCCGGCCACGAGCCGTCGGCGGTGACGGTCACGGTCGGCAGCACCCCGATCGACATCGAGGTGGTGCTCACCTCGATGGCCGCCCTGCACGGCAGCGTGACGACGTCGGCGACCGGAGAGGCCGTCGCGAAGGCGACCGTTGCCGTCGCCGACCACACCGGCCAGGTCACCGCCACCGCCGTCACCGACGCCGCGGGGCGGTGGGAGGCCGCGGGGATCACCTCCGGCACCTACACCGTCATCGTCACCGCACCGGGATGCGATCCCGTTGCCGAGACGGTCACCGTCGCCGGAACCGGCGGCACCACCGTCGACGTCGTGCTGAACACGGCCGCCGAACTCGGCGGAATGATCTCCGACGGCGCCGGCGCCGGGGTTGGTGCACCCGTCGCGCACAGTCAGGTCGCGCTCCTCAACGACGAGGGCGAGATGTCCGCGAGCACACTCACCGACGACGCGGGCCGCTATCTGTTCGCCAATCTGGCACCGGGGGATTACACCGTCATCGCCAACGGGTATGCGCCCGTGGCCGACACCATCGACATCGAGGCCGGGCGCGTCGTCTCGCACGAGTTCGTCCTCGGCGCAAGGGGGCAGGCATGAGGGGAACGATCACGGCACGAGTCGCGACCACCGGCGGGCGCCCCCTCGGCGACGCCGTGATGACGGTGATGTCGCAGACCGGCGAGCAGCAGGCGATCGCGCGGAGCAACTCCGACGGCGCCGTCGCCACAGGCGATCTCGAGTCCGGGACCTACACGGTCGTCATCACCGCGGACGGCTACCAGCCGACGGCGCGGGTCGCCGTCGTCTCCGGCGCCGGACCTGTCAGCCTGGGTGAGATCAGCGCGGCCCGCGCCGGCGGTGCACCCGTTCCGGCGGCCGGCCGATGGGCGATCGACAACGGACACTCGGCCATCGAGATCAGCGTGCGTCACTTCGGGATCGCCACCATCCGTGGACGTTTCACCGACTTCACCGGCGAGATCGTCGTCGCCGACGACATCGAGCAGTCGTCGGTGCTGGCCGAGATCAAGACCGCCAGCATCGACACCGACAACCGGACCCGCGACGACCACCTCCGGTCGGATTCGTTCTTCGACGTCGAGCAGTACCCGATCGCCGAGTTCCGCGCCGGCCGGGTACGTCCCGGCACCGACGAGTCGTGGACGCTCGACGGGACGCTGTCCCTGCGTGGCACCGCGGTCCCGGTGACGCTCGAGCTGACCTACCTCGGCGAGGTCGACGACCCGTGGGGCGGACACCGCGCCGGCTTCCGCGCGACGGGGTCGTTGCGGCGGGCCGACTTCGGGATCAGCTTCGACGACAAGCTCATCACCGGCGTCGCCCAGATCGGCGGGACAGCGACGGTCAGCCTCGACATCCAGGCCGTCCGCGTCCAACCCTGACGGTCACATCGCACAGCGGTCCCCCCGAATTTCACCTAGAACTCATTTGATCCGAAAGGCAGTCATGTCGAATCATTCGGTCGCCGAAGCGGAACGGGCCACTCCACCGGAGTCGGCCCGCGGCTCGCGTCAGAAATCGCTCACCGAACTCGGTCCCAACTACAAGTGGATCGCGTTGTCGAACACCACACTCGGCATGTTGATCGCCACGATCAACTCGTCGATCGTCCTGATCGCCCTGCCCGACATCTTCAAGGGCATCCACCTGAATCCGCTGGAGCCGCAGAACACCAGCTACCTGCTGTGGATGATGATGGGATTCCTCGTCGTCACCGCCGTCCTCGTGGTCAGCTTCGGCCGACTCGGCGACATGTTCGGCCGGGCCCGCATGTACAACATGGGCTTCGCCATCTTCACCGTCTCCTCGATCTTCCTCGCCATCACCTGGTTCGACGGCAGCGAAGCCGCGATCTGGCTCATCTTCTGGCGCATCGTCCAGGGCGTCGGCGGCGCCTTCCTGATGGCCAACTCCTCGGCCATCCTCACCGACGCCTTCCCCGCCAACCAGCGCGGACTCGCCATGGGCATCAACGGTGTCGCCGCCATCGCCGGCTCGTTCCTCGGCCTGCTGATCGGCGGTGTGCTGGCACCGATCCAGTGGCACTTCATCTTCCTGGTGTCGGTGCCGTTCGGTGTCGTCGGCACCATCTGGGCCTACCTGAAGCTGCACGACACCGGTGAGCGCCGCAAGGCGAAGATGGACTGGTGGGGCAACATCACCTTCGCCGTCGGCCTGATCGCCATCCTCATCGCGATCACCTACGGCATCCAGCCCTACGGCACCTCCAACATGGGATGGTCGAATCCGTGGGTGCTCACCGGCCTGATCGGCGGCGTGATCGTCCTGGCCGCGTTCGTCATCATCGAGACCAAGGTCGCCAGCCCGCTTTTCGAGCTGTCGCTGTTCAAGAACCGCTCGTTCACCTTCGGCAACATCGCGAACCTGATGGCCTCCATCGGACGCGGTGGGCTGCAGTTCATCCTGATCATCTGGCTGCAGGGCATCTGGTTGCCGCAGCATGGATACGACTACTCGCGCACGCCGCTGTGGGCCGGAATCTACATGGTGCCCATGACGATCGGCTTCCTACTCAGCGCACCCATCTCCGGAGCGCTCTCGGACAAGCTGGGTACCAAGTGGTTCACCACGACCGGCATGGCGATCACCGCGGGCACGTTCGCGGCCCTCATCGCGATGCCCGTGGACTTCGACTATTGGGTGTTCGCACTGGTCATGCTGATCAACGGAATCGGCATGGGGCTCTTCGCCTCCCCGAACCGCGCCGAGGTCATGAACAGCCTGCCGATCACCTCCCGCGGATCGGGCGCCGGCATGATGACGACATTCCAGAACGCGGCCATGGTGTTGTCGATCGGACTGTTCTTCTCGCTGATGATCGCCGGGCTGAGCGCACATCTGCCCGACGCGATGTTCGGCGGCCTGACCGCCAACGGCATGCCGAACGCACCCGCCGACGGCATCGCGCATCTGCCGACGGTCGGCATCCTGTTCGCCGCGTTCCTCGGCTACAACCCCATCCGTGAAGTCGGCGGCCAAGCGCTGCAGGGTCTTCCGCAGGCAAGCGTCGATCACCTGACCGGTCTGGACTTCTTCCCGCACCTGATCAGCGATCCGTTCCATGACGGATTGACGGCGGCGTTCACCTTCGCCCTCATCTGCTGCATCCTCGGTGCGGTCGCATCGCTGTTCACCGGATCGTCCAAGGACGCGGTCGATTCCCCGGAGACCGTCGGGGCGGAACTGGCCGCGGTCGCCGCGGACGCCGGGGTGGGGACACCATCGGAGCTCATCGACGAGCCCCGGCCGGGTGCGCGCCACAGCCTGACGTCGGCGGGTTCGGCTCAGTCGCAGGTCGATCGGCCGCGGATCGCCGGCCGCATCACCACCGGCGACGGGACTCCGCTGCCTGGTGCCGCCGTCACCGTCACCGATGTGCGCGGACATCAGGCGGGCGCCGCGTCGGTCCACGACGACGGGTCCTACGCGGTGCACGGTCTCGACGACGGCACCTACACGGTCATCGCGACCGCTCCGAGTCGCTCACCGCGGGCACTCACCGTCTCGGTCGTCGGCGACCTGGTGTTCCGCCGGGACTTCGCCCTCGCCGGCGGCTCGGCACTGCACGGCACCGTCCGCGACGCGCAGCGTCCGCTGGCGGCGAGCCTGATCGTCACCGATCAGTCGGGAGCCGTTGTCACACAGGCACAGGCCGACTCCCAGGGCCGGTTCGCGATCACCGGCCTCTCGGGCGGGGACACCGTCGCGGTCACCGCATCCGCTCCCGGCTACCAGCCGACCAGCCAGCTGGTCACGATCGACGGCGCCCCACGCGCCGACATCGATCTGGTGCTGCTCGCCATCGGCGGCGTCCAGGGATCGGTCCGCACCGCCGACGGAACGCCGCTGGAAGGTGCCACCGTGTCGGCGATCGGACCCGAGCAGACGATCGTCGCCTCGGCCACCACCGGCGCCGACGGCCGCTACCGCATCGAGGGTCTCACCGACGCCCAGTTCACGCTGGTCGCCAACATGTATGAGCCCGCGGCCGTTCAGGTGAAGGTCGTCGCCGGTCAGCGCAACACGGTCGACATCGGACTCGGCGTCAGCCAGAAGCCGGCCGTGTCGTAGCGACTACCCGGGCAGGCCCGGCCGGCGCACCTCGCCGGCCCGCCGGGGCCGTCCCCGGAAAAGCGCCCCGGAAAGGCGTCCTCCGTAGGGAACCCGTCGACAATGCGTCGATGGCCACGCTACGGAGGGCGTTTGCCTGGGGCGGTTTTCCGGCGGAGCGGTTCCGGAAGGGCGGGATCTGCGGGCGGACCCCTCAGCGCAACGACCCCAAATGATCCCGGACCAGCCGACGCACCCGGGCGGGCGCGTCGTTGTGCCCGAGCAGCAGATGCACCGCCAGCCCGTCGACAAGAGCGTGCAGTCTCATCGCTTCCGCCTCCAGGTCGTGCCGCGCGTCGACGAGCCCGTGGTCGCTCAGGTCGGTGAGCACCCGCCGAGACAGCGCCCGCAGACCGTCGTGCGCCTCGAGCCCGGCCTCGGCCAGCCCCGGATGCGCGACCGCATCGGTGACCAGCGCCAGGTTCACGTGCATCTCGACCCGGCGCACATCGTCGAACGGCAGGACCTCCGACAGCATCGCCTCCGCGCGCCGCAGGGGGTCGCGGAGAGACCCATGCGCGACGACACGCTCCCCGACTCGCAGATAGATCAAGCGCATGGAGAACGCGAGCATCTCCTCCTTGTCGGCGAACACATGACGCAACGACCCGGCGGAGATCCCCGCCTCGGCGGCGACGTCCCGGATCGACACCCCCGACACTCCCTCGCGGAGCACCACCCGCCACAGCGCCTCCGCGATCTCGGCTCGTCGGGCATCGTGATCGATCAGCTTCGGCACTTCCGCATGGTAACCCAACTGTGCTAGCTTAGGCCGCGTTGCCAACACAGTTGTGTCACCAAGATCGGTCTGGACGTACTTCGGGACGACTCCCGCCGACGACGGAGGAACCGTGACGAACCTGCCCACCGGGCCATCCCGACGCTTTGCCGCCCTGGACGTCCTGCGTGGCGTCGCCATCCTCGGGACGCTGGCCACCAACATCTGGATCTTCACGAACGTCGACGGTCTGGTCGGTTATCTCAACGGCACGCATGAAGCCACCGGAGCGTGGGCCGCGGTCCAGGACATCCTCCAGCAACTCGCCCAGGGCAAGTTCCTCGGGCTGCTCACGATCATGTTCGGCATCGGACTCGCCATCCAGCAACGTTCCGCGGAACGTCGTGGCGAATCATGGCCCGGCGGCTATCCGTGGCGCGCGGCACTCCTCTTCGTCGACGGCACGGTCAACTACTTCCTCTTCACCGAGTTCGACGTCCTGATGGGCTACGCGGTCACTGGCCTGATCGTGGCGTTCATCCTGTCGACGACCCTCCGACGACAGCGCGTCGCGCTGATCATCGCCGCGGCGATCCACGTGCTGCTGCTGACGCTGATCGTCGCCGCGCTCGCGACCGCCCCGCCGACCGAACCAGCACAACCGCTGTCCCCCAATCCGTACGCCGACGGCTCGTTCCTCGATCTGGTCGCGTTCCGCGCCGAGCACATTTCGCTGTTCCGCGCCGAGGTCGTCCTGATCCTGCCGATGTCGGTGGCGCTGTTCCTCGTCGGCGCCGCCCTCCTGCGGGCAGGCGTCCTCGAGCCGACGACACGCGTACCGTCGGCCGGCAGGCTGCGGAGGCGGATGATGATCGTCGGACTCGGCGTCGCGTTTCCGCTCGACCTCGTCGTCGGTATCAGCGGCGGCGACGCCGGTCTGATCTTCGGCCGCTACCTGCTCGCGCCGATCGCCGCACTCGGGATTCTCGCGGCGATCGCAGCCTTCCACGCCGACGGCCGGTCACCCGGGCGACTCGGCCGCGCCCTCTCGCCAATCGGCCGGACGGCGTTGAGCTGCTACGTCTTCCAGAACGCACTGGCCGGCGCCATCTGTTACGGGTGGGGACTCGGCCTGGCCGCACGCCTCGACCCGACCACGGTCGTGCCCGCGACGATCGGGCTGTTCCTCGGCATCTCCGTGGTATTGATGGTGCTCTCACGGCTGTGGCTCCGGCGATTCGATCGCGGCCCGCTCGAATGGCTCTGGTACAGCAGCTATGGGCGGCTGTACCGGGCCGGACGGTCGCGGACGACGCAACCGGCCGACCGCACCCCGACGAGTGCCTCCTCGTGAGACGATGAGGTCGCAGTCCCCCAGACGATCTGCCGAGCTGCGAGGTGACCACGCAGGTGAACCGCAATCCCGAGCCGACCACGATGAGCGTTGTCGCGCGCGAGGATCCGCGTTTCCTGTCCGATCACCTCCTCACCTACATCGGCAACAAGCGGGCCCTGCTCCCCCTCATCGATCGGGCCGCCGCGCAGGTCCAGGCGCAACTCGGTCGCACGATGACCGTGCTCGACGCCTTCTCGGGCGGTGGCGTCGTCTCCCGGCTACTGAAATCACGGGCCCACACCGTGATCGCCAACGATCTCGAGTCGTATGCACGGGTGATGAGCGAGTGTCATCTCACCAACCGGTCCGACGTCGACCTCGCTACCGTCGCGTCGCTGATGGACCGGATCAACGCCACCGTCGACGACGGGTTCTCGGTCGGCGGGTTCATCGAGGATCTGTACGCGCCGGCCGATGACCTCGCCATCCGCCCGGGCGAACGCGTCTTCTACACCCGCGACAACGCCCGACGACTCGACGCGTACGCGACCCTCATCCAACAGACGGACCTCCGGTATCGGCCATACCTGTTGGCGCCGTTGCTCTCTGCCGCCTCGATTCACGCGAACACCTCCGGCATCTTCAAGGGATTCCACAAGGATCGCCTCACCGGCGTCGGGCGCTTCGGCGGTTCCGGCGACGACGCCCTGGTGCGCATCCTCAGCGCCATCCGACTGACGCCACCCGTGCTGAGTCGCCACGACGCCGCCAAGCGTGTGCTGCAGATCGACGCCAACGCGCTGCCCGACGTCGTCGGCCCCGTCGACCTCGCCTACCTCGATCCGCCGTACAACCAGCATCCCTACGGCTCCAACTACTTCATGCTCAATCTCCTGGTAGATCACCGGCGACCCACCGAGATCAGCCCGGTGTCCGGCATTCCGGTCGACTGGAAAAGGTCGGGCTACAACGTCCGCCGGGAGTCGGCCACCCTGTTCGCCGACCTCGCGGCCGCGCTCGACGCCCGATTCCTCATTGTCTCGTTCAACGACGAGGGGTTCATCCCTCCCGCGCAGATGCTCGAGATCCTCTCCGCCCTCGGCACCGTGACCGAGTTCCGGTCGCGCTACAACACCTTCCGCGGCAGCCGGAACCTGCGAGGCCGCGGCGCCCACGTGACCGAACACCTGTTCCTCCTCGACAAACGCTGAACACCGCCCGACCCGACACCGCAACCGCCCGGACGTCCCGGCGTGCTACAACTCGCAGATGCGCATCGGAATGACCATGCCGGTGATGGAACCCGGCCTCGACGCCGACCTGCTCAGGACCTGGGCCACCGAGATCGACGACGGCCCGTTCTCCTCGCTCTGCTGGGGTGAGCGCATCGCGTTCGACAACCCCGACGCCCTCACCCTGCTCGGCGCGTTGTCGGCGTGGACGCATCGCGTTCGGCTGGTGACCACCGTCGTCGTACCGCAGTTGCACGACCCGGTGATGCTCGCCAAGGCCCTGGCCACCGGCGACATGCTGTGCGGTGGTCGGCTCACCGTCGGCCTCGGCATCGGTGGGCGCCACGAGGACTACCACGCAGTCGGCGCCGACACCGGCACCCAGAACATCCGCGGCATGGCCGACCGGGTCGACATCATGCGCCGCGTGTGGGCCGGCGAGAAGATCACCGAATCGGTGTTGCCGGTCGGCCCGGGTCCGGTGCAGGCGGGCGGACCCGAACTCCACGTCGGTACCACGGGACCCAAGACGATCCGCAACGCCGCCTCCTGGGCGAGCGGCGTCGCCGGGGTGACCCTCGACCTCGATCTGGCCAAACAGAACGAACTGTTCGACGTCGCCCGCGCCGCGTGGGCCGACGCCGCCAATCCGGCACCCCACCTGGCCACGTCGTTTTGGTTCGCGCTCGGCACTGGCGATGACGGCGACGGTCCGCACGAGCAGGTGCACCGCCATCTCCGTCACTACATGAACTGGATTCCCGCCGACTTCGTCGACGCCATCGCGCCGACCACCGGATGGGCCGGAACCGAGGACGAGCTCGCCGCAACCCTCCGACGTTTCGCTGACATCGGCACCGACGAGGTTCAACTCATCCCGACCAGTTCCGATCCCGAGCAGTTGCGGCGGGCCGCTGCGGTCGCGGCCGAGTTCGGGTGAACCGGTGACGGGGCTGTATCTCCTCGGGGCGATCGTCTGCGAGGTCACAGCCACGTTGTCGCTCAAGGGTTCCGCGACCGTGCCCGCCCTCTACGCGGTCGTTGTCACCGGGTATGCCGCCGCCTTCGTCTTCCTGACACTGGTCCTCAAGACCGGCATGGGACTCGGTGTGGCCTACGGCATCTGGGGCGCCACCGGGGTCGCCGCCACCGCCGTCCTCTCGACCGTGCTGTTCGGTGAATCGTTCACCGTCGTGATGGGTGTCGGCATCGCCCTCATCGTCGCAGGCGTGCTGCTCGTCGAAACCGGCTCGGACCGAGCCACTTCGGACACGGGCCCGGCCTCGGTGACTGAGAGCGTCGACGACGGGCCGGGAGCGTAGCCGTGCAATACCTCCTCCTGGTCTGCGCCATTGTCAGCGAGGTCGTCGCGACCGTTTCCTTGAGGGTCGCCGCCGGCTGACGACGAATCTTCTATGCGGTGGTCGCCGTCGGCTACGTCCTCGCCTTCGTCGCACTCCCCGGAAGTCTGCGAGCCGGGATGCCACTGGGCATCGCCTACGGCATCTGGGCCGCGGCCGGAGTCGCGCTGACCACCATCGCCTCCCGCATCCTCTTCCATGAACCACTCACCCGCACGATGCTGGTCGGGATCGGGCTCATCATCGCCGGAGTGCTGCTGATCGAGGTAGGTGGGCATCGGGGGTGAGGGGCGAGGCCGAGTGGCCGCATTCCGTTCCGAGAAACCGGAACCCTCATGCCCTGAAACCAGATGTGCACCGCGTGCACGAAGTCAGTCATTGCAGTGCTAATAACGGTGTGTATGTTCCCATTTCGAACGCGCGACGTCATTCGGATGCCCCAGAGATGCCCGTCATCAGGATCGAGATGGCAGGAAAGTTACATGGGATCTATAGTGTGATCGAGAGGTGATGAATCAATGACTGCAGCACATCCCCGGCCCGACCTGGCCGCCTACGCCGACGCAGCACGTATGACC
Organism: Gordonia sp. ABSL11-1; assembly: GCF_030315685.1. Lineage (GTDB taxonomy): Bacteria > Actinomycetota > Actinomycetes > Mycobacteriales > Mycobacteriaceae > Gordonia. The sequence goes on along the minus strand of NZ_JASXSI010000009.1, from coordinate 70,187 downwards.
TTGCCCGAACTGGTGACCGCATTGCGCGAGTTACTGGGAGCAAAACTCGTCGCCTACCTGGGCCGAGTGAAGGAAACTCGGGCGGTCCGGCAGTGGGCCGAAGGCACCCGCGCCATCGCCGATCCTGAAGACGTTGAGCGGCTCCGCATCGCCTACCGCGCCGCGCGCCTCATCGCCGAACGCGACACTCCCGGAGTCGCCCAAGCGTGGTTTCAAGGCCTCAACCCGGTCCTCGACGACCGCGCACCAGCGCTCCTCCTGCGTGACGGGGATCTGGCAGACATCGGACCTAAGATCCTCGCAGCTGCCCGCCAATTCGCTGCCGTGGGATGAGTCAAGCCAACGCCTCGACGATCGAGACCCCGCACGGCCTGCTGGCCACAGCAGTCCACGTCGGCACTGTCACATATCGGATCGGATACGCACCGAACCCCTGGGCATGGACGCCATGGGAGTACGCCACCGGCGGCCGATTCGCCGGCCGTTGGGATGATCCAGAAGGCGTGTGGCGCACTTTGTACTGCGCGCACACTCCCCTCGCCTGTTACCTCGAAGTCCTCGCGTTCGCTCGACCCAGTCCGCAGCTGATCGCCGACCTCGCCGAGATTGCGGTGGACGACGATGAGACCAACTATCCCTCGCTGCCTCCCGGACGACTCCCCCGGGCATGGTGCAGTGCCCGGATACTCGGCAGTGGTGCGCTCACTGGACAGTTTGCGGTTCCAACCAGCACGCAGAGTCTCGCAACGCTGCGAGCTCAATTCCGGCGTCGGGCGATTCGATACGGTCTCGATGACCTCGACACAGCTGCCCTCCGGGACGGCCGCCCCCGCGGACTCACTCAGGCCATCTCACGGTGGATATATGCCCTGACCGATCGCGAAGGACGCGCCCTCGATGGGATTGAGTTCGACTCGCGCCACGGCGACCAACTGCGCATGTGGGCGCTGTACGAACGCAGCGGCGATCCCGAGATCAGCCCCCATATCGACGTCCTCGACCACACCCCGATCCACGCCGACGATCCCATTCTCCAGAAAGCAATGTCCCTGCTCAGCCTCGAGTGGTCATCTCCTTAGCCGTCAGAGAGTGAGGGGGGATCCCACCCCCTCACCCCTTCCCCAACGACGCATCCAACGCCAGCAACTGATCCGGCCGCACATCACGCAACACTGCCATCGTCGCCGTGACCGCCACCTCACACGCAGCATCGATGTCCGCGTCATCGACGATCAGCGCACGATAGGCGACATCAAGACTGATCCCGATCAACAACGACGCGAGCGTGTCCGCGCTCGCCGCGATCTCGGCACCACGAGTCGCATAGTTCTCCCGCAACCGCGCAGCCACCCTTGGTTCCAGCGTCTGATACAGCCGACGCCCCGGATCCTCGGCCTCCTGCCGATGACCGAGGAGAATGCGAAACCCCTCGGGATTGCGGCGGGCGTACTCGAACGTCGCCTCCACCGAATGACGCGCGCGGGCACCGTAGGCCACGTCGGTGGTGTCGTCGTAAGCGGCGAACATCCACTCGGTGAACTCAGCCAGCTCACGTTCGACGACCTTCTCCACCAATGCGTCCCGCGACCCGAAATGCGCGTACAGGGTCACCCGGGTCGTCCCGCCCCGCTCGGCGATCATGTCCATCGTGGACCGCTCGACCCCGACTTCTGCGATCACCGCACGCGCGGCGTCGAGCAACTGATCGTCAGTCGGCCGGTTGCGGGTGCTGCGCCCTCGTGCACGCCGTCGCGAACCCTCGGCTCGTCCGGACTTCGTCACAGTGGTCTCCTGCTGAACGTCGTGGGCCGGCCTGTCCGGACCGGTCATGGGTCGTGGTGGCGCCCCCCGACGAACCTCAGCCGACGCTGTTCGAACCACCCAGCCGGCCGAAGTAGGCAGCCTCGACGGTATCCCGACGCTCCCGGAGCTCGCTCGCCGAGCCTCGCAACGCGACGCGCCCGTGATGCAGCACGATCGCCGAGTCGGCGATCCCGAGCGCCAAGTCGATGTGCTGCTCGACCAGGACCACAGCCATCTGCTGATCGTCGGCGATGGTCCGCAGCCGGGGCAGCAGATCCTGCACGGCGATCGGCGACAGACCGAGGCTCAGCTCGTCGATCAGGAGCACCGACGGTTTGGTGAGCAGCGCCTTGGCCAGCGCGAGCATCTGTTGTTCGCCGCCGGAGAGGTTGCCGCATCGCCGGCCGCGCAGGCTCTGCAGCTTCGGGAAGTGCTCGTAGACGGCGTCGACGCTGCCGCCGCCCTTGCGTTTGGCGAGGCGCAGATTGTCCGACACGGACAGGCGGTGGAACACACCGCGATTGTCGGGCACGAGTGTGACGCCACGCCGGGCGTTGCGTTCGACGCGCCCGTCGATGGCGTGACCGAGTGCGGTGATCGATCCCGACATCGTCGGCAGCGCGCCGACGGCCGCGAGCAGAGTCGTCGTCTTGCCGGCACCGTTGGGTCCGAGCAGCGCGAGGATCTCGCCCGGCCGTACGGAAGCGGAGAAGTCGCGGACGGCCGGAACACCGCCGTGTCCGATGGTGACGCCGTCGAAGGTCAGGACCGCGTCGGGTGTTACGGCACCGTGAGTCGACGCGTCGGGCGTAGTGGCGTTGGTCATCGGGCGTCCTCTCCGGTGGCGGTGTCCTCGGTGGTCGGCGCGAGCGCGTCGGGATCGGCCTGGACCTCGGCACTTCCCAGATAGGCGGCCACGACGGCGGGATCGTCCTGGATCTCCGCGGGCGACCCGGACGCGATCACCCGGCCGAAGTCGAGGACGTAGAGCCGATCGCAGACGTCGAGGACCAATGACATGTCGTGGTCGATGAGCAGGATGCCGATCCCGGTCGCGGCGATCCGCCGCAACTCGGCGCCGAAGTCCCGGCTTTCATGGGTGTCGAGGCCGGCCGCCGGCTCGTCGAGCAGGAGCAGCCGGGTGCCGCCGACGAGTGCCCGCGCCACACCGACGAGCTTCTGCTGTCCGAGTGTCAGTTTGTTGGGTCGACGGTCGGCCACCTCGCTGAGCCCGACGACCTCGAGCGCCTGCTCGACGACGCCCGCGGGCGGCCGGGAGCCGGAGATGACGTCGGAGATCAAGGCGCGCAACCCGACTCGCTGTACCGCGACCGCCAGGTTCTGCGCGACGGTGAGGTCGGCGAAGAGTTCACCGGCCTGCCAGGTGCGGGCCATCCCGGCGTTGCGACGGCGGTGCGGGGCCCTCCGGTCGATCCGTGTGCCGTCGAGAACCACGTGGCCGGTCGACCGCGCGAACCCGGTGACCGCGTCGACGAACGTGGTCTTGCCGGCGCCGTTGGGTCCGATGAGTCCGACTATCTCGCCGGCCTCCACGGAGATGTCGATGTCGGCGTTGGCGGTGACCCCGCCGTAGCGCACGGTCAGGCCGCGCGTCTGCAGCAGCGGAGTCGTTGTCGCAGAGGTGGCATCGATGCCGAGGGTGTCACACATTCAGTCCTGCCTTCGATGTCGTCGGCGCGACGGCTGGTGTGGCCGCTCCGGGCCCGTCGGGTCGTGGTCGAGTCCGCGGTCGGAATCGTTCGGCGAGTTCGGCGATCGCGCCGGAGACGCCGACGGGGTTGAGCACGGCCATGAGGAGCAGTCCACCGGCGGCGATGATCTCGTAGTACTCACCGAGGTCGAGGGTCTGGTTGAGGAAGACGTATCCCACACCCAGCGGTCCGATCACTCCGGCGAGGAAGGCGCCGGAGACCGAGGTGATGCCGCCGACGTAGGTCATGGCGAGCAGCGTCAGTCCGACCATCACCGTGAACGACCCGGCCGAGAGCTGGCCACGGCTGTATCCGATGAGGCAGCCACCGACGCCGGCGAGGAAGGCGGACAACGCAAATCCGAGGAGTTTGGTCGCGGCGACGTTGATGCCGACCGATGCCGCCGCCCGTTCGTTGGAGCGCACCGCGAGGAAGGCGCGTCCGGTGGACCCGGACATGAACCGCATGACGATGAGCGTCGCCACGGCCACCACGATCAACACCATCAGCGCGAAGCGCACCGTGACGAGATTGGTACCGTCGCGCACACCGAGGTCGAAGCCGAAGAGCGTGGGATCGGTGATCATGTTGCCCTCGTACGCGGTGATCTCGGGGTTGTTGAACACGAAGCCCTGGATCGCGATCGCCGCAGCGAGCGTGACGACCGCCAGCTGTGCGCCGCGAATCCGCAGCGCGGGAATGCCCACCAGGACGCCCAGGGCGGTCGCGATCAGTGCCGCGAACAGAATGCTGAACGGGAACGGTACGTTCCAGTTCACCGTCAGCTTCGACAGTGCGAATCCGGCGGTACCTGCGAATGCCATGGAGGCCAACGAGATCTGACCCAGGTATCCGGTGAGAAGCACCAGTGACAATGTGATCAGCGACAGGATGATCGAGGTGACCACCCCGAATCGCCAGGTGCCCGAGGTCAGCAGGATCGCGGCGACGACGACGGCCAGCGTGACCACGGTCGGGACGAGGCGGATTCGCGGGATGCGCACCGCGGGCATCTTGACCTCTCCGAGGGACCCGCGTGACGGGATGCGACCGCCCATCAGGAACAGCGCGACGACGATCACGACGAACGGCACCGCGTCGCCGAGCCCGGCCTGCGCCCACTCCGGCCACCAGTCCTTGGTGGTCAGCCAGGTGATGACCGCCTGGAACGCACCGAGGGTGAGTCCACCGGCGCAGGCGATCCCGAACGACGTGAGGCGACCCAGCAGCGCGACGGCCAGTGCAGGGATGACGAAGAAGGTGTAGCTGGTGACATTCAGGCCGATGGTGAACGCGGCCAGGATGACGATCAGGCCGGTCGCGGCACCGGTCAGGACCCAGACGATGGCGGCGAGCCGATCCGGCGAGTAGCCGACAAGGCGCGCCGCGAGTTCGTCTTCGGCCCCGGCCCGGGTCGCGACGCCGAGCCTGGTGAGCCGGAAGTAGGCCCAGAAGAGCGCCGCGATCGCGATGGCGAGGCCGGCGAGGATCAGGTCGGACACATTGATGACGGCGCCGGCGAACTCGACCGTCTTGTCCGGCAGGACGGCGAGTGCGAGGAGATTCTCTGTGTCGAAACGCAATTGGACGAGGGCCTGGAGGAACAGCATGAATCCGACGGAGGCCACGACCTGCGCGAGCACGGGCGCCTGACGCAGCGGACGGAACACCAGATAGTGCGCGAGCACCGCCCAGATGACGGTGGAGAGCACACCGATCGTGATCGCGAGCCCCATGGGGGTGGGCTCGTCGGCGCTGCCGAGGCCGATCGTGCCGATCGGCAGGACGAGACTGCCGTCGGTGCGGAGGGCGGCGACGGCATAGACCGCCCACAGGCCCAGTGCACCCTGGGCGAAGTTGATGATGCCGGTCGCCGCGTAGACGCCCACCAGCGACGAGGCGAGCACGGCGTACACGGCGCCGGTCGAGAGACCGAGGAACACGAACTGCAGGAATTGACCCATACCCGAACCGATCGATCGGCGCGCTCAGGCGGCGCGGTGAGTGGTGAACGGTGATGCGGGTCGGGCGGACGCTGTCCAGCGGCCCGCCCGACCCGGCTCTTTACCTCACAGCAGAGCTCGAGGTGCTACGCGGCACCCGGGATGAGCTTCAGCACAGCGGGATTCGGGGTGATGAACCCGCCGCCGACCGGTTTGGTGGTCTTGTCACCGGTGACCTCGAACAGCAGCATCTCGGTGGTGCAGTTCGGTGACGTCGGCTTGTTGCAGGTCAGCTTGGGCCCCAGGAAGCTCTGGAAGTCCGTCAGACCCTTGAGTCCGTTCAACACGTTGGGCCCGGTGAGGTCGGTGACCTTGGCCTGGTTGAGCCCGTTGGCGAAGTCGACGAATGTGGAGAACGCGCCGTAGGCGTAGAACCCACCTGCGCCGTCGGCGTCATCGATGTACTTCTCGGCGATCGCCAGGTTCGACTTGGCCGGTTCCGGAGCCGAATCCTTCGCCGGCGGTTGCCAACCGGGTGAGTATGTCTGCGCCCCGACCGCCTGGGTGCCCATGGTGTCGATGAACTCCGTGCAGGCGGCCATGAACATGGTGTTCTTGTAGCCGACCGATCGCAGCGACTGCGACAGCTTGGTGCAGGTGTTGTCGTTGGGCGCCGTCATGAGACCGGCTGCCGCCGGATTGCCCTCGGCGAGAGTTGTTGCCAGGGCGGTGAAGTTCGGTCCCGTCGGCGGATAGTAGACACTCTTGACGTCGATACCCAGCTGCTTGCCGAGGGGCGCGAGCAGGCCGTCGAAGACCTGATGGGCCTGCGGCAGATCGGCATTCGCCAGTGTGAGCGAGTCCTTGCCGGCCGCCTTGAGCGACTGCATGAACCCGACCAGGAACGCCGCGGGCGGCGGACCGAAGTACACACGGTTGTCGGGCTTGGCGCCGGTGGCGGTGTTGAACGGGATCTGCCCGACGAGCGGGATCTTCGCCGACGTCAGAATCGGTACCGCGGCCAGCGATTCCGAGTTGTACCCGTCGATCGCTGCGACCACACCGGCCTGCACGAACTGATTCGCACAGGCGATGGTCGATTCGGGTGCGGTCTGGTCGATCCCACAGTCGACGACCTCGATGGGGCGGCCGTTGATGCCGCCGATCTGATTGTTGATGTAGTTGACCGCAGCGTCTTTGCCGGTGCTCACGCCGGCCTGCGTCGCGGGACCCTTCGACGGGTTGAACAGTCCGACCTTGATCGGATCACCGGCGGCCTTGACGCCGCTCTCCTCCACGGCGCTTCTGTCGCCGCTCGATCCGCTGTCATCGCTGCTACACGAGACAACGGAGAAAACACACGCTGCGGCGACCGCCGCTGCGAGAACCCGACCAGTTCTCCTACGCATTCTCACATGCCTTTCCCGCCGACCCCGGGCACGACAGATCAGCCCGGGAGGGCCTACAAGTTACCGGTTGTGCTTCGGATCGCCGGCGGCGATCCGCGGGCCCGATCCCGGTATGTGTGATCTGGGCCACTCGCAAACTAGCGCGTGCCTTACAGCACTGTCAAGCTGTTTTGCCAGGTTAGATGTGGTGCACAACAGGAGTCGACAGTTTTCGGGGTCGGTCGAACGACCAGGAATCGAGTGAAACGGACATGGGGATGGGACCTTCATGACGGTCGCAGGCTCCCTCCTCAGGGATCACGACAACCGCTCGCAGGCTCCCCCTCAAGGATCAGGCACCCGGCCTTTGAGGAGGGAGCCTGCGACCGTCACGAAGGGCCTACCCGCTCAACCGCTCCTTCGCGTACCGCTCCATCGCCGCCCGTTCGTCGTCGCGCTTCGGGTAGCCGAAGAACACCACGACCGCACCGATGAGCACGACGATGATCGCCGCACCGTAGGCGCGGGTGTCGCCGTCCACGAACGCATCTCGCGCGGCTGAGATGATCTCCTGAGCGTACTGGGGATACCGCTCGGTGAGCACCTCGGCGCTGGAGAACGACTTCGTGAGTGCGGATTCGGTTTCGCTGGTCACCTGGTCGGCGTGCGGCGACGCGGCGATGGTCGCCGACAGTGACTTCGCATACGCCGCAGTGAGAATGGCGCCGAGGAGCGACTGCATGATCGCGCCCCCGAGGTCGCGCTGAAGGTCGGACATGCTCGACGCCATGCCGGCTCTCTCTACGGGCACAGAACCCGTCAGCGAGTGCGACGCGGGCGTCCCGGCAAAGCCCACACCGATTCCGATCAACAGGTACGCCCCGGTCACCACCCAGACCGACGCCCCTTCATCCCAGGTGAGCCAGGCCAGCAGGAGTCCCAACACGATGAAGAAGTATCCGGTCAGCAAGGTAAGGCGAGAACCCCTCGCCTCCACCATCTTTGCCGATCGCGGCGCGACCACGACCATGGCGGCGGCCGCCGGGATGATCATCGTACCCGCCTCGAGGGTGGAGTACCCGAGCACGTTCTGCAGGAACTGCTGCCCGATGAACATCGCGCCCATCAACGTGCCGAAGACGATGAGACCGCCGATCGCGGCAACCCAGAACGTTCGTCGACGCGCGATCCGCAGATCGAACAACGGCACCCGGACGCGCAACTGCCGTATGACGAACACGATCGCCGCGACGACGGCGATGCCCGTCAGGATCAGCACAGCGGTGCGTTTGTCCCCGAGCGGTGCGAAGTTCAGCGCGAGGATCGTCGCCCCCACCAGGATGATCGACACGACGCCACCGAGATTGTCGACGGACGCTTTGGTGTCCCCGTTGTCACTCGGCACCAGCCACCACGAGCCGACGAGCGCGAGGACCGCCAGCGGCACTGTCACCAGGAACACCGAATGCCAGGAAAACGCCTCGAGCAGCCCACCGGACATGACCGGTCCCGACGCCGATATCGCCGCACCGAACGCGGACCACGCAGCGATCGCCTTGGTGCGCTTGACACCTGACCACAGCGCGGTGATCATCGCCAGGGTCGTCGGATAGGCGAGGCCGGCCGAGATGCCGCCGACGACCCGGGCACCGAACAGCACCTCGAAATTGGGGGCGAATCCGGCGACGAGCGACGCCGGTATCGACAGCGACATACCGATGACCAGCATGCGCTTGCGCCCGTACCGATCCCCGAGTGCACCGAAGTACAGCACTGACGCCGCCAAGCCCAGGGAGTACGCGACCGCGATGAGGTTCAGCTGCGTGGAGCTCGCGTCGAGATCCTTGCCGATGTCGGGCAAGGCGACGTTGGCCACCGCGAGATTGATGTTGGCGACCCCGGCCACCAGGATCAGTGCCGCCAGCACTATCGGGGCGCTGGCCGGGGCGATTCCGTCGTCGACTTGTGCCGCTGGTGCCGTCACCCGTCGAGAATACGACGCGGTTTGTCGCCACAGGCCCGGCGAACGGAATATCGTTCGTTGCGGGTGAGGAAATGTGTCGCGGTATCGGGTTTCGATGGTGCCCGGCACCAGGACACCGCGGCACGCGATCGCGGTGCGATCGCCGTCGCACGAAGGGTTGCGCGCGATGCTGACACTCATTCCCGCCGGACAACGGCGCACCCTCCCGGAACTCGTCGATCGTCTGGACCTCCGGTCCGGCGAGCGGGCGTCCAAGACCTCCGCCTTCTGGATCCGCAGGTCGTCGTGGTGCACACCGTCGGGGCCCGCGAGTCCGCCGACTGAACTGCCAGAGACATCCGACCGGTGGCCCACGCGGACCGGCCGAAAGCTGGACAATGGACGTGTCCGGTGCCGGACACCACGACGACCAACAGAGGTGATCTCCATGGGGAGCCCGCGTGAGGCAACTCCAACAGTGACCGAATCGATCTCGGCTGCGACGTCGTTCCTGCCGTTCGACGACACCCGCGACCTCACCGCCGCCGACCGCGGTCTCATCGCCAAACTCGACCCTCCGGTCGTCGCCGGGTCTTCCGGCGACACGGTCTGGGACTGCGATGAATTCGGCTTCCTGACCGAGGACTGCCCGCCCACCGCCAACCCGAGTCTGTGGCGCCAGTCCGGACTGGTCGCCCGGCAGGGCCTGTTCGAGGTCACCGACCGCATCTATCAGATCCGGGGGCTCGACCTGTCGAACATGACGATCGTCGAGGGCGACACGGGCGTGATCGTCATCGATCCGTTGATCTCCGAAGAGACCGCGGCCGCCGGCCTGAATCTCTACCGCCAGGAGCGTGGGGACCGGCCCGTCGCGGCCGTCATCTACACCCATTCGCACATCGACCATTTCGGCGGCGTCAAAGGTGTGACCACGCAGGAGGCTGTCGATGCCGGCGACTGCGCCGTCATCGCACCGGTCGGCATGGTCGAACACGCGGTGGCCGAGAACGTCTACGCCGGAACCGCAATGGGCCGTCGAGCAGCGTACATGTACGGAGCGGCTCTTCCGCGCGGTCCACGCGGGGCCGTCGGCGCCGGTCTCGGCCAGTCGACATCGACCGGGACACCCACGCTGATCGTGCCCACCCTCGACATCTCGACGACCGGACAAACCGAGACCGTCGACGGCGTCACCATCGAGTTCCAGATGACACCGGGCACCGAGGCGCCAGCCGAGATGAACTTCCACTTCCCGCAGATGCGGGCATTGTGTATGGCGGAGAACGCCACTCATACCCTGCACAACCTTCTCACCCTGCGCGGCGCCCTAGTCCGCGACCCGCACGTGTGGGCGAAGTACCTGACCGAGGCCATCAACCGATACGCCTCCCGCTCGGACGTCCTGTTCGCCTCGCATCACTGGCCCACCTGGGGCACCGACGAACTCACCGAATTCCTCGCGCAGCAGCGCGACCTGTACGGCTACGTGCACGACCAGACTCTGCGTCAATTGAACCAGGGCCGAACCGGATTGGAGATCGCCGAGGACATCCAGCTGCCTCCTGCACTGACCAACGCCTGGCACACCCATGGGTATTACGGCTCGGTGAGCCACAACGTCAAAGCGATCTATCAGCGGTACATGGGATGGTTCGACGGCAATCCGGCCCATCTGTGGGAGCATCCGCCGGTCGAGTCCGCCACACGGCATGTCGAGTTCATGGGCGGTGCCGACGAGGCCGTCCGAAAAGCCCGGGGATCGTTCGATGCCGGCGATTTCCGCTGGGCGGCGACCGTTCTCAACTATGTCATCTTCGCGAACCCGGAGAACGCCGCGGCGCGTGACCTACAGGCCGATACGCTCGAACAGCTGGGTTACGGCGCCGAAAACGGCACGTGGCGGAACTTCTTCCTGATGGGTGCCTACGAGTTGCGCAACGGTCGCGTCGGCACGCCGACAACGGCTGCAGCTCCCGACATCATCGCAGCACTGTCTGTCGAGCAACTCTTCGATGCGATCGCCCTGCGCGTCGACGGTCCGGCCAGCTGGGACGCGCACATCACCCTCGACTGGGTGATCACCGACCAAGACATCCGTCACCGTTCCGAACTCCGCAACGGCCTCCTCGTCCACTTCGATCTCGACGACGAGGCCACCACGGCGGCCGACGCGACCTTCACCCTGACGAAGCCCGTCCTTGTCGGGTTGCTCCTCGCCGGCGCCGATCTGAGCGCCGCCATCGAGAACGGTTCGGTGACCGTCGAGGGCGAGGCGTCGTTGTTCACGGAAATGGCGAACCATCTCGATTCGCCCGACCCGGATTTCGCCCTGGTCACACCCTGACCCAGCACCAGTCGGGCATGGCAGCGAGGAGCTTTCCTTCGCGGGAGGCCCCTGCTGCTGTCCGGGCGATCATCCCAACCCGGAGATGCCCTTACCCCCGATACTCACTCCGGCTGCGACACACATGATCAGGTTCTCGGGGTTGATGGCCGACAACGCGAACCCGAGTTCGAGCGCGGTCGGCGGCCGCATCTCGTCGATCGCCCGCATCCACTTCGGGGTGTGCTCACCGCCTCGTCCGCGCCACCGACGCAGCCCGACGATCAGCAGCAGGATTCCCAGTCCGAGCTTGATCCAGGCGTCGCCGGTCGACGTCGAATCACCCATGGTGCCGCCGAGGAATACGAAGATCGTGGTGGCGATGACGATGTCCAGCACCCAGCCAACGGCGAAGCCGATGCTGGTGGTGCGGGCATGTTTGCCCAGCAGCATGAGGATCGCACCGATGATCGGAATGGGCGAGATCGCGACACCCGCGCCAGCGGTAGCACTTCTCCGAGTACCGAACCCACACGTGTCTCCTCGATCGACGTCGCATCAAGTCCACCACGCGCGCAGTGTGAGCGGGTTCGAATGCGCGTGTGGGACCAAAGATCGCCCACAACGGGTGAGCCGGCGGAAGGCACCGCGGAGACCGCCCCGGAGAAGCGCCCGAGAATTCGACCCGGTAAAGCGCCCACCGGTTCGGGGTTGCCCCAGCTGACATGGACGCGCCCGACATCCATTCGCTCCTCGACGGCGGATGTCAGGGACGCTTGTCCGGAAGGAGGGCGCTGTGGTCAGCAGATGCTGATGTTGAACGGTCCCAGCGGGATGTTGATGCAGAACGTGACCGATCCGGCGCTGATGACCGGATGGGGTTCGAGCGGGGAGGCACCGGCAGTCGGTGCGACGGCCGAGCCGACACCCGCCACTACGGCCGCACCTGCAATGGCCAGAGAGATCCTGCGCTTCATCTTCATCACCCTTCGGTCGACATCGGAGGCGTCCCCGGCACGCCGTGTCCGATTTTACCCACGCGTGCGCCGATCGCTCACCCGGCCGATCCGGTCGTCGTGTGTTTTCGTTTCCAGGTGACCACCACCCACCTCGGCCGGATCTTCCACGTGGCCGGACGACCGACCGTCACCGACGCGGATACCGCGCTGGCATGGATTCCCGACGGCGCGTTGGTCGTCGACGACACCGGCACGATCATCTACTGCGGGCCGCGCGACCGACGACCGAGCGCAGCCGGCCCCGATGGCGTCGTCGAGGAGACGGTCCACGACCACGGCGACGCGTTCCTGATCCCGGGCTTCGTCGACACCCACATCCATTTCCCGCAGACCTACTCGGTCGATGCGTACGGCGGTGGGCAGCTGCTGGAGTGGCTGGAGCACTGCATCTTCCCGGCCGAGGCCCGGCTCGCCGATCCCGTGTTCGCGGCGCGCGCCGCGCGGGACTTCACAGCTCGCCGCGTCGCCGTCGGAACCACCGCTGCGATGGTGTTCGGATCCGCGTTCCCGCATGCTCAGGACGCGCTGTTCTCCGAGACCGAGCGCACCGGCCTGCGCCTGGTCAGCGGCCACGGCATCCAGACCGTCGGGGGCGAGTCGGCGGCACCGCTGCTGACGTCGGAGTCCGCCGCCATCGAGCTCACCGCCGACGAGATCGATCGATGGCACGCCAAGGACTCCGGGGATGTCGCCACGGCGCTGCTGCAGGTGGCCATCGTGCCGCGGTTCTCGTTGTCGGTGACCACCGAGACGCTCGCCGCGCTCGGCGAACTCTACGCCGACGTGGCCGGTCGCGGGGTGTACGTGCACACCCATCTCAACGAGAACAACCGGCCGGGGACCGGCGAGATCGACTTGGTCAAAGGTACTTTCGGCGTCAAGAACTACCTCGACACGTACGACGGCCGCTTCCTTCCCGGCAGCGTCGTCGGCGGTGCCGGACTGCTCGGTCGGCGCACGATCATGGCACACGCGGTCCACTGCACCGACGAAGAGCTCGCCCGCATGGCTGAAACGGGCACGTCGATCGCACATTGCCCTGTGTCGCAACAGTTCCTCGGCTCCGGAACGATGCCGTGGCGTCGGACGGTCGCCTCGGGCGTCACGGTCGCGGCCGGGACGGATGTCGGCGCCGGCGACGAATGGCTGATCTCCCGCGTGCTCGCCGACGCATTCAAGGTGCATCTCAGCGAGCCCGGCGACGACAGTGTCGCGATCCATCCCGCGCAGATGCTGTTCACCGGGTCGCTCGCCGGCGCTCGCGCCCTCGACATGGAGGACCGCTTCGGCAACTTCGACGTCGGGAAGGAGGCCGACTTCCTGGTGATTCGCCCAGAACTGTGGCCACCGCTGGATTCGATTCTGCAGCACGGCATCCGCGCCGACGACGAGACCACCGCCCGCGATCAGACATTGTTCGCATTGCTCATGGGCCTACGGGAGCCGGCGGTCGCGGAGGTGTACGTCCGCGGGTCACGGGTGACCACCCCTTCGTGACGCTGCCTCACAGGCTCGGCCGCTCCTCAGGGACCCGAACACTTCGCCGACCGTGGGATTCAGGGCACCGCTCACTCGGAGATCCGCAGACCGTCCCACTCGTGGTCGTGCATGAAACCCTCCGCGAGGCCGACACGATACTTGAAGCAGCTGCGCAGAATTCCCATGTAGGCGAACGGCAGCAGGAGCGCGGGCCGCTGATCGCCGCGCGCGCTGATGACGTCACTCGAGTTGCGGAAGTCACGGAAGAACCTCCGCATGCTGCGTCCGCGCCGAGACGCCTTGCGCCATCCGTAGAGCAGCATGCCGAGACCGATCATCTTGTCCACATCCGGTTGCGGGGTGACGATCTCGTCGTTTGTCCCGAAGAACGCGCGGTCGACGCCATCCTGCGGCTCGAACATCATGATCCCGCTCGTCGCCCGCGGGTTGCATTCGATGCAGAACAGACCGCGCTCCGGGTCCTCGATGAAGTCGAACCCGATCTGCCCGGTGAAGTTCATGTCCTGCACGAACTTCGAGATCCAGTCGAAGATCGCGTCGTGCTGGACCGAGCGGAAGTTCAGGCATGAGCTCCCGCCGATCGCGTAGTCGACGGGATAGGTGGCGTGGGCATGGATGCGGCCGTCGCGCACGATCGAGTAGGTGCAGTAGTTCGTCCCCGACAACCACTCCTGCGCGAGCCACGGGTTGATCGGATCGAACTCCACCCAGTCGAGGTCGCCGCCGGGAATCACCTTGTGCACCTTCTGCGATCCCCGCGAATAGCACTCCTTGAGCGCGAACGGCGCGGTGAAGTCGAGCTTCGCGAGATCCTCGGGTCCGGCGACCTGGGCGTACTTCAACGTCGGGATACCACGAGCGACAAGGAGCTCCTGGAACTCGAACTTGTTGTGCAGACTGTTCTCCAACTCGAAGTCGGACAGGAACAGTTCGCAGTCGGCCGGGAAGATGTCGACCATCATCGAGAGGATGTCGGTCTCCTCGTGGATGGGGATGACCATGTCGACCTTCTCGTCGGCGACGATCTTCGCCAGTGCATGGCAGTAGGCGCGTGGTTCGAACTTGGGAGCGGGCACCCGGTGAAAGGCGTCGGCGGCGCGCGAGAAGCGCGTCACGCCGATCGGGATGGAGTCGACGATCGTGACCCGATGCCCGGCCGCCGACATCAGCCGCGCGAGTTCCAGGGTCAGGAACGAGCGGCCGAAGGTGATCAAGACGTGTTTGCCTGCCGAAGTGCCCACTGTCAGGAGTGTAGGAGGGGCAGATTAGGCTGTCTCACCGGCCTCCGGGGGAGTTCGGTGAAAAAGGAATAGTCGGGCCGCCGGGATCGTTGCACAATGCTGTCAACCGGGGTGCTGTGCAGTCCCGGGTTGCGTGAGGCCAGTCTGGGGAGGTGTGGGCATGTTCATGATCGGTGTGATCGCCGCGTGTCTCGCCGCCGTCGCCTACGGGATGTCCACCGTACTCCGCGCGTTGGGTGCTCGCCGGGTGGCGACGACGGCGCGCGAAGAGGGTAACGAAGAGAGCCAGGTCAATGCGGCCGGCGGGCCCTCCCTGCAGTCGACGATGTCGACGTTCGTCGATCCCGCCTTCATCCTCGGCACGACGATGGTGATCATCGGTTTCGCCGGTGGTGCGCTCGCCGCACGCTTCCTCCCCCTTTTCCTCTCGCAGACCATCGTCTCCGCGAACCTCGTGGTCACCGCCCTGCTGGGCACGATCATGCTCAACATCGCCTTGCAGACCCGCGACTGGATCGCCATCTGGCTGGTCGTGTTGTCGCTGTGTCTGCTCGGACTGTCGGCGCAGCATCACACCGGTGGCGGCGAGAGCGCGGTGTTCCACTGGGAACTGTTCGTCGCCACCCTCGGTCTCTGCGCGATCGCACTGTTCGGCGTCTACCGGCTCGGTAGGCACGCAGCCATCGTCGGCGGCGCCACGGCCGGTCTGCTGTTCGGCGTGATCGCGATCGCCGTGCGCGTCCTCGACGGTGTCGCACCCTTCGAGCCGTTGGTCCTGATCGCCGACCCCG
The DNA here is from genome assembly GCF_030315685.1 of Gordonia sp. ABSL11-1. GTDB lineage: Bacteria > Actinomycetota > Actinomycetes > Mycobacteriales > Mycobacteriaceae > Gordonia. The sequence goes on along the minus strand of NZ_JASXSI010000009.1, from coordinate 54,501 downwards.
CTGCCTGGACCATCGCCGTCGCCGGCGCCGTGGGCTTCTTCGTGCAGACCGTGGCTCTGCAGGTGGGAGCGGTGAACGGGGTGACCGCGGTCCTCGTCGTCGGCGAGACGGCCGGACCCAGCCTGGTCGGTGTGATCTTCCTCGACGACACCGCCAAACCCGGTCTCGGCTGGCTGGCCATCGTCGGCTTCATCGGTGCCGTCATCGGCGCGGTACTGGTCGCCTGGTACGGCTCCGGCGATCCCGACCACTTCGGTGAAGCCCCGCCACTCAAGGGCGGGTGGCGCCGCGGCCGCGAGGAGGAACCGACGACCGACACCGGCGAGATCGACACCGGTGCCGGCTACGACATGTACGGCGCAACGCGGCGACACTACGAATCGCAGGACCGGTTCACCGACGACCCCGACGCTCCCCCACCGGGTAGTACCTCCTGACCTGAACCGGTCAGCCCTTCTTCTTCGTCCCCGGCAGCACGCCCGCGTCGATGACCGCCTTCACGTAGGGGCGGGTGCGGTCGAGCAAGTCGTCGACGTCAGGTCCCGACCACGCAGGTGCCGTGATGGCATCCGTCTCGGCCTCGATGGCCCGGTACATCACCAGACCGGTCTCGGTCAGTTCGTGTCCGGTGTCGGTGCGGGCGACATACCCCTTGTCGACGAGGCGGTCGACGGACGCCTCCCAGTCGTCGTCGGACCAGCCGCGCGTGATCTGGACGAGCTTGCGACCAAGAAGCCGACGGCGGACGGTCGGGTCGGCGATCTCCGCCTCGTGGAAGGTCACCGCGTCGAGCGCATCGAGACCGTGGTTCACCAGCACCGCGATGTGGTTGTCGCCGCGCCACTCCCGTAGCACCGCGATGGCGTGCCACAGGGCGACGTGCGGTTGCTCGGGCTGCGCGGCCGAGGCCCACGCGGAAGCGAGTGGCCGGCCACCGAACGGCACCGACGCCGCGATGTCGGTGTAGCGCGCGGTCAGCTCGACGATCTCGGGGTCATTGACCCGCTCCCCGAGGATGGCGCGCAGCTCGTCGTCGAGCATCTGCACCCGCCGGTCGGCGACGCTCTGCAGCCCGGCACCCCGGGCCGCCTCCCAACCGGGGGTGATCACCGACGACGAGAAGTTGTAGAACGCGGACACCACCACCGACGGATCACAATCGCCCAGGGGTGCCCCGCGGGCGCCGACGTAGAAGGCGTGCGCATCGATGCCGAGATCCTCCCGGGCGGCACGCAGACCCGGATTGAAGTACGCCAGGACATGGAACGGTTCGATGGATTCGTACGCCTTGCGAGCGCTCTGCTGAGTGGTCTCATCGGCAATCGAGGTCATGGCCCCACACTTGCCGTCGCGGCGCACGACTGTCAACCGCCGACCGGGCCGCCGCGTTTCGGCCCGCACTGCCGATCGACCCGGTAGATGTGGACACATGGACGACCTCGAGGCGATCAAACATCTGAAGTACCGCTATCTGCGAGCGTTGGACACCAAGGACTGGGATACGTTCGCCGCGACCCTCACCGACGACGTCACCGGCGATTACGGCGCATCGCTGAGCTTCGCCAACCGGACCGACCTCGTCGACTACATGCGCGCATCTGTCGGCCCGGCCGTCATCACCGAACACCGGGTGGATCACCCGGAGATCGACGTCGAGGGCGACGAGGCCACCGGCCGGTGGTACCTGCAGGACCGGGTCATCGTCCCCGACTTCTCGTTCATGCTCTTCGGCGCCGCCTTCTACGCCGACCGCTATCGCCGCACCGAGCACGGGTGGCGGATCTGCGCCACCGGATACGACCGCACCTACGAGGCCAAGCTGAATCTCGCCGACGTGCCCAGCTTCGCACTCGACGTCGGCCCCGCGATCCGGATCTGAGCGGTCATGCCGTTCCGGGCGGAGGCCTTCGACGATCGACGTGACGCGGGAATCGCACTGGCGCAACGATTGAGGCGCGAGCCGCTGATGTCGACGACGAAGTCCGACGGCCGCGACGTCGTCGTGATCGGCCTCGCCCGGGGCGGCGTCCCGGTCGCACGGGAGGTCGCCGACGCGTTCGATGCCGCGCTCGACGTCCTGGTGGTGCGCAAGATCGGAGCACCCGGGCAACCGGAGTTCGCGATGGGCGCGATAGCCGCCGGCGAGATCGTCGTCAATGACGACGTCCCGCGCCGGCTCGGCGTCTCGGAGGCCCGATTCGCCGAGGCGGTGGACCGGGAGAATCGACTGCGGATCGAGCGTGAACAACGGTATCGCGAAGGTCGCGAACCACTCTCGTTCACCGACCGTACCGTCGTCCTCGTCGACGACGGCCTCGCCACCGGTTCGACGATGGCGGTGGCGGTGCGCGCCGCGCGGGCGGGCGGGGCCGCCGCGATCGTGGTCGCCGTGCCGACCGGACCGGCCGACACCCTACGACGATTCGCCGACGACCCGGGCGTCGACGCCGTCGTCGCCGTGATGACTCCCGAGCCCTTTCACGCTGTGGGACAGTCGTATCGGACCTTCGGTCAGGTCGACGACGACCACGTGCGGCGCAGCCTGCGACGCGAATGAGCAGTCCCAGCACGACCAGCTCAGATCACCCGCCGCAGGGTCCCCGCACGCCCGCCCGCGCCGGTGTCTGCGGCGAGGGCCAACACCTCGTCGAATCCCTCGACGAGACACTCCGCGAACAGCTCCGGTTCGGTGATCGAGGCCGCGTCCTGGTTCAGCCCGAGGCAGGCGACGCCGTTGTGGGTGATCATCGTGGCCATCACCGCGCAGCCGGGCAGCGGTCCGAACGGGAACATGCGTTCCACCTTGGCACCCGCGACGAAGGTGTCCCACGGTATTCCGGGCACGTTGCTGGCCTGCAGGTCGTTCTGCGTTGTCGCGCCGCTGAACTGGGCGAGCACCTGACCCGGCAGCCACGCGAGCACCGACCCGAGGGTGTTGAAGATGTCGACGGCGGGTTCGGTCCGGGCCGCGCGTACCTGCTCGCGGATGGTGAGTACGCGCTCGAACGGATCCTCGATCCCGACGGGTCCGGCCATGCGGCCCACCGCGATCCGGTTGCCGCCGGCCGGGTCCTCGGGGCGGCGTACGGAGATGGGGATGGCGACCGGAATCGCCTCGACGGGTGTACCCATCTTCTCGTGGTAGAAGCGGAATCCGCCGATCAACCCGGCCAGATAGGCGTCGTTCACCGAGGCGCGCGCCGCCGTGCCGGCCGCCTTCAGGTCGTCGAACGGCACCTCGAACGCGCTGAACCGCCACGACAGACTGCGGTGCAGGAGCAACGGCGAGCCCGGCGGACTGACCAGCCCCGCCACCCGCGGCACCGACCGCCCGTACCGCAGCACCTCGCTGACCGCGCGCCTCGGTCGCGCGAGAGCACGCACGCCGTGCCACGCGGTGTCGACGCGATGCGGTAGCCGCTGCACCTCCTCGACCACCTGGCGGCCGAGGACGTCGAGGGACGACACGTTGCGAGGTTCGGGATCCGGCGGCTGCGGTTTGCCGGGGATCGGATCGCGCGATGTCGAATGCAGTTGCGCCAGTCCGAGTATCGCACCGAGACCATCGGTGAGGGCATGATGTGCCTTGAGGAAGTAGGCGGCCCTGCCGTCGGGCAACCCCTCGATCAGCGTCCCCTCCCACGGCGGGCGGCCCTGATCGAGCGCCGTCATCGCGAGTTGCTCACAGGTGGTGAAGAGTTCACGCATCGAGCCGTCGCCGGCAAGACGCATCCGTCGGACGTGATAGTGCAGATCGAAATCGGGATCCACCGCCCAGCTCGGTGTGCCCGTGCCGAACGGTGAGTCGATCACCCGCTGCCGGAAGCGTGGCGCCATCCGACTCCCCCACTCGTGCGCGGCGAGCAACCGATCCCAGTCCGGGACACAGTCGTAGATCTCGATCATGCAGATCGTCGCGCGCAGTCGTCGGTCGGTGTCGCCGCGCCACATCAGCGCGTCGACCGCGCTCATGTGCGATTCGCTGGCCCAGTCGAGTGGTTCGTCATTGCTGCTCACAGGTCTGCCTCCGTCGATCGCGTCATCCGTCCGTCCTCGAAAAACTCGACCGGCCAGTCGGTCAGGGCGCTGAGAAACATCTGTCGGACCTCCTCGGCATGCTCACCGGCGGTCTCCGGCCGCCACTGTGAGGTGTCCACGGGCGGCAACACCTTCACCTCGACGGTCCCAGGCTTGATCAATTGCGATCCACGCCACATCAATTCGCCGGTGTTGCGGAGCACGACGGGGACCACGGGCACGCCGGCCTGCATGGCGATGTGGAAGGGCCCCTTCTTGAACGGACCGATGCGCGGGGTCGACGACCGCGTCCCCTCCGGCGCCACCACGAGCGAGATGCCCTCGTCCCGGAGTTTCCGCACCGCGGGCTGGAGTTGTTCGATGGCGCGGCCGGGATCGGCGCGGTCGATGAAGACGAGACCCGCGGCGTCGAGGATCTGGCCCAGGACCGGCACGCGTTTGATCTCCTTCTTGGCGACGCCGGTGGCGTCACGGCGGACCAGGTGGATCAGCACCGGCAGGTCCAGCTTGGACTGGTGGTTGAACACGAAGACGCATGGCCGATCCGCGGTCAGGTGCTCCTCGCCGTCGAGGACGCGGACGCTGACCCCGGCGATGGCGAGCCCGATGTCGTTGCCGGTGGGGATCGCCGAATCGACCAGGATGCTCGGATCGCGACGCAGGAGTCCCCCGGCGACGCCGATCGCGGCCGAGGAGATGAACGATCCGTAGAACGCCCCCGTGCGGGCGGCCATCGCCAGACGGTTGTAGGAGGGATTGCGGAGATCGAGGATGGGCCAGCCGCGTGCCTGGGCCTCCGCGCGCAGTCCGTGCCGCGGTGACACCGCGGCAGGGTGACCGACCGATTCGAGATAGGGGATGTCCTCGTTACCGTCGCTGTAGGCGAACGACGCGTCCAGATCCATGTCGTGCTCGCGCGCGAGCGCCCGGACGGCCGCCGCCTTGCCCGGCCCCCACAGCGGCCGTCCGACGAACTTGCCGGTGACAACGCCGTCGACGACCTCGACGTCGGTCGCCAGTGCGTCGTCGGCCTCGATCTCCCGGGCGATGGGGTCGATCTGGAATCGGGTCGCCGAGGACGCGATCACGATGCGGTGCCCCATCTCCCGGTGTGCCCGCAGGATCTGCCACATCTGGGGCCGCAGTTGGGCTGCGGTCTCGTGTTTGAACAGATCGGCACCGAAGTCCAGCAGCTCGGCGTAGGTCTTGCCGGCGAAGGTCGGTTTGGTCGCCTCGAGCACCTCGGCGTAGTCCTGTTCGGACTTCACCCCGCGCAGGCCGATGAGCAGGAAGTCGGCGAGCTCGCCGAGCCCGAACTCCATGCTGCGGATGCGGGCCCGGGTGATGGCGATGGCCGAGAACCCCTCGATCAGCGTGCCGTCGTAGTCGAAGAAGGCGCCTACCTTCTTGCCGGTGGGCGCCGACCGGATCTCCCGCAGTCGGTCGGCGACGGAGCTCATCGGCGCAGTCCCCGCAGAGCCTCACCGAAGTGTTCGGCCTCGATCGTGGCGATCCGGGACAGCCGGTCGCGCATCAGGTTCACCTCGTCGAGCCACGCCTGACGCCCGGCGACGAGGTCGTCGACACCGGTGCCGGTGATCAGACCGCGGTTGTCGGCGAGCTGGTAGGCCGCGTCGTAGAGCTCCTTGGACACCGAGTCACGACTGCGGACCACACCCTGCAGGGACAGTTGCCGCCCGAGTCCCAGACAGGCCTCGAGCAACGTCTCCTTGTCGATCGACGTCTCGGCTCCTGCCGACACCAGGCTCTCGGCGACGACGAGCTGGGCGTCGAAGAACGGCTGCAGGGTGCGCCGGGCGACCAGTGATCCGCCGTGTTCGCGCAACGTTCGCTCGGTCCACGCCTGATCGGGGCGCACGTCCCGCCATTCCGACGACATGAGATCGAGCTCGGCCCCGAGCCGGTGCAGAAACGCGTCTTTCGCCGGGAAGAAGAACTCGAACTTCAGCAGATCGCGGATGCGTAGCGCCTCCTGCTGCGCCGACGGCAGCAGTTCACCGGCACCGTCGTTCTCCAACGCGCCGTCGGCGGCGGCGAGCATGCCGAGTTCGACGATGGCCCGGTCGACGAAGTGGTGCAGGGCACCGTTGCGGTAATAGGCGGCGACCGCGTAACTGCCCGGCGCGATCGACCACACAGTGTCCGGCCCCTCGTCGAACCGGGTGAGTACCCCTTCCTCGGTGAGGACGCCGAGCGTGCGCCGCAGGCCGATGCCGCGGCAGAGCTCGGGGTCGGGTCCCGGCAGACCGCGACGGTCGATGTACTCGAGCAGCGGCGCGAGGATGGCCTCGATCTCGGCCGCCGTGTAGGCGCGGTCGCGGGCGCCGAGCAAGGCGAATCCGGCCAGTGAGGTCGCCGAGATCGGTGTGGCGGCGTTGATCTCGTCCATCACCTTGAACGCGACCTTCTCCAGCTTCGCCGGGCCCTCACCCGACTCGGCGAGCGCCTGACGGAGCGAGAATGGTTCTCCGAAGCGGACTCTCGCCTCGCCGAGATAATCGCGCTGCGCTTTGGCGTACTTCAGCAGCCAGCCGACGCCTTCGGGCTTCTTCTTCCCGCCGGCCGATTCCTTGGCCATCGCGCCGATCTCGTGCAGCTGGTCGTACACGATCGACGTCGGGACGATCATCACGTCGGCGTCGTCGAGCTGCTCCACCGCGTCGACGACGTAGGCCAGCAGACCCAGCATCGGCTTGCGCAGCTTGCCCGTTCGGCTCCGGCCACCCTCGATGTACCACTCGAGGTTGAACCGCTTCTCGACGATGAACGACAGGTAGGCGCGCATCGCGAACTTGTAGATCGGGTCTGCCCCGAACTTGCGTCGGATGAAGATCATCCCGGCGCGGCGCGCGATCGGACCCACCGGCCAGAACGCGAGATTGTTGCCGCCGAGCACCAGGTTGGGCGGGAAATCGTGGCTGCGCAGCACTTCCGACAACACGAGCGTATCGACGTAGGAGCGGTGCGACGGCAGGAACACCAGTCCGTTGGACTTGTTCAGTTCGCGCAGCCGGTTGAGGGTGCCGAGGTCGACCGACACCGTCCAGGTCCGTTCGTGCAGATTGCTGAAGACCGACGAGAAGATGTCGTCCATCAGCCGGCTCTGCGTCGCGACGAACGTCGACATCTTGTCCGTCGCCTCCTGCGCCACCAGGGCGGCGGGACGACCGAGTTCGGCGGCCAGTTTCGCGGCCCCGGCCTGGAAGCGGGCCGAGGTGCTGATCTGCTCGGCGACCAGCCGGGGCACCTTGTATCGGTCTCCGACGATCTGCCGTTCGGCACGCTCGGCCGAGAGCGAGGCCTGCACCGTCACATAAGCGGTGAACGACTCCCCCTCGGCCAGATGCTGGTCGTATCGTCGGCGAAGATCGGCGATCGTTGCCGCCTCGCCCTCGACGACGCGCAGCCGGTCCGGCCTGCGGCGTTTGATGACGGGCTGGGTCATCGCCATCGGTCGTCGTGGATTCGACAGGACCAGCACGTCGGCGACCGACACCCGGCGCTCCCCCTTGCGCACCGGCGGCAGCCACGCGACCCGGGCCGGGATCAGGACCGTCTCCGATGAGAGACCGTCGAGGTCGATGCCGCGGGCCGAGCGAACCGGCGCGTCGGGATGCTGTTCGGCCGCCCACTCCGTCACCGCGCGCAGCTCACACGCTGTACGTACCTCGGCCAGCACCATCGAGTCGCCCACTGCAACCGCCTCTCACGTTCCCCGGCCCCCGACGTCTGCGCCCGGCCGCCACGTCGGCGGCCGCGTGCACGGCACGGTCATTGTCGCGCGACGGACCCGCCGGGCGAGGCGGATTCGGCGAGAGAGGTCTGTTCAGGCGTCGCCGGCGTCGGAGCGTCGCAGCAGCGCGGCGATCTCGGAGCGGTCGGTGACGTCGAGCTTGGTGCACGCCCGGTAGATGTGACCCTCGACGGTACGCACCGACACGGTGAGTCGCTGCGCGATCTCCTTGTTGGACAGGCCCGCCGCGACGAGGTTGGCGATCTCTCGTTCACGCGAGGTCAGCGGAAGTGGTTGTGCGGCCTCTACGAGCGCCGGGGTCCGCAGACCCCCGCAGTCGGCGGACAGCCGGTTCGCGACAGCGGCCGAGGCGACCGTCGCCGCCCGTGAGCCGGCCGCCTCGTGCAGAACACTCGCCTGCGCTGCCGCGTCGGCCGCCGACAACCGGAACCCGAGCGCTTCCAACGCGCCCGCGCACAGATCCAACTCGACGGCGTCGCCGGCGGCGAGGGCCTCGGCGTGCCGCGCGTACAGGCCGGCAAGCGGTCCGTCCAGGAAGCCCGACAACTCCCGTAACCGTTCGGCGACGGTGCTGTCACCGAAGCGGGCGGCGGTGTGCAGCGCCTCGGCCTCGATCGCGAACTGACGCGTACGGCCCGCCTCCGTGGCGGCGGCGCGCGCGGTCTCCAGCGCGAGCGACACCGTCCCGGCGGAGGCCTGCTGCCAGGAACGCGCGATCGTCAGCATCGGGCCGAACACCGCGATGTGGGGGCCGAACCGCTCGTCGGCGGTCCGCAGGGCCCGCTCGGCGTCGTCGGTGCGACCGGCCGCCGACAGCGCCTGTACCAGGTAGAACATCGCCGGATAATTCCATGACTCGGCCTCGCCGCTGCCGCTGTCGAGGGTTGCGAGCGTCTGCTCCATCTGCCGTGCGACGGCAGCGCTGTCGCCGCGGGCCAGATCGACGACCGACACCAGGATGCCCGCCATGGCCCAGCCGAGATACTGCCCGATGTTCGAGAACTCGACGTACCGATTCGCACGCGATGCTGCCTCGTCCAGTTGTCCGGTGAGGGTGAGCGCGAGGATCTCACCGAGCCCCGCCGGGAAGCGCAGCAGGCCGTCGGTGACCGTCTCGGCGACCCGGGCCCGCGATGCGAGGTCCGCGACCTCGTGCCCTCGCCCGGTCAGTGCGCGCGCGAGACTTCCGCCGAAGACCGCCCACTCCACGGCCCACGGCGACGGATTCGGCGAGTCGAGCACCTCATCCGACAGCGCGATGGCGTCATCGACGCAGTTCTCGAAGATCGCGCACGCCGCCGCGAAACCCTTCACCACCAACGCCAGATTGGGATCGGTGACCTTCTCCCGGAGCATCGATAGGATGTCGTCGGCGCGACCGGCATCGCCGAGTGCCCAGAATACGGTTGCGAAACGTATTCCGCCCCAATAGATCAGCTCGATGTCGCTGAGGTCGTCGGGACGGAAACCGGCCAGCACCCGATCGGCCTCGGTGGCGTTGCCCTGCCACATCAGTGATCGCGCCAACGGCTCCGCGGCGCCGAGACCGCCGTTGCCCTCGGCGAGCGCGGCACGGGCGAACCGCTCCCCGAGCGGGGCGTTGGCGAAGCCGAGTGCGTCGCGGGCTGCGGCACTCATCAGGTCCGCGTCGATCGCGACGTCGCTCTCGAGTGCGAGGTCGGCGAGCCGGATGCGTTCGGCGGCGGTGTCGGTGCCCCGCGACTGCAGGGCCTTGACGAGGCTGCCGCGGAGTCGGCGTGACGACGCCAGGCCGAGCCGGTGCCGGATGACCTCGCCGAACAGCGGATGGTTGTACTGGACGTTCAGTCGTCGGCCGTCGCGCAGGATGCGGACGAGCCCGGCGATCTCGGCCTCCTCGACCGCTTCCTCGCCGGCGAGGTCGGCCAGGATGTCGATGTCGAGCGGCTCGCACAGCGCCAGGTACTTGAGCACCGTCAGGACCGAGTCGTCGAGCTGCTCGATCCGGCTCTCCAGCAACGAGGCGAGCTCAGAGGTGATCGCGGCGCGGCCCCGCAGCTGCCAGACCCCGTTGACCTGACGCAGGGTGTCAGCCTGGCGCGCGCCCTCGACAAGGTGCCTCAGGAACAGGGCGTTGCCGCCGGACGCCTCCCACATCAGGTCGGCCGACAGACCTTCCAGCTGGCCGCCGAGCACCGTTTCGATCAGTTCGACACTCTGATGTTTGGTAAACGGCGACAACGTGATCCGCGTGAGGTGGTTGTCCTTCCACAGCGATGTCACGGCGTCGGGGACGGTCTCCCCGCTGCGGACGGTCGCGACGATGTGCACCGCACGGTCGATGGCGAGCTGATGCAGCAACGTCGCCGACAATTCGTCGAGCAGGTGGGCGTCGTCGACCCCGATGACGATATTGCCGTCGGCGAGCAGTGATTCGCGCGCTGCGGCGAGATAGGTGAGCGGATCGCTGGTGGTGGCGGGACCGACGAGGTGCGCGAACACGCCGAGCGGGATGCTGCGCGCCGACTCGGTTCCGGCCACCCAGCGCACGCCACCGTCGAGGGCGGCGGTGACGTGGCGGGCGAGCGTCGTCTTGCCGACTCCCGAGTCACCCGTCAGCACGACACCGCATGCGGCCGTCTCCCCGCGCAGAGCGGCACGGATGATGCGGAATTCCTTCTCGCGCTCGACCAGAGGCCAGTTCGGGGACATGGCTGCAGATTTTAGTCCTGACCCGCCGGGACCCGACAGGCGTAGCGGGAACCGGCGCCTGACGACGATGTGCGCTACGTCTGCGGCGCAGGGAGCGGGATGAGGGAGGTCAGGCGTCGCGGCGGTCGGTCACCAGGATGCCGACCACAAAAACGACGACCGCGAACACGGCGAAGTAGATCAGCGATCCGTAAGCGTTCCAGTGATATCCGGTGTCGTCGAGCGAACCGTTGAGAAAACGGCTGCCGTTCGCGAACGGGAGGAATGGTGCGATGTGCTCCCCCACCTTCGGCAGGATCGACAGGATCGACTCGACCGCGAGATTCCAGATCAGCACGATGACGATGGCACCGGCCGTGTGCCGGACGATCGCACCGACACCGAGCCCGATCAGCACATACAGCGCAGCGATGACCGGGGTGCCCCAGATCTGCCGCAGCACCCCGCTGTCGCCGAGTTCGATGCCGCCCGTCGAGCCGGAGAACGCCTTGGCCAGCACCACTCCGACGATGGCCAGGACGAGCGTGACCACGAAGGCAAGGACCCCGAACACGCTCGCCTTGGCGAGCAGGACCGTGGACCGGCGTGGGATTGCCTGGAACGTGGTGCGGATGGTGCCGAACCGGTACTCGCTGGTCACTGCGAGGACCGCCATGATCATCAGCACCAGCACGCCGAAGGAGTTGAGTCCGACGAGTGCGGTCCACGCCGACTCGAGCGGTGTCGGCGCCAGCGGACCATTGACGGTCGCGCCGGTCAGCACCGCGACACCGATGGCCAGCAGGGCGACGATCCCCACACACCAGTACGGAGACCGGGTCGAGGTCAGTTTGATGCGTTCGGCGTTCATCGCGGTGATCATCGCGGTCCCTCCGGCATCGGGGTGTGCGGATTCGGGCTGCTCTGGGGATTCGGGGTCTGGGGATTCGGCGGGAACGGAGTCGACGACGGGGGGTGCGTTCCCGCCGGATGGGCCCCGGGAGCGCCGCCCTGATACTGCACGGCACCCGCGGTCATCGACATGAACACCTCCTCCAACGAGGCACTCGTCGTGGTCAACTCGTGCAGCACGATCCCGGCATGCCCGGCCATGTCGCCGACCTGTTCGGTGGAGACGTCGGCGATCGACAGGAACGGCTGTCCGTCGGCGGCCGATCCCACGGTGACGACGAGCCCGGATTCCGCGAGCAACCGATGCAGATCCGGCAGTCGCGGACTGCGCACGCGGACACTGCGTGCGGCCTGCCCGGTGAAGTCGCTGACCGAGCAGTCGGCGATCAGGCGTCCCTGTCCGATGACGACGAGATGGTCGGCGGTCAACGACATCTCGGCGAGCAGGTGACTGGACACCAGGACCGTGCGTCCCTCGGCCGCCAGGTGCTTCATGAACCCGCGAATCCAGACGATCCCCTCGGGATCGAGGCCGTTGACCGGCTCGTCGAACAGCAGCGTGTGCGGGTCACCGAGCAGGGCACCGGCCAGGCCGAGGCGTTGCTTCATGCCGAGCGAGAACCCGCCGGCCTTCTTCGACGCGACCGAACCGAGACCGACGAGGTCGAGCACCTCGTCGACGCGCCGGGTCGGTAGACCGTTGGAGGCGGCCATCCATCGGAGATGTGACCGGGCACTGCGATTCGGATGTATCCAGCCGGCATCGAGCAATGCACCGACCTGCCGCAGCGGGTGGTCGAGGTCGCGGTAAGGGCTGCCGTTGATCGTCGCCGTCCCCGCGGTCGGCCGGTCCAACCCGAGCATCATCCGCATCGTCGTCGACTTACCGGCACCGTTGGGTCCGAGGAATCCGGTCACGAAACCGGGTCGGACCTCGAAGGTGAGGTCGTCGACGGCACGTACCTGCCCGAAGACCTTGGTCAGGTTCTCGACTCTCAGCACACCCTCGACCATAGACAGACGCGGCGAACACGCCGAGTGGGTAGCGTTGGCCGCGTGTCGGTCACCTTTGCCGTACTGCTGTGGCCCGTGGCCGGGCGGGAGGCGGAACTCCACGCCTACGAGGACGACGTCCTCCGGCTGCTCGACGACCACGGTGGCCGCGTCGTGACCCGGGCGCGCAGCGTCGACACCGATGGATCACAACCGCTCGAGACGCAGCTCATCTCGTTCGACGAGGACGCGGGGTTCGACGCCTACATGAGCGATCCGCGTCGGACGGCGGTGACCGACCGGCGCGACGCGTGCGTGGCGCGGACACAGTTGTGGCGGGTCGACCTCGGCTGACCTTCCCTCCGGGCATGGCCCGGGTCCGTGTGAGCCGTCGGCGTGGGTGGGCCGTCGCGGCTCAACCGGGAACGAGCGCGGCCAGCGCCGTCCGCGAGCTGGGCTGTCGTCGGAGACGGACACCGGGTCGTCGGCGCAGGAGCTCGACAGTCTCGGAGAGCAGGTGTCGTCGCATCTCAGCGCTGCGTTTCTGCTGCGGTCGCGCGCGGACCGACCCACGCGTGGGACGGCGAATGGGGCCTGTCATGAAAGTGAACAGGAAGTGAGGAATCCTCGTGTTTGACTGAACTCGTGGATCTCGCGCCCCCGAAAGAACTGGTGAACGTCGACCGTGCCCGTGCCCGTCACGGTGCTGCCGACGACGCCGACGACGCCCCCGCATCGCTGCGCAACCTGTTCGCGTTCCTCGACGCCGAACCCGACTGGGGCGACCACGCCCGGCTCGACCGCGCCGCCGACGCCCTGATCCGACATACCGCCGCCTTCGGCATCGCGCTCGGCGCGGCATCGCTGCTCCGCGGGGCCGGCAACAACATCGCCGGGAAGCCGCTGGTGCTGACCGGCCGCTACGCCTCGATGCCGGCGATCCGATCGGTCGAGGTCGGCGAGTGGCTGCGCCAGGTGATCACGCCGGGCGGGATGCGTCGGGACGGCGGTGGATTCGCCTACACCGTGCGAGTCAGGTTGATCCATGCCCACGTCCGGCGTGGCATGTATCAGCTCGGTACGTGGGACGAGGCGGCGTGGGGCGTGCCCATCCCGCAGCCCTACATGGCGTTCACCATGGCCGAGTTCGGCCACATCGCCCTCGACGCCATGCACACCTTGGGTGTCCGACTCTCCGACGACGACGCAGACGCGTTACACATCCCGGACACCCACCTCAAGCACGGCATCCGCGCCGCCGGGCCGATGACGGCGGCGGCCGGGCGGGCGCGCATGATCGTCGGCGGAGGCCGGGAGAGATTGTCGCGCAGGGGTTATCGATCTCGCGATCTCGCGATCTCGCGATGTCGAGATGACGCGGAATGCGCACGGCCTACGGGGTGACCCACGAGTTGGTCGACAACGCGCCTGCCGTCCCGTAGCGCCCTGTGTCGCGCAGCAAGACACCCCGCGTCGCGCAGCAAGAGACCCACCGCCGACCGTGTCCAACTTTTCGCCGACCGGGTCCACGAGAACACGATCGATGGAATCCCGGGCACGATCGCCGAAATCCTGGGCACAGTCGGCGAGATCCGATCCCTGAGGAGCGAGCCCGCGAGCGTAACGAAGGGTCGATCAACAGGGGCGATCAACAGGGCCGATCAACTCCGTGCCGGCGACGACGCCTCCGCCCAGAACCGCTTGGGAATGCGACCGGCCCCGGCGGCGTGACGGCCGGCGATCACCGCGTGCCGCATCGCCGTGGCCATCCGTTCGGGGTCGTCGGCGCGGGTGACCGCCGACGCGAGAAGCACCGCGTCGCAGCCGAGTTCCATCGCCAGAGCGGCGTCGCTTGCGGTGCCGATACCCGCGTCGAGCACCACCGGCACCGCAGCGTCGGCGACGATCATCTCGATGTTGTGCGGATTGGCGATGCCCAGTCCCGTGCCGATGGGCGAGCCGAGTGGCATCACCGCGGCGACCCCGAGATCCTGCAGACGTCTCGCAAGCACCGGGTCGTCGTTCGTGTAGGCGAGCACCGCGAAACCATCGTCGACGAGAGCCCGTGCGGCCTCGACCAATTCGATCGGATCGGGCAGCAGGGTCCGCTCATCGGCGACGACCTCGAGTTTCACCCAGTGGGTCTCGACGGCCTCGCGCGCCAGCTGTGCGGTCAGCACCGCCTCCGCCGTGGTGTGGCAGCCGGCGGTGTTCGGCAGGATCGCGATGTCCAGCCGGCGGAGCAGTTCGATCAACCCGGTCCTCGACTCGGGCGAGACCCGCCGTAATGCGACCGTCGTCAGCTCTGTCCCTGACGCCACCAGGGCCCGTTCCAGCACAGCGAGATTCGTTGCGCCACCCGTTCCCATGATCAGCCGAGATGTCAGTTCGCGGTCGGCGATCCGCAGCGGGGCATCCGTGTCCGTGTCCGTCGACACCGCGCTACCCACCCTGCACCGCCGTCACGATCTCGATCTGGGCGTCGTCGTGCAGCATCCGATCCCACCTTCCTCGTGGTATGACCTCGCCGTCGACCGCGACCGCGATCCCGCGATCGGGCAGGCCGAGCTTCGCAACCAGGCCCCCGACCGAGACTTCGGCGCCCAGGTCGTGGCTCTCTCCGTTGACGACGACGGTCATCGTTTCACTCCTCCGGTGGATGCAGCCACCTGGTCGTGGTCGGTTGTGGCCCCATCCAGTACGGCCATCACCGTGTCGGCGGTGTACGGTGCCAACAGGATTCCGTTGCGTCCGTGGCCGGTGGCGACGACGACCCGTTCGTCGACGCGTCGGATGATCGGCAGCCCGTCCGCCGTGCACGGGCGCAGTCCCGCACCCGCCTCGGTGAGTTCGTAGGTCCGGATGCCCGGCATCAGTTCTGACGCGTCGGCGAGCAGGTCGGTGACGCCGCCGACCTCCGGGGCGACGCTCTGTTCGTCGTACGGCTCATATTGTGTTGCGCCGACGACGATCCCGTCGTGTCGCGGCACGAGGTACACCGATCGCCCGTGCACGCGCGCGCGGATCACCCGCTCCGGCCCGGGCACCGACCATCGCGTCCGGTGCAGCCGCAGGATCTCGCCCTTCGCCGCGTGCAGCTCGATCTCCGGGAGCAGCGCGCGGGTTCCGAGGCCGGCCGCGACGAGCACATCGTCGACGTCGAGCCCGGCGAGGTCGTCGACACGCTCCTCGACGATCTGCCCACCGCCGGCGACGAACGCGTCACGCAGTCGGGTCAGCAGACGCCGGTTGTCGACGGCCCCTTCGCCGACGGCGAGAAATCCGCTGTGCATCCGCGAACTCAGCGTCGGCTCGAGCCGTCGGATCTCGGCGAGGTCGACACGCCGTAGGTCGTCGGTGGCCCGCGGTTGTCGGGCCCAGACGAACTCGGCGAGGGTCGCCAAATGTTCGGCATCCGTCGACGATGCCGCCACGAACAGCGAATCCGCGGCCGCCAGGACAGCGGGATCACCG
Source organism: Gordonia sp. ABSL11-1 (assembly GCF_030315685.1). GTDB lineage: Bacteria > Actinomycetota > Actinomycetes > Mycobacteriales > Mycobacteriaceae > Gordonia. The sequence continues at coordinate 38,639 of NZ_JASXSI010000009.1, read as the reverse complement.
AGTCGGGCGATGAGGACCCGCCAGCGGCGGACCGATGCGACGGAGAGGCGCAGGAGTTCGTCCTCACCGGGGTGTCCTTCGGCGAGCGACCCCAGCATCCCGGCGGCCACCCAGGCGGCACGACCATCGGCCCCGGCGTCGTACACGTGGACGGGGCGGCCCGCGTCGAGGGCGGCGAGCGCGCATGTCAGGCCGATGACGCCCCCGCCGACGACGGCCAGCGATCGCGGGGCACCACCGGTGTGATTCGGCGAATCGGTGTGATTCGGAGAGTGGGTCATCCGATGACCTCCTTCCTTCGCCGGCATTACCCGGATCAGGTCAAACGGTCAGCAGGGGTTCGTCCCGCACTCTCAGCCCGGCGTACCCCCGGACTCCCGTGTCGTTGCACCGCTAGCCTACCGTTGCCCGCGTGACCACCTCGCGACGCCTGCGCACCGACCGCCTCGAGAACTCGCGGTTGTATCTGTGCACCGATGCCCGTCGCGAGCGCGGCGACCTGATCGACTTCGTCGCGGCGGCCGTCGACGGTGGCGTCGACCTCGTGCAACTTCGCGACAAGGGGTCGGTCGGCGAGTCACGCTTCGGAACGCTCGAGGCACGTGAAGAGCTGGAGATCCTGGCGCGACTGCGCGCGGTGACACAGGACCGCGGTGCCCTGCTCGCCGTCAATGACCGCGCCGATATCTCGACCCTCGCCGACGCCGACGTGCTGCACGTCGGGCAGGGGGATCTGTCCGCTGCGCAGGCACGACAGATCGTCGGGCCCGAGATCCTGATCGGACAGTCCACCCACGACGTCGAGCAGATGGCCGTCGCCGTCGCCGACGACGAACTCGACTACTTCTGCGTCGGCCCCTGCTGGCCGACGCCGACCAAACCGGGCCGGAGCGCACCCGGGCTCGACCTGGTACGAGCGACTGCCGCGGCGGGCGCGAGGACACCGTGGTTCGCGATCGGTGGGATCGACGCCGACCGGATGCCCGAGGTGGCGGCGGCCGGTGCACGGCGGGCCGTCGTCGTCCGCGCGATCACCGCCGCCGACGACCCCACCGCCGCCGCGATCCGGTTGCGGGCTCTGCTGAGCGGACATCAGGTCAGTCGCTGACGCACGTCTCGACGCGCGGCCGTCGTGTTCGTGCGCTCGATGAACACGGTTGCCGAAGCCGCGGGCGGGGGACTACCGTGGTCGGCATCATGTCGCCCAGGACGAGCATTCTCGTAACCTGCCGCAGCGGGGTCTGATTCGACCGACCCCCCGCTGCGGGGTCGTTGCGCTCTCTTCTCGTCGGTCACCATCTGTTTGACCGAAACGACGACACGAGATGCACAGCCTTCACATTTCCCACAGATCCTTGTCCTGTGCCCCGGCGCGGGACGGACGACTGGATCCGTTCGCGAGCCGCTACGGCTGCAGACTGCCCCGAGGCATGCACGAGGAGGCGATCGGGATGACCTGGCAGGGATTCGCTGACGAGTACGCACCGACCGGCGCCATCCGGCTCGGTTCCTGGAGCATGGAGACCGCGCGCGAGGACCTGGTCACGTGCCGCGCGACGATCGCCTTCTCCGACACCATCATGTCCGTGCAGGCGACCGCGTCCGGCCCGATCGGCGCGATGACGTCGATCCTGCACGACATCGGGGCGCCGGTGCAGATCGTCCGTCTGCATCAGCGGGAGGTCGACGGCACGGTCACCACATTCCTGCTCTGCGAGAACGACGGTCGACAGTGCTGGGCCTACGGCGACGGCGCGACCGGCGACGAGGCGAGCCTGAATGCGCTCATCGCCGGGGCGAACCGTCTACTCGTCGCCGGCTGAGCGGATCGCGGGTCGCGTCCAGGCCGCCGCGACGACGTCAGCGCTGCAGGTCGAGCGCCATGATGCGCTCGCGCAACTCGGGCCACGCCCGGCCGAACGCTGGGTGCAACGGCAATGCGGCGATCTCGTCCTCCGGCACCCAGCGCAATTCGGCGGACTCGCCGTTGGCGATGGTGTGGACCGGCATGTCGACCTCCGCGATCACCGTCGTGTAGGTCCAGCCGCTCGGCGCCTGATGGGTCACGACGGCGGCGACGATGCGCAGATCCGCCCCGCCGATCCCGGCTTCCTCGTCGGCCTCACGGATCGCGGTGTCGATCGCGCTCTCGTGCGAATCCCGGGCACCACCGGGCAGTCCCCAGGTGCCACCCTGATGCGACCAGACCGCACGATGTTGCAGCAGGATCGAATTCGCGCCGTCGGGCAGCGGCGCACGCAGCAGGAGGCCGGCAGCGCCGTTACGTCCCCAGTAGCGAGAACCATCCGGGTCGATCACCCAGCCGTCACCGTCTCCGCGCACGCATGCCTCCTGATCGTCGCCCCGCCCCGAATGGCCCCAGTTGCGTCCACGGTATGTGAGGGTCGCGACCCTGGCCAGGGGACGAGCATTGAGGACCCGCGGACACGACGTCCACAAGGCGAGCCGGACATGGTGGTGAGGACTAGGGTTGTGGCCAGGACTGAAACGCGACAGCCGCCCCGGGCGACAGACAAGGTGGAGACAGTGGAACCGACGCCGGGTGCAACCGGCACGATCGGAAAGTGACGCCGGAATCATGGAGAGTTCGGAAGGGCCCTGACGTGACCGGCGACGTCTCGCCCATGCGGACCGCGCTCACCCGCGCGGGCCGGACGATCCGGCCCAGTCCCACGGCTCCCCCGATCCGACAGGTCCTCGCCGACCGGCGCGACCTCGTCACCACCGCCCGTCAGCGTGCGCAATCGCCGCTGACCACCGTGCGCCGGTACGCGGTCACCAGCCCCGGCAAACTGATCCTGATCCTCGTGCTGATCGCGGTGATGTGTGTGAGCGCCGGGTTCTACGCCTCCACCACGCTGGAGAAGCGCACCGAGACACTGCGCGAGATGATCGAGCGGACCGAGCCGCTGGCCGAGGCATCCCAGGTGCTCTACAGCTCGTTGTCGATCGCCGACGCCGCGGCCAACTCCGCATTCATCTCCGGCGGTCTGGAGTCTCCCGAACTTCGCACCCGCTACTCGGATGCGCTCGCGACGGCGTCGTCGTCGTTGATCATCGCCGCCGGCACGTCGCAGGAACCCGGCGAGGACACCACCAGCGCGGAGAAGCGCGAGATCAACACGGACCTGCAGACACTCGCCATCAGCATCCCCGTGTACAGCGGTCTCGTGGAGGTCGCCCGGACAAACAACAGGCTGGGCAACCCGGTCGGGTCGTCATATCTCGGTGAGGCGTCGAGCCTGATGCAGGAGAAGATCCTGCCCGCGGCGCAACGCCTCTACGAGCAACGATCACTGGCGATCGCCGACCCCCAGAGCGCGCTGACCGTTCCCCCGTGGGGCGTGTACGTCGCCCTGATCGTCCTGATCGTGGCGCTCGTCGCAACGAGTCGATATCTGGCCCGGCGCACCCGACGACGGTTCAACCTCGGCGTGCTGGCCGCGTTGATCGCGGTCGTCGTCGGCACCGTGTGGCTGCTCGCGTCCGGTCTCATGTCGGTGGCGGCCACGAACAACGCCCGGATCGACGGCGCCGATCCCCTGCGCGAGCTGACGTCGGCACGCATCCTCACGCAGCAGGCGCGGTCCGCGGAGACGCTGTCCCTGGTCCGTCGCGGCGACCAGGCCGATCTCGACCGCACGTTCGCCCAGTCGACCGCAGAGATCGGCCGCACCCTCGATCGGATCAAGAGTGACCGCGGCGACGATGAGTCCGGCCCGGTCACCGACGCCCAGCTCTACAACGCGAACTTCGTGCTGAACCAGTGGAAGGAACGCGACGCGCAGGTGCGCGCGCAGATGAGTGCCGGCAACTTCTCCCAGGCGCGGGTGTTGACGGTGGGCGACGGCCCCAACTCGACGGCGAAGGCCTACGCCGATCTCGACCGCGCCCTCGTCGACAACATCACCATCACCCGCAAGTCGTTCCGCGACGACATCAACACCGCGCAACGGGTCCTCGGCTACACCGGTACCGGCATCCTCATGCTGACGCTGTTCGCCGCCGCGGCCGTGGTCGTCGGCCTGATCCCGCGTATCCGGGAGTACCGATGAGATCCCACCTCCGCACCGGACCCGACGGTCGTCGGCGGGCGCTCGGGTCGGTGGTGATCTGTCTGGCCATCTGTCTCCTCGCCACGGGGTGCGTGCGGTTCGCCGCGCCGTCGTCGCCACCGCCCATCGCGTTCGGGGTGCAGCCGTCGCCCGCCGGGGCGGAGACCGACGTGGCCCGCGAGCCGGCGCCGAACTCGGAGAACTGCGATGCCACGGTCAGTCTGCGGCCCGGCCCGATGCCGGTGCCCGCGCAGATGCCGATCCGTAGCACCATGGCCGACATCCTCGGTCGCGGACGGCTCATCGTCGGACTCGACATCGGCAGCAATCTGTTCAGCTTCCGCGATCCCATCTCCGGCGACATCCAGGGATTCGACGTCGACATCGCGCGCGCGATCTCGAAGGCGATCTTCGACGAGCCGGGCACCATCGAGTACCGGGTGCTGAGCTCGGCCGAACGCACGCAGGCGCTCATCGACCATTCCGTCGACGTCGTGGTGAAGACGATGAGCATCACCTGCGACCGCACTCGTGAGGTCGCGTTCTCCAGCCCTTATTATGCTGCGTCACAACGTATTCTGGCCACGCAGATGTCCGGGATCACGGGACCCGACCAGTTGGCGGGCAAGCGCGTGTGCGCGGCGCGCGGCGCGACGTCGATCGGGCGCATCCAATCCATCGAGCCACGTGTCAGAATGGTCACCACCACCACATGGGCGGACTGCCTGGTGATGATGCAGCAAGCGCAGGTGGACGCGACGACCACGGACGACGCCATCCTCGCCGGCCTTGCCGAGCAGGATCCGTGGGTGCGACTGGTGGGCCCGGGTCTCGGCGAGGAGTACTACGGGGTGGGTATCCCCAAGGGGCAGGACGACATGGTCCGGTTCGTGAACGGGGTACTCGATCAGCTACGGACGAGCGGCCAGTGGTATCAGATGTACAACCGCTGGTTGTCCATCCTCGGTCCCGGCTCGGGGCCGCCGATACCCGTCTACCGCGATTGAGATGACCGACTGAGATGACCGACCGCGAGAGCGCGACCGACGCAACGACTCCCGATCAGGACGCGGGAGCCGTCGACGTGGGCACGCAGGCGGTCAGCCGCGACGAGTTGTGCGGCGACGATCCCGACGTCGGCACCCAGGCGGCGACGCGTGAGGAACTCGACGTCGGCACCCGGGCCGCCACCCGCGAAGAACTCGACATGGGCACCCAGGCCGCCACCCGCGAGCAGCTCGACGTCGGCACTCAGGCCGTGAGTCTCGACGACCTCGACGTCGGTACACAGAAGGCCGATCTGGACGACCTCGAGTCCGCCATGGTCGACGACGACCCCACGACGGATCGGGTGTCCGGACGGTCGGGGCCGACCATCCCCACCGACGTGATCGCGTCGCTCGGTTCGGGCCGGCGTCTGGTACCGCGCAACCGTTCGATGGTGCACGATCGGCGGCTGGGCAGTGGACTCGTCGAACTGCCCAAGATCACCGACATCGAGCCGGCGGACGCGGTCCTGACCAATCCGGTGATCGCCGAGAGCAAGCGGACGTGTTGGCGGTGCGGCAAACCGGTCGGACGGTCGAGGGGAACGGGCAAGGGTGGTCTGACCGGGGTGTGCCCGCATTGCGGAGCAAGGTACTCATTCGTGCCGGGTCTGGCCAGCGGAACGCTCGTGGCCGACCAGTACGAGATAACCGGCGCAATCGCACACGGCGGTCTCGGATGGATCTACCTGGCCATCGACCGGAATGTCTCGGACCGTCCGGTCGTCCTCAAGGGCCTGCTCAACTCGTCGGATTCCGAGGCCCAGGCGGTGGCGGTGGCCGAACGGCAGTTCCTGGCGTCGGTGAATCACCCCGGCATCGTGAAGATCTACAACTTCGTCGAGCACGTCAACGACTACGACGATCGTTTCGGCTACATCGTGATGGAGTACATCGGCGGCCAGACCCTCAAGCAGATCACGTCCGACGACGAAGAGCAGGATGGCGGCAGCGGGTTGCTGCCCGTCGAACACGCGATGTCATACATGCTGGAAGTCCTTCCGGCCGTGGGATATCTACACTCGGTCGGCCTGGTCTACAACGACGTGAAGCCGGAGAACATCATGGTCGGCAGCGACGAGGTCAAGCTCATCGACCTCGGTGCTGTCTCCCCGATCAACGGCTACGGCCACCTGTACGGCACGCCCGGCTTCCAAGCGCCGGAGATCGTCAAGACCGGACCGCAGGTGGCGACCGACATCTACAGCATCGGCCGCACGCTGGCCGCGCTCACCGTGGACATGCCGAAGAAGGACGGCCGGTACCTCGACGGCCTGCCGTCCCCGCAGGACACACCGGTGTTCCGCGACAATCCGTCGTATTACCTTCTCCTGCAACGCGCCACCGCGCCGGACCCGGCCGATCGGTTCGCGACGACCGACGAGATGACCACCCAGGTGCTCAACGTGCTCCGCGAGATCGTCGCGGTGCACACGGGCGTGCCACGGCCGTCGCTGTCGACGGTGTTCACCCCGCAACGCTCCACGTTCGGCACGGATCTCATGCTGGCACCGGTCGACGGCTTCTTCGACCCCGAGCAGGCGGCGTTCTACGATCCCGTCGACATCGCCCGCGCATTGCCACTGCCACTGGTCGATCCGATGGATCCGGCGGCGAGTCTGCTGACGTCGGCCGCGCTGTCGGATCCGCGCCAGACCCTCGACTCCATCCATGCCGCGCGCGCCGACGGCTTCACCGCGATGCTCGGCCGACCGAGCAAGAATCGGCATCCATCGCTGGAGATCGACCTCGCCGAGGTGCGCGCCCACCTCGAGCTCGACGACGTGGACACCGCACTCGCCCTCCTGCGCGATGTGTCCGCGCACCACGGTGATTCGTGGCGGGTGCAGTGGTACCTGGCCATCTGCGCGCTCATGAACGACGAGCCCGAACTCGCATACCGACGGTTCAGCGATGTGCTGCAGGCGATGCCGGGGGAGGTGGCACCGAAACTCGCCGTGGCCGGGACCGCGGAACTCATCGGCCGGTGGCTGTCCGACGAGGTGTCGCCGTCGGCGGACCACCGGTCCCGGGTCGCCGAGCTGTTCGACATCGCCGCCCACCACTATCACGATCTGTGGTTGACCGATCACGGGATCGTCACCGCAGCTTTCGGTCTCGCTCGTCTGTCGATCGCGCAGGGAAAGGTCGACGAGGCCATCGAACCCCTCGACGAGGTGCCGCCGACCAGCCGACACTTCAACACGGCCCGGGCGACCGCCGTGATCGCGCTCGTACACGGCAGGCCCACGGAGGACGTGACCCGGGAGCAGGTCGTCGAGGCCGCGCGCCGCGTCGGCGTCATGCCGGACACCGAACCTCGCAAACAGCGCCTGCTGCTGATCGTCCTGGGCACCGCGCTCGGGTGGGTCCATGAGAACCCCGACACCGATCCGGCACTGCAGCCGACGACCCTCCTCGGCTATCCGTTCACCGAGCAGGGGCTCCGAGCCGGCACCGAACGGTCGCTGCGCGCGCTGGCCCGCCAGACACGGACCAACCGCGCCCATCGATTCATGCTCGTCGATCTGGCGAACTACGTGCGTCCGGACACGCTGTTCTGAGGTCGCCCCCTCCGTGACGCTCGCACGCTCGCTCCTCAGCTCAGGGAGCGTGGTTGCCGCTCGCAAGCTCGCTCCTCCGGGAGCAGCCTGACACTCAGAGGGCCGCGACGACGTCGGCCGCCTGGCGGGCGATGGCCAACTCCTCGTTCGTCGGGACCACGAGGACATCGACGTCGGAGTCGTCGGCGGAGATCCGGCGGGCATGTTTGGCGCGCACAGCATTTCGCTCCGCGTCGATGACGATGCCGTAGTTCTCGAGTCCGGCCAGCGCGTCGGCACGCACACTCGCGGCGTTCTCCCCGACCCCGGCGGTGAAGGTGATCGCATCCACCCGGCCGAGTTCGATCATGTAGGCACCGATGTAACGGCGCAGACGATGGATGTAGATGTCGTAGGCCCGTCGCGCACCGGCGTCACCGGCCGCCATCTTCTCCGTGATCGACCGGAAGTCGTTCTCTCCGCACAGTCCCTTCAGCCCGGACTGCTTGTTGAGCAGTGTGTCGATCTGGTCGACGCCGAGTCTCGCGACCCGATTCAGGTGCAACACGATCCCGGGATCGATGTCGCCGCTACGGGTTCCCATCACCAAACCCTCGAGTGGTGTCATGCCCATCGAGGTGTCGATCGGACTGCCACCGGCGATCGCCGACGCCGACGCGCCGTTGCCCAGATGCAACACGATCTGGTGGAGATCGACGGGGCGATCGAGGAACTCGGCCACCTGCTGCGACACGTACTCGTGGCTGGTGCCGTGGAATCCGTAGCGCCGGATCGCATGGAGGTCGGCGACCCCACGATCGATGGCGTACGTAGCGGCCGCGTCGGGCAGCGAGTGGAAGAACGCGGTGTCGAACACCGCGACCGACGGCACGTCGGGCAGCAGCGATCGCGCGGCGTCGATCCCGATCAGGTTGGCCGGATTGTGCAGGGGCGCAAGCGTGGAGATCCGGGAGATCTCGGAGATCACCTCGGGATCGATCAACGTCGGCCGGTAGAACGTGCGTCCGCCGTGCACCACGCGGTGCCCGACCGCGAGCAGCCCGGCCGTCGTGAGGTCCGTCCCGTGGTCGGCAAAGAATCGCATGGCGCGTTCGATGGCCGCGTGGTGATCGGGCAATGCGAGGACCTCGGTAGACTCCTCACCGTCCTGCTCGTGGGTGATCGACGACTCGCTCTCCCCGATCCGTTCGGCGACGCCGTCGGCCTGTACCTCCTCGGTGTCCGGTTGCAGCAGCTGATATTTCAGCGATGAGGATCCGGCGTTGAGGACGAGGACCGCACCCCTCGCCGACATCGCGGTCGTGCCGGTCATGCCGTTGCCTCCGTGGTCGCGGGCTGCCCCTGCGCCTGGATCGCGGTGATCGCGACCGTGTTGACGATGTCGGAGACGAGCGCACCTCGCGACAGGTCGTTGATCGGTTTGTTGAGCCCCTGCAGCACCGGGCCGATCGCGATGGCATCGGCGCTGCGCTGCACCGCCTTGTAGGTGTTGTTACCGGTGTTGAGGTCGGGAAAGATCAGCACGGTCGCCTGCCCGGCGACCGGAGAATCGGGCATCTTCGTCTCGGCGACACTGGGTTCGACCGCGGCGTCGTACTGGATCGGCCCCTCGACGAGGATCTCAGGCGCGCGCTCGCGCACCAGGCCGGTCGCCACCCGAACCTTGTCGACGTCTGCGCCGGAACCGGATTGGCCGGTAGAGTACGACAGCATCGCCACGCGGGGCTCGATCCCGAACTGCGACGCGGTCTGCGCGGACGAGATCGCGATGTCGGCCAGTTGCTCGTCGGTCGGGTCGGGCACGACGGCACAGTCGCCGTAGGCCAGCACCTTGTCGGCGAGGCACATGAAGAACACGCTCGAGACCGTCGACACCCCCGGCGTCGTCTTGATGATCTCGAACGCCGGCCGGATGGTGTGAGCCGTGGTGTGCACGGCACCGGACACCATCCCGTCGGCACGGCCGGTGTGCACCATCATGGTGCCGAAGTACGACACGTCGCGCATCGTCTCGACCGCGCGTTCGTGGTCCATTCCCTTGTGCTTGCGAAGTTCGGTGTAGATCTCGGCGAACTCGTCGACGATCTCCGACGTGTCTGGGTCGATGACGTCGACGCCGACAATGTCGACACCGAGTTCCTGTGCGCGAGTCCGGATCACATCGGGATCACCGAGCAGCGTGAGCCGCGCGACACCCCGTCGGAGCAGGCGTCCGGCGGCCCGCAGGATGCGGTCCTCCTCCCCCTCGGGCAGCACGATGTGCTTCTGGTCGGCACGGGCACGGGCGATGAGGTTGTACTCGAACATCTGTGGCGTGACCACCGACGGCGAGCGCACGTCGAGGACCTTCATCACGGCCTCCGGATTGACGTGTTCCTCCACCAGCGCCAGCGCTGCTTCGATCTTGCGTGCCGAGCCGAGGCCGATCCGCCCCCGGGTGTGGGCGGCGGCGCGAGCCGTCTCGTAGGTCCCCTGCTCGCAGGATATGATCGGCAGCGTCGGCTTGAGTCCGGCCACCAACGCCTGGATCATCGGGTGCGGCCGCAGACCGCCGTTCAGGATGATGCCGGCAAGTCGTGGGAAGCCGTGTGCGGTATTGGCGTTGACGAGCGCGAGCAACACGTCGGAACGGTCCGCCGGGGTGATCACGACCGTGCCGTCGGTGAGCCGTTCGAGAATGTGTTCGACGGTCATGCCGCCGACCATGACCTTCAGCGCCTCACGGTCGAGGAGGTCGTCGTCGCCGCTGTACATCACGGCGCCGAGCGCCTCCTTGAGTTCGGCCATGGTGGGAGCGAAGAGCACGGGTTCCTCGGGTAGACACCAGGTCGGCACACCCGTCTTCTCGACCTCCTTGCCGATGACGACCATCAATTCCGGTTCGCACCGGTTGACCACGATGGCCGCGGTGGTGGCATGTGCGGCGGAGATCTCGGTCAGCAAGAGGTCGGTGATGCCGTGGAGTTCGATCGCGCTCCGCCCGGTTGCCTTGATCGCCAGGATGATCGGGGCCGACAGGTTGGCCGCGATCCGGGCGTTGTAGCTGAGTTCGGACGGATTCCCGACGTCGGTGTAGTCGGACCCGACGATCAGCACGGTGTCGCAACGCGCCTCGACCGCATGGAACCTGGCGACGATCTCGCCGATCGCGCCGTCGGGGTCGGTGTGCACCTGGTCGTAGGTGACGCCGATGCAGTCCTCGTAGGGGATGTCGACAGAATCGTGTTCGATCAGGAGGTCGAGGATGTAGTCGCGCTCTCCGGCCGCGCCGCGTGAGATCGGGCGGAACACTCCGACGCGTCCACCGGTCGCGGACAGGAGGGCCAGCAGGCCCAGCGCGACGGTGGACTTACCGGTGTCCCCTTCGGCGGAGGCGAGGTAGATGCTGCTCGACGTCGCGGTGTCTGCACCCATGACGACACCCTATCGGCCGCGGCCGCCTCAGAGCAGGACGCCGGGGTTGCACACCCCCGTCGGGTCCAGGGTCCGCTTCATGGCACGCAGCGTCTCGAGTGCGAGATCGCCGATCTCGGCGTGATAGGCCACCCGGTGGTCGCGTCCGACCGCATGGTGATGGGTGATGCTCGCGCCCGCCGCACGGATCGCGTCGTTGGCGGCGGTCTTGGCCGCCGACCACTGCGCGATCGGGTCGTCGGTCTGCGGCGCGACGACGGTGAAGTACAGCGACGCGCCGGCCGGGTACACGTGGCTGATGTGGCACATGACCAGCGGCGGTGTGCCGGCAGCGGCGAGTGTGTCGGTCAGGGCCCCCGTGACCGCCGAGCGCAGGTCGCTCAGCCGGGACCAGTAGGTGACCGTCTCCAGCGTCTCGACCAGCACTCCGGCGTCGAGCAGGGGGTCACGGAGGTATGGTCCGCGGAATCGTCCGGTCCGCCATGCCTCGCCGGGCCCGGTGCCCAGCGACGTCCCGCCGAGACGTTCCAGGACGGAGGTCGCCGCGGCACGACGGGTCTCGGCCTCGGTGCGCTCGCCCTCGAAGCCGACCACGACCAGACACCCGTCGATCGCGCTCGCATCGTCGCCGGCACCGGCCGCGGCGGGATCGGCGAGATTGACCGCGGTCTCCATCTCGTCGGAGAGACGGACCACCGTCGGCATCGGACCGTCCTGGACGAATGCCCGCAGTGCCGCTGCGCCGGAATCGAAGTCGTCGAACCGCCAGCCCTCGAACACGCGATGGGAAGGCTGGGGGTGGATGCGGACGGTCACTGCGGTGATGATGCCGAGCACGCCCTCGGAGCCGAGGAACAGCTGGCGGAGATCCGGTCCGGCCGCCGACCGCGGGGCGGTCCCGACCTCGATGGTGCCGCTCGGTGTCGCCACGACCAGTGCCTCGACCATCTCGTCGAACCGGCCGTAGCCCGCCGACGACTGGCCTGCCGATCTCGTTGCCGCATAGCCGCCGATGCCCGCACCCTCATAGGACTGGGGGAAGTGGCCGAGGGTGAACCCCTTGGCCCGCAACAGTTCTTCGGCCTGCACTCCACGCAGACCGGCCTGCAGAGTCGCGGTCCGGGATACCTCGTCGATGTCGACCAGACGATCCAGGCGGGCGAGGTCGATGCTCACCACACCGGCGAATCCCGCACGATCCGGAGTGAGTCCCCCGACCACCGACGTCCCACCGGTGAACGGCACGACGGCGACCCGGTGGTCGGCGCAGATCTGCAGCACCCGCAGGACGTCGGCGTGCGATCCGGGGGTGACGACGAGGTCGGGCGCATCGGTCCCGTCGCCGGCGCGCAGGGCGAGGATGTCCGGGGTCGAGTACCCGCGGGTGTGGTCGATACGGGCACGGTGGTCGTCGGTGACGTGAGCGGCACCGAGCGCCTCGGTCAGTGCGGATCGCGCCGCCGACGGCACCGTGGGGTCGCTCAGGGGGATCTCGTCCGGATCCACGCCGGTCCGATCGCCGCCCTCGGGAGCGAGTCCTGCGGCCGCGGTCGGCAGCCGGCCCGGCGTCGCGGGATCGCCCCAGCGTGGCCTGCGCATGTGCACCACGGGCAGAGCTGTCTCGTCGACCGTTGCGGTCTGTCTCGGCGCGCCTCCCCCGGCGCTCGATGAGCCCGTGTCGGTCGTGGTGTCGGTGGTCAGATCGGTCACGATGCAGGCCTCCCCTCCGGTGAACATCAGCGTTACACTTTCACACTAACTGTCACGCGGGAAAAGACCCACCCCGGGTTCGAAGTGGCTCGAATCCTCACTTCACGATCGCACGCACGACCAGGTCGGCGATCTCCTCGTCGGAGAGCGCGCTGTCGGGGATGAGCATCAGCGAGTAGATCGTGCGCACCAGGAACTCGGCCGCACCCTGCGAGTTCGGATAGAGCTGATCGCCGATCTCGGGTTCGAGGTCGGGCAGGGTCTCGGCGACGATCTGATGGATCAGGGTCGGTCCGGCACCGTCCTTCGTGGTGACGAGTGCGCGCACGATCTCTTCGGGCTCATTACGCAGGATGTATTGCAGCGCTTCGTGTTCCCGGATGTAGGGCAGGACGTTGCGGATCTGCGCACGGACCTTGCCGGCCGGATCGGGCGCGGTGTCGGACCACTCGCGCAGCTTCACCCGCAGAGTCGCGACCTCCCGCTCGACGATCGCCGCGACGAGCGCGTCCCTGCCGCCGAACATCCGATACGCCGTCGCGCGGGCCACCCCGGCCTGCCGCGCGACGGAGGTCAGGCTCAATGCCTTGGCGCCGAAGCGGGAGACGACGGCGACTCCCACGTCGACCATGCGGTCACGATCCATGGCTCACAACGGTATCGGAGAACGGTGGCGTCGGAGAACGACCGCGTCCGGTCGTGACTCCGGTCGGCTCAGCCGACCGGCGGGGTGGTCGTCGTGGTCGTGGTGCGGGGCGGCTCCTCCGTCGGCGCGATGGGCCGGACCGGGGACGACGGTTCCTCGGTGACGGTGGGCGTGATCGTCGTGGTGGTGCGACGCGGAGGCGCCGGCAGCGTCACCGTCGGCGATGAGGTGCGCTCGGGAGGGGCCGGCCGGACGAACTGGCTGCGGGTCGGCGTCCGACGCTCGGGAGCCGCGAATCGTGCGGTGAACACCGCGGTCCGGGAGACCTCCTTGCCCACCGGCACCGCGCTCTGGCAGTCGATCACGTAGGCCTGTGCGCCGGCGAGCGCTGACGTCGCCGAGACCACGCCGCGTTGCTTCGGCGCCAATGTCGTCGAGGCGACCGGTTGCGCGGCCCCGACCCGGCCGAGGGTGCAGACCACGGGGACGGGCGCAGAACCGTTGTTGCGCAACTCCACCCGGACCGTCCGGTCGGTGACGCGGAATCCGCAGTCGGGACTCGGCCCGACACCGGAGAAGGAGCCGCATGACGACGTGACGAACGACGGGGCGGCGGCGGTCGGCGACGGGCCGATGACCGCGATCGTGATGCCGCTGCCCACCGCGACGACCGCGGCGGCGGCGATGGATACCGTCAGCTTGCGCATGCGACATCTCTCCTCGACGGTCCCGCGATGGTCACGGGTCATCCTTGTCATGTTTCCACCTAGGAGACTAGCCAGTCCCGGACGAACTCGGCACCCCCTCGTCGTCGGAAATCCCGACGAATCGGTCGGTCCGACGCGGCGGCCACCGCAGCAGGCCGCGTCCGATGGCCACGCCGGCCAGGCAGAGGACACCGCCGACGATCCGTAGGGCCGACGGGAGTTCCCCGAGGAAAAGCCACGACATCCCGATGACGATCGCCGGCACGACGAGCGTTGTCGCCGCCATCGCGCCCGCGTCGGTGCGCGACAACGCGTACGCCCAGGTCGTGAACGCGATCGCCGTCGGTCCGACACCCAGGAAGACGATGGCGACCAGTTCGCCGGCACTCGCGGCACCGAGTTCACGCACCGCGGCCGGCGCGAAGGGAAGTGTGGCCACGAGACCGGCCACCGCACCGAGCCAGGTCGCCATGACGGCGTCCACCTCCCGCAATGCGACCTTCTGCAGGAGAACCCCGGCCGCGTAGAGCACCGCCGTCATCAGGCCCAGCATCAGACCGAGCCAGTCGGCGTGCGCGCTGTCGCCGCCGACCGTGATGAGGACGACCCCGCTGAAGGCCACCACGATCCCGACCACGAGCGATCGAGTGAAGCCCTCACCGAGGAAGAACCCGGCGTACACCGCGACGATGATGGGCGCGACGTTCACCAGCAACGCGGCGGTCCCGGCGTCGAGATGCTGTTCGGCCCAGTTCAGCAGAACGCTGTAGCCGCCGAACCAGGCGACCCCGTACGCGATGACCAGCCCGAGTGCCCGACCACGCGGCCAGCTCGGGGCCGGCGTGCGGCCCGCCATCCGCACTCGCGTGATCACGAGGATGACGGTGAGGGCGATGACGCCGAACAGCAGCCGGAGGAAGGCCATCGCACCGGGCGAGAACACCGGGCCGAGGTCACGGATGACGACGAATGCCGACGCCCACAGCACGACGGTGACGGTCGCGGCGACGGCGGGCAGAGGGATCGTGCGCATGTCCACCAGCATCGCCACCAGTAGACGTAAGCACAAGTGACTTTTCATTGCCGACGATTAAGCATCACTGTAGCGTTGCGCCCATGATCGATCCACATCGTCTCCGCGTGTTCCGGGCCGTCGTCGCCGAGGGTTCCATCGGAGGAGCGGCGGGAGCCCTCGGGTACACGTCGTCGGCGGTCAGTCAGCAGATCGCCACCCTGCAGCGGGAGACCGGCCTCGCTCTCCTCGAGCGCGACGGTCGCGGGGTGCTGCCCACCGAGGCGGGTCGCATTCTGGCCGACGAATCGGCAGGCGTCTTCGATCACCTGGCCCGGATCGACGGAGTGATCCATGATCTGCGTGAAGGTCGGGCGGGTCGCCTGTCGATGAACTACTTCGCCTCCGCGGGCACGACCTGGATACCACCGATCGTCGCGTCCATCACGCGCGAGTTCCCCGACATCCGACTCGACCTCCGGCTCGTCGAATTGGTCGAGGAGGGGCGGCCCGGACCTGACGTCGAGGTGTACGTGGCGGGTGCCGCGACGTCGGCGATGACCGGCTACGACTGCCTGCCGTTGGTGACCGAACCGTATTACGCAGTGGTCCACGCAGATTCGGACCTCGCCGAACACGATCGGGTGACGCTGGCCGAGTTGAGCACGCGATCATGGGTGGACAACGACATCGCGCGCGGACCGTGCCGTCAGACGCTGCTGGACGCGTGCACGGCAGTCGGATTCACTCCCGATTTCGCCGTGCAGACCCAGGACTATCCGACCGCGACCCGGTTCGTCGCCGCCGGCGTCGGCCTCACCGTCGTGCCGGAACTCGCGCTCGTGGGCCTTCCCGACGGCGTGGTCGCGGTACGTATCGACGATCCGACTCCGACACGGTCGATCTGGGTGCGCCGCCACCATCGGGTGGCCGGTCATCGTGCGGTCGACCGCATCGTGGACCTGCTCCAGAACTCGGTGAACCACCCTCCAGGGACGGGTCGACGTCAACGCTGAGTCCGTTCCAATGATGCGTTGAACCAGACAGCGTCGAACTCTCGGCTGCGCACCAGACCGTCGCAGGTGACCACTGACGTGACGATCACCTCTCGTCCCGGGGGCTGGATACGGATGACCACGGTCCCCGCCGCGACATCATCGAGACAGGCCGCGAGTTCCGAGTACAGCCGCTGCCGCGCTGCCGCGCCGACGTGCCGTCCGTCGAGCCCGCCGTCGTCGAGAAGTTGCACCGCGACACCGCGCTCGCGGGCCGCCCACGCAGCACGGTTGATCTCGGGGACATCGAGGCCTCGTGCTCGGATACCGTCGCGGAGAAGCGCTTCGAGTAGGCCTGTGCGGGCGATGTCCTCGGAGCTGAGGTTCTCCCCGTCCGCGATGGCGCTCAGCACCGGCCGCGCCAGAGCATCCAGCCGGGCTTTCTGGGCGGCACGTTCGATCCGTGCGGCCTCCGATGCCGCGAGATCCGCCATCATCGTCGTCTGTGTCTCACGAAGCCGGAAGAGAGCGTCGACCGCCGGTCGCATCAGCCAGGCGAAGTAGGTCGCCATCACCAGCACCCCGGCATTGGACAGGAACATCCCCACGACCGCCGACACCGCTCCGTGCGAGCCGAGGGTCATCGCGAGGACCGCGACGAACGCCATGACCTGCCCGGCCCACGCGTACAGAACCCGGCCACGCACGCAGAGGAACGCACACAGCACCACGCCTCCCCCGATGGCCGCCGATGCCTGGAGTGGATCCTCGAGGGGCGTCGGCAACGCGGGCCAGAAGATCGACGCCTGCACAGCGGGAATGAGTGCGATCACCGCGGCCGGCCACGTCGGGAGTGGATCACCCGCGGTCGTCAGCAGCGTTGCAGCGCCCACCACCAGTAGGAGTAGCGAGACCATCGCCGGGGCGAGTTGCGCCCCGACTCCGGACGAGCCGATCGTGACCACGGCCCCGGCGAGTACGAAAACGCCTGCCACGCCGAGAGCCCACCGCGAGTGCATACCGATGATCGTCGGAGCGTCGTTTCGCCCGCGCCGCTCGGCGGCCACCCGCCCCCGCCGTTCTCTCAGCGATTCCATTCGAGCTCCACCGTTGTCCCTGAACCTCGTCGGCTGTAGACCGCCGACCGACCACCGGGGAGACTGTCCATCCGTGCAGTGATGCTCAACGCGATACCCAGACGGCCTCCGCCGAGGTCGTCGGCACCGAATCCCCGGCCGAAGTCGGTGATCCTCACGACGAGACGGTCGATGTCCACCATCACACTGATCGTCCGCTGGGCATCCGGTCCCGCATGCCGGACGCTGTTGCGCAGCGCTTCGCCCGTCGCAGCGCCGACGACCGCGACAGCCGAGACCGGAAACATCTGTGCCATCGCGGTCTGGGTAACGGTGGGCACGACCGTCGACTGATCGTCGATCTCTGTGCATACCGAGCGGATTCTCGCGACGACGGCGATCGCCCCGACCTCGCCCTCGCGCATCGGATCGCCGTTCAGCGCATCCAGTTCGGCGAGCGCCGTGCGCGCATGCCGGGACGTACTGGGCTCATGCGGAGCCCGATGCGCCTCTAGCAAGGTCGCGAGGACCTGATCGTGGACCAGGGCATCGAAGCGTGCACGTTCGTGGTCACGCGCTGCACGCGCGGCGGCGGCAGCCGACTCGTGTTGCACGAGATCTCTTGTCTCGTCCAGTGTTCGGGCGGTGCGGACAGCGATGAGGACCGCCACCACGAACACACAGCTGAAAGCAGTCGCCCACACCGACTCGTAGATCACCCGGACGGCCGTCGGTCGCGTGCTGATCAGACCCAGTTGGTTCGTGAGGCTGGACAGAATCGAGGCGACGACCTGGATGCCCACCGCCCACGTCGCGCGCAGCACCAGAGCCGCGCTCAATCCGGCGAGACCGGAGAAGATCACCAGCCAATTGCTGCGCAGATCCTCCACCCTGGTCCCGTTCCACGCGATCAGCCAGAGAACATTCGAGGTCAGATAGCCGCCCGCGGCGGAGACCGCGAGAAGGTGCATCGTCCTGAGAACCGCGCGGAAGCTCGCTACCAACAGCGCCAAGCCGGGTAGAAAAGTCAGGAACAGGACCGTTGGTGTCCACCACGCGGACACCAACTCGGCGGCGCGCCCGAACTCCGGGGCGGACACCGCCAGATACCCGAGGTAGCCGAGCCCGACGAACCGCGCGAGCAGTCGTTGGATGCGCCGGCCGTCCGGCGCCGCCATCACGAGCGATGGTGCGGCGGGTGCATCGGTAACAATCCGTCCTCGACCGCACGTTTGAACAGTTCGAGCTTGGTCCGTGCCGGCCGCCCGGCCTCCGCATACTTCTGGCGAATCCTCTTCAGATACTCGTGCACCGTATCGACTTGTACATTCATGAGCTCGCCGATGCGACGTGAGGTCTCGCCATTGGCATAGAGGGTGAGCACGCGCTGGAGTTGAGGGCTCAGTCGCACTCGTTCGAGGTCGGGGTCGGCGTCGATCGCCGCGGCCCACTCCATACCCAGCACCTCCTCACCCCGAGCGGCTGAGGTGATCGCATCGACGACCTCGTCCTGCTCCGCACTCTTACGGATCACGCCGAGGACTCCTGCTCGCGCCGCAGACCTCACTAGTTCGGGCTGATCCCCAGAGGTGTAGACAAGTACATGGATGCCCAGGGCACGGAACCGTTCGACGTTGTCCTCAGGTGACGTGCCATCGGCGAGACGCAGGTCGAGGATCACGACGGCGAGATCTGAAGTCGTGTGCAGCAATTCGTCGACGGTCGCGGCCGACGCCACGAGGCGCAACCGGCCGTTGTCCTCGAGTATGCGTTCGATCCCCCATATCGCAGATCGGTGATCGTCCACGATCCCGACGCGAAATCCGCTGTCCGCCGTCATGTCACCTCCCGCGCTCCGCACACGGCCCGTGGATCATTCTGGCAGCTGATGACTTTCATGGGAGCCACAACGGCGAATCGCAGCCGGAGCCCGCGACCTGGATACCCCCATCTTTGGGACTTATCCGGGCCTCGCATGCTTCATACGCTCGGATGATCCACCGAAGGATCGACAAAGGAGATCGCCATGAGATCACATCGAAGTGTCGTTCGGCTCGTCACTGCGATCGCCTCGGCGCTCGCGGTGACGTTGGTCCTCGCGGGCGTGACGACCACCACGTCCGCAGCAGCTCGCCCGATTCCACCCGGAGGGTCGAGCGCGGTTCTCGTGATCACGAACCAGACCGGAATGCCTCTGACACTCAGCCGGTTCCCCGACACCAGCGTGGGTGCAGGCAGCTCGTCGGACTTCCGCTGGATCGATGCACCTCCCGCCACCCTGAACATGGGCCAGACCACGGTGGTCAGGGCCTGGACCTCGAATCCGGCAACGATGGGTGTCGAGGTGACCTATTCGTACACCTACCGCTTCGACACCACGACCACCTACCGATCCTCGCTGGGTCACATCTTCGGATACACCACCCTCCAGGACACCGGCGCATCTGCGGGAGAATCCGTCTACGCCAACATCTTCCGCTACGGGCCGGCCATGGGTGCGACATTCGTCCTGTCCTGACACACGGCCGCCACACCCCAGCCACGGATGCACCTCCATGTGATCGACACCGGCGACGGGCTCGTTGACTCACCCGTTCGGTTCCAGGTGACAGGGACCTCGGCGACAACGGTCGACTTGGACGTATACGGCGTCGATGCGAACGGGCGGCGTTGGCGGTCATCGGGTAGACATCCGGTCGGCGGGAACGGACTCCTCGACATCGCCGACAACGATGAACCGTGGGTCACCATGCAGCCCGTGATGACGTCGCGCGCCGTACCGACACTGTTCGAGGCGTGCGATTCGGCGCTCGAGTTCACCGCCACCGCATCCGATGGCTCCGAGGTGTCCAGCACGACCCTTCGTCGGGTGTGGGGACGCGGGTTGGTCTGCGAAGATCTTCGAGGGCCAGGGTGGGAGCTCCACACGTACCGACCGGCCGACGACGACAGTTCCCTGCCCGGCGTGATCGTCGTCCCTGGCACGATGGTCACGCGCTCCACCTGGGCTACTGCCGCATTGTTCGCCTCACACGGGTACGCGACGTCGGTCCTGGCCTACACCGGCCGTCCCGGACTCCCGGATTCCGTAGCCCGGATTCCTGTGGAGGCGATCGCCCACGGGATCGAGGCATTTACTGCGAGACCGTATGTCGACGACGGCGCGGTCGCGATTCACGCGTCCTCGATCGGCGTGCAGACAGCGTTGACGACGGTGGCCATGACCCGCTCGCCGCTCCGAGCGATCGTGGCCGTCGCGCCCAGCCACGTCGTCTTTCAATCCCTACGCACCGACGGACCTCCCGAGCAGGTGTCGTCCCTCACCCACGAGGGGATCGATCTGCCCTACGTACCCGTCCGTGCCGAACGTCTACTCGGCCAGGTGACGATGAACATGGTGCGCCGCAGCCTCCTTGCCGGGCGGTCGTCGATGGCCATGGCGACGACGAAGGCCTACGAGGCGGGATTGCGGGATCATCACGCGGTCGCCGATGCCGCCATCCCGGTAGAGCGGATAGACTGCCCGATCCTGGCGATCGCCGGCACAAACGACCGGTGCTACCCCGCCGCCGAGATGGCCCGGGCGATCATCGATCGCCGGATCCGGCTCGGTGCCGATCGCTGTGCCGACGACGAACTGTTGATCTACCCGCGCGTCGGACACTTCATCCGTCCGCCGGCGGTACCGACCACGGTCACCCGTTCCGCCGGACTGATCGGCGGCGGCGCTCCCGAGGACGTCGCCACAGCTCAGCGGCACGCGTGGACACGGACATTGGAGTTCCTGCTCGAGCACCTCAGCTGAACGAGTGCGCGCCGGTCCTTCACCCAAGCTCACACTCTGAGTTCGCGGAGCCTCGGCGCGAGATCCTTCTCGAAATTGGTCAGGAACCGCTGCTGATCATGGCCCGGCGCATGGAACACCAGATGATTCAGCCCGGAATCGGTGTAGAACTTCACCTTCTCCACCGCCTCATCCGGATCCGAGGCCACGATCCACCGCTTGGCCACCTGCTCGATCGGCAACTCGTCGGCCAGACGCTCCATCTCCGTCGACGAGTTCACACTGTGCTTCTGCTCCGCGGTCAACGACAGCGGCGCCCAGAATCGCGTGTTCTCCAACGCCAGCTCCGGATCCGGATCGTAGGAGATCTTGATCTCGATCATCCGATCGATCGTCTCGAAATCCCGCTCCGCCTTCTCCGCACCCTCCTTGACCGCCGGGATCAACTTCTCCTGATACAACTCCGCACCCTTGCCCGAGGTACAGATGAAACCGTCACCGGCCCGCCCGGCATAGCGCGCCACCACCGGACCCCCCGCGGCCACATACACCGGGATCGGTTGCTCGGGAACGTCATACATGTACGCGCCCTGCGTGTGGTAGTAGTCGCCGTCGAAATCGACCTCCTCGCCGGTCCACAACTCCCGCATCAACCGGATCGACTCCCGCAGCCGCGCGAAGCGTTCCTTGAACTCCGGCCACTCACCCTGAAAACCGGTCGCATACTCGTTGAGCGCCTCACCGGTACCCACCCCGAGCATGATCCGCCCCGGATACAGACACCCCATCGTCGCGAACGCCTGCGCGATCACAGCCGGGTTGTAGCGGAAGGTCGGCGTCATCACCGACGTCCCGATCTGCACACGTTTCGTGCGCTCACCGACGGCGGCCATCCACGCCAACGAGAACGGCGCATGCCCACCGTTGTGCCGCCACGGCTGGAAGTGGTCACTCACCGCGACCGAGTCCATCCCGTGCTCCTCGGCCGCCACCGCGATCTCCACCAACTCACGCGGATCGAACTGCTCCGCCGACGCCTTGAACCCCAGTTTGAGTTCTGCTGACATGTCTGACCTCGTTCCTGCCGGCCGCGGCCGTCGAGCTCGCGGACTTCTCACCGATCGATCACTCTGTGACCAACGTACTCAGCTCGAATGGTTGTGCCGACGCGAGGCGGGTCAGTCCGATGCGAACGTGGCGCCGAAGGCGCGGTCGAACGCGGACAGCGTCGCGAGGGTCACCCGCATCTCCCGGGCCGAGACGTCCGGGAAATCGGCGCGCGCAGCGGCGAACAGATCGTCGCCACGGTGCACCATGTCGGTACCCGACTCAGTCAGCCTGATGTCGTTCTCCCGCCGCGAGTGTTCCGATCGCGACACCGAGATCAGGCCCGCCGACACCCCGTTGTCGATCTGTCGGCTGACCGTCGACTTCGTGAGGCCGAGCCGGTCGGCGATCATCTGCTGATTCAGCCTCCCCGGGTACGCGTCGATCGTGGACAGCACGAGGAACTGTGGCAGCGAGATCCCGAGCCCCGTGCGGAACAGGGCGTCGCCGGTCCGGTCCATCAGTCCGGCGACCCGCCGGAGGAGGAACCAGAACCGCGCGAAGTCATCCGGCAGGTCGGGGAGCTCGTCGGCGCCGCGCATCGGACAACCGTAACAAGGTTTGACGTACAACGGTTCATGGAGTATCAGTTGATATTACAACTGTTGCTAATTCAACCTTTCCCCCCGGAGGTCGCCATGCGAACCCTCGTCATCCTCGATCACCCGTACACGCTGGCCTCGGCCGCCGACGTCGAACACGAACGCAGTTTCTCGGCCGCTGTCGCCGCGGCAGCGATCCGCGGAGCACGTTCGGCCGGACACGAGGTCGATGTCATCGATCTGGCCGCCGACGGCTTCGATCCGGTGATGAGCGCCGACGACCTGCGTGCATGGCGACTGCAACAGGTCGTCGATCCCGTGGTCGCCGACTATCAGCAGCGCATACTCGCCGCGAATCACCTCGCCTTCGTCTTCCCCATCTGGTGGGAGGCGATGCCGGCAGCGACCAAGGGCTTCCTCGATCGGGTGCTCACCCAGGGCGTCGCCTATGAGGAGATCCGCGGCGCGAAGGGCAATCCGTTCCGCAACCTGATGACCGAACTGCGAGGAGTGTCGGTGCAGACGGTGATGACCACACCGCATCCCGTGTACCGCTGGTGGTTCGGAGATCCGGTCACCAAGATCATGTTTCGCGGGACCTTCGGGAAGATTGGCGTGCGCAACCTCCAGTGGCACAACTACGCCAACGTCTCGGCCGCATCTGACCGGCGGCGGGCTGCACTTCTGGCAGCCACCGAACGCCGGTTCGCAACCTGTTCGTGACGGTCCGAGTGGACTTCAAGTGAGCTTTAAGTTCTACCGTGGTCGGCATGAGCATGGAATCGGTGGGCTGGGACACCATGTACAAGTCGATGAACGCGCCACAGGCGCGGGCACTCAAGGGCGAACGCCGCGCGACGCTGCGTCGGATCGCCGGTTTCGCGCAGCCGCATCGTCGTCGGATCGTGGTGTTCCTGGTGTTGTCGGTGGTGACCGCATTGCTGACGGTGGTGACGCCACTATTGGCCGGGCGAGTGGTCAATCTGATCACCGGCGGTGGCGGCGGCGGCGCCATCGTCGGACTGGCGTTGTTGATCGCCCTGATCGCCGTCGTCGAGGCCGCAGCCGGAATCGGCACACGCTGGTTCTCGGCGAACATCGGCGAGGGTCTGATCCTCGATCTGCGTCGATCGGTGTTCGATCACGTCCAGAAGATGCCGGTCGCGTTCTTCACCCGGACGCGGACCGGCGCGCTGGTCAGTCGCCTGAACAACGACGTCATCGGGGCACAACGTGCGTTCAGCGACACACTGTCGGGCGTGGTGTCGAATGCCGTCACGCTCGTGTTGACCCTCGGCGTGATGATCGCGATCAGTTGGCAGGTCACGATTCTCGCGCTCGTCCTGCTCCCGGTGTTCGTCGTGCCGGCGCGTCGGATGGGTCGTCGGATGGCGGCGTTGTCGCGCGAGGCCGCGGAATACAACGCCCGCATGTCGACGCAGATGACCGAACGGTTCTCGGCTCCGGGCGCCACCCTGGTCAAGCTGTTCGGCCGCCCCGACATGGAGTCCTCGGAGTTCGCTGATCGCGCAGATCGCGTGCGCGACATCGGGGTTCGTCGTGCGATGCTCCAGGCGTACTTCATGACCGCGCTGACCCTCGTCTCGGCGCTGGCGCTCGCACTGGTCTACGGTCTCGGCGGATGGCTCGCCGTCGGCGGCCACCTGTCCGCAGGCGCCGTCGTCTCGCTGGCGCTCCTGCTCACCCGCATGTACGCACCGCTGACCGCGCTGGCCAACGCACGCGTCGAGATCATGAGTGCGCTCGTCAGTTTCGAGCGCGTCTTCGAGGTCCTCGATCTCGAACCGCTGATCGCGGACAAACCCGACGCCCGGCCGGTGCCGCAGGGCCCGGTGTCGGTCCGCTTCGGCGACGTGTCGTTCGCTTACCCGTCGGCCGACAAGGTGTCGCTGGCGTCGTTGGAAGAGGTTGCGCAACTGGACAACCGCGGCGGCTCGACAGTCCTGCACGACATCGACCTCGACGTGCCGGCCGGGACCATGACGGCGCTGGTCGGCAGTTCCGGTGCCGGGAAGTCGACGATCGCGAACCTCGCGACGCGCCTCTATGACGTCGACGCAGGCACCATCGAACTCAACGGCGTCGACATCCGAGACCTGCAGAGTGCGTCGGTGCATAGGACCGTCGGCCTGGTGACCCAGGACGGACATCTCTTCCACGACACGGTCCGCGCCAATCTCGCGCTCGCCGACCCGACGGTGACCGAACAGCAGATCTGGGATGCGCTGCGGCGAGCCCGCCTCGACGAGTTGGTGCAGTCACTGCCCGACGGGCTCGACACCGTCGTCGGCGAACGCGGTTACCGCCTGTCCGGTGGGGAGCGGCAACGGCTGACCATCGCCCGTCTGCTGCTGGCCCAGCCCTCGGTCGTCATCCTCGACGAGGCGACCGCCCATCTCGACTCGACGTCGGAGGCCGCGGTCCAGGAGGCACTGGGCGAGGCGCTCGTCGGGCGGACGTCGATCGTGATCGCGCATCGGTTGTCGACGATCCGGGCTGCCGACGAGATCGCCGTGCTCGAGCAGGGGCGCATCGTCGAACGTGGTGACCACGCCACCCTGCTCGCCCGCAACGGGCGCTATGCCGAGCTGTACCGCACCCAGTTCGCCGACGACGCACGGTCCGGGATCGTCTGCTGCGAGGACGAACTGACCGCCTGATCGCCCGACGGCAACCTCGATCCAGATCTCAGCTCGTGGCCGACCAACTGTGCCACCTGAGATCGCGGACGACGACGACCGGACCGTCGGGGCGATCCGTGCGGTACTGCGGGTACTTCGCGGCGAGCTGGTCGATGGCGCGGGCGCCCTCCGCGCTGTCCGGGCCGACGACCTCGGCTACGCCGTCGACTCGCACCCACCACAGTGAGGTCCAGTCGTCGTCGTAGTGGTCGACCAGCAGCGACACCATCGGGTTCGCCTCGATGTTCGCGAGTCGTCGGAGGCGTTGTGTCCGTTTCGGCTTGTGGTCGACGCAGAACGCCACCGTGTCGTCGGCGAGGGTGAACACCACCGGCACCAGGTGTGGTCGGTGGTCGTCACCGGCGGTGGCCAGGCGCGCCACCCGGGCGCCCTCGAAGCGATCGCGGGCCGAGGTCATCGTTCGCCGCGACGAACCGGGATTCGGTCGGTTGCCGCCGGCGCAGATGAGGTTGCCGTCGGCGGGAGCGGGCTTGCCGTCGGCGGGAGCGGGGCGTCGATCACGTGGCCGAGTCGTCGTCGGCGCCCCGCTCGGGGAACTTGCGACGGCGGAACTGCAGGATCACCAGCCCGATGTTGACGACGATGATGGCGATCCCGATGCCCACCCAGACCCAGCGGCCTTCCTGCCACCAGTTCACCGTCAGCAGCGCGACACAGATCATCAGAATCACCGAGCCGACGATGGTCATGCCGCGGGAGAAGCTCTGCGCGCCGCGCTGGAAGTCGTTGTTGATCATCGAAACGTTTCTCACCTCAGGTCTGGATCACGATCACCACGGCTATCGCCACGGCCACGATCACTATCCCAACGATCAGGAACGTGACGTGAGCTGGCCCCGGCATCGCGCCGCCGTCACGCAGGGCGCGACTGGTCTGGCGCCACCGCCACGCCCCGAGGAGGGCGATGATGCAACCGAGCGCCACCATGACCAGACCGAGAGCGGTCTCGAGGACCGGATGCTCGATGTTGCCGGCGACGTAGACGACGGCGACCCCGGCGGCCATGAAACCCAGGGCGGTTCGCACCCAGGCCAACACGGTGCGTTCGGCGGCGAGGGTGAACCGCGCGTCGACGCTGCCACGTACGGGCGTCGGTCCGTCCTCGCTGGTGGAGTCATCGGGCCCGGACTCAGCCGGCCCGCTGGTCCTTCCGGTCGTCAGCGTCCTTGGCCTCTCGAATGGCTTGGGCAACGAATGCGGCGGTCACCTCGATGGCGTGCAACGTCTCCGGATGCCGGGTCGTGAGCACCGGGAACGCGTGCACCTGCCAAGAGTAACTGTGCGCGACGGCGTCGACGCCCACTTCGTCGAGCGACTCCACCAGACCGATCGCGTCCGGCTCGAGCATCTCGCCCTCGGCCGTGATGATGACCGTCGGCGGGAAGTCCTCGTCGGCCACGTCGGGGACACGACGGGTGCCCTGGAATGCGACGGGCCCGCGACCGAACAGTGCGGCCAGCTGCCGCATCTTGCTCTGCGGGATGTAGGCGTCGGACCGGCTGCTGCGATCCGGGTTGGTGCCGACCTCGAGGTCGAGCAGCGGAGAGATACCGATGAACGCGGTCGGCCGCGGGAGGCCCTCCTGGGCGGCCGCCTCGATGACCTTCCCTGCGAGGAATCCCCCGGCCGAATCGCCCGCGACGATGACCCGACGGTAGCCGCGCTCCCCGACCAGTTCGCGGTAGGCGCCGACTGCATCGGCCACCGAGGTCCCGACGCCGAAAGCGGGCAGCTGCCGGTACTCCACCGAGAAGACCGGGAGTTCACAGGCCTTCGACAATCGGCTCGCAATCGATCGGTGAGACCCGAGGCCGCACACCACGAAGGCCCCGCCGTGGAGGTAGAGGATCGCCGCCTCCGAGTCGCGGCGCGACGGTCCGGACGGCATGATCAGCTCGACGGGTCTACCGTCAAGAGTCATCTGCTCCCGGACGACGCCCCCCGGCTTCGGTCCCACCGCGAGGACCCGGTCGATCAGGAACAGCCCGGCCATCCCCGGCTTGTTCAGCGGCCACAGGGACAGCGCCGGTCGCAGGAGTGTTCGTGTACCGAGCCACATCGGAAAGGACAGGAGACTCGGTTTGCGGTGGTGCACAATCGGCATTGCTCATCCCTCGTCATCACAATGCTCAACACGCCCGTGGCAGGCGCGCCACACCCCCCGATGGGTTCGTGCTGAGATATGTCAGTGCGAAAACTACACCGGTCCTGTGATGCTGTGCCCGTGATCCGGCAGGTTTCGCGCCCAACCTCACCGATCGGACAGGCCGAGACCTGCGCCACTGAATGTTCACCCACGTCACAGATACTGGACGGATTCGTCGGCTATATTCCTCCGTTCGTGCCGAGACGATGGTGGTGACGAGTGGTCATCCCTCCCCAGTTCCTCCTGTCACCGCAGGCCAGCGCTCCGCGCACCCTCTGCGACGTCCTCGACGAGACCGCTGCGAGGTTCCCGGATTCCCCGGCGATCGACGACGGTGATCTGTCTCTCACGTACTCCCAGCTCCTCTCACTCGTCCGCCGCGGGGCCGAGCGACTGAGCGCCGCGGGCGTCGGACGCGGCGGGCGTGTCGGCATCCGCATGCCGTCGGGCAGCCGCGACCTCTATGTCGCGATCCTGTCGACGCTGTACGCGGGCGCCGCCTACGTCCCGGTGGACGCCGACGACCCAGACGAGCGCGCCGAACTGGTGTTCGGCGAGGCTCGGGTCGACGCCGTCCTCGGCCCGGGTGGCGTGACGGCGCTGCCCGAGCCCGCCGACGACCCGGCCCCGCAGCGCCCCACCGTCGACGACGACGCCTGGATCATCTTCACCTCGGGATCGACGGGCACCCCGAAGGGTGTCGCCGTCACCCACCGCAACGCGGCCGCCTTCGTCGACGCCGAGGCACGCATGTTCCTGCTCGACGACCCGCTGGGTCCGGACGACCGCGTGTTGGCCGGGTTGTCGGTGGCCTTCGACGCATCGTGCGAGGAGATGTGGCTCGCGTGGCGGTACGGCGCCTGCCTGGTCCCGGCTCCCCGCGCTCTGGTGCGCAGCGGGATGGACCTGGGCCCGTGGCTCGTCCAGCGCGACATCACCGTCGTCTCGACGGTGCCGACGCTCGCCTCGCTGTGGCCGCCGGAAGCCCTGGAAGCTGTGCGGCTGTTGATCTTCGGCGGCGAGGCCTGCCCACCCGAGCTCGCCGAACGGCTCGCGGTCGAGGGTCGGGAGGTGTGGAACACGTACGGTCCGACCGAGGCCACCGTCGTCGCGTGCGCGGCACCGCTCGACGGCACGGGCCCGGTCCGCATCGGATTGCCGCTGCCCGGTTGGGATCTCGCGGTCGTCAGTCCGGATGGTCGGCCGGTGGCCGAGGGCGCCGTCGGCGAGCTCGTCATCGGCGGCGTCGGCCTGGCCCGCTACCTCGATCCCGCCAAGGACGCCGAGAAGTACGCACCGATGCCCACGCTGGGTTGGGAACGGGCTTACCGCAGTGGCGATCTCGTCCGCCTCGACCCGGCGGGCCTGCTATTCCAGGGGCGCGCCGACGATCAGGTGAAGGTCGGCGGCCGGCGGATCGAACTCGGCGAGATCGACAATGCACTGCAACAACTTCCGGGTGTCAGCGGCGCGGCGGCGGCGGTGCGCAAGTCGGCGGCGGGCAACAGCCTGCTCGTCGGCTACCTGGTGTCGCCGCATCCGGATTTCGACGTCGCCGCGGCACACGCCACGCTCGTCGACCAGCTCCCCGCCCCGATGGTGCCGCGTCTGGCCCTGGTCGACGAGCTCCCGACGCGGACCTCGGGCAAGGTGGACCGCAACGCGCTGCCCTGGCCGCTGCCGGGGACCGCATCGTCGGAGAAGTCCGAGGATCTCAGCGACACCGAGGTCTGGGTCGCTGCGTGCTGGACCGATGTCCTCGGCGTCGTCATCGAGGATCCACGCGCCGATTTCTTCGCCGAGGGTGGCGGTTCGCTGGCGGCGGCCCAACTGGTCACCGCGCTGCGGACCCGCTATCCCGACATCACCGTCGCCGACCTCTACGATCATCCCCGCCTGGGTTCGCTGGCCGAGATGCTCGACGCACGGACCCCGTCGCGCGTGGTCGTCGAGCGCGACGTGACACCGACGCCTCGTCGGGCCGGACTCGCCCAGCTCGCGTTGTCGATTCCGTTGACCACGCTCACCGGATTGCAGTGGGCCACCTGGCTCGGCGTCGTCAACAACGTCGCCATCGAGGTCGTCGACCGGGCGGGCCGCGACGTGCCGTGGCTGGTGCCGGTGAACTGGTGGGTGCTGCTCGTCGCGTTCCTGGTGTTCATCACCCCGCCCGGGCGCATGGCGATCGCCGCGACCGGCTCCCGGCTGCTGCTCGCCGGCCTGACGCCCGGAACATATCCGCGCGGGGGCGGCACGCACATCCGACTCTGGGTGGCCGAGCGCCTGCTCGAGGCGAGCGGCGCCGCGAATCTCTCCGGCGCGCCCTGGATGATCCACCTGGCGCGCGCGTTCGGTGCGACGATCGGGCGCGGCGTCGATCTGCACACGATTCCCCCGGTCACCGGGTTCCTCACCATCGGCGACGGCGCGTCCATCGAGCCCGAGGTCGATCTCGCCGGGTGGTGGATCGACGGTGACCGCGTGCACATCGGGGAGATCGTCATCAAACGCGGCGCCTCGGTCGGGGCACGCTCGACATTGCTGCCGGGCGCGGTCGTCGGACGCGACGCGGAGGTGGAACCCGGATCGGCGGTGCGCGGCCGGGTCAAGGCCGGACAGCATTGGGCCGGCTCACCGGCGGCCAAGGTGCGCAAGGCCGCTCACCCGTGGCCGGATCACCGTCCGCCACGCGGGACACAGTGGGTTCCGGTCTACGTCATCTCGTCGATACTGCTGGCTGCCATCCCGCTGATCGCGCTCGGTGCCGGGCTGGCCGTGATGGGGTCGTGGGCCCTGCACGCCGACCGGCTGCGCAGTGTCGGGCTGCGCTGCCTCGCCCTGCTCCCGGTGGCGACACTGACCAGCCTCATGGTCTTCGCCGTCATCACCGCGGTGCTGGTGCGTCTGTTGTCGCTCGGGCTGTCGAAGGGCTATCACCCGGTCCGGTCACGGGTCGGCTGGCAGGTGTGGATGACCGAACGCCTCCTCGACGCCGCCCGCACCTACCTGTTCCCGCTCTACGCGAGCCTGCTGACGCCGTGGTGGTTCCGCATCCTCGGCGTGAAGGTCGGCACCGGGACCGAGATCTCGACGGCGTTGGTCTTGCCGAAGTTCACCGCCATCGGCGACGGAGCATTCCTCGCCGACGACACCATGGTCGCCTCCTACGAACTCGGGGGCGGCTGGCTGCACATCGACGAGGCGAAGATCGGCAAGCGCTCGTTCCTGGGCAACTCGGGCATGACCGGACCAGGCCGCAAGGTACCCAAGAACAGCCTGGTGGCCGTGTTGTCGGCGACACCGGACCGCGCGAAGTCCGGGTCCAGCTGGCTGGGCAGTCCGCCTGTCCGGCTACGTCGCACGGCAGCCGCCTCCGACACCTCACGCACCTTCCACCCGTCGTGGAAGCTGAAGGCGGCGCGGTCTGTCGTCGAGACCCTGCGCATCATCCCGGTGATCGTGTCGTTCGGCCTGGGCATCTTCATGCTGATCGGGCTGCAGTACATCGCGCAGCACTCGGCGTACTGGGTCGCCGCTCTCGTGAGCGGATTGCTGCTGCTGGTCGCCGGTGCGGCTGCCTGTTGCATCGCGGCGGCCGCGAAGTGGCTGGTCGTCGGCCGGATTCAGGTGTCCGAGCATCCGCTGTGGAGTTCGTTCGTGTGGCGCAACGAGTTGTCGGATGCGTTCGTCGAGACCGTCGCCGCGCCGTGGTTCGCGAACGCGGCGACCGGCACACCGATCCTGAACCTGTGGCTGCGGATGCTCGGCGCACACATCGGCAAGGGCGTCTGGTGTGAGACCTACTGGCTGCCCGAGGCAGACCTGGTGACCCTCGGCGACGGCGCGACCGTGCAACGTGGATGTGTGGTGCAGACGCACCTGTTCCACGATCGGGTGATGGCGATCGATCAGGTGGTGCTCGAGGCCGGATCGACGCTCGGGCCTCATTGCGTCGCGCTGCCCGCCTCGGGTCTCGGCGAGAGTGCGACGGTCGGACCGGCCTCGCTGGTCATGCGTGGCGACGTGGTGCCGGCGCATACCCGCTGGCAGGGCAATCCGATCGTGCCCTGGAGCGGGTGAACTCCCCGCTGATCGAGTAGGCACCGAGCGAAGCGTGTACTGGGCAGATCGTGCGGAGGTTGCCGTTTGGTCCGGTCTGCGGACCAAACGGCAACCTCACCAGGGCCTACCTCACCCCGCCGATCGAGTAGGCACCGAGCGAAGCGAGGCGCCGCTGACGCTCCGACCTACTCGATCAACAGAAAGGGCAGGACCCGACTACTCGACGACAGCACCCCGACGGCGACGACGGAACACATAGTGGTCCGCCGCAGCGGTGCCCGCCTGGGCGAAGCCGACGGCGAGCAGGCCGGCGATGAGGGCGAGCGGGAGCTCGTATCCGCCATCGCTGTTCCAGAACCCGGCATCCCAGTGGGCGTAGGCGATTGCCCCGATCATGTCCGCGATCAGCAGGATCGACACGATCGGCAGCAACAATCCGAGGATCAGCAGGATGCCACCGATGAACTCGACCCAGGTCGCGTACTGCGCCGCCAGATCCGGAGCGGGGACGCCCATGGCATCGAATCCCTTCTCCACGTTGCTGATTCCGTTGGTGTGCAGCTTCTGCCACCCGTGCATGATGAAGATGTAACCGAGAATCAGTCGCGCCAAGAAAAATGTCACGCTGCGTACACCGAACATGGTCTCCCTTTCGTTCCCGACCCCAATGAAGCGGACTGCGGTCCGGTTTGGTTCTCCAGCTTCTCACGACCTTGCCGCCCGGTGCAGCCGGGGTGCGGCAGGTAACCTAAGTGTCCGCGACCGACGACGGCAGCGGGGGAAAACGCGCCGCGACACCTGGTCGCTTTCGAACAGACAGGAGAGTCAGTGCCGGGAAAGTCGGCCAAGGGTCCACGTCAGCCCCTTCTCGGCGCTCCCCTCGACGCTCTCGATCCGTACCTGCCCGACAACGGCAACCTCGGGTACCGCATCTCGCGGTACGACCTGGATCTCGAGTACAAGGTCACGCCGAACCGGCTCGAAGGCGTCGCCACGCTGACCGCGACGTCGTTCATCCATCTGCAGCGTTTCACCCTGGACCTGGCGTCGACGATGTCCGTGTCGCGGGTATCGGTGAACGGCAAGCGCGCCCGGTACTCCCATCGCAACCGCAAACTCGCGATCACCCCCGACACCCCGATACCGCCGGGCGGCGCGATGACCATCGTGATCCGGTATTCGGGAACGCCGCGACCCATCCGCGGTTCCTGGGGTGAAGTCGGCTGGGAGGAGCTCACCGACGGCGCGTTGTGTGCCAACCAGCCCAACGGCGCGGGGTCCTGGTTCCCGTGCGACGACCACCCCAGCGCGAAGGCCCCCTACCGGATCGTCATCACCACCGACAGCCCGTACTACGCCCTGGCCAACGGTGTGCTGGAGTCCAAACGCACCCGGGCCGCCCAGACCACGTGGGCCTACCACCAGGTGGAACCGATGCCTACCTATCTGGCCTCGGTGCAGATAGGGATGTACAAGAGAAAGACGTTGGCCACCAAGCCGGTACCGGTCACGGCGATCCTGCCGCCCCGGCTGATGCGCACCTTCGACATCGACTTCGGCCGGCAGGTCGAGATGCTCGAGGCCTTCGTCGAGATGTTCGGCCCGTATCCGTTCCCCGGCTACACCGTCGTCGTCACCGACGACTCGCTGGAGATCCCGATCGAGGCGCAGAGTTTCTCGACCTTCGGAGCGAACCATTGCGACGGCACCGGCCACGCCGAACGGCTCGTCGCCCATGAACTCGCCCATCAGTGGTTCGGGAACTCGGTGACCCTCTCGCGGTGGCGCGACATCTGGCTGCACGAGGGGTTCGCCTGCTATGCGGAGTGGCTGTGGAGTCAGCACTCCGGCGGCAGGAGCGCCTCCGAGTGGGCCCGCCACTACTACGAGAAACTCGCCGCACATCCGGTGCGGGCCACCCTGGCCGATCCCGGTCCGCGACGGATGTTCGACGACTGGGTCTACAAGCGCGGTGCGTTGACGTTGCACGCCCTGCGGCTGAGCATCGGCGACGGCAACTTCTTCGCGCTCCTGCGTCGCTGGACCGACAAGTACCGCTACGGGTCGGCCACCACCGAGGACTTCATCGCCCTGGCCGCGAACTACTCGACGATGTCCCTCGGACCGCTGTGGGACGAATGGTTGTTCACCGCCGCGCTGCCGTCGTTCCCCGGGCCGTCCTGAGCGAACCGACCGCGATGTCCGACGACGACCGCCTCCCGGCAGCGGACCCTCCCGCCGCCGGGGCACTCGGTCGGGTGACGATCGCGACGCTCGTCGCAGCGGCCTCCGGCTACCTCGTACTCCTGCTCGCCGCACGATATCTCGGTGCGGCGGGTTACGCGGTGTTCGCCGTCTTCTGGGCCGCCTACGGCATGGTGACCGGCTCTCAGAACGGACAGCTGCAGGAGACCACCCGCACGGTGCGCGCCGCCGTCGACGGACACTCCGCGACCACCGCTCGTCCCTGGCTGGTCAACACCGCGATCGGGGGGATCCTCGGCGCGATCGTCGCGGCGACCTCGCCGCTGTGGAGTGCCCATGTGTTCACCGACCATCGCTGGCTGTCGGTGGTGCTGTTGTCGGTCGGGGTGGCGTCGTTCGCCGTCTATGCGCACCTCGCGGGTGCGCTGTCGGGATCGGTGTCCTGGGGTGCGTTCGCCGTCCTGCTGTCCGTGGACGCACTGATCCGTCTCGTCGGCGCCGTCATCGCGGTCGTCGTCGGAGCCGATGTCACGGCGTTCCTGATCATCACCGTCACCGGTTCCGTGTCCTGGATGCTGCTCCTGCTGACATCGCCGTCCGCCCGGCACGCGGTCGGTCTCCCCGGCGACGTCGGGTCGCGACGGCTGACCGCCAACACGCTCACCGCCATGGCCGCGGCCGCGGCGAGTGCCGTTCTGGTGATGGGATTTCCGGTACTCATCAATGCCACGGCCGGGCGGTCCGCGGACACCGCGACCGTCGGGGCTGTGGTCCTCGCCGTCACCCTCACCCGGGCGCCGCTGCTGGTGCCGCTGAACAGTTTTCAGGGTGTGCTGATCACGCGTTTCGTCGACGGTCGCGACCACCTCGCGACGGCGCTGCGCGCGCCCGCCACGGGCGTGGCGGCCATCGGCGTCGCCGGTTCAGGCCTCGCCTGGCTGGCCGGACCGTGGCTGATGACGAGCGTATTCGGCGCCGATTTCCGGTTGCCCGGCGCGACACTGGCGGCCCTGACGATGGGCGCGACGGTGCTCGCACTGCTGACCGTCACCGGTGCCGCGGCGATCGCGGTGGATGCGCATCGCTGGTACGCGGCAGGCTGGTGGTGCGCGACCGTCGCGTCGGTCGCGCTACTGCTGATACCGGTGGGAGTCCAGGGCCGTGTCGCGCTCGCCCTGGCCGGCGGTCCCGTCGTCGGGATGCTGGTTCACGCCGTCGCGTTGGGCCGCCGCAACACGGTTCCGACGGCCGCCGCCACCCGCGACTGAGCGTGATTGAGGCGCGACGTCGCGTGCAGCCGGGCGGCCCGCGCGGCACGCGGCCACCGGCGCTCCGCGCATCGTCGTGCCTCGGTGGCGAAGAAGGCGTTCTCCTCCGCGAAGCGCCGGCCGTCGACGGCCTGCACTGAACTCACCGACGCGTCGTGGCGTCGATAACGGAAGATGACGGTGGGGTCGTGGACGAGGGAGCCGCCGTCGGCGGCCAGGTCGACGAGCAGGGCCAGGTCGAGCACGATCTCGAGGCCGGGCCGGAAACCCACCTCGCGGACGGGCGCAGTGCGCCACAGCAGCGACGGAAAATACGTCCAGTTCCCGTGGTAGAGGCTGGTCGCCATCGACTCACCGGCGAGCACGACGGGTGTCCCCGGAGATGCGTTCGGCGACAGGACGGACTTGATCCGATCCGCCAGCGGTCGTACGACGCGGTCGCGGTCGTCGATGACCTCGACGCCGGGCGCCACGACGGACGCATCCGGGTGCGCGGCCGCGAGTGCGCGGACGGTCCCGAGGTAGTCCGGCAGCATCACGTCGTCGCAGCCCATCACCACGAAGTGGTCGGCCTCGACCAACTCGACGCATCGTCGGAAGTTGCCGTTCACCCCGAGGTTGGTCGTGTTGCGGTGATAGTGCACCCGCGGGTCGGTGAGGGACTCCAGCCAGACACGCGGCTCGGCATCGGGGTAGCAGTCGTCGACGACGACCAGCCGCAGGTCGCCGTCGCGCTGACCCAGCACACTCGACACCGCCTGCCGGAACTGCGCGACATCACCGTAGAACGGCATCATCACGTCGATCGGCACGCGACCAGGGTAGGTCATCGCCGCGGGGGCCTCGGCTAGGGTTACCGTCATGACCTCGGGCTCCACCAGCAACGATGACGTGTGGCTGGTCATACCCGTCTTCAACGAGGCCGAGGTGATCCGGGACGTGGTGACCGCGGCCGCGCGGACCTTCCCGAACATCGTGTGCGTCGACGACGGCAGTCGGGACGGGTCGTCGGCCGAGATCCGTGCCGCCGCGGCATCTGCCGACGGCATCCGCCTCGTCCGCCATCCGGTCAATCTCGGTCAGGGTGCCGCGATCCAGACCGGGGTCGAGTACGCGCGCGCCCAGCCGAACGCCCGCTTCTTCGTCACCTTCGACGCCGACGGTCAGCATCGCGTCGAAGACGTCGTCGCGATGGTCGGCCGGCTGCGCACCGAGCCGGTCGACATCGTCGTCGGCACCCGGTTCGCCGAGGGGCGCAGCGAATCGGTACCACTCGTCCGACGAATGGCGTTGCGCACCATCGTGTTCCTGAGTCCGCGTACACGTCGACTCGGATTGACCGACGCGCACAACGGGTTACGCGCCTTCAATCGGACCGTCGCCGACGACCTCGACCTGATGATGAGCGGAATGAGCCACGCCTCCGAGTTCGTCGCACTCATCGACCACTACCAGTGGCGGGTCACCGAACAGCCCGTGACGATCCTCTACACCGACTACTCACGAGCCAAGGGGCAGTCCCTGATCAACGGCGTGAACATCGTCGCCGACGGTCTGCTCCACGGCCGTATGAGGAAGTGAGCCCGATGATCTGGTTGCAGATCCTGGCGATCCTGGGCGTGCTGGCCTTGGTCGCGTTCTTCATCGTCCACCGCGGGACCGCTCGCGCGTCGGCCGGGGTGAAGCTGCTGTTCGTCGCGTTCGTGGTGTTCGGTGTGTATGCCATGCTGCGCCAGGACGACGTCACCTGGGTGGCCAACAAGATCGGTATCCAGCGTGGCCTGGATCTGGTGCTGTTCCTGCTGGTCATCGCGTTCGCCTTCACCACGGTCTCGACCTACCTGCGCTTCCGCGAGCTCGAGATCAAATACGCGCGGCTGGCGAGGGCGATCGCGTTGCAGAATGCGGAGAATCAGTCTCCCGACCAGCGGTGATCTCGGCCCCACGCACCCCGGCTACTCACCCACCGGACCCGACGCCAACCCTCGCAGATACCCGGTGACGTCGTCGAACACCGGCAACAAACCCACGTCCCGCGCCGCCGACAATCCCGGCGCGGCGGTGTCCTTCGCCGACAGTTCGTACTCCAGGGGCGTGCCGTCCCGGGCCGTCGTCGGCCACTGGATCCCGAGTTCGGGGTCGAGGGGGTTGATGCCGTGTTCGGCGGTTGGGTTGTAGCCGGTCGAGCACAGGTAGGTGACCGAGGATCCGTCGGCGAGTGCGCAGAACGCGTGGCCGAGTCCTTCGGAGAGGTAGACGGCGCGGCGGTCGACGTCGTCGAGGAGCACGGTGTCGTATGTGCCGAAAGTGGGTGAGCCGACGCGGATGTCGACGATGACGTCGAGTATCGCGCCGGCTGGGCAGGTGACGTACTTGGCCTGTCCGGGTGGTACGTCGGCGAAGTGGACCCCGCGCAGCACGCCTGCGGCCGACACCGAGAGGTTGACCTGGGCGAGGTCGAGGCGGTGGCCGATGGCCTCGGCGAGCAGGTCACCTTTGAACACCTCCGCGAACAGTCCGCGGTCGTCGCCGTGCTGGACCGGCGTGATCTCCCAGGCACCGTCGATCGCCAATGGACGCAGCCGCATTCAAAGACCCTTTCCTCGTTCGAGCAGCTCCAGGAGATAGTCTCCGTAGCCCGACTTGCGCAGCTTCTCCGCGCGGGCGGCCAGCTCGGCGTCGTCGATGAACCCACGGCGCCAGGCGATCTCCTCCGGCACGGCGATCTTGAGACCCTGCCGCTGCTCGACGGTGCGCACGAAGTTGCCCGCGTCGAGCAGCGAATCGAAGGTCCCGGTGTCGAGCCACGCGGTGCCCCGCGGCAGGACCTGGACGGCGAGTTTTCCGCGGTCGAGGTAATGCGCGTTGATGTCGGTGATCTCGTATTCGCCTCGCGCACTGGGCTTCAGGTTGCGCGCGATGTCGACGACGTCGTTGTCGTAGAAGTACAGGCCGGGAACGGCGTAGTTGGATCGCGGCCAGTCGGGCTTCTCCTGCAGCGCAACCGCCGTCCCGGTCTCGTCGAAGTCGACGACACCGTACGCCGACGGATCGGCCACCCAATAGGCGAAAATCGCTCCGCCGTCGACATTCTCGAATCCCTGCAGGCGACTGCCCAGCCCTGGGCCGTAGAAGATGTTGTCGCCCAGCACGAGTGCGACCGAGTCGTCGCCGATGTGATCGGAACCCAGCACGAATGCCTGCGCCAGCCCGTCCGGCGACTGCTGCGTCACGTAGCTGATGCTGATCCCGAACTGACCGCCGTCGCCGAGCAGTCCACGGAACGCGGCACTGTCATGTGGCGTCGTGATGATCAGCACGTCACGGATACCCGCCAACATCAGCGTGGAGAGCGGGTAGTAGATCATCGGTTTGTCGTACACCGGAACCAGTTGCTTGCTGACGCCCTGCGTGATCGGGTGCAGGCGCGTACCGGTCCCGCCGGCAAGGATGATTCCGCGCATGTGGGACACAATAGTGTGAGCGCGGTCAGCGAACATCACCTGCACGCGTCGCTCGCCCACGAAAGGACACAGTCATGCGGGTTCTGGTCACC
>NZ_JASXSI010000089.1 GCF_030315685.1 Gordonia sp. ABSL11-1 | reverse complement strand
GACAAGGCAGCGCAACAGGAGCTGATCTCGGCGCTGGTCAACGACGCGTTGGCGGTGCTCGACGGACTGGATGTGGAGGCGATCGCCAAGAAGTCTGACAACGAGACCGCGGCGCAGGCGGTGGCGTTGCTGGCGTTGGTCGCCGGGCAAGATGTGGAACCCGCCGAGGGTTCTGATGGCACCGACGGACGCTGGCGTATTGCCCGCAACACCGCGCCGGATCGGGTGATCTCGACCGTCGACACCGAGGCGCGGCATGCCCATAAAACCCAGTCCCGCCGACAAGACGGGTTCAAAGCCCATGTGGTGATCGAACCCGATACCGGGTTGTACACCGGCGCGGAACTGACCAAAGCTGCTGGTGCCGATAATTCTGATGCCGCCGTGGGGGCCCGGCTGGTCACCACCGATCCCACCCTGGCCCAGCCCGATGCCACATCGGCTGAAACGACACCAGAAGTGTTGGGCGACTCGGCATACGGGACCGGGGACATGCTCGCCACCCTGGCCGGCAAGTCCTGGACTGCAGTGATCAAGCCGTGGCCGCAGACCCCCGCGGTCGACGGCGGATTCGTTGTTGATGATTTCGTCTACGACGCTGATGCGAACACCCTGACCTGCCCGAACAACCTCACCCGACCGGTCAGCACCACAGGCCGTGTCACCTTCGGGACGTTGTGCCGTGGATGTCCGGTGCGGGAACGCTGCACCACCTCGGTGACCGGTCGCACGATCCTGCTCGGCAAGCATCACCAACTCCAACGCGAGCACCGACAACACTTCGCCGACAACCATATTCACGACACCTACCGGCAACACCGGCCCATGGTCGAACGCAGCATCGCCTGGCTGACCCGAGGCAACCGGCGCGTACCCTTCCGCGGCGT
>NZ_JASXSI010000088.1 GCF_030315685.1 Gordonia sp. ABSL11-1 | reverse complement strand
GGTACGCTAACCTCGGACAGGCGAACTCGTGTCGCTGCAAGAATGTCGATGAGGGTCGGCGTCAGAGATATGGGTTCTATCGAAACAAATATCGGGCATCGCCGATAGCGTGAAGATTCTTCCGGGCGCTGGAAATCTTCGGTTAGTACTTCTCATCGAGGTCTTCGGATGCTCGGGATGCTGGGGGTCAGTCCGGTCGACCGTGTCTGTTGCTGACGCGGCGAACGACTCATGAGCGACGCGAATATACCACAGCTGTTGCAGCTGATGCGATTTCGTGCGTGCTCCGCAATTCTCTCCTTGGCGTGCAGTTCCAGTGGCGTGGCCGACTCAGATCGGCCGAAGTCTTTGTATCGTGAGTTGCGCTAACTATTCGTATGCGGTAAGCATTGAAACGACTCGATGCATTCGGTCTGATATTTATCCAGCAATTGTTCGACTGGGTAAGCCGTCGAAGCGAGCGCGAGAGAACAGGGAATGCATTTCCTTGGTGGGCGGATCGTGTGGGGCGCCAAGAGCCGACGACGACTGCCGAAGCCAAGCTACCCGGTGTTCGCTTTCGGTCGGAGGCGGCAAGGCCTCGCGGGCGAAGGCCGACCGGGCAGGGCAACAGTCGTCGCGTGGTGCGTCCGACCGTTGTACACGCAGTTCCATGAGCCACCACAGTGATCGAAGGAGATCGATGAGCAAGTTCAGCAAGCGTGGTCTGCGTCGTGTCGTGGGCGCGGGCGCCGTCGCCGCGGTCGCGGTTGTCGGCCTGGCCACGATGACCGCCGGTGGTGCGGGCGCGGCGCCGCTGCCCAATGGCTTCAAGAACGCCACCGGCATCGACGGCGAGTCGCTGCAGACCTGGCGTAGCGGTGAGTCGGCACTGCCGGCCCCGTCGGTCGCCAACAACGGTGCAGGCCGGGCT
>NZ_JASXSI010000087.1 GCF_030315685.1 Gordonia sp. ABSL11-1 | reverse complement strand
GGTGGTGCCGGGTTCATCGGCGCGAACTTCGTGTTGCGGACGTTGGAGCAGCGGCCGGAGGTCGAGGTGACGGTGCTGGACAAGTTGACGTATGCGGCCAATCCGGCGACGTTGGCGCCGGTGGCCGAACGGATCGATCTGGTCACCGGTGACATCGCCGACACCGATCTGGTCGACGAGTTGGTCGCCGCCACTGATCTGGTGGTGCATTTCGCTGCGGAGTCCCACAACGACAACTCGCTGGCCGATCCGTCGTCGTTCGTGCAGACCAATCTGGTGGGCACCTTTGCCCTGTTGGAGGCGGTACGCCGCCATGGTGTGCGTCTGCATCACATCAGTACCGACGAGGTGTACGGCGATCTCGACCTCGATGACCCGGCACGGTTCACCGAGCACACCGCCTACAACCCGTCGAGCCCGTATTCCTCGACCAAGGCCGGCAGCGATCTGCTGGTGCGGGCGTGGGTGCGGTCGTTCGGGGTGGCGGCGACGATCTCGAACTGTTCCAACAACTATGGGCCGTATCAGCACATCGAGAAGTTCATCCCGCGCCAGATCACCAATGTGCTCTCGGGGGTGCGGCCCAAACTCTATGGAGACGGCCGCAATGTGCGGGACTGGATTCATGTCGATGACCA
This sequence comes from Gordonia sp. ABSL11-1, assembly GCF_030315685.1. Taxonomy (GTDB): domain Bacteria; phylum Actinomycetota; class Actinomycetes; order Mycobacteriales; family Mycobacteriaceae; genus Gordonia. The sequence goes on along the minus strand of NZ_JASXSI010000087.1, from coordinate 316 downwards.
CAACGATGCGGTGTGGACGATCATCGACAAGGGTCAGATCGGGCAGACCTATCTGATCGGTGCCGACGGCGAGGAGAGCAACCGCAGCGTGGTCGAGACCATCTTGGAGGTGTTGGGGCAGCCGGCCGATGCGTTCGATTTCGTCACCGACCGCCCCGGCCATGATCGTCGGTATGCGATCGACTCGACCCGGCTGCGCACCGAGTTGGGTTGGCGCCCACAGTATGTGGATTTCCGGTCCGGGTTGTCGGCGACCATCGACTGGTATCGGGCCAACACCGACTGGTGGCAACCGCACAAGCAGACCGTCGAACAG
>NZ_JASXSI010000086.1 GCF_030315685.1 Gordonia sp. ABSL11-1 | reverse complement strand
GACGCCTGGGTGGAGGCCAAAGCCGATGGGGTGGCGAAGGTGGCGGCGACGATGTCGGCAGAGAATGCCCGTATCTCCCGCGACAGCATCGTCGCGCTGGCGGTCACCACCTGCGGCGATGATCCGCGGACCATCGCCCAGCGCCGGTCGGATGCGGCGTTCGCCCTGATGTCACAGACCCGGTTCGAGTGTTTGTGCGGGAGCGAGGACTGTGCCGCCGAGATCCCTGCACCCGGGGTCGCTGCATCAGGGTCGACGATTCTGATCCATGTGGTCGCCGATGAGAAGACGATCACCGGGCAGGCCGACAACGCCGGGTTCGTCGCCGGCCACGGCGTGATCTCCGGCGAGCATGTGCGTGACCTCGCCGCCCGCGCGGACGCGGTGATCAGGCCGATGGTGGCGCCGGGGACCCCACAAAACCCCGATGGCACGTGGACGCTGCCGGCGCATCAACCGTCGGATCCGTATCGGCCGTCGGCGGCGTTGGACACCTATGTTCGGGTACGCGATGGGCACAGTGTGGTGCCCGGTAACCCGACCTCGGCGTTCCTCGGCGATATCGATCACGTATGGGAGTACAACCATGTCGACCCGGCCGCCGGTGGCCCCACGATGCCGGACAATCTCAACGTCAAGGACCGCTTCTTCCACATCCTCAAAACGTTCGGCTCCTGGGTCGATGACCAATACCGCGACCGGCGCGGTCGGCTGCGTCAAGAGTTCATCACCCCCGAAGGCCTGATCATCGCCGGCGAACCCGAAAACCTCGAGCTGTTGTTCCCCGGGCTACGACGCATCCGCTTCGCCCCACCCCAGGCGCCCCCACGATCTGCCGGCACGCCCGGCCCGGCACCCGATGACCCGACCCCGCCGACCCGGCGCCGCACCCGCCTGGCCGACAAACACGCCCGCCGACAACAGGAACGCGAACGCAACCGCCGACGACGCGAACGCG
>NZ_JASXSI010000085.1 GCF_030315685.1 Gordonia sp. ABSL11-1 | reverse complement strand
GCCAGCGGGTTGAGGTTGAGCTTGTCCGGATCCTTCTTCGGAGTGGAATCCCACGGCTGCCTATAGGCCGGATTCGACAGCGGCGCACGGGCCGCACCGCGCACACCCGTCGGGTTACCCACCGGCACGGTGCATTTCGCATCCGTGTTGAACGGGAAATCGTCGTACCGGATGTCGAACGACGGATCCTCACGCTTGCGCTTCTGCACCATCGCAGTGGTGCTCTCATAGCCACGCGTACACGCCGCAGGATTGTTCGTCTCCAACACCACACCGAAATGGATCTGCCCGTCACCGGGCGCCGGGGTGTGACTCCCCGCCGACAACGCGGAGAGCATGGCGAAGGTCGCCGATGTCGCGAACGAGGCGGGCTCGACGGTACGCAAGGTGCCGGCGAGTTGTTTGACGACAGTGGAGATGTCGCCACCATACTGCTGCAACAACGCCGAGATCTGCGTCGCCGACGCCGTCCCCGTCGTCAACAACCGCCGCAGATCCGGATCCGACGCCGCCAACGTCGCCGTGATCACATCCAGATTCCGCGACCACGACACAATCGCATCCGACTGATCCGCCTGCGTCGCCAACACCACATTCGAATTCCGAATCAACGAAATCGTCTCATCCAACGAGTCATAACCCGCCCGCGACAACTTCGACAACGACTCGGTCAACCGCGTCAGATTCTCACCCTGACCATTGAACGCCTTACCCAACTCCGTGATCACCGTATGCAGATCATCAATCGGAATCGACGACGTGAAATCAATCGCCGACGACACCACATCCTCCAACGGCGGCGGCACCGACGACTTCGTGATCACCGACCCATCCGACAAATACGGACCCTCCGACGACGTCGGCTGCAAATCCACGAACTGCTCACCGATCGCCGACCGATTCGCCACCACCGCCGTCGCCGACGCCGGAATCTCCGGACCCCCCGAATTCAACTCCAGCTTCACATCAACGCCATCCTTCGTCAGC
>NZ_JASXSI010000084.1 GCF_030315685.1 Gordonia sp. ABSL11-1 | reverse complement strand
TCAGCCGTTCCCCGGTGTGGGTTTGGCCATCCGCATCGTCGGCGAGGTGACCGCCGACCGGTTGTCGATGCTGCGCAAGGCCGATCTGATCGCCCGGGAGGAGCTCACCGCCGCTGGGCTCGACGGACAGATCTGGCAGTGTCCGGTGGTGCTGCTGGCCGATGTGCGCAGTGTCGGTGTGCAGGGCGACGGCCGCACCTATGGGCACCCGATCGTGCTGCGTCCGGTGTCGAGCGAGGACGCGATGACCGCGGACTGGACCCGGGTGCCCTACGAGACCCTGGAGATCATCTCGACCCGCATCACCAACGAGGTGCCCGACGTGAATCGTGTCGTCCTGGACGTCACGAGCAAGCCGCCGGGCACCATCGAATGGGAGTGAACGGTCCGGTTGCACAGAGCAATTTCTCGTCGTCGCGGTCTATCAGTCGGTCCGCGACACTAATCGGTGAGCAGCCCGATCTGGTGTAACTCTGCTCGTAGTTCGTCGCCCGCGATTCCCTCGGCAAGTTCGCTGTAACTCTTTCCGGTGCTGAGCTTTACGCGCACGTTCGCGCCGTTGCGGATCAACAGCATCGCCAGGTCGGCTTGCCGGTCAGTCGGAGCGAGCAGTGCTGAGAGCAACGGTGTCATGGCGTTCGGGGCCACGAGCGTTGGGGTCCGCTTGCGCCTTCAGCAGGATGTCCACGCACTCGAAGTAGCCTTCCTGCGCAGCGCAGCGCAGTGGAGTGCGGTGACGCCATCAGGCGCATATTGGTTGACGTCGGCCGACTCTGATGCCAGGACGCTCCGGAGGGTATTGGCGTCGCGCGCTTTGACGGCTCGTGCAGGAGGTACCTCACGGCTAGCTCGCGGGCAGCTCGTCATTGAACAGTGCCATGATGTCCGGGTTGCCCCACGCGACGTTGCCGAGCATCGTCAGAATGTGTTCCTCGAATTATTCGGTGTTAGCGAGACGTTGCAGAGCATCCGCCAGAACCGGGAGGTGATGCGGTGGCTACCGATCTGACGATGTCGAAACGTCGTCCGAAATCGACAGTCATGACGTCGCCCGCTAAG
>NZ_JASXSI010000083.1 GCF_030315685.1 Gordonia sp. ABSL11-1 | reverse complement strand
TGAACCTCCCCAGTTTGAGTGGACACCTGAGATGGCGGGACGAAGGGTCCTGCTGGGAGGATGTCTACATGTCCAGGACGCGTCGGTCGTTTACGCCTGAGTTCAAGGCGGAGGCTGCTCGTCGGGTGATTGACGGGGGCCGGCCGGTCACCGAGGTCGCGCGTGAACTCAACGTGCATGAGAACTTGTTGGGCAAATGGGTGCGCGCTGAACGGATGCGCGATGGTGTCGCCGACGTAGTGCGCAATGCCCCACCGGATCGGGACCTGTCGGCTGGTGAGCGCGCGGAGTTGACTCGGTTACGCGCGGAACTCGCCGAGAAGGATCGCGATCTGGCGTTCCTAAAAAAAGTATCGGCGTACTTTGCGGCGCAGCAACATCGGTGAGCAGGTTCGAGCTCATTGCCGCGGAGTGCGCCGACCGCGACATCACGAAACTCACGGAACTACTGGGTGTGTCACGATCCGGATTCTACTCATGGGTGGATCGGCAACGACGTACGGAGCTGACACCTCGCGAGCAGCGCCGTCGCGATCTGGAGGTGAAGATCCTCGCTCATTGGCAGTCATCCACGCGTACCTACGGTTCGCCGCGGATCACGGCCGACCTGCATGCCGAGGGTGTCGCGGTCTCGGAGAACACCGTCGCCAAGATCATGGCCGAGATGGGTATCGAGGGCATCAGCCCACGTACGTTCAAGGTCAAGACCACCGAGGTCGATCCGACGGCGACCTTCCCACCGGACCGGGTCGGGCGGGTGTTCGACCAGGGTGGCATCGACCTGGTCTGGACCTCTGATATCACCTATCTGACCTGCGGTGAGGGTGATGCATACCTGTGCGCGATTCGTGATGAGCACTCGCGTCGGGTGCTCGGCTGGTCGCTGGCCGATCACATGCGCACCGAGCTGGTTGAGGCGGCCGTGGACGCGGCTGTGTTCACCCGTGGCGGGTCGGTTGCCAGCACCATCCTGCACAGCGACCGGGGCAGCCAGTACACCAGCCACGACATGGCCGCAGCATGCGGCACGTACGGTCTCAAGCGCTCAATGGGCGCGACAGGGATCTGTTGGGACAATGCC
>NZ_JASXSI010000082.1 GCF_030315685.1 Gordonia sp. ABSL11-1 | reverse complement strand
TTCGCCCGTACTCCCTGAAGCTCCTCCTGATCTCCATCCCCATCAGCTACATCACCTTCATGCTCGTCGTCTGGGGTGTCGGCGTCTTACCTCACGTCGGACCCGGAAGCCCTAGCCTGGCGGGCGGCTTCGCCGTGGTGAGCTCCTGGTACGTCCTGTCCTGCTACGTGTGGATCCCCACGACCTGGCTGGTCGGGTCGCTAGCGATCACGATCGTCCGTCGACGTTCGCGATAGCGCCGGGACGTGGCGCATCGCCCTCCAGATACGACACAATGAACAGGCCAAACGATTGAATTGCGCCGACCCGGGGAGGTCACGTGCTCCCGATCCTCCACCCCGACGATGTCTTCCCGCGCCCCTGCGTCGACTACACCAGCCATCTCGGTTCTCGACAGGCACAAGCCTTTTCGCTCCTGTGGAATCTGCACGCCGCCGACGATCCCATGATGGACGCCGACCACGCCGCCTTCTACATCCATCAGGCGAACGTCGTCAACGACGACCTGCTGATCGCACCTCTGCATCTTCGGCAGGAACTGTTCGACGCCACCACACACGTCGTGACCAACTACCGACGACCGGGTCCGTTCGCGCGCATCACGTCTCAGGACATCACCTACATCGAGCTGTTCCCCATCATCGCGGGCTGGCAGCACGAGATCATCGAACAGAACATGGCTGCCTTCATCGACAGTCTGTACGAGCGCTGATCGAGACGAGGTTTTGAATTTGATGACGCCGAGCTACAACTTCGGTCCAGCACCGCAGTCGGCGATCGTCATCGACGCCCAACACTTTGTGCTCGCGTTCCTATTCGCCTTCGTCCGTCCCAAGATCCTTGTCAACGGTTGGGACGTCCCGCACACGCGCTGGGGACACAACGTGATCCTGGTACCGCCCGGCAACTACCACCTGCAGGTCTACGTGCCGTACTACCTCCCGTCGCGGGTCGGGCCGGCAGAAATGGCCGTCAGCATTCACCCGCACCAGCCCACTGCCGTCGAGTACCGCGCACCAGTGTGGACATTCAGTCGCGGCGCACTCGGTCCGAGCCCTCAACCGTGGAACGGATTCGGCATCATCGTCGGTGTCGTCGGCGGAATGGTGTTGTTGGGATTGGTGTTCGGACTGGTTCCATACTTCCTGCTGGCT
>NZ_JASXSI010000081.1 GCF_030315685.1 Gordonia sp. ABSL11-1 | reverse complement strand
TCAGCCGAGGCTGAAGGGTTTTCCGTAGAGGAAGAGGACGCCGCTGACTTCGTCGGTCTTGACGGTCACCTTGATCTTGGCCTTGGCCGATGCGTAGCCGGCGCAGCCGTCGAGGCCGAACTTCTCCTGGCTGTAGGCGAAGCCGCCGGTGGAGCCCTTGAACTTGTAGCCGGAGACCTTGTAGTTCTTGTAGGCGGTGTCATCACCGGAGGTGGTGTTGATCACCGGCACAAAGGTCGACTGGCCCGGTCCGAGGGTGAACCCGCCACCGGCCTTGGCCGACGGTGAGGCCGCCGCACCACCGCTGGGGCCCGGTTCCACCGACACCCCGGCACCGCCGTTGGCGCCGGCACCGAAGTTCACCTGGCAACCGACCAGGTAGCCGGCGGCGATCCCGCCACCCTGGGCCTTGCCGCCGACGGTGACCTTGACCTTGCCCGACAGCCACGCCTCACGGCTGGTGGCGACATTCGTGACGGCCTTCTGCACGTTGACGTGTTCATCGAAGAGCCGGACGGTGACCGGGGTGCCGTCGACCAGCGTCTTGGACAGGTACCCGCCCGGCAGCGGCCCGGCCGCGGCGCCACCGGCACCGAGGCTGCTCAGGCCCACCACCACGGCACCGGCCAGACCGAGGGCGCCGGTCACACGCGTGTTGATCGTCTTCATCAAAGATCCTTCGGGAATGCCGCTGAGCTCAGCATGCGCAGCGGACGTGGATGGTCGGAGTGCGTCGACAGCTCAGTTGAGGCTGAACGGTTTGCCGTACAGGGTCGACTGCAGGTAGGTGCCCTCACCGTTGACGGTGCCGTCATCGGTGTTGTAGCCCTTGGCGCCCACGGTCGTGACGATGGTGCGTGCCGAGGCGTAGCCGCCGCAGCGCTCCACGTTGATGCCGAACTGATCGAGCTGGACCGCGGCCACGCCGCCATCCTTGATGTCCCTGTCGGTCACATCGACGACCGCGACCTGACCCGGTTTCAGCGGGATGGTCAACGAACCCGACAGCGACGGGCTCAGCGCCTGGGTGATGCTGCCGGAGAGGCCGCCCTCCAGCCCGGTGATGTCGACCTGGCAACCCACCAACACCTTGACCGCGATGTTGCCGTTGACCCCGGCACTGGCCTTGGCCCGGTAGGTACCCGAGACCACAGC
>NZ_JASXSI010000080.1 GCF_030315685.1 Gordonia sp. ABSL11-1 | reverse complement strand
ACCGAGTCTCCACCGAACCCGGGGCGGGTCTATCGCTGATTCGGTGTAAGTGGTTGTGGGTTTGTGACGACGGTGCGGCGACCTCGCATCGCGCCGGCATCGACTCGTCTCCGATGTCGGGGCGGCGAGAGCGGGTTGATGCGCTGCTCACATGTTCGCCGTGGGAGTGGCCTTTCTTCCTATGCTGACCCTCGCCATCCCGAAACCATCTCAGACGCCCGCACCGCGACACCTGGCCACGCAACCACACGGTCGCACAAGGAGGACATGTCCAATGCGACTGATTCGTCGTCGCGAACTTCTACTCGCAGTCGCCCTGTCTGGTATCGCGGGATTCGTCGATGCGATCGGCTTCGTCCATCTCGGTGGCTATTTTCTCTCGTTCATGAGCGGCAACACAACTCGCATGGCGGCGGGAACGGCCCAATTCCACTGGGACGTGGTCAGCGTGACCGCTGGACTCCTGGCGGCCTTTTTCGCAGGAGTGATCGCGGGTGCCGTCACGGCCCGCTTCAGTGCCGCACGCGCGGGCGTTCTCTGGCTGGTGTCGGCGATGATGCTCTTCGCCGCCGGCCTGGCCCAGCTTCATGTGGAGACTGTCGGACTGGCGATGATGGCATCGGCGATGGGCGCTATGAACTCGGTGTTCCAACGTGACGGTGAAGTGACGGTGGGACTGACGTACATGACGGGCACCCTCGTCAAAGCGGGGCAACGATTGGTCGATGCCCTGGCCGGCGGGCCACGCTGGCTTTGGCTGCGCTACCTCATTCTGTGGCTGGGACTCACCGTTGGAGCAGTTCTGGGAGCTCTCGCCTATCGCGGATTGGGGATCGAGGTGCTGTGGCTGGCGGCCGCACTGTTGACCGCAGTGGCCGCCGCAGTCACCCTGACCCTCCGTCGCCGGCAACACTAATGACGTGCCGACCTTGTCATGGCGGATCTGTACGGCCCCGGCACACTATCCGACCCTGATTACCGTCCTGGTCTGGGTGGGGACCTCAATGAGGCCACCTCCGCCTCGAAGACGACGCTCGACCCAGTTCCGCAACGTCGCCTGGTTCACTCCCAGCAGTTCACGCACATGCCGGCGAGCTGCCAACTTCGACTCCCCATGCTCGCATAGCCGATCCTCATACAAGCGCCCCGCCTTCGCCCGCGTCTCGGCGTCGTA
>NZ_JASXSI010000008.1 GCF_030315685.1 Gordonia sp. ABSL11-1 | reverse complement strand
GCCGCAAATTCTCATTCACTACCAGACGGCGGCATGGATTCACTCCCGAACACTACTGCTGTGGATGGGTGACTGGCCTGTGGATGCGTACCAGGTCCTGATGCCCGATTCCCCTATCGTTGGCGACATGTCGAGGCAAAACCACTCATCGAGATCGGGCCGGCGAGGTCGCACACAAGGCACGCGCAAAGTTGATCGCGCACGTCCTTGGTTGTCCGGTGGTCTGCCCCGAATACATCGCGAGCTGACCCAGGCTTATCGCGATCTGTCGGTCGAGTGGGTCGCATACGTGGACATGGTCGGTGCGCGCGACGCCGAGTACGACACCGAGTTGGATGCACTCGCCGCCGACGGCCGCGGTCCAGGTGATGCCGATTTTGACGCGGTGGTCACACAGAAGCTCGACAATTCCTCCCTCCACCGCATGCTCTGCGGGAACGTGATGCACTCGGCGACGGCTGTTGAGGTGCTGCACAACCTGACTCCGGTGTGGGTCCCGGAGGCGGTCAACGATGCGCTCGCATCGATCGACGTCCCGGCAGGCGACGCGCGAAGCCTCACGGGGATAGGCGCGTCCGGACTATTCGTCTTCAGCAAATCGCCCGTGCGCGCTCGCGAGAGCCTTCCAGGCGGGCAGACCATGCCTGAGGTCGACGTCGACGGCGTGCTCTGGTGGACGAAGACGGCGGGGCACGGTAGTGCGTCCAGTGCTCTCACGGAGGGCCTGCCTCGCAGACTGATGCTGGCTCCGCTGACGCGAAGTCGTGATCTGCAGTGGCTGCGCGGCGACGGATGGCGGACGTCTACGCTCACCGAGGTGACCTGTTTCGACGTCACCACAGTCCGAGGTGTCGATGTACACGAAGCGCTCTGGCCCTGTGTCGAGCTGCTGGCGAGAATCGGAAACGCGCTGCAGCACAAGAGTCTTCGTCGAGTCGGCGGATCGATCGCCACGCTGGACGCTGCCTGAGGCACGTCCTAGATCTGGCGAGAGCCGCCGAAGACGTCGTCTTCGATGTACCGACGCAGAGCGTCGGCTGCTTCCAATGCTGTCCAGACCTGGTTGTAGTCAAGGCGCCGGTACCGGTGGTCGACGACAATTCGTATTCCGATGATCAGATCCCAAGGCTGTCCCGCGTAGGCGTGTCTGAACTCCGCGGGTAGATGACTGGCCGCCTCACCGATACGCCCCACGACGGCTTCGGCAGCTCGTTGCTGGCGCCACTGCGTCAGGAGGACTGTTTTTCCGTCCTCGACCAAATCCCGGGCTTCGCAGCAATATTCGATGAGGTCGTGGAGGCGGTCGACAACCCGATCCCCATACCGCTCGCGAATCGGATCACCCACGCTGTCGGGTGTCACAGAGGTACCGCGTCCTTGAGTACGCGCCGAGAAAAGCGATCACCGACGAGCGCTCCTTCGCTGACCACATCGACTTCGACGCCGAGCAGGTCGCGCAGCTCAGACATCAAGACGCCGACCTCACCCAGGTGCGTGTCTGGGAGGAAGGTGACGAGTAGATCGAGGTCACTGTCCACGGTGTCGATACCCTTCGCGGCGCTACCGAACACCCGGATATTGGAGCCTCGGTGGCCGGTGACCAGCTCACGGATCTCTTTGCGGTATCGGTTGAGCTGAATCGATGGACGTTGCTTGGTGGCTGCCTCTACGCGAGTGGCGACCTCTGGGGTGATCGTCCGCCTGCCGCTCTCGTAGGCGGAGATGTGGGGCTGTGCCATCCCGCACGCATCAGCCAGTTGGGACTGCGTCATCCCGGCGCGCTGACGTCGTCTACTGAGCTCTGCGGCGTCCATAGCACGAGGATATACCACTGTTGGTATATCTGGTCCAGGTCATGACTGACCTTCGAACGTGCCGGCTTTCGAACAAATGTCATGCCCTCCCTGCGCGGGGCTACGCTCGAACTGTGCCAGCACCATCCGACTCCCCCACCCGCACAAGCTCGGCGATCGTCGGCCTCGAATGCACTTTTGCCGATCGGTTGCCTCCGTTGAGCGTGCCCTGGCGCGGCGCCGACGCGCCGGAGCCGACGCTCCTTGTCGTCAATGAGGAACTCGCGGCCGCGTTGGGTCTGGATGTGGCGGCCCTGCGATCCGCCGACGGCGTGGCGATCCTGTCCGGTGCGGCGGCGCCTGCCGACGCGACACCGGTTGCCACCGCATACGCCGGACATCAGTTCGGTGGTTACGCGCCTACGCTCGGCGACGGGCGGGCCCTGTTGCTCGGTGAACTCATCGACGTCGATGGCCACCGAGTCGACCTGCAGCTCAAGGGCTCCGGGCCGACGCCGTTCTCCCGAGGCGGGGATGGCTTCGCCGTGGTTGCTCCGATGCTGCGGGAGTACCTGGTGAGTGAGGCCATGTACGCGCTCGGTGTTCCTACGACGCGCTCTCTGGCAGTCGTCGCCACCGGACGCGATGTCCACCGCACGGGGACCGAACCCGGCGCGGTGCTCACCCGGGTGGCGGCCGGCCACCTGCGCGTCGGGACCTTCGAGTACGCGGCCCGCCGGCCCGAGCTGGTTCAGCCACTTGCCGACTATGCGATCGCCCGCCACTATCCCGAGCTCGTCGACCTACCCGAAGATGACAATCGGTACCTGGCGTTCCTGGAGGCGGTGCTCGATTGTCAGGCCGCGCTGGTCGCGAAGTGGATGCTGGTCGGCTTCGTCCACGGCGTCATGAACACCGACAACACCACGATCTCGGGTGAGACCATCGACTACGGCCCGTGCGCCTTCATCGACGCCTTCGACCTCTCGGCGGTGTTCAGTTCGATCGATCACGGCGGCCGCTACGCCTTCGGCAATCAGCCTGCCGCCCTGAAATGGAATCTCGCTCGCTTCGCCGAGACGCTGCTGACCCTCATGGCCGCAGAACCGGACGAGGCGATCGGCGCCGCGACCGCGGTCCTCGGCACTTTCGACGATCGGTACAACCGATACCTGGTCGAAGGCATGCTTGCGAAGATCGGACTGGCCGGCGACGTCGGTGCGAGCGACCTGATCGACGATCTGCTGGCCTTGATGAGCGATCACCGTGCCGATTGGACCGGCACGTTCCGTGCGCTCGCCAACGACTTACGCGGTGACCATGCATCGTTGGCGACGCTGATACCGAGTGAGCACAGCGACCCCTGGCTTCATCGGTGGCACACCGCGCTCGATGTCCTCGGTCGCGACCGGGGCCAGACCGCCGACGCGATGGACCGCATCAACCCGCTCTACATTCCTCGCAACCACCAGCTCGATGCTGCGCTCCGCGCGGCCACGCACGGAGACTTCGCAACGTTCGAGAGACTCTTGGCGGCGGTGACTCACCCATTCGAGTACCGCGGCGAGTGGGAAGACCTCGCAGCGGCGGCGCCACCATCGTTCACTGACGCCTTCCACACCTTCTGCGGAACATGACCGCTTGAGCTCAGCGAGGCAACCGTGTGCGGCCGCGGCCGCACACGGGCGGTTCGATCGTCAGACCCGAACGACGACTTTGCCTCGCACATGCCCGGATTGACTGCGCTCGTGCGCATCAGCGGCATCGCTCGAACACCTCGGCGATCTCCGGCGTCAGATCGCCCGCGTCACCGAGCCGGGCGAGCTCGGCGAGATCCGCAGAATCGGGACGCACCCAGACGTACTGGCCGCCGAACTCGTCGCGTGCACGAGCGTCGGTGATCGACGCGACCGTTCCTTCGTCGCGGAGGATGTCCGGCACCGAGTCGAGGGCGTCACCACCCACGTAGTCGAGGACGACGTCCACACCCTTCGGCTCGATCGCGCGCACGCGATCGGTCAAGCCTTCGCCGTAGGTCACCGGTTCGGCTCCCAGCCCTCGCAGGTAGTCGTGGTTGGCTTCTGATGCCGTGCCGATCACCTGGGCTCCCAACGATCGTGCGATCTGCACCGCGAAGGATCCGACGCCACCCGCTGCGGCATGAACCAACACCGTGTGGCCTGATTGCACGCCTGCCCGACGAATCGTCTGGTATGCCGTGAGACCGGCAAGCGGTACCGCGGCTGCCTCGTAGAACGACCACGCGGTTGGTTTGTGCGCGAGGGTACGCACTGGGGCGGCGACGTACTCGGCGAGCGTCCCGCCCGCCACTTCCCCGCCAACGACGTCCTTTCGCACGTAGCTGAAAACTTCGTCGCCGACCTGGAATTCGGGTGTGTCCAGGCCTGCCTGCTCGACCACACCAGCAACATCCCAGCCGGGAATGACCGGAAACACCGTGTCCATGACCTCCGCGAGGTATCCCTCGCGGACCTTCCAGTCAACTGGGTTGACGCTCGAGGCGCGGACTCGCACCAGCACGGAATCGGGTCCGACCCTGGGCGTCGGGAGATCGGTGAGCGCCAGGACTTAGGAGCCGCCGAAGCGGTCATCCGTGATTGCTCGCATGTCGGCAGCAACGGGTTCCCGGCTCGGATGATTCCAGCGGTTCGGAATGTCTCGGTATGAGGTGTCGAACGAGGTCCATCACCTATTCGTGGTCGGACCGGCCCTCGAGCGTGGCCAGTGCTGCCCGCGCGGTCTCGAGTTCACGGCTGAGATCGTCGATCTTCTTCTGGGCCGCCTCACGTGCCGCGTCGATCATTCCGTCGACGGCGGAGATCGCAGTGCCGTCGCCGAGTTCTCGCATCGCGCGGGCCACCCGGTCCGCGGTCACTTCCGTCGGCTTGCCCAGCTTCTTGCTGCCGTGTGAGACGGCGACGGTCCACGCGCTTTCGGCCGCCGAGGAGATGACGACGCTGATCGCTGCGGTCGACGGTTTGGGGCGCCGCGTCGCCTTTGCCGGTGTGGGCGTGGGTGTTTCCGCAGTTGTCTTCGCCAGGGACTCGGCGTTCGGTGCCGGACGTGCCGACGACCTCGTCTGGCGGGCTGCTGGGGCTTTCGATGGGCTCGTCGCCGGAGCCGGTGTCGGCGGCGGTGACGGAGCCGGTGGCGGCTGGGAGGACTTTCGGCGCGCGCTCGCCGACGGCGTTGTGGCGCGCGACCTCTGCAGTTCGTTGGCCTCGAACGGTAGCTGGTCGTCGACGCCCTTCGGGCTCACCGTCACGGTCGACCCGTCGATCGACACGACTCGCGCCGACGTCCCCGCGTCGAGAGCAAGGGACGGCAGCGGGTCGCGGAGGTAGACGGTCATCCGCTTGCCGGCCGCGATTCCGGTGGCCAGAGTGTCCAAGTCGTCGGGCGTCAGCCCGGTCGCCTTCTGCGCAGTCACCCGACCATGTTCGCACACACGTGCGAAGGCGGGCCGGCTGTTGAGCACCGGCCCCATTGGTCTCCGCAGCGCCCGCAGCCCGCCTACCCTGGTCACCTGCCCCTTGTGATTCGCCACGTGTCCCCGGGATTACCGTATGACGATGGCCACAGACACGGAACACACCGTCGTCATCATCGGCGCCGGGCACGGTGGAGCAGGGCTGGCTGCACTGCTCCGGCAGTCCGGATTCGCCGGGTCTATCACGATGGTGGGCGACGAACAGCATCTCCCCTACCACCGGCCGCCGCTGTCGAAGAAGTTCGACGGGACGTCGGTGCAGCAGCTGCTGCGCCCCGCGGAGTTCTACGCCGAGAACCAGATCGATCTGCGGACCGAGGCGCGTGCGGTGGAGATCCGGCCGGACGACAAGACCGTGATTCTCGCGGACGGAAGCGCCGTCGCCTATGACACTCTCGTCCTGGCCACCGGATCGCATCCGCACAAGCTCCCGGGCGCGCCGGAGGGCACGACGTCGGTGATGACGCTGAGGACGCTCGACGATGCCGACACCCTGAATCGATCTCTCTCGCGCGGCGGGGAACTCGTCATCGTCGGTGGTGGCTACGTGGGCATGGAGGTAGCGGCGGTCGCGCGCAGCCGGGACGTGTCGGTGACCGTCATCGAACGGGCGGATCGAATCCTTGCGCGCGTCGCGAGCGCCCAGCTGTCATCGATGCTCGCCGGCTATCACGCTGAGCGCGGTACGACGATACTCACCGGCCGATCGGTCTCCGCGCTGCGGACCGACGGAGTGGAGGTCACCGGTGTGCATCTCGACGACGGGACTGTCGTCGACTGCGGGACCGTGCTCGTCGGCATCGGTGCGGCCCCCGATGAGGCACTCCCCCGTACCGCCGGTCTCGAGTACGACGACGGTGTGATCACCGACGAGTACGGACGCACCAGCAACCCCGACATCTTCGCGATCGGCGATGTCGCTCGACGCCCGGTCGCCGGGCATCACGGCCTGCGGCGCCTCGAATCCATCCCCGCCGCAACAGAACACGCGAAGCATGCGGTAGCAGCGATCCTTTGTCAGGAGCCCGACGAGCACGAGGTCCCCTGGTTCTGGTCGGATCAGTTCGACCTCAAGCTCAAGATCGCCGGACTGACCACACCCGACGTCACTGTTGTCACACGGGAGACGCCGGGCAAGAACTCGGTGTCCTACTTCCACATCGAGCCGGCTGGCAACGTCGTCGCCGTCGAGGCCGTCAACGCCCCTGCCGACTTCAATGCCGGGAAGAAACTCATCCGCAGTGGGGCACCGGTGGACCTCGAGGCCCTGGCGGATCCGTCGGTGAAGATGCGTGATCTGATCGCACGGTCCGGGCAGGGCTGACGTCAGAGTCGTGCGTCAGCGCGGTCGCGGGGTGTGTGGCCGGTGAGCTCGACGCACGTGATGAATCGTCTGACTTCGTGAGCGTCGAAGGCGCTGTGCGCCAGACCAGAGCGCTCGTCTGAAAACATCAGCGTGAGCTTCAAGCATTGCAGAGCGAGTCGTAGCTGATCGACGCTGACCATGTGCACGGTGGGCACACCGCTTACCGTCGCCGGATTGTCGGGGGCGCCTTCGTTGTCGACGATCTTGTCGATCAACGGGATCAGGAGATGCAGATGAACCGCGTCGGTGGGTAGCCCTGTCACATGCTCGAAGTAGTCGTCCGGCGTCACCGAGATCGCCGCGTCGACGCCGGCAATGAGCAGCTGTATTTCATTGCGGTCAAGCACTCTTCGCGTGCTCACGTACATGTCCCGCCCCTTTTCGTCGTGCATCATGGGCATCATCGGCTGCCGATGGTGGTGACGATCAATGCGCGGGCGCCGGTCCAGAACGACCATGCGCCGAGGGCTGTCAACAGTGCTGTTGCCGTACCGGCGACAATCGGTGAGGTCGGCCACGGTGCGGTTCCATGCGTCAGCAGTGGCGCGTCGGTCGCCAAACCACTGAGGACCACACAACCGAACACAAATGACGTCGCCCGCCAAGTAATTGACCACCACCTACGGCCGACTCCGGAGCCCGCGGCTGAACTCGGCATCATATGACCACTCCCCCTCAGACATTTGTGCCCCACTGATAGGCGCTCTCGGAACGCTCCCGGAATTCACGATCATGAATATCGTGCTGATCAGTGCATCACGCGTCGATGCGAGTCGCAATCCTGTGACCCAGGTTTGTGACCTACCGAACTACGGCTTCGTTCATCTGGAGGACACAAAACGGGCCCGACTCGGTGAGTCGGGCCCGTGATCCGAAGAGTCGCCCCTAGCCGGCAGCCGCGGCAGCCAGCTTTCCGAGTGTCTCCTCGAGTTGGTGTTCCGACACCAACGGAAACTTCACCTTCTCGAGGAGGTCCTTGTCGGTGACCTTCGACCAGTCGTAGGTGTGTCGGACGAGGGTGGCGTCGGGCCCCTGTGCCTCGAGTTCCCAGAGCCATTCCCATCCGGGAGGCTGCGTGCCCGCCGGTGCCGTCTGCCAGGCAAGCAACTTGTCCTTGGCGTAGCCGGTGACGTGGTTGTCGGTCTGATAGTCCCCACCCATGTGGGGCCCGGTCATGTTCATGGTGAACACGTCGCCGACCTTCTGGATGCGGTCGGCGTGGTCGACGCTGCGCACGAACCCGGATCCGTCGAGGTCTGGATGACGTTGGGGATTGGTCAGTACGTCGAACACGGTGTCGACGGGGAGATCGATGACTCGTTCGACTGTGACACTCGTCTGCTCACTCATCCCTCCACCGTGCCGAAAGAACGACGGATCGGCAACGACTGGGTGTCGACCTGCTCGTACGATGTCGGGGCCGGCAGGGCTACGCGGCCTGGAACACCGTCGCCGCGGCATCGTCGAACAGCGACAGAGTGTCTCTGACGAATGCCCGACGCGTGACGCCGCACGCCCGCAACGCAGGCCCGTGATCGACCGCGACGGTCACGATCACGCCCAGGGCGAGAAGACGCCATGCGTGCAGGACGAGACGTCGGGAGTGTTTCGGGATCGAGCCGAACTCGATCACGAGTCGTCGGCACTGAAACGGCACGTGATGGTGCTCATCGTCGAGGATTCGTTCGGAGACATCGCTGAGCAGGGGATCGCCACCACCGTCGGCCAGTGCGCGGTAGTAGCGCAGCGCGACGATCTCGGCGATGGCGAGCACCATCAACTCGAGGCGCAAACCCATGAGGCGGCGACTCCACATGAAGATCCGGTCCGTCCAATGTGCGCCGCTGATCGGTGCACCTGCTGCGCCCAGCAGCTCGGCAAGCATACGGGCGTGGTTCTGCTCCTCGACGACGAACAGTCGCACGGCCATCGCGTAGTCGCGGTCCCCCGTGCAGGATGACCGCGCGATCAGATTCGCACCGTCTCCGCTCTCACCGACCTGGAACTTCTGCAGACTCCGCACCACCGCTGGATCAAGGTGGCACTCCTGGGTCCAGTCGGGGTCGGGCCGATGCGCACGCAGAACACTCCGGTCGGTGAAGCCGGCAGTCCACCGGCCGTCACTCATACGAGGCGAAGCGCTCGACATGGGCCGGGGTCGGTTCGACGACCGGACCGTGATCGAGTTGCACACGGTTCCGGCCTTCGCGCTTTGCGGTGTACAGACACCGATCGGCGCGCCGGAACAGATGATCGAGCAGAGCCTGTGTGGAGACCGCTCGCAACGTGGCGTGGTCGGGATCGATGCAGACGGCGCCCATGCTCAGCGTCACCTCGGTCGCCGCGGCAACACGCGTTCGCAGCCGTTCGGCGAGTGAGTACATCTCGTGGTTTCCAGCGATGGCGGTGAGAATGACGAACTCTTCGCCACCGGTGCGAGCGACGAGCGATCCGGGCGGAACGCATGCATGAAGAGTGGCCGCAATCTGCACCAGAATCGCATCGCCCGCCGAATGGCCGTGTCTGTCATTGATCTTCTTGAAATGATCGACATCGGCGACCAGAAAACCGATCATGAGATCGGAACCCGCGCAACTGTTGAGAACGATGTGCGATTGTGTGAGCAACCCGCGACGATTCAATGCCTCGGTCAACGGGTCGGTGATACTCAATCTCGATTGCTGCTCGACCAGGACGAGCAATCGTTGGCGCAGCGTCCACACCATGTAGGTGGGAATCAGGATCGCCATGATGACCGCTCCGCCGCCGACCAACAGTGCGGTCGGTGTCGCTGCCCGGATCGCGACGACCGTGGCAGCGAGAATCGACGCAGTGGTCACGAAGCCGACGATCACGGACACCGAGGAATCCATCGCGGCCAGGGCCGGTATCACCGCCAGCAGAACCAGCACAGCATGTGCAGACCCGTTGTCGTCGATCACGAGTGCCGACCCCGCGATGCCGAGCATGCCACCGAAACTCAGGATGACGAACTGGCCGTCACTGAGCCGACCGACGGCGGCTGTGATGGCCACGGAGATCAGCGTGTAGACCCCGATGACGAGGAGCGCCCACGAGCGACCAGGGACGATGAACGACGGCGACACGAGGCCGAGGACCAGCAGGGGGACCGCCCCCACCTCCGCGCCGAGAACTGCCAACGTGCGCTGATCGAAATGTCTCATGGGCTCATCCCCCAAGGGGGGACGGTGACTGCGGCAGCGCACGCAAGACGCTCGCGTTCCTGTTCGGCCCGGGAGCGCGCCATAACGTCTGATACACCCTTTCTGCTTGCGTGTGCCGCCGAGAGAGACGCTGAGCCTCGCGCTATAGACATGACCGTCGACATCGACGATTCTGCGCTGATGACTCTCCCCGCAATCCCCCACGACGCCTGAGTGACAACTTTACACCTGACGCAGGAAATCGATGTCGGCCACGAGAACGAATCCGGCCGTGGTCCGGCTCAGACTCCGCGACGCAACAGTTGTTGTACTGCAGTGCAGTTCGCGGTCACCGCTCACTGACCTGCCCCCCGACGACCCGCCAATGGCGATCGAGGCGAACCCGGTCGAGCATTCGTCGATCGTGGGTGATCAGCAGAAGGGCGCCGTCGTAGGAGTCGAGTGCCTGCTCGAGTTGCTCGATCGCCGGCAGGTCGAGATGGTTGGTCGGCTCATCGAGGACGAGCACGTTCGTCCCGCGCGCTTGCAGCAGGGCCAGACCGGCACGCGTTCGCTCTCCCGGCGACAGCTCGTCGACCGGCCGGCCGACGTGGTCCGCGCGTAAGCCGAACTTCGCCAACAGGGTTCGCACGTCGGCAGTCGAGTGATCGGGTAGGAGCTGTTCGAAGCGATCGGTGAGGTGCGCAGCGCCGGCGACCAACGCGCGAGCCTGATCGATCTCGCCGACAGCGATGCTGGCGCCGAGCGTGGCACTGCCCTCATCCGGTCGGACCTTGCCGAGCAACACCTTGAGCAGCGTCGACTTCCCGGCGCCGTTGGGGCCGGTGATGCCGATGCGGTCCTTTGCATCGACCTGCAGCGAGATCGGTCCGAGGACAAAGTCGCCCTGACGTACCACGGCATTGTTCAGCGTCGCGACCACGGAACTCGCGCGTGGGGCCGCGCCGATGGTGAATTCGAGAACCCATTCCTTGCGCGGTTCGGCGACCTCGTCCAGGCGAGCGATCCGACTCTCCATCTGCCGGACCTTCTGGGCCTGCTTCTCGCTCGACTCGGTCGCAGCGCGTCGCCGGTTCTTGTCGTTGTCCGGCGCTTTTCGCATCGCATTGCGCACGCCCTGGCTGGACCATTCGCGCTGTGTGCGCGCCCGGGCGACGAGATCGGCCTTCTTCTCGGCGAACTCCTCGTACTCGGCGCGCCGGTGTCGTCGGGTGATCTCACGCTCCTCGAGATAGCTCTCGTATCCGCCGCCGAACACGGTGTTGGTGTGCTGGGCGAGATCGAGCTCGAGCACGTGGGTCACAGAGCGTGCGAGGAACTCGCGGTCGTGGCTGACCAATGCCACCCCGCCACGCAACCCTCGGATGACCGCCTCGAGCCGTTCGAGGCCGTCGATGTCGAGGTCATTGGTGGGTTCGTCGAGAACGACGATGTCGAACTGGGAACACAGCAGTGCGGCCAGCCCCACGCGGGCAGCCTGTCCACCCGACAACGAGGTCATCAGCGTCGCCTCGGGCCGCACCTTCCCGTCGTCGAGTCCGAGATCGGCCAGCACGGCGGGCAGCCTGTCGTGGAAGTCGGCGGCACCCGTCGCGAGCCAGTGCTCGAGTGCGGCCGCATAGGCGTCGGCCGGGTCGACGACCGGGTCGACGACGGCGGCCTCACCGGCCGGTTCCGCGAGGACCGCGGCCGCCTCGTTCATCAGACGGGTAGCGCGTGCGCATCCGGTTCGCCGGGCGACGTACTCGCCGACGGTCTCGCCGACCACGCGCTCGTGCTCTTGCGGGAGCCAGCCGACGACCGCGTCCGCGGGCGCCAGCGACACAGTCCCCTCCAAGGGCTCCAGGTCGCCGGCCAGGATGCGCAACAGAGTCGACTTGCCTGCGCCGTTCGCACCGACGACGCCGATGACATCGCCGGGTGCGATGGTGAGGTCGAGCCCCTCGAACAGCGTGCGGTGGGCGTACCCGCCTGCGATGTCCTTGGCGACGAGGGTTGCGGTCATCGCCCCATCGTCCCACTCTGCTCCCCCGCGACGCCGGTCCGGTGTCGGCCGCGACACCCGTCGCCGTGACCGAGTCGCCGGTATTGCCGGATATACAGCACCGAACACGGTGAACCCTTTGTCGCGCAATGCGATCGAGTCGATAGACTCTCGTCTCTCGCTAGCGACGGAAGGCAGCCATGTTCCCGAAGTACGGGGTCCCCGACAGCGCCGACACCGCATGGATGCTCGCCGCATTCGCACTCGTCCTGCTGATGACGCCCGCGCTCGCACTGTTCTACGGCGGAATGGTGCGATCCAAGAGTGTTCTGAACATGATGATGATGTGCCTGTCGGCGATCCCGATCGTCTGGATCGTCTGGGTGGTGTTCGGCTACTCACTCGCGTTCGGTGACGACCACAGCGGACTCATCGGCAGCCTCTCGTCGTTCCCCGGACTGGAGCACACCTTTGGCAGCGACCCGGCGCACGGCGACGGGATTCCACTGGTCGGCACCATCCCGGCGATTCTCTTCGTCGCATTCCAGGCAGGGTTCGCCATGGTCACGGTGGCGCTGATCGCCGGCGCGGTCGCCGACCGCATGCGCTTCATCTCCTGGGTCGTCTTCGCGACCCTGTGGTCGGTCGTCGTGTACATCCCGACCGCGCACTGGGTGTTCAGCGCGCCCGGGTTGACCGAGGAGCACGGTGGCTGGATCGTGACGCACCTCAAGGCGATCGACTTCGCCGGCGGTACCGCGGTCGAGATCAACTCGGGTGCCTCCGCACTCGTACTCGCCCTGTTCCTCGGTCGACGCCGGGGGTGGCCGAAGGACCCGATGCGACCGCACAACCTGCCCTTCGTCATGCTCGGCGCAGGGCTCCTGTGGTTCGGGTGGTTCGGCTTCAACGCGGGGTCGGCGTTGGAGGCCAATGGGTCGGCCGCCGTGATCGCGGTCAACACACTGGGGGCGGGCGCTGCATCCATGGTCGCGTGGCTGGTGGTCGAGCGCGTACGGCACGGCCGGCCGACGTCCTTCGGTGCCGCTTCGGGTGTCATCGCCGGCCTCGTCGCCATCACGCCCTCCTGCTCAGCCGTGACCCCGCTGGGTGCGCTCGCGGTCGGAGCCGTCGCCGGCGCGGTCAGCTCGTACGCGATCGAGTTGAAGTTCCGCTGGCGCTACGACGATTCGCTGGACGTCGTCGGCGTGCATTTCGTGAGCGGTGTCGTCGGCATGCTGATGATCGGACTGGTCGCATCCGATTCGGCTCCGGCGGGGGTCGACGGGCTCCTCTACGGCGGAGGTCTCGATCAGCTGTGGCGGCAGGCGGTCGCTGTGGTCGCGGTCCTCGTGTACGCGATGGTGGCAACCGGCATCATCGGTCTGGCACTCAAGTACACGATGGGCCTGCGGGCCGACCGTGAGCACGAGGTCGACGGCATCGACGACGGGCAGCATGCCGAGTCGGCGTACGACTTCCACCCGACCGGCGGCGGGTGATGCGACGGAGGGTGCGGCTCACAGAGCGAGGGCACGCCACACCGTGTCCAGCAGGCCTTCCCGCCGCTGATCAACCCACGGCGATCCGCCGTAGAAGCTGCTGACGACCAGTCCGTCGATCACCACGTTGAGGACATCGGACGCGGCTTGTGGATCCTCGACGCCGGCCTGAGTGAGCAGTGCGCGCACGCGGGCGTCCCACCACACCGTGAAACGCTCCAGTTCGGCTCGGAGTACGGGCTGATGCTCGGCGCCGAGGACCGCCGCAAGCCAGAACCGTCTGCCCGATTCCGCGGCACCGAACATCGCCCACTCGACAAGGGCTCGGAGCGCCGGATTTCCGGTCCGTTCGCCGATCGCGGCGTCCGCCTCGTCCAGCCGGGCGTCGACCTCTCGTCGAACGGCATTGCCCAACAACTCTTCTCGACTGGAGACATAGTGAGTTACCGCCGACGTCGACGATCCGATCCGCTGCGCCACGGCCCGGATGGTGACGGCAGCGAATCCGGACTCCGCCGCGATCGTGATGACCGCGGCATCGATGGTGGCGCGACGGGCGTCGTGGTCGATCTGTCGGGGCATGGTGCCATCGTAAACTATGTGCAACACATGTTTTATAACAGTTGTTTTATGAAAGGTGTCGCACATGGGTGAGAGCAAGGTCGACGTGGTGGTCGGCGCGGGATTCTCCGGATTGGCGGCGGCTCGGAAGCTGAGCGGGCACGGTCTGTCGGTCCGGGTTCTCGAGGCGGCCGATCGCGTGGGGGGACGCACGATGACGGTGACGTCCGCGGCCGGGAGCGCGGTCGACCTGGGCGGACAGTGGGTGGGTTCGTCGCACACCGAGCTGCGCTCGCTCGCGGCCCGCCTGGGCGTCGACCTCTTCGCGTCGTACGACAACGGCAAACAGACCGCAACGGTCGACGGCAGGCCGATCTCCCTGGTCTTCGCCACCGGAGTCGGCCTGGCCGTGGGCTCCGCGCGCCTCGCGCTGGCCGCGCGGTACGGCCGCGCTTCGGATCATCAGACGCTCGAGGACTGGAAGAGTGCGATCCGGCCCGTCCTGGCGCGGCAGGTGTTCGACGCCCTTGCGGCCGAACTCACCTGCCGCCCCGCAGGCGAGGTCTCCGTCGAGACCGTTGCGGAGATGATCGCCGGCTCCGGTGGCATCCGCGAGATGGTGACGGTCAAGGGCGGCGCCCAGGATGCCCTGTTGAGGGGTGGCGCCGGTGGGCTCGCCGCGGCGATGGCCGCCGAACTCGGCGACGACGTCGAGCTGAATCGTCGCGTCATCGAGATCGAACGGGACCCGACCGGCATCGGTGTGCACACCGTTGCGGGTTCCATCCGAGCCGCCCGCGTCATCGTCGCAACCGCACCGCCCGTGGCAGAGGGCATCGGGCATCGCCCTCCCCTGCCCGATTCACGTGGTTCGGTGCAGCGGAACACGATCATGGGATCGGTGTACAAAGCCGTCGCGGTCTATGAGCGGCCGTTCTGGCGCGACACCGGATGCGCCGGCCAACTGATCACACCCGACGGTCCGATCCGATCGACATTCGACGTCTCCCCGCCCGACGGGCCGGGCCATCTCTGCGTCCTCGTTCCCGCCGACGCAGCACGACGACTCGACGGTATGGACGAGACGACGCGGAGGGCTGCGGTCCTCGAGTCGCTGGTCGACCATTTTGGCATCGGAGTGCGCTCCCCGGTGAGCTTTCACGAGAAGTCTTGGCACCAGGATGAATTCGTGCTCGGCGGATACGCCGCGATGCCCCGGATCGGGCACCTCGCGCAGGTACGCGCCGCGCAGGCCGAGCCGGTCGGGCGGGTGCACTGGGCGGGCACCGAGACCGCGGATCGGTTCAACGGCTACATCGAGGGCGCTATACGGGCCGGTCACCGCGCTGCGACCGAGTGCATCGCCGCGATCTGAACACGGCGGATCCCAGATGTTCGTAGGATGGCAACCATGGGCGGCGAACACCGGATCACGATCGACGTCGACGACGAGGGCGTCGCCGTCGTCACCCTCGACCGCGGGGACAAGCACAACGCACTCGACCGCGCCATGTTCGACGCACTCCTCGACGCGACCGAGCAAGTGGCCGGGGATCGTCGGATCCGTGCGGTCGTGCTGCACGGCGCGGGCAAGAGTTTCTGCTCGGGCCTGGACGTCTCCAGCCTCGGTCAGGGCGGCGGCGCGCAGTCCCTCCTCAACCGCGACCACGGGCACCTCGCAAACGACGCCCAGCGGGTCTCCGTGGACTGGGCCCGCGTCGCTGCGCCTGTCATCGCCGCGATCACCGGCAACTGTTTCGGCGGCGGACTGCAGATCGCACTCGGAGCCGACATCCGCTATGCCACACCCGATTCGCGTCTTTCGATCATGGAGGTCAAGTGGGGCCTGGTCCCGGACATGGGCATCACCCAGACCCTGCCACGACTCGTCAACGCCGATGTCGCCAAGGAACTCACGTTCACCGGGCGGATCGTGACCGGTGTCGAGGCGGCGGAGTTGAGGCTGGTCACCCGCGTCGTCGACGATCCGCTCACCGAGGCCCTCGCCCTGGCACACGAGATCGCCGGCAAGTCGCCGCACGCCGTCCGCGCCGCGAAGCGCTTGTACGACCAGACGTGGCAGTCCGACGACGCCGCATCGGCGCTGCGGCTCGAGAGCGAACTGCAGGTCGGGTTGATGGGCTCACCGAATCAGATGGAGGCGGTGCTCGCCGGGATGGCCAAGCGCGAGCCCCGCTTCGACGACGCGGACTGATCGCCGATCGGGTCGGCGTCACTCCGGACGACGTACAGTCGGGACACGGACCGGGCAGCATTGAGGAGTGTCGCATGGAACTCGGCTTCCACCTACCGATCTTCGACATCGACGGCGGCACGCCTGCCCTCGCGGGCGAGTTGGCCCGGGTCGGTGCAGCGGCCGAGGCGTCGGGAGCCACCTGGCTGTCGTTCATGGACCACTATTTCCAGATCGAGCCCACGGGGCTGCCCGCCGAGGCGAAGATGCTCGAGGGCTACACCACGCTCGGGTACCTCGCCGCGCACACCTCGACGATCGAGCTGGGCCTGCTCGTCACGGGTGTCACTTACCGTCACCCTGGTCTCCTCGCCAAGATCGTCACCACTCTCGACGTGCTGTCGGAAGGCCGCGCCGCCCTCGGCATCGGTGCCGCATGGTTCGAACGTGAGCACCATGCCATGGGCGTTCCCTATCCCCCACTCGCCGAGCGATTCGAGCGCCTCGAAGAAGCGCTGCAGATCTGCGGTCAGATGTGGGATCCCGACAGCGACGGACCCTACGAGGGCACCCACTACCAGCTCGCGGAGACCCTGTGCTCGCCGCAGCCGATCCATCGGCCGACGATCCTCATCGGCGGCAGTGGCGAACGCAAGACCCTGCGGTTGGTCGCGCAATACGGTGACGCCTGCAACCTGTTCGGGACATCTCCCGACGAGGTGGCACACAAGATCGAAGTGCTGCAACGACATTGCGACGACGTCGGTCGCGACTTCGCCGACATCAAGGTGACCATCCTGGCGAACAACCCCCGGCCCGGCCCGGAGACCGCCGACGAGTTCGTCGCGGGGATGGCCGAGTACGCACAGATCGGTGTGGACGCCGTCATCGTGACACCGACATCGGAGTCACCCGCCGCGTGGATCGATGCGATGGCGCCGACCGCCCGCCGGCTCGCGGAACTCGGTTGAGCGTGACCGGGACATGGTGCCGGGCAGGACACCGATGACCACACGACGGTTCGCGGCGGTGGTGGCCACGGTGCTGGGCATCCTCGCGCCCCTGGTCGTCGCAATCCCCGGTGGTGCCGGTTCAGCCGAACCGAGATCGTCGTCGGCGATCCCGCCCGTGTCGGCCGCTGCCCGCGCCGTGGGCCTCGCCGATGTCCGGACGGCGCTGCCTGACGCGCACATCGACCTGCGCTATGCGACGCGGAACAACTTCGTCGGTGTCGCACTCTATCCCCCGGGCGCACGCTGTCTGGTCCACGAGTCCCTGCTCCGTGGTCTGCGCACGGCGGGCCAAGTGTTGCGTCGTGCCGGTGAGACGCTGGTCTTCTGGGACTGCTATCGGCCGCATTCTGTCCAGCAGGAGATGTTCGAGAAGGTGCCCGATCCGGCATGGGTCGCGGCGCCGGGACCGTACTCACGCAGCCACGAATCCGGACGATCGGTGGATGTCGCGGTCGCGGCCCGGGTGCCCGGGTGTCCGCCTCGTCGGCAGATCGGTGCCCAGTGCCTGGTCGACATGGGCACCGGCTTCGACGACTTCACGCCGCGCGCGAATGCTTTTGCGACCGAGGGTGTGTCGGTGACCGTACAACGCGCTCGTGCGCGACTGCGGGCAGCGATGGGCGCGGGTGGACTGTCGGCCTACTCGGGCGAGTGGTGGCACTTCGACGCCGACGGCGCCGATGTCCGGCGACCCGTCATCGACGTGCCCGTCACCGGATGACGCCCGACGGGGCTGGCCCGACCCGCCGCCGGGACCGCTGCGAGTCGGTTACGGTCCGACGGTGTGGTTCGGTGCGCACCTGCCGCTGATCGCCGTCGATGGGTCTCAGTCCCCGCCCTTGACGCGATACACCGAAGCCGCACACGACGCGGGGTTCACCGCGATCTGCGCCAACTATCACGTCGTGTTCTCCAGCCCGTGGCTCGACGGCCTCGTCGCGCTGTCGAGCGTCGTCGACTCCACCGCCGACATGACACTGGCGACCACGGTCGCTCTCCCGGTCATCCGTGGTCCGGCCACTCTCGCGAAAGCGGCTGCAGCCCTGAGTGAGCTGTCGAGCGGCCGATTCGTCCTCGGCGTCGGGGCCGGCTCATCGGCCGCCGACTATGCCGCTGCGGGCATCCCCTTCGACGAGCGGTGGCCACGATTCGACGAGTCGGTACATCTGCTCCGCCGGCGGCGCGTCAGCCGCCTCGGCGACGGCTGGCTCGCCTCGGCCTACAACACCACCCCGGATCGGATCGCCACCGGACGTGACTACCTCCGAGGCATCGGGAACGGTGCGCGACGACCCGTGCGCGATGTCCCGATCGTCCTCGCGACCATGTGGGCCCACGTGACCGAGTCCCCGGCGCAGGCACGGAGATGGCTCGACGCGCTGGCGCGATTGCTTCGCCGGGACACGGATACCATCGCCGGGCAGTTGCTGGTCGGATCCGCCGAGCACTGCGTCGAAGTCCTGGCCCGATACGACGCTGCCGGCGTTGTCGTGTGGCCTGTCGAGGACCCGGTCGACCAGCTGACGCGTGTCGGGGAGGTGGTCATCCCGCACCTTCGTTGACCGGCGACCGATCAGTTCTCCCGTCCACCCGAGTCTGTCTTGGATGTCACAGTCCTGATGTCACAGACCGCCGCTCGAAGGAGTTCCCATGACCGCGACCTACACGTTCGACATCTTCTCCAGCCTGGACGGCTTCGGCTCCTACGACGAGCACGGGGACTGGGGCGGCTACTGGGGGAAGCAGGGCCCCGAACTCGAGGAGCATCGCCGTGCGGTCTACGGCGAGCGGCAGCGAATGGTGCTCGGCGCGAACACCTACCGCGAGTTCGTCGAGATGTTGGGTCCCGGTGCCCCGGACCCCGAAAGCGATGACTGGATCGCCCGCATGAAGCGGCTCCCGACGACAGTCGTGTCGTCGACCCTGACCGCGCCTCTGGACTGGCCGGACGCCGACATCGTGGCCGGCGACGCGGTCGACGTCGTCGCCCGACTCAAAGAGGAGTCGGACGTGCCGCTCCGTTCGCACGGCAGCCTGTCGTTGAATCGCGCGTTGATGGCCGCGAGTCTGGTCGACCGTATTCAGCTGACCATCTTTCCGGTGATCACCGGCCGGACCGGGACCGAACCGATCCTGGCCGGCGCCGCCGACTTCGATCTCGAACTCCTGGAAACCCGGACGCTGGACGGCCGATCGTTGGAACTCGTCTATCGACCCACCGTGCACGGCTGATCGCCCTCCGTCATCCCTGGATGGATTTGACCTCCAGGAACTCCTAGAGTCCGAATTGTCCTGTCTCACGACCGATCCCGGATTGTTTGCACCCACCGAACGGGGCGTCCAGATTCATGCCGGCGTCGTTGACCGCGATCTGGCCGGCACGGATCCGGCGGGCGATCCGCTGGGCGCGCTCGGTGTAACCCGACCACACACCGCCGGCCAGTCCGTAGACGGTGTCGTTGGCGATCTCGACGGCCTCGTCCTCGGTGTCGTAGGGCTCGATTGCGAGCACCGGACCGAAGATCTCCTCCCGGTGAATGGTCATGTCGCGGGTGACATCGGAAAACACGGTCGGCGTCACATAAGCGCCGGGCCGGTCGTCGCGTTCGGTCTGCCCGCCGCTCGTACAGGACGTCGATGTCACCCAGTACCCCGCCACCGCCGTGGACGTACACGATGACGGCGTCCGGGTCTCCCTCAGCCACCAGCACACGCACGCGGAACCGGCCGCCGTCGTTGCCCTCGAGCTTGAGATCGCGTACCTCGGCCACGTCGGGCCCGCGTCCGCTCATCCCGGAGAAGATGGGACCCGTCATCCGTGCGAGTGCCGGGGTCTGCTCACTGATCGGTGGCTGACGCTCCTCGGCC
The DNA here is from genome assembly GCF_030315685.1 of Gordonia sp. ABSL11-1. Taxonomy (GTDB): domain Bacteria; phylum Actinomycetota; class Actinomycetes; order Mycobacteriales; family Mycobacteriaceae; genus Gordonia. Next base: position 197,796 of record NZ_JASXSI010000008.1, on the reverse strand, counting down.
AGTTGCTGCAGCAGCCCCTGCGAGACGGGTTCGAGTGGCATCGGTGTTCTCTCCCTCGGTTCGTCGGACGACGGCAGCCACCCGACCATGGATGTGATCCCTGTCATGTTCACGCTAGGCGTGCGCGAGGCCCCTCGACAGCACACAAGGGGCCAAATGTCGGCAGTTCCGGCCATTCGGCGGGGTCGGTAGGGTCGAGGTCATGAATCTCAACGGGGTAGGTATCTGGAGTTCGCCACTGCGCTACGGGGATGCGGGCGAGGCGGCCGAAGCAGCCGCCGAGCTCGATGAGCTCGGTTTCACCGCGCTGTGGATTCCCGACGTCGGTGGGCCCGTGATGGATGCGGTCGAGAACCTGCTCGGCGCCACGCGCAACGCGGTCATCGCGACCGGCATCCTCAACATGTGGATGCACGAGCCGCATGACGTGGCCGCCGCTCATGCTCGTCTGACTGCCGAACACGGAGCCCGGTTCCTGTTGGGGCTGGGCATCAGTCATGCACCGTTGATCGACAGCACGGAACCGGGTCGGTACCGAAAGCCGTTGGCCACCACCAAGGCATTCCTCGACGGTCTCGACGACGCACCGGAACCGGTGCCGTCCGACGCCCGTGTCCTCGCCGCCCTCGGGCCGAAGATGCTGGCCCTGGCGGCCGAACGTACCCGCGGCGCCCACCCCTACCTGGTTACTCCCGAACACACCGCGGCCGCGCGCGAAGCGCTCGGCGACGGACCACTCCTCGCGCCCGAACAGACCGCCATTCTCACCGGCGATCGTGAGCAGGCCCGCTCGATCGGGGAGGAATGGCTACGCGGGTATCTGTCGATGCCTAATTACGCCAACAACATCCGCCGACTCGGCTTCACCGATGACGACATGGAATCGGTCAGCGACCGACTCTTCGACGCGATCATCGCCTGGGGCGACGAATCGACCGTGCTGTCACGCATCGACGAACACCGCGCCGCCGGCGCCGATCACGTGTGCGTCCAGATCCTGCAGGCCGACCACCGGGCACTCCCCCGCGACGGCTGGCGAAGGCTCGCCGCGGCACTGGCGTAAGGGTAGGACCGTGGCGTCGGTGGCGCACGAACACCACCGACCAGCCACCTCGTCTGTCGGCAGCCACCTTCGCCCGTCCGAAGGTGGCTGCCGACAGATGAGGTGCGTGTCGTGGGTGTAGGGATGGGTCAGGCGGCGAGGAGATGGTCGATCTGATTGATCGCGCCGGATGCGCCCTCGACCACACCCATGTCGAGCACCTTCTGTAGATCCTCGGCCGAGGCGTACGAACTGACGTAGGTCGCGACGGTCTGTCCGTCCTTCTCGTCGAACCGGTAGGAGTTCTTCGACACCGGAAGCGAGTCGACGGGCGCGAGGTTCTCGTCGGCGAATCCGTCGTCGAAGACGAAACCGTGTGGCTCGTCCAGTGACTCGATCTGCCAGTAGCCCCCGAACTTCTCCCCCTCCGGACTCGTCATGTAATACGTCACGCGACCGCCGGGCGTGAAGTCGTGATCGACGACAGTGGCGGGGTACGTCGGCGGACCCCAGATCTTCTCGAGCTGACGGGGATCGGCATAGACCTGCCAGAGCCGCGACGGCGGTGCGGCGAATTCGGCGGTGATGGTCAGTGTGCGTGAGTCGATGTCGTGGGCGACGTTGGTGACAGGCATTGGTCAGTCCTCCTGGGTCGGTTCGGTGGAGATGAGTTCGTCGATGCGCGCTATCCGACCTCGCCACACCTGTTCGAGTTCGGTGAGCATGGTCGACACGGCACGTACCGCGGTCACATCGCCGGTGGCCAGTTGTTCACGACCGCTGCGACGCTTGGTCAGCAGACCTGCGCGTTCCAGCACGGCGACGTGCTTCTGTACCGCGGCGAAGCTCATGTCGTACTTCGCCGCGAGTACCGAGACCGAGTGCTCGCCGCTCAGAACGCGGCGCATGATGTCACGTCGCGTCCGATCGGACAGTGCGTGGAACAGCGCGTCGGCCCTGTCCTCTGCGTTGTCGGTCACTCCACGAACATACAACCAGTCGGTTGTATGTTCAAGCCTCTTCCGAGTGCTCGTGTCAGCCCACAACCGCGACGTAACATCTGAGCATGCGCCGGCCTGCAACAGTCCGCTTGGAGGAGGCGCTCTCAATCGTCGGCGGTGTGGTCGACCGGATCGAACTGTCCGATCGCCGTCGTCCGACGCCGTGCGAGGAGTGGGCCATCAATGATGTCCTGAACCACATGGTTGCCACCACCATGAAATTCACATCATTCGCCACCGGCGAGACCGAGCGTCCGGCCACTCCGTCCGGCGATGTGCTGGGGGTCGATCACCGAGCTTCGTTCCACGCTGCAGCAACGGCCAGCCGCGTGGCATGGATCGTGCTTGACGAGGAAGTCGGCGCGATCACGACATGTCGGCTTCCGTTCGGAGACTTCTCGCCGGATGACGCGGCTGCCATCAACATGTTCGATGCGATCGTCCACGGATGGGATCTTTCGCGCGCGATCGGGGCGAGGTTCGACGTCCCGATCGAATTGGTGGGCGCCGGAGCGGAGATCGCCCGATCGATCATCACGCCGGCATCGATACGCACAGGACACTACGGCCAGCCGCAGCATCTTTGTGGCCGCACTGAATTTGATCGTCTGGTCGCACTCACCGGCAGAGACCCGGGGTGGACGCCCCGGTGAGATCGAGGGCGGATGCCCACTGCGTGCTGATGGCTACATGGCGTGCTTCGGATGCACCGACGATGGCAACAGTTGCCGAAGAGGCGTTCGGAAGGCGAGTTGGCCCCTGTTGGCGACCGGTTCCGAATAGAGGTCGTCCAGCGCAGCGGAACCCCGGTTGTGCGGTCCGACGATGCGATAGCACGACGGGTTAAAGCTGCCGAACCACATCTGCACGAACAACTTCGGGTCGAGCAGCAGTCTGCGCATCGGCACGAGGCAGCCGATCTCGCGAGCGAGGGCGTCGAGGTAGAGGATCTGTGACGGGATCGCCTCGGTGTGCCGTGGGCTGAGTTCGGTCCAGTACTCTTCCCACTCCTTCTCCCGGCCGATCGCCTCATCGATGTCGTCCGGAATCTGCACCTTCCCGCTGCATACCTGGGCGAAGTAGCGCGCCTGCATCTCGGCGCAGATAGGGATGCCGCCTGAGAACGGTCGGACGAACCCGATGAACGCTGCACTCCCCTGGTGTTCGGGGTGCAGGAAGTGCTTGTAGAGGGTGCGGACGTTCCCGTCCTTCACATGCAGGTCGCCGATAGAGAGCTTCTCGGTGGTGTACCCGGTGCACAGTACGATTGTGTCGAACTCCTCGACTGTCGAATCCCCGAAGAACACCCGGTTCCCGTCGGATCGTTCGATTCCTTTGTCGTTCAGGGTGATGCGGCCGGAGACGATCGCGGGCACGAAGCTCACGTTCTTGCAGAAGATGCCGCGCTGTGCCCAGCTGCCGTCGGGATGGGACCGGCGGTTCCAGGTCTTGATCAGGTTCCAGTTCGCCTCGTTGTCGAGTGTGTCGACGTCGAGCATCGCGGGATCGGCGGGCTGTCCCATCGGATCCACCTGTCGTGACGCCGGGTGGGGCAGCATCCGGTCGCAGACTGCTCCGATCGCCGTCGCGGCGAAGCCGTACACCAGTGCGGCGGCGAGGAACACGGCCTTGGCCAGTCGGCTGCGTCCCCAGAAGGTGTCCAGCGCGAACGGTTGATCGGTCGCGCGACGGCACATCTCGTGATGGTGTGCCCGAACGGTCCCCTGATCCGTTGTCCGGTTACCGTGTATGCGCGGTAGGAGATACGTGTAGGTGCGGATGGACAACGTGCAGGATGTTGCGACGTCGCCGATCTCGCGGACAATGTCCGCGCCTGACTCGGCCAGGCCGACGATCAGCACCCGTTTTCCGCGGAACCGGTCGCAGTTCCGATAGTCGGCGGAGTGGACGATCTCGCCGGTGAAATCCTCGAGCCCGGCGATGGCGCGATTCGGTGTCTTGAACGGCCCCGAGCAGATCGCCACCGCGTCGAACACCTCGCGGGTGTCGCCGCCGTCCTGCGACACCGAGACGGTCCAGTCATCTTGTCCGCGAGCGATGTCGGTCACCTCGTGACCGAATCGAATGCGCTCACGGAGTTCGAACCGGTCGGCGTACTCCTGCAGATAGTCGAAGTACTTTCCGCGCGAAGCGAAGCGACCGCCATCGAACGGGTGATCCGAATAGGCCATGAGCTTCATCGAGATGGTCAGCAGGAGGTTGTCGAATGCTTTCGCCTGCCCCGCGTCCCCGTCGTGGCGCAGCCAGATGCCCCCGATGTCGTCGTTCTTGTCGAAACAGGTGACCTCGTGCCCCTCATCGAGGAGTTGTTTGATGGTGGTGAGCCCACAGGGACCCGCTCCGACAACGCAGACCTTCACAACCGACCTCCGAGGTGACCAGCGAACGCTACTGATGAAAATCGGAGACGTCCAGCTATGTCCGAATTGTCCGGTGCCGCAGGCAAACTCGACCTTCATAGGGAAGGCTAACGTTACTTGGCTCGACGCTGAAATCGGACATCGCAGGTCACGGCGTCGGGATCGGACAATTCGGAAACGGCGGGTTCAGAGGTCGTGGGAATCCTCGAGATAGACCAGAGCGTTCCCGTCCGGGTCGGCGAAGGCGAACATCGGTGGCACACCGTCGCAGCGGAGCGGCCCCTCGTTGAGGGGCGCGATTCCCGAGCCGGCGAGCCGCGCGTGCGCCTCGTCGGCATCGGAGGTTCCCAACCGGATGGCCACGGGGATTTCGCTGTCCGGTGGGAGGAGCAGCAACGAGACCACCGAACCCGGAGGGCGGACCTCCACGAGGCGGGCGCCTGGCCAGAGTTCGGTGTCCGCGACGAGGTCACAACCGAGCACCTCGGTGTAGAAGGCCACGGCCTTGTCCTGGTCTGTGACGGGAATGGAAACGCTGATGACGCGGGTGGTCGCGGTCATGGCGATCGTCCTCTCTCTCGGTGGTGTTCACAAGGGGTAGACCTCGCCGAAGGCCGCGACTCATCGGGCTCCGTTCAGTCGGCCAGGCCTGCGTCCTTGCTGCCGTACGCGTCCCGGAGGCGGGGCTTGACCACTTTGCCGCCCGCGTTCCGCGGTAGCTCGTCCACCACCACCAGATCTTTCGGCTGCTTGAATCGCGCAAGATTCTCGTTGAGGTACGGTTCGAGCTCGTCGAGGGTCAGGCTTGTCACGCCGTCGGCAAGGACGATGACCGCGACGGGGACCTCTCCCCATTTCTCATGTGCGCGACCGATGATCGCGGCCTCCGCGATGGCGGGGTGTCCGTACAGAACGTTCTCCACCTCGGCGCAGTAGATGTTCTCGCCGCCGGAGATGATCATGTCCTTTGCCCGGTCGACGACGTAGAGGAATCCCTGCTCATCCTCGCGCACCAGGTCACCCGAATGAAACCAGCCCCCGCGGAACGCGTCCGCGGTCGCCTGCGGATTCTGCCAGTAGCCGGCCATGAGATTCGGTCCGCGGTAGACGATCTCGCCGACCTCTCCTCGCCTCACATCGTTCATCAGGGGATCGACGATGCGTGCGGTGACAGCGGGCACGACCTTCCCGATGGACCCGATCTTGCGTAGCGCGTCCTTGCCCTCGAGCAGGCACGTGACCGGGGACATCTCCGTCTGACCGAAGGCGGTCATGTTGAGCGCCGTCGGGAACGATTCACTCATCGCGTTGAGGACGGTGTCCGACGCGGGCGCGGCGCCCCAGCTGATGGTACGGAGCTTCAGGTCGCGTGGCCGCGCCTTCTGCGCCGCGCACACCGCCTGCCATTGCGCGGGAACCATGAACACCGATGTCGTGCCCTCGCGCTCGAGGGTGTCGAGCATGGTCTCCGGGTCGAACGCGCCGAGCGGATGGATCACCGCCCGGACCCCACGATAGAAGACCGGCGCGAATGCGGCGATTCCGGCGATGTGGAAGATGGGCGGTACGACGGAGGCGACGTCGTCGTCGGAATGACTCTCCGCGGCGCTGATCGTCGTGACGGCCTGTGCCTGGAGATTGGTGTGGGTCAGCATGGCGCCCTTGGGCTTACCGGTCGTGCCCGAGGTGTACATGATGAGGGCGACGGTGTCCTCGGGAACGTCTACCTCGGGCAGATCCGAGGGATCCTCGGCGAGCAGCGACTCGTAGTCGAGGTGTGCGGGATCCTCTCCGCCGTCGACGACGATGGTGGGCTCGATCGCGCCGGTCGACGTGCTCACGGCATCGGCAAGCGGCGCGAGCACCTTCTCGGTGAGGATGATCCGGGCGCCACTGTCGGTCGCGAGGAAGCCGACCTCCGCGGGACTCATCCTGATGTTCACCGGCACCGGAATCGCCCCGATCAGGTTGGCGCCCAACACTGCTTCGACATACTCAGTGCGATTGAGCAGCGCCATCAAGACGCGATCACCGAATCCGACCCCGCGGCGGTGCAGTGCCGCGGCGAATGCGCGGGACCGCCGGTCGAGGTCACTCCACGTGGTGGGCGTGCCCAGGTAGGTCACCGCGACCCGATCCGGGGTCATGAACGCATGCCGACGCACCTGGTTGTTCCAGTGGTTGCGCCGGGACCGCATCGGTTCGGCGCCAAGGTCACTGATTGACTGGGTGGTGACGGTCATGGCGATCTCCTCGTCGTTCTGCGCCGCACCCCGCAGGGACACCGACGCCGTGTGGATGTGCTGTCGATCACACAGTAGGACCCGCATCGCCCGGTGGGGGCGGGTCTCGGAATCTGCGACAACAGCCCGTCGGAGTCGTCCACCGCACGCGAGCGTGTGCCTATGGTGAACCTGGAAGAACGCGCGACGAAGGAGCGGATCATGAACGTCCATCGGGCCATCGCCGACCTCGCTCGGATGATGCATGCCGTTCCCGAGTCGGATGACGCGACCGATCGAGTGATCGCGGCGATCACCGCGGGCGCGGTGGCGAATATCCCCGGCGTGCGGTACGCGGGAGTCCTGGTGGTTGATCGCGACGCGCGTACATTCGACACCCTGGCCCCGACCGATGACGTGATGATCCACCTGGATCGTCTGCAGAAGGAGACCGGGCAGGGCCCCTGTCTCGAGGCTGCATGGGAGCACCACATGGTCCGGGTCGACGACATCGCGACCGACCCGCGCTGGCCCGATCTGTCCCGCCGGACACTGGACGAGACGCCGGCGCGGTCGAGTCTGTCGTTCCAGCTGTTCACGCACCGAGGAGCGATGGGCGCGCTCAATCTCTTCTCCGACGAGACCGACGTCTTCGACGACGAGTCGGAGGAGGTCGGACTCATCTTCGCCACCCATGCCGCACTCGCCCTGTTCCGCGCCCGGCAACAGGGCGACTTCCGCAGCGCACTCGCCAGCCGCGACCAGATCGGGCAGGCGAAGGGCATGATCATGGAGCGTTTCACGATCGACGCCGTCCACGCATTCGAACTGCTGCGACGGTTGTCGCAGGACACCAACACGCCCCTGGTCGACGTTGCTCGTCAGATCATCGACGCCGAGCGTCCGGGTGACGGCGTGGCTTGACATGCAAGCACGCACTTGCCTCTACCGGGTGGTGTGGACGCCGACCACGAACCTCTTCCGAGCCCTCGACGACGCGACGCGACGCATCATCCTGGACGAATTGATCGAGCGAGACGGGCAGACCTTGTTCGAGATCTGCGGACGGCTGACGATGAAGCACGGACTCTCGTCGTCGAGACAGGCGATCTCGCAGCACCTCGGTGTCCTCGAGCAGGCGGGACTGGTGCGCACACACCGGGAAGGGCCGGTACGAGTTCCATCACATCGACACGAGTCCGTTGCGCTCGATCGTCGGACGGTGGCCCATCTATCGCGAGGACGAGATGTCATGATCCGTATCAATGTGACCGGTGTGATGGTCGACGACCAGGCCGAGGCCCACGACTTCTACACGGAGAAAATGGGTTTCGTCACGAAGACCGATGAAACGGTGGGTGAGGCACGCTGGCTGACGGTGGTCTCCCCCGGCGAGCGTGACGGTGTGGAGCTGTTGCTCGAGCCCGATGGTCATCCGTCGGCCAAGCCGTTCAAGGAGGCGCTGGTCGCCGACGGGATTCCCTACACCCAGTTCGCGGTCGACGACGTGCATGCCGAGGTCGAGCGACTGAAGGCGCTCGGTGTCGTGTTCACGCAGGACGCCACAGATTTCGGTCCGGTGGTGACCGCCGTCCTCGACGACACGTGCGGCAACCTGATCCAGATCGCCACCCTCAAGTAGCCGGGACCTCGAACTCTCGGACGTCGAACTCGCGGACGTCGGCATCGCGGATGGTCTGCTGCTGGTCCTCCGAGGGCCCGTCCCCGCGGAACGCTGTGAGTGAATCCAGGTCGCCCCATCGTTCGAACACGTTGATCCGTGTGGGATCGACCAGATCCGCCGACAACGCGAAATCGAGGCAGCTCGGGGTGTCCCGGGCCTGCTCGATCACGCTCGCGCATCCGTGCAGGTAGCTGTCACGGTCGTCGGCGTCGACGGTGATGTGTCCGGCCACGATGACCATGCTTTTCCCTCTCGGTCGCCTGTCCGGGCTGACCTGGCGGCGGCGCGAAACTCATCGGACAGCCGGTTCAGCGGGGCAGGACGGCATCGAACGGTGCGTTCGATGCGATGCGGCCGACGATCCCCGAATGCGTGAACTGTTTGGCGGTGTGCACGGCGTCGACCACTTCGGCGCCCTTGGCCAGCTCGGCCGTCGTCGACGCCGCGAAGACGCAGCCCGCGCCGGAGACCCGCTCGTCACCCACCTTGGGGGAGCGCAGGATCGACGTCTCGGTTCCGTCGAAGACCACGTCGACCGCCTCGTCCCCGCCGAGGCCGACGCCGCCCTTGACAATCACCACCGCCGGCCCGAGGTCGGCGATACGTCTGGCGGCTTCCGTGAGATCCTCCACGGACTCGATCGAGTCCATTCCGGCCAGGGTGCATGCCTCGAACAGATTGGGCGTCACCACCGTCGCCAGGGGCAGGATCTCCTTCCGCAGCGCGTTGTCGGTGTCCAGCGCGGCGCCCGGCTCCTGTCCTTTGCAGATGAGCACCGGGTCGACGACGACGTGACGCCATGTGCGTGCGCGGAGTTGCTCTGCGACGGTGGCGATGGTCTCGGGTGTCCCGAGCATGCCGATCTTGACGACATCCGGCTCATGTGCCGCTGTCGCGGCCTCGATCTGGTCCGCGATCACCGGCGCCGCGATCGGGACGAAACGATGCCCCCAGCCCGCGGCCGGGTCGAATGACACGATGCAGGTGATCGTCCCGACTCCGTAGGTGCCCAACTGCTGGAACGTCCTCAGATCGGCTTGGATGCCGGCACCACCGGTCGCCTCCGAGCCGGCGATGACGTACGCGATCGGTGTCACGGTTGCACTCCTTCTCCATCGTCGTCCGATCGCCATGCTGCCCCGACGGCGCGTGTTGTGCCAGCTACCGACGTTCCGGTCGGATTCCGGCGACGAACTCCCGACCCCGGACACTACGCTGAATCGATGCCCCTGCTTCTCGGTCCGATCCTCCGTCACGTCGACGCGACCAGCGCGACGATCTGGGTTCAGACGGATGACCGGGCGGAGGTTGAGATCCTCGGCTGCCGCGCATCGACATTCGAGGTCCACGGTTGCCATTACGCGCTCGTCGTCGTCGACGGTCTGACACCGGACACGACGGTCGGGTACACGGTCGACGTCAACGGTCGTCAGTGTTGGCCCGATGCGGACTCCGCCTACCCGCCCAGCGTGATCCGGACGATGGGGCCACGCTGTCGCGACCACCGCCGTGTGGTCTTCGGGTCCTGCCGTTATCCCAAGTCCGGCGAGGCATCGCTCGACGAGAAGCTCGGTATCGACGCGCTCGACAGCTACGCCTCGCGCCAGTCCGGACTCCCAGTCGACCAATGGCCGGACATCCTGGTCCTGCTGGGCGATCAGGTCTATGCCGACGAACTGACGCCCGGGGCCCGTCAACACCTGGCGGGTCGTCGGCGTGGCTTCGCGCGGGTCAAACGTCCGCCGAACGAGGTGGTCGACTTCACCGAGTACGAGGGCCTGTATCGACACACCTGGGGCGACCCGGAGATCCGCTGGCTGATGTCGACGGTGTCGACCGCCATGATCTTCGACGACCACGACATCCGCGACGACTGGAACACCTCAGAGGCCTGGCGGTCGACGATGGCGACGATCCCGTGGTGGCGCGACCGCATCCGGGCCGGACTCGCCTCGTACTGGGTGTACCAGCATCTGGGGAACCTGACTCCCGCGCAGTTGGCCGCAGACGACGACTATCGAGACGTCCTCGCCGCGGACGGTGACTGTTGGCCGTTGCTCGCCGATCTGGCCGACCGGGCGGACGCCGACGTCGACGGCGACAAGGGTCTGCGCTTCAGCTATCGCTGGGATCTCGGCCACGCACGGCTGATCATGATCGACTCGCGTAACGGTCGCATCCTCTCCGGCGGGCGACGGGAGATGCTGAGTGATCGTGAGTTCGACTGGCTCGCCGAGCAACTCACCGAGCACGTCGACGGCGTCGATCATCTGGTTCTCGGGTCGTCGCTGCCGTGGTTGCTGCCTCCCGCCCTCGGCGACCTGCAGGCGCTGAACGAGGTCGCCGCCGGGCGTGACGGACTCCGCGGCCGCTTGGGAGAAAAGATCCGGCAGACTTTCGATTTCGAACACTGGGCGGCCTTCGGGGACTCGTTCCGCCGACTGAGCGACCTGATCATCGGGGTCGCCGGCGCCGGCCCCGACACACCGCGGCCGGCAAGCATCTCCGTGTTGTCCGGCGACGTCCACCACAGTTTTGCCGCGCGCGCCAGACTTCCCGGAAAGACCCCGGTACCGGTCCATCAGCTGGTCTGTTCGCCTGTCCACAATCACGTACCGGCATATGTGAAACCGGCTCTGGCGCATGCATGGTCGCCGCGCGCGGCGCGAGTGACGAGCGCCTGGGCACGTCATGCGGGAATCGAGCCGCTGCCGCTGTCCTGGGCCGATGTCGCGGGCCCGCTCTTCGGTAACACGATCGCGACGCTCGTCACCGACGAGCGCCACTCGGAGGTGATCTTCGAACAGCCCGCCGTGGACGGGTCGCTGGTCGTCGCCGGTCGGGTCTCACTCACGGACTGACCGCCGCACCCGGGCCTGCTCCGGTTGCGACGGTCGGTGCGGTGGCGTCAGTGGGTGGCGTAGGTGAGGCAGTTGGCGGTGTCGGAACTCTCTCCGGCGCCGATCCGCACCGCCGTCGCGGTGCACTCCAGGCTTTCGTTGTGGATGCAGTCGGCCCGTTGGCAGGCGCCTACCTGCGGCGACACGACATCGAGTCCGCCGTTCGTGGACAGCGGGATGAACGTCGCGCAGTCGGCGGTGCCGTTGTGGCCGCCGACGCTGATCGCGAAGGCGTGACATCCGTCGTGGTTGTAGGAACATGCACTCACGGTGCATTCGGTGACATGGGGCATTTCGAGGGTGGCCATGTATCGAAGTCTAGGACCGTCCGTATGGCGCCGCCAGCAATGTGAGGCTTGCCTGAGACGCCGAAAATTAAGTGAGCCATACCTTTTCGCACTTGCCGTCGTGCGGTGCCGAACGAGTCCACCTGCGGCGGCGGCGTTCTCCGTACGCTGGGAGAGATGAACGACTCTCGGCGATGTCTCGTCACCGGTGCGACCGGCTATGTCGGTGGCCGTCTCGCGCCCCGGCTGCTCGCACGAGGGCATGCTGTCCGGGCCTTGGCGCGCACCCCGTCCAAGCTCGACGAGGCTCCCTGGGTCGCCGACGACCGCGCGGAGGTCGTCCGGGGAGACCTCTCCGACCTGGAGTCGCTGAGCGAGGCGTTCACCGGCATCGACGTCGTCTACCACCTGGTCCACTCGATGAGCACCGACTCCGATTTCGCCGCCGAGGAACGTCGCTCGGCCGACAATGTCGTGGAGGCCGCCCGTGCTCGCGGCGTCCGTCGGATCGTGTACCTCGGAGGCCTGCATCCCGAAGGCGTGGAGCTCTCCGAACACCTGGCGTCGCGGGCCGAGGTCGGCCAGATCCTGATCGATTCGGGCATCGAGACCGTCGCACTGCAGGCGGGCACCCTGATCGGGTCCGGGTCGGCATCCTTCGAGTTGATCCGCCATCTCACCGAGCGGTTGCCCGCGATGACCACGCCCCGATGGGTGCACAACAGGATCCAGCCGATCGCGGTGGCCGACGCCCTGCACTACCTCGTCGACGCCGCGACGGCGACGGTGCCCGAGTCCCGCACCTGGGACATCGGCGGCCCGGATGTCCTCGAGTACGGCGACATGATGCAGGGATATGCCGAGGTGGCCGGGCTCCGTCCCCGCCAGATGATCGTGCTTCCCTTCCTCACCCCCACCATCGCCAGCAGGTGGGTCCGGTTCGTCACGCCCATCAGGGGCAAGATCGCCCGACCCCTCATCGAGTCCCTGGAGTGCGACGCGGTGTGCCGCAACCGGGATATCGACGACGTGATCGCCCCGCCATCCGGCGGGCTCCAGTCCTACCGCGCAGCCCTGGTGGCGACGTTGAGCCGAGTGCATCGGGGCGATGCCACCGTGTCGTGGGACAACGCCACCGCGGGAACGTCTCCGGCTGAACCGCTTCCCTCGGATCCGCCGTGGGCGGGTGAGGAGACCTTCACCGCCGAGGATCGGACGACGACCACCGATTCGCCCGAGGCCGCGTGGCGGAAGCTCCGCGATGGCGTCGATGGCGTCGATGGCCACTGGATGGCCGTCGAGTCCGAGTCCCCGACCCTGCTGCGTCTGCATGCCGACACCGCGAGCCCGGGAGAAGCGTTCCTCGAGTATCGGATTCGCGAGGGTTCGTCGACGCCCGGGGCGTCCGCGGAGGTCACCGCCACCGCCACGTTCTTTCCCCGCGGTCTCGGTGGCCTGCTGTACTGGCGGTTGGGTTCCCCGTTGCGCCGGATGGGTTTTCGCCCGGTCGACCCATTCCGCTGAGACCGTAACGGCGACGTCGCCGCCCGCGATGATCAAGCCGGGACACCGGAGCGCCATCGCGCCGACGGCGCGCGATCGACGCCGATCGCCGGAACCCGACCCCGCACGTCTCGTACGACGAGCGGACTCCGCGGACCGACCGACGATTGGTGAACGATGCACGCCTGGATCTGCGCAGCGTATGGGTGGTCTCGCCGCGTGTCACGGCATCGTCCGCCGGTAGTCGCGGCGGCACTCGTGGCCGGCGCGGTCGTGGTCGGGACGACCGTCGCGGTGTCCGCGGAACCGGAGCAGCGTGTGGTCGCCGCGGCGACGAACGTCGGCTCGATCGATTATGTGGCACTCGGCAGTTCCTACGCTGCGGGACCCGGATCGCCGAAGCTCCTGGACAAGGGCTGCCTGCGGGCCGCCGACAACTACCCGCATCGCGTCGCCTCCGCTCGGGGTCTGCGTCTGACCGACGTCAGCTGTTCGAGTGCGACGACCGCGAACATCCTGCGCACCGCTCAGCGGCCACATGCCACGAAGCCGCAGATCACCGCGGTGACCGCGACGACCGATCTGGTGACGATCACCATCGGCGGCAACGATCTGCGCTACATCGGCCGAGTGGCCGACCAGGTGTGTGTCCACCGGATGGCGGCGGCCTCGTTGGTCTCCTCGCGTTCGACACCGTCGGGCTGCCGCGCGGGCCGCGTCCCGGCTCCCGAACCCTCGGCGGCCGACTACGTCGACGTCGAACGGTCGATGGTCGCCATCGTCGGCGCGGTTCGGAGCCGTGCGCCACGCGCACGCATCGTCTTCGTGGACTACCCACCGCTCGTCGACCCCCGCGCGCCGTTCTGTTCGGCGGTGCCGCTGATCCCGGCCGAGATCGCGGAGACCACCCGCGTACACGCCGGCCTCGTGGCAGCGACTGCCCGCGCGGCTCGTTCGTCAGGAGCGCTCCTCGCCACCGCGTCGACGGCGGGGGCCGCCCACACGGCGTGTTCGTCGAGCCCGTGGCTCTGGGGTATCGACACACCGTCGGCGTATCACCTCACCCCGGCAGGGAAGGCCGGAGTCGCGCGCCAGGTCCTCGACGTGCTGCGCCGCGCCGAGGCCTAGAGGTCCGCGGGGACTGACCGGACCGCGGTTCTGCCGTGCCTGCACTGCAGAGCCACACCACTAATCGACACCGATGGCCACCTCGGTGGACTTGATGAGGACGGTGGCGCGTTGCCCGGTCGTGAGGCCGAGCTCTTCGGCGGCATCCCGGGTGATCGATGAGGTGACGATCTGGTCGCCGCCGTCGAGCTGGACACGCACGGTCGACATGACGGCTCCGTGCGTGACCTCGGTGATGATGCCGGTGAGCTGATTCCGAGTCGACAGACGCATGCGTCCTCCTGTGGGTTGATCGCGGAACCGGACCCGATCCCGCACGACACGACCTGACACGCGACGCTACGCCGCACCGGATCACCGTCTTTTGTTACCCGCCAGTAGTGGATCGCTCGGCGCGACGCCCCAAGTGGCGTGATACTGGTATGTGGCGAGACATGCGACCCATGACTCGATTGACCGGACTTGGAGGCGAAGACACAATCATGACCGCGGAGAAGCAGCCGACCATCATCTACACCCTTACCGACGAAGCGCCGATGCTGGCGACGCATGCTTTCTTGCCGGTGATCCGAGCCTTTGCCGATGCGGCGGACATCACTGTCGAATCCAGTGACATCTCCGTCGCCGCGCGCGTGCTCGCCGAGTTCCCCGACTACCTGGAGGACGACCAGCGCGTCCCGGACAACCTGGCCGAGCTGGGGCGTCTGACCCAACTGCCCGAGACGAACATCATCAAGCTGCCCAACATCAGTGCCTCGGTCCCGCAGTTGCTCGCAGCAATCAAGGAACTGCAGGGCAAGGGATACAAGCTTCCCGACTTCCCGTCGAATCCGAAGACCGACGAGGAAAAGGAGATCCGCGAACGCTACACCAAGTGCTTGGGCAGCGCGGTGAATCCTGTTCTGCGAGAAGGAAACTCCGACCGTCGCGCACCCAAGGCGGTCAAGGCGTACGCGCAGAAGCACCCGCACAGCATGGGCAAGTGGTCGATGGCGTCGCGCACGCATGTCGCCCACATGACCGAGGGCGACTTCTACCACGGCGAGAAGTCGATGACGGTCGACGGCGACCGCGAGGTCAGGATGGAGCTGATCCCCGAGAGCGGTGAGACCCAGGTCCTCAAGCCGAAGGTGTCGCTGACCGACGGTGATGTCATCGACAGCATGTTCATGAGCAAGAAGGCCCTGGTCGAGTTCTACGAGGAGCAGATCGAGGACGCCTACGAGACCGGGGTCATGTTCTCCCTGCATGTCAAGGCGACCATGATGCGCGTCTCGCACCCCATCGTCTTCGGTCACGCGGTCAAGGTGTTCTACAAGGACGCGTTCGCCAAGCACGGCGAACTCTTCGACGAACTCGGCGTGAACGTCAACAACGGCCTGTCGGATCTGTACAGCAAGATCGAATCCCTGCCGAGTGCGCAGCGCGAGGAGATCATCGACGACCTCCACAAGTGTCACGAGCACCGCCCCGAACTCGCGATGGTCGACTCGGCCCGCGGCATCTCCAACTTCCACTCCCCCAGCGACGTCATCGTCGACGCGTCGATGCCCGCCATGATCCGCGCCGGCGGCAAGATGTACGGCGCCGACGGCCGGCTCAAGGACACCAAGGCCGTCAACCCGGAGTCGACCTTCTCTCGCATCTACCAGGAGATGATCAACTTCTGCAAGACCAACGGCGCGTTCGACCCGACCACCATGGGCACGGTGCCGAACGTCGGGCTGATGGCGCAGAAGGCGGAGGAATACGGCTCGCACGACAAGACCTTCGAGGTGCCGGTGGCCGGTGTCGCCAACATCGTCGACAACGCGACCGACGAGGTGCTGCTGAGCCAGAACGTCGAAGAAGGTGACATCTGGCGTCTGTGCATCGTGAAGGACGCACCGATCCAGGACTGGGTCAAACTGGCGGTCACCCGCTCCCGTGATTCAGGCATGCCCGTGGTGTTCTGGCTCGACCCGTATCGCCCGCACGAGAACGAGCTGATCGCGAAGGTCCACAAGTACCTGGAGGATCACGACACAGAGGGTCTCGACATCCAGATCATGTCGCAGGTCCGTGCGATCCGGTACACGATGGAACGCCTGATCCGTGGCATGGACACCATCTCGGCAACGGGTAACATCCTGCGCGACTACCTCACCGACCTCTTCCCCATCCTCGAGCTCGGCACGAGCGCCAAGATGCTGTCGATCGTGCCGCTGATGGCGGGCGGCGGATTGTACGAGACCGGTGCGGGTGGGTCAGCCCCGAAGCACGTCAAGCAGCTGATCGAGGAGAATCACCTTCGCTGGGATTCGCTCGGTGAGTTCCTGGCGCTGGCGGTCAGCCTCGAGGATCTCGGCAAGAAGACCGGCGACGAGCGCGCGGTGATCCTCGCCAAGACCCTCGACGCGGCGACCGGCAAGCTGCTGGAGAACGACAAGGGGCCGTCGCGCAGCACCGGCGAACTCGACAACCGGGGCAGCCAGTTCTACCTGGCGATGTACTGGGCGCAGGAGCTGGCCGCGCAGACCGACGACGAGGGTCTGGCCAAGCACTTCGCACCGCTCGCCGAGGCTCTCGCCGAGAACGAGGACGTGATCGTCAAGGAGCTGAACGAGGCACAGGGCAACCAGGTCGACATCGGCGGCTACTACCAGCCGGATCCCGATCTCGCGAGTGCCGTGATGCGCCCGAGCGCGACATTCAACGAGGCTCTGGCATCAGCACGCAAGTGAGCTGACCGACGCGGCCCCGGGCTGTTCCGGCACCGCAGGGCCGCGTCGTCTCGCGCGTCAGCGGACGTCGGCGGCATGACCGATCGACGTCCGGTCCTCTTTGCCCTCGTTGTACCAGGACACGAAATCGCGTGTGCCGTAGGCATCGAGACGGCGGAGCGAGGTGTAGACCAGGGCTCGCTTCGCCAGCGCGATGCCCCCGGCGCCGGTGATCGCCCGAACCCGTTGTTGCAGAACATGATCCTCGTCGACGTTCTCGATGCTCCCGCGCGGGAATCCGCCGGATCGTTCGTACATGTCGGCATCGACGGCCATGTTGTTGCCGCAGATGGCGAAGCTGCGTCGCAGGGCGTCGGGTTCCCTGCGCGTGCGGTACCACTCGGCTGCGTGCCCCAGTCGCCACAGGACACCGATCGCATTGAACACCCGCGACCGGTAGCCCTCATCATCGCGTGCCCGAATCCGGCCACCCACCAGACGTTTTCCATTCAGAAGGGGTGTGAGCAGGTTGCCGAGCCAGTCGGGTGTCGGCACCGAGTCGGCATCCGTGCGAGCGATGTAGACCGCGCCGGTGTCGATCGCGTGACGCACGCCGGTGTCGGCGGCACATCCGGTGCCCTTCTCGGTCTCGGTGACCAACTCCACCGGGACAGCGGGGCCGGCGTCGATGATCTCCTGGACCACCGCGGCGGTGTTGTCGCTGCTCGCGTTGTCGACGACGATCACCCGGAACCCCCCGAGCACCTCCCGTTGGAGCAGCGAATCGAAGTGTTGCCTCTCGAGCGCCGCGATGGTGCCGGCGATCAGCCGCTGCTCGTTGTAGGCCGGGACGACGACGGCCACCGCACTCTTCGTTGTCGTATCCATCTGGCCATCAGAACACTCATCGGCGGTAAGGCCAACTGCTGCGGCGTGATTGGCGATCGTTAATCGTCGTCGACGGTTTGTTCGTCGGCGGAGTGCGTGGATAGCGTCGAGCGCGACCGGTCTTCTCAGGAAGCCGAACTGCACGTCGCCCAGGTGACCCCAGGGAGTGTTATGCGTTCGAGCGCGGTGTCGAGGCCTGCCGTCGGTGCGGGTGTCCTCGCGATGGTCGTGTCGTTCGTGGGTTCGTGGATTCCGTTGTTCTGGTACGACGAGATGGCCACACTGAGTGCCGCCCGACGATCGCCGGACGAGTTGCTGCGACTGGTGGGCAACGTCGACGCCGTCCACGGTCTCTATTACGCCCTCATGAGCGGCTGGTTGCGCCTCGTCCCCGATACGACACTGTGGGTTCGATTGCCGGGTGTGCTGGCGATCGGCGTCACCGGGGCCGGCGTCTTCGTGCTCACCCGGATGGTCTCGACGCCGTCGACGGCGTGGATCGCAGCGGTCGTGTTCGCCGTCCTGCCGGCGACGGTCCAGACGGCGGTGGAGGCGCGGCCATACGCCTTCACCATGGCGGCCGCGGTGTGGTCGACGGTGGCGCTCGTGTCCTTGATCCGCGCCCTTCTCGACGATCGACGATGGTGGCCGTACGCCGTCGGGTATGTCGCGTTGATCGTGCTCGCCGTCCTGTTCGCCTCCCTGAGCCTGTTGATCCTCGGTGCGCACACGGTGACGGTCCTGCTGGCGGCCCGCACGCGACGCGTCGTCGGCGTGTTCGCGCTGTGCGCGGTGACCGCGACCGCACTGGTGTCGCCGCTGGTGCTGGAGGTGTCGAGCCAGTCCGGTCAGGTCGATTGGATCAGCCGCTTCCGCTACAGCCCGGTGCTGCGAATGAACGACGTCGCATTCCCGTATGCGCCGCAACTGACGCTCCTCGTCCTGGTCGTCCTCGCCTGGGCGTTGGTCCGCATGGTGCGACGCCGCGGGGGCGCCGCCGAGGACGTCGACATCTCGGAGTCGGCGACCTCCCGTCCGGAACGGTTGCGGCCGTCGCTGCCCGCGGTGGCGGGACCGTGGCTGGTCGTTCCCCCGATCCTGCTCGCGCTCTACTCACTCCTGGTCACCCCGGCGTTCGTCACCCGCTATCTCACCTTCTCGGCACCGGCTGTCGCGCTCCTGCTGGCCGCTGCACTCGCGTGGCTGGGTGCACGTCGCCGACTGTTCGCCGTCCCGGCCGCCGCGGTGTGGACCGCCGTGTTCGTCGTCCTGGCCATCCCGAGCGTGGTGTTCCTGCATTCGACCTTCGCGAAGCCGTTCGGCTCGGACTACCGGACGGTGTCGGCCTATCTGGCATCCCACGTGCACCGCGACGACTGCGTCGTGTACGGATATCTCGAACACCCGGAGTACAACTCCCGCTTCGTCTCCCAGGGATACCCCCAAGGATTCGACACCGGCCGAGACCTCCTGGTCGATCGGTCCGTGCCGTCCGCGGTCGAGCGCGGACAGCTGTGGGAGAAGGATGTGCCCGTCGACACGGTCGGTGCCCGCGCGACCGGATGTCCGCGGGTGTGGGTGCTCACCGACGACGCGGATGCGTCCACGCCGGTCGCGAGTCTGCGACAGTCCGGCTTCCGGGAACAGCCGCCGGCAACCGCCAAGGAACTGCAGGTGATCGAATTCCTCCCTCCACCCGGCGAGATCTCACCAGGAGCGCGGTGACCGATCCGCCCGTATCGCGGCGTCCGGCCACATGCGCGGGCAGGGCGTTCCCGGGATCGTCGCCACCTCAAAATGCCACCATTCGTTGACGAAGGTCCGGCACAGCCCCCATCGGGATCCGCGCGCCTCGAGCCAGGCGGCCCCCGCTCGTGGTCCCACATCGATCGCGCGTCCGGCCACATGCGGTGACTGCTCAGGCGGCAACACCCAGCGGCGTGCGGCATCGGGCGATCCGTACGTGGCGATCGCATCGCGCCACAGCTGCCGCTGCTCGGTCGCCGACCGCCTGCCCGAGGTGATCCACAGGGCGATCCCCTCGGTGCGCGCGGTGTCCGCAGCCTGCGTGTAGGCCAGCGCGAGGACGGGGTCGAGTCCCGCCGTACCGGGTGCCGCGCCGGCATCGGGCGTCGCAATCGTGGACACCGACAGACAGAGAACGATGGCCGCCCCTGCCACGACCATCCTGGTCACGCGCACGAACGGGCGGATCGGCCGACGATCGATCGTGGACGGCCGCGACATCGTGGGGTGAGGCGGCGACATCGGCATCAGCAGAGGCGGCACACGAGTAGTAAACCCGAGGATCACACCGTGGAGCACACCGTGTGTGCCGTGTGTGCCGAGTCGAGTGCGTCAGACGGGGAGCTGAGCGCCGCTCGTCCGCCTCAGATCCGAGAAGGCCTGGATCGACGTCGACATGGCGGTGGCCACCGGGCGCGCGTCGCCGGCGGCCTCCGACTTCGACACCATCACGACGTTGTCGATATAGGGCTGGATGGTGCTGGTGTTCTGCACGGTCGCCACGATGATCAACTGGAATCCGAACTTGCGGAACGCCGAGAGGGCCTGTTGCGCGAACTGCGGATCCGACTTCGAGAACGCCTCGTCGAGCATGAGCTGGGCGAAGATCGGCCGATTGTCGGTGCCGTCGGGACTTGCCAGGTTGAAGCTCAGCGCACCGGCGAGGCAGAACGCCATCAGCTTTTCCTGCTCGCCGCCCGAGTTGTCGCCTGCGTTGCTGTACGTACGGATCGTCTCGCCGGACGAGGCATCGTGCTCTTCGCAGTAGAAATCGAATCGGTTGCGGACGTCGAGGGCGTCCCGGGTCCAGGCGCGGTCCTCCGGTGTGCCCCCCGCGAGCCGCTCACGCAGCAGGATGATGTCGGCGTACTGCTCGAGGATCGCCTGTTCATCGCCGAAACTGACCGCCGTGGTGCGTTGCGAGATCTGGCGCGCCTTCTCGGTGAGCTCGGTGACGGCGGCGAGGTGCTTGCGGCCCGGATGCAGGCGTAGCCGGGTACCGCGGTTGAACGCCACCGCACCGAGTCCGGTGTTGACCCGTTCGATCTGCTCGACGATCCGTCGTTCCTCGGCGTCGGCGGCCATGTGCAGGTTGAGGATCGCACCCGGCGCCTGCTCGGTGATCAGGCGGCGCATCCGGTCATACGCCGTCGGCAGTTCACGCTCGTCGATGCGCCGGCTCAGCGCAACGTAGTCGTGGATGCGCTCGTCGAAGTCGTCGCTGTCGTTGGGGATGGCGTCGGGGAACTCCTCGTCGTAGGTGTCGAGAATCCGCGCGAGCTCGTCGCGCGACCGGCGTGCGTCCGATCGCATCCGGTCACGATCCTTGACCACCGACTTCATCAGCTCTTGTCGAAATGCCTCCGGCGCCAGGACATCGAGAGTCGCCGCCGAGTCCTCGCGGAAGCCGTCGAGGGTGTTCTCCGCTTGCGCGGGAACATCTTCCGGCCGGAGCTTGTCGACCAGGTCCAGCAGCTGCGTTCGCCGCTGATCGTGGGTGGCGATCTTGTCGCGGACGAGGGCTGCCTGGGAGATCGCCGAGCGGACCTGCTCCCAGATGTCCTCGGCCTTGCGTTGCAGCGCCTCGATGTCGGGATGTTCCTCCATCAGCAACTCGTACTGCTCGGCGAGCTGCTCGACGCGATCGTCCGCGGAGTCCGTGTCGATCTCGCTCCACTGGGTGAACTGCTCGCACACGCGGCGGTAGGCGTCGCGCTGCTGCTCCTTGGCCGAGCGCTCACGGTCCAGGGCGGCACTGGCCGCACGGGCCTTCTCGTACACGCGTTGCTCGGAGTCGAGTTCGTCCTGCAACGCCGCGATCTTGGCATCGACGTTGCCCACGAAGATGTACTGGGACGGACGCAGCGCCTGACGGTCGTCCTTGATGGCCAACTTCGCCGAATCCTTGCGCAGGCCCTTGTCTGTGACCGCCCGGGGGTGATCCGGGAAGTCCGACGGGTAGTCGACGCACACGTAGTTGCCGAGGCGGGCCAGGATCGCGACGGCCTCCGCGGAGCATGGGTGTTCCGGGTCCACGGCGCGCAACGTCGCGCCGAGCGTGCCGGGCTCAGCGGGTGGCGCCGGGCGGTTCTCGGCGTGGTGGAGTTGGATGCGCCCGCGCATGTCGTGACTGTTGACATAGCGCAGAGCGGCCTCGAAGTGCTTGTCCGGCACGAGTAGTCGCAGACCCGCGTTGCGCAGGATCTTCTCCACCGCCAGTCGCCAGCGTTCGTGATCGGGGTGGAGCTCGACCAGCTCGGCGACGTATCGGAGCTCCGACTCGTCGATGCCGAGGGCAGTCGCGATCGACTTGCGCATCTCGTGTTCGGTGCGTGGCAGGGCGGAGCCGGCCTGTTCCACGCGGGTCAGCTCGTCCTGCGCGGCGTCGCGTTGGGTGCGGGCGGCCACCTCGCGAGCGAGGAACTCGGCGAAGTGCGCCTTCCCGGCCGCGAGCTGGCCGTCGATCCGCGTCGCCTCCTCCATCAGGTTCTCGCGCAGGGACCAGAACTCCTCGGCGTCGTCGGGCAGCCCGAAGTCCAGGGCGGCAACCTTGTGCTCGTAGCTCGCGCGCCGCATCGAGACCTCGTTGCTCAGCCGCTGCGCCGAGGTCAGTTGTTCCTGGAGCGGGGCGAGATCACCGGTGGACGTGGCGATCCGGGACAACAGGTGGCTGTGATCCTGGCGGAGCTGATCGTGCTGCGAGGTCAGAGCGGCGAGATCAGAGTCCAGACGGGCGATCTGATCGTCGAGGTCCACGATCTCCGGTTCGGCGCTCCGTCGACGGAGGTTGTTCAGGTACGACCGCACGATCGCGGTGTCGATGGTGTCGAGGACGGTGAAGGTCGCGGCCTCGGTCGCGTACCGCTCCTGCACCGCCTCGATGTTGCCGAGGATGGTGCGTTTGCGTCGGGCCACGTCGAGAAGACCGCGTGCCTCGACGAGTGGATCGATCTGTTCCAGGGCGTCGGAGATCCCGACGACGCTGGTGGGTTCGTCGAGCATGAACTCACGGACGAACTGGGCCAGACCCCCGACACTCTTGAGTGACTTCGCCTTGCCGAGGAGTTGTTGGGCCGCATCGGATCCGCGGATGCCGATCAGCGAGTAGAGCGTGGCGAGATACTTTCCCTCACCCGGTCCGCCCCGCCATCCGCGTTCCCGGAACTTCGCCGAGTTGTAGTTGTTGCGCGCCCACTCATTGCAGACGTCGACGATGTCGACGTCACCGTCGCTGATGAAGTAGGAACTGTGGGCGTCGGTCATCTTGCCGGCGGCCAGCCACTTCAGCACCAGTCCGGTGATCGACGCCCCCGTCGTCGACGTGTAGGTCACCGAGATCGCCGCCCAGGCGGGTCCGCTACCACGCAGGTACATGATCTCCCTGGCGTTCGTCCCGTCGCGTCGCTCTCCCCAGGCGCCGCGCACGTACTTGCCGACGGTACGGCGCCCGCTCGAGGATCCCGCCGCGGTGGCGTCGCCGGAGGCGTTGAAGTTGCGTCGGTGGTCGGGAAGGAAGGCGAGCGAGATCGCGTCGAGCAAGGACGACTTGCCACTCCCGGATGACCCGGTGATCAGTGATCCGTTGGGACTGAACGGAATCGAGTGATACCCGTCGAACACGCCCCAGTTGACCAGTTGCAACCGGGACAGGTGGTACTGGTCGACCTGTCCGTTCACCAGTCGTCTCCCTCGTTGTTCTCGTCGTCGCTGTCGCCGAGACCGCTCACGACCGCGTCGTCGGGAGGACTGTCGCCGGCGCCGATGAACTGCTCGAACTGACGTTGGAGATCGGTGATGACCGATGCGGACATGACCGCCGAGATCACCGGGCTGACCGTGAACGTGTCGGGGTCGTCGCGATGCCTGCGGAGGAACTCGATCTCCTCGAGTTTGTCGACGGAGCGTTCGATGCGCTTGTCGAACTGGGCCAGATCGCGGTCGATGGCGTTGGTGACGCCCGCGAACAGTTCGTGGATCTCCTCGCGGGTGATCAGCACCACGTCGTCCCTCGACGCACGCAGGTACTTCGCCAGGTGCAGCGCCAGGATCGCATCGTAGGCGTGGATTGTCTCGCGCTTGAGAATCCTTCTTCCCCAGCGAGAGTCATATCCGGCCTGCTCGACATAGGCCACTTCGAGCTCGTCGACGAGACGCAATCGAAGGTCCAGCTCAGAAAGTCGCACTCGCAGGAGGTCCTCGTACTCGACGACCCACGCCCACAATTGCGGCTGTCGCTCACCGCTGACGAACCGCCGGGTCAGCAGGTTCTGCAGGGCCCAGCACGCGCGATCGGGCAGGGCGCTGACGTCGCCGTCGAATCGCGGCACGCGAGGCCCGTCGTCGGCGAGGGCGGTCTTCTGTGTCGTCGGCAGCTGATCGAAACCCGCGTACTCGTCGGGGATTCCCTCGTCGCCGCGGCTGTCGAGATCTGTGGTCATGGTGCGTCGACCTCCGCGGTCGGAATGGGTTCGGTGAACGTCAGGGCGGGGACCTCGATGATCCGGTCCTCTCCTTCCAGCGATCGAAAGCGCACGGGCACGGAGTCGTCGGCGGCGCCGTCCGTCTGTTTGAGGGCCCACGACCAGAGCACGATGACGTGGGCGAGATATGGCTCGTCGAGTCTGCCGATCACGTCGGACAGGGTGACCGGGCCCGTACCGACCGCGGTGTTCACCATCTCGGTCAGTTCGACAGTGTCCACCTGACCGGCCAGCGACGCAAAGGACGAGAGGTCGGCGGCACCGTCGGCGGGCAATGCCGGCGCGGGTGGAGCGGGGTCGCGGATCTCGAACGCGAGCCGACCGGCCGACGTGACCGACGGTGTGGCCAACGGTAATTCATATCCGAGACGGCGGTCGGCCAGCGAGGCCTTCAGCAGTTCGTGCGCCGTGGCGAGCGCGTCGTTGAGCTGGCGTGCGACGCCACGACTCTGCTCCAGAGTCCCCGAGGCGACGAAGCGTCGAATCCGTCGCGCGCATCGCTGTCGGGTGCGGCCCACCTCACCCATCTGCTGGGTGACGAGCCCGAAGAAGTTGTCCATCACCGCCCGGAGTCCGTGGTCCATGCCGGGGAGCCGCTGTGTCACCGTCTCGATGTCGGTGACGAGGCGTGCCCGTTGCTGCGGGTCCTGGATCATGTGCGTGAAGGCGTGATACGAGGTGCTCTGGGAGGACTCGAGGAGCGATTCGTAGTCGTCGAACATCTGGCGCTGCCGGTCACGGTAGGCCAGATCGGAGTCGTTCGGGTCATCGAGCAGTTGAGTCGTGATGCGATCGAGCATTGCACCGTACTGGCCGATGTCGGAGATCACCTGCTCCATCTGGTAGGCGATGGCGCGGGCCTCGTCCTCGGCGCCGCGCAGGTCGGGATCGGGCCTGCGCCCGGCGTCGAGGTCGGCCAACTCCGCGTCGAGTTCCTCGATCTGGTGCTCGATCTCCTCGCGGATCAGTCGGGGGTCGTCGGTGACGTGTCCGGCGACACGACGTAGCCCGGCGGCGATCCCGGTGATCGATCCGCCGGTGGCGACGCTGTCCTCGCGCCGCAGACGGCGCGTGTAGTCGAGCACCGACCGTGCCTCCGACGTCAGATGGCACTGATTCTGGGCGGTGTCGCGAGTCGTGTCGGTCACGCGGTGCAGCCAGCCCTGCCGGGCCCACAGCTTGATCATCTCCATGCCGTTGGGGACGTCGCCGACCTCGAGGGCGCCGAGATCACGTTCGAGGCGCACGGCCAGTTCGGTCTCCGACAACCGCGTGCCGAAGTCGAGGTGACGTTCCATCAGCGTCACATACAGGGCCGAATTGGTCGCGGCGAAGAGGCGCACCGCCGCCGAACGCTGGATGGACCGGTTGGCTTCCCAGGCATCAGCCAGCGTCGGCTGGTCAGCACTCTCCATCGCCGCCTCCCGGGTTCACGTCGGACACAATTCGACCCGGGGTAGTCTCCCACGGCCACCGGGACGCGGTGAACACACCCGGTGTCGGTACCGGCCGGGGATCTACAGGTGCGCAACCCGCCGGCGCGCGTCCTGCGCCGCATCGATCTCGCGCTGATACAGGATGCCGTAGGTGAAGCCGTTCTCGCCGTCGCGCACGCCCGCGCCTGCGCCGAGTCGGCGAAGGGATTCGGCGGCGACCGTCGCGTCCTGATGATCGCCCAACACCGTCTGGATCGTCTTGAACCGCTTCACCCGAGCCTTGCCGTGCTTCTTGTCGAGGACGGGGCGGGCGAGTTCGGCGGCATAGCGGGCCCGTTTGGCCGCCTTGCGTGCGCGGTGCAGATCGGTCGGCTCGCCCGACTCGATCGCCTCGGCGAGACGTTTGTCCGCCTTGCGCGCTGCGCGACGCACGATCGTGCGCAGGTCACCGGTGCAAACTCGGGTGTCGGCCGCCAGTGGCGCGGTGTCGCACCACGTGCCCAGAACGGTCAGGAGGTCCCGATACCTATCCGACGTCATGGCCTCGTCGACGGCGCGCCGGTGATCGCTCTGCTCCCCGATGAGGATCTTGTCGATCCGTGCTGCTACCGGACCGAGGACCAGGTCGTCGGGCAGTGCGGCCACGGCCTCGCGGAAGCGCCGACCCTGGACGTGCCGGTCACGCACCTCACCCAGGAGGCCGGCAAACCACTTCAGCTCCTCGTCGATGCCTTCGGTCCGTTCGGTGTCGATGATGGTCGTGCCCGTCCGCAGGGTGCTGCGCAGACGGCGGATCGCGACACGGGTGTCGTGGATCGGCTCCTCCCCGCGGCGGAGGGCGATGTCACCGGCGCAGATCTTGCCCAGTTGCACCGAGATGTAGGACTCGACCGCCGTCCGTGAGCGCGACGACGAGCGTCGATCGTCCGTATCGTGTCCGAGCGCGCGCGTGAGCCGGGACGTGGTGGTGCTTGGACGTGCACCTGCGCCGTACAGACGTCGATGGAGCCGGTCCGCAACACGATCGCCGTCCTGTCCGAGGGATTCGACGCTGACTTCCCGCCACCGCGTCGCGGTGGCGACGGGACCGGGCACCGTCGCGGACACGAGGTCGTCGACGACCTCCAGACGCGGCCGATCCTTCCGATCGGCGTGGTGATGTCGGGTCCGCCGAATGTGCACGATGGCGACGATCCGGAGCTCCTTCCCCAGGCGCAGCCCCCACAGCAGATCCGCGATCTCCGTGGGTACGTCGGTGGTGTCGCCGTCGGAGGCGTCGAGATCGATGGTCGGACCCATCGTCGAGGAGGTGAACTCCGCCAGCCATCGACCGCCGTCGTCGGTGTGGCGCACGGTCACGCCGTGTCGCAGGAGATCCAGCTCGGGCGTGTCGAAGAACGTGTCGGTGCTCTCTGACACCTCGGGTGCGACCTCACGATCGCGATCGGCACGATCATCGAACCGCGGCACCGGCATCTCCAGCGGTACATCCCAGGTCGTGACGTTCTGCTGCCGGGTGTTCATCGAGAAGACCTCCTCGCTCGTCGACTGCCCGGCGCATGGCGGGCAGCGTGACGTGGCCGGGTACCCACAGAAGCGCGGGGCGACACATCGGCTGTCACAAGCCTCGCGAATCGCCCATATCGAGCACACTGGGCAGATGAGCAGAGCCAATGTGGTCGGTATCGTCCAGGCAGGCGGGAAGGGATCGCGCATGGGCGTCCTCACCGAGTCCCGCGCGAAACCCGCACTGCCCTTCGGTGGCAATTACCAATTGATCGACTTCCCGCTGTCGAATCTGCATCACAGCGGTATCGACGAGGTGTGGCTGTGCGTGCAGTACGAGGCGCATTCCCTGCTGGAGCAGGTCGCCGGTGGCCGTCCCTGGGAACTCGATCGCACCCGCGGCGGACTGCGGTTCGTCCTCCCTCAGGAGACCAGTGCTGCCGACACCGAAGACGGATTCGCAACCGGGAACGCCGATCTGCTCTACCGGGTCCGGGACACGATCAGGGCGCGGGGTGCCGAGGCCGTCATCGTGATGAGCGCCGACCACGTCTACACCCTTGACTTCGACGACGTCCTGGCCACCCATCGCGACGCCGACGCGGAGTGCACGATCGTCACGACCAGATGCTCCCGCGAGGAAGCGGCGGCGCACGCGACCGTCACCGCACGCAGAGACGGGACCGTCACCGGGTTCGCGTACAAACCGGAGCGGCCGACGACCTCGGTGGTCGCGGCGGAGATCCTCGTCTACCGCCCCGACGTGTTGATCACCGCGCTGGAAGAACTGGCATCGGAGACCGAGCCGCAGGCGGAATCGGGTTCGGACACCGGCCTGGGCGACTTCGGTGAACACCTGGTGCCGTGGTTCGTCGCACGTGGTCGGACCGTCGCACACGCGATGAGCGGGTACTGGATCGACGCCGGCCGACCGGAGACCTACATGCAGGCGCATCGTGATCTGATCTCGGGCGACGTCGGCATCGACGATCCACACTGGCCGATCCTGACCCGTCAGCCGCAACGCAGTGCTGCGCGGATCACCGACGGAGCCGTCGTCGCCGACAGCCTGGTGAGCAGCGGCGCCCACGTCATGGGCACGGTACGGCGCAGCGTGATCGGACCGGGCGTGATCGTCGAACGGGGTGCGGTCGTCAGCGACTCGATCGTGTTCGCGGACACCGAGATCCGTGCTGGTTCCAGCGTGGCCTGGGCGATCGTCGACGAGCGGGTGGTGGTCGGCGCGGGGGCGAGGGTGGGTGGTCGGCCGCGGACCCGGCCGGTGCCGACCGAGAAGATCACCATCCTCGGGATGGGCGCGCGTGTGACGAAGAATGCGACCGTGCCGCTCGGCGCCGACGTCGCTCCCGGACGACTGGTGCGCTGAGGACTGGTGGGCTGAGGACTGGTGCGGATGACCATTCTGGCGGGAGCGACCGTCATCGAGTCGTGATCCGAACATCTCGGCCGGGTCGCGACCATCTGCGGTTGGCCTCCACCGCACCGCGGTGACCCTAGTGTGAGTCGCATGGGCGACACACGGGGACGAGGCCGATGACCGGGCGGCGCACACCGGACCCGTTGTGGCTGTTCGCCGATCAGCTCGGCCCCCACATCCACTCGGCGCCGGCGCATGCCGATCGCGAGGTCGTCATCATCGAGTCCACCGCCGCGTTCGCGCGTCGACGAGGACATCGTCAGAAGGCACACCTACTGATGTCCGGTATGCGTCACCTGGCCGACGGGCTCGGCGACCGCGCGCAGTTCTGGCAGGCCGACGGCTACCGGGATGCGCTCGAGGCCCTCGGTCGCCCGGTGGTCGTCCACGAACCGTCGTCGCGGGCCGCATCGTCCTTCGTGCACGACCTCGCCGACGAGGGGCTGGTGTCCGAGGTCCTGCCGAATCCATCGTTCGCCCTGTCCCGCTCGGACTTCGACGAGTGGGCCGGTGATGCGGACGGGTTCCGCATGGAGACGTTCTATCGGTCGCAACGACGGCGGTTCGACGTGCTGATGGACGGAGACGACCCGACCGGCGGACGGTGGAACTACGACCGGGACAACCGCGAGCCGCCGCCCAAGAAGGCCACGCTCGGAGTGGGTGAGCCGTGGTGGCCGACCGAGGACGAGATCGACGAGCAGGTCCGCGCCGATCTCGACGCCATGGATCTCGATTTCTCCGGCGTCGACGGGCCGCGGTTGTTCGCGGTGACACACGAGGAGGCGCAGTCCGCACTGCGGTCGTTTCTCGATACCCGGCTGCAGAGCTTCGGCACCTGGGAGGACGCGATCATGGCACAGGACTGGCCGATGTCGCACTCGCTCCTGTCGGTCCCGTTGAATCTGTCCCTGCTGCATCCGCTGGACGTGGTCGGAGACGCCGAGGCGGCGGTCCGGGACGGTTCCGCCGACATCGCCGCGACCGAGGGCTTCATCCGGCAGATCCTCGGATGGCGCGAGTTCATCTGGCATCTGTACTGGCACTTCGGCCCCGACTACACGGCGAGCAACGAACTCGATGCGCACACGCCGCTCCCCGACTGGTTCCACGATCTCGACCCCGACGCGGTGACGGCCGCCTGCCTGTCCGACACTCTCCGAGGTGTGCGCGATCGCGGGTGGGTGCATCACATCCCGCGGTTGATGATCCTGGGAAGTCATGCGTTGCAACGGGGTTACGATCCTGCCGAACTCACCGAATGGTTTCGCGCGCATTTCGTGGACGGCTTCGACTGGGTGATGCCGGTCAACGTGATCGGCATGAGTCAGCACGCCGACGGCGGCCGGATGGCGACCAAGCCCTACACGTCCGGGGGCGCCTACATCTCCAGGATGTCCGACTACTGCGGAACCTGCGACTACAACCCGAAGCGGCGGATCGGCGACGACGCCTGCCCGTTCACCGCGGGCTATTGGGCTTTCACCCACCGACATCGGTCTCGACTCGAGGCCAACCACCGCACCGCGCGTGCCGTCTCGACGATGGGCGGACTCACCGATCTCGACGCGCTGCTCGAACAGGAGGCCCACCGCGAGGTCTTCTGATACCCCTCGCATCGCGTCGGCAGGACGGCGAACGGCTGCGGAATCACTGGTCCGAGAGCTCCGGTCCGTCGGATATCGTGACCGACATGCGCAACGGCGAGATCTCGTTCTGGTCGTCGTCGATCGGCGCGGGCGTGACACGTGCCGCGCTGCAGGGAGATGCCGACGTCGACATCACGATCGTGGGCGGCGGGCTC
Source organism: Gordonia sp. ABSL11-1 (assembly GCF_030315685.1). Lineage (GTDB taxonomy): Bacteria > Actinomycetota > Actinomycetes > Mycobacteriales > Mycobacteriaceae > Gordonia. Next base: position 167,368 of record NZ_JASXSI010000008.1, on the reverse strand, counting down.
ACCGGTCTGTGGACCGCCTACTACCTGCGGCAAGATTTCCCCGACGCACGCATCCTCGTGATCGAGTCCAGATTCTGCGGCTTCGGGGCGTCGGGGCGCAACGGCGGATGGCTGTCGGCCGAGGTCCCGGGCAACCGGGCCCGCTACGCGGCGATCGCGGAGGATTCCGGACGTGACGGGCTGTCGGCGAATCGCGCACTGACCGCGACCATGGAGGCTGCGGTGGCCGAGGTGCTCTCGCGTATCGGGCTCGAGGACATCGACTGCCGTGCCCGGCACTCCGGAGTTCTCACGATCGCCCGGTGCCCGGCGCAGCAGGCGCGACTGGTCGAGGAGATCAGGGACGCACAGCGTCTCGGCGCGACGGGCGTCGAGTTGCTCGACGCGGAGGCCGTGCAGCGACGGATCCGGGTGGATCGGGCCGTCGCCGCGGGATTCTCGCCGCATTGTGCGCGAGTCCAGCCGGCCCGCCTGGTCCACGGACTCGCCGCCGCCGTCGAGCGATCCGGCGTCCGGGTCGTCGAGGAGACGACCGCAACACAGGTCGAACCGGGTCAGGTCACCACGGACCGCGGGATCGTCACGACCGGACAGGTCGTCCTCTGCGTGGAGGGGTTCACCGTCGAACTGCCCGGTCGGCGACGCTCGCTCCTGCCGATGAACTCGGCGATGGTGGTCACCGATCCGCTCAGTGACTTGCAGTGGGATGAGATCGGCTGGGACGGAGCCGAGTTGCTCGGTGAGTCAGCACATGCCTACACCTACGCCCAGCGCACGGATGACGGGCGGATCGCACTGGGAGAACGCGGTGTGCCGTATCGGTTCGGGTCGCGGATCGACCGGGACGGACGAACCCAGCGCCGAACCATCGCGGGTCTCGTCCGCGCCGTCCACGAGATGTTCCCCGCTGCCGCGTCCGCCCCCGTCGCCCACGCCTGGTGCGGGGTCCTCGGCGTCCACCGCGATTGGAACACGTCGATCATCTTTGATCGACGGACCGGGATCGGCTCCGCGACAGGCTATGTCGGATCTGGGCTCACCACGACCAACGTGGCCGCGCGGACGATGGTCGATCTGATCGCGGGTCGCGACTCCTATCTGACACGCCTGCCGTGGGTGGATCACCGGTCCCCACGGTGGGAACCCGAACCGGTGCGTTATCTGGGCGTGGCCGGGCTGTACGCGGCGTACCGATTCGCCGACCGGAGGGAACTGCGAAGTCAGTCCTCGAGGACGAGCGCGGTCGCGGGGCTCGCCGACCGGATCTCGGGCCGCGCCTGACGGCTTCGGCCCGCTCTCGAGGCCGTGTGCCGAGTGAGGCGCCTCCCACTACTGTGGACGTCATGGTGATGGCAGATCGTCCAGAGGTGAACACGGCCTCCGCGCCCGTGACCGCTCTCACCGTCATGGGGCTGGCGGAGAGCATGCTCAACGGACTCGCCCGAGTCCCCTTCCGACGGCCCTGGCAGGGTCCCGGTGGACTGCTCGACAACCTCGGTCAGTCGGTCACCCGTCAGGTCATCCGATCGTTCATGGGTTTCTCGATGGGACTGCCGATCGAGGAGTTCCGGTCGATGGAGAAGATCCTCGATGACATCTGCCGGGTGGTGATGCCTCCGTTCATCGGGATCACCGACGATGTGGAGATCACCGCCGACACGATCGGAGGCGTGCCGGGGATCTGGTGTCGGGCCAAGGCCAGTTCGGATGCCTACGTGGACGATTCGGACGACAAACAGTCCATCGGCGCGACCATCCTCTACCTGCACGGTGGTGGCTACATCGGTACGTCGCCGATCATGTACGCGGCGTTCGCGGCGTCGCTGGTCAAGGTCACCGGCCACGAGGTGTTCATCGCCGACTATCGGATGGCGCCCGAATTCCCTTTTCCCGCTGGAGTTCTCGATGCAGCTGATGTCTACCAGGGTCTGCTGGAGCGGGGTGTCGCATCGCAGCATCTCGTCGTCGCCGGCGACTCCGGTGGGGGCGGTCTGGCCACCTCCCTGATCTCGTATCTGCACTCGAAGTCGCTGCCGGTCCCCGCCGCACTGGCGTTGTTCTCCCCCGAGGTCGACCTCGACCTCGATCATCCGTCGATCATGGAGAACGCCCAGCTCGACATCCTGCCGTGGAACGTCCCGGTGACCCCCTACCTGCACGGGGTGCAGCCGAACGACGAGCGCGTGTCGGCGATCCACGCCGCACCGAATCCCGAGTGGTTCCCGCCGACGTTCGTCTGCTGGGGTGCCGACGAGATGTTCCGGGATGGTATCCGCGAGTTCGCCGACGGGTTGCGGGCCGCAGGGGTGCCCATCCATGCGATGGAGGAATACGGCATGTTCCACGTGTTCCCGATCCTCATGCCCTGGGCGGAGGCGTCCAAGCGCGTGTTCCGGGAACTCCACGACCTCGCCGGACGTCACGTCACCCCCGACCCGGAGGCCGAGCAGACCCACTGACGTCCGGCCCGACCCCGCCGATCAGGAGCGCCCGTGATGACCTCGACCCGACGCATTCTCCTCGCCGACGTCACTGTGCCGTTCGCGTCGCGGATCGAGGTCACCTTCGACTATCTCGTCGACCCCGCGAACCGGCCCGAATGGCAGGCGAGTCTGCGCGCGATCTCGCGATCGGCGCCGCGCGGCGACGTCGTCGGCGATACCGGCACGTCGTGGACGGACGTCACTTGGGTGCCCGGCGTGACGCCGCGCATGGAGGTCATCGAGAACACTCCCCACCGGAGATGGCGCGAGATCGGCACGTGGTGGTTCGCCGACGCCGATCTGACCCTCACCTTCTCCGAGCCGGCATCGGCGCGAACCGAGGTGCAGGCCAGAGCATTTCTCACGGTGCCGACGATGCTCGTCCCCGGGGCATCGGTGTTCGCGCAGATCACGCCGCCGGCCCTTCGCGCCGATCTGCGTACCGCCGCCCGCGTGCTCGCGGGTGATCGTCGTCAGTCACGTCCGGATCGGTAGGAGATCCGGATCGGGCGGATGATCGCGCGGTGCCGGACGCCGTCGGCGTCCAGCGTCCACACCTCCGCGGCGATGTGCCCCGGGTCGGCGAGGTGGCCGGCGACGTGGAGCGTGACCGGACGGTCGGCGAGGTAGACGGGCCGGACGAAGCGTGTGTCACAGCCGGTGATGGTGGCATCGTTCGCCCGGGCCCAGTCGTCGGCATGACGCAGCACGATTCCGACGATGAGGAGGCCGTGCGCCACCGGGGCCGACAGTCCTGCGGCGTGGGCCGCTGCGGGGTCGAGATGGATGGCGTTGGTGTCGCCGGAGACCTCCGCGTACCGGCGCACGCGCCCGGTCGAGATCTCCTCCTCCGCATCCCAGATCGCCGGGCCGCCGACGTCGCTCATCGTCTCAGTCGTCCGGGGTGCGGAAGGCCAGCGTCGAGACGGTGACGGCGATCGGCGCGTCGGAGTCGTCGGCGAGGATCGTGCTGCGGACCTGCAACTGCGTCGCGCCCGCCCGGTGGCGGATCTCCTCCACGACGAGTTCACCGGTCAGTCGGTCGCCGAGTCGGGGTTGGCGTGTCACGCGCAGGGATTCGGCCGTGTGCACGAGTCCGTCCCGCGGCACCGCGCCGGAATCCATCGCGAGATGGGCGAGGATGGTCGTCACACTGAAGACGAGTGGGAGTCCGAAGGAATCCGAACGCGAACCGAGGACGTCGGCGAAGCCGCCCAGAAGCGCGTCGTCGACGATCACCGGGTCGGATGTGGTGAAGGTCAGGCCCTCCACCAGCGCTGTTGCCATGATTCACGTTAGCGAATCCCGGACCGGTTGCCAATCATCCGAGCAGGTCATCCGGACGCCGATCGGCGGGTTTCGGGGCCCGGTCGGCGAACACAACGGGGTCAGCAGTCCAGGGCTCCCGGGGTGACCAGCGCGTGATCGTAGGCGTAGACGATCGCGGCAGCGCGGTCGCGCAGATCGAGCTTGGTGAAGATGTGGTTCACGTGGCTCTTCACAGTGACCTCCGAGATATACAGTCGTGCACCGATCTCCGAGTTCGTGAGGCCTCGCGCGATGAGACGTAGGACATCGGTCTCGCGGTCGGTCAGGACCGAGTCGGACCGGACGGGTTCGGGTATGGCGCGACGGAATCCGGTGAGCACCCGCTCCGTGACGGCGGGATCGAGAAAGGCGCCGTCCTCGACGACCGCACGCACAGCCCAGATCAGTGACTCGGCCGGCGAGTCCTTCAGGATGAATCCGGCCGCACCCGCGCGCAGTGCTCCCGACAACAGCTCGTCGTCGTCGAAGGTCGTCAACACCAGCACCGGAGGTGGGTCGGACAGCGTGCGGACCAGGGTGGTCGCCGTGATCCCGTCGACGTGGCGCATGCGCAGGTCCATCAGGACGATGTCGGGGGCGTGAACCGCGATGGCCGGGAGCACCTCACTGCCGTCGCCGCACTCACCGACGATGTCGAAGCCGTCCCGGGGCCGGAGCACACGTCGCAGTCCTGTCCGGACGAGCTCCTGGTCGTCCACGAGCAGGACCCGAACCTGCGGCGCACCGGCATCGGTCGGTCGTGTCACGGTCATCAGCTCACCTTTTGTTGCTCTGCGGGGTGATTCGGGAAGACGGCGCGCACGACCCAGGACTCATCCCGATGCCCGACGTCGACGATCCCGCCCAACAGGTGTGCGCGTTGCTTCATCCCGTCGATGCCGGATCCACCTGTCGACGGCCGCCCGGTTGCGTCCAGATGCGGGTTGGCAACGCACAGCACGATCGGCGAGTCGGCCTGCAGCGTGACCGTCGCCGACGGCTGCCGGGTGTGTTTGACGACGTTGGCCAGCGACTCCTGCGCGATCCGATACAGCGCCGAGCCGATCGGCGCGGGCACGGAGGGCAGGTCTCCAGACATGTCGAGGTCGACCTCGACACCTGCCCTCCGGTACTCGTCGACCAGCCGACCGATGTCGTCGGCTCCGGGCGTCGGCGCGGTCGACGTGCCCTCCGCGCCGAGGACCTTGACGATGTAGCGGATCTCGGTCATCGCCTGCCGCCCCAGTCGTTCCGCGTCCTCGAGGGCCTCGATGGCCTCATCGGCCGCCCCTTCCTGCAGGGCCCGTCGGGCGCCCGTCACGTTGAGTACCGTGATCGACAAAGAGTGTGCGATGACGTCGTGTATCTCGCGTGCGATCCGTCGTCGTTCGTCACCGGCCGCACGGTCGGCGCGCTCGCTCTGTCGACGTACTTCGTTCTCGGACAACAGTTTCTGGTACATGATCATGTAGCCGACAAGCCATCCACACAACACGGCGAGCACGTAGACCACCGGGGAGTCGAGATGGCCGGACTGGCCGCCGCCGACGATGACGCCGATGGACAGAGTTGCCGCGAAAAGTCCCCAGCGGAGCGTCTCCATGGCCGCCGCGATCGCGGTGGTCAGCGCGAGCATCAACGGCGCCATGTCGTAGGCCACCGGGTCGAGCAGGAACACGGCCGTCGCCGCGGCCGCGAGGAGGATGCATGGGATCTTGCTCATGAGCCACAGGTCGAACACGAGCGAGAGGGCCGAGATCACGGTGGCGATCACCGCCCACCACGGCGGTGCGAGGGGCAGTCGCTGGACGAGCGCGCCGAGGGTGAGGGCGGCCGCACCGGCCAGCGTGACGGCCGGATAGAGCGGCGGATAGCCCTCACCCGCCTTCTCGATCCGTCTCCGCAGCCCAGCGATCATCGCCCTCACCGACTCAAGGATAGGGCGACATGGGCCCGGGGCATCGGCTTCCGGGAGGAGTCGCGGATCCACCCGGGGGTGGACGCGGAATCCAACTGCGGCCTGCAGATCGTGACCGCGATCATCCCTAGCGTTCTCGGTAGAAGTCGCCCCACTCTCCCACGACCTCTCGAGGTGATGGCAATGACTGTCCGAGAACTCGCCCGACTCCGCCGGCATCGTGCGGAGAGCGCGGTCTCCGATCTCTCCTTGGGCGGTGTGATGGTCGTCGGCTACACGGGGTCCGCGGCGTCTGCCCGAGCGCTGCGGACCACCGCGGAACGGGCGACGGGTCCCGGCACGAGGATCGTCGCGGTGTGTGCCATCCGACCAGTCGACCACCATTCGTCGTCGACCATTCTCCACGATGCGCTCAAGGCGGATGCGTATCTGTTGTCGGAGCAGGCTGCCCTCGACGAGACCTTGCGGCGCGGAGTCGAGTTGGTGCGCAGCGTGACACGGGTACCGGTGCAGGCAGTGGCGGTCGAGGGCGACCCGGTTCGTGTGCTCGGCGACGCCGTGCGGCGCCACGACGCCGCCGGCGTCGTCGTCGGTATGGGCGGTGACCGACCGACTGCGCAGGTTCGCCACATCGCTCGGCGCCTCCCCGACGACATCCCCCTGTGGGTGACCGACGGGCACCGTCACATCCGCATGACGCCGTCGGCTCGAGGGCGTTCGGGAGCCGGTCGGGCGATCGCACCGTCGCTCCCACGCGTCGTCGGTGCGTGACCGAGAGACTCGCCGCTTTCCGGCCGTTCTCCAGCTCTCCGAGCCGGCGTCCCGGGAAAGCCGCCCCGGTCATGCACCCGGCAGAGAGGCGCTGTGGACACCACGTCGTCGACGGGTCTCTGTCGGGCGCATCCCGGGGGCGCATTCCGGGGCAGCGAGGTCGGGGCGGCGAGGTCGCGAGTCTGCCTCCGCTCGTTCAGCTTTCGTCCCTACGCGAACGCGTCCGGGTCACCCTGTCGGCGTGACGCCCTTGGGGGCGGCGGAGGTCATGAAGCCGAAGAGATAACCGGCGACCCGGCGCATCTGGATCTCGTCGGCACCCTCGGTGATGCGGTAGCGCCGGTGGTGACGGTAGATGTGCTCGAACGGTTCGTGACGCGAGTACCCGCGGCCGCCGAATACCTGCATCGCCTGGTCTGCGGCGTCGCAACACAGGCGATTCGCCTGGTAGTTGCACATCGAGACCTCCTGCGACGCGGCGAACGGTCCGTATGTGTCCATCTTCCAGGCGGTTTCGCGGACGAGAGCGCGCAACATGGCCGCCCGGGTGTGCAACTCGACGAGGGGGAACTGGATCGCCTGGTTGGTCGAGAGCTTCTTGCCGAACGGTGCACGCTCGTTTGCATAGGCGACGGCGCGGTCGATGCAGTACTGGGCGGCACCGAGACTCGAGGCAGCCTGTCGAATCCGGTTCTCGTTGAAGAAGTGCTGCACGATCTGCAGACCCCGGCCCTCGTCACCCATGATGGCCGAGTGCGGCACCCGGACGTCGCGCAGTGTGATGTGTGCATGATCGGTCGGCATGTTGAACGTCCACAGGTATTCTTCGACGGTGAATCCCTCGCTCCGCGGATCCACGAGGAATGCGGTGATCCCGCGCGCGTCGCCGGCGTCGCCATCGGTGCGTGCGAAGATGATGTCCCGGTGCGCGGCGTGGATGCCGGTGTTCCAGGTCTTCTCGCCGTTGATGACCCACGTGTCACCGTCTCGTACGGCCGTCGTCTCCATGTGGGTGGCGTCGGAGCCGTGGTCGGGTTCGGTGATCCCGAACGCGAAGAAGTGTTGTCCGGCGGCCAGCCCCTCCACCCATTCGGCGCATTGCTCGGGTGAGCCGTACTCGAGCATGAGGAGGAGCCCGATGTTGTTGCCGACGATGCTGTGTTCGTTCTGCAGATCGCAGTGCAGCCCGAGTCCCTTGGCCGCCAGATGCTCGCGGATCACCGCCATGGACAGATTGGAGCCGTCACGTCCGCCGAACTCCGCCGGGAAGGGATATCGGAAGTGTCCTGCGGCGTCGGCGCGTCGTCGCGCCTCACCGAGCAGCGCCTCCCAGTCGGCGCTCGGGAGACCGCCTCGATCCCAGTCGGTTCGGGCGTCCTCGCGACGATGATCGAAGAAGCGGTTGTTGTCGCCGGACTCCTGCAACGGGACGATCTCGGTCTCGATGAACGCATCGAGTTCGGCCAGGTAGTCGGTGAGTGTGTCGGGCAGCGCGAAATCCACGTCGGGCCTCTCGGTCAGCAATCGGGTCGGGACAGATGTCGGGGGTTTGCCACCATCAGGCGGTCGATGACCTCGGCGGTCACCACGGACAGGACGGCGTCGTCGTCGACGGAGAGGGTGCCGTCGCGCAGAGCTGCGACGAGGTCCGCCCCGTCCGACACACCCAGGCCGGCCAGACGCCGACGACTCTCCTGTGCCTGCCGCTCACCGAGGAGCAGTTGCCGTCGGACCGTGGCGATCACGTTCGTCGCCACGCGGGTGCGGAAGCGGACCTGCGGCGACACGCCGTCGTCGGCACCCACCTCGTCGACGAGGAACCCGGACACCGATTCGAGCAACTGCAGCATCGTCGGCGCGACATGGGGCTCCTCGGTCGTGGCATCACCGGGTGTCGCGATGTCCTCGTCGAGGGGGTCGGGTACCCGGAACGGCGCAGCGGCACCGAGCGTCAGCAGCACATCGAATTCCTGCTCCGCGCTGCGTCGTCCGATCGCAGCGAGCTCCATCGATCGTTCCGATCCGTCGAGATGACGGTTGGCCTGGGCGCCACAGATGAGCCCCCACCGGACGGTCGCGTAGAGCTCCCACCACCGCAGGGCCTCCTCGGTCGGCCGCCGGCCGCTGACGTCGGCGTAGGCGTCGAGCAGCTCGGCGCGCGTACCCATTCCCGCGACCGGGCGGGCGACGCCGAATCGCCACGCCTTGGCGCACAACCATCCGAGGTCCTCCATCGGATCCCCGAGATGCGCGAGCTCCCAGTCGAGGACGGAGGAGATACGGTCCGGGGTGATCAGCAGGTTGCCGAGTCGGAAATCGCCGTGGACCACCGCGGTGGGCCACGGTTCGGGTCGGTGCCGATCCAGCCAGTCGATCGCGATGACCAGTCCGGCGGGGGCCTGGGCGTATTCGACGGGGAACAGGGTGCGCAGGGATTCGAGCGGATCGCCGAGTGCCGAGAGGCCGGTGGGGGCCGGGTCCATTCGGTGGATCCGGGCGAGGATCTCGCCGGCCTGCCGGGCGAAATCGCCACGGACGGCAGCAAACGCGTCGTCGCGCAGGATCCGTCGCGGAATCGACTCGCCGTGGATGAATCTCAGTACAGCGTAGGGGAATCCGAGGATCGTGTCGTCGACGTCGGAGTCGCTCAGGTCGAGGACCTCGGGGACGGGGACGCCCGCGCCCCGAGCGGTCCGCAGTACACGCACCTCGCTGTCGAGTCCGCCGTCGCCCGGTGCGGCCGACGGGACCGCCCGGACGATGATCGCCTCGTCTGCGCCGGCCTCGCCGCGGCCGTCCCCCGACTCGTCGCCGACGACGACTGCATAGGTGGTGCGACTCGCGCCTGCGGGAAGGACCCGCGCGGCCCGAACCGTCAGGTGGCGTCCCCACATCTGGCCCAGGCGGCGGGCGATCCGGGACGCGACCTCGGCGGCGTCGGTCGGATGGCCGGGACGCCCGTCGGTGGCGTCCGGGTCCGTGGACCTGCTGTTCGGTTCGATCACTACCGCCCCCTCGTGTCGCGACCTCGACGCTGCGACGCTACCCGCCCGAGCGACCGTTCCGTCGGCGGTTGGCGAAAGGTCATGCGACACGCGTGTCGCACGTATCGGGCGGAGGCCTCCGTTGCCCGCCGATATCGCAGTCGTCTCGTGTCGCAGTCGTCTCGTGTTGCTGCGGTGTCGTCTTCCTGGTCAACGCCGGCCGGTCGACCACTCCGGTGTTGCGCTCATGTACACCTGCTCGGTCACACCCTGATACCGACCGAGAGGGGTGTCAGCGGTGAAGGTCTCGGGATCGAGATAGACATGCGAGATAGACATGACGGTCGACGTCGCGCGCCGACGACCGGCCGTGTGTGTCGCGTAGTCCTTGTCGAAGATCCCCATGCCGACGATCCACAGGGCCGCGCGTGTCAACGACACGTGGACCCGATAGCTGCGGCCCTCCTCGGCTCGCCGGCCTCGACCACACCCGCGTGCGGTCGACATCCTGGAACGGGTCGACACCTCGCCGATGCCGTCGGCCGGGCAGTCGCGAGGGCGACGCGACAGGCGGTCATCGGGAATCGCACCCGAGGTGTCGCGACCGTACGCGACAGGTTCCTCGCGGAGCTGGCCGCCGCGCATCCGGAGATCACGCCGCGCCTTCTGCCGGCGAGTTCGGAGCCACTGCTGCGGGATCTGCGTGCCGGGCACATCGACCTCGCCCTGGTCCACGGTCCGGTTGGTGGAGCCGGGATCCGGACGAGTCCCGGCGACAGACCCCCAGCGCGACCTGAGTCAGGACCCGATCGCCCGAGGTGCCCTCACCCGCCCACCCTGCGATGACGGACATCGATGGGCAGGCCGTCGGCCGGTGTCGGTCCGGTCCCGTAGGTGAGATCGAGGCGGTAGTCGGCGGGAACCGACCACTCGAACCTCTGCAGCATCTGGTGCATGATCGACTTCACCTCCATGCCACCGAAATACAGGCCGATGCACTTGTGTGCGCCACCGCCGAACGGCGACCACGCGAACCGGTGCACCTTGTCCTCACGACGTTCCGGCGAGAACCGCTCCGGGTCCCAGTGCGTCGGGTCGGGCCACCACTCCTTGCGCAGCATCGACGCCCACGGATGGATGGCGACGAGCGTGTCCTTGGGCACGTAGTGTCCCAGGATGTCGGTGTCGGCGATCGTCTTCCGGAAGAGCATGCCGACCGGGGCGTTGATCCGGAGTGTCTCCTTGAAGGCGAGGTCCAGGGAGGGCAGCGCGTCGAGATCGTCGTAGCCGATGGTCGACTTGCCCAGCGCGATCGACTCCTCCCGCAGACGCTCCTGCCACTCCGGATACCGCCCGAGGAAGTAGGTGAGCATCGACAACGCGATCGTGCTCGTGTCGTGGGCGGCCATCATGACGAAGATCATGTGGTTGACGACGTCCTCGTCGCCGAACGTGTTGCCGTCCTCGTCCTCGCTGTGGCACAGCACGCTGAACAGGTCATCGCCGTCACCCGCCCGCCGCGCGGCAATCTCCGAGCGGAAGTACTTCTGCAGGTATTCGCGTCCCCGTAACCCCCGGGCCCAGGTCCAGTCCCGCACGTCGGCGCGGACGAGGGCCTGTCCTCCGCGCACCGCCGCCTCGAAGGCACTCTCCAGCCGGTGGGCCTGCGCCTCGTTCAGTGACGCACCGACGAACACCTCGGTGGCGAGCGAGAGAGTCAGGTCCTTGGTGTGTGAGTACATCGGGAATCCCGGACCGACCTGCCAGTTCGACAGCGTCTTCTCGATGTGCGGCGTCATGATGTCGAGGTAACCGTTCAGACGCGGCCGGGTGAAGGCCTGCTGCAGGATCCGACGGTGATGCATGTGTTCGTCGAAATCCATCAACATGATCCCGCGGCGGAAGAACGGACCGATCATCGGTTCCCAGCCCTCTTCGCTGGAGAACGCCTTCGAACGGTTCATCCACGCCGCCTCGATGGCCTCCGGACCGATCAGGGTGACCATGTTCATGTTCAGCGACCCCGACCACGAGACGGGGCCGTACTTCTCGAATCGCTCCATCGCGCTGGTCAACGGATCGGCCAGCGCCTCGAGAGTGTTGCCGAGGAACGGCAGTCCCTGGTCACCCATCACCGGCCGCAGGCCGGAGTCCGCCGGCGGTTCGGCCAGCGGACTCGGCTTGCTCGGATAGGCGCGACTGGCCGCGGCCAGCGCCGACTGCATCGTCTTCTTCGTGGACTGCATCGCGTTTGCACTCTCCCCACGCGTCGTGTTGCTCACCGGGCCGTCGAGCAACAATGGAACGAATCATGACATATGTTCCAACGATGAGTCTACGACCGATGGGAAACGTGTGTCCTCAGAAACCGCGTTTCTACCCGCCCACGTACTCCGCGAGATGCCGGCCGGTCACTGTCGAGCGGTCCGCGACGAGATCGGCCGGGGCGCCCTCGAAGACGACGCTGCCGCCGTCGTGTCCGGCTCCCGGACCCAGATCGACGATCCAGTCGGCGTGGGCCATGACCGCTTGATGATGCTCGATGACGATCACCGACTTCCCGGCGTCGACCAATCGATCCAAGAGTTCGAGAAGCTGCTCGACGTCGGCCAGGTGCAGGCCCGTGGTCGGCTCGTCGAGGACGTACACGTCCCCCTTGTCGCCCATCTGCGCGGCCAGCTTCAGCCGTTGTCGCTCGCCGCCCGACAGGGTCGTGAGCGGCTGTCCGATGGTCAGGTAGCCGAGGCCGACATCTCGCAGTCGCACGAGAATCTTGTGTGCGGCAGGGAGTTTGGCGTCTCCATCGGAGAAGAACTCCTCGGCCCGGGCGACCGACATGGTCAGGACCTCGCTGATGTCCTTGCCGCCGAAGGTGTAGTCGAGAACCTCCGCCGAGAACCGTTTGCCGTCGCACACCTCACACGGCGTGGCGACGCCCGACATCATCGCCAGGTCCGAGTAGATGACGCCGGCCCCGTTGCAATTGGGGCAGGCGCCCTCGGAATTGGCGCTGAACAGACCGGGCTTGACGCCGTTGGCCTTGGCGAACGCCTTGCGGATGGGGTCGAGCAACCCGGTGTAGGTCGCCGGGTTGCTCCGGCGGGAACCCTTGATCGCGCCCTGATCGATCGAGACGACGTCATCGCGGCGCGAGACCGAACCGTCGATCAGAGAGCTCTTTCCGGAGCCCGCCACTCCGGTCACCACCACGAGTACTCCGAGCGGGATGTCCACGTCGACGTCCCGCAGATTATGGGTGGACGCGCCGCGGATCTCCAGCGCCCCGGTCGATTCCCGCACCGACTCCTTCAGTGCGGCACGGTCGTCGAGATGACGTCCGGTGAGTGTGTCGCTGCCGCGCAACCCGTCGACGGTGCCCTCGAACACGATCTCGCCACCGTCGGTACCGGCCCGCGGACCGAGGTCCACGACGTGATCGGCGATCGCGATGACCTCGGGCTTGTGTTCGACGACCAGCACCGTGTTGCCCTTGTCCCGCAGCGCCAGGAGAAGTTCGTTCATCCGGTCGATGTCATGCGGGTGCAGACCGATGGACGGCTCGTCGAACACGTAGGTGACGTCGGTGAGCGACGACCCCAGGTGACGGATCAGTTTGGTGCGCTGCGCCTCTCCCCCGGACAGCGTTCCCGCTGGCCGGTCGAGGGACAGATATCCGAGACCGATCTCGACGAAGGAGTCGAGGGTCTCACCGAGGGTGGTCAGCAACGGACCGACGGACGGTTCGTCCAGTCCGCGCACCCAGTCGGCCAGATCGCTGATCTGCATGGCACACAGGTCGGCGATATTCTTGCCCTTGATCTTCGACGACCGTGCCGTCTCCGCCAGCCGGGTGCCGTCGCACTCGGGGCAGGTGGTGAACGTTATCGCGCGGTCGACGAATGCCCGGATGTGCGGCTGCATGGCCTCACGATCCTTGGACAGGAACGACTTCTGGATCTGCGGGATCAGCCCGAGATAGGTGAGATTGACCCCGTCGACCTTGATCTTGGTCGACTCCTTGTAGAGGAGGTCGTTCAACTCGCGCTTGGTGTACTTCTTGATCGGCTTGTCGGGATCGAACCATCCGCATCCGCGGTAGATGCGGCCGTACCAGCCATCCATGCTGTAGCCGGGAATCGTGAGCGCACCCTCGTTGAGTGACTTCGAGTCGTCGTAGAGCGCGGTGAGGTCGACGTCGGACACCGCACCGCGACCCTCGCAGCGTGGACACATGCCGCCGGTGATCGAGAAGCTGCGACGTTCCTTGACGGTGCGGCCGGCTTTCTCGACGGTGACCGCTCCCGCCCCGCTGATCGAGGCCACGTTGAACGAGAATGCCTGTGGTGAACCGATGTAGGGCGTGCCGAGCCGGCTGAACAGGATGCGAAGCATCGCGTTCGCGTCGGTGGCCGTGCCGACGGTGGAGCGGGGGTTGGCGCCCATGCGCTCCTGGTCGACGATGATCGCGGTGGTGAGGCCTTCGAGCACATCCACGTCCGGCCGGCCGAGGTTCGGCATGAAACCCTGCACGAACGCGCTGTAGGTCTCGTTGATCATCCGCTGCGACTCGGCCGCGATGGTGCTGAAGACCAGTGAACTCTTCCCCGAACCGGACACACCGGTGAAGACCGTCAGCCGACGTTTCGGGATCTCGAGACTGACGTCCTTCAGGTTGTTCTCGCGGGCACCGTGGACGCGGATCAGGTCGTGACTGTCGGCGACGTGGCCGTCACGCGCTCCGCGCGCGGTCGTGGACGCCTTCCGCGTCGTCCGGCCTCGGGTCCTCGTGGTGGCAGCGGTGCTCATCGTGTCTCCGTCCGTTCGGTTGGGCTGCATGATCGAACTGCGGTGCCGGTGGCTTCGATCCAACCAGATCGGACACCGTGGCGGTCGCTCTCGGCGGGTACGGCGTCAATGCGTCGGCGACGACGAGCCCCTCGCGGAATCTGCACATGGATTCGCCTGCGGGTCAGGACAGTTGGTTGATGCGGAGGAGATTGCCGGACGGATCGCGGAACGCGCAGTCGCGCACACCGTACGGTTGGTCGGTCGGTTCCTGGAGCACCTCGGCTCCGGCCGCCTCGAGGCGCTCGAACAATCCGTCGATGTCGTCGGTGCCCAGGGTGAGCGCGCCGTAGCTGCCCTTGGCGATCAATTCCAGGATGGTGCGGCGCTCGTCGTCGCTGATCCCGGGATCCGCGGCCGGTGGATGCAGCACGATCGATGTGCCCGGCTGTCCGGGGGGACCGACGGTGAGCCACCGCATCCCCTCGTATCCGACGTCGTTGCGGACCTCGAAGCCCAGGGTGTCTCGGTAGAAGGCCAGAGTGGCCTCCGGATCGGTCTGCGGAAGGAAGGCGTAATGAATGGTGATGTTCATGGACATCACGCTAGAGGTCAGCGCCCGGCCGGCGCTTCTCGATTCCTGATCGGTCGAGTGACCTGTTTGGCGAGGCACGCCGGGATGCCGACCGTTGCGTCGGCGTGGTGCACGCGGTACTCGCTGGGCGGCATGCCGACCAGTTCGGTGAATCGGGTGCTGAAGGTGCCCAGCGACGAACAGCCGACGGCGAAGCAGACATCGGTCACACTCAGGTCGCCGCGACGCAGGAGCGTCATCGCACGTTCGATACGCCGGGTCATCAGATAGGAGTAGGGAGACTCGCCGTATACCCGGCGGAACTCCCGGCTGAGATGACCGGCCGACATGTGCGCGCCGCGGGCCAGCGACGCCACGTCGAGTGGTTCGGCGTACTCACGGTCGATCCGGTCGCGCACCCGACGCAGGCGCGTGAGATCCCGGAGCCGTCGATCGTCGTCCGAGGTTGTGGCCACACAGGAATGGTGCCACGCGTCGGCGGCGATGCCCAGGCCATCACGCCCCCGACGGATCCGCGGCCCGGTCCCGGAAGGTGTGCAACACCCGCTCGGTCTTGCTCATCGCCGAGATCCGGGCGCCGCGAGCGCGAACGGACTCCTCGAGGTCGTACAGGCGCGCCGATGCCAGGTGCTCGAACCGGGTCGGGGTGTCGTCGGGTCGCGGTCGCAGCCGCATCGTCACCTCGAGCATGTCGAGATCCGCGACCGTCCATCTCTCCACGGTGACCGGCGCACCGTCGAGGTCGACGTCCGGCCACGCCGTCGACGTGATCGGGCCGATCGTGACGAGATGGTCGATCGGCACGCCGCACGCCGTACACGCGACGACGAACTGGCGTTGCGTCGCATCGAGGAGCGACACCGGGTCCGTCCCGGTGATCTGAGCGGCCATGGACCCGGCCGGCCGGCCGCTGACGACCGATGCCGCGAGGACCCGATGCCGCCCGCCCCAGTCGGCCTCGATCCGGTACCGGGCGTCGCCGTCCACGAACTCCCGGCTCCACCGGTCGGGCAGTTCGGCGGTCGTACACGGTCGCAGCTTGACGCTGATGTCGTCCTGATCACCGCTGCGGATCCTGATGATGAGTCGACTCGACAGCAGCGGGGTGGTACTCCCGCCGATCCCGGGGTGTGCCTCGGCGAACCAGATGCTCCGCCGGATCGGGGTCGCGGTGGGCGGGATGAGCGCCGACACGACGTTCGCGATGTCGGCGTCGAGGTTGATCTTGAGAGCAATCGGTGGGATCACCACACCTGCCTTCCGAGTCGAGAGTTCGTGACCCACGGTTCCTGCCGTGCCCCGGAACCCATCGTCTCCGGCGCCAACGGATCTGCCACGAGTAGCCACTACCCCACTTCCGCGACGGGCTGCGTAGATCGAGCGCGACGATCGGGTAGTCCGCTACTCATGTCGGATCGGCGCCGAGCCGACATACTTGATGCGCAGGTCCGGCGGACCCGCGCCGCCGCCGTGGCCGGGCACCTCCGGGTGTGGTCTTCGACCTGATCAGTCCGCCTTTGTGCACCAGATGGAGGTGTCATGTTCGCAGTGATCCGATCGATCACCGGACTCATTGCCGACAACCCGACCGACCGCGAGGTCTCGTCACGGCGACGAATCGCCCGTGTCCTCGCCCGTGGGTCCGAGACCGTGGACCGCCGCCGCGGGTGGCATACGCTGCCGGTCCCGGTAGGTCTCGCGGTCCTGGTGGGGCTGCGCAGCCGGATGCGAGAACTCAACCTGTTCGACGCGGGACCGCACCCCGCCGACGTCGACGGCCCGCCCCCACCCCCCGCGCCGACGCGGGCACGGACGATCGAGGGCACGTTCAACGCCGTGGCGTCCCCCCGCATGGGGGCGGAGGGTGCACTCTTCGGCCGCAACATCCCGCTCGACGACACCGCACCCGAGACCGGGTCCACCCTGCTCACCCCGTCGCCGCGCACGATCAGCAACGAGTTGTTGGCCCGCACGACGTTCCGGCCGGCCACCTCACTGAACCTCCTCGCGGCCGCCTGGATTCAGTTCGAGGTGCACGACTGGATGAGCCACTTCGACGCCGACGACGCCATCGAGATCGCGACCGAGCCCGACGATCCGTGGCCATCCGACCGGATGTCCGTCCCGCGGACGCGCTCGTGTCCGGGATCGGCCGGCGCGGCACCCACTTATCCGAATCGGGACACCCATTGGTGGGACGCCTCGCAGATCTATGGCGCCACACAAGAACAGGCGACGGCGATCCGCAGTTTTCAGGGCGGTGAGATCACCATCCTCGACGACGGCCTGCCGCCACCGGCGGCCGAGTCCGGACTGGAGCGAACCGGACCGGCGGGCAACTTCTGGCTGGGGCTCGGCCTCCTGCACTCACTGTTCCTGGCCGAGCACAATTCCATCTGTCGTCGGCTGCACTCCGCCTATCCGGCGATGGACGATCAACAGCTCTACGACACCGCCCGACTGGTCAACACCGCTCTGATGGCCAAGATCCACACCGTCGACTGGACTCCGGCGATCATCGCCCATCCGACGACGGTCGCGGCGATGCGCGGGAACTGGTACGGACTGCTCGGCGAGCGCGTGGCGAAACGGTCGGGTCGGCTCTTCGAGAGCGAGGTGCTGTCCGGTATCCCCGGCAGCACGACAGAGTTCCACGGGGTGCCGTACTCGTTGACCGAGGAGTTCGTGGCGGTCTACCGGATGCACCCGCTACTTCCCGACGAGGTCACCATCCGCCGGGCGGACACCGATCGGGAACTGGCCACCCATGGCCTCGACGAGCTGCTGACCGACGCCGTGCCCGACGCCCGGGTGCGGCGACTGCTGTCGGAGTACGCGATGCCGGATCTGCTGTACTCGTTCGGACGTGCCCACCCCGGCACGCTGGATCTGCACAACTTCCCCGATGCGTTGCGGACACTACGTCGTCTCGACGGTTCCCTGATGGATCTCGCCACCGTCGACGTGCTGCGCAGTCGTGAACGGGGTGTGCCGCGCTACAACGCGTTCCGCCAGGCGTTCCGGCTGCCCGCGGCGACATCCTTCATGGATCTGACCCACGACCGGGGTCTGGCCGACGACCTCGCCACGGTGTACCGCGACGTCGATGACGTGGACCTCATGGTCGGCCTGTACGCCGAACCCAAACCGGCAGGGTTCGGCTTCAGCGACACCGCCTTCCGCGTGTTCATCCTGATGGCCTCCCGTCGGATCTCCGGCGACCGCTTCCTGACGACCGACTTCCGACCCGAGATATACACCGAGGTGGGGATGTCGTGGGTGCGGGACAATTCGATGAGATCGGTTCTCCTGCGCCACTTCCCCACCCTCGCCCCGACCCTGGGCCGCGTCGCGAATCCGTTCGCGCCGTGGCCGGCCCCCTGACACGAGAGAGCGTCGAATCATGTCCCCGTCACATCCGTCCCCGCATCTGTCCGCATCTCCCGGGTCGTCGTCCGGCGTGACCTCCCGATATGTCGGGTACTGGCCCGGAATCGAGCAACCTGCCGACGACGAGGAGGAGATCTTCGACGCGATGGTCGCCAAACTGCGCGGCAACAACATCCGCGCGTACCGCAAACACAAACGCGGACTGCGCGATGCGCACGCGAAGAGTCACGGGATCCTGATCGGTGAACTCGAGGTGCTCGGCGATCTCCCCGACGAGCTCGCCCAGGGACTTTTCGCCACGCCGCGGACCTACCCGGTCATCGCACGGCTGTCCACCACCTCGGGCGTCATTCGGAGCGATCAGATCCGCGGTGTCCGCGGACTGGGCATCAAGGTCATCGGTGTGGATGCCGACGACAAGGTCCTCCCCGACGACCACGCGGTCACCCAGGACTTCATCTTCGTGACCCACCGGGAGTTCCTCTTCGCCGACGCCCGGGCCTACCTCCGGAAGGGCATTCCGCTCGCGATCCTGCTCGCCTGGCTCCCCGACCGGGTCATCGACGTGGCCAGTGAGGTCCTCGCCCGCGTTCACCGGCTGCGGCCGCTGCCCGAGACCCTCGCCGTGTTCGTCCGCCGCAACACCCACATCCTGGGCGACACCTTCTACAGCTCGGCGCCGCTGCGCTATGGCGACCACGTCTGCCGGATGCTCTACGCCCCGCGATCGCCGGAGGTCCGGGCACTGGCCGGGCAGTCGACCGACGACCGCGACGGCGTCAACGCTCTGCAGGAGATGGTCGTCGACTTCTTCGCCGAGCACGACGCCGAGTACGAGCTGCGGGTGCAGCTGTGCACTGATCTGCGCACCATGCCGATCGAGGACGCGACCGTGGACTGGCCGGAGGAGGAGTCCCCGCATCGGGCGGTCGCGGTCATCCGGTTCCCGCGGCAGGATCCGTACACGCCGGAGCGTCGTGCCTACGGGGACGACGTCCTGTCATTCAACTCCTGGCGTTGCATCACCGCGCACCGGCCTCTCGGCTCGATCAATCGGTTGAAACGCAAGGTGTACGACGCGTCCAGCGAGTTCCGGCACGCGATGAACAACGCGCCGATGGTCGAACCGGCCTCGGCGGCAGACCTTCCGCGCTGACGAGCGTGCCGACGTTCGCCCGCCACACGGACGAGCCCCGATCTATACTGCGCCCCATGGGTGCCCGCTGGCAGCTCCTCTCCCGGCCGACCGAACAGCACGCCATCCGGGCCGCACTCTCGAACGCGGACACCTGTGGTGTCGTGCTCGTCGGTGCCGCCGGAGTGGGCAAGACGACGCTCGCGCGAGCGGCGACCGATGACATGTCCGCCGAGGTGCGGTGGGCGGCCTGCACCGAGTCGTCGCGTGGAATCCCCCTGGGCGCCTTCGCTCCCTGGGTCGAGTCCACGTCGTCGCGCGATCCGATCACTGCGCTCGTGTCCGCCCGGGACGCGCTGCTCTCCCATCCCGACACGATCGTCGGCGTCGACGACGCACACCACCTGGATCAGTTGTCGGCCACCCTGCTGCTGCAACTCGCCGTCGACCGGTCGGCGCGCATCGTGGCAACCGTGCGCACGGGCGAACCCGTGACCGACGCCGTCACAGCGCTGTGGAAGGACGGCCACCTGACCCGGATCGAACTGGAATCGCTCACCAAGGCGGAGAGCACGGCCCTCGTCGAACGTGTCCTGGGCGGCTCCCTCGAGGGTCTCAGCGCCGACGTCATCTGGGACTCGTCGGGCGGCAATCCGCTGTTCCTGCGCAACCTCGTCGAGGGAGCTGTCCGCGCGGGGACGTTGTCGGAGGTCAACGGTGTCTGGCAACTCCGTGGCCCCACGGCTGTCCCCTCCGGTCTCGTCAGTCTCGTCGACGACCGTCTGGACCACGCCGGCGCCGCGGTGATGGACCTGATGCGACTGCTCGCGGTATGCGAACCGCTCGACATCGACAGTCTCATCACGCTCGCGGGTGGGGACGCTGTGGACGAGGCCGAGCTGTCGGATCTCGTCAAAATCGTCCGGGACGGGTCGACGGTGAACGTGCGCTTCAGTCACCCGGTGTACGGCGACGTCATCCGGCGCCGGATCGGGGTGGCGTCGGGACGGACACTCAGGTCGCGGATCGTGGAGATCCTCCGCCGAGAGCCCATCGACACCGCGGCCGCGCGGATTCGGTTGGCGCAGCTGTGTGTCGACGGCGACCTCGACATCGAACCCCGGATGCTGACGTCGGCGGCCAAGGACGCTGTCGCGCTGGCGAATCTGCCGCTCGGAGAGCGCCTGGCCCGCGCAGCGACCGAGCGCGGTGGAGGTCTGGCCGCGGCCGAATTGCTCTCCCGCGCACTGCTCTGGCAGGCCCGCCCGGTCGAGGCGGACCAGGCGCTCGCGACCTTCGATCCCGACCAACTCGACGAGCTGCAGCTGGTGCTGTGGGGCAATCCCCGTCTGAGCCTGCTGTTCTGGTCGTTGGGCGAGGACGTCAGGGCCAAGGAGATCCTCGCCCTGTTGCGTGAACGGGTCGCCCATCCCGCGCTGGTGCTCATCGTCGACGGCATGGAATCGATGATGGCCGTGCACGAGAACCGGATCGCCGAGGGTATCGCTGTGGCACAGGCGGTCATCGCCGACCCGGATGCCCCGCCGCAGGCGTTCGACTTCGCTGCCTTCGCAGCGGGTCTGGCGATGCCGGTTGCCGGGCAGGGGCTGGCCTACGACCCGATCGCGGCCCGCTGTCGAGCAGAGCAGAAACCGACCGACGGCATGATCAAGGTCATGGTCCGCTACTGCGATGTGCTGGCTCTGACCATGGTCGGCGACCTCGACACCGCGCAGCATCGCGCCGATGAGTACAACGAGTTCTCCTCCGCCGGACAGTTTCTGGGGTGGGCCATCGCGAAGATCACCCTCGGTGTCGTCGCTACATACCGCGGGTCGTTCACCGCCGCCACCTCCGCGTTCGAGCAGGCGCTGGCCGCCCTCAACGCGGAGAACTCGCTGCCGTGGCGTCTGCCGGCGCGGCTGCTCCTGGCCCGCGCCTACGCGGCTCTCGGTGACGTCGTCGAGGCCGAGCGGGTGTTGGCCGAGGCCGATGAGCACACCGGTCCGCAGACCGCGATCCACGAGCCCCAGAGGGTGATCGCGCGTGCCTGGATCGCCGCCGCGAACGGCGCGCAGACCGAGGCGGTCGAGCTCTGCATCCGCGCCGCCGACATCGCCCACGCCGCCGGACAGTTCGCGCTCGAGGCCGAGGCGTGCCATCATGCGGCGCGGTTCGGCGACCGCGGCGTCGGATCACGTATCGAGGCGCTCGTCGACCGCATCGACGGTCCGATCGGAGCGCTCTACGCCCGACACGCGATCGCTGTCGGGACAGCGGACGCTGAGGGTCTCGACACCGTGAGTCAGGAGTTCGAGGACGTCGGGTTCCTGCTCTCCGCAGCGGATTCCGCCGCGCAGGCCGCGCCGTTGCACGAGAAGGCGGGCCGCCGGCGCGGCGTCGCCGAGTCGAGTGCACGCGCGCTCAAGCTCTCCGTGCTCTGTGACCGTGCGACCACGCCTGCCCTGCGCGCGTCGGCCCGTCCACTTCCGGTGACCGCCCGCGAACGGGAGATCACCGCCCTCGTCGCGCAAGGACTCTCCAACCGGGAGATCGCCGAACGCCTGACCGTGTCGGTGCGCACCGTCGAGGGACACATCTATCGTGCATGCATCAAACTCGATGTCGCCGACCGGGATGCGCTCGCGCAGGTGGTCTGGGACGTCACCCGCTGACGCCTCGCCAACCGCGCTGCGCGAGAACGCCGATGTCGTCGACGACGAGAACCGCTCCGGCCTCGCGGAGTTCGGCCTCCGAGAACCCGCCGGTGCGCACGGCGACGCATGCGGCCGACAACCGGGCGGCGGACTCGACGTCCCAGACGGTGTCACCGACGAGAAGTGCGTGCTCCCCGCCGGCGGCCTCGAGTGCGGTCCCGAGGATGTCGGGATGCGGTTTGGACCGGTCGACGTCCTCCGCGGAGGTGACCGCGGCGAAATCGTCGCGGGTCATCCCGAGGATGTCGAGTGCGGCGTCGGTGAACTCGGCGGCGCCCGACGACGCCAGGGCGACCCGCAGTCCGGCGGATCGGATGGCGTCGACGAGTTCAGGCGCACCGGGGAGAGGGCGCACTTCGGGGAGCAGTTCGCGGTAGCGATCGGCCCAGTCCGATCGCAAGCGATCCCCCAGACGGTCCTCGACGTCCTCTCCACATACCTCACCGACCAGCAGGTCTCCGCCCATCCCGACCGTGCGGTGGATCCGCCACCACGGCGGCGTGAGATCGTGCGCGCCGAATGCCCGGGCCCAGGCCAGGGCGTGCAGGTAGGTCGAGTCGACCAGCGTTCCGTCGACGTCGAGCAGCACCGTGTCCGTTCCACCGGCGACGTCGGCGATGTCGGTGCCGGCGATCGGGCCGTGCACGGGTGCGGAATCCGAGTCCACGCGGGCCTCCTCGGGTCGGGTGCGTATCCGTCCAGCCTTACCCGACGTTTCGATCTCCCACACCATGGGGAACACCGGAGTCATGACGACGAGATTCGGGTACACCTTGATGACCGAGCAGGCCGGCCCCAAGGATCTGGTCCGGTTCGCTGTCGATGCTGAGAACGCCGGATTCGACTTCGAGGTCAGCAGCGACCACTACTTCCCCTGGTTGTCGGCGCAGGGGCACGCCCCGTACGCGTGGAGTGTGCTGGGTGCTGTCGCGCACGCGACCGAGCGCGTCGAGCTGATGACCTACGTGACCTGCCCCACGATCCGGTATCACCCCGCGATCGTGGCGCAGAAGGCCGCCACCCTGCAGATCCTCGCCGACGGACGTTTCACCCTCGGGCTCGGCAGTGGCGAGAACCTCAACGAGCACGTGGTCGGGACGGGTTGGCCCTCCGTGGTGGACCGGCAGGAGATGCTCGCCGAGGCGATCGAGATCATCCGTGCCCTCCACGACGGCGGTCTCGTCGACTTCCGCGGCGAGTTCTTCCAGGTGGACTCGGCACGCATCTGGGATCTCCCGGAGCAGCGGACACCCATCGCCGTGGCCGTGGCCGGAGACCGCGGGATCGAGGAGTTCGGTCCGACCGCCGATCACCTGATCGCGGTGCAGCCGGATGCCGGGGTGATCGACCGGTGGAACGGTCTCGACTCCACCGGGACGATCGGCGACGACTCCCGGGCGATCGGTCAGATCCCCATCTGTTGGGATCCGGACCGCGGCGCCGCCGTCGAACGTGCGCACGACCAGTTCCGCTGGTTCGGCGGCGGCTGGGATGTGAACGCCGACCTCCGGACCACCGCGGGCTTCGCCGCCGCGACCCAGTACGTGACACCCGACGACGTCGCCGCCTCTATTCCGTGCGGTCCCGATCTGGATGCGATCGTCGACGCCGTACGGCCGTACTGGGAGGCCGGGTTCACCGACGTCGCACTCGTCCAGATCGGCGGTGGATCCCAGGACCGATTCCTGTCCGAGGCGGCCGAACCGCTGTTGGCAGCGCTCCGCGCTGCGGCGCCGTGAACCCGTTTCCCCACAACACTTCTCGATGTTCTCGTGAGACTTCGGCGCGGTTGATCCGCTGTGCCGCTTGCCCACCGGCGTAGCATCGGGAGAGGCACTGAAGCAGCCCCGGTGCCACAGCCCAGAACGGATCGACCTTCTCGGAGGCGAGATGTCCGACGACAAGAACGTGTACACGACGCGCGATTCGGGCGCACCGGCCGGGAGTGACGAGCACTCGCTCACCGTCGGCGCGGGTGGCCCGATCGTCCTGCATGATCACTACCTGATCGAGCAGATGGCCCAGTTCAACCGCGAGCGAATCCCCGAGCGGCAACCACACGCCAAGGGCAGCGGGGCCTTCGGAACCTTCGAGACGACCGAGGACGTGTCCGCCTACACGTGCGCGGGCCTGTTCCAGCCGGGTGTCACCACGGAGATGGTCGCCCGGTTCTCGACCGTTGCCGGTGAGCGCGGCAGCCCCGACACCTGGCGGGATCCGCGCGGATTCGCGCTCAAGTTCTACACGGATGAGGGCAACTACGACATGGTCGGCAACAACACGCCGATCTTCTTCATCAAGGACCCGATGAAGTTCCAGCACTTCATCCGTTCCCAGAAGCGCCGTGCCGACAACAACTTGCGTGATCACGACATGCAGTGGGACTTCTGGACGCTGTCCCCGGAGTCGGCGCATCAGGTGACCTGGCTGATGGGTGACCGTGGCATCCCGAAGACGTGGCGCCACATGAACGGCTACTCATCGCACACCTATCTGTGGGTCAACTCCGAAGGAGTGAAGCACTGGGTCAAGTACCACTTCATCTCCGATCAGGGCGTGGAGTTCTTCACCCAGCACGAGGGCGACCAGATGGCCGCCGCCGACACCGACTTCCATACCCGCGATCTGTTCGAATCCATTGCGGCCGGTGATCATCCGAGCTGGACGTTGAAGGTGCAGCTGATGCCGTTCGACGACGCCGTCTCGTATCGGTTCAATCCGTTCGACCTGACCAAGGTGTGGCCGCACGGCGACTATCCGCTGCATGAGGTCGGGAAGATGACGTTGCACACCAACCCCACCGACAATCACGCGCAGATCGAGCAGGTCGCGTTCGAGCCCAACAACACCGTGCCCGGGATCGGATTCAGCCCGGATCGGATGCTGCTCGGCCGGGTCTTCTCCTATGCCGACGCCCATCGGGCGCGGCTGGGCGGGAACTACAAGCAAATCCCGGTCAACGCCCCACGCAACGAGGTTCACAGTTATTCGAAGGACGGGGCGATGCGGATCACGCCGGTGTCCGATCCGGTGTATGCCCCGAACAGCAAGGGGGGCCCGTCGGCGTCGTACACCGGACAACAGGAACCGCAGTGGGCGGCCGACGGCGACATCGTCCGGTCGGCCTACGTCGACCATCCCGAGGACGACGACTGGGGTCAGGCGGGCACCATGGTCCGCGAGGTGTTCGACGACGGCGCCCGGGAGCGCTTGGTGGACAACGTCGTCGGCCATCTGCTCAACGGGGTGAGTGAACCGGTCCTGGCCCGTGCGTTCGAGTACTGGAGCCGCATCGATCCCGACGTCGGCGCCCGCATCAAGTCTGGTGTGACCGAGAAGCAGGACGAACCGGATCCGAAGGTGGACGATCAGGGCAATCCGGCCCGGAGTTCCATGCAGGCCAAGGTCTGATCACATCGCGTCGGCCGATCATCCGGCGCCATGGACCAACGTGTGGGTCACCCGATCGTGCGGATCGGGTGACCCACACGTCTGCGAGAGACCGTCAGGCCTGGTCGAGTGCGATGCGGACCGCGACGCCGCCCTTCGCATCGCGACTGCTGATGGCATGTCCGGTACACGTCTCGCCGTCGAGGGTCAGCGAGATCGGCGCGCCGTCACCACTGAAGTTGCGCCACCATCCCTTCTTGTCCGGCATGGCGACCCCGACGACGACGGTCTCGCCGTCGCGCCGATAGCTGACCGGCAACTCGAATCGCTTGCCGGACTTGCGACCCGTGTAGCTCAGCACCGTCATCGACCGGCTGAGTACCGAGCCGAGGCCGGGCAGACGCAGCAACGTCGTCACCAGCAGGTTGAATTTCGCGGCCGTCCGCTGGAAACCGTTCACGCGAGCATCCCTTCACGACTGTTCGACGACCCACCGGCCGCCGATCGACCGTGGGATGACGATGTCCGACGCTACCCCGTCTTGTCGATGATCGACCCCGACGACCACACGGCCCGCTACGCTCTTGTCCGTGATGGAGTCGGTGGACGTCGTGGTCGTCGGCGCCGGGGTCGTCGGACTCGCCGTGGCCCGCCGGCTCGCCCTCGACGGGCTTGCGGTGATGGTGCTCGAGGCCGAGGACGCCATTGGCACACAGACGAGTTCGCGGAACTCCGAGGTCATCCACGCCGGCATCTACTACCCGCAGGGCAGCCGCAAGGCGACGGCCTGCGTGGCCGGCCGTGAGATGCTGTACCACTACTGCGCCGAGACGGATGTAGCGCATCGCCGGATCGGCAAACTGATCGTTGCGACGACCGAGGATCAGCGCCCGGAGCTCGATCGGATCGCGGCGCAGGCCGGCGCGAACGGCGTCGGTGACCTGCGAGCGGTGAGCGCCGCCGAGCTCCGGGAGCTGGAACCGGAAGTCGCCGGCGTCGGGGCCTTGCTGTCGCCGTCGACCGGGATCGTCGACGGCCATGGACTGATGGAGTCGTTGCGGCGCGATGCCGAGGCCGCCGGCGCCGCGATCGCCCTACGCAGTCGGGTGGTGGGCGGATCGGTGGCGCCGGGTCCGCTCATGACGCTCGAGGTCGACGGTGTCGGCACGATCGGCTGTCGCGGTCTGGTCTCGTGCGCCGGGCTCGGCGCCTGGGACCTCGTCGGACATCTTCAGGGGTACCCCGTCGAGCGGACTCCGCCTCGACGCGTGGCAAAAGGCAACTACTTCACACCCGCGTCTGGCTCCTCACCGTTCGGCAGGCTGATCTACCCGGTTCCCGTCGACGGTGGCCTGGGCATCCACCTGACGCTCGACATGGCCGGGGCGGCACGATTCGGACCTGACGTCGAGTGGACCGACGGCAGTGATCTGTCGGTCGATCCGCACCGGGCGGAGAAGTTCGCCCGCGAGATCCGACACTATTGGCCGGGCGTCGACGATCACGAGTTGGTGCCCGCCTACGCCGGACTCCGCCCCAAGTTGTCCGGGCCCGGCGAGCCGCCGGCCGACTTCCTGCTGCAAGGGCCCGCCGACCACGGCATACCGGGTGTGGTGGTGCTCTTCGGCATCGAATCCCCCGGGCTCACCTCGTGCCTGGCCCTCGCGCGCGATGTCGCCACCATGCTCGACCGCGACGCTCTACGCTGAACATCACGCCGTCCGCGGACACCGCTCGACACAGGAGACACATGAAACTCGTTCTACAACTGGGGTATTGGGGTGCGTCACCGGCACCGCAGCACGCCGAACTGGTCACCGCGGCAGAGGCTGCCGGGTTCGACAGCGTGTTCACCGCAGAGGCGTGGGGCTCGGATGCCTACACCCCACTGGCCTGGTGGGGGTCGTCGACCGACCGCATGCGGCTGGGGACGTCGGTGCTGCAGTTGTCGGCACGGACGCCGACCGCGTGCGCGATGGCGGCGCTGACCCTCGATCACCTCTCCGGCGGGCGCCACATCGTCGGACTCGGGGTCTCGGGCCCGCAGGTCGTCGAGGGCTGGTACGGGCAGCCGTTCGCCAAACCACTGGCGCGCACCCGCGAGTACATCGACATCATGCGGCAGGTCTGGGCCCGCGAGGCGCCGGTGACCAGCGATGGACCGCACTATCCGCTGCCCCTGACCGGTGAGCGCGCGACCGGCCTCGGCAAACCCCTCAAGCCGATCACCCATCCCCTACGCGCGGACATCCCCGTGATGCTCGGCGCTGAGGGACCCAAGAACATCGCACTGGCCGCCGAGATCGCCGACGGCTGGCTGCCGCTGTTCTACACGCCGCGACTGGCCGACGCCTACCACGAATGGCTGGATGAGGGATTCCGTCGACCGGGCGCGCGTCGGACCCGCGAGGACTTCGAGATCTGTGCCACCGCGCAGATCGTCATCACCGATGATCGTGCCGCGACGTTCGAGGCGATCAAACCGTTCCTCGCGCTCTACATGGGAGGCATGGGGAGCGAGGACACCAACTTCCACGCCGAGGTGTACCGCCGCATGGGATACGCCGAGGTGGTCGACGAGGTCACGGCGCTGTTCCGCAGCGACCGCAAGGACGAGGCCGCACGCATCATCCCGGACGAGGTCGTCGAGGACTCCGCGATCGTCGGCACCATCGATCACGTACGGACCCAGGTCACCCGGTGGGAGGAGGCGGGGGTGAGCACGATGCTCGTCTCGCCCGGAAGTGTGGCCGAGGTCGAACAGCTCGCGGCCCTGATCGACCGGTGACCGACGACGAGACCGCGGTCCACGGATCGGCCGCCGCAGGACTGATCAGGGTCGCCGCCGCCTATGCGGTCGCGTTGCTCGTCGCCGCGATCTGGCTCATCTGGGGACCGACGAACACCCTGTGGCTCGACACGCTCATCGCGGACGTCCTCGCCACGCTGGTCGTCTTCGCGTACAGCCGCCGCTATCGGAATTCCAGTGTCTACGACGCCTACTGGAGCGTCATCCCCCCGCTGATGCTGATCTATTGGTGGTGGCAGGGCGATCTCGGCATCGGTGACGTGCGGTGCTGGCTGGTCGCCGTCGTCGTCACGGTGTGGGCGATCCGGCTCACGTGGAACTGGGCATCGACCTTTCCCGGCTTGCACCACGAGGATTGGCGCTACGGCATGATCCGGTCGGACGCCGGTCGCTGGGAGTGGCCCGCCGACCTGTTCGCCATCCATCTCATCCCGACGATGCAGGTGTTCCTGGCGATGCTCCCGGTCTACGTGACGGTGACCCGCCCCGCCGACGGGCCGCTCTGGTTGGCGATCGTCGCCTTTGTCGCCGGTCTGGGCGCGATCGGTCTGGAGTCGGTCGCCGACGCGCAGTTGCGGGCATTCACCCGGACCCATCGCCCGGGGGATGCGATGGACCGTGGACTCTGGGCATGGTCCCGGCATCCCAACTACTTCGGCGAGTGGATGTTCTGGGTCGCGCTGACACTCTTCGGCATCGCCACGTCGCCGGGCGACGCCTGGTGGCTGGTCGCCGGTGCGATCGTGATGCTGGCGATGTTCGAGGGTGCGAGCATCCCGATGATGGAGCGACGCAGTCTGGCACGGCGACCGGAGTACCAGCAGGTCATCGACAACACCCCACGGTTCCTGCCCCGGCCCCCGCGGATCGGTGCGCATGGCTGAGAGACGGCGCCGGGTCGTGGTGGCCGGGCTCGGTGACACCGGGCTGCTGACCGCGATCCACCTGGCGCGTCATCACGACGTCGTCGGTGTGTCGGTCAAGCCCGGTCTGGTCAGCGGTCAGGAGGTCGGCACGCGGATCGCGCGGCCCGACGCCTGGAGTCGGGACTACTGGATTCCGTTCGATCGGTTCCGCGGACTCGACGACGTACGGATCGTCCAGGGACGCCTCAGTGGCCTGGACCTCACGTCCCGGAAAGTCATCGTGCGGCGCACCGACGACTCGGTCGTGGCGGAGGATTACGACGCTCTCGTGATCTCCACCGGCGTCCGCAACGGTTTCTGGCGTCGCCCGGACCTGCAATCCGCGGGCGAGGTCGACACCGGACTGCGAGCCGTACACGACCGCCTGGCAGGCTCGGCGTCGGTCGCGGTGATCGGCGGCGGCGCGGCGGCGGTCAG
The DNA here is from genome assembly GCF_030315685.1 of Gordonia sp. ABSL11-1. Classification (GTDB taxonomy): domain Bacteria; phylum Actinomycetota; class Actinomycetes; order Mycobacteriales; family Mycobacteriaceae; genus Gordonia. Next base: position 137,740 of record NZ_JASXSI010000008.1, on the reverse strand, counting down.
CAGCGCCGTCAACATCGCCGCAGTGTGGCCGCGCAAGCGTGTCGATCTGTACTTCCCGGGTGACCGTGCACTTCCCGCACACCATTCGCGAGTGTGGGAGCATGTGCGCCGCCGCCTCGACGATGCGGGCGTCGGGATACACCCCTGCCATCGCGCGGTCCTGCCGTCGTCGGTCGACGGGATCACCGGCGATCCCGTCGAGTGGACCACGGGCCAGTCGCCGGCGAACGCCGAGGCCGTCGTGTGGGCGGTCGGCAAGGTCACCCCCAACACCGAATGGCTGCCCGGGGGGATGCTCGACGATCGCGGATTCGTCCGGGTCGCAGACGATCTCCGCGTCGTCGGAGACGAGGGGATCTTCGCCGAGATCTTCGCCGTCGGCGATGTCGCAGCCACCGATCCCCTGCGCAACTCGGCACGCAACCGGGCCGACCGCCTGGTGGCCCACAACGTGGCCGCGTCGCTACGCGGCGACCGGCTCCGGACGTACCGCGCACGCCATCGTCGATGGGGTTCGGTGCTGGGGGTACAGCACGACGGACTGGAGATCTTCGCCCCCAACGGCCGCCCGTTCCGCTTCCCGGCGTGGTCGATCGAGTCGGTTCTCCAGCCGTGGATCGTGCGGCGCGGGATCTACCACGGGATCCGCAAGCGCTGAGCGGATGTCCGGCTCGGTCAGGGCGCGGTCTCGGTGCGCCGCAACGACTCCAGCCACGCATGGACGAGAGGCACCACGCTCGCTCCCTCACCGCTGGCCGCGGCGACGCGCTTCATGGATCCGGCGCGGATGTCGCCCGCGGCGAACAACCCGGGTTCGCTGGTCGCGAGGTTTGCCGGCGGGACGTCTCCTCTCCAGCGGTCCCGGGGGACGTCGCGACCGGTGAGGACGAATCCGTTCGGGTCGCGCTCGACCCCGCCGAGCAGCCACTCGCAGTGCGGGGAGGCTCCCAACAGCAGGAACAGCCCTCCGGCGGGCCGTCGGTCCTCGCTGCCGGTGTTCCGGTCGCGCAACGTGATCCATTCCAGGCGTCCCGTGCCACCTCCGTCGATCACCTCGCAGGAGCCGCAGACCGAGATGCGCGGGTTGAACGCGATCTCGCCGATCAGATACTGCGACATGGTCTCCGACAGGTCGGGCCGACGGACGACGATCGTCACCGACCGGGCGTATCGGGCCAGGTGGATCGCGGCCTGTCCGGCGGAGTTCCCGCCGCCCACCACGAAGACGTCCTGTCCCTCCATCTCCCGTGCCGCGCTCATCGCCGCACCGTAGTGGACCCCGAGCCCGACGAGACCTTCGAGGGGGGCCACCCCCAGGCGCCGATACGCCACTCCCGTGCTGATGAGGACCGACCGCGCGCACACATCCCCGCCCTCGGTCACCAGTCGATACGGCGCGGCCGGGTCGTCGGTGCGGACACTGTCGACGGCCCAACCGGTGAAGAACCGAGCGCCGAACCGCAAGGCCTGTGTCCGGGCCCGCTGCGCGAGGCGCATCCCCGAGATACCCCGCGGGAACCCGAGGTAATTGCGGATCATCGAACTCGTGCCGGCCTGCCCGCCGGTCGCCTCCTTCTCGATGACCACTGTGCTGAGCCCCTCGGATGCCGCGTAGACCGCCGCTGCCAGTCCGGCCGGGCCGGCACCGATCACCGCGAGATCGACGACCGTGTCGACCTCGACGTCGGACGGGCGACCATAGATCATCACCGCGACGTCCCGGACCGTGGTGGGCGCGATGACCTCGGTGCCCGGTCCCCGGAGGGAGTGCACGAGAGGATGTGGCGCCGGATCCGGCCGGGCGGTCTCGTCGTCGGAGTACAGGAACTGCGCCGCCTGGACACCCTCGGGACTCTCTGGTGAATAGGTGCGGTACGGCATTCCCATGCGCTCCAGGAAATCCCGGATCTGCATGGTCAGCGGTGTCAGCGCAGGTGCGATGATGCGCAGCACCTCGACCTCGGGCACGGCGACCGTCGCGCCCCAGTCCGACAGCAGTTCGGTGATCGCATAGTGGAACTCCTCGTCGCGCGGACCGCGTGGGATGAGGAGGAAGGTGTCGAACTTCCCCTTCTGCAGGGCCGGGCGCAGCGTCTCGCTGTGCACGAGAAAATTGCTCCAGTGGATTCCGACGATGCGACGCGCAGTCGGCACGATGCTGCGGAACGCCGACAGCGCCTCGAGCAGATTCATGTCCGGCAGTTCGGACTCGGTCACGATCAGCGCCACCGGCACACCGTCGGAGCGCAGCCTGCTGAGCAGGGTGATGCCCTCGATCGCCGAACCCGCGCAGGTGATCGTGTAGTCGCGTGCATAGCGCTCGAACTCGGCCATCAGGACGTCGGCGCTGCTCTCCGACACGACGACGACGGCCGGACGGACGCCGCTCTCGAAAGACGGTGTGGTCATGGGCCCAGTCTTCCATTTGATCTCGTCCAGGTCTCTGCTTGGCGACGACACCGCCGTTTTGCCGTGTTCGCCCGGATGGGTGGGAAACGCTGAGGCCGTTCCATCTATCGAGAGGAGTTGAGCAATGACGAGACAACCGACCCCCACAGCGCGCTCACGTGCCCTCTGGCGCAGCGACACCGCAGGACGCAGATATCTTGTGGCACTGCCCTTCTTGCTGGCGGTGTCGCTGTGTGCAACGCTGCTCGTCGGACCCCGAGCCTCGGCGGCGACGCTGATCTGGTCCGACGAGTTCACCGGATCGAACGGGACCGCACCGTCGTCGCGCTGGTGGAATCACGAGACAGGCGGTGGTGGCTGGGGCAACAACGAGTGGCAGGTCTACACCAACACGCGGTCCAACTCCTATCTCGACGGCGACGGGCGACTGGCGATCGCCGCCCGGTACAACGGCACCGAGGTCACCTCGGCGCGGATGAACACGTACGGGAAGTTCTCGCTGACCTACGGCACCGTGTCGGCACGCATCAAACTGCCCCGCGGGCAAGGGCTGCTCCCGGCCTTCTGGCTGATGGGTACCGACATCTACTCGGTCGGCTGGCCACGCAGTGGCGAGATCGACGTGATCGAGACCCCGTCCATCACGACGAACTACACCAATCACCTGCACGGATCGACATCGTCGGGCGGCCACTGGCAGCTCGGGAACAGCGGTGCGATCGCCGACCTGTCGACCGACTACCACGTCTACTCGGTGACCAAGTCGCAGAACCAGATCAGCATCTCCATCGACGGACGGACGGTGGGAAGCTACCGGTCGTCACAGCTGTCGTCGGGTCAGCAGTGGGTGTTCAACAAGCCCACCTACGTGCTGTTCTCTCTCGCCGTCGGCGGGAATTGGCCGGGCGCACCGGATCTCACGACACCCAACCCGTCCTACATGCTGATCGATTGGATTCGGGCCTACTCGCTCTGACCCTCGGATGCGTCGTCCCGGAGGGGACCGATCACGACGGTGCGGGTGGCGAGGGCGGGCTCGCGGACGGTGAACAGCCGGGTTCCCGGCTTCTTTCCGATCCGCACCTCGCTCGTCGCCGCTCCCCGACCGGCGAGCCTCCGATGCGTGGCGTCGACGTCAGCCGATCGCCACGCGACGCCCCACAGGGTGCAGGTCCCGCTGCTGGACGGCTCGGTGCCGGTCACCACCTCGACCACGAGATCCGCTGCGCGGAAAAACATCTGATGGACGCCGTCCCCGATCGCCCGGTCCAGCCGGAAGTCGAGATCCAGGGCGGCGCCGAACAATGCCGCGGCGTGGTCGCGCGACGGTGCGGTGAACACCAGATGATCGATCGCGGTGATGTCGTGCCGATCGAGCGGGAGTGCGCCGATGTCGGCGGCCACGGCGACCGGTTCGCTCGGGGTCAGACCTCGGCGGCCGAGGAGACGTGTCGTCGCCTCCGGGTCGTCGGTGCCGAAGTGGACGAGTGCGTCGCCCGAGGCGGGATCGTGGACGCGCACCGAACCGTTGCTCACCGCCAGCTCGCCGGACGGGGTGTCCAGCACTATGGCATAGGCGTTCCCCGTCGCCGACGTGTCGGCCGCAGGGAGATCGATCACCGCCCCGCGCAACGAGAGTCGGCTCACCGCTGTGGCCTGCTCGTGATGTGCCACGACCCGCATACACAGCGATAGCTGCGCAGTTCCGCCCGTACTCCCCGCTCCTGGCGGATTCGCGCTATCCCGTCGCGCGCGAGATTCTCCGCCCGGAAGGCATGCTTCTCCGGGGTAGGGCACGCCCGGTCGGATCTCGGGGTCCGCGAACGCCGGGGCGCGCGCCGCGCCGGAGCCGCGGCGGTACGGTTCTCGATCGCCCGATAGAACCTCTCGAGGTCGTCGTCGGTCAGCCCCGGTGGCGCGGCGCCCCGAGTCGGCGGAACCGGTGGCGTCCGGCCGGTGACTGACGTCCGGGGGGCACCGACGTCACGGACGGGGCGGCGCCCGGTCCGGTCGTCGGCTGCGGTACGCGCCTCGATGTCCCGATAGAACGCCTCGAGGTCGTCGTCGGAGTACGGCACGCACCCAGTCTAGGTGGCGGACAGGGGGTGAGCCGACCTACTTCCGGTCGGACACGTGGTAGGCCGCACCCGCGCCCTCACGTTTCTTCATCGCCTGGATCGCGGCGTGGTGACGGCGCGCGTGGTACGCCAGTGGGAAGTACGTGAGTCGTTCCGGCAGCACGCGATACGTCACCCGGATCACCGAGTGGATCCGCTCGAGTTCGCGCTGCTCGGCATCGCTCCACGACAGCCCGAGGATCTCGCGGATGCGTGGTTCCATCACGCCGACCGTGGTCAGGTAGTTGAGTTTCTGCACCGGCACCGATGCCGCGCGGGCAACCGCGTTCGCCGCGCGGCGCAGGGCCGGCGGTACCGATCGGTCGAGCCGTGGTGCGCTCTGCATCTGATCGACGAGCGTGAGGGCGACCGGGTGGGCGATCAAGGTGTTCTCGACCATGTCGTCGTAGTAGGGGCCGAACTCCTCGATCGTCTCCGGGTATCCCTTCATCGGGACCTGGACGATCCTGGCGATGCGCCGGTTGTCCCGGAACACCTCCTCACGCTCGGCGGGGGTGAACTCCCGTCCGAGGATGAGTGGTGCCGCGCTGCAGGACGTCGGGAACGCGGTGGCGATGACCCATTGGTACGCCTCCGGATTCAGCGCACTGATGTGGCGGCCTTCGGCGTTGCGCATCTGCAGCGGTTGATGCATGCGACGCAGACGCTTTCCCTCCTCGATCGCCTCGGCCCCGCCGTACACCCATCGCAGGACCGAGTCGATGGAGCGGACCGCCCGGCCGAGTGGATCGGTCCGGAACACCGAGTACTTCCCCACGATGTCGCCGATCACCGGATGCATCACCTGCATGACGAAGGCCGCACCGTTGACCGGGAGGAAGGTGTAGCGGCCCGTCAGCTCGGCGGTCAGTGAATCCGGCGGGATCAGTTCGATCTCGTCGTCACCATGGGAGAGCACCGCCTCGTCGGGCAGGACGGGTGACGGCTGTGTGACGGTCATGGCTGGACCTCCGCGGGTCTCGACTACGGTTCATTTCTGATAACTGATGTAGTCAGATTAACCGTACGGTTCGCCACAGTCGAGCATTTCGGGAGAAATACCTGGTGAGACTCGTGTGGGCGTCTGGTCAGCGGGCCATCCACAGACGGCGGCGGATGACGCCGCGCATGCGACGCAGTTCGGCGGATGTCAACGAGGTCGGCGGCTCCTCCTGGACGATCTGATCGATCTGCCGGAAGAAGTCGCGGTCGTTGAGACCGAACCGTTCGGTGATGGCGCGTGACGAACCGCCGCCGAAGGGATACCAGTTCTTCTCGAAATCCAGCATCTGCTGCTGTTTGCTGTCCACTGCCACCACGTCCTGGAACTCGACCCTGACACTCGCGCCGTCCCCTGCCCGGCGCAGTCCGTTGTACACCGATCGGGCGAGGAGTGGGCCGGTTCACACTCACCGACCGCGATCAGTGTCATCGGGCGAGGACAACGGGACGTGACACCCGGGCAAACCGCCCACGACCTGCTGTCGACGAGTCCCCGACGCTCGACCACGACTCCAGATGCCACCGGCGCCGGGACGCCGCGTCGCCCCGTCAGTCGTCGTAACGCGGTACGACCGCGAACACTTCCAGATCGCGGGGCACGCCCTTGGCCTTGAACCGTCGTCGGCGTCGGTGATATCGATCGGCATCGGCCGAGTCCATCGTGGCGGCGCTGACGAGGAGTTCGCCCGGACCCGCGGCCTGGGAGACCCGGGCCGCGATGTTCACATCGACCCCGAGGAAGTCGTCGCCGACGGCGCGCGGCGTCCCGGTGTGCAGGCCTGCGCGCAGTTGGGGGCGGTATCCGTCGAAGGTGAGTGCGCTGACCGCGCAGATCGCCTCGTAGCCCGCCTCGATCGCCTCGGTGCCGTCGAGGAAGACGGCCATGGTGCCGTCGCCGAGCTGTTTGACGATGCTGCCCCCGCGGCCGCTGATCACCGATTCGGTGACACGGTTGACCTCCGCGAGCAGTCGCAGCACCTGGTCGTCACCCGCGCCGAGGGCCCAGGTGGAGAAGCCGACGAGGTCGGTGAAGAGGATCGTCGCGGGCACGGGGGTGCGGTCCCGGCCGGGACGACGTGACACCAGCGCCTGCCACACCTGGACCGCGCCGAGTCCGAGTTCACGGAGCACACTCGGCTGATCCGGGCGGGCGTCGCTGATCAACCTGGCGACCCGATCGGAGGTCCGGGGTCCGGTGGCCGCCGGGGTGCCACCGGGGATCAGGCTGCGCGCCGCGCGGGCGGCCCTGACCGCGCCTGCGCTCGCGTCGGAGCGCGCGAGGGCATCGGCGGCCCGACGACGCGGCCGGGTGTCGCGTGGATCCCCCCGGGAGACGCTCCCGGAATCCCCTGGTGAATCCGCAGGCGGTACCTCGTCATCGGTGCCGGTCACGTCGCAAGTCTAACGGTCCGAACGGCTCCGGCGACGTCGCTCACCGGGAGACGGTCAGTGTGTCCCGGGCCTGCTCCGCGCGGCGATCCCGGCGGTTGGCCCGCACGCTGCTCGCGAGGGAGGCGCCGATGAAGGCGACGCCGACGAGACCGGTCACCACCTCGTTGATGTGGAAGTGCACGCTCAGCAACAGGATCACGGCGAGTGCGCCGATGGCCCAGTGGGCGCCGTGTTCGAGATAGCGGTACTGGCCGAGGGTGCCCTGCCGGACGAGGTAGATGGTGATCGACCGCACGAACATCGCCCCGATGAACCCCAGGCCGAGGGCGATGATGATCGGGTCGGGCGTGATCGCGAACGCGCCGATGACGCCGTCGAACGAGAAGGATGCGTCGAGGACCTCGAGGTAGAGGAACATGAAGAACCCGGCCTTGCCGACGGCCACCGTCGCCGGTGCGGGTCCGGTGTTGCCGCTGCGGCCCGACCCGGTCGGCACATCGTCGTCGATGCCCGGATGTTCGCTCTGGAACAGCGAACTCAACCCGTCGACGACGATGTAGGTGATCATGCCCAGCAGTCCGGCGATGAGCACCGTGGAGCGCGTGTCGTCGGGGGTCAGGTACTCGGCGACCAGCACGAGCATGATCGCGGCGAGGACGACGGAGAGCTGGTCGAGCCGCCCGAGTCGCCCGAGTGGGCGCTCGATCCAGGACAGCCACGTCAGGTCGCGGTTGCCGAGGACGAAATTGAGGAACAGCAGCAACAGGAACATGCCACCGAACGCCGCGATCTGCGGGTGGGCGTCGGTCAGGATCGTCTCGTAGCTCGGACTGCCGTCGGGGAAGTAGGCGCCCTCGTCGGCCGGCGGGTTCATCGCGAGCCGGAACGCCTCGACGGGCGCGAGTCCCCCGGTGATCCACACGATCGCGAGGGGGAACACCAGGCGCATCCCGAACACGGCGATGAGCACACCGACGGTGAGGAACATCCTCTGCCAGAAGAGGCTCATCCGCTCGAGCACGGTCGCGTTGATCACGGCGTTGTCGAACGAGAGAGAGACCTCGAGCACGCCGAGGATCGCGCACAGCGCCAGGCCAGTCCATCCCTGGTAGAGGAACGCGACGACCAGCGCCGCGACCGTCACCAGTGCCGACAGGCCGAAGATGCGGACGATCATCGGAGACGCTCGGCTTCCCGGGCGAGGCTGAGGAGGTCGTCGCCCAGCGAGTGCAGCGTGTCGGTGTCGGCGCGTTCGGAGACAGCGGTGACCAGATCCTCCGCCGCGCACCGCAGGGCGAACATCCGGTCGCCGAACGCCTCGGCCTCCGTGGACGTCAGGATCACGGCGTCGGCGGGAATAGATGTGCCCTGGGTCAGCGCTCTCTGTTCGTAGGCACGTTGGCGACAGGACTGTTTGCAGTACTTGCGTCGGCGTCCGAGTTCGGAATCGGTCATGCTGCGTCCACACCACGCGCAGGAATACGGGCGTCGGCGGGGGTCGTCCACGGCTATGACCGTACCGGTCGGTGGCGCCGGACGCGCCACGTGGCGTGCTCGTCGCATCCTGCGGAGCGCGTAGAATGACCATGTTCAGCGTCATGAGCGGGGCATCATCACGTCCCCCTCCCCTGACGTACGACGAGATGGGCCCGCTCGTGGCACCAGGGCCCGACGACATGTTGAGAGGAATTGACCCATGGCAGATCGAGTACTTCGGGGTAGCCGCCTCGGTGCGGTGAGCTACGAGACCGATCGCGATCACGACCTCGCACCACGACGTATCGTCCAGTACCGCACCGACAACGGTGAGATCTTCGACGTGCCGTTCGCCGACGACGCGGAGGTTCCGTCGAAGTGGCCGTGCAAGAACGGCATGGAGGGCACCATCCTCGAGGGCGCGGAGCCCGAAGAGAAGAAGACGAAGCCGCCGCGCACCCACTGGGACATGCTGCTCGAACGCCGTTCCGAGGAGGAGCTGGAGGTGCTGCTGAACGAGCGTCTCGAACTGCTCAAGCAGCGGCGCAAGGGCGTCACGAACTGATCGACGCTCGCCGGTGGCGATCCCATCGATCGCGACACATCGAAGGCCGGGTGAGGGAACTCACCCGGCCTTCGGCGTCTCTCGGTGGTCGGTGCCCCTCAGCTCCGGGTGCCGCGCAGCCGTTCGAGGCGGCTCGTCGCTCCCCACCGGGCGACCATCAGGAAGGCCTCGGTCATCACGCCACCGCTCATCTTCGATTCGCCGATCTCGCGTTCGGTGAACGTGATCGGCATCTCGCGGACGTCGAATCCGGCGCGGACCGCACGCCACGCCAGATCGATCTGGAAGCAGTATCCGGCGGACTCGACGGAGTCGAGCTCGATCTTCTCGAGCACCTGACGCCGGTAAGCGCGAAACCCCGCGGTGATGTCGTGGATACGGGCACCGAGTGCGAGTCGCGCGTAGGTGTTGGCTCCCCGGGACAGGAATTCCCGCCGCTTCGGCCAGTTGATGAGCTCACCACCACGCACGTAGCGCGATCCGATGGCCAGGTCGGCGCCTGCGTTGATCGCCTCGAGCAGCCGGTGCAGTTGTTCGGGTGCGTGCGATCCGTCGGCATCCATCTCGATGATCACCGAGTACTCGCGCTGCAGGCCCCAGTCGAACCCGGCCAGGTAGGCCTTGCCGAGCCCGTCCTTCTCGGTGCGATGCAGCACGTGCACGCGCCGCGAACCGTCGTCTGCCGCAATCCGGTCCGCCTCGTCGCCGGTGCCGTCCGGGCTCGAGTCGTCGACGACCAGGACGTGGATGCCGGACAGCGCCGCGTGCAGCCGCGTGATGATCGCCGGCAGGTTCTCCCGCTCGTTGAAGGTCGGGATCACGACCAGTGCGCGTTCTCCCTGCACACCGACGACGGCGTGCAGGTCGTCTGCGGTTTCGCCTGCCGGTTGTCCCGGGTGCTCGTGCCCCGACGTCGGACTACCCACTGCCACCGAACTCCTTTGTCTGGTCGTCGGGCCCCCCGGGGTCCTTCGTCGCCACCTGACCATCGGATCGGATGGGCTGGGCCAGGTGCGCGGACGTGTGGTCCGCAACGTGTCCACGCGGGCTGCGTGGTCTGAATGAGAACCTAGTATGCCGTCGCAACGCGTACAAAAAGCCGGCGGCGGCGATCACCATGGCGACGATCTCCGGCCAGCTGCCCAGTCGGGTGGCGAGCGTGCGCTCGGTGTGCAGCGGCACCCTGCTCGTCAGCACATCCGGGGTGAAGATCCCGCTCTGCGACACGATCATCCCGTCCGGGTCGATGATCGCGCTCACACCACTGGTCGCCGCCACGACCACGGAACGCCCGTGCTCGACGGCCCGGACCTGTGACATGGCCAGTTGTTGATAGGTCATCTCGGTCCGGCCGAAGGTGGCGTTGTTGGTCGGGACGTAGAGCATCTGCGCGCCGTCGTCGACGGCCTTGCGTGCGGAACGGTCGAACGCCACCTCCCAGCAGGTCGAGACGCCGACCCGCACGGTCCCCGAGCGACCAGGCACCGACAGCGCCGATGAGCCCGATCCGGGGCGGAAATCGCCGGCCATGTCGGCATACGACGAGAACAGCCGGAAAAAGCCCCGCCACGGGAGGTATTCGCCGAACGGCTGGACGATGTGCTTGTCGTAGCGCCCCACGGGGCCGCGCTGCTGATCCCACACCAGCACCGTGTTCGTCGGGCGGCCATCGGGATTCATCACCAGCGTGCCGACCAGGATCGGGGCCCCGACCGCCACCGAGGCCGCCGTGATCTCCTCGGCTGCATCCGGATTGGTCAGCGGCGAGATGTCCGAGGCGTTCTCGGGCCAGGCCACGAAGTCCGGCTGCTCGGCGGCACCGCTGCGCACCGCGGCGGCCAGTTCCTCGGTCTCACGCACGTGATTGTCGAGGACGGCACGCCGCTGCGCATTGAAGTCGAGGCCGAGGCGGGGCACGTTGCCCTGTACCGCGGCGACCCGCGCCGACGACCCGCCGACGTTGCGGTCGACGCTGGCGGGGGTGAGCGTGATGGCCGCGATGGGGCCGAGCAGCGCGAGCAGCACCGCCAGCGCGGCGCCGCGGACCATGCGACGCCCGTGGTGGTCGCCGTCGCGGACCGCGCGGACGACGATCTGACACAGCCAGGCGATGGATGCCCCGAGCAGAGCGACCGCCGCCGACAACCCAGGCGCACCCAGAGCCGATGCGAGCGGCAGGAGCGGACCGTCGACCTGACTGAAAGAGGCTCTGCCCCAGGGGAATCCACCGAAGGGGAAGGCCGACCGCATGCCCTCGACGAGCACCCACGACAGGGTGAACCACAGCGGTGGGGCCGGTAAGCGCATCGACACCGTGGCGATCACCCCGAACAGCGCCAGGAACACCGCGAGTACCGCGGCGAGGGCGAGCCACGGCAGGGGGCCCACGTAGACCCCGATCCAGGGTAGGAGCGGGACGAAGAACGCGAGCCCGAACACGAATCCCGTCCAGGCGCCGGTCCGGGCACGGGGTGCGCCCACACTCATCACGGCGGCCAGCATGCCCAGGCTCACCACGGCCAGGAACCACAGGTTGCGGGGCGGGAACGCCGCCCACATGGCGATACCGGCACCCGCCGCTCCCGCGGTGCGGATCACCCAGTCGAGCCGCGACCGCGACATCCAAGTCACGCGATGTCGCCGTTCACCACGCCGTCGTCGAACAGGACGTGACCCCGGTGGATCGTGCGTACGCATCGCGGCAGGTGGGCCCCCGGAGCGATGTCGGGAAGCGCGGGTACGCGCGAGCGGGGATCGGTGGACCACCGTTGCACACCCGCGTGCGATCCGGCGACGACGAGGTCGTCGATCTCCCAGACGGCGTAGCTCGCCGGGGCGCCCGGTACAAGGGTGCCGGTGAGCCCGTTGTTGACGCCGGCGGCACGCCACCCTCCGCGGGTGGCGGCCGCGAAGGCGCCACGCGCCGAGATCGCGTTGCGCGGCTGATGATGATGGACCGCGGCGCGGATGGTCGACCAGGGGTCGATCGGGGTGACCGGCGCATCCGACGAGAACGCCAGGATCAGGCCCTCGCGGGCGTGTCCGGCGAAGTTGTTCAGTCCTGCGGTCCGCGCCGCGCCGAGACGCTGTTCGTAGAGGTCGCCCGGCCCACCCCACTCGGCGTCGAACAGCGGCTGCATGCTGGCGACCACCCCGCATCGCGCGAGCACGCCGGCCTGGTCGACCGAGACCATCTCGGCGTGTTCGATGCGGTGCGCGCAGCGGGCCAGTGCCGGCGTGCCGAGATCGGATGCGAGCTCGTCGAAGGCTGCGACGACCGACGCGGTGGCGGCGTCGCCGATGACGTGGAAGCCGGCCTGCACACCGATCTCGGTGCAGGCGCGGATGTGATCGCGGATCGTCTCGTAGTCGAGATAGCTGATCCCGGTGTGTCCGGGATCGTCGTGATAGGGCTCGGTCAGCCACGCGGTGTGGGATCCGATGGCGCCGTCGATGAACAGGTCACCGGCCAGTGCGTCGGCGTGACTGATGGCCAGGAGTTCGCGGGCGTGATCGGCGCTCTGCACGGCCTGCCCCCAGTAGCGACGGACCTCGACGGGGTGATCGAGGGCACCGAGCGCGAGGAAGTCGTCGAGGCCGCTGATGTCGGGTCCGCCGTTCTCGTGCACGGCGACGACACCGTGGGCGGCGGCATGGTCCAGCGCACGACGTTGGGCGCGGGTGCGCTGTGCGGCGGTCACCAGTTGACGCGCCGCCCCGCGCACCAGGTGATGGGCCTCGGCGACGAGGGGTTCCTCCGGGTGATAGCCGACGGCATCGTCCAGATCGGGAACCAGGCGGCGCAGCGCTGTCGAGGCGACGGCGGAGTGTTCGTCGATGCGGGCGAGGTAGACCGGCAGGGTGCCGACGATCGCGTCGATCTCGCTTGTCGTCGGGAATCGGCCGTCGTCCGGGACGCTGCCCGTCCAGGAGGAGTCGTCCCAGCCCAGTCCCCAGATCAGTTCCCCCTCGGCGGTGTCCGCGGCGAACGCGGCGACGCGACGCAGGCAATCGGCGCGGTCGGTGGCGTCGTTCAGCGTGAGGCCCGCGAGGGCGAGGCCGGTGGAGGTGAGGTGGACATGGGAGTCGACGAAACCCGGTGCGACGAACCGACCGTCCAGATCGACGACGTGTGCGTCGGGGTGCAGTGCCCGTCCGACGTCGTCACTGCCGACCCATACGACGACGCCATCGGTGACGGCGATCGCGGTCGCGTCGGGTGCGGCAGGCGAATAGACGACGCCGCCGAGCAGCAGTTCTGTTGTCACGGTGGTCCAGTGTGCCCTGCTGGACCGCTCACACCGTCAGTGGCCCCGCGGCAGGCCGCGGTCGGTCCGCTCGCCCGACGCCGGGCTGACGACGGTGCCGTCGCCGTCGACCACGGTGCCGTCGATGACGGTGCCCCGCCCGACGTACATGCCGCTGGCATAGATGCCCGCCCGGTCCATGGTCGCCGCGAAGCTCCGTGCACCGGTGGCCGCCACCACCGGCCGCAGGATGCGTCGTACCGGCGGGGCCAGCAGGATCAGGCCGGCGAGGGTGGAGACCACACCCGGGATGACCATGAGCAGGCTCGCCGCCGCCAGCAGCGCCGTGTCGGTCAGCGGACCGCGAGGGTCGACCTCGTTGCGGGAGGCGCGACGAAGTTCGGCGAAGACCTTGCGCCCCTGCTGCTGGAGCAGGAGGAAACCCACGACGACGGCGGCCAGTGTGATGAGCACCGCCCAGCCGAAGCCGAGGAAGTGTGCCATCGTCACGAAGGCGCCGATCTCGATCGCGAGGTACGCGATCACATAGAGCATCCGCATCGGATCCCTGCCTCTCCGGACCCGCGACGCCGGCCGGTCGGTCGGCCACGGGCCCTCACTACCGATGCAACGACCGGGAGCGCCGGATTTCTCCCGGTTTCGGGGGAAGATTTCACACCGGCGACGAGACGGCCGAAGGACAAGCGTCCGTGGAATCGCCGAGGAGTCAGTCGGCGCGGCCCTCGATGTCCCCCTCGGTCTCCAGATAGACCTGACGCAGACGGTCGAGCATCTCGACGGGCGGCTGCTCCCACAGGTCGCGTTCCACGGCCTCGAGCAGCCGTTCGGCGATCCCGTGCAGTGCCCACGGATTCGACTGCTGCATGAACCGCTGGTTGTCCTCGTCGAGGACGTAGGCCTCGGTCAGCTTCTCGTACATCCAGTCGGCGACGACGTTCGTCGTCGCGTCGTAGCCGAAGAGATAGTCGACGGTGGCGGCCATCTCGAACGCGCCCTTGTATCCGTGCCGCTGCATCGCCGAGATCCACCGGGGGTTGACCACCCGCGCCCGGAACACGCGGCTGGTCTCCTCCGACAGAGTCCTGGTGCGTACCGCATCGGGACGTGTGCTGTCGCCGATGTAGGCGTCGGGGGACGTGCCGGTCAGTGCGCGAACGGTGGCGACCATGCCGCCGTGGTACTGGAAGTAGTCGTCGGAGTCGGCGATGTCGTGTTCGCGTGTGTCGGTGTTCTTGGCTGCGACGGCGATCCGCCGGTAGGCGGCGCGCATGTCGTCGACGGCGGGAACCCCGGCCAGGTCGCGTCCGTACGCGTAACCGCCCCACTCGGTGTACACCTGCGCGAGGTCGGCGTCGCTGCGCCATTCCCGGGAGTCGATCAGCTGCAGCAGTCCGGCCCCGTATGTGCCGGGCTTGGACCCGAAGACACGGGTGACGGCACGTCGTCGGTCTCCGTGTTCGGCGACGGCTGCGCGGACGTGCGCGGCGACGAAGTTCAGCTCGTCGGGTTCGTCGGCGGCCGCGGCCAGCGCCACGGCGTCGTCGAGCATGGTCACGACATGCGGGAACGCGTCCCGGAAGAAGCCGGAGATCCGCACGGTGACGTCGATGCGGGGCCGGCCCAACTCCGCCGGGCCGATCAGCTCGAGGTCGACGACGCGGCGCGACGCCTCGTCCCACACCGGCATCACGCCGAGCAGCGCGAGCACCTCGGCGATGTCGTCGCCCGAGGTGCGCATGGCACTGGTCCCCCACACCGACAGGCCGACCGACGGCGGATAGGTGCCGTGGTCGGCGAGGTAGCGTTCCACCAGCGAATCGGCAAGTGCCCGACCGGTTTCCCACGCCAGCCGTGATGGCACGGCCTTGGGATCGACGGAGTAGAAGTTGCGGCCGGTGGGCAGCACGTTGATCAGACCGCGCAAGGGGGACCCGCTGGCCCCGGCCTCGATGAAGCGGCCGTCGAGGGCACGCAGGATCTGATCGATCTCGCGGCCGGTCTGTCGCAACCGCGGCACGACCTCCGTCGCGGCGAAGCGCAGCACGTCCGCGACCGCGTCGGGATGGCCCGCGCTCGCGTCGGAGATCGCCTGCGCGGTCCAGTCCCCCTTCGCACAGGCCGCCACCAGCGCCCGTGCGGTCGACTCGATGTCGTCGACCGCGCCGCGCGCGGCCGATCCGTCCTCGGTCAGCCCCAGCGCCTCGCGCAGGCCCGGCAGTGCCTGCGCACCGCCCCAGAGCTGACGGGCGCGCAGCATGGCGAGCACCAGGTCGACCTCACCGTCGTCGGCGGGCGCCTGCCCCAGGACGTGCAGGCCGTCGCGGATCTGGACATCCTTGATCTCGCAGAGCCAGCCGTCGACGTGCAGCAGCATGTCGTCGAAGACCTCTTCGTCGGGCCGCTCGGTGAGGCCGAGGTCATGGTCCATCTTGGCCGCCGTCAGCAGCGTCCAGATCTGCTGCCGGATCGCCGGGAGTTTGGCCGGGTCCAGCGCGGAGATGTTGGCGTGCTCGTCGAGCAGTTGCTCCAGACGGGAGATGTCGCCGTAGGACTCGGCGCGGGCCATGGGCGGGATGAGGTGATCGACCAGGATCGCGTGGGCACGACGCTTCGCCTGGGTGCCCTCGCCCGGATCGTTGACCAGGAACGGGTAGATCAGCGGGACGTCGCCGAGTGCCGCATCGGTCCCGCACCCCGCGGACATGCCCAACGTCTTGCCGGGGAGCCACTCGAGATTCCCGTGCTTGCCGACGTGCACGATGGCATCCGCCCCGAATCCGCCGACACCGAACTGCTCGCCGGACCCGTCCGCGCCGTCGGTGGCGTCCCGGCCTGTCAGCCACCGGTAGGACGCGAGGTAGTGGTGCGACGGCGGCAGATCGGGATCGTGATAGATGGCCACCGGATTCTCCCCGAATCCGCGCGGAGGCTGCACCATGATCACGGTGTTGCCGAACGGTAGTGCGGCGACGACGATGTCGCCGTCGGCGTTGCGGGAACGGTCGACGAACAGCTCACCCGGGGCCGGCCCCCAGTGCTCCTCGACAGCCGTGCGCAGACTCTCCGGCAGCGTGGCGAACCAGCGACGGTAGTCCTGCGCCGCGACACGGATCGGGTTCGCGGCCAGTGTCTCCTCGGTGAGCCAGTCGGCGTCCTGGCCGCCGGCCTCGACGATCGCGTGGATGAGGGCGTCGGAGTCGGACTCGGCGAGACCCGGGATCGCGTCGGGTCCGTCGGCGGGCCCGATGTCGTAGCCGGCGGATCGCAGCGCGATCAACAGGTGCAGCAGACTGCGCGGGGTGTCGAGGCCGACCGCGTTGCCGATTCGCGCGTGTTTGGTCGGATACGCCGAGAGCATCAGCGCGACACGACGTTCCGAAGGAGGAATGGACCGGAGGCGGGCGTGGGCGACCGCGATACCGGCGACGCGGGCGCAGCGCTCCGGGTCCGGCTGATACCAGGGCAAACCGTTCTCGTCGAACTCCTTGAACGAGAACGGAACGGTGATGATGCGGCCGTCGAACTCGGGTACCGCCACCTGCGTGGCGACGTCGAGGGGTGACAGGCCGTCGTCGGTGGCCGCCCAGTCGGCGCGTGACCCGGTGAGACACAGCCCCTGCAGGATCGGGACGTCGAGACCGGCGAGCCGTTCGATGTTCCAGGCGTCGTCATCACCGCCGGCCGAGGCCGTCGCCGGGGTGGCACCGCCCGCGGCGAGCACGGTCACGACGAGCGCGTCGGCGGTGCCGAGCAGCTCGATCAGGTCATCGGGGGCGGTGCGCAGCGACGCACAGAAGATCGGAAGAGCACGCGCCCCGCGGTCCTCGATGGCGGTGCACAGCGCCTCTATGTACCGGGTGTTGCCGGCCAGGTGCTGTGCGCGGTAGTAGAGGACGGCGACGGTCGGCGCCGGGCCGGCCGGTTCGCGTCGGTCGCGGTCGAGCACTCCCCACGCCGGTGTCTGCGCCGGCGGCTCGAAGCCGATGCCCGTGAGCAGCACGGTGTCCGACAGGAAGTTGTGCAGATTGACGATGTTGGCCACCCCACCGGCGGCCAGATAGTTGTGCGCCTCGGCGACGACGCCCGCGGGCACCGTCGACAGGGCCATCAGATCGGGATCGGGTTGCTGCTCGCCCGAGCACACCACGAGCGGCTTGCCGATTGCGGCGACGGTGGCCAACCCGGCCTCCCACGCGCGCACACCACCGAGGATGCGGACGATGATGAGGTCCGCGCCGGCCGCCAGGCCCGGGATGTCGTCGACCAGGATGCGCGAAGGGTTGGCGCCGGAGAAGTCGGCGTCACTCGCGGCGGCGGTGATCAGGTCGGTGTCCGAGGTCGAGAGCAGCAGGATCATGAGATCTCCTCGCCGGGAGGCGCGCCCGGTGCGTGGTCGGTGGTGCCAGGGGTTCAGTGGTGCATCCCGGGGTGCAGGTCTGACTTCGGCGTCCCGGCGACCGGGTGCCGTCACAGTGGCGCGACCGTGCCGGCGTTGCACCGGCTTCTGCCACCTCGGTGCGTTCAGCCTAGTCACGGGCAGGCGCGCATCGGCGGGCGCCTACCCTGGGGGTCGTGTCCCAGCCCTCCCGACGCGGCCTCGCCGACCGCTGCCCCGGTGTGTTCAGCACACACGAGGCGGCGGACGGCGCGGTGGCGCGCGTGCGGCTGCCCGGTGGCCGCATCGGCCCCGATCAGCTGACGCTCCTCGCGCAGGCCGCCGCGGCGCACGGCGACGGGTTCCTGGAACTCACCGCACGTGCCAACCTGCAGTTACGCGGCATCGGAGACGTCGACGCCGTGGCCGAGGCGGTGATCGAGGCCGGACTCGCCCCGAGTTCGACACACGACAAGGTCCGCAACATCGAGGTCAGCCCGCTGACCGGCCGGATCGGTGGGATCGCCGACGTCGCGCCGGTGGCCGAGGCGCTCGATTCCCGACTGCGCACCGAGGGGTGGTCGGCGGAGCTCTCTGGACGCTTCCTGTTCGGTGTCGACGACGGCCGCGGCGACATCCGCAGGCACCGACCCGACGTGTGCGCGCTGGTGCGCTCGGTCGACGGCCCGGACATCGTCGCCGACATCCTCGTCGACGACGAGCCCGTCGGTTCGGCGCGCGGCGTCGAGATGATCGTGGACGCCCTGCTCGACGTGGCCCACATGCTGGTCGAGAGCGCACCCGGGACCTGGCGGATCGGGGACCTGACGCCGGACGAACGATCGGCGGTCGAGGAGCGGATGGGGACACGATTGCCTCCGGCCGTCCGCGGGCCCGGTGACGCCGCGCCCGATGACGCCGCGCCGGACGGTGCCCCGGCGGTGGGCGAGCCGATCGTCGGCTGGTTCGACCAGGACGACGGTCGCGTGTTGCTCGGTGCGGTGGTCGAGCTGGGCCGGATCCCGGCACGGCTGGCCGAGTTCATCGCCGCCGTCGAGGCGCCGGTCATCATCACGCCCGATCGGGAGATCCTCATCTGCGATCTGGGTGAGGGCGTCGCGGAGACGGTGGTGCGGGTGCTCGCGCCGATGGGGCTGATCTTCGACGCCACCTCCCCCTGGGCTCGGGTCAGCTGCTGTGTCGGTGCCCCCGGGTGCGCCAACGCG
Source organism: Gordonia sp. ABSL11-1 (assembly GCF_030315685.1). Taxonomy (GTDB): domain Bacteria; phylum Actinomycetota; class Actinomycetes; order Mycobacteriales; family Mycobacteriaceae; genus Gordonia. The sequence continues at coordinate 118,910 of NZ_JASXSI010000008.1, read as the reverse complement.
ACCGCGCCGGTGCGCGAGGATCTGCTCGCCCACGTCCGTGACGGCGAGGCGATCGGCGACCGTGAACACTGGGTCGGGTGCCCCCGCGGTTGCGGTTCGCCCGCGGTACCGCACGAGCGCGTGGTCGCCGATCCCGACGGCGGGTATCGCACACACCGTCGATAGGCTGACCGCACCATGACCGACTACCTGCGTGACGGCCCCGCGATCTATCGCCAGTCCTTTGCCACCATCCGGGCCGAATCGGACCTGAGTGCCTTCGCCCCCGATGTCGCCGGGGTGGTCGTCCGGATGATCCATGCGTGCGGCCAGACCGACCTCACCGACGACGTCGTCGCGACCCCCGGTGTGGTGCGCGCGGCGCGGACGGCCCTCGAGTCGGGCGCGCCGATCCTGTGCGACGCCTCGATGGTGGCGGCCGGCGTGACCCGCAGGCGTCTGCCCGCCGACAACGATGTGCGATGTCACCTGTCCGAGCCGATGCTCGCCAAGCTGGCGTCGACGATGGGAACCACCAGAACTGCTGCGGCCCTGGAGTTCTGGCGACCGTCACTCGAGGGTTCGGTCGTCGCGATCGGCAACGCGCCGACCGCCCTGTTCGCACTGCTCGACATGATCGACGACGGCGCGCCACGACCCGCGGCCGTCGTCGGGGCGCCGGTCGGTTTCGTCGGCGCCGAGGAGTCGTGCGCGGCGCTCGCCGAGCGAGGAGACCTCGAGTTCATCACAGTCACCGGTCGACGCGGGGGGTCGGCGATCACCGCGGCTGCGATCAACGCGCTGGCCAGCCCAGAGGAGTGAGTTCGATGGCAGGGAAGCTCTGGGGTGTCGGTCTCGGCCCCGGTGACAGTGATCTGGTCACGGTGAAGGCGGCGCGGGTGATCGAGGCCGCGGATGTGGTCGCGTATCACTGTGCACGCCACGGCAACAGCATCGCGCGGTCGGTCGCGGCGCCGTATCTTCGGGGCGGTCAGGTCGAAGAGCGTCTGATGTACCCGGTCACGACGGAGACCACCGATCACCCGGGTGGGTACGCGGGAGCGCTACAGGATTTCTACGGCGAGAGCGCCGAGCGTCTGGCCGAGCATCTGCGCGCCGGTCGGGACGTGGTGCTGCTCGCCGAGGGCGACCCGCTGTTCTTCAGCTCGTACATGCACATGCACAAGCGTCTCGTCGGCGACTTCGACACGGAGATCATCCCCGGGGTGACGTCGGTGAGCGCGTCGTCGGCGGCGATCGGGATTCCGCTTGTCGAGGGCGAGGAGACGCTGACGGTCGTGCCGGGGACCCTGCCGAGCGCCGAACTGGTGGCCCGATTCCGTGCCGGCGATGCGCTCGCGGTGCTCAAGCTCGGTCGCACGTTCGTGCGCGTGCGGGACGCCCTCGACGCCGCGGGACGCCTGGACGAGGCGTGGTATGTCGAGCGCGCGTCGACCTCCGTGCAGCGTGTTCTGCCGCTCGCCGAGGTGAATCCCGAAGACGTGCCGTACTTCTCGATGGTCGTCGTACCGGGCCCACGGAACAACCCGCACAGCGCGGCACCGGCGTCGTCCGGAGAGGTCGTGGTCGTCGGGCTGGGCCCGGGCGCCGACGAGCTGACCACACCGGCGGTGCAGGACGACCTCGCGCGCGCCACCGATCTCGTCGGATACAAGACCTATCTCGCCCGGATCACCCCGCGCCCCGGTCAGCGGGTGCACGCCAGCGACAACCGCGTCGAGGCCGAACGTGCCGAGTTCGCGCTCGATCTCGCATCGCGCGGCGCGCGTGTTGCCGTGGTGTCGTCGGGCGATCCGGGGGTGTTCGCGATGGCGGCGGCGGTGGCCGAGGTGGCAGCGGAACCGAGGTGGCACGACGTCGCGGTGCGGGTGTCGCCCGGCGTCACCGCCGCGAACGCGGTCGCCGCGGCCGTCGGCGCGCCGCTCGGGCATGATTTCGCGGTGATCTCCCTGTCCGATCGCCTCAAACCGTGGGAGCTGATCGCCGACCGGATCCGGCACGCCGTGACGGCCGATCTCGTCGTCGCCGTGTACAACCCGGGCTCCGCCAGCCGTGGCTGGCAGGTGGGCGCGTTGCGGGATCTTCTGCTCGAGACCGTGTCGCCGGACCGCGTCGTCGTCGTCGGACGCGATGTCGGCGGACCGGAGCAGCGACTTCGGACGACCACGGTGGGTGCGCTCGACCCTGCGACCGTTGACATGCGCACCCTGCTGATCATCGGGTCGTCGGCGACGACCGCCGTGGCGCGCTCGGGTGGCGACCTCGTCTACACACCGCGCCACCACCACTGAACACGAGCGGCGCGAAACCGGGCACGCTCGGCGCGTGGTGATGGCCGGTGAGGGATGTGGCCGACCATCAGAAGTTGGGTCGGCGTTGTCGTGTCACCCACTCGACGGCGGCCTCGACGGAAGCCACCGTGTCACCGACGGCAGGCTCCACGGGTCGCTGCACCATCACCACCGGGATCCCCGCCTCGGCGGCCGCGGTGAGCTTCGCCCGCGTGAGGTCTCCCCCGCTGTTCTTGGTCACCAGGAGATCGATGCGGTGGGAGCGCAGCAGTGCACGTTCACTCGCCAGGTCGTAGGGACCACGCGATCGCAACACCTCGTGGTGCGGCGGCAGATCGGACGTCGGCGGGTCGACGACCCGGATGAGGAACCACGCGTCCGAGATGTCCGCGAAGACGCTGACATCCTGGCGGCCGGTCGTCAGGAACACCCGTGACGACCCGCCCCCGGCGATCCGCTGCGCGAGATGTTCGGCCGCAGCAGCCGTGTCCGGCACCGGAACCCAGGTGTCGCGCGGTCCGGGAGTCCACGCGGGGCGACGCACCCTCAGCAGCGGGAGCGACATCCGTTCGGCGACGGTCGCGGCGTGGGCGGTCATCGTCGTCGCGAAGGGGTGCGTGGCGTCGACGACGGCGGCGGCATCGTGAACGCGGATCCACCGGACGAGACCGTCGACGCCGCCGAAGCCACCGATCCGTACCTCGCCGACGGGCAGGCGCGGGTTGCGGACCCGTCCGGCGAGAGAACTGATCACCGGCAGTCCGGCCTGATCGAGTTGCGCGGCGAGCGATCTCGCCTCTCCCGTGCCACCGAGCAGCAGGATCGGACGTTCAACCATCGCTGCGGAGTTTGGTCATGCGTGCCGTCGAATACAGGTAGCTGTCGCTCACCGACGGATGGGCCGACGGGTCGAGGACACGACCGACGAAGATGACCGCGGTGCGGCGGATGCCTGCTCGGGACAACTCCATCGGGAGATCCGCCAGGCGACAGCGGATGATCTGCTCCTCCGGGCGGCTCGCGAATGCGACCGTCGCCGTGGGACAGTCGGCGCCGTAGTGCGGTGTCAAGGCCTCGACGATCCCGTCGGCGCGGTGTGCGGCCAGATGCAGCGCGAGGGTGATCCCGGTCGACGCGAGCCGGTCGAGGTCCTCCCCCGGCGGCATGTCGGTGGACAGCGTCGACACCCGGGTGATGAGCAGGCTCTGCCCGACGCCGGGGACGGTCAACTCGCCGTCCAGGGCTGCCGCGGCCGCCGCGAAGGCGGGTACCCCGGGCACGACCTCGACGGCGATCCCCCGCGCGACGAGCTCCCGGCGTTGCTCGGTCATCGCCGAGTACAAGGAGGGATCACCCGAATGCAGCCGGGCCACATCGTGTCCGGCGGCGTCGGCGCGGACGATGTGCTCGACGATCTCGGCCAGTGGCATCCGCGCCGTGTCGATGAGGACGGCGTCCGGCGGACACCGATCCAGCAGTTCGGCCGGGACCAGTGAGCCTGCGTACAAGCAGGTCCGGCACCGTGCGAGGATCTCCGCGCCGCGCACGGTGATCAGGTCGGCCGCCCCCGGCCCGGCTCCGATGACATAGACGGTCACGGTTTGTCCACCACCCACTGCACGATCGGCAACGACGGACGCCAGGTGGTCATCGAGCCCAGTGGCCCGGCCGTCTCGACCGAGAATCGGCGCAGTGAACCACCGTGTCGCGCATACCGGTCGGCCACGATCGTCTGGTTCTCCACGGTCACCGCGTTCGCGACCAGCCGACCGCCCGGCACCAGGGCGTCCCAGGCGACGTCGAGGACGGTGGTGTCGAGGCCGCCGCCGACGAAGACCGTGTCCGGGTCGGGAGCATCGGAGCACGCGTCCGGGACGGCGCCGAGAACGGTGAGCCGGTCGTGGACACCGTGGCGTCGCGCGTTCTCGACGATGACCTCGCTGCGGGTGGCATCGCGTTCGAACGCGACGACGCGGGCGGTCGGCTCGACCCGAAGCCATTCGATGGCGACGCTGCCCGAGCCGGACCCGATGTCCCACAGCAATTGTCGGTGTCCGGGGACGAGTGCGGAGACAGTGAGTGCACGGATCGGTTGTTTGGTGATCTGGCCGTCGTGGAGGTAGTCGTCGTCGGGCCGTCCCGGCATCCTGCTGCGCCGGGAACCCACGCAGCTGACGGCGACGATGTTGAGCGGGTCTCCGGCCGGCTCCCGCCAGGTGCGCGCCACACCGCGGACCGTCCGTTCACGGTCACCTCCGAGCTGTTCCAGGACGGTCATCGACGACCGTCCGAAACCGTTGGCGGTCAACAGATGTGCGAGCTGGACGGGGGGGTTCTGATCCCGGCTGAGCACGAGCAGGTCCCGGCCGTCGGACAGGGCGTCGACGACGCTGTCGACGTCGTGGGTGACGGTGCTGACGATCGAGACCCCGCTGAGGTCCCAGCCGAGTCGTGCACAGGCCAGGCTCGCACTCGAGACGGCGGGGATGACCTGCACCCGCTCGATCCCGACGGCCCGCGCCACGGTGGTCCCGATGCCGTGGAACATCGGGTCGCCGCTGGCGACGATGTGGACGGTGTCGTCGGACGGATCGTCGAGGACGTCACGCAGGTGGGCGCTCATCGGCGAGCGCCACGGATGTATGTCGGCGGCGAGCCGAGGTAGCAGATCCAGTTGGCGGGTGGAACCGAGGACAACCGTCGCGGCGGACAGCTCGTCTCGCGCTCGGGAGCCGAGACCGTCCCAGCCGTCGGCGCCGATGCCGATCACGACGAATCTGCGACTCATCGCGGGAGCCGCCGCCACACGGCGCGTGGAAGCATGCGCATTCCGACGAACATCGGCCGCAGCACCCACGGAATCCACACCTCGCCACGCCCGCGGCGATGAGCACGGACCACGGCGTCGGCGACCTGGCCGGCGGTCACAGAGAACGGCGCCGGGGCGACCCCGGACGCCATCAGATCCTTCGTCATCGTGCCGACGACGAAACCGGGGCGTGCGAGCAGCAGCCGGACCCCGCTGCCGTGCAACGCGTCCGAGAGCCCGCTCGCGAATCCGTCGAGTCCCGCCTTGGTGGAGCCGTACACGTAATTCGCGCGCCGCACCCGGATGCCGGCGACCGACGAGAACACGATGATCGTGCCGGATCCCTGGGCCCGCAGAGCACTGGCCAACGGAGTCAGCACACTGATCTGCGCGAGATAGTCGGTGTGCGCGATCTGCAGGGCATGCGTGACGTCGTTCTCGGCGCGGACCTGGTCACCGAGAATCCCGAAAGCGACGATCGCGGTGTCGATCGGTCCGTGAGCGATCAGGGAGTGCACGAGATCCAGGTGCGTGTCGGTGGCGTCGGCGTCGAAGGCCACCGTGTGCACCTCGATCGCACCGGCGTCGAGCAACTGTGCTCGCTCCGCCTCGAGGTCGTCGGGCCGGCGAGCGGCCAGGACGACTGTGCGCCCGGCCGCGAGGCGGCACGCCACGGCGACCCCGATCTCGCTTCGACCACCGAACAGCACGATCGTTCCGGAAGTCGATCGCGGGGTCATGGGTGCCAGTATCGCATCGCCCGCTAGCGTGGCATCCATGACCCGCACCGCCGCTGATCTGGGGCCGGCCGCAGCCGAGTTCCTCGCCGAACGACATCTCGCCACCCTGGCGACCCTGCGTGCCGATGGCAGCCCACACGTGGTGGCGGTCGGCTTCACCTGGGACCCGGAGCGCGGGATCGCGCGCATCATCACCTCCGACGGCAAGCAGAAGGTCCGCAACGTCGAACGGAACGGGTACGCGTCGGTGACCAACATCGACGGCCCGCGGTGGCTGACCCTCGAGGGGCCGGCCGTCGTCCGCCGGGAGCCGGAGCAGGTCCGCGATGCCGAGGTGCGTTATGCGGGCCGTTACCGCGAACCGAAACCCAATCCACGCCGGGTGGTCATCGAGATCACGGTGTCCCGCGTACTCGGGTCGGCTCGTCTGTTCGACTGACCGTATTCCTGGCTGCTCAGAGCACGACGAGGTCGTGCGGGCCGGTGTTCATGGACTCGCATCCGTCGTCGGTGACGACGACGATGTCCTCGATGCGGGCGCCCCACCGGCCGTCGAAGTAGACGCCCGGTTCCACACTGAACGCCATCCCGGGTCGCAGCGTGATGTCGTTGCCGTTCACGATGTAGGGCTCCTCGTGGACGGAAAGCCCGATGCCGTGACCGGTCCGGTGGATGAAGTGCTCGGCCAGTCCGTGCTCAGCGAGGAGACCCCGTGCGGCCGCGTCGATCTGCTGTGCGCTGACCCCCGGTCGCACCGCCGCGACGGCCGCGGTCTGGGCGGCCTGCAGCGCCCGGTAGGCATCGGCGATGTCGGCGGGCGGATCCGCGAAACAGTAGGTGCGGGTGGAGTCGGAGTTGTATCCGGGATCGACCGGACCACCGATGTCGATGACCACGATGTCATCGGATTCGATGACACGGTCGGAGAACTCGTGATGAGGGTCGGCGCCGTGCGGTCCCGAGCCGACGATGATGAAGGCGGCCTCGGTGTGCCCCTCGGCGAGGATCGCGGCGCGGATGTCGTCGGCGACGGCGCGTTCGGTGCGTCCGGGACGCAACCATTCCCCCATCCGTGCGTGGACCCGGTCGATCGCGGCGCCGGCCTCGCGCAGCGCGTCGATCTCGCTGTCGTCCTTGATCATCCGTAGCTCTCGCAGGACGTCGGTGGCCAGCGCCGGGGCGCTGCCGGTGTGTCCGGCGATCGGTACGACGTGCAGGGCCGGCATGGTGTCGCACACGGCGAGCCGGGCGGTGCCGGGCAGTCCCGACAGCGCCAGCGCGTACGGGTCCTCGCCGTCCACCCAGTCAGCGACCTCGATGCCGAGATCGCCGATCGCCGAATCACGTATCGACGCCAACTCCAGACGTGCCACGACCAGCCGTGGCGCCCCGGCAGCCGGGACCACCAGTGCGGTCAGGCGTTCGAAGGTGTCCGCACGAGAACCCGTCAGATAACGGAGATCAGGACCCGTCGACACGACCAGGGCGTCGAGACCGGCGTCGGCGGTGAGGATCCGGGCGCGGTCGAGTCGGTGGCGGTACACGTCGGAGGAGAACCGGTAGGCCATGAGCGCAGCCTACCGCCCGTACCGACGACCCCCGGCATGACAGAGTTGACCCATGGCCGGTTCAGTGATGCTCCTCGACGGGGCGAGTCTGTGGTTCCGTTCGTTCTTCGCACTGCCCGAGAAGATGACCTCGCCCGACGGGCGACCCGTCAACGCGGTGCGCGGATTCATCGACACGATCGCCTCGCTGGTCACCCGTGAGCAGCCGACGCGACTCGTGGTGTGTCTCGATCTCGACTGGCGCCCGGCGTTCCGGACCGACCTGATCCCGTCCTACAAAGCGCATCGGGTGGCGCAGGAGGCACCGCACACCGGCGACAGTGCCGACACCGGCGGGATCGCTGATGGGGAGGTCGATGTCGAGGAGGTCCCCGACACGCTGACCCCACAGGTCGACATGATCATGGCCGTGCTGCGGTGCGCCGGGATCGCCACCTCTGGCGCCGTCGGCTGCGAGGCCGACGACGTCATCGGCACGCTCGCCTACGACGAGGCGACCGACCCGGTCGTCGTGGTGAGCGGGGATCGTGATCTGCTGCAGGTGGTCTCGGACGATCCGGTGCCCGTCCGGGTGCTCTACGTCGGGCGCGGTCTCGCGAAGGCCGAGATGATGGGGCCGGTCGAGGTCGCCGAGAAGTACGCGGTGCCGACCGAGCGTGCCGGCATGGCCTACGCTGAGATGTCGATGCTGCGCGGGGATCCGTCGGATGGCCTGCCGGGTGTCCCCGGCATCGGCGAGAAGACCGCGGCAAAGCTCATCAGTGAGTTCGGCAGCCTCGACGCACTCGAGGCCGCGGCGGCCGACAGCGGGTCGTCGGTGCCGGCGCGGAGCCGCAAGTCGCTGATCGCGTCGACGGAGTACCTCACCGCTGCCCGCACCGTGGTCCTGGTCCGGACCGACGCGGACACGATCGACAGCACCGACGACGATCGGCTTCCGGCCGAGCCCGCCGATCCCGGCGGGCTCGCCGATCTCGTGGATGAACTGGGCATCGGTGCGTCGGTGGCCCGGCTGGCCAAGGCCCTCGGCTGGCCCGCGGTCGCCGAGGCGTCCTGAGTCGAGCGGTCAGCTCGTCGGACGCGACACCTCGTATTTGCCGTCGTCGTCGAGGAAGGTGACGGTGACCGTCTGCTGCTGACCGCCGACAGTCGCCGTGCAGCTGAACGACTGACCCTGCTCGACCCGCTGGCCCGACGGGCACTGCACGTCGGACACCTCGGTCGCCTGATAGTCCTCGGTGAGGACCTTCTTCACGCCGTCCTGCACGGCGGATTGGGAGATCGTCTTCGGTGCCCAGCCCGGCACGACGAACGCGGTGATGAGCAGAATCGCGGCGATCAGCACGGCCAGGCCACCACCGATCAGCAACACAGTGCGCAGACCCTTTCTCCCCGATGGCGCTGCCATGGCGGAGAACTGGTCGCCGCCGCCGAACTGACCACCGTGGGGCGGCTGTCCCCCAGCGGGCTGCCCGCCGTACTGCTGCCCGCCGTACTGCTGGCCGCCGTATTGCTGGCCGCCGTATTGTTGGCCGCCGTACTGCTGCTGGGGGCCGGTCGGAGCGTACGCCGACTGCTGACCGTAGGCACCCTGAGGTGCGGCCCCGTACTGCCCGGTCTGCGCCTGGGGATCGGGCGCACCGTATGCGGGCGGCTGCCCATAGGTGGGCTGGCCGGGGTAGTGCTGGCCCTGGTTCTGTGGGCCCTGGTTCTGTGGGCCCTGGTTCTGTGGGCCCTGGTTCTGTGGGCCGTAGCCGGGCTGAGAGGAGCTTTGCTCGCCGTATGTCGGTTGCCCGAATCCCGGTTGCCCGAATCCCGGTTGCCCGAATCCCGGCTGCCCGAATCCCGGTTGCCCGAATCCCGGCTGTCCGTATGCTGCCTGCGGCTCGTAGGGCTGCTGACCGTAGTTCGGTTGACCGTACGCCTGAGGCTGCGTCGGCCCCTGGGCCTGCGGCTGGTCCTGGGGTGATGTCGGATCGGGTGCACCGTACGGGGTCGTCGGCGTGGGTTGTCCGTAGGCGGAGGGCTGGGAGTATTCGGCACCGGGCCCCGTAAACGGGGCCGCGCCGGCGTCCCCGGCGCTCTCGGGAGTCCGGGCGGCCTCGGAGATGTCCGGGTCGGCGGATCGTGGCGCCTCCTCGCCCGGCTGGGGGTCTCCGCTCGGACGGGTCGGATCGTGCGGCTCAGTCATGGGGTCCCTCCCGATCTGCCCGGTGACAGCTCACCGATTCGCCTGGATGTCATGCCTCGAATGTCCTGGTCGGTGAGTGATCTGCTCCACCCCGGGCGTCACACAGGTGGAGCGCCGGACCGGCTCACCTGCACTCCCGACCGCGTGGAGAAGGTTACCTCACGGCGGGTGGTCGATCACCGAAGCGCGGTCCGTGTGACGTGGGCTTCGATCGACCGGCAGCACGCCCTCGCGACGCGTCAGCCGAGTTCCGCGGCGACGACACCCCGCCGGATCCCACCGACCGCGGACCTCGCCGACGATGCCAGGCGTGCCTCTGGTCCCACGCCGAGGCGGATCTGCTCGAGCAGATCGACGACCTGACGGTTCCAGCGCACGAAGTCGCCGGGTGACAGCAGTTGGCCGCGTTCGCCGGCAACCGCCAACGACTCGGTCAGGGAACGCCCGGATGCCCACAGCGACACCGCAACCGAGAATCCGGTGTCCGGCTCGCGGGTCGGATCGACCCGGTGACGCGACTCGACGTGCGTGACGTCGCGCCAGGTGTCCACGGTGCGCGCGAGTGCCGTGCGCAGAGCGACGTTTCCGGACATCGCGTCCGCGCCGGCGAAGCTCTCACGCCGCGTCTCGAAGACCATCGCGGCGACCACGGCGGCGAGTTCGTGGGGCGCCAGCCGGTCCCAGATCCCGGCCCGGATGCACTCGGTGACGAGCAGATCGCTCTCGCTGTAGATTCGGCCGAGCAGATGACCCGCCGCGGTCACCGTGACCGGCCCCGGGCCCTCGCCGCGTGCCTTCCCGACCTCGAGGTAGCCGAGGTCGGCGAGGACGGCGACGATTCGGTCGAACTGCACACCCAGGGTCGAGGTCCGCTCGGAGATCACCCGGTCGGCGGTGACGATCTCGCGCACCACCCGGTTTCGGCGCTCCGCGAGGCGAAACAGCTCGTCACCGTTGTCGAGTCGATGCGCCGGGTGAGAGCGCAGCGCTGTGCGCAGACCGGCCAACTCCCGGTCGTCGGCCGCCGCGGCACGCTTCTTGGATCGGCCCTTCGGCATCTCGATTCCCGTCGACCGCAGCGCCGACGCCAGGTCCCGTCGGCCGCGGCCCGTGCGGCGGTCGACATGTTTGGGCAAACGCATGTTTCCGAGCACCTGTGGCGGGTTCACGAAATCCCTGGTCCCGACCCGACCGCACCAGGCATCCTCGGCCAGCACGAGCGGTTTGGGGTCGGCCGACTGCGTCGCAGGTTCCAGGATGACGGCCAGACCACGGTGCCGGCCGCCGTGCAGACCGATCACGTGCCCGCGTTTGAGTGCCGCGAGGTCGGCCACTGTCGACTGTGTGGTGGCCGAGCGACGTTCGAACCTCAGGTCGCGCTCGCGGCGCCGGATGTCCTCGCGCAATTGGATGTATCCCAGGAATCCGGCGTACGGGTCGGCCTCGGTCTGCCCGTCGTCGTCGGGGTCGTCGCCGACGACGACCCCCGGATCGATGTCCCGTTTCTGCGCCGTCGCACTGAGCTCGACGTCGAGTTTCCGTAGTCGGCGACGTGCCTCGTCGACCTTTCGGGCCTGCCCGACGACCGACCGGTCCGCCTGGAACTGGGCGAAGGAGCGGTGCAGCAGCTCGCGCGATCCCTCGAGTCCGAGACGTCCGATGAGGTTGACCGCCATGTTGTACTCGGGCTGGAACGAGCTGCGCAGCGGGAACGTCCGAGCGCCGGCGAGCCCGGCCACCTGATCCGGCACCGCCTCCGGCGTCCACACGACGACGGCGTGTCCCTCGATGTCGATCCCGCGACGCCCGGCGCGTCCGGTCAGCTGGGTGTACTCCCCGGGGGTCAGGTCCACGTGGGCCTCACCGTTGAACTTGACCAGCCGCTCGAGGACGACCGTGCGGGCGGGCATGTTGATGCCGAGCGCAAGGGTCTCGGTCGCGAAGACCATCTTCACCAGACCGCGGGTGAACAGTTCCTCCACGGTGTGCCGGAACGTGGGCAGCAGGCCGGCGTGATGAGCCGCGAAACCCCGACGAAGTCCGGCCAGCCATTCCGCCACGCCCAGGATGTCCTCGTCGGCGGGCGACAACTCCTGCAGATGGCGATCGACGACCTCGTCGACCGCCATCGACTCCTCCGGTGTGAGCAGTGTGAGTCCGGAGCGCAGGCACTGGGCCAGCGCTCCATCGCACCCGGCGCGCGAGAAGATGAAACCGATCGCCGGGAGCAGGCCCTCGCGATCGAGTCGTGCGACGAGATCGGGCCGCGACGGCGGGCGCGGCCCACCACCCCGCCGAGGCCCCCGCGACGTCTGTCCGCGACGCCCCCGACCGCCTCGACGGTCGTCGTCGGCGAGCAGCGTGCGATGTCGGATGTAGCGTTTGAGCTCCGGATTGACCTGTGGGCGTTCGACTCTGCCCGCCGCATCGACGTGTCGGCTCGGGTCGAACAGATCGAACATCCGCGTGCCCACGAGCATGTGCTGCGTCAGTGGCACCGGGCGGTGTTCGTCGACGATGACGGTGGTGTCGCCGCGGACCGCCTGAATCCAGTCGCCGAACTCCTCGGCATTGCTGACGGTCGCGGAGAGGCTGACCACCCGCACCGACGGGTCGAGATGGAGGATGACCTCCTCCCACACCGCTCCGCGGAAACGATCGGCGAGGAAGTGTACCTCGTCCATCACCACATAGGAGAGACCGTCGAGTGCCCGTGAGTTCGCGTAGATCATGTTGCGGACCACCTCGGTGGTCATCACGACCACCGGGGCGTCCGGGTTGATCGAGTTGTCACCGGTGAGCAGACCGACGGACTCCGGGCCGTGGATGGCGACGAGGTCGGCGTACTTCTGATTGCTCAGGGCTTTGATCGGGGTGGTGTAGAAACACTTCGTCCTGCTCGCCAGTGCCAGATGGACAGCGAACTCCCCGACGATCGTCTTGCCCGCGCCGGTGGGGGCACAGACGAGCACGCCGTGCCCGGCGTCGAGCGCGACGCACGCCCGTCGCTGGAAGTCGTCGAGGCGGAAGGTCAGCCGTGCGGTGAAGTCGTCGAGCCGGCTCACAGGATGTCGTCGAACGTGTCGCGATCGCGGACGGAGGTGCGGGCACCCGAGGAATCCGCACCCGGTACGGAGCGGACGGGATCGATGCGGGACGCCGACGGGGCCGGCCCCGTACTCGGCAGTGGACTGGCCTGATCGTCCGGGATGGACGTCCAGTCCGGGGTGTTCCGCCCGCGCCGCTTGTCGTGGATGCGGGCGAACTGGATCGCGAACTCCATCAGCACTGTGAGCGCGAGCGCGAGGGCCAGCATCGTGAACGGGTCCTGCCCCGGGGTCACGATCGCCGCGAAAACGAAGAGCGCGAAGATCAGACCGCGACGCCAGGCCTTGAGCTTCTCGTACTTCAGGACGCCGATGACATTGAGCGCCACGATCAGCAGTGGCAGCTCGAAGCTGACCCCGAAGATGATCAGCAAGTGGATCATGAACCCGAAGTACTGGTCACCGGCCAGCGCCGTCACCTGGACGTCGTTGCCTACCGTGAGCAGGAAGTGGAAGGCCTTGGCCACCACCAGGTAGGCCAGGACCGCGCCGCCGACGAACAGGATGGCGGCCGAACTGACGAAGCCGACGGCGTAGCGCCGTTCGTTGGTGTGCAGTCCCGGGGTGATGAACTGCCAGAGCTGATACAGCCAGATGGGGCAGGCGAGCACGACGCCCGCGGTGAGTGCGACCTTCAGCCGGAGCATGAACTGGTCGAACGGTCCGGTCGCGAGAAGACGGCACGAGTCGTCGGCAGTCAGCTGGGCCCTCGACGACGGTGGCAGATCGCAGTAGGGCCCTCGGAGCAGGTCACCGAGGGAGGGTATGCCGAGGAAACCGTGTGTGTACCAGACGAATCCGACGATCGTGGTCACGACGATGGCCAGCAGCGAGATGACCACACGGGTCCGGAGTTCGTACAGGTGCTCGACCAACGACATGGTGCCGTCGGGATTCACCTTGCGCTTACGGCGCCTCGGGTCCAGAGAGATGCGCACACGAATGCCCTGGTTTTCGGGTTCCCGAGAGGATCTACGCAGACTTCTTCACATCGTCGGACGAGGTCTGCGACGAGGGCGGCGTGGCGTCGCCCGGCGGGAGTTCACGCTTCGCGGGGGTCGCCGTCTCGTCGGCGTCCTTGCCGTCGTTCTGCATCTCCTTGACCTCGCTCTTGAAGATGCGCAGCGACTGGCCGAGACCGCGTGCGGCGTCGGGCAGTTTCTTGGAACCGAACAGGACCACCAGGACCACCAGGACGATCGCCCAGTGCCACCAGGACAGTGCACCCATGTTTCAACCTCCGAATCGCGATGTTGTCAATGCTACCCGAGCCCACCGGGACGGCGGCGTGCATGGCCGATCCCCCGACCTCACGCGTAACGCGCTCGCGCGGCTGTTGCCGTGGTGACGACGGTATCAGCGATCTGCGGCGCAGACACCACCCGAACGCGACCGCCGAACCCGAGAAGGAAGCGGGTGAGCCACTCCGGGGACCCGTACACGAGCCGCGCCCGCACCGGGCCATGCGGGTCGGCGCGGTCCTCGACGGGGTCAACCGGGTCGATCAGGTAGTAGTCCAGGATCCACAGCTCGCTCGGGTCGATCTCGATCTCGGCCGACGGCAGGTCGGGGTTCTCCGCGAGGATGGCCGACTGCTGCTGCCCGGTCGCCTCGGCCGGTGGCGCCGACGGCTCGTCGAGCATTTCTGCCGTCTCGACCCGATCGAACCGGAACAGCCGCACTCCGTCGCTCTTGCGACACCACGCCTCGAGATAGGTGTTGTTGTCCATCGTCTGCAGGCGGATGGGGTCGACGGTGCGTTCGGAGACGCTGTCGCGGGTCGCCGAGTAGTACCGGATCGTCAATGCCCGGTTCGACCTGACGGCCTCGCGGATCGTGGCGTAGGTCCCTCCGTCGGGGTCGGTGTCGCCGTCGGGAGCCGCCTGGACCGGCGGCTCGGATGAACCGACGGCCTGCTCGATCTTGGCGATCGCGCGGCGGGCGGCAGAGCGGTCGACGGCGCCCGGCATGTCGAGCAACGCGCGCAATGCCACGAGCATGGTGCTGGCCTCGGTCGTCGTCAGTCGCAGCGGCCGGTCCATGCCGGCGGTGAAACCGACCTCCACATATCCCTGTTCGAACTGCAGATCGATGAGGTCGTCCGGGAAATGACCGGGCAGTCCGCACACGAACAGGAGTTCGAGATCCCTGGTCAACTGCTTCGGGGTGATCCCGAGATCACGTGCGGCCTGCTCGACGGCGATGCCCCGTCGAGCGGCGAAATAGGGCACCAGGGCGAGTAGTCGACTGAAGCGGTCCGGGCGGGGCGCCATCAGACGGTCACCTCCACCATGCGGTCCAATGCGGCGACGACGGTGTCGCGCAGTTCCGGCGGCGTGAGGACCACCGCATCCGGGCCGGCACCGAGGACGAGTCGGGCCAGTGTCGGCAGCGACCGTATCTCGATCTCCAGGACGTCCCCCGGTTCGCCGTCATGGGTGCGTGGTTCGGTACGCGTGGCGAGTCGACGCAGGCCCGCGGCGCGATCGGTCGCCACCCAGACCGTGGCGATCCGACCGTCGGAGCCCGCGGCCGACTCGACGGCGGCCGCGACGATCTGTTGGATGTCGGTGCCGTCGGGCACCGACACGTCCCCGGGCGCACCGGTGGTCGCCACGTCCGAGATGCGGGAGAGGCGGAACGTCCGGGTGGCCGCGCGGTCACGGTCGTGGCCGACGACATACCACCGGCCGCGATGGGTGACCACACCCCACGGTTCCAGCGTCCGGACAGCCGACGTCGACGCCGCACCCGGCCGGTAGGTGAAGGTCACCGCCTGCGACGACCCGATCGCCGACAGCACGGCCGCGAGTCCCGACTCGGAACCCAGCGAGCGGGCCGAGGTCGCCGCGGAGAAACCGATCTCGTCCTCGGCGCGCACGTCGATGCCGGCCGCCTGGAGTTTCAGCAGGGCGTTCTGGGAGATCGCCGAGATCTCCGGCGCGTCCCACAGCGCGGCGGCCATCGCGACGACGGCCGCCTCCGGCCGGTCGAGGGTGATCTCGGGCAGTTCGTAGGAGTCGCGCTCGATGCGATAGCCGTCTGCCCCTCCGGACAGGCGTTCGCGGCCCGTGATCAGGGGGATGCCGAGATCGCGCAATTCGGTCTTGTCGCGCTCGAACATGCGGTTGAAGGCCTCGTCCGACTGCCCGTCGTCGTTGTAGCCCTTCACGTTGCGGCGGATGTAGTCCGCGGTCACGAACTGGCGTGTCGACAGCAGGCAGATCACGAGGTTGAGTAGGCGCTCAACTTTCGGGGTTGCCACCTGAGACAGCTTACGGTCACATCGATGCGATCAGACGGTCGACTCGCTCGTCGACGCTGCGGAACGGGTCCTTGCACAACACCGTTCGCTGCGCCTGGTCGTTCAGCTTGAGGTGCACCCAGTCGACCGTGAAGTCCCGGCCCGCCTTCTGCGCGGCGGAGATGAAGTCGCCCCGCAGTTTCGCCCGGGTGGTCTGTGGCGGCTCGTTGACCGCGGTGGCGATGTCCTCGTCGGTGGTGGCGCGGGCGACCAATCCCTTGCGGGTGAGGACGTCGAACACACCACGTCCGCGCTTGATGTCGTGGAAGGCGAGGTCGAGCTGCGCGATCTTCGGATCCGACAGCTCCATCGAGTAGCGGTCCTGATATCGCTGGAACAGCTTGCGCTTGATCACCCAGTCGACTTCGGTGTCGACGGTGGAGAAGTCGCCGCTCTCGACTGCATCGAGCATGCGGCCCCACAGGTCGACGACCTTGTCCATCTCCGGATCAGGTCGCCGGTTGGTCATGTGCTCGACGGCACGGGCGTGATACTCCCGCTGGATGTCGAGCGCGTTCGCCTGTCGGCCACCCGCGAGCCGGACGGGCCTGCGACCGGTGGGATCATGGCTGACCTCGCGGATCGCCCGGATCGGGTTGTCGAGGGCGAAATCGCGGAACGACACCCCGGCCTCGATCATCTCGAGGACCAGCGCCGCCGAGCCGACCTTCAGCAAGGTCGTCATCTCCGCCATGTTCGAGTCGCCGACGATCACGTGCAGCCGGCGATATTTCTCGGCGTCGGCATGCGGCTCGTCGCGGGTGTTGATGATCGGGCGCGAGCGCGTGGTCGCTGACGACACGCCCTCCCAGATGTGCTCGGCGCGCTGCGACAGGCAGAACGTCGCCGCCTTCGGGGTCTGCAGCACCTTGCCCGCGCCGCAGATCAACTGTCGCGTGACCAGGAACGGGAGCAGGACGTCGGAGATCCGGGAGAACTCCCCGGCCCGCACCACGAGGTAGTTCTCGTGACAGCCGTAGGAGTTTCCGGCCGAGTCGGTGTTGTTCTTGAACAGATAGATGTCGCCACCGATGCCCTCGTCGGCGAGGCGTTGTTCCGCATCGATGAGCAGATCCTCGAGCACGAGTTCACCCGCACGGTCATGGTTGATCAGCTGGATCAGGCTGTCGCATTCCGCGGTCGCGTACTCCGGATGGGAACCCACGTCGAGGTAGAGGCGTGCGCCGTTCTGCAGGAACACGTTGGAGGAGCGTCCCCACGACACCACCCGCCGGAACAGATACCGGGCGACCTCGTCCGGGCTCAGTCGACGATGGCCGTGAAAGGTACACGTGACACCGAATTCGGTCTCGATACCCATGATTCGACGCTGCACAGGGTCAACCCTACCCGGGGAGAACCGCACAGACCCGGCGACGCGACGGCAGGTCGCGAGGCCGGGTCGTGGCGGTCAGGCTCCGCTGTCGTCCGTGGACGATCCGGTGTCGGCGGACGCGTCGGCCTCGGGCGCCGACGACGTCGTCTCGGGCGCGGGCATCAGATCGGCCAGCACGGCGTTGGTGATCCGGCGGAACGCGCGGCGCGGACGGTTGCGATCGAGGATTGCGACCTCGAGATCGGACGCGGCGAGCTCACGCGGGGCGGCGGGCGGCGCCGACGAGCTTCCCGACGAGCCGCTGCTCCCCGACTCCACCGGCGTGGCGAGCGCGGCGACGGCGACCGACAGCGCGGCCGACAGATCGAGATCGGGTTCATAGGACTCGCGCAATGCGGCGGTGATCGCGTCGTTCGCGCCGCCCATCACGAGAAAGCGTGTTTCGTCCGCGATCGACCCGTCGTAGGAGATCCGGTACAGCTGCGACGGACGCGGCTTCCCGAACTTGGCGACCTCTGCGACGCACAGCTCCACCTCGTACGGCTTGGCCTGCTCGGTGAACACCGAACCGAGGGCGTTGGCGTAGGTGTTGGCCAACGACAACGCGGACACGTCGGCGCGGTCGTAGCTGTAGCCACGCATGTCGGCGAGCTGGATGCCCGCCTTGCGCAGACTCTCGAACTCGTTGTACTTGCCGACCGCGGCGAACCCGATGCGATCGTAGATCTCGCTGGTCTTGCGCAGGGTGTTCGACGGATTCTCCGCGACGAACAGCACACCGTCGGCGTACGTGAGCGCGATGACGCTGCGTCCGCGGGCGATGCCCTTGCGGGCCAGCTCCGAGCGATCGCGCATGATCTGTTCGGCACTGGCGTAATACGGGAACGTCATCGCGCCTCCCCCCCGTGCTCGGCGGCCCGTCGTTCGACGACGGCACGCGCGGCGGCCTCGATCGCCTCCGGCTCGACCTCGCGTGCACCCTGCGCACCGACGATGACGGCGGTCGGGAAGATCTTGCGCACGATGTCGGGGCCACCGGTCGCCGAATCGTCGTCGGCCGCGTCGTACAGCGACTCGACGGCGACCGCGAGCGCGCTGTCGGCGTCGAGGTCCGCGCGGTAGAGCTTCTTCAGCGACGACTTCGCGAACATCGACCCGGAGCCGATCGCCTGATAACCGCCGAACTCCTCGTGCCGGTCGCCTGCGATGTCGAAGGAGAAGATCCGCCCGCGTTCGTTGGGATCGTCGTGATCGATGTCGAAACCCACGAGCAGCGGCACCGCCGCGAGGCCCTGCATCGCGGCGCCGAGGTTGCCGCGCACCATCGACGCGAGACGACTGACCTTGCCGTCCAGCGTCAGCGGGACGCCCTCGATCTTCTCGTAGTGCTCGAGCTCTACCGCGAACAACCGCACCATCTCGATCGCGATGCCCGCCGTGCCGGCGATCCCGGCCGCCGAGTACTCGTCGGTGATGTACACCTTCTGGACGTCGCGGGTGGCGATGAGGTTGCCCATCGTCGCGCGACGATCACCGGCCAGCACGACACCGCCCGCGAACGACACCGCGACGATCGTGGTGCCGTGCGGGATGTCGGCGGCAGCGTCGGCGCGGATGCTCATCGGGTCCACCCGGTTGTGCGGGAGCTGCTCGGGAGCATGCTCACGTAGGTAGTCGGCGAAGGACGAGATGTCCGCGCGCAGCGGGAGGGTGGAGTGGAATGGGGTTGAGGAACCTGGTGATGTGAACCGGTCGCTCACTGGCCGCCCTTCTGCACATAGGCGCGGACGAAGTCCTCGGCGTTCTCCTCGAGCACGTCGTCGATCTCGTCGAGCAGGTCGTCGGTGTCCTCGGCAAGCTTTTCGCGACGTTCCTGGCCGGCGCCGCCGTCCGAACCGATGTCACCATCGTCGTCGCCGCCACCGCGCTTGGTCTGTTCCTGCGCCATCTGCTGCCTCCTTCGACTCACCCGCGACGCGTGCTGCGTCCCCGGCACCGATCCGTCCTTCTCGGCCACCGACCCGGCGTCTACGTGGCCGGGCCTGACGATCATTATTTCCACACACTACCGGTGTCCTCGGCCGTGCGGGCGGAAGCGAACACGCCCGCGGCGCCGCGTCGCCGGGGTGGTCGGTCAGGTCGTGGTGAGCTGGTCGACGAGGTCGGCGGCGGAGGCCACCGAGTCCAACAGTTTCCCGACATGTGCCCGCGTGCCGCGGAGTGGTTCGAGCGTCGGGATCCGCACCAGCGAGTCGCCACCGAGATCGAAGATGACCGAGTCCCAACTCGCCGCGGCGACGTCGGCGCCGAATCGGCGCAGACATTCGCCACGGAAGTAGGCGCGGGTGTTCTCCGGGGGCTGACTGATCGCTCGCATCACGTCGGTCTCGTCGACGAGTCGCTTCATCGAGCCGCGCGCGACGAGCCGGTTGTAGAGCCCCTTGTCGAGTCGGACGTCGGAGTACTGCAGGTCGATCAGCTGGAGCCGGGGCGCCGACCACCCCAGGCCCTCCCGCTGACGGAACCCTTCCAGGATCCGCAGCTTCGCCGGCCAGTCGAGGATGTCGGCGCACTCCATCGGATCCCGCTCGAGTCGGTCGAGGACGTCGGCCCACGTCTCGAGGACATGGGCGGCGCGCTCGTCGTCGCTGTGTTCGGCGTCGTGGAACTTCATGCAGCGCTCGAGGTACTCGCGCTGCAGGGCGAGCGCCGTCAACTCGCGTCCATCGGTGAGGGCGACGGTCGCCGACAGCCCCGGGTCGTGACTGATCGTGTGCACCGCCTGCACCGGACGGGCCAGTTCGATGTCGGAGAAGTCCACACCCGCCTCGATGAGGTCGAGCACGAGCGCGGTCGTGCCGACCTTCAGGTAGGTCGCCGTCTCGGCGAGGTTGGCGTCGCCGATGATCACGTGCAGTCGGCGATACCGCTCGGGGTCGGCGTGGGGCTCGTCGCGGGTGTTGATGATGCCGCGCTTGAGGGTGGTCTCCAGGCCGACCTCGACCTCGATGTAGTCCGAACGTTGCGACAGCTGGTAGCCGGACTCGTCGCCCGATTGGCCGATGCCGACCCGGCCGGATCCGGTGATGACCTGTCGAGACGCGAAGAACGTGGTGAGACCCGCGATCACCGCGGTGAACGGCGTCTCGCGGTTCATCAGGTAGTTCTCGTGGGTGCCGTAGGACGCACCCTTGCCGTCGATGTTGTTCTTGTACAACTGCAGGCGCGGAGCGCCCGGCACACTCGCCACGTGACGCGCGGCGGCCTCCATGACCCGCTCACCTGCCTTGTCCCAGATCACCGCATCCATCGGATCGGTGACCTCGGGAGCCGAGTACTCCGGATGGGCGTGGTCGACGTACAGGCGGGCGCCGTTGGTGAGGATCATGTTGGCGGCGCCGATCTCGTCGGCGTCGATGATCGGGGCCGGGCCCGATCCCCGACCGAGGTCGAATCCGCGGGCGTCACGCAGGGGCGACTCCACCTCGTAGTCCCATCGGGTGCGCTTGGCGCGTGGTACCCCGGCGGCGGCGGCATAGGCCAGCACCGCCTGGGTCGACGTCATGATCGGGTTCGCGGTCGGGTCGCCGGGAGCGGAGATCCCGTACTCGACCTCGGTGCCGATGATTCGCTGCATGCTACGAGCGTAGATGTTCATCTGGTACCGGTCGCACCCTCGCCCCGGTCTGGGTAGCGTCTACGCGGTGAAAGCCTTCCGCCGGTTCACGGTTCGGGTGCCCCTGCCGACCGAGCTCGCCGACCTCTCCCGACTCGCCCACAACCTCCGCTGGGCATGGCATCAGCCCACCCAGGATCTGTTCGCGATTCTCGACCCCGACCTGTGGTCACAGACCGGGGATCCCCTGCGGCTGCTGGCCGAGATCGACCCCGCGCGTCTCGCCCAGCTGGCCGCCGACCGTGACTTCCTCGATCGCCTGGCCGCCGTGCGCGACGACCTCGCCCGCTACACCGGCGAGCCGCGCTGGTTCGCCGACTACGCCAGCGGGTTGTCGTCGGAACAGGTTGCGCCGCAAGCCATCGCATACTTCTCGATGGAGTTCGGCATCTCCGAGGTGCTGCCCATCTACTCCGGCGGCCTCGGCATCCTCGCCGGCGACCACCTGAAGGCGGCCTCGGATCTCGGGCTGCCCCTGATCGGTGTCGGACTGTTCTACCGGTCGGGCTACTTCCACCAGAGTCTCTCCCGCGACGGATGGCAGATCGAGCGGTACCCGGTCAACGACCCGACGTCCCTGCCGCTCACCCTGCTCACCGACGACGGCGACCCGGTCGTGGTGTCCATCGCGATGCCGGGCGAGCGCACCCTCCGGGCCCAGGTCTGGGTCGCCACCGTCGGCCGGATCCCGCTGCTGTTGCTCGACGCCGACGTCCCGGCGAACGTCGAGGAACTCCGCGGGGTCACCGATCGCCTCTACGGCGGGGATCAGGATCACCGGATCAAACAGGAGATCCTCCTCGGCATCGGGGGCGTGCGTGCCGTCCGCGAGTACGTGCGGATCACCGGCCATCCGGAACCGTCGGTGTTCCACATGAACGAGGGGCACGCCGGGTTCCTGGGTGTGGAACGGATCCGGGAACTGTCCAGCGGCCCGGCCGGTCTCGATTTCGACACCGCCGAGGCGGTCGTGCGCGCGTCGAACATCTTCACCACGCACACGCCGGTGCCCGCCGGGATCGACCGGTTCCCGCGCGACATGGTGCGCCACTACCTCGACGGTGACGGGACGGGGACGTCGCGATTGCTTCCGGGCCTGTCGGTGGCGACCGTGGTCGATCTCGGCGACGAGGGTGATCCGGGTGTGTTCAACATGGCGCACATGGGTTTTCGTCTCGGGCAACGCAGCAACGGGGTGTCGCGCCTGCACGGCGCCGTCAGCCGCGAGATGTTCGCCGACCTCTGGCCGGGCTTCGACAGCGACGAGGTGCCGATCGGCTCGGTCACCAACGGCGTCCACGGTCCGACCTGGACCGCCCGCCGGTGGCAGGAGGCCGCCGGTGGCGACGAGGAAGCGGTCGCGAGAGCCGTGACCTCGCTCTCCTCCGACGAGATCTGGCGCCTGCGCTCGGACATGCGGGCACACCTGGTCGACGAGGTCCGGCGGCGGACCCACGCCAGCGGTCGTGACCGCGGGTTCAGCGACGCCGAGCTCGGCTGGACAGCCGACATCTTCGATCCGGCGGCGCTGACCATCGGGTTCGCCCGCCGCGCCGCGACCTACAAGCGGCTGACGCTCATGTTGCGCGATCCGGAGCGGATGCGGCGGATCCTCACCGACCCCGATCGTCCGGTGCAGTTGGTGATCGCCGGCAAGGCCCATCCGGCCGACGACGGCGGCAAATCCCTCATCCAGCAGGTGGTCCGGTTCACCGAGGACCCCGAGCTGCGCGAGCGCATCGTCTTCCTGCCGGATTACGACATCTCCATGGCGCGTGACATCTACGCGGGCTGCGATGTCTGGCTGAACAACCCCGTGCGTCCGATGGAGGCGTGCGGGACGTCAGGGATGAAGTCGGCGATGAACGGCGGTCTGAATCTGTCGATCCTCGACGGCTGGTGGGATGAGATGGCCGACGGCGAGAACGGTTGGGCGATTCCGTCGGCGGAGGGCGTCACCGACGACCATCGGCGCGACGACCTCGAGGCGGAGGCACTCTACGAACTGCTCGAGGAATCGGTGATCCCGTTGTTCTACAACCGGTCTGCCGACGGTGTGCCGGAGCGTTGGGTGGAGATGGTCCGGCACACCGTGAGTCGGCTCGGCCCGGACGTCCAGGCCTCCCGTATGGTGCGCGAGTACACGACTGCGCTCTACGGCCCGGCGGCGACGCAATACGCCTCGATCTGCGCCGACGCGTACGCGCCCGCACGGGATCTCGCGTCCTACCGACAACTGCTCGACCGCGGGTGGACCGCCGTGCAGATCGCGGGCCTCGACGAGTCCGGCTGGACGGAGACCGCGGCCGACTCCCCCGTGAGCGGAACCGGCGGCGACGATCGCGCTCGGCCGGCGAGCCTGACCCTGACCGCCCACGTCGCGCTCGGCGAGCTCACCCCCGACGAGGTCGCGGTCCAGGCGCTGGTCGGCCGGGTCACCGACGACGGTGAGATCCGGGAGCCGATAGCGGTCGCGATGTCGCCGACCGGTGCGGTGGATCCGTCCGGGCGCACCCTCTTCGCAGCGGCCGTGACGCCGACCCGATCGGGTCGCCACGGGTACACCGCGCGGGTCCTCCCCCGGCATCCGCAGCTGTCCGACGACGCCGAGCTGGGTCTGGTCCGATACCCGGTGGGCACCGCGGACGACGCCGGACCCAGTCGTACGGAGACCGTGCTGGTGCCCGGCGCATCCTGAGCAGTCCGACGACAGAGGGCCGACTCCCCGTTGCGGGTGTCGGCCCTCTGTCGTGTGACGTGCCTACAGGTACTGGCCGGTGTTGGTCTCGGTGTCGATCGCGCGGCTCGCGCCCGCGCTCTTGCCGGTGACCAGGGTGCGGATGTAGACGATCCGCTCACCCTTCTTGCCGGAGATCCGCGCCCAGTCGTCCGGGTTGGTCGTGTTGGGCAGGTCCTCGTTCTCGGCGAACTCGTCGAGGATCGAGTCGAACAGGTGCTGGACCCGCAGACCCGGTGCGCCGGTCTCCAACTGGGACTTGATCGCGTACTTCTTCGACCGGTCGACGACGTTCTGGATCATCGCGCCCGAGTTGAAGTCCTTGAAGTACATGATCTCCTTGTCGCCGTTGGCGTAGGTGACCTCGAGGAACCGGTTGTCGTCACTCTCCGCATACATCCGCTCGACGACCTTCTCGATCATCGCGTTGACGCAGGCCGTGCGGTCGCCGCCGAACTCGTTGAGGTCGTCGGCGTGCACCGGGAGCGTCTCGGTGAGGTACTTCGAGAAGATGTCCATCGCCGACTCCGCGTCGGGCCGTTCGATCTTGATCTTCACGTCCAGACGACCGGGCCGCAGGATGGCCGGATCGATCATGTCCTCACGGTTGGACGCACCGATCACGATGACGTTCTCGAGACCTTCGACCCCGTCGATCTCGCTGAGCAGCTGCGGGACGACGGTCGTCTCCACGTCCGACGACACACCGGACCCGCGGGTCCGGAAGATCGAGTCCATCTCGTCGAAGAACACGATCACCGGGGTGCCCTCGGACGCCTTCTCCCGTGCCCGTTGGAAGATCAGGCGGATGTGTCGCTCGGTCTCACCGACGAACTTGTTGAGCAGCTCGGGACCCTTGATGTTCAGGAAGTAGGACTTCGCCTCCTTGGCATCGTCGCCGCGCACCTGCGCGATCTTCTTGGCCAGCGAGTTGGCGACCGCCTTGGCGATGAGCGTCTTGCCACAGCCGGGCGGACCGTAGAGCAGCACCCCCTTGGGCGGGCGCAGCGCATAGTCGCGGAACAGGTCCTTGTGCAGGAACGGCAGCTCGACGGCGTCGCGGATCTGCTCGATCTGACGGCCGAGACCACCGATGTCCTCGTAGCCGACGTCGGGAACCTCCTCGAGCACCAGGTCCTCGACCTCGGCCTTGGGCACGCGCTCGAACGCGAAGCCGGCCTTGGTGTCGATCAGTAGCGAGTCACCCGGCCGCAGCTTGCGGCGCTTGCCGTCCTCGCCGTCGACCTCACCCAGCAGTGGTTCGGCCAGCCAGACGACACGCTCTTCGTCGGCGTGGCCGACGACCAGTGCGCGTCGGCCGTCGCCGAGAATCTCACGCAGTGTGCTGATCTCCCCGACCGAATCGAACTCGCACGCCTCGACGATCGTGAGCGCCTCGTTCAGACGCAGTGTCTGCCCCTTGTGCAATGCATCGAGATCGATGTTCGGCGAGCACGTGAGGCGCATCTTGCGGCCGGAGGTGAAGACGTCGACGGTGCTGTCGGGGTAGATCTCCAGCAGGACGCCGTATCCGCTCGGCGGCTGACCGAGGCGGTCGACCTCCTCACGCAGGGCCACCAGTTGCTGCCGCGCCTCCTTGAGCGTGTCGAGCAGCTTGGCATTACGTGCGGTCAGGTTGTCGACGCGTTCCTGCAGATCCTTGTCCGCGGGCCGACCGAAGTTCGGGCGTCCGGACTCGGCCCGTGCGATCGGCGAGGCGTACGCGGGGACGAAACCCTCGTCGGGCAGCTGGGCGGAGTCGTCGGGTCCCTGGTCTCGGACTCCCGAGGCCCCGGAGTGTTCGGCGCCACCGGCACCCTGGCGGTCAGATTCGGTCATTACTGACTCCTCTCCCCGGCAAACACTCTCCACATGAAGTGTTTGCGCCGTATCCCCACGCTACCGGTGCGGCCGTGAAAACGCCGTGCACCGCGCAATCCGCGATGTTGACGGGTTGTTAATTCTACGTATTCGCAACGTATTCGCGACGTTTCGACCCGTTACGGCTTACACGCAGCCCGAGCGCAAGGTCGGTCAGCCGCGTGTCGGGCGGCGCTGCGGACGCAGCGTGGTGACACCGTCGGCGAGGCGCCGGGTGGTGATCAGAAAGGCGGTGTGGCCTTGCATTTTGTGTTCCGGACGGACCGCCAGGCCCACGGCACTCCAGTCACGGACCAGCGATTCCCACGCCCGGGGCTCAGTCCAGCACTCCTGCTCGCGCACGGCCTCGATGATCCGCGACAACTGAGTGACTGTTGCCACATAGATGATCAGCACCCCGCCCGGGGTGATCGCCCGCCGGACGACGTCGAGGGGCTCCCACGGGGCCAGCATGTCGAGGACGATGCGGTCGTAGCGACGCCCCTCGGCGAGGTTCTCCACGTCGAGATGAGCCAGGTCGTCGACCACGAGGTCCCAGTTGTCCGGATGACCCGAGAAGAAGGTGTCGACGTTGCGGACCGCATGCTCGGCGTGATCGTCGCGGACCTCGTAGGAGGTCACGCTGCCCCCGGGTCCGACCGCGCGCAGGAGTGAGCAGGTCAGGGCACCGGATCCGGCGCCCGCCTCGAGGACCCGCGCACCCGGGAAGATGTCCCCCTCGGTGACGATCTGGGCGGCATCCTTCGGATAGATGACCTGTGCGCCGCGCGGCATCGACAGGACGTAGTCGACGAGCAGGGGGCGCAGCGCGAGGTACTGGGTGCCACTCGTCGCGGAGACGATGCTGCCCTCGGGCGCACCGATGAGGTCATCGTGCGCGATCGCGCCGCGATGGGTGTGGAAGAGCTTTCCCGCCTCGAGGTGGACGGTGAACTTCCGTCCCTTGGCGTCGGTCAGCTGTACGCGGTCACCCACGTCGAACGGGCCGGTGGTCGGCATCGGGTGATCGGGTCCTTCCGGCGGGGTCAGGGGTGTCGATCCCCGAACCTGTCACTGTTGCGACCTACCCTGCCATTTGTGAGTACGACGATGGACGCTGGGGCCGCTCCCGCCAACGTCGAGCGGTCGGGTACGGCAGCGCCGAACCGACCGACGACGGCTCCGGCGGCGACGAATCGGACCGCGACGGATCCGGCGAGTACGTCAGCGGGTCGGGGTCTGGTGGGTCGGCCGCTGGCGTTGTCGCCGTCGCGGGCCGCCGACTTCAAGCAATGTCCTCTGCTGTACCGGTATCGCGCGATCGACCGTTTCCCGGAGACTCCGACGACGGCCCAGACCCGCGGCACCGTCGTGCACGCAGCCTTGGAGAACCTCTTCGACATGCCCGCCGAACTCCGGACACGGGAGTCGGCCGATCTCCTCGTCGAGGGGGCCTGGGCGGCGATGTGTGAGGCCGACCCGCACCTGGCGGACATCGTCGACGGGCATCCCGAGCGACTGCTCGCGGAGGCCCACAAACTCATCGCGACCTACTACACGATGGAGAACCCGACGGCCTTCGACGCGGATTCCTGCGAGGAGCATGTCGAGATCGACATGGACAATGTGCTCATGCGAGGGTTCATCGACCGCATCGACGTCGCCCCGACCGGCGAGGTGCGGGTCGTCGACTACAAGACGGGACGATCGCCGGGCGAGGCCTACGAGGCGAAGGCACTGTTCCAGATGAAGTTCTACGCCCTCGCCATCCTTCGCCTCCGCGGCGTGGTCCCGGCGCGGCTGCAGCTGATGTACCTCTCCGACGGTCAGCAACTGACCTACGCGCCCGACCGCGAGGAGCTCGACCGGTTCGGCCGGACCCTCAAGGCGATCTGGACGGCGATCCGGGCCGCCGTGGCCACCGGCGACTTCCGCCCGAAGACGTCCCGACTCTGCGGTTCCTGCGAGCACAAGGCACGCTGCCCCGAGTTCGGCGGCGAGATCCCGCCCTACCCAGGGCCACCGCCGGGCTTCCTCGGCTAAGGGAAGTCCTGCACGCCGCGGTCCGTTCCATCGGCTCCGCGGTCCACGCGCCACATCCCGGAGTTCTACCCCCGGACCAGGCGACTATGACGGTAGGCATACGGTGCTGTCGTGGAGAGTTGCTATTACGTCCCGATCGATCGGCCGGCCACCGAACACGACGCGGGGTACGAATACTTCCAACCGACCGAGGCGACGCAGAGCGTGTGGGCATCCACCATGCAGCACGGTGGCCCCCCATCGGGACTGATGATGCGATCGCTCCTGAGATGCGACCCCTCCCCCGCGCAACGCTTCACCCGGGTCACGACCGAGATCCTCGGACCGATCGGGTTGGACGTGAATCGGCTGCGCACCCAGGTGATCCGTCCGGGACGCCAGATCAGTCTGGTCGGCACCGATCTGGAGGTCGCCCAGGCGGACGGATCGTTCCGGCTCGCCGCCCGATCGGTGGGCTGGCGGTTGCGCACCGCCGACACCACGCAGGTGGCGCACGAGCCGGAGCCGCTGCGTCCGGGACCCGCGGATCTGACACCGGTGACGGGTGTCACCGAGAGCGACGACCTCGGTGTCGACTGGGGTACAGTCGGTTTCATCGGTTCCATCGAATCGGCGGCCATTCCGGGGCGCGTCGGCGACACGCCGGCGGTGTGGGTGCGTCCGGCGATCTCCCTGGTGGGCGGCGAGCAGATCACGGATCTGGAGTCGATCTTCACCGTCATCGACATCGCCAACGGGCTGGGCACCCGGTTGCACACGGATCAGTGGACGTGGATGAACACCGACACCACGGTGCACCTGACCCGGACACCGCGCGGCCCGTGGGTGGGCATCGACGCCGACATGGTCCAAGGCCCCGAGGGCTTCGGTGCGACCTTCGCCGACCTCTACGATGCCGGTGGTTTCATCGGGCGTTCGGCGCAGACGGTCCTGCTGGCCGAACGTTGACACCGGCGCCGCCGGTATGGTCGTCCGGTCAGAACCGGCAGGACCGGATGTCGGTGGCCAGGATCGCCTTGGCGCCCAGCTCCGACAACTCGTCCATCAGGCTCTGGTGGATCTTGCGGGGAACCATGGCGCGCACCGCGACCCAGTCCGGATCGGCCATCGGCGCCACGGTCGGCGATTCGAGACCCGGCGTGAGTTTCGAGGCCTCCTCGAGCAGAGTGCGCGGGCAGTCGTAGTCGATCATCACATACTGCTGACCGAACACGACGCCCTGCACACGCGCGATGAACTGCCGCGCGGCCTTGCTCTGTTCGACACCCTGCTGAGAGATCAGCACGGCCTCGGAGTCACACAGCGAGTCACCGAACGCGGTGAGGCCATGAGCTCGCAGAGTCCGCCCGGAGCCGACGACGTCGGCGATCGCGTCGGCGACGCCGAGCTGGATCGATATCTCGACGGCGCCGTCGAGCCGAATGATGGTGGCCTCGATACCGCGCCGATCGAGGTCGGCGCGAACCAGATTCGGATACGAGGTGGCGATACGCGTGCCGGCGAGACCGTCGACCGACCAGGTCTGATCGGCGGGGGCGGCGTAGCGGAACGTCGACGATCCGAAGCCCATGGACAGTTGTTCGTCGACCGCGGCGCCGGAGTCGAGCGCGAGGTCACGTCCGGTGATGCCGAGATCGAGGGTTCCCGCGCCGACGTAGATCGCGATGTCCTTGGGACGCAGGAAGAAGAACTCGACATCGTTGGCGTTGTCGAGGACGGTCAGGTCCTTGGCATCGGTGCGTTTGCGGTACCCGGCCTCGGCGAGGATGGTGCCCGCGGATTCGGAGAGTGCGCCCTTGTTCGGCACGGCGACTCGCAACATGGTGTGTCCTTCAGGGAGTTCGTGAGTGGGTGACGGCGTGTCCGGGACTACCCGGTCACAGATGTCGGTACACGTCCTCCAGCGACAGACCCCGCTTGATCATCATCACCTGCAGCCAGTAGACGAGCTGGGAGATCTCTTCACCGAGCGATTCGTCGGACTCGTGTTCGGCGGCCAGCCAGACCTCGCCGGCCTCCTCGATGATCTTCTTGCCGAGGGTGTGGATCCCGGAGTCGAGGGCCGCGACCGTTCCGCTGCCCGCAGGACGGTTCGCGGCCTTGTCGCCCAGTTCGGCGAACAGCTCCTCGAATGTCTTCACGATCTGTCATCTTTGCATGTCGTGGTGACCGCGGTGCTCCCCGGTCCAGGCATCGGTGAGGTCGTCCATGGTCACCCCCACCAGCGTCTCCCGGAAGCTGCGCAGGCTGCCGCGGGGAACCGGTGTCGCCGACGGGATCACGAGCGTCGGACATCCGGCGGCCGTGGCCGCGACCGTCCCGGTCGGTGAGTCCTCGACGGCCAGACACGCACCCGGGCGGACCCCGACCATCTCGGCTGCACGCAGATACAGGTCGGGCGCCGGTTTGCCGACCGCGACCTCGTCGCCACAGATGGTGGCCGTGAACCGGTGCCGTCCGAGGGTCTCGAGCGCCACCTCGGTGAGTTCGCGCACCGTGTTCGTCACGAGCACGGTCGGCAGTCCCGCCGCGGCGACGAGTTCGAGCACGTCTGCCGCACCGGGACGCCACGGCAGTCCGGCTCCGAACAGTTCGGCGACATGGTCGAGCAGCCAGCGTTCGTCGCCCCGCTCGTCCCGATCGGCCGGGGCCAGGTCGGCGGCGTAGTAGACCTTGCGCATCGCGTCGGGCAGGGAGTTCCCCAGCGTCGACTCACGCAGTTCGGCACTCATCACGATGCCGTGACGCACCGCGAGGTCAGCCATCGCGATGTCCCAGAGGGGTTCGGAGTCGAGCAGTGTGCCGTCCATGTCCCAGAGGACGGCGGCGGGAGCGAGCGGTGCGGGTGCGGTCACCCCTGCATCATCGCAACCGCACGATCGGTCGTCTCGTCCGCCGGGTAGAACAGCTCGATGGTCATCTCCTCGAGCGTGATGTCGCGCGGGGTGCCGAAGGTGGTGAGGGTGGTGAAGAACGACAGCCGGCGATCTCCGAGGAGCAGTTCGAACGGCACGAGGAGAGCCGGTTCGGTCGACCGCCTCGATGTGGTCGCCGCCGTCCGCCGATCGAGATCGGCCACGGTCTCGTACTCGCGGACCTCGCGCTCGAGGTCGATCAGACGGGGATCCCCGGTCACCCGGACGAGCCGTCGCAGGGTGTCGAGCAGGTAGCCGGCCCAGGCGTCGAAGTTCGCGGTCATGTGTGCGAATCCGTCCGGGTGCAGCGAGGCGCGGAACAGGTTGACCGGCGGACCGCGCACCTCGGAGGGCAGCAGGGCAGCGAGCTCGGACGCGGAGTCGTTGGCCAGCACCACGTTCCAGCTGCGGTCGAGAGCGAGGCCGGGATACGGATGGTGCGCGTCGAGCACTCGCTGGACCGATCGGCGGATGCGCGTCATGGCCGCCGCGTCGATCGATTTCTCGGTGTAGCGGGGTGCGTGTCCGGCCGCGAGCAGCAGCGCATTGCGTTCCCGCAACGGGATGTCGAGTCGAGTGGCCAGCGCATCGAGGAGACCGGGACTCGGAGTCGACTTACCGGTCTCGACGAAACTGAGGTGGCGGGGTGACACACCGACGTCGTAGGCGAGGTCGAGCTGGCTGATGGACCTGTGTGACCGCCACTGCCGCAACAATGTCCCCACGCCGACCGCCATGACGGTCATCGTAGTTCGCGTCGGGACTGATCTCGATGACCTCTCGGGTAGTGGATTCGCCGCTGTGCCGAGCGCATGCTGCGGACATGACGACGTCACCCACCGCCCCGTCCGTCCTGATCTCGCCGGCGATGGCCGTGCCGAGCAGGTACTACCGCCCCCTGGTGGAATGCCTGACCGATGTCGCCGGGTGCGTCGAAATCGTCTCTCGCCGCGGGATCGGCGACGGTACGCGGCGGGCGTCGCGCGGCAACGACTGGTCGTACGCCGACGAGGCCGACGATCTCGCTGCCGCGGTGCCCGCGCTCGCACCGAACGCCCGGACCGTCCGGTTCTCGTGCTCGGTCACAGCCTCGGCGCGCACCTGTGCGCGATCCTCGGACGGCGCGCGGACGGATCGGCGCCGGATGCGCTCGTCACGGTCGCCGCATCGGTGCCGTGGTTCCGGCACTATCCGCGTGGCGGGCTGGTCGAATACGCCACCGGCATCGCCGTCCCGGCCGTCACGGCTGCCGCCGGCTATTGGCCGACACCGGGTTTCGGGGCTCCGGCGCCGCGGACCCTGATGCGCGAGTGGGCCCGGATGGTCCGGACGGGGGTGACACCGTCCGACGACGGCCCGCCGATCCGGATTCCCACCTTGGCCGTCCGGTTGGGCGGCGACCGCCTGGTGACGCCCGCGGCGGCCGACCATTTCGAACGCTACGTCGACCCGGACGCGTTGTCGTCGTGGACGTACACGGTCGAGCAGTGTCCGCCGGGCGATTCGGCAGGACACGTGCAGTGGGCCCGGTCGCCCGCCGTCGTCGTCGAGCACATCGTGCGTTGGTGGGCTGGGGCTCAGGTCCCGGCCGGCCCCACCCGAGAGCCCGTGCGCGAACCGGCGCGACGCAACGTGTCGGCCACGGCGTACACCACTGCGAGCACAGCCAGCCCCATCATCGACGCGTAGATCGCCAGTTCTCCGTCGCCCCGACCCGACGTGTACCCACCGTCCCGTCCGAGGCCGGGTCCACCATGCCCACCGGCTCCACCCCCGGACGCCCCGGACCCGCCGGATCCGGCCCCGGCTCCACCTGGTCCGTCCCCGGCCGCCTGGGACATCGCCTCGCCCGCGCCGGGTCCGGCCCCGCCGCCCGGCCCAGCCATCGCCTGGCCCTGGTCCCCGGTGAGTGACGAGTGGTAGACGCCTATCGCGGCGGCCTGCACCAGGATCGGGATGAGCACGAACCGCGCGGGCAGATAGAAGCTCATGATGACCGTCAGGACCTCGGCGACGTAGAAGTACCGGTCGTGCATCGCGGGGAGGAGGAACGGCACGATCACCGACGATGCGGTCGCGACGACGAGAATCGAGGTCGGTGTCACCTCCGGGCGCCTCCACACCGACCATGCCAGAAAGAGAACGACAATGGCTGCAGCAGAGACGATTCCGAGATGGGCGAGCCATGTCGCATCCCCGTTGATCGCGATGAGCTGATAGAGGTTGGCGGCGCCGAGCGTGAGCTGTCGGTAGCTGTCGGTCTGATCGAGGTAGACCGACAACGCTGTCGGCCAGGAGGCTCCCGCGAGGACGGCCGGGACATCGAGTGCGAGATACACGGCCGGAAGGGCGAACACCGCAGACCACGGCAGGCGCCGACGGACGAGCAACCACGCGAGTACGGGCAGCACGAACACCGCCTGCAACTTGAACGAGATCGCGAGACCGAACAACACGCACGCCCACACCGAATTCCGGCGCCATGCGTCACGCTGTGCTCGCACGAGGAAGTACACGCCGCCGACGACGCACGCCGTGTAGATCGAGTCGGCCTGACCCCAGTACGAGCTGTTCGCGATCACCGAGGGCAGGAGCAGGACGGCCCCGAAAGCCGAGGCACGTGGCCAGAACCGGTCCGTTCGCAGGGCGACGATCCGGTACGCGAAGAACCCGAGGACGAGGTCGAAGGCGATCGAGATCGCCTTGATGCCCACCAGAGCCGGGATCTTGACGACGGTGAGCAGCCAGATGAGATAGAGGTACGGATAGTTGTAGTCGGCGAACCGCTCCCGGAAGGCGCCGAATCCCTGGTCGTCGAGCGTCTCGTACCAACGGCTCAGGAAGGCCCGATAGTCGAGTGTCTCCACGTCGAGAAACCACCATCGGACACCGAGGGCGACGACGACGATCACGCCGAGCACCGCCCAGCGGAGCCGACGAGGGATGGACTGACGCTGCGCACCGACGACCGGCGCGGCAGTGGCTGTGGGATCGAGAGTGGAGATGGCCGAGGACATCAGCCCACTGTCCGGCCCGAACCTGTGGTGCCGGTGTCAGCCGGCTGGGAGGTTCACGCCGATGCGTCTGCGGCTATCCGCTCCCGGGTGCGCTGTGCCGTGGCCAGCGCCCACGTCCCGGTCGACACGAATCCCACGCCGACGAGTCCGACCCCGCAGACCGCCATCAGCACCCAGGCCGGGTGGGCGGCCGAGGCGAGTCCGTCGGCCACCGGCCCGTCGATTCCCGCGAACGCGATGGCGCCGAACACCGCGACACCGAGCGAGATCCCGACCTGCCTGCTGGTGGAGGCGATGGCCGATGCGACACCGGCCTGCGCCGGAGGCATCCCCGACACGGCAGCGTTGGTGATCGGCGCATTCACCAGGCCCATCCCGATGCCCAGGAACAGGTAGGCGACACCGAGATACCACATGCTGGTGTCGTGCCCGGCCAGGGTCAGCATCAAGCCACTGACGATCACCATCGCACCCGCACCCACCATCGGCAGCCGGGCGCCGCGGTCGCCGACGAGTCGTCCCGACAACGGCGAGAAGACCGCGTTGGCGACCGCCATCGGCAGGGTCATCAGACCGGCCTCGAGCGGGCTCAGGCCCCGCACCTGCTGCAGGTACAGCGTGTTGAGGAAGAGGAATCCGCCCATCGCGCTGAAGGCGAGCACGGCACCGGCGACCGAGCTGCTGAAGGGCACGCTACGGAAGAAGCGCAGATCCAACAGTGGCTCGCGCCTGTGTGATTCGACGACGAGGAACGCGACCAACGACACCGCGGCCACCCCGAACGCGGCGACGACGGGAGCCGAACTCCAGCCGAGACCGCGCCCCTCGATGATGCCGAAGGTGAGCGTGGCGAGGAAGACCAGGACGAGCAGCTGACCGGCCGGATCGGGACGACGCGCATGTGGCGCGCGTGACTCCGGCACCAGAATCGCGGTCAGGATGCAGGCGGCCAGGCACACGGGCACGTTCAGCCAGAAGATGGCCTGCCATCCGATGCCGTCGACGAGCGCGCCGCCGACGAGTGGGCCCAGGGCCATGCTCACCCCGATCGCGGTCCCCCACATGCCGATGGCTCGCGCCCGCTCCCGTGGTTCGGTGAAGACATTGGTGATGATCGACATCGCCACCGGGTTCATCATCGCCCCACCGACGGCCTGCAGCATGCGTGCGCCGATCAGTATCTCCGGCGACACCGACAGCGAACACAGGACGGAGCCGAGCCCGAAGACGGTGAGGCCCACCTGGAACACCCGCTTGCGACCGAGCCGGTCCCCCAGCGATCCGCCGAGCATCAGCAGGCTGGCGAGTACGAGGGTGTAGGCGTCGATGACCCACTGGAGTTGAGACGCCGAGGCGCCCAGTTCCGAGCCGATGGCGGGCAGTGCGACGTTGACCCCGGAGGTGTCGATGCCGACGATGAACAGGCTCAGACAGCACGTCGCGAGGATCGCGAGCCGACGCCGCGAACCCAACTGCGACATGTCGGAGGCGGGCGCGGACACCGTGGGCGCGTTCATGATTCGGACGCCTCACGCAACGTGTCGAGCAGCGCTGCGAGCTGACGGCGCCGGTCGTCGTCGAGCGCGGCGAACATGTCCGGCGCCGCGCTCTGATCGGCGACCACCGATTCCACCACGCCACGACCCGCGTCGGTGATGGTGACGACCTTGAAGCGGCGGTCGGTGGGATGCTCCACCCGGGTGACCAGTCCTCGTTCGACGAGGTCGTTCACGATGACGCTGGTCGCCGGGGCGTCGATGCCGAGTCGTCGCGCCAGGTCGCTCTGGGTCAGGTCTTGTACCGCGATTCTCCGCAATGCGCGAAACCGGCTGAACGGCATGTCGATGCGGTCGTCGATTCGCGCGCGCGACTCCGCCGCGTGATCACGGACCAAGCTGTTCATCGCGAACCACAGCTCGGTCGCCGTCGGGACCCGGGTGGAACCCGCCGAGTCAGTTGTAGTCATACAACCATTGTACGACTACAACTGAATTGTGGCCAGCGCTGACCGGAACATCAGTGCAGGGACACCTGCGCGTCGGGCACAGGTGCGACGTCAGGTGTTGAAGTACTTCGCCTCCGGATGGTGCAACACGAACGCGTCGGTCGACTGCTCCGGATGCAACTGCAGTTCCTCGGAGAGTTCGACGCCAATCCGTTCCGGCTGCAGGAGTTCCACCATCTTCGCTCGGTCGTCGAGGTCCGGACATGCGCCGTAGCCGAAGGAGAAACGGGCACCGCGGTACTCGAGGTCGAAGAACCCCTGGGCATCTGCCGGATCCTCACCGGCGAACGACGCACCCTCGACGGTCAGTTCGCTGCGGACACGCTGATGCCAGTACTCCGCGAGCGCCTCGGTCAATTGCACACCGATACCGTGCACCTCGAGATAGTCACGGTAGGCGTCGTCGGCGAACAGCCTGTTGGCGAAATCGGCGATCGGTTGGCCCATCGTCACCAGCTGGAACGGCAAGACGTCCACCTGACCGCTCTTCTCGCACTCCTCGCGCGAGCGGATGAAGTCGGCGACGCACAGGAACCGTGGGCGTTGCTGGCGCGGGAACGTGAAGCTGTGTCGCACATCGGCATCCGGCCTCGGCTCGGTCAGCACATGAACCGTGTCACCGTCGCTGACCGCCGGGAAGTACCCGTAGACGACGGCGGCGTGCTGCAGGATGTTCTCGGTCGACAGCCGGTCGATCCAGTAGCGGAGCCGGGGGCGTCCCTCGGTGTCGACGAGCTCCTCGTACGAGGGACCCTCTCCCCCACGGGCGCCACGCAATCCCCACTGCCCCAGGAACAGTGCGCGTTCGTCGAGCAGCTGCAGGTAATCCGCGATCGGCACACCCTTGATGATCCGGGTGCCCCAGAACGGTGGCGTCGGTATCGCGTTGTCGGCGGACACATCCGAACGTGCCGGCACCTCGACCGGTGTCTCGGCCGCCTTGCGCTTCCCGGCGATCCGCTTCGACCGTTCGTGACGCGCCCGTCGTTCATCGGCCTTCTTCTTGGCGGCCAGTGCCTCCGGACTGTCGGGGTCGGGCCCTTCGCCGCGCTTGGTCGCCATGATCTCGTCCATCAGGCGCAGACCCTCGAAAGCGTCACGTGCGTAGTGCACGTCACCGTCGTAGACCTCCGCCAGGTCGTTCTCGACGTAGGTGCGGGTGAGTGCCGCACCCCCGAGCAGGACCGGGTAGCTGTCGGCGACCCCGCGACCGTTGATCTCCTCGAGGTTCTCCTTCATCACCACGGTCGACTTCACCAACAGACCCGACATGCCGATGACATCGGCGCGTTTGTCGGCGGCTGCCTCGAGGATGGTGTTGATCGGCTGCTTGATCCCGAGGTTCACCACCTCGTAACCGTTGTTGGACAGGATGATGTCGACCAGATTCTTGCCGATGTCGTGGACGTCGCCCTTCACCGTTGCGAGCACGATGCGTCCCTTGCCGTCTTCGCCGGTCGACTCCATGTGCGGTTCCAGATGCGCGACAGCGGTTTTCATCACCTCGGCCGACTGCAGCACGAAGGGCAGCTGCATCTGTCCGGAACCGAAGAGTTCGCCGACGGTCTTCATCCCCGACAGCAGTGTCTCGTTGATGATGGACAGTGGCGGCTTCTCGGTCATCGCCTCGTCGAGGTCGTCCTCGAGGCCATTGCGTTCACCGTCGACGATGCGGCGTTCGAGTCGCTCGAACAGCGGCAGCTTGGCGAGTTCGGCGGCCCGCGACTCCCGCGCCGACGCCGCCGACACCCCCTCGAACAGCTCCATCAGCCTCTGCAGCGGGTCATAGCCATCCCTTCTGCGGTCGTAGACCAGATCGAGGGCGACCTCGCGCTGCTCCTCCGGGATCCGCGCCATCGGCAGGATCTTCGACGCGTGCACGATCGCCGTGTCCAGACCCGCCTGCACGCACTCGTGCAGGAACACCGAGTTGAGCACCTGTCGTGCCGCCGGGTTCAGACCGAACGAGATGTTGGAGATGCCCAGGGTGAAATGGACCTCGGGATGGGCCTCGTGCAACCGCCGGATGGCCTCGATGGTCTCGATGCCGTCGCGGCGGACCTCCTCCTGCCCCGTGGAGATCGGGAAGGTGAGGGCATCGATGATGATGTCCTCCTCGGCGAGTCCCCAGTTGCCCGTGATGTCGCCGATGAGCCGCTCGGCGATCCGGACCTTCCAGTCCGCGGTCCGCGCCTGTCCCTCCTCGTCGATGGTCAGCGCAACGACAGCGGCGCCGTGTTCGACGACCAGCTGCATGATGCGGGTGAACCGGGAATCCGGCCCGTCGCCGTCCTCGTAGTTGACCGAGTTGACCGCGCAGCGCCCACCGAGCGCTTCCAGTCCGGCGCGAATGACCGCGGGCTCGGTGGAGTCCAGCATGATCGGCAACGTCGACGACGTCGCGAAGCGCGTCGCCAGTGCCGTCATGTCGACCGCACCGTCGCGGCCCACGTAGTCGACGTTGAGGTCGAGCATGTGGGCGCCATCGCGGGTCTGGTCCTTCGCGATGTCCAGGCACCGCTGATAGTCCTCGGCGATCATCGCCTCGCGGAACGCCTTGGAGCCGTTGGTGTTCGTCCGCTCCCCGATCACCAGGAAGCTGGAGTCCTGGTCGAACGGTACCGCGCTGTAGAGCGACGACGTCTCGGAGACGTGTTCGGGGCGTCGCGACGCCGGGGTGACCTCGGCGATCCGGTCGGCCACCTGCCGGATGTGTTCCGGCGTGGTGCCGCAGCACCCGCCGACGAAGGACAGCCCGAAATCGGACACGAAATCGCCGAGCGCCGTGGCCAATTCGTCCGGTCGGAGCGGGTACTCGGCACCGCTGGGCCCGAGGACGGGAAGTCCGGCGTTGGGCATCACCGAGACCGGGATCCGCGCGTGCTTGGAGAGGTACCGCAGATGCTCGCTCATCTCGGCGGGGCCGGTCGCGCAGTTCAGACCGATCAGGTCCACGCCCAACGGTTCGATCGCGGCCAGCGCCGCACCGATCTCCGAGCCGAGCAGCATCGTGCCCGTCGTCTCCACCGTCACGTGACTGATGATCGGGATGTGCCGGCCCAGTTCGGCCATCGCCCGGCGGGCCGCGACGATCGCGGCCTTCACCTGCAACAGATCCTGGGAGGTCTCCACCAGGATCGCGTCGGCACCACCGTCGAGCATGCCGGCCACGCACTCGAAGTAGGCGTCGCGGATGACCTCGAACGTCGTGTGCCCGAGGCTGGGCAGCTTGGTGCCCGGACCGATCGAACCCAGCACGAAGCGTGCCGTCCCATCCGCGGTCGGACCCGTCTCGTCGGCGACGCCGCGGGCGATCCCGGTGCCCTTGTAGGCGAGTTCGCGGATCCGGTCGGCGATGTCGTAATCACCGAGATTCGACAGGTTGCACCCGAAGGTGTTGGTCTCGACCGCATCCGCGCCGGCCTCGAAGTAGGCGCGATGGATGTCGGCGAGCACGTCGGGGCGGGTGTCGTTGAGGATCTCGTTGCAGCCCTCGAGACCGTTGAAGTCGTCGAGCGTGAGGTCGGCCGCCTGCAACATGGTGCCCATGGCACCGTCGCCGATCAGCACGCGACGCGACATCGCCGTGAGGAATGTCGTGTCGTAATCGGCCGGGGGCGCATGGTGCGGCAGGCCGGAGTCCTGGTCGGTGGCACGGGTGGACATGGTTGACAGCGTAGTTCGCCCTCTCTCGGGGTTCGGTCGTAGGCTGGTTCAGTGAACGCTGAGCAGAGGTCGAACCTTCCCCAGCTGCGCAGGCCGGTTCTGTTGGCCGCATTCGAGGGGTGGAACGACGCCGGGGACGCGGCGAGCAGTGCCGTCGAGCACCTGGCCCTCACCTGGGACGCCGTCCCCCTGGCCGACATCGACTCCGACGACTACTACGACTTCCAGGTGAACCGGCCCACCGTGAAGCAGATCGACGGTGTGACCCGCCGGATCGACTGGCCGACCACGTCCATCTCGTATTGCACCCCCCAGGGTGCGGACCGTGACATCGTACTCGTCCGCGGTATCGAGCCGAACATGCGTTGGCGTGGCTTCTGCGCCGAGATCGTCGACCTTGCGCGGGACCTGGACGTCGAGACGACGGTGATGCTCGGTGCGCTGCTCGCCGACACCCCGCACACGCGTCCCGTCCCGGTGACGGGCACCGCGTACAGCAGTGAGTCCGCGGCGCGGTTCAACCTCGCCGAGAGCCGCTACGAGGGTCCGACGGGGATCACCGGGGTGTTGCAGGATCTGTTCGTGCAGGCCGGACTGCCCGCTGTGTCGTTCTGGGCGGCGGTACCGCACTACGTGTCGACCCCGCCGAACCCGAAGGCCACCGTCGCCCTGCTCAACCGGGTCGAGGAGGTCCTCGACATCGAGGTGCCGCTCGGCACCTTGCCGGAACAGGCCGAGGAATGGGAGCGGGCGGTCACCGAGATGACCGAGGACGACGAGGAGATCGCGGAGTACGTCCGCGGGCTCGAGGAGCGCGGGGACGCCGAACTCGATGCCGACGAGGTGATGGCGAAGATCGACGGGGACGCCCTCGCGGCCGAGTTCGAGCGCTATCTGAAACGCCGGGGTCCCGGCGACGCCGGACGGGGGCCGGGATCGTTCGGGAGCTGACCGCGGGTCGGGCACGGCGGCGGGTTCGACGGCGGCGCGCTCGGAGAACGCGTGGGGTGGAGCCTCAGCCGATCCGCTCGATCGACACGACGGGCGTGGTGATGCGCCAGGTCCGGACGTCCGGATCGTCGGCCGCGCGGACCCAGAACTGCGCGGACTCACCGACGCGGCAGGACTTCACACCGAGCAGCGGGATGTCCTCGGAGTCGCGGCGCAGACGGCTCACCGCCCACTCCTCGCTCTCGGTCCCGCCCACGCCGGGCGCCCGGAGCAACGTCATCTCGTCGAAGTCCAGCAGATAGGTCGACGTTCGGGTGACCACCGTCCATACCCCGGCGGTGGTGTCTGGGTCGATGTGCTGCGTGCGTGCCACGGGAGAACTGTACCGAGACCGTTCCGGACAGAACGGGCGGAGTCACCGCGAGGCGAGTTCGACTCCCAGCAGGGCGTCGACGGCCTGCGAGATCTCGTGAGGCGCCGTGTCCGACCGGCCGATACCCGCCTCGACGTCGCGACACCAGCCATCGATCGCATCGAGGGCCTTCGGGGTGTCGAGATCGTCGGCGAGGTGTTCACGGACCCGCGCGATGACCGGCGCGGCATCGGGACCGGCGGGCGCCGAGGTCGCCGCTCGCCAGCGGTCGAGGCGGGTGCGCGCGTCGTCGAGGATGGCGTCGGTCCACATCCGGTCGGCCCGGTAGTGCGACGACAGCAGGGCCAGACGGATGGCCGCCGGATCCACTCCGTCGCGCCGCAGTACGGAGACGAAGACGAGATTGCCCCGACTCTTCGACATCTTCTCACCGTCCAGACCGACCATGCCGGTGTGGACGTAGTGACGGGCGAAGCGCCGCGAATCGGTCAACGCCTCACCATGTGCTGCCGAGAACTCGTGATGAGGGAAGATCAGATCGTTGCCGCCGCCCTGGATGTCGAACTCGACGCCGAGTCGGTTGAGGGCGATGGCCGAGCACTCGATGTGCCACCCCGGTCTGCCCGGTCCCTGCGGCGACTCCCATGACGGTTCGCCGTCGCGGGCGGCTCGCCACAGCAGTGCGTCGAGGGGATCGCGCTTGCCCGGTCGATCGGGGTCGCCGCCCCGCTCGGCGAAGAACCGCTCCATGGTCGCCCGGTCATAGCCGGACTCGTAGCCGAACTGCTCGGTCGCATCGGTGCGGAAGTAGACATCGGGGAACTCGGGATCGTCGACGACGTAGGCGGCACCCGATGCGAGGAGCTTGCCGACCACCTCGATGACCTCGCCCACGGACTCGATCGCACCGATGTAATCACGAGGCGGCAGCACCCGCAGGGCCGCCATGTCGTCGCGGAACAGTTGGGTCTCGCGGGCGCCGAGATCCTGCCAGTCGACACCGTCGCGCTCCGCCCGTTCGAACAGCGGATCGTCGACGTCGGTGACGTTCTGCACGTAGTGAACGTCGTGGCCGAGGTCGCGCAGCACCCGGTTGACGACATCGAACGTGACATAGGTGGCGGCATGCCCCAGGTGTGTCGCGTCGTACGGGGTGATCCCGCAGACGTACATCGTGGCGGTCGCACCGGGGCTGACGGGACGTACCTGTGCGTCGGAGGTATCGAAGAGGCGGAGTGCCGGCCCGGTACCCGGTACGGCCGGGAGGGCGGGGTCAGGCCAAGACTGCATGGGTCCACTGTATGGCCCGCTCTGTGGACGATCGCGCGGGGACCGTCCACCCATGACTGTCACACAGCTGCCTTACGCGGGCCCCGGGCCGGAGGGATGATCCGACAGAGACAGAGGGAGATCAGAAGGGCGGCCACGGGATGGGTCGATGGCCCGGCGTCATCGGCATCCGGGACGTGGTCACCAGATCGTCCACCCGTTCGGCCAGGGCGAGGACCTCGTCCTCGGTGATATGGCCCGACAGTTCCTCGGCCAGCGGATGACCCGGCGCGACGAGATGCTCGCCGAGCTCGACGAGGTCGGCCAGCAGATGGGCCGGGATCTGCTCTCCCGCCCAGCCCCAGAGCACGGTGCGCAGCTTGTCGTCGGGATGCAGGCAGATGCCGTGATCGACGCCGTAGACACCGCCGTCGAGTCCTTCGAGCACATGCCCGCCCTTACGGTCGGCGTTGTTCAACACGACGTCGAGCACGGCCATCCGCTGCAGTCGTGGGTCGTCGGCATGCACGAGTACCACCGGTTCCCCGCCGGCGTCGATGGCCCGCAGGATGGCCTTGTAGCCGACCGGGACGGTGTCGGCGGGACACAGATCGACGAGTTCGATCCGCGGTGACGGTAATTCCGTGGCGCCGCCGACATGGACCGGGTGCTCCTCGTTGTCGGCGGTGTCGACCCAGCGCTGGACCATGCCCGGCCCGAGCGGGCCGTCGCGCAGCACGGTCGTCGGGATGACCGACCACCCCAGCGCCTCGGAGACGAGGTAGGACGCGACCTCGCGACCGGCCAGTGTGCCGTCCGGGAAGTCCCACAGCGGAACCTCACCGCGCACGGGTTTGTACACGCACCGCACCTCGGTCTCCCCGAGCACGGCGTCGCAGACCAGCGTGGCATTGCTCGCGGACGGGATGCGCCCGATGATGACCAGCTCCCCGGTGCGCAGCGCGTCGGTTCGGCCGTCCCCGGAACCGCGCCGGTCGTCGGAATCCCGCGGTGCGTCGGCCGATGGGCCGGACCCGGGAGCGGACGGTTCGCCGACGGTCACATCAGTCCTGCGACGAGCCGGGCTCGGTGTCATCCCCGGACTCGGGACCGTGCTCGGTCCCCTCCGATCCGGGGTCGGGCTCCGGGTCGAGGTATCCGGTGTCGTCCTGCATGGCGGTGAGGTTGCGGAACACCTCCGGGTCGACGAAGTCGAGCGACTTGCTCAACTCGGCCTCCCGCTTGTAGCCGTTGGTACGGACACACAGGTGACCATCCGGATCGAGCGGCTCGTGGCACAGCGGGCACGGCGGACGGCCCGCGGAGATCACCCGCGAGGACCGTGCCGCGAACTCCCGGGCGGCCTCGGTGGTGAGGAACACCCGCACCGCGTCCGGTCCCTCATCTGTGTCGTCGAGCACCACGCTCTCGTCGAATTCGCCCTCGGTGATCGCGAGGAGTTCCACGACGACCGCCTCGGACTCGGCGTCCCAGCCCAGCCCCATCGTGCCCACCCGGAACTCGGCATCCACCGGCATGACCAGCGGGCTCAGATCACCCACCCGATCGTCCTCCGGAGGGATCGGCGTGCCGAACCGGCGATGGATCTCCTCGAGCAATGCGCCGATGCGATCGGCGAGGATCGCCACCTGCTGCTTTTCGAGGAGCACGCTGACGATCCGGGTCTCGTGTACGGCCTGGAGGTAGAACGTCCGGTCCCCCGGCTGGCCGACCGTGCCGGCGACGAACCGATCCGGGGTCCGGAACACGTGTATCGCGCGAGACATCACACCTCCTTGTCTGTTCGGTCCATTATCCGCGTGCGAGTGGGGTGGCCGCAGTCCGGACACCGCGATCACGGTCGTCGACTCCCGTCGATCCGCCGACGACGGCGTCGTCGGCGGACGCGTCCCCGTCGCTGTCCGGGGCGGTCTGCGCCGGCTTCTCTTTGTGCGGCGGCGGCACCGACAGCACCGCCGTGCTGTTGATGGTGTGTACGTAGGGTCGCGTGGCGCTGTAGCGGATGACGCTGACCGATGCCGGCTCGACGACGATCCTCTGGAACGAGTCGAGGTGCATACCCATCGCGTCGGCGATGATCGCCTTGATGACGTCACCGTGCGAGCAGGCCACCCAGACGCCGCTGCCGTCCTCGCCGCCGAAACGACGATCGAGGTCACGAACGGCGGTGACCGCCCGCGCCTGGACGTTCGCCAGTCCCTCCCCGTCCGGGAAGACGGCGGCAGAGGGATGCTGCTGGACCGTCTTCCACAGGGGCTCCTTCAGCAGGTCCTTGATCGGCCGGTTGGTCCATGCGCCGTAGTCGACCTCGGCCAGCGCGTCCACCACGAGTTCGGGGACGTCGCGATCGGGGTCGGCGTCGAGAGCGGCCATCAGCGGGGCCACGGTCTGCGCACAGCGGTCCAGCGGCGAGCGGGCGACGGCGCTGATCTCGCCGATGCACACCCCGAGCCGCTCGAGCAGTGCCGATGCCTGCTCCTGCCCCTTCTCGTCGAGCGAGACCCCGGGGGTCCGGCCGGCGAGCACACCCGACGTGTTGGCCGTGGAACGTCCGTGCCGCACCAAAATCACGGTCATGGGTCCAACCTTACGGCTCAGGTCGCGCTGATCACGCCTGCGGACAGCAGACCGATGACGGTCAGGCCCAGGATCACGCGGTACGCACCGAACCAGTTCATCGAGTGGGCGCTGACGAAACGCAGCAGCCACGCGATCGACGCGTACCCGATCACGAAGGCGATCAGCGTGGCGATCAACAGCTGGGATCCGGTCGCCTCCATGCCCTCACCACTCGGATCGAAGGCGTCGGGCAGGCTGAACAGTCCCGAGGCCGTGACCGCCGGGATGGCGAGCAGGAACGAGAAGCGGAACGCGGCCTCGCGTTCGAGGCCGAGGAACAGCCCGGCACTGGCGGTCGCGCCGGAGCGCGACACGCCCGGCACCAGCGCGAGGCATTGCGCCAGACCCATGACCAGACCGTCCCGCAGGGTCAGCTGATCCATGGATCGCTCCTTGCGGCCGTACCGCTCGGCGAGCCAGATCACCCCGGCGAACAGGATGAGCACCGTCGCCACG
Source organism: Gordonia sp. ABSL11-1 (assembly GCF_030315685.1). Lineage (GTDB taxonomy): Bacteria > Actinomycetota > Actinomycetes > Mycobacteriales > Mycobacteriaceae > Gordonia. The sequence continues at coordinate 73,956 of NZ_JASXSI010000008.1, read as the reverse complement.
AGCCACAGGTTGCGGCCGGTGGTGCGGATCTGATCCTTGAACAAGAACCCGAGCACACCGATCGGGATGGTCGCGAAGATCACGTACCACCCGATCCGGTAGTCGAGACCGCGTTCGTCTCTCTGGAGCAGACCCCCGAACCACGCCGTCACGATTCGCACGATGTCCCGGGCGAAGTAGACGAGGACGGCCGCCTCGGTGCCGAGTTGCGTGACCGCGGTGAACGACGCTCCGGCGTCCTCCCCGAACATCAACTCCGACGCAATCCGCAGGTGACCCGACGACGAGATCGGCAGGAACTCGGTCACGCCTTGCACAGCACCGAGCACGATCGCCTGGGCCCATGTCATGGTGTCGCTCACGGCCGCAGATGCTACGTGCAATCGAAGGGTCCCACCGCATCCTCGGCGTCGGCGTTTCCCGGCATCCGCGGCAGATCCGGCGTGGTCGCGACCCCCGACCCCGATCCGTCGTCGCCGGTGACGTGACGCAAGATGGTGGCATGCACGCGGCCAGATCGAAGCACCCGACCAGCCTTTTCGACATGGTGTCGCGGTCCCGACCTCTTGCCGTCGGGTTCAGCGTGATCGCAGTCGCGGTGACCCTGGCCGCGTGCGGGCCGTCGGACACGCCGTCCGCACCCGATGTGCCGACTGTCACACCGGCCACCGCGCCCGCCGCGCCCCCGGGCCCGGCTGCAGCACCGGCCGGCATCGTTCTGCCGACACCCGCCGGCAGTCGCGGACTGGCCGTCGACGACGGCGTCGTCGCAGTGCTCGATCCCGCCGGGACAACCGTGCTCCGCTACCGCGACGCCCTTCCGGGTGCCGAACCGCAACGGTCCACGACACCGCCCCTGACCCGGCTCGTCGGCAGCGGTGACGGCTCGTTCGTCGGCGTCGGACCCGACGTGATCGCACGCATCTCCCCCGACGGCGCGGTCGCCACGACACCGACCGAGGTCGCCGACCCGACGGCACTGGCCCGTACCGCCTCCGGGCAGGTGCTGGTGGGCACCGCCGACGGTCGCGTACTCGTGTTCGACCGCGATCTCCGGCCGGGTCGGGTCATCGACGGTTTCGTCCGGGTCGACGACATCACCGTCTCCCCGGAAGACGCAGACCTGCCCGGCGAACAGGTCGTCGTCCTCGACCGGGCACAGTCGTCGGTCACCCCCGTCACACTGTCGGACGGCAATCTCGGTCCGGCGTTGCGGGCGGGTAACGGCGCCACCACCTCCACGGTCGATCGCTACGGCCGTGTCCTGGTGGCCAACACGCGCGACGACGAGCTCATCGGCTTCTTCGGGTCACCGCTCGTGATGCGGTTCCGCTATCCCGTGGCCAACGGCCCGTACGCCGTAGACTACGACGACACGCGCAACCTGGCGTGGGTGTCGACGACGGCGAACAACGAGGTGGTGGCCTATGACCTGTCCGGGGGTGAGCCCGAGGAGAAACATCGGTTCCCGGCAGTCGCACAACCGGACAGCATCGCCGTCGACGACGCGACCGGAACGGTCTACGTGTTGTCGGCGCGCGGCGGGTTGCAGGTCGCCACACCTCAGAACGCCCTGCGCGGCGTCGTCACCGTCGGTCCGTCGGGAGGGTGAGCATGTCGCCTGATCCGACCGCCGATGCCGGCACGACCCGGATGGGTCCCGCGGGTTCACGTTTCGGTTCGCGTCATCCTCGCGGTTGGGAGGTCACCACCGACGATCACGAGTGCGTGCTGCTGACGCTGCCCCCGGATGTCACGCGGGTGACCGCGTCGATGCGACTCTCCATCGAGGCAGAGTTCGGCGGCTGGGAACTCAAACGTGTCCGACTGTACTCGGACGGAACCCGAAAAGTGTTGCTGCGCCGCAAGAAACCGCCCCGTGGGCGCCGCTTCGGCAACGACACCGAGGCGGGTGCGCAGGCGTGCTGAGCCGGATCAACGGCATCGTGTATCCGGTGCTGCTGCGCATGATGTTCCTGCTCGCGCCCGAACGTGTCCACGGGATCGCCGCCCGCGCCCTGGGCATCACCGGCCGCAATCCGCTGCTGCGGTACCTCGCCGCGAAGATCCTGGCCTCGCATGATCCCGTGCTCCGGCAGCGTGTCTTCGGCATCGACTTCCCGGCTCCCCTCGGTCTCGCGGCGGGTTTCGACAAGTCCGCGTCGGCCGTCAACGCGTGGGGTCAGGTCGGCTTCGGCTATGCCGAGGTCGGCACGATCACCGGTGCTCCACAACCGGGCAATCCCACCCCGCGACTGTTCCGTCTGCCTGCCGACCGTGCACTCGTCAATCGGATGGGTTTCAACAATCCCGGCGCGGAGCTCGCTGCCACACACCTGGCGGCCCTGCGCCCCGGCCCCGTCAGCGTGCCCATCGCGGCCAACATCGGCAAGACCAAGATCGTGCCCGTCGAGGATGCGGTCGACGACTACCGGTTCAGCGCACGGACTCTCGGGCCCCTCGCCGACTTCGTGGTGGTGAACGTGAGTTCACCGAACACCCCGGGATTACGTGATCTGCAGGCGGTCGACTCGCTGCGGCCGATCCTGCGTGCCGTGCTCGACGAGGTCTCGGTGCCGGTGCTGGTGAAGATCGCTCCCGATCTCGCCGACGACGACATCGACGCCGTTGCCGACCTGGCCGTCGAGCTGGGGCTTGCGGGGATCGTGGCGACCAATACGACCATCGGCCGGCACGGCCTGCGCACGCCCGCCGGAGAGGTCTCGGCGATGGGTGCGGGCGGTCTGTCCGGGCCCCCTCTCGCCGACCGCTCCCTCGCGGTCCTGCGCAGGCTGCACGCCCGCGTGGGTGGCCGTGTCGCGCTCGTCAGTGTGGGCGGCATCGAGACCGCCGACCAGGCGTGGGAACGCATCTGCGCCGGCGCCGATTTGCTGCAGGGCTACACCGGCTTCATCTATGGCGGGCCGTTGTGGGCCAAGCAGATCCACGACGGGATCGCGGCCCGGGTCCGTGCCGGCGGTTTCGCGAGTCTCGCCGACGCCGTCGGTTCCGACAGCCGACACCGCTCCTGAGGAGCTCGGCGTCAAGGCTCCCTGAGGAGCGAAGCGTCAGAGGGTCCTTCGTGACGCTTCGCTCCTCAGCGGCCAGGGCGCGCCTCCGGCGCCCGTGCGATCGGACGCCGGAGCGCGGGAGCTCAGACGTTCTCGGACGCCTGCTCGAAGGTACCGACGATGCTCGCACGCGCGATCGCGTGGGAGAACAGGTTGAAGCCCAGGTAGGCCGGCGTCGCCCCGTCGGGCAGGCCCAGCGATTCGACGTCGACGGCATGGACGACGACGTAGTAGCGGTGCGGGCCGTGTCCGGGCGGCGGGGCCGCCCCGATGAAACGCTTGGCGGACGCGTCGTTGGGGAGTGTCACCGCACCCTCGGGGAGGCCGGCTCCGGTCTCGTCACCGGCGCCTTCGGCCAGCGACGTCACCGACGCCGGGATGTCGGCGACGGCCCAATGCCAGAAGCCGGACGCGGTGGGGGCGTCCGGGTCATACACCGTGACGGCGAAACTCTTGGTGTCCGAAGGAAATCCGGACCAGCTCAGCTGCGGCGACAGATCCTCGCCACCGGCACCCATGATCCCACTGACCTGGGCGTTGGGCAGACCCTGTCCGTCGGTGAGGCTCTCCGAGGTCAGGGTGAAGCCGGGCAGACTCGGGAGCGGGTCGTAGGGGTTGAACGACGACGACATCAGATCACCTTTCTCCTGCGGGCACTCCGGCGCCTCTACGAGGCGACGGCGTAGCACCCATGATCGGGGACATCAACTGTGTAACAGAAAGTGTTCGAAGACCTTCGTACCGAACACCACGGCGTCGACCGGCACCCGCTCGTCGACCCCGTGGAACAGCGCGGCGAAGTCGAGATCCGGCGGCAACTGCAGCGGCGCGAACCCGAAGCATCGGATGCCGAGCTTGGCGAAGGCCTTGGCGTCGGTGCCGCCCGAGAGCATGTACGGCACGGCCTTCCCTTGCGGATCGTGCGCGAGGATGGCGTCGTTCATCGCGTCGACGAGGTGGCCGTCGAAGGTCGTCTCGTAGGAGTCGAGGTGGGTGATCCACTCGCGGGTCACGTTCGGCCCGAGTAGTTCGTCGATCTCCTTCTCGAACTCGGCCTGCCGTCCGGGCAGGACGCGGCAGTCGATGACCGCCTCGGCCTTCTGTGGGATGACGTTGGCCTTGTATCCTGCCTCGAGCATGGTCGGGTTGGCGGTGTCACGCAGCGTCGCACCGATGATGCGGGCGAGGTTGCCCAGTTTGAAGAGCGTGGTGTCGAGATCGGGCGCGTCCGGACGCAGGTCGAGACCCGTCTCGTCGGATACCGCGGCCAGGAACTCGCCGACCGACTCGGTCATCACGAGCGGGAACGTGTGGCGCCCGATCCGGGCCACCGTCTCCGCCACCTCGGTGACCGCGTTGTCCTCGTGCAGAAACGATCCGTGGCCGGCCGAGGCGTTCGCCGTCAGGCGCATCCAGGACAAGCCCTTCTCGGCGGTCTCCACCAGGTACAGCCTGCGCTGTTCCCCGTCCGGCCGGTCGACGGTGAGCGAGAAGCCACCCACCTCGCCGACGGCCTCGGTGACGCCCTCGAACAGATCCGGACGGTTCTCGACCAGCCAGTGCGAACCCCACGTACCACCCGCCTCCTCATCCGCGAGGAAGGCGAAGACGAGTTCGCGCGGCGGAACCGTGCCGTCACGTCGGAACTGGCGGGCCAGCGCCAGCGCCATGCCGACCATGTCCTTCATGTCCACGGCGCCGCGGCCCCAGATGTATCCATCCGACACCGATCCCGAGAACGGGTGCACGCTCCAATCCGACGGCTCGGCCGGCACGACATCGAGATGGGAGTGCACGAGCAGCGCGCCACGGTCGGAGTCGGGAGGACCCGCCAGACGGGCGAACACATTGCCTCGACCCGGTCGGCCCGACTCGACGTACTGCGTCGTGTATCCGACCTCCTCGAGGACCTGCGCCACCCACCTGGCGCACTGCTCCTCGCCCTTCGTCGTCTCCGGTTCGCCGGTATTGGTGGTGTCGAATCGGATGAGACGACTGACGATGTCGACGACCTCGTCGACCGCGTTCGGGGCCTCGGGCTGGAAAGTCACCCCCCACTCCTACGGGATTTGGGGTAGACGGGCAACCTCGGTTAAGGTTGTGCCCGCTACGAACGCAGGTCCGAGTGGCGGAATGGCAGACGCGCTAGCTTGAGGTGCTAGTGCCCTATTAACGGGCGTGGGGGTTCAAGTCCCCCCTCGGACACAATGAATGGACCCAGGCCGATCGGCCTGGGTCCATTCATTGTGTCCGGTCACTCGCTGGGGGTGGCGCCGACCAGCCTGGTCAACGGGTGCGGCAGGGAGATCCCGTGCTCGTCGTAAGCCGCGAGAACGGCGCGGCGCAGCAGGCGCTGGGTGGCCCACTGTGCGTTCGGCTTGGTCTTGACCGTCATCCGCAGGGTGACCTGGTCCGGTCCGACCTCCTGGATGCCGAGCATCTCGGGGACGCCGAGGACGTCGGCCGCCGCGGCGTCGTCGGCGAGCGCCTTGTTCGCCGCCTCCAACGCGACCGCCTGGGCGCGGTCGAGGTCGGCGCCGAGCGCCACGGGCAGTTCCACCCGCGCCACCGCGTACTCCTGGCTCATGTTGCCGACCCGGATGATCTCGCCGTTGCGCACGTACCAGAGCGTGCCGTCGATGTCGCGCAGGGTGGTGATCCGCAGACCGACGGACTCGACCTCGCCCGAGGCCTCACCCAGGTCGACGATGTCACCGACACCGTACTGGTCCTCGAGCAGCATGAACACGCCGGACACGAAATCGCGGACGAGGTTCTGCGCGCCGAAACCGATTGCCAGACCGACGACACCGGCCGAGGCGATGAACGGCGCGATGTTGACGCCGAGAACGCTGAGCACCGACAGCACGACCCACACCAGCAGGATGATCGACACCGTGGACTTCAGCACGGAACCGATGGTCTTCGCTCGCTGGGCGCGACGTTCGGCGACCGCGGCGCTGCGGGCGGACGACGGCGTCTTCTCCCGCAGATGCCTCAGCAGCGCTGGTTTGCGCGCCTCGACGTCTCCGCTCACCCCGGAGGGTTGCGGGCGCCTGGTTGCCCGGTCGATGGCGCGGTGGAGCAGGAATCGCACGATCAGTGCGACGATGATGTAGGTCGCGATGCGGATCGGATTCTCGATGATCCACTCGCGATTCGTCTCCGTCCATTCGAATGCGATGTGTTGAGCCGTCATCCTCCCGACGGTACAAACCTGACAGCACATGTCCAGTCCGGCGCCCCGCGAGGTGGACTTGTCACAATGACGGTGTGACCCGCCTCTTCTTCGACTGCGACACCGGGATCGACGACTCGCTCGCGCTGCTGTACCTGCTCGCGCGCACCGACGTCGATGTGATCGGGATCGCATCCACCGCCGGCAACGTCCCGGTCGACACGGTGACCGCGAACAACCTCGCCTGGCTGGAACTGTGCGGTCGCACCGACATCCCGGTCCACGCCGGCTCTCCGGTCCCGCTCGTCGCCGAACTCATGACCACCGAGGACACCCACGGCCCGGCCGGTGTCGGGTACGCGGAACTGCCGCCCGCGACGACCAGCGAGAGCCACGTGGACGCCGCGGACGCATGGATCGACGCGTCCCTCGCACATCCGGGCGAGCTGATCGGCCTGGTCACAGGACCCCTGACCTCCTTGGCGACGGCCATCCGGCGCGATCCGGCACTCCCGGGCCGGGTTGCCCGACTGGTGATCATGGGCGGTGCGTTCCACGTCCACGGCAATACCACCCCCGTCGCGGAATGGAACGTCGCCGTCGACCCCGAGGCCGCCGCGGAGGTCTTCGCCGCATTCGGATCCGACGACGCGGCGCCGCCCATCGTGTGCCCGCTCGACCTCACCGAGTCGGTGGCCCTCACCCCCGACCACCTGGTCCGTCTCGCCGCCGCCGCGGGCAGCAGCCCGGTCGAGTGCCCCGATCCCGGCGACGAACCGGGGCTGCGTTCGGTCGCCGGCAATCCCCTGATCCGCCACCTCGTCGACGCCCTGCGCTTCTACCTCGAGTTCCATCACGCCCACGACGAGGGATACATCGCCCACCTCCACGATCCGTTCGCGGCACTGGTCGCCCTCTCTCCCGGCATCGTCACCACCATCGGGGCGCGGGTCGGCGTCGAGCTGGCCGGGCGGCTGACCAGGGGCATGACCGTGGCCGACGAACGGTCTATGACCGGCGCCCCGAACGCACGGATCGCGACGGCCACCGATGTCGACGCGGTGTTCGACGAGCTGCTCGACCGGATCGCCACGCTGGCGAGAACACTTGCCCCATCGGACAATTCGGACAGCCACAAGGATGTGTCGACCGAGGGCCGTGGAGATACACCGCGGAGAACCGGTGCGGCCCAGGCACGGTGAGCGTAGCGTCGAGGTGTGACGAAGCTCGGTTACCAGATCCCCAATTTCACCTATCCCGACACCGCCCCGGACCGGCTCTTCCCCACGATCGTCGGGCAGGCGGTCGAGGCCGAGGAGTCCGGTTTCGACACCGTCCTGGTGATGGACCACTTCTATCAACTGCCGATCCTCGGCGCCCCCGACGAACCGATGATCGAGTGCTACACGCTGCTCTCGGCCCTGGCACAGCACACCTCGACCGTGCGCCTGTCCTCGCTCGTCACCGGAAACACCTACCGCAACCCGACCCTGCTGGCCAAGACGGTGACCGCCCTCGACCTGGTGTCCGGCGGTCGCGGGCAACTCGGCATCGGTGCGGGGTGGTTCGAACTCGAACACGACTCGCTCGGATACGAATTCGGCACCTTCACCGACCGGTTCGAGAGGCTCGAGGAATCCCTGCAGATCGTCCTCGGCATGCTGGCGGGCACAGCGCCGAGCCTCGACGGCCGGTGGTACCGAGTGAGCGAGGCGCTCAATGTTCCCGCCCCTCTGTCGAAGATCCCGGTGATGATCGGAGGTGGCGGCGAGAAGAAGACCCTGCGCATGGTCGCCCAGTACGCGGACGAGTCGAACCTCATCTGTGCCGTCGAGGACATCCCGCGCAAACTCGATGCGCTGGCGGAACACTGTGACCGGCTGGGCCGCACTCGTTCCGAGATCACGGTGAGCCTGCAGACCTCGGCGTGCATCGCCCCGACCCACGATCAGGCGGTCGCCGAGTTCGAGGACTATCTGCAGCGGAATCCGGCCGCCGAGGTACGCCGCGCGTCGACCATCGTGGGCGATCCGGACGAGGTCGGCGCGCGCGTCGCCGACCTGCTCGCGACCGGAATCGACGGCGTCACGGTCAACGCGCCCGCCAACGGGCATGTGCACGGCCGGGTCTCGCTCCTGGGCCGTACGCTGGCACCGCTCGTCGGCTGATCGCTGGTCCACAGACGACGCGGTGCCGCGGCGGTTACTCGTCCTCGGCCTCGTGATGGTCGAGGTTGACGGTCCCGGCGCGCCAATAGCCGTCGACCTTCACCCGCTCCTTCGGCAGCCCCAGATCTCGTCGGAGGTGGCGCCGGATCGGTTTGAGCGAGTTGGCCTCACCGGCGACCCAGGCGTAGCAGGTGCCGGCCGGCAGTTCCAGAGAACGGATCGCATCGTGGAGCAGGGCGCTGTTCCCGGGAGCCGCGTCGCCACGGTGCACCACGTGGATCTGCGCACCGGGGCGCGCGGGCAGGTCGATCTCCGACTCCGGTCCCGACACCTCGACGACGGCGATCACCGGTTTGCCCGCCGGCAGCTCCTCCAGCCAGCGGGCGAGCGCCGGAAGTGCGGTGTCGTCGGCGCCGAGGAGGTACCAGTCGTAGCCGACCGGGTAGATGTGCGAGCCACGCGGACCCAGCATCCCCAACCGGTCCCCGGCGGCCGCCCGCATCGCCCACGAACCCGCGACGCCGTGCGTGTGCAGCACGAAGTCGATGTCGAGCAACGCCGAATCGCGGTCATAGGATCGGACGGTGTAGTCGCGGTAGATCGGATGACACCCCTGTGTTGGCAGGCGCATCCCGTCCGGCCCCACCCCGGGCATCACGATCTCGCCGGTCTCATCGGCGAAGAACAGCTTGATGTGGTCGTCGGGCGCCATCTCGACGAACCAGAAGTCGTCCGGGGACGTGATCCGAAACGTGACCCGTCGCATCTCGGCGCTCAGGTCCCTGGTGGCCACGACCTCGACCGTGCGCGGGACGAGGTCGTACATCGTCAACCGGAGCTCGGTGTCGTGCGGCGTCAGATCCACCGTCGCCGAGTCGGAGTGAGTCACCGATGTCCGTCCCGACCCACCGCGGCCTCGCCGGTGATGTCCGCGAACCCGTTCGGTGCGGCGCCGGCGGCGACCAGTGGACGGTCCTCCGCGAGCGCCCGCACGATCTCGCCCGAACGGACCGCGACGTTGGACAGGAGCGTCGAGGTCAGCCCGTGGGTGTGCTCGGAATTGCCCTGCACGAAGATCTGGCCGGTGATGTCGTCGGTCGTCTGCACCCGATAGAGCCGATCCAGGACGGGTCGGCCGTGCCGGTCCTCGCCGCAGCTCTCGGCGAGGTCGCCGAGCATGTCCGACAGCGGTGTCGGCTCGAAGCCGGTGGCGAACACCACGGCGTCACAGTCGAGTTCGGTCTCCGTCCCGGTGAGCCGATGTGCGACCCGGATCCGGACGGAGTCCCCGGACTCGACGATGTCGAGCAGCTCGGTGGCGCCGTGCACGAACAGCCGTCGGTGTCCGTCGACGTGCTCGGTGTACTCCCGTTGGTAGAGATCCTGGATCAGCTCCGGATCGACCGCGGAGTAGTTCGTGCTGCGGTGATAGTGCAGCAGTCGTTCACGCCAGCCGTCCTCGGCGGCGAAGTACTCGTCGACGGCCTCCGGATCGAAGATCCGGTTCGCGTACGGGCTGTCGTCGGCGGGTGTGTACCCGTACTTCGCGAACACCGCGTGCACATCCGCGCCGGTCTCATCGTGCAGGTAGGCGGCCACCTCGGCGGCGCTCTGACCCGCGCCGATCACGGCGTACCGGCCGTTGAGCCTGCTGGGCAGGTCGGCGAAGTGACGGAGCATCCGATGGTTGTGGAACACCCGAGGACCGGGAGTGATCCCCGCCGGCAGCTTGGCCCGGAGTCCGCCCCCGAGAACCAGGTTGCGTGCGCGCACCACACCGGAGTCGGACACCACTTCGAAGTGGTCACCGTCCCAGTGCACCGCGGTGACGTCCGTCGAGTACTCGACGGGGACCCTCACCCGGTCGGCGGCCCAGCACAGATAATCGTGGAACTCGGCGCGCAGCGGGAAGAAGTCCTGCCTGTTGATGAAGTGGGTCAGTCGACCGCGTTCCGTCAAGTAGTTCAGGAAGGTGTATTCGCTGCGTGCATTGCGTTGCGTGGCAAGGTCCTTCAGGAACGACACCTGCATGGTGGTCCCGGGCAGCAACATGCCGGAGTGCCAGCCGAAGGCATCCTTCTTCTCGAAGAACTTCGCGGTGACCGTCTGCTGCGGGCCCGCGGTCAGATTGTGCTCCTCGATCGCGATCGCCAACCCCAGATTCGACGGTCCGAATCCGATGCCGACCACGTCGACCAACGGAGAAAGATCACTGCACAAGCGTTGCTCCTCTACGTCGTTCTGCGACTGTGCTGACCGATGGGTAAGGCGCACTCGTTATCCAGACGGAAGGTAAGTCTACCCTAAGCAACGTGGTCGTGATTCATCGCCCTCGTCGGTCAGCGAAATGGGTCAAGCACACGGAGGGGACAATCGATCCACATGGGAACAACCCCAGCGGATGTCAGTTGCCCATGTGCATGTGACTGGAGTGGGGATCCGCACCGACGGCCGCCGGACGCGCGGGCGGGACCGGGTCGGATTCGAAACGGCGCGTGGCGAACACGAGCATAGGACCGGCCATGATGGACGTGGCCAGCGCCAGCAGGACGACGATCGTGAAGACCGATTCGGAGAACACCCCGATCTGCAGCCCGATGGTCGCGAGGATGATCTCCACGATCCCCCGCGCGTTGAGACCCGATCCGAGCGCGAGCGACTCCCAACGGGACACACCGACCATACGTGCGCCCAGGTATCCGCCGATCAGCTTCCCTGCCACGGCCACGACGAGCACGACGACCGCGAGCACCGCGACGCCGGGCCGGCCGAGTTCGGCCAGGTCCAGGTGAAGACCCGCCGTGGCGAGGAACACCGGCGCCAGCACGGCGGCGGTGACCGTCTGCAGCGGCCCCAGCACCCCGCGCCCGCGGCGGCCGACCATCAGGCCGGCGAGGAATGCGCCCAGCGCGGCCTCCAGATGCAGTGCGTCGGTGGCTGCGGCTCCGCCGACGATGATCACCACCACGATTCCGTTGACGTACAGGGCATTCGACGATGCCTCCACACGGTCGAGTGCCTTGTGTACCCACGGACGGAGCAGCCAGGTGACGGCAAGCGCCGCGCCCAGGTACAGGGCGGTCAGCGGGAGTTGCCACCCTCGGAGGCCGACCGTCGTCATCGCCGACACGACCGCGAGCAGCATCCATGCACCGACATCGCTGAGGGTGCCGGCGGTCAGGATGACCTGCCCGACCTCCTTGCGCAGCAGATCGAGGTCGGTGAGGATCTTCGCGATCACCGGGATCGCGCTCACCGACATCGCGGTTCCGAGCAGTAGTGCGAACTCCACTGGCGTGGAGTCGATCCCGTGGAACCGCTCGGGTACGAGGAACCCGACTCCGATCCCGAAGGCGAGTGGAATCGCGAATGACCACACGCTGACCGATGCGATGACCTTGCCGCGCCGACGCAACACGGTGAAGTCGAGCTCAGCCGCAGCGAGTCCGACGAGCAACAACACACCGACCTGGCCGATCCCCCCGACCAACGCCGACGGAGCCCCGTCATCGGGGAACAGGCGGTCGTGCGCCGCCGGGAGCAGCCAGCCGAGCAGGGACGGGCCGAGGACGACCCCAGCGAGCAGTTCGCCGACCATGGCGGGCAGCCCGAGCCGCCTCGCGATCATCCCCAGCACCACCGCGGCACAGAGGATGATCGCGAGTTGGGTCAGCATCGTCGCCGGGTCACGCGTCGACGGTCGCGGGCTCGGCCCACGCCAGACCGTCGTCCGACGGCACCAGACCGCCGTCGAGCAACGGCGGTTCGATCGCGCCATCGCCGCTGGCGCCGCGAGCCTGGAAGGCGTTCATCTCCTCCATGACGTCGCGGACCACCGGCGCACTGAACATATGTCCCATCCGCTGACCGGAATCGGTGTCCATACCACCGGTCTTCTCGGTCGCCTCCGTGAGCGCCTTGGTGGATGCGCTGAACTTCTCGACGATCTTCTCCGGATCGGTCAGCACGTCCTCGCCGGAGTAGCCGCCGGCGACGAGCGACACGAACGCGGCGAGGTCGGTGCGGTCGAAATTGGTGACCTTACGAGCTTTCCAGAAGTACGAGTCCTCGGACTGTTCCATGTCGTAGAACGCCGACAGGAACTCGTAGAACACCGCGTACTCCCGGCGGTAGCGCCCCTCGAACTCGTCGAAGGCACGCTCCTCGGCCATCGCTCCCGACAGCACGCTGTTGATCGACCGCGCCGCGAGCACTCCCGAATAGGTGGCGAGGTGGACACCGGTGGAGAACACGGGGTCGATGAAGCAGGCGGCGTCACCGACCAGGACAATCCCGTTGCCCCAGAACCGGGTGTTGGCATACGAGTAGTCCTTGCGGATGCGGATCTCCCCGTACGTGCCCTCGGTGACCCGGGTGGCGTCGCCGAGCATGTCCTTCACGATCGTGCAGCGATCGATGTAGTGGTTCAGCGTCTCCTCCTGTGCGTTGAGCACGTGTTCGGCCTTCTCCTTCGAGATGACCGCGCCGACGCTGGTGAGGGTGTCCGACAGCGGGATGTACCACATCCATCCCTCGTCGAACGCTGCGCACAGGATGTTGCCGGAGTCGGGCGCGGGCAGACGCTTGCCGCCCTCGAAATAGCCGAAGACGGCGACGTTCTGGAAGAAGTCGGAGTAGATGCGCTCTCCCCCGGCGTATTTCGAGAGCCGGGTGGTGTTGCCGGATGCGTCGACGACGTACTTCGCCCGCACGTGGTGTTCACCGCGGTCGACATCGAGGTACCGGACACCGACGACCCGCCCGGCCTCGTCCTGCTCGGTGCCGTTGACACGACAGTTCTGGCGGACGTCCACGCCGCACTCTGCCGAGTTCTCGAGCAGGATGTTGTCGAACTTCATCCGCTCGACCTGATACGCATAGGAGCCCTCGCCGGCGAACTCCGGAGAGATGGCGAACAGGAAGTTCCACGGCACCGGGTTCTTACCCCAGCGGAAACTGCCACCCCGTTTGTGCATGAAGCCCGCGTCCTTGATCTTCTGGTCCACGCCGAGCAGTCGGCACACACCGTGAATCGTCGAGGGCAGCAACGACTCCCCGATCTGGTAGCGGGGGAAGGTCTCCTTCTCGAGCTGCACGACGCGGTGCCCGCTCTTGGCGAGGAGGGTCGCCACGGTCGACCCACCTGGCCCGCCGCCGACCACCACGACATCGACATCCTCGACGATCGGTGCATTCATCGCTGTGCCTCCTCGGTGACGGATGCAGTGGGTGCTGCGTTGGCGGTCAGTTCACGGACCCACGACCCGACGACCGGATCGGATGCGAGCGCGACGAGGTCAGCCTTCACCGCACCCGCCGCGCGCCATCGTTCGATCAACGACATGAGCCGGACCGAGTCCAGTCCGACGTCGAGCACATTGGTCTCGTCTCCGATCTCGGCCGCGGGAACCTGCAGGATCTCCGCGATGTCGCCGATGATCTGCTCCCTGGTCAAGGTCGAGCTGGTCGTCGCCATATGGTGATGTCCCCTTTTCCGCCGTCCCGGCATGGACGGCCTCTCCGGTACAAGCCCCCGGCAGACATCGCGCCACAGATGAACGGAGGCTGACGGAGCACGGTAACACTACAACGTTACTTAGCCTAACCTTCATTGGGATCTGATGTGAGGCCACCCCCGCGCACAGCGGGAGTCCCGCGCCCGATTTCGATCGGAGCCGTAAGATTGGGTAGGCTAAGCTATGTGGCAATCGTCCGTCGTGATCACCTCAGCGAATTGTTTCGTCGTGTCGCGGGTTCACGACCTTGATGCGAGCCTCCGCAGCGCAGCGCGGATTGTGGTTCGCCCAGTCGGTTCTGCCCACCTCACCGGTCTTCACCGTCGGCCAGTTGTTCCGATTCGACATCGATCCCGACCCGGCGCGGCTCCTCGCCGCCGCCCGCCGGGTTGCCGGCGAGGCCGACGGTCTCCGTAGCCGATTCCGTGCCGACACCGACGGCGACGTCACCGTGGAGATCGGCGAGGCGATCCCGGTGACCCGGGTCGATCTCCCTGATGAGGGCGTCCCGGATGGCAGTGCCTCAGATGACGACGACGCGATCGACCGCTACGCCCGGGCCGCGGTGTGCACAGTGATCGATCCCGGGGCCGGACCGTGCGCCTCGATCACCGTGCTGACCGCCGGTGACCACACGGCACTGCTGCTGATCGCCCACCACATCGTCCTCGACGCGTACGGCCTGGGCCTGATCGGCCGACGCATTGCCGCGGTCTACGCCGACCCCGACGATGCTCGCGCGCTGCGCTCGATCTCCACATTGCCCGCCGATTTCGATGTCGCGCCGGATTCCGACCGTGACTTCTGGTCATCCGAATTGTCCGGCGTCACCGCACCTCTCACACTGTCCGGCTGTCCTCGGACCCATCGGTTGGCCGCCGATGTCCACACCGTCCGCACCGTCGTACCGGACGCGGGCGCGATCACCCGGTCGCCCGCCCGACTCACCGCCGCGATCGCCGCCTTCTGCGCCGGCGAGGCCGAGACCGACGACGTCGTGCTCGGTTTCCCGATGATGAACCGGCTCGGTTCGCCGGCGGCGAATGTCCCGTGCTCGACGGTGAACGTGATCCCGCTGCGGGTCGAGGTGCGCATGAGTGACACCGTCGACGATGTCGCCGACCGGGTGTCGGCCCGACTCCGTGCGGTCGCCGGTCATGCGCGCTATCGGGGCGAGGACATCGTGCGCGATCTGCGACACGTCGGCGTCGACGGCGCCATCGGCCCGACCGTCAACATCAAGCCGTTCGGCTCCACGATCGCCTTCGGGACGTCGACGGCGCGGGTCATGTCGCTCGCCCGCGGTCCGGTGGTGGACATGTCCGTCACGGCCCTCGACCTTGGCGTCCCGGACCCCGGGGATCTCGAACTCGTCCTCGACGCGGACACCGCCCTGTACGACCGGGACCGGGTCGAGGAGATCGCGCGTGGCATCGGCGGCATGATCGCGACCGCGATGTCGGACAACGGACCGCCGATCGCCGCGGCCCTCGTCGCCGCCGACGATCACCACGCGCGCCGGATCGCGATCCGCGCGGCCGACGACCGCGCGCGGGTCCCGGTGAACCCGGTCCCCGTAGTCGACCGCATCCTCGGACAACCGGACCATCTCCCGGCGGTCGCGTGCGGAGACGAACGCCTCACGTTCGGCGACCTGCGACGGCGAGTCGACCTGCTCTCCGCGCAACTCGGGCCATGTGATGCCGAGGACGTGGTGGCCGTCGCACTGCCCCGGGGTGTCGACCTCATCGCGGCCCTCCTCTCCGTGTTGCGCAGCGGCGCAGCATTTCTGCCGCTCGATCCCGGCTTCCCGGATGACCGCCTCCGTGTAACCCTCGACGATGCGAGACCGGTGGCGACGATCGAGAGCGGGCACGACAGGCCGATCGTCCGACGCCAGCGGGATTCGCGAGGGCGCCGATCCGGTGTGGGACCCGTTGCGTCGGCACACTCCCCCGCCTACGTCATCTACACGTCCGGATCGACCGGCACACCGAAGGGTGTCGTGGTCGGCCATGCGGCCCTGCGGAACTTCACCGATGCCATGATCCGTCGGATCGGTCTGCGCCCAGGCCGGACGATGCTCGCCGTGACGACCATCTCCTTCGATATCGCGATCCTGGAGACACTCGTCCCACTCGCCGCCGGATCATCCGTGGTCCTGGCGACGCCCGACGAGGTCCACGACCCGACGGCGCTGGCCGCGCTCATCGGGCGTCACGGCGTCGATCTCATGCAGGCGACCCCGTCACTGTGGACCGCGGTCCTCGACAGCGGCCACGGCGCCTCCCTGGCCGGCGTCGACGTGCTCGTCGGCGGTGAGCAACTCCCGCCCACGGTGGCCGAGAGCCTCGTCACCTACGCGCGGTCGGTGCGCAACATGTACGGCCCGACCGAGACGACGATCTGGTCGACGACCGCTCACGTCGAGGCCGGAGCCCCGATCCGGATCGGCACACCCATCGACAACACCGGTGTGCGCGTCCTCGACGCCGCCCTGTATCCAGTAACGCAGGGCCGGATCGGCGAGCTCTATCTCACCGGCGATGGGCTGGCCCGCGGCTATCACGGAATGACTACGATGACGGCCCAGCGGTTCGTCGCCGACCCGTTCGGCGGCCCGGGTGCACGGATGTATCGCACCGGCGACCTCGCCCGAGCGGGCGACGACGGGGCGCTGGAGTGCCTCGGCCGGATCGATCACCAGGTCAAGGTCCGGGGCTTCCGGATCGAGCTCGGCGACATCGAGAACGCACTCGCCGAGCACGATTCGGTCGCCCGCGCCGTCGCCTCGACGATCGACGGACGGCTGATCGCCCATGTGGTCCCAACCGGAGAGACGGACGTGGACGTGACGGTTCTCCGTGACCACGCGGCCTCGCTACTCCCCGACTACATGGTTCCGGCGGCGGTCCTCGTGGTGCCCGGCCTGCCCCTCACTCCGAACGGGAAGGTCGATCGCCGGGCGCTGCCCACTCCCGACTTCGCTGCAGAGGCCGGTCAGGGCCGGGCGCCGCGGTCATCCGCCGAACACGCGTTGGCCGAAGCGTTCGCCACCGTCCTCCGGCTTCCTCGTGTCGGTGCCGACGAGAACTTCTTCCATCTGGGCGGTGACAGCATCAGCGCGGTACGCCTCGTCGCCGGTGCGGCTCGCGCCGGCCTCGTGATCACCGTCCTCGACGTCTTCGACGGACCGACCGTGGCTGCGCTCGCGACGCGTGCGCGCCCGCTCGCCCTCACCGCTGCGCCCACGGACGACACCGGGTTTTCGACGAGCGGGACCAGCGACCGGATGACCACTTCCGGTGTCGGTTCCGACGAGATGGACGAGCTGATGGACGGAAACCTGTTGTGAGTGCCGCACGTCCGCAGGGCCTCGAGGACATCCTGCCCCTGACGCCCTTGCAAGAGGCGATCGTCTATCACTCGACGCGACCCCGCGCCGCCGGCGAGACCGACCCCTATCTGATCCTGGCGGACCTCGACCTGGGCCCCGCGGCCGACGTCGACACCGACGTCATGCAGCGGGCGATCGACACCGTCGTGCGACGCCATGCCTCGCTGCGGACGTCCTACACCCGTCGTCGGACCGGGCAACCCGTCGCCCGGGTGCATGGGGCGGTCGAGGTCCCGCTGTCGTACCAGGAGCTCGACGCGACCTCGGACATCGCCGCGGTTCACGCGGACCAACGCTCGCTGGGGGTGTCCCTCGCGTCGCCACCTCCGGTGCGGTTCGTCCTCGTGACAGATCGGCCGGCAGGAGGGACGGCCACCTCGACCCTGGTGATGGTGGCACACCATGTCGCCGTCGACGGGTGGTCGATCCATCGCGTGCTCGAGGAGATCGTCGCCGGCTACACGGGCGTGGAACTCCCTCCGGTGCAACCGATCAGCACCTTCCTGGGGTGGCTGACCGCACGCCCCGCCGACACCGAGGTCTGGACGCGGACGCTGTCCGGTTTCCGCGGCCCCACGCGGCTGCCGCTCGTCGATCAGCATCTCACCGGGAAGCCGTCGGAATCGATTCCGTCCCGATCGGCCGATCATCGTCTGTCCGCCGAGCGGTCGTCGGCGCTGCGTTCTCTCGCCCACCGCTCCGGCGCGACGCTGAACACGCTCATCCAGGTCAGCTGGGCACTGGTGCTGGCCGACCTGACAGACAGCGACGACATCGTGTTCGGCGCCGTGGTGTCCGGGCGTCATCCCGCCGTCCTGGGAGTCGACGAGATGGTCGGCATGCTGATCAACACCATCCCGGTGCGCGTCAGGCTCGACCCGTCCGAGACGCCGACCCGGCTGCTCGCCCGCGTCCAGCGCGAGCAACTCGCACTCCTCGATCACCAGCACACCGCGCTCGGCGACATCCAAGCGGCGATGGGGATGGGCGAACTGTTCGACTCCGTCGTCGTGTTCGAGAGCTTCCCGAGGGGTTCGGTCCGTCCGGTCATCGATGACGAGAACACTTATTCGGCAACCCTGATCGTCGAAGACGACCCGGAGATCCGGCTCGTGTTCGAACGTCGCGGGGTCGACCCCCGGCTCCTCGACTCCCTGGTGGGCCTTCTCGGCGCGCTCGCCGACGCCGGCGATGTACCGGTCGGCCGACTGCCCCGATCAGGTTCGGACGGTGTCGATCAGGGAGCCGGCCGCGGACTCGCCGGTCACAACGCCGGGCATCGGCAAGCGCCGATTCCGGCGCTCCCCTTCCGCCCGGTCGCGGCACGGATCGCAGAGATGTCGGCACAGGCCGGCCGCCGGCTCGCCGTCGTCGCCGGTGACACACGGATCAGCTATCGCGAATTCGAGACCACGACAGCACGATTCGCCGCAGCCCTGGATCGCCGCGGGATCCGTGCCGAGTCGATGGTCGCGATCGCACTGCACCGCACACCCGCGGCGGTGGCGATGCTCGTCGCCGTGATGCGCACGGGAGGCACCTATCTGCCCATCGATCCCGCCTATCCGGCCGACCGGATCGCGTTCATGCTGGCCGATGCGAATCCGGACCTGGTCGTCGACGACGCCGTGCTCGCCGACATCGTCGCGGAGACGACCGACGACCCGTCGACGATGCCCGTCGGTGCCATCCGTCCCGACGCCGCCGCCTACCTCGTCTACACCTCCGGCTCGACCGGCCTTCCCAAGGGCGTCGTCGGCACCGCCGGCGCCCTCGCCAACCGGATCGGCTGGGCCGCACGGCACTGGGACGCCACGACGGTCCTCGCCAAGAGCTCATTCGCATTCATCGACGGCACGACCGAACTGTTCGGGGCGCTCGCGGCCGGTGCGACCGTCGTCCTGGCCGACGACACGACCTCACGGGACGCCGGACGACTGAGCGAGCTCGCCGTCGCCACCGGGGCCGACCAGATCACGGCAGTCCCGTCCCTCGCCCACGCCATGGTCGACGCAGCGGAGCCCACCGCCCTGCCGCTGCGGCCACACCGCTGGATCGTCTCCGGAGAACCCATGACGTCCACTGTCGTCGAGCGTCTGCACACGTCGGCGGCCGAGGTCGTCAACTCCTACGGCTCCTCCGAGGTCGCCGGTGACGTCGCGACCGGCATCGTCACCGGCCCGGTGCACATCGGTACCGCCGTGCCCGGAGCCCGCCTGTGGGTGCTCGACCGCCGACTGCGTCCGGTCCCGTCGGGTGTGCCCGGCGAACTCTATGTCGCCGGCGTGCAGCTCGCCCGCGGCTACCACCGCCGTCCGGATGAGACGGCAGCACGATTCGTCGCGGCCACCGATGGTTCCGGCGCTCGCATGTATCGCTCCGGTGACCGCGCGGTCCTCGCCGGCGACGGGACGCTGCACCTCCTCGGCCGCAACGACGGTCAAGTGAAGATCCGCGGCAACCGCGTGGAGCTCGGCGAGGTGGAGGCCGCGCTGGCCGCCATCGGCGGGGTCGATGCCGCCGTCGTCGTCGCCGGCCGGTCCGACGACGGGCAGGGCGAGGTCGCTGTCCGTCTTGACGCCTACCTCACCGGTAGCGCCGACACCGCCGACGTCGCGGCGCGACTCCGCGCACGCCTGCCCGCGTTCATGATCCCGTCGACGTGGACACGGCTCGACAGCCTGCCGCTGACGCCCGGTGGAAAGATCGACCGGCGCGCACTCCCCACACCCGACACCGTTCGCCGAACCGGACGACGCCGGCCCACCAACGACCTCGAACGCGCGGTCGTCGGCATCGTCGCCGATGTCCTCGGCATCCCGGAGCCCGGGCTCGACGACGACTTCTTCGACCTCGGTGGACACTCGCTGTCGGCGACCCGGGTGCTGACCCGCCTCCGGGTCACCACCGACGCCGTCCTCACCGTCGCGCAGGTGTTCGACCATCCGGTGCTGTCGCAGATCGTCGATCTCGTCGCCGGTGAGTTGGAGGCGGCACCATCCGCTTCGGACGGTTCGACGACGGCACCGGACGAACCGGCCGCGCTCGACGTGCGACCGAGTCCGTTGCCCCTGTCACCGGCGCAGCGTCGGTTGTGGTTCCAGAGCGGTGTCGACGACGCCGCCTACACCATCCCGTTCGCCGTCCGACTGACCGGCGAACCCGATCGGAACCGCCTCGTCACGGCACTGCGCGGGATCGTGCGCCGCCACGAGGCCCTGCGGACCAGAATCGTCGACGGCGCCCAGATCATCGATCCGCCGTCGGCCGCCGACGATCTCGGACTCGGTGAGATCGCGGTCGGCGGGGTCGTCGGCGACGCCGACACGACGGCGGCGATCGACGCCCTCATCGCGCGACCCTTCGACCTGACCGCCGACCTGCCCATCCGTGCCGACCTGCTGGGCGCCGTCGGGTCGACGGAGTCGGCGACGTCAACAATGTCACGACCGTCGACGTCGATCCTGCTGATCACGGTGCATCACATCGCCGCCGACGAGTGGTCGGCGGGCCGGCTCTTCGACGAACTCGCAGCGGGTTACAACGGTCTGGAGGTGGCGCCCCCGCCGATCCAGTTCGCCGATCACACCGTCTGGCAGTTGCAGCGCCTCGGCAGCCGTGACGAACCCGGATCGCGCGCATACACCCAACTGGAGTTCTGGCGTCGCGAACTGTCCGGGGCGCCTGAGGAACTCGACCTTCCGGTCGATCGACCACGCGGCGCTGACCGCGGACACGGCGGCGACGAGATCGTGCGCGTCATCGACGCCGAGCGCCTGACAAGGCTGCGCGCTCGCGCGCGTGATGGGGGCGCGACCATGTTCATGGTCACGCATGCCGCTGTCGCCGTGGCCATCTCGGCGTCCGGCGCCGGGCATGACATCGTCGTCGGGACTCCTGTCGCCGGGCGGTCTGCGGCCTCCGCGGACCGGATGATCGGCATGTTCGTGAACACCCTGACCCTGCGGACAGATCTGTCCGGCAACCCGGATCTGGCCGGGGTCCTGGCACGCGTGCGGACCGCCGATCTCGCCGCCTACGACCATCAGGACGTCCCTTTCGACGAGGTGGTCACAGCGCTCGCCCCGAACCGGTCGCTGGCACGTCACCCGTTGTTCCAGACGATGGTCCAGTATCGCGACCCCATCGTCGCACCCGATTTCGACGGCCTCACGGCCGTTCCGCTCTTCCCACGGACGACCACGTCGAAGTTCGACCTGACCTTCGAATTCGCCGAGCTCGCCGACGGCGCCGGGATCCGGCTACGCCTCGAGTACGCGACCGAACTCTTCGATCGCCGCACAGCCGACGAGCTCGCCGGCCGTGTCACCGCGGTGCTCGACCTGCTCGCCGCCGCCCCTGGCACACGTATGGCCGACCTGCGACTGACCACGCCACAGAGTCTCCCCGGAGTCGCGTCGTCCCGTGCGTTCGTCGGCGCAGACCTCCGGATCGGTCGCACGGCGCGCACTCTCGTCGACATCATGAGCACGACGTTCGGACGGTCGGGCGAGCGGACGGCGGTGGTCGCGGGCGGCGAACGCCTCACCTATGCCGAGATCGACCGTCGCAGCGCGGCACTCGCCCACCGGCTGATCGCGGACGGCGTCGGGCCGGGCGACCTCGTCGCGCTGCGCGTGCCGCGTTCGGCCGATCTCGTGATCGCCCTCCTCGCGATACTGCGGACCGGCGCCGCCTACGTGCCGATCGATCCCGATCATCCCGCCGAGCGGGTCACCGGAATCATCGAGGACGCGCACCCGCGACTGATCGTGGACGGGCAGTACCTCGCGGCAACAGCCACCGACAGATCCGAGTCGGCGACGCTGCCGGAGATCGGCCCGGATCACCTCGCGTACGTCATCTTCACGTCAGGCTCGACCGGTCGACCCAAGGGCGTCACCGTCACCCACGGAAACGTCGTCGCACTGCTCGACGCCACCGACGGCCTGTTCGACGTCACCGCCGACGATGTGTGGACGATGTTCCATTCGTACGCTTTCGACTTCTCGGTGTGGGAGCTGTGGGGTCCGCTGTCGACGGGTGCGTGCATCGTGATCCCGGATCGATCGGTGACCCGGGCACCGGATGAGTTCGGCGCACTGCTCGCCGCCGAACGGGTGTCGGTGCTCAGCCAGACTCCGTCGGCGTTCTTCGCGCTCGACGCCGCTGTTCGCGCGGGCGGGGACGTCGACCTGTCCGCGTTGCGGTACGTGATCTTCGGTGGCGAGGCCCTCGATCTGCGTCGGCTGCCCGACTTCATGGCCCGACACCCCCACGTGACGCCGGTGAACATGTACGGCATCACCGAGACCACCGTGCACGCCAGCCATCTCACCGTCGACGAGAAGACCGCGCGCACGGCACCCGGCAGCGACATCGGTGCACTGCTGCCCGGCTTCTCCGGCGCAGTGCTCGACGAGTACCTGCGCCCGGTCCCCGACGGCGCGAGCGGTGAGCTGTACCTCGCCGGTCCTCAGGTCGCGCCCGGGTACCTGAATCGTCCGTCGCTCACCGCGGCGCGATTCGTCGCGGATCCCGGTTCCCACGGTGGCGTGCTGTATCGCACCGGCGACCTGGTCCGTCGGACCACGGACGGGCGACTGCTCTACCAGGGCCGATCCGACACCCAGGTCAAGGTCCGTGGATTCCGGATCGAACTCGGCGAGATCCGTTCCGCCCTGGCCGCACTCGACGCCGTCGACGACGTCGCGGTGATCACCCGGCCGGGACCGGACGGCAACGACCGGATTCTCGCGTACGTCGTCGGTGACAGTCTCGACCCCGCGGCCGTCCGCGCCGGCTCGAGCAGTCGACTGCCCGAGCACATGGTGCCGGCGGCGGTCGTCGTCCTCGACGCCATCCCCCTCACCGTGAACGGGAAGACCGACACGTCCGCCCTGCCGGATCCGGACCTGAGCAGCGTCGGCGGTCGGCGTCCCACCAGCGACCTCGAACGCGCGCTCGCCGACGTCTTCGCCGACAGCCTCGGCATCGAGCGCGACCAGGACGGCCTCCCCGCGGTGTCCGTCGACGACGACTTCTTCGCGCTCGGCGGCGACAGCATCGTCTCGACGACGATGGTCAATCGTGCCCGCAGGCGTGGGCTGCAGCTCACGCCCCGAGATGTGTTCACCCACCGCACGATCGAGGGTCTCGCCGCCGTGACCCGATGGATCGACGACGACCCGGAGGCCGACCGCGATGCGGCTGGGCCCGGATCCGATGCGACCCGGCTCGCCGCGGTCGCGGTGCCCCTGCTCCCCGTCGTGCATCGACTGCGAGAGCTCGGTGGTCCGATCGCACGATTCAACCAGTCGCTGGTCGTCGACACCCCCGTCGATGCCGACCGCGCATCCTTGGAGGCGGCACTGCAGTCGATCATCGACACCCACGAGGCGCTGCGAATGACGCTGACGGTCGTCGCCGGTGTCGTCTGGAGTCTCGAGGCGGGGCCACCCGGCACGGTCAGCGCCGCCGAGGTGCTCGAGGTGGTGCCGCACGGCACACACACCGACGTCACCACCGCGGTACGGATCGAATCCGGCCGTGCCGCCGGACGTCTCGATCCGACTGCCGGCACCATGCTGGCGGCCACATTCCTCGAGCCGTGCGTAGGTGATCGGGGTCGCCTCGTCCTCGTCATCCACCACCTGGCCGTCGACGGGGTGTCCCGCCGGATTCTCCTCGACGACCTCGCGTCGTTCCACGCCGATGCCGCAGCCGGGCTCGCACCCACACCGCTGCCGGAGACCACGACCCTGCACGACTTCGCTGCCGTCGTCGCCGCCCGCGCCGACGATCCCGCACTGCTGAACGAGGCCACACACTGGGCCACCGTCCTCGCCCCGGGTGCCGATCTGATACCCGGCGCACCGCCGTCGGGGGGGCAGGTCGGCGACCAGCGCCACCAGGTCGTCACACTCGATGCGGAGACCACATCGGTTCTGATGTCCGACACTCCCGCACGATTGGGGGTCGGAATCACCTCGGTCTTCATCGGCGCACTGCGGATGGCAGCGACGCAGGTGTTCGAGACCGCCGACCTCCTCATCGACACCGAACGCCATGGCCGTGACACCGAGGGCGCGGGGCTGGGTGATCTCGATCTGTCGCACACGGTGGGCTGGTTCACCACCGTCGCCCCCCTGCGCCTACCGGTCTGCCACGATCTGTCGGCAGCAGTCAGCGACGCCGAACGACTGTGGCGCGAGATACCCTCGGCCGGAGCCGGTTTCGGGATGCTGCGATACCTCAACCCGCAGCTGTCGGCCGCGCTGGCGGGACTGTCACGCGCGTCAGTGTTGATCAACTATCTCGGCCGTTTCCCGGTCGGCGGCGGCATGGACTGGCAGCCGTCGGCCGAGTCGACGTCGCTCGCCGCCACCCCGGATGACGGCCTCGGGTGCGGATATCCCCTGGAGATCGACATCGTGTGTCGCGACGAGACCGACGGACCCGTCCTGGCAGCCACCTTCGCCCACCTGCCCGATCAACTGAGCTCCGACTCCGTCCGCGCCCTCGCCGGGGCGTGGCGCGCCGCGCTCGAATCCCTGTCGGCCCCGATCGATTCCGGAGCGCACGCGTGACCTCGACCTCCCTGCACACCCTGCCCACCCTCGCGGGGCAGCGCGATATCTATCTGGCAATGCAGGTGGCCCCGGATCCCACCCTCTACAACACCGGTCTCTACGCGGAGGTCTCCGCGGACCTCGACCACGCCCGTCTGCAGACATCGCTGGAGGCCGCCCTCGAGTCGGCCGAGGCGATGCGGGCGGTCTTCGCCGATGACGGCGGCGAGTTGCGTCAGCGGCTCCTGCCCGCCGACCGGTGGTCGCTGTCGTTCCTCGACCTGCGAGATGGCGATGCCCACACCTGGATGGCCGAGGACATGGCCAAGCCCATGGACATCCATGCAGGGCCTCTGTCCCAGTTCGCCATTCTGCGCGTCTCCGACGACGACGTCGTCATCTATCTCAAGGTCCATCACCTCGTCTGCGACGGCGTCGGGCTGATCCACTTCCTGCAGGCCGTGCAGGAGCACTATGACGGCAGGCCCGCCGAACGGGCATGGGACGTGACGACCATCGCCACCGCGGAGGCCGACTACCGGTCGAGCGAGCGATTCCGCGCCGACGAGACGTACTGGACCGAGCGGATGGGCGATCGACCCGAGCCGGTCCGGCTGCTCGCGGCGGAACCACCGCCGGGCAAGGGTCACATCCATGCGCGTTTCGAGGTGCCGGTGTCCGACCTCGTGCCGTTGCGTGCGCTGGCGTCCGAGATCGGTGTGCGTCCCACGGTGCTGATGATCGCCGCGATCACCGCTTTCGCTCAGATACGCACGGGACGCGATGATCTCACTCTCGCACTGCCCGTCACCGGGCGGCTCGACCGGGCGATGCGCACCGCCCCGTCCATGGTCACGAGCGTGCTGCCGCTGCGGGTCCGGGCGTACGGGCGGGACAACCTCGCCGACATCACACGGCGAGTCGACTCCGCTCTGTTCTCGCTCATCGCCCACAGCCGGTTCCGCGGCGAGGATCTCGGTCGCGCACTGGCCTCCGCCGGTAGATCCGAAACCGCCTCCGGCACTGCTCCATACCGGATGTTCGGGCTAGGCGTGAACGTCATGTCGAACACCTCGCGGCAGATGATCGGTGGGCATGTCCTCACCGCGCACGCTCTCGCGTCGGGTCCGGTATCCGACGTCGAGATCCAGATCCAGTTGCGCCGCAAGGACCGTCCCGCCGAGGTCGTGCTGCGGGGCGTCGAGTCGGTCGGCTCCGAGGTGGCGGCTCTCGCCGACGACCTCGCCGCATTCCTCCATGCGCTCGCCGCCCGTCCGCACGCCCGACTACAGGCCCTCGGCGACGGCATGCTCGGCGACGACCGTCCCGACGAACCAGGAGACGCCACCGGCGGACCGTCGGCCCTGACGCCGGCGTTGCATCGGCTGCGCCTGGCCGGTGTCGATCCCACCGTGCTGGCACCACGTCTGCTGTACGCCCGTGCGGTACCGGGTACACCGCTCGACCAGGTCCAGTCGGTCGTCGACGCGATCGTGGACCGGCATGCCGCGCTGCGCACGACACTCGAGCGTCCCGTCCCCGTCCTGTGGATGCTGTCCACCCTGCCCTCAGGACAGTGCCCGCTGCCCGTGTCCACGGGTCACGCGGGCGGACCGGGGTCGGGTGCGACCTTCGATCCGTCGACCGGCGAGCTCACCATCGCCGCCGACGCCGCGGTGATCGATCCTCGCTCAGCCCAGGTGATCTCGTCAGACCTGCAGACTGCCCTCGACGACCTCGCGGTCGGTCGCCATATCGAGATCGACCCGGTCCGGCGCACTCTCGCACAGGTCACAGCCGAGCTGAGCGCCGCCGCCGCGGATCCGTCGTCGTTGCCGCGGTGGCTCGAGATCCTCGCACCCGGAGCCACACTGCCGGTCCCGCTGCACGATCCCCGCGCGGGCCGGATCGTCCGACGGGTCGAGCTGACCACTCCGGCCGATCATCGACCGGGACCTGCGACGCCGACGGTACTGGCGCGGGTCGTCATGCGCGCACTCGCCGGGGTGTTCGGTACCCGCATGCCCGACGACCTGCTGGTCGATCTGGTCAGGGATCTGCGGCCAGTCGGCGCCGAGCGCACAGCGGGCCCACTGCAAGCCCTCTCTCCGGCGCGGCTGAACACCGACGATCCCGTTCCTGACGCGATACCCGGGCCCGCGTTCGACGTCCTGAGGCACCTGTCGCCGCAGATCGGTACAGCGCTCACGGCCGCGATCTCCGGCGGCGACATCGTGGAACCCACTGTCCTGATCGGTGATCTGGGCCTGCCGACCGATCACGCCCTGAGCGTTGCCGTCACGCGGTCGGACACGGGCTGGGCGGTCGACGTCGACATCGACCCGGCACGCGTGGACGACGCCGAGCCGGTTGCCGAGGCGATCACCACGGCAGTCGCCCTCGAGGCCGACACCCGCCTCGTTCCGCTCGACGAACGCGCGATGGCGTCATTGCGCGACCGCTTCGGCGACGTCGACGAGGTGTGGCCGTTGACACCGCTGCAGGAAGGTCTCTACTACCAGGCCCGGGTCGACTCCGACGCCGACATCTACACCGCACAGTTCTGGCTGGACTTCGGTCACCGGATCGACGCCGATGCGCTCCGCGCGGCCGCGGCCGAACTGATGCGCACCGATCCCGAACTCCGTGCGGCGTTCGTCGACCACGACGGTCGGCCACTCCAGCTGATCATGACGACCGTCGAGCCCGAACTCGCCGTCGTCGACCTCACCGACACCGAGTCCACGGCACCGGACGGCGTCGCCCTCGACGAGCGGATCGCGGGGGTCCTCGCCGCCGACCGCACGGTGCCCTTCGCGCTGGAGCACGCCCCGCTGTGGCGGATGACGCTGATCCGCCTGCCCGGCGGACACGACCGGCTCGTCGTCAACCGCCGATTCCTGTTGTGGGACGGCTGGTCCGGAGGCGTGTTCGTGTCGCGGCTCCTCGCTCATCTGCACGGCACACCCGTGCCGGCGCGAGAGGCGTCGCTGCGCGACTATCTGGCGTGGATCGACGGCACCGACGACGCGGCCTCCATCGCCGCGTGGCGCGATCATCTCGCCGGCTACGACGAGCCCGCGCTCGTCGCGCCTCGCGCGGTCGGTCTGACGCCGCGTGCGCCACGGCGCATCGAGGTGGATCTCGGCGAGGACCTGTCCGCGCGTCTGCGCGACGATGCTCGCACGGCCGGTGTCACGCTCAACACGATCGTGTCGACGGCGTTGACCCTCACCCTCTCCCGGGTACTCGGCCGCACCGACATCGCGTTCGGATCGACCGTCGCCGGACGGCCGACCGAGGTGCCGGGTATCGACACGGTGATCGGCCTGTTCCTCAACACGGTGCCTGTCCGGACGGTGCTGCGTCCCGACGAGACCGTCGGCGATCTCCTCCGCCGAGCCCAGGACGACCGTGTCACCCTGATGTCCCACGACCACATCGGATTGGCACGGCTGCAACAGGAGACCGGCCGCCCGGTGCTCTTCGACGTGCTCTACGTCCTGCAGAACTTCCGCACCGAGGAGGAGGAGCGGACCCAATCGCAGTTGCACGGTCTGATCGGTGAGGGCAGCCTCGACCACACGCACTACCCGCTCGCCCTCGTCGTCACCCCGGGCGCCTCGATCCGCTTCCGACTCGAATACCGCGACGATCTCATCACCGACGACGCCGCCGGCGCAGTGGTGCGCCGGTTCCGGTATCTGCTCGACGGCATCGGGCGGAATCTGACGCGGCCGGTGGCGTCTCTCGACTCCGGCCTGCCGACCGATCGCCCCCTCGTCGGTCCGGTCCACCCGCTGCCGCGGACGACCGTGTCCGAGTTGCTCGCACATCGTGCTGCCCTGATCCCCGACGCCGACGCACTCGTGTCCGACGATCGTCGTCGCACCTATGCCGAACTCGAGTCCGATGTCGATCGCCTCGCCCACGCCCTCCACGATCACGGTGTCGGCGCGGAATCCGTTGTCGCCCTCGCCATCCCGCGTAGCATCGAGACCGTCGTGGCGTTGTTCGCGATCCTGCGTGCCGGCGGCGCCTACCTGCCGCTCGAGCTCGACCACCCCGACGACCGCCTGCACGCGATCCTCGACGACGCGTCACCGTCGCTGATCCTCACCCACTCGGCGGTCGCCGGCCGGTTCGCCGGCCTCGGCCTCGCGGTACTGACGGCGGATCGCCCACCCGCGCCGATCGAGCCGGAATGGATTGCACCGCAGGTCGATCCGGACTCACCCGCCTACGTCATCTACACGTCCGGGTCGACGGGCAGGCCCAAGGGCGTTGTCACCCCGTATCGTGGCCTGACCAACATGCAGCTCAATCACCGCGAGAAGGTCTTCGAACCCGCGATCGCGGTGGCCCGTCGAGCAGGCATCCACGGACGTCTCCGCATCGCGCACACCGTCTCCTTCGCCTTCGACATGTCGTGGGAGGAACTCCTCTGGCTCGTCGAGGGCCACGAGGTGCACGTCTGCGACGAGGACCTGCGGCGGGACTCGGCCGCCCTCGTCGCCTATTGTCTCGACCACCGGATCGACGTCGTCAACGTCACCCCGACCTACGCCGCACAACTGTTCGCCGACGGCCTCCTCGACGGCGTCGACCACGTCCCACCCCTCGTGCTCCTCGGTGGCGAAGCGGTCTCCGAGCCGGTCTGGACCCGCCTGCGCGAACACCCACATACCTTCGGATACAACCTCTACGGTCCGACCGAGTACACCATCAACACGCTCGGCATCGGCACCGACGAGTCACCCACCTCCTCGGTGGGGACGCCCATCTGGAACACCACCGCGCATCTGCTCGATCCGTGGCTCCGGCCAGTACCTGCCGGCATCGCCGGCGAGCTCTACATCAGCGGAGCGGGGTCGGCCCGCGGGTACCTCGGCCGACCGGATCTGACCGCCGAACGGTTCGTCGCCGATCCGTTCGCCGTCGGCGGCCGCCTGTACCGCACCGGGGACCTGATGAAGGTCCGCGACGACGGGAACCTCGACTTCCTCGGCCGCACCGACGACCAGGTCAAGGTCCGGGGTCACCGGGTCGAACTCGGCGAGATCGACGCGGCGTTGACCGCATTCCCGGAAATCGCGTCGTCTGCTGTCGTCGCAACCGCGGATCCGGCGGCTCCAGACGTCAAACGCCTCGTCGCCTATGTCATCCCGACCGAATCGGATGCGATGCCGGACTTCGCCGACATCCGGCGCAGGCTCGCGACACGGCTCCCCGACTACATGGTGCCTACCCTGTTCGCCGCCGTCGACGCGTTCCCGATGACGGTCAACGGCAAGCTCGACCTGCGTGCGCTGCCGCAACCCGAACGCACTGGCACACGACGGGCGCCCGAGACCGACCTCGAGCGTCACCTGTGTGCGATCTTCGCCGACGTCCTCGGCATCGCCGACGAGCACGACGACGACGGGGCACCGGTATGTGCCGTGGGCGTCGACGACGACTTCTTCGAGCTCGGCGGCCATTCGATGGCGGCGATGAAGCTCGCGGCGGCCTTGCGCACCGAACTCGGCGCGGAGGTCGCCATCCGGGACCTCTTCGAGGCACGGACCCCGGCAGAACTGGCCCTGCGCGCACGGATGACCGGTTCGGCCACCGACATCGACGTCGGCCCCCGACCGGACCGCATCCCGCTGTCGCCTGCCCAGGAGCGGCTGTGGGTGCTGCACGCGGTCGATCCCACCGACGTGTCCTACCACTACGGCCACGTCATCCGGCTGCGGGCGGCCGTGGACAGCACGGCCCTGCGCGCGGCGGTGCGCGATCTGCTGCTCCGTCACGAGAGCCTGCGGACGGTCATCGACGAGAGCGTCGATGGGGAACCCGCCCAGCGTGTCCTCCCGGTCGAGGAGATCCCCGAGGTCGTCGAGTTCGGTGAGGTCGACATCGCCGACCACGGGGACGAGCAGGGCGTCGTGGCCATGGTGACCGAGCGTGCGCGGCAGACCCTCACCCGACCGTTCGCACTCCGGACGGCGCCACCGATCCGGATCCGCCTGGACGAGATCACCGGCGGAGACCACGACTTCGCGACCGGCGTGCTGACCATCGCCCTGCATCACATCGCCACCGACGAATGGTCCGACCGTCCGTTGCTGACCGATCTCACGATCGCGTACGCGGCCCGGATCGCAGGGATGTCACCGGATTTCACCCCGCTGCGGGTGCAGTACGCCGACTACGCGATCTGGCAGCAACGTCGTGTCGCCGAGCGCGGCACCGCCCAACTGGACTTCTGGCAGCAGACCCTGGCCGATCTGCCCGACGAGCTCCTGCTCCCCCGCGACCGGCCCCGACCGGCCGGTTCCCCGGGATCCGCAGCGACCGAGACGATCACGCTCGACGCGAAGAGCCGGGCGCGGCTGCACGAGATCGCCCGTTCCCGCCGGGCGAGCATGTTCATGCTCGTGCAGGCGGCGGTCGCCACGATGCTGCACCGGGCCGGCGCCGGCGACGACATCCCGCTGGGCACACCGGTGTCGGGCCGAACGGATCCCGCCCTGGACGATCTCGTCGGGTTCTTCGTCGGCACACAGGTGTTGCGGACCGACGTCGGCGGACGCCCACGGTTCGACGAACTCCTCGATCGCGTCCGGACCGTCGACCTGGCGGCGTTCGATCATGCCGACGTCCCGTTCCAACAGATCGTCGAGCGGTTGGCCCCGCCGCGGGTCCGAGGACGCAACCCGCTGTTCCAGGTCACCGTCGGGTACCTCCCGCTCGATGCCGTCCCGGGCGAATTCCTCGGCGCACCGGCCACATTCGAGCCGATCTCCGCGGTTCAGGCGAAGTTCGATCTGGCGTTCACGTTTGTCGACATCACATCCACCGGCGAACTGACCGTCGGACTCGAGTACGCCACGGACATGTTCGACCCCGCCACCGCCCGGATGCTGCTCGATCACCTGCGTCACGTCCTCGCCGCGGTCGCGGTCGACCCCCACGTCCGCATCGACACCATCGACCTGATGAACGAGATGCAACTCGACGCCCTCCGAGAGCTGGAGAGCGGCCCTGAGCAGTTGGCCGGTGTCCCGGGAATCACCGTCGTCGACTTCCTCCGCGCCGCCGCGACGGCGCATACAGATCAGCTCGCGCTGCGCGACACCGCAGGTCGCTC
The DNA here is from genome assembly GCF_030315685.1 of Gordonia sp. ABSL11-1. Classification (GTDB taxonomy): domain Bacteria; phylum Actinomycetota; class Actinomycetes; order Mycobacteriales; family Mycobacteriaceae; genus Gordonia. Next base: position 41,920 of record NZ_JASXSI010000008.1, on the reverse strand, counting down.
CCTGACCTACGGCGCACTTGGTCGGGCCGCGACCCGGATCGCGATCACCCTGCACGACCTCGGCGTCGGGCCCGAGGACGTCGTCGCCGTCATCATGGATCGCAGCATCGGGCAGCTGGTGGCGCTGCAGGCGGTCCTCTACAGCGGGGCCGCCTACCTCCCCGTCGACTCCGACCTCCCCGCCGACCGGATCGCGCTGATGATCGACGACAGCACGCCGGCGGCGATCATCTGCGACGCGTCGACGGTGGCGACCGCGCTCCCGCTGCCTGCGGACCTGCCGAAGATCACGCTGTCCGACGACGTCGTCGCCGACCTGTCGTCGAGCACCGATCCGACGGTCGACGAGCCCACCGTGCCCATTCCGGGTACACCCGCCCCCGACAACCCGGCGTACGTCATCTACACATCGGGATCGACCGGACGGCCCAAGGGCGTCGTCGTCAGCCACCGCAACCTCGTCAACTTGCTGCGTTGGCGGCTCGAGAGCATGCCCGGCGGTACACCCGGCCCGCGGGACGCCGTCCTGGTGAAGACACCGGTCGGCTTCGACGGCGCCGTCTGGGAGCTGTTGCTGCCGTTCGTCTGTGGCGCCACGGGCGTCGTCGCCGAGCCCGGCGCCCAGCTCGATCCCCGGCGCCAGGCCGAGATCATCGCCGCACACGAGGTGACCACAGCCGTGTTCGTGCCGTCCCTGCTGGAGCAGTTCGTCCCGCATCTGGGCTCGGTGCCCGGGCTGCGTCAGATCATCGCCGGTGGCGAGGCCCTCACCGCCGATCTCGCGGACCGCGTCCTGACCAAGGCGCCGGACCTGCGACTGATCAACGCCTACGGTCCGACGGAGACGACAGTGGTCGTCACCGACCACACCGCACAACCGGACACCACCACCCGGACGGTCCCGATCGGGCGCCCTATCGCCGGCACCGAACTCCTGGTGCTCGACACCTCCCTGCGGCGGGTACCCGACGGTACCGTCGGTGAACTCCATGTGCGTGGGACATCCCTCGCCCGTGGCTATCTCGCGCGCTCCGGCCTCACCGCGTCGACGTTCGTCGCCGACCCGACCGGTGAGATCCCGGGTGCACGGGTCTATCGCACCGGTGATCTGGTCCGACGCCGTGACGGACTACTCGAGTACATCGGACGCTCGGACACGCAGGTCAAGCTGCGCGGCAACCGGGTCGAACTCGGCGAGATCGAGACAGCGATCCGATCGCTGCCCGGTGTGTCCGGCGCCGCGGTCGCCGTCGACGGAGACCGGCTGATCGGCTGGGTCGTCGGTGACCAGGCGGTCACCGTCACGTCCGAGGAGTTCGTCGAGGCCATCACCAGCAGACTGGCGGCGACGCTACCCGCCCACATGGTCCCGGCACCCATCGTCGTGGTGGATGCGTTGCCGCTCAATCACACCGGCAAGCTCGACCGGAGGGCGCTGCCGCTGCCCGCGCGCGGTTCGGCGACGGGCACGTCGCCCCGGACCACGCTGGAGGCGGACCTCGCCGAGATCTTCGGCGCGGCGCTCGGCGCACCGGTGAACGACGTGGACGCGAACTTCTTCTCGCTCGGTGGACACTCGCTGCTCGCGATCAAGGTCACGAATCTCGTGCGCGCGACGCTGGGGTATGACCTCGGCGTGCGGGTCCTGTTCGATCACCCGACTGTCGCCGGCCTCGCCGGTCACCTCGAATCCGCGGACCACACGGTCGACCCGGCCGGTGTCGTCGAACTACTGCGCCGCCCCGAGGACAGTCCTGTCCTCTCGTTCGGGCAGGAGCAGATGCTGACACTGCACGCGATGTCGGGGCCGTCGGCGACATACAACGTCCCGATGCTGTGGCGCCCGGGCGGACCCACGGGTACGGCACCGATCGACCGCGACGTGCTGCGCGCGGCGATCGCCGATGTCGTCGGCAGGCACACGGTGTTGCGCACCCGATACCCCGACGGGATGCCGGAGCTCGTCGACCGGCCTCGAGTGGTCGTCACCGACGCCGCGGGTGGCGAGGAACTGTTCGCCGGCGCCGCGCATGCGTTCGACCTCGCCACCGAGATCCCGATCCGCGTCACGGCCACCGACGCTGTCGCGGTGGTGACCATCCATCACATCGCGACCGACGAATGGTCGGCGGCTCCGTTGCGCGCCGACCTCGATGTGGCGTACGCCGCCCGGCTGTCCGGCGTCGACCCGCAGTGGGACGAATTGCCCTTGCAGTACTCCGATTTCGCTGCCTGGCAGCGGGAGACCGTCGCCGGTGACCGACGGGAGCGACAGCTGCAGTACTGGCGCGAGGAGTTGGCCGGCGTGCCCGACGAACTCGCACTTCCGTATGACCGTTCTCGTCCACCACGTCCGACCGGGCGCGGCGACGGCGTCTTCGTGCTCCTCGAGCCCGACCTGGCCGGTCGGTTGCGGGACCTCGCCGATGGTGTCGGGACCTCGATGTTCATGCTGATGCACTCGGCGGTCGCAGTGCTGCTCTCCCGACTCGGCGGTGGCTCCGACATCCCGGTCGGCACGCCGGTGACGATCCGCAACGATCCACGCCTCGACCGCCTTGTCGGCTTCTTCCTGAACACCCTGGTCCTGCGGACCGACGTGTCGGGCGACCCGACCCCTCGAGAGTTGCTGGCACGGGTTCGTGCCACCGACCTCGCGGCGTTCGATCATCGCGATATCCCGTTCGAACAGGTCGTGGAGGCAGTGTCGGCGTCACGATCGTCGGCGCTGAACCCGTTGTTCCAGACCATGGTCGTCTATGTCGACGGCCGACTGCCCGATCCCGACATCGCCGGTGGCGACGGATCCGGCCGACCGACGACCGCCAAGTTCGATCTGTCGTTCGACTTCACCGAGGACACGACGTCGGGCGAAACGCGGATCGGCGGCGTGATCGAGTACAGCACCGACCTGTTCGACCGACCCACCGTCGAGGCCATGGCACAGCGACTCGTCGCGGTCCTGGAATTCATGGCGGCACAACCGGATGCGTCGCTGCGCGGTCTCGACGTGCGGACCCCCGACGAGCGCCGCGACGTCGTCCGTCCGCCGGCTCCGCCGGGCACATTCGACGAGTTGTTCGACGCCGTGGTCGCGCGCGATACCGACGCGCCGGCACTGCGCGGTCCCGACGGCACCCGCACCTTCGGTGAACTCGATGTTCGGGTCCGTGGTCTCGCAGCACGTCTCGTCGACGCCGGGGTAGGTCCCGAGGACGTCGTCGTCGTACGCCTACCGCGTTCGGTCGTCGCGCTCGAGACGATTCTCGCGGTGCTCTACTCCGGCGCAGCCTATCTCCCGATCGAGCCGGACACGCCGGCCGAGCGGGCCAACTCGATGCTCGCGGCCGCGCGTCCGCGCCTCGTCCTGGAATCTCCGGAAGATCCGCTGCTCGCACCGGTCGACGGCCCGGTGCCCCCGATACGTCGGATCCGCACGCTGCGTCCCGATCATCCCGCGTACCTGATCTTCACGTCCGGTTCCACCGGTGTGCCGAAGGGTGTCGTGGTCCCGCATCGCGGGTTGACGAATCTGTTCGCGAGTCATCGGCGGATGCTGCATGAACCGACCAGGGCCCGCACCGGGCGTGATCGCCTTCGCGTCGGTCACGCCTGGTCCCTGGCCTTCGACGCCTCGTGGCAGCCCCAGCTGTGGCTGCTCGACGGCCACGAGATCAGCATCGTCGACGCGGACACACAGCGGGACGCACAGGCTCTGGCCGCCCGATTGTCCTCGGAGGCCTGGGATTTCCTGGAGCTGACGCCGTCCCACCTGCGCCTGCTGGGTGGGGCCGAACGCTCAATGGCCGCCATCGGATTCGGCGGCGAGTCCGTCCCGGATGCACAGTGGCAGGAGCTGCGGGCACTCACCGATTCCGACGCCTACAACCTGTACGGCCCGACGGAGGCCACCGTCGACGCCCTCGTCGCCCGCGCTTCTGACGCCGAGCATCCCGTCATCGGTTCGCCGGTGGACGGCGCCCGGGCATACGTGCTCGACAGCGCGTTGCTGCCGGTTCCGCACGGCGTCGACGGTGAGCTGTACCTGTCCGGGGCGGGACTGGCCCGCGGCTATCTGGGGCGAGGCGATCTGACCTCGGAACGCTTTGTCGCGGATCCGTTCTCGGCGGACGGTTCCCGCATGTACCGGACCGGCGACACCGTTCGGCGTCGTCGCGACGGCAACCTCGAGTACCGCGGACGCGGCGACGATCAGGTGAAGATCCGTGGCTTCCGCGTGGAACTCGGCGAGGTCGAGGCCGCGCTCGTCAGCGTGCCCGGCGTCGACACCGCACTCGCCGTGGCGCGTTCCGGACGACTCGTCGGCTATGTCGTCGGGCACGCCGTGGCCGTTTCCGACGGTTCGGGGTCCGACGCCCCACCCGACGCATCCGTGGTGCGCGCGGCGGTCCGCGATGTGCTGCCGGACTACATGGTGCCGTCGTCGGTCGTCGTGCTCGACTCGTTCCCGACCCTCGCCAACGGCAAGATCGATCGACGCGCACTCCCCGAGCCGGAGTTCAAGACCACTGTTCGCACTCCGGAAAGCCCTGTGCAGCAACAGATATGTCACGCCATCGCGGACGTCCTCGGCCTTCCGCGCGAGCAGGTCGGTCTGGACGAGGACTTCGGCGAGCTGGGTGGCGACAGCATCGTCGCGATGCAACTCGTCGCACGGCTGCGCGCCGAGGGCTTCGTGGTCTCGCCGCGCGACATCATGACCGGGCAGACCGCGGGCGAACTGACGCAGATGCTCGACGATCCTGCCGACGCCCCCGCGGTGCGTGCAGTGCCAGAGATCTCCTCGGGTGCGGTCCCCGCCACACCCATCATCCGGTGGCTCGAGGAGCTCGTCCGCCACTGCGGCTCGGGCGTCGCGGCGGCCGGCGATACGAGGGGCGGGCGACCGGTCGACCTCATCCGTGGATTCCATCAATCCGCGTTGCTCACCGTACCCGCCGACCTCGACCTCGAGGTGCTGCGGTCGACGCTGGCGAGGCTCGTCGCCCGGCATCACATGTTGCGTGCGAGGCTCGTCGTGGATGACGGACCGTGGCGTCTCGAGGTGCCGGAATCGGTGACCGGCGCACTCCTGATCCGCGAGACCGACGACGACATCGCCGCCGTCGCGCGACGAGCCCGCGCACGCCTGGATCCAGAGGCAGGTGTGATGGCATCGGCGGTCTGGGTCGATCGCGGCCCCGACGTCCCCGGGCGTCTCCTTCTGGCGGTGCACCACCTGGTCGTCGACGGCGTCTCCTGGCGCACACTCGTACCGGAACTGGTGGCGATCTACACCCAGCTGCACGACGGTACCGAGCAGGTTTCCTTGCCCGCCGCACCCACCGCGTTCGCGTCGTGGGCCCGCGCACTGGTCTCACTCGACCGGTCGGCGGAACTGCCGATGTGGGAGAACCTGCTGGGCGGGTCGGTGCCGTCGGCCGACGCGTTGTTCATGCGGACGCTCGACCCGTCGATCGACCTGCAGGGCACGGCACGGCGGCATCGGGTCGAGATCGACGTCGAGATCGCCGAGAGCCTCCTGGGGCCGGTGCCGTCGGTACTCGGCGCCGCCGTCGACGATGTGCTGCTCGGAGCGTTCGGCGTGGCCATCGGCGTTCCGACGCTCGTCGACCTCGAGGGGCACGGTCGGGAGGAGCACCTCGTGCCCGGTGCGGATCTGAACGGCACCGTCGGGTGGTTCACGGCCGTGCACCCCGTGCGGGTGGGTGGCGGTGGATCGCCGCGCGAGCAGGTGCGGGCACTCACCGCACAGCGTGCGGGCCTGCCCGACGGCGGCATCGGCTACGGCATCCTGCGGTATCTCGATCGGCAGGATCTGCCCGGTGCCGCAATAGAGTTCAACTATCTGGGCCGGTACCGTTCGTTCGGGTTCGGCGACTGGGGAATGGCCCCGGAATCGGCCGAAATCGGACCGGACGACGCCATGCCCGCCGGGCACGGGCTCGTCGTCGACGTGACCACGCTCGACGGACCGGACGGAACCCGAATGCAGGCGAACTGGACATACCAGCCCGGCCTGATCGCACGCGAGGCGGTCGTCGCCCTCGCCGACCGGTGGGTCGCGGTACTCCGCGACCTCACCGCCGGCGGCGCCGACGGTAGCGAACAGTCGGCCGGCGCCGAGCACGTCGGCGGCACCGACTCCGGACAATTGGGAGGCAACACCCTGTGAGCAAGGCACGATCCCTACTCATCGACATCTCACCTTTGCGCGAGAGTGCACCGTTTCGTCGCATCTTCGTCGCGCGGCTCATCTCACTGATCGGCATCGGACTGCTGCTGGTGTCGGTGCCGGTGCAGATGTACGACCTGACGAAGTCCTCGGCACAGGTCGGCGCGGCCACCGCTGTCACCGGCATCACGACCTTCGTCGGGATGCTCGTGGGCGGCTCCCTCGCCGACAGGTTCGACCGCAAACGTCTGATCCTGATCGGCCGATCCGGAGCGGCACTCTCGTTCGCGGGTCTCGCGATCAACGCGTTCGGACTGATCGCCGGGACGCCGTCCGTGGCGGTCCTCTACGGACTGGCCGGGATCGACGGATTGATCGGCGCCCTGTCGACATCGGCGTTGATGGCGGCGGTGCCGACCCTCATCCCTCGCGATCAGTTGGTGGCCGTCGGTGCGCTGAGTGCGTTGACCGTGCGGATCGGCTCCGCCGTCTCACCCGGCATCGCCGGATTCATCATCGCGGGCGCCGGCGTCGAATGGGCCTACGTGATCGCCGCGTGCCTGGCGACCACCACAGTCCTCATCCTGACCGGTCTGCCGGCGATGCCGCCGACCGCCCCGGTGGTCGGCCACACGCCACCGACGCCGCCGACCGGGACCGAACCCGCTGCACCGCAGGCAAAGACATCCCTGGTGCGGTTCATCGTCGGCCAGCGTGTCGTAGCCGGTGTGATGATCGTCGGCGTGCTCGCGATGCTGGGCGCGGGCATCGTCGCCCTGTTGCCCGCATTGGTGGCCGAACGCTTCGACAGCGACGCGCGCGCCACCGGACTGCTCTACGCGGCGGTCGCGGCCGGCGCGATGGTCGCGGCACTCACCAGCGGCTGGTTGTCGGCGGTCCAGCGACCCGGCGTGGTGCTCGTGAGTGCACTGACGTTGACCTTCGTGGTCCAGATCCTCTTCGGGCTCGCGCCGATCATCTGGCTCGCGCTGGCGCTGCTTGTGGTCATCGGATTCATCGAGGCCATCCAGGAAGTGTTGCGCTACGCCATCATCCAGCATCACACCCCCGGACCCCTGCTCGGCCGGGTGAACGGCATCTGGATGGCACAGGAGGTCGGGGGTGTCACCGTCGGCGCCGTCGTCGCCGGTGCGTTCGGCACGATCTGGGTTGCCTCCGAGGCCATCATCTACTACGGCATCGTGATGGTCGTGCTGTCAGCGATCGCCGCTCTCACGCTGCGCTCGCTGGCGGGGGTGCGGAAGGAGCCGGCGGTGCAGGAGACCTCGGTGTCGTGATGCCCGGTGTCGGGAGGTCCGTGTCGTGATGCCCTGGGTCAGCCCGCGAGAAGTGCGCGCAGCTTCTTGCGGCTGACCTTCCCGACGCCCGTCTCCGGGAACTCCTCGATCACCGTGACGGTGTCGGGGAGCTTCCACTCGGCGAGCCCGGCCTCGCGGACGAAGGCGCGGATCCCGGCCAGACTGGGCGGCTGCTCCGGATCCTCGGGGATCAGATAGGCACAGGTGCGTTCACCGAGATAGGAGTCGGCGACGGCGACGACGACCGCGTCGCGCACCGCGGGGTGCGCGAGCAACTGCTCTTCGAGCTGTTCGGCCGACACCTTCTCGCCGCCGCGGTTGATCCGGTCGCCGCCCCGGCCCCGGACGATGATGTTGCCGTGTTGATCGCGCTCGACGACGTCGCCGGTGCGATACCAGCCGTCCGGCGCAAACGAGGCCGAGGCTGCCCCCTGCCAGTAGCTCCGGATCGTGTACGGACCCTGCGTCTCCAGGAACCCGGGCCCCGTGTCGACCGGGTTCCCGTCCTCGTCGACCAGGCGCACCTCATCCTCGTCGGACATGGGACGCCCCTGCGTGGTGCAGATCTCGTCGATCGGGTCGTCGAGACGTGTGTAGCAGACCAGCCCCTCGGCCATGCCGAACACCTGCTGCAGGGTGACGCCCAGGGCCGGCCCGATCCGACGGGCCAGCTCGTCGGGGCACCGGGCCCCGCCGACCTGGATCGTCTGCAGGGAGGAGATGTCGAGATCGGTTCCGCGCTCGGCGGTCTCGGTCCACAGCCGCGCCAGTGGCGGCACCAGCCCGGTCATCGTGACACGTTCGGCAGCCACGATCTGCCAGGCGACGGACGGCGTCGGGGACGCGGTGAGCGCCACCGTTCCGCCGGCGACGAGCGCGCCGAGGATGCCCGGCGAACTCATCGGGAAGTTGTGTGCCACCGGTAATGTCGCGAGGTACACGGTGTCGGCGGTGACCCCGCACACCTCGTTGCTGCGACGCACGCTGTAGAGGTAGTCGTCGTGGGTCCGCGGGATCAGTTTCGGGATGCCGGTGCTGCCGCCGGACAGTTGCAGGAAGGCGAGGTCCGACGGATCCGCGCGACCATGCTCGATCGGTTCGGCGAACAGCGATTCGAGATCCTCGACGTCGATGAGATGGCGCACAGAATCCACCTGCACCGCAACGCTCTCGGCGAGTGCGCGATGGTCGTAGCCCTCGTGGGTGCGAGGCGAGACGATGGCCACGGCGCCCGCGGACCGGGCGATACCGACGAGCTCGGCCTCCCGATGGGCCGGCAGCCCGAACACCGGGATCGCACGCGCCCGGAACACCGCGAACACGGCCTCCACGTAGGCGACCCGGTTCGGGATCTGCAGCAGGATCCGATCCTCGGGCTCGATGCCCAGGGCGGCGAGTCCCGCTGCCAGCCGGTCCACGCGCTCGTGCAGTTCGCGGTAGGTCAGCCGGCGCTCGGCGTCGACGACCGCGGTCCGCGACGCGGTATCGGGATCGGCGGCACGGGTGCGCACGATGTCGTCGAACGTCTCCCCGCGCCATAATCCCAGCGCACGGTAGTGGTCGACCAGTTCGGGGGGCCACGGCGAAACCTTCACGAGAGGTGAGGCTACCCTAACGGAGTGGCCATTCCTTCGATCAACCCTTACGAGATTCCCCGCGGACCGTTTCCCGCTCGTGTGAACTGGACATTGGATGCCCATCGCAGCGCCTTGCTGATCCACGACATGCAGCGGTACTTCATCGACGCCTACCAGCGCGACCAGGAGCCGATGGCGACCGCGCTGCCGAACATGGTCCGCATTCGCGAGGCCTGTCGTCGTGCCGGCGTACCGGTCGTCTACACGGCACAACCCGGTGACCAGCATCCGTCTCGTCGCGGCATCCTTGCCGATTTCTGGGGCAAGGGCCTCGTCTCCGGTCGAGACGAGGACATCGTCCCCGAACTCGAGCCGAACGACGGCGACATCCGGGTCACCAAGTGGCGCTATTCCGGATTCCAACGAACCGACCTCCGACAGCTCCTCGGACATCACGGGCGCGACCAGCTCATCGTCGTGGGCGTCTATGCCCACATGGGATGCATGATCAGCGCCACCGAGGCATTCATGAGCGACGTGAAACCGTTCTTCGTGATCGACGCCATGGGCGACTTCAGCCGCGAGGAACACCAGATGGCCGGTGAGTACATCGGTAAACGGGCGGGTCTCGTCGTGTCCGCCGATCAGGTGACCGAGACGCTCTCGGCCGCCGCCCAATCCCGGGGCGACCGCATGCACACGGTCTCGAGCGGCATCATCCGGTGAGTGTCGCCGACGTCGAGGGAATCACCGGCAGACGCGCCGTCGTGACCGGCGCCACCGGCGGGATCGGGCGGGCCGTCGTCGACGCCCTCACCGCGGCCGGCGCGGATGTACACGGGTGGGACCTCGACGGTGCCGCCGTCCGAGCGGTGGACGTCTCCGATCGTGCGGCCGTCGCCATGGCGTGGAAGGCGGTCGAGAACGACGAGGGCCCCATCGATCTCGTGGTCAGCGCGGCTGGCGTCCTCAGCGAGGACTGGGACATCTGCATGGCCGTCAACGCCGGCGGCGTGCGCAACATCCTCGATGTCGCGGTCCAGTCGATGACGGACCGTCGGCGCGGCAGTGCCGTCGTGATCTCCAGCAATGCGGGTGCGACCCCGCGAGCCCGGATGGCGCCGTACGCCGCGTCGAAGGCGGCGGCGACGTCGTATGCGCGGAGCATCGGCCTCGCCGTCGCCGGACATGGTGTGCGGGTGAACATCGTCTCGCCCGGTTCGACCGATACGCCGATGCTGCGCGGTATGTGGACGTCGGATGACGATCGCGACGCCGTCCTCGCCGGCGATCCGGCACAGCATCGGCTCGGAATCCCTTTGCAGCGCATCGCGGCTCCGACAGACATCGCGGCCGCCGTGGTCTACCTTGCCTCGGACGCCGCACGACACGTGACCATGCACGACCTCCGCATCGACGGAGGTGCGACGTTGGACATGTGACACGTCCCTCGATTTCGTCTGCCCACCTGAACGATTGGTACCGCCATGAACACCATGCGCACCGGAGGTCGTCGTACGGTTCTCGTCGCCGCGACCGCGTTGCTCGTCACCCTCGCCGCCCTCGTCTCGGCGTGCTCGGCCCCGGCCGAGGACGATTCGTCGAGCAGTTCGGCCACGTACACGCCGCTTACGATCGACCACGAGTACGGCTCCACCACGATCGACAAGCGTCCTGAACGCGTCGTCACCCTGCTCACCAACTGGACCGATACCCTTGCGGCGCTCGACATCCCCATCACGGCCGAGTTCAAGGAGCAGGGATACGCCGGCCCGAACAACACGTTCGAATGGACGCCCGAGCACACCTCAGAGGTCAAGGTGGTCCCGTCGATCGCCGCTCTCGACATCTCCGAGCTCGCCGCCTACAAACCGGACCTGATCCTGGCGGGGTACCTCGGCGACCAGAAGAACTACGACCGTCTCAGTGCGGTCGCCCCGACCATCCCCGTGATGCAGAAAGGCGCCACCACGGACACGTGGGAAGACGTCGCGAGCACCACCGGCAAGATCTTCGGCAAGGAATCCGAGGCCGACGACCTGATCAAGCAGACCGACGCCAAGATCGCGACGTTCAAGTCCGATCATCCGAACGCAGTCGGCAAGACGTTCACCTTCGCGCAGTTCCAACCGACCGGGCAGATCGGCGCGATCAACTCGACGAGGGACTCCGCTGCAGGGCTGCTCGCCCAACTCGGCTTCGTCCTCAATCCGAGGCTGGCAGCCGAGCACAAGGGCAGCGCGACGCGGTCGCCCATCTCGCCCGAGCGTGTCGATCTGCTGGACTCCGACCTCCTCGTCGCGTGGAGCCTCGGTGACGACTCGGTGTATCAACGCGTTCCGGGATGGGACAACCTCACCGCGGTCTCCGACGACACCGTCGTCTATCTGACCAACGACAACGCACCCGCCTTCGGCGTGCCGAGCGCGCCGTCGGTCGACTACGTGATCGGACTGCTGAACCCCGTCGCCGCGCGACTCTGACACCGGTAGCGACACCCGGACAGCGCGCCTCACGACTCAGGCCCACCCGAACGGATCGGTGGGCCTGAGTCGTCGGCACACCTCGCCCGCCGTAACCTCGCCGTTCCCGCCGACCGTGTCCAACTTCGCGCCGATCGGGCGCACCGGCGGACCCGGGACGAGGCGGCGTGACATAAGAGGCCCGACGCCGGACACGATCGGCGAAATCCAGGACACAGTCAGCGAACTCCAGGGCACGATCGGCGAGATCTCGTGCCTGGGCGATGAACTCGGGTGCACCCGCTGAGGGCCTAGAACCCGCGCGGGGCCCGACCGAGGTCGGCACGGACCAGGCCTGGCAGCCGGGTCAGAGACATCTTTCTGCGACGCCCGCGCCCCGCCGACCGTGCTCCGGATCACGCCGATCGTGTCCAGAATCGCGCCGATCGTGTTCGCCGGCCGCCCCGGACGCGACGTCGCGAGCCGAGCGATCAGACTCCGGACACGATCGGCGAAATCCTGGACACGGTCAGCGAATTTCCGGACACGATCGGCGGAATCCAGGGCACGATCGGCGAATTCGGGAGGTACGGTCGACGCGGACGCGGGGCTCGAGCGAAGCGGGGCTCGAGCGAAGCGGGGACTCGCTCAGGGCCAGCGCTGTTGATCCGCCCAGCGCAGGGCGGCGGTCTCCGACCACGCACCCAGGCCGTGGCCCGCCTGAGCGGTACGGAAGTCGATCGTCGCCCCCTGCGACCGTGCCTGCGAGACGAACTGCTCGGTGAGTGGTGCGAATGCCACCGGATCGAGCGTGCCCTGCTGGATCAGCAGCGGCGTCCGATAGCCGGCGGTCGGGACCCGCGTCGCTTCGCGGAGCGCCGGGATCAACGGACCCTCGGCGAACGGTCGTGCGATGAGCTGTCCGACTGTCAGGCCCTTGGTGGCCCGCCCCTGGTTGGGATAGCAGAGGGTCTTCGCATCCTCGACGACCTTGCGACCCAACGGCGTCAGATACGAGTCGACGTAGGCGTCGGGGCGCACGACCTTCAGTCCGGCCAGGACATACGAGAAGTAGGTGATGTAGTCGGGGACCGCTACCGGCGGGAAGCCCGGCCGCAGGGTCTGAAAGTACTCGGCGAGCCCGACCGGCGGCGAGTTGACCACACCGCCGACGTCAGTGAGTTCCGGTGCGTACGACGGCGCGAGATTCGACGCCCAGAGTGACGCATGACCACCTTGCGACGCACCACTGGTGACGAATCCGTTCGACGTGCTCCCCGACTGCCGTGCGACCACCGTCCGGGCAGCGCGGACGGAATCGAGCACATTGCGTCCGGCGACGGCCCCGTCCAGGTAGGCGTGTACGCCCGGTCCGCCGATCCCGGCGTACTCGGTCGCCGTGATGACGTAGCCGTCCTTCAGCCATGGACCGAGCCAATCGTCGTACCGCCCTTGATGTCCCATGCGGTCGGTGACCGTGCAGTCATCACCCAGCCCCGCGGTGCCGTGGGCGTATCCGAGCACCCGCCAGCCACCCGGACGAGGAGCGGTCGACGGGATCATCACCGTGCCGCGCACCGGGACGATCTTTCCGTCCGACCCCTCGGACAGATAGGTCATCGAGATGACGCGGCCTGCGCCGGCCACCTTGGCGTCGGGCCGGTCGGTGATGTCCGTCGTGTTGAGCACCGTCCCTGCGCCCTGCTGCGGGGCGCCGTGGGCGGGCGGCACCGCCACCAGGGCGAGGACACCGAGGACGACGGCGGCGATGATCGCCGCGCTGCGTGTCGCTGTCCGCATCATGCGACCGCGGCCTCCACCTTCTTGTCCTCGGCGAAGCACATCGACCGCAGGACGTTGTGATACGCGGTGAAACCGAAGTTCAACGGCGCGTAGAACAGTCCGAAGGGACGAGGCACCAGGTTGGCGACGCCGGGCAGCGCGATCGGCAGAGCGTTCGAGTAGATGACCTGAGCGACGTAGATGCTGAAGTACATGGTGTAGTACGCCGCCGTCATCGACTTCGTGACCGGGAGATCCCACAGTCGGACCTGCTCCCCCATGTTCTTGCCCTGGTTGAAGTTGTGGATCAGCCCGATGACGATGTCGAGTGGAGCACCGCCGGTGGCGATTCCGAAGCTGTTGTCCCCGATGCTGATCGGGATATCCGGCGACACATAACCACCCAGCAGCGAGATGATGCCCTCGATCTGGTTGTAGTCTGCCGGGTCGGCCGGTATCAGGTTCACCGGCACCCACGTGTTACGCATCCGGTTCTCGACGTCCTTGGAGATCGCGGCGATCGCAGCGCGAGTCGCCGGATCCTTGTTGGCGTCGGTCAAGTACGCCGTCGTGCGATCGACGATGCGTGACATCGGTTGGTTGCCGATGGGCTCGCAACCCTTCTGGTCCGCGAGATCGACCTGACCGGCGATGTCCTGGATGAACTTCGGCACCGAACCCGAGAAGCGCAGATCCTTGATCGGCTTGCCGGCCCGGTCGCGCTCCTCCTTGGTCATCGACACGAGGCAGGAGTTCACCAGCGCACTCGAGATGAACTGGTACAGATACCGCGCCCCGTAGATCCCGATGTAGAACGGCAGGGTGACGAGGAAACGGACATTGATCGGTCCCCAGATCGGCGCGATGTTCGGCACCGCACTCAAGACGACCGTGAGCGGGATGATGACTGTCGTGTAGATCAGCAACCACGCGGTCTCGACGGCCTGGGCCAGGGTGAGGTTCTCGACGGTGATCGCCTGGAACTGCTTGCCGTGGCGGACGTTCAGCAACTGCGACACGACGTATAGCGAGATGGGGTCGCGGTACTTCATGATCGGGTCACCGCGCTGGGCGCCGAGCTGATTCGGATGGTTCGACACGAGCATGTTCGAGATGCGCAGCCGGTCCATGTCCCGGTGCGTCTGCGCCTTGATCCTGTCCTTGTCGCGCTTCACCTGCGGGGGCAGATACGGCAGGAAGGAGTCGAAGATCGCATCGTAGATCTTGCCGAGGGTGGCGAAATCTGAACCGACACACTCCTTCGCGTTCGGCGAGGACGTAGTCGGCTGAGCCGACGTCGACGGCGGTGAGGCAGGGACCGCCCCGGCCGGCGCCACCAGCGAACCATGACTCTCGGCGAATCCGAGGGTGATGACGGCGGCCATCACGATGATTGTCAGACGGCGGAACAAGCGCCCAACCTCTCTACCAGAACTTCCCCAGCTCGCCGCCCGCGATCGTGTGATCGACCCCCGGCAAGAACCACCAAGATAAGGTGATCCTAAGCAAAGTAACAGGTCGGTCTCAGGCCGGCCAAGACCGGTGACCATTTCCACAACAACCGCGTGGCGAAATGACCGCCGTCGAGGACAACAGGCAGGTCAGGACTGCGAACGACGATCGAACGCGTCGACGATGCGCTGCGCTGCCAGGGCCGGGGTGAGATCACCCGTGCGGACCTGCTGCTCGACGTCCTTGCGGATGGACTTCACCTCCGCACTGTTCGCCAGTCTCGACAACACGATGTCGTCGACCATCGCCCACGTCCAGTCGATCTGTTGCTGGTTGCGTCGCGCGGTGAACTGTCCGGCGTCGGACAGGGTCTTCTTGTGCCGCAACACCGCATCCCAGTACTCGTCGACACCCATGTTCTCGATGGCGCTCATCGTCAGAACCGGTGGCACCCACAACGCGTCGTGTGAATAGATGAGCTTGAGCGCGTTGGTCAACTCGCGGGCGGCACCTTTCGCCTCGTTCAGGTGCTTGCCGTCGGCCTTGTTGACGACGACGACGTCGGCGAGCTCGAGGACGCCCTTCTTGATGCCCTGCAGGGAGTCACCGGTCCGGGCGAGGGTGAGGAAGGTGAAGGTGTCGACCATGTTGGCGACGGTGACCTCCGACTGCCCCACCCCGACCGTCTCCACCAGCACGACGTCGAAACCGGCCGCCTCGAGCAGCACGATCGACTCGCGTGTCGCCTTCGCGACACCGCCCAGTGTGCCCGATGTCGGGGACGGTCTGATGTAGGCGTCCTTCGACATGGACAGGCGGCCCATCCGCGTCTTGTCGCCCAGAATCGATCCACCGGTCCGCGTCGACGACGGGTCGACGGCGAGCACGGCCACCTTGTGGCCCTGCTCGATCAGGTACATGCCGAGCGTCTCGATCGTGGTCGACTTACCCACCCCGGGTACGCCGGTGATCCCGACGCGGAACGAGTTCCCCGAGTGCGGTGTCAGCGCCAGCAACAGTTCCTGCGCGGCCGCACGGTGATCCGGTCGGGTCGACTCGACGAGTGTGATCGCCCGCGCGAGGTCGGCGCGTCGATCCTCGAGAACGGCCGCGGCGAGCGCGTCGACATCGACTGTCCGACGCGTCGCCACGGTGTTCGGTCCACCGCCGGGCTCGCCGGCACCGGGTTGATCGGCCATCACTCGGCGGCGACCCCGGTCAGCTCATGACCCAGCGTGGCAGCGAGTTTCGACACGAGTTCGACGGCGGAGTCGGCGATCACTGTGCCGGGCGGGAAGATCGCCGAGGCGCCCGCCTCGTACAGCTCGTCGAAGTCTCCCGGCGGGATCACACCGCCGACGACGATCATGATGTCGGGACGACCGACATCGGCGAGTGCCTGCTTGAGCGCGGGCACCAGCGTCAGGTGTCCGGCCGCGAGAGAGGAGACACCGACGACGTGCACGTCGTTGTCCGCTGCCTGCGCGGCGACCTCCTCGGGGGTGGCGAACAGCGGGCCCACGTCGACGTCGAAACCGAGGTCGGCGAAGGCGGTCGCGATCACCTTCTGCCCGCGGTCGTGACCGTCCTGTCCCATCTTGGCCACCAGGACACGGGGACGTCGTCCTTCGGCCTCGCCGAATTGCCGGACGATCTCGGTCGCCGCGTCGACGTTGCTCACCTGGCCGGCCTCATGTCGATACACCCCGCTGATGGTCTTGATCTCCGCCTGGTGGCGACCATAGACCTTTTCCATCGCATCGGAGATCTCTCCGACGGTGGCCTGATGCCGGGCCGCCTCGATGGCCAGTGCCATCAGGTTGTTCGCCAGTCCACCCTCATCGGATGCCGCGGCGCGCGTCAGGTCGGCGAGCGCTGCCTGCACGGCCGTCTCGTCGCGCTCGGCGCGCAACCGTGCGAGCTTCTCGAGCTGTTCGGCGCGCACCTTCGAGTTCTCGACCTTGAGGACCTCGATCTCCTCGTCGTCGACGACCTGGTACTTGTTCACGCCGACCAGGGGCTGCTGACCCGAGTCGATCCGGGCCTGCGTGCGTGCCGCCGCCTCCTCGATGCGCAGCTTCGGCAGGCCCTCGTTGATCGCCTGCGTCATGCCGCCGGTCTCCTCGACCTCGCGGATGTGTGCACGGGCCTTCTGCGCCAGCTGGTGGGTGAGCCATTCGACGTAATTCGAGCCGGCCCACGGGTCGATCGGCCGGGTGGTTCCCGATTCCTGCTGGAGCAGCAGCTGGGTGTTCCGGGCGATACGGGCGGAGAAGTCGGTCGGCAGCGCGATCGCCTCGTCGAGCGCGTTCGTGTGCAGCGACTGGGTGTGTCCCTGGGTCGCCGCCATGGCCTCGACACAGGTACGGGCGACATTGTTGAACACGTCCTGCGCGGTCAGCGACCACCCCGAGGTCTGCGAATGTGTCCGGAGGGACAGCGATTTCGCGTTCGCGGGCTCGAACTGCGCCACCAGCTCACTCCAGAGCAGCCGCGCGGCACGCAGTTTCGCTACCTCCATGAAGAAGTTCATCCCGATGCCCCAGAAGAACGACAGCCGGGGTGCGAACTTGTCGATGTCGAGGCCGGCCTCGAGACCCGCCCGGATGTACTCGACGCCGTCGGCCAGGGTGTAGGCGAGTTCCAGATCGGCGGTCGCACCGGCTTCCTGGATGTGGTAGCCGGAGATCGAGATCGAGTTGAACTTCGGCATCTTCTGGCTGGTGTACTCGAAGATGTTCGAGATGATCCGCATCGACGGCTTCGGCGGATAGATGTAGGTGTTGCGGACCATGAACTCCTTGAGGATGTCGTTCTGGATGGTCCCCGCGAGCTTCTCCGGCGGCACACCCTGTTCCTCGGCGGCGACGACATAGAGCGCCAGGATCGGCAGCACCGCACCGTTCATCGTCATCGACACCGACACCGAGCCCAGATCGATACCGTCGAACAGCTGCCGCATGTCGAGGATGGAGTCGATCGCGACTCCCGCCATGCCGACGTCACCGGCGACCCGCGGGTGATCGGAGTCGTAGCCGCGGTGGGTCGCGAGGTCGAAGGCGACAGACAGTCCCTTCTGCCCCGCTGCCAGGTTGCGCCGGTAGAAGGCGTTGGACTCGGCCGCGGTGGAGAATCCTGCGTACTGCCGGATCGTCCACGGCTGGTTGACATACATGGTCGGGTAGGGACCGCGGACGAACGGCGCCTCACCCGGGATGGAGTCCAGCGGATACGGGTGCTCACCGTCGGCGGTGACCGCGTCGCGGTCGGCGCGTGTGTAGATCGGCCGGACATCGATCTGTTCCGGTGTCGTCCAGGTGATCTCGTCCGCGCTCTGCCCCTGCGCGCGCGCCAGACGATCGATCGCCGCCTCCGGCGTATTGCTCGCATCCGGTGCGCCCGTGGCCAGGTCGATCTCGGCGAAGCTGGGCACCGCACCGAAGTGTGGTTCGTCGTTCGATGCCTGATCGCTGGTCGGTTCGGTCTGGGTCATGACGTCGCTCCCGCCGGTTCGTGGGTCAGCTGATCGAGCAGTCCGGTGAGGGTCGCGACGGCGTCGATCCCGACTCGTAGTGAGCCGTCCGGTCGATCGTCGCCGTCGGGCCATTCCTTGTCGGGGCCGGCCAGCAGCACCGTCGACAGCCCGGCGGCGCGTGCGGCGGCCAGCGCGGCCCCGCCGTCATCGGCATAGCGCTGCTTCGTCCCGCAGACGACCGCGATCGGTGTACCCGCGTCCGCGACTGCGGCGGCGATGTCGTCTGCTGCCAGCGGACCCGGGTTGACGGCCGCGATGCCGCCGGCGGCAAGGAGATTGGCGATGAAGGTGGTGCGACCGTTGTGCTCGGCCACCGGACCCAGCGGCAGCATCAGCACGGACGGCCGGCTGCCGGTCTGCTCGAGCACCGCGTCGGAGCGGTCGCGTAGTTCCTCGTAGGTGCGTCCGACCCGGGCGAGTCGCGGCGAGCCGTGCGGCAGGTCCGTGCTGTCGGCGACGTCGGCACCCAGGGGACGTTCGTCGAGATTCGGGAACTCGTTGACGCCGGTGACCGCGGTCCGCCGATGGGCCACCGACTCGTCTCGTCGCGACAGCGAGGCCCCGACGCGATCGGTGATCCAGCCGGACCGCAGTGCCGCCCGATAGCCGCCGGCGGCCTCGATCTGCGCGAAGACCGTCCACGCGTTCCGTGCGAGGTCGTCGGTCAGCGATTCCACGAACCAGGAGCCGCCCGCCGGGTCGAGGACGCGCCCGATGTTCGACTCCTCCAACAGCAGCAACTGCGTGTTGCGCGCGATACGCCGGGAGAAGGTCGCACTCGAGGTGCGGCGCTCGGCCGGGATCGCGGCGTCGAAACCGAGAACAGTCACCTGATCGGCGCCGCCGACCCCGGCACCGAACGCGGCGATCGTGGTGCGGAGCATGTTGACCCACGGATCGCGCTGGGTCTGCATCGACAGATCGGTGACGCCGTGGGTGATCGCCGCACCGGACTCCGGGGAGCCGAGCACCTCGGCCACCCGGGCCCAGATCGTGCGCAGTGCACGGAACTTGGCGATGGTGGCGAACTGGTCGTCGTCGGCGGCCACGGCGAAGGTGATCTGGCGCAGCGCATCCGCGGCTGACGCGCCGGCAGCGGTCAGGTCGCGGAGATGAGTCACCGCCGCAGCGACGACCAGGGCGATCTCGAGCCCGTTGTCGGCGCCGGCGGTGGCGAAGTCGGTGCCGTCGACACGGAACGCACGGACACCGGCGGGAACGTCGACCGCCAGGGCGGTCGCCTCGGCTCCGTCGACGCTCGGGCGCCCCGAGAAGGCGGCGGTCAGCGGCGACAATCCGAGCGAGGTGATGGTCGCCGAGGTCGGCGCGGCCGATGCTGGTGTCGCGACGGCGTTCTCCCGCGCGCTCAGCAACGCGCGTGCAGCAGTGATCCCCTCACCGCCCGCGTCCAGGGTGACGGGGATCAGGTCGAGGTAGACGCCGTCGAGGACGGTGGGCAGATCCTCGGCCGAGAGTCCGGCACCCAGGGACAGCCAGAGGCCACTCGCGCCGTTCGAGAGCGCCTCCAGGAGAGCGCTGTTGACAGTCGTGGCCGGAGTGTCGTCGTCGCCGAAACGCTCGGTGACGCGCCAGCCGAGGGCGACGTCGCGGTCCGGGTCCGCCCCTCGGACGAACGGGAAAGCGCCGGGCAGCCCGGACTCGGCCTCCTCGTCCTTGCGCGTGTAGAGGGGCCGGATACGTAATCCGTCGGGTGTCGTCGTCGACAGCAGTTCCTCGGCACCGGCGGGCAGATCCTCGACGGCGGTTCGCCGGGACTTGGCGAGGACTGCGGCAGCGGCTGACGACCAGGCCTCGTAGGCCTCGTCGAGCGATCGGTCGGACCGATCGGATGTCGACGCAGGGGTCTGCGACATGGGACGTGGCACCTCCGTGATGCTCCGGGTCGAGCGCGTACCCGACTTTAGCCGAACGCTCGCTCGGCCCACACATCCAGGGCATCGTGACCCATACCACTGTGTGCTGATGAGTACAGTGGGCCGGTGCCTCTCGAGCCCACCGCCACCGACGATGTGTCGGATCCCGGCGGCCGGGAGACATCGGTGACCTCGCGACGCCGGATCGATCGGCGTGTCATCCGGCCCGCCCTCACCGCGACCGCGGTCGTCGTCGTGATCCTCCTCGCCTCCTACTTCGTCCCGATGCCGTCGATCGCCAGCGTGCGGTCCTGGGGTGAGGGACTGGGCCCGGCGTTCGTCTGGGTCTTCTTCGGCGCCTACGCGCTGGTGACGATCGCCCCGTTCCCCCGGTCGACGTTCACCGTCATGGCGGGCATCTTCTTCGGTCCGGTCGTCGGCTTCACCGGTGCGATCATCGCCTCGGCCATCGCCGCGATGCTGTCCTTCGTGCTGGTACGCAGACTCGGACGGGAACGGGTTCGGCCGTACCTCACCAAACCGGTGGCCCGATCGGTCGAGTACCGGCTCAGCCGCCGGGGCTGGCTGGCCGTCGGTTCACTCCGACTGATCGCCGCCTGCCCGTTCTCGGTCGCCAACTACTGCTCGGCACTGTCGTCGGTGCGGACCGTCCCGTACATCGTGGCGAGCGTGATCGGCATGGCCCCGGGGACGGCCGCGGTGGTGTTCCTCGGCGATGCGATGGCCGGTCAGCGCAATCCACTCCTGCTGGTCCTGAGTGCGTGCCTGTTCGCGGTGGGAATCCTCGGCCTGGTTCTCGACACCCGAATGCCCGTCGGCGGGTCGACACCGACGCCGAACCCTGCCCCATCAAGCGGAAGAGCTTGATCTGGGTGAATCAAGGCCGTCAGTAGAGTCAAGGAAAAGTGCTTGATTTTATCTGATCAAGACTTTAGCCTTGATCGAGGAGGTGGTATCTGTGTTCGTCCTCACCGTCGACCAGCGTGGCAGTCGTACCGACGTCGACCGGGTCGATGACCTGCTGATGTCCACCGCGCGCGAGCCCGGACTGCTCCGTCCGTTCGAACGGACGGCCGGTGACGAGGTCCAGGGCGTCGCCGACTCGGCAACCGTCGTGGCACGCCTGGCGATCATGCTCGTCGCCGACGGGCACTGGAGCGTCGGTATCGGCATCGGCGGTGTCGACCTCCCCTTGCCGATGTCCACCCGGTCGGGGCGTGGCCCGGCGTTCGTCGACGCACGTGAGGCCGTCGAATCCGCCAAGCGCCAGCGGGTGCCGATCTCGGTCAGGGGCGGTGTGGCGCCGTGGACCCACCACGCCCAGACTGCCGCCCGCCTGCTCGCCGACGTCGCGGCCGGTCGCAGCGATCACGGAGCCGAGGCGGTCCGGGTGATGCAGACCGGCGTCACGCAGGCCGAGGGGGCCGAGATACTCGGCATCACGCCGCAGGCGATGTCCCAACGGTTGCGCAGCGCGCGTTGGGACATCGACGACGACGGCTGTCGGCTGGTCACCGAACTCCTGTCCCGAGCCGACGGCACAACCGATCCGAGAGGCACCGCATGACCACAGTCGCCATCGTCCTTCTGGTCGCGACCGCTGTGTCCTCGGCGGTTCCGGCCGTTCTGCGCACCCGCGTCGTGCGACACCACGAACTGCCTCGACACGCACTGCTCGTCGACGTCGTGACCACGGCCGTCACCACCGCGCTCGCGGCGGCGGCGGCGATCGTCGCGGCCGCGGCCGGGCCGGCACTCGGCACGGGCCTGGTCGTCGCCACCTGCGCCGCCCTGACGGCTGCGATCGCCGGAGGCGGATTCGTCGTCCGGCTCGTACTGCGCGTCGGCGGGGTCCCGGCCGTCCACGAATCCGATGACTCGCCGGACACCGGCATCGGCGAACCGGACACCGCCGGACCCCACACCGCCGAAGCCGACACCACCGGACCGCTCCGCGGCGGCCGGGTGATCGGCTACCTCGAACGGGGGGCCGTCGCGGCCACCCTCTTGGTCGGATGGCCAGAGGGCCTGGCGGTCATCCTCGCGGTGAAGAGCCTCGCCCGTTATCCCGAACTACGTGCACCGCACGCCAGCGAGCAGTTCATCATGGGCACCTTCGCCTCGGTGTTGTGGGCCACGGGGATGGCCGGGATCGGCTACCTCGTCGGGCACTGAGCCCGTGTTCGGCAACCGCCACATCCTCGCCGAACGGTCTCATTCCGCGGGCGGGTCCGAGCTCGCCGGGACATCGGCCGGCTGCTGGTACGAGAGTTCTCGTGCGCCACGGGCGGTCACCTCGGGAGCGACGGGCGTTCGTGCGACCGCTTCGGCCTCGGCGACCGCCTGGGCGACCTTGGGATCCGAGGCGAGCGAGAACCAGTCCTCGGTCTCGGCCTCGTCGAACTCGCTGGGTTCGTCGTTCGTCGGCTCGTACCGGAACACCCCGTCGTCGCCCTGAACCCCGAAGGACTTCGCGAAACCTTGTAGAGCAGAACCGAAGTCGGACGGCACCACCCAGACCTTGCTGGCCTCACCCTTGGCCATCTCCGGGAGCTGCTGCAGATATTGGTACGCCAGCAACTCCGGGGTCGGCTTGCTCGCCTTGATCGCGGCGAACGTCTTCTCGACCGCCTTCGCCTCACCCTGCGCCTTCAGATACGTAGCGGCACGGTCACCTTGTGCCCGTAGGATCCGTGACTGCCGCTCCCCCTCTGCGCCGAGGATCGCCGCCTGCTTGGCTCCCTCCGCGGCGAGGATCTGGCTCTGCTTGTTGCCCTCGGCGGTCTTGATCGCCGATTCGCGCTGGCCTTCGGCCGCCAGGATCGTCGCCCGCTTCTCGCGGTCGGCCTTCATCTGCTTCTCCATGGACTCCTGGATGGAGGGCGGCGGCATGATGCTCTTGAGTTCCACCCGGGCGACCCGCAGGCCCCACCGACCGGTTGCCTCGTCGAGGACACCGCGCAGCTGACCGTTGATCGAATCGCGCGATGTCAGGGTCTCCTCGAGGGTCATCCCGCCGACGACGTTGCGCAAGGTGGTGATGGTGAGCTGCTCGACACCGGCGATGTAGTCGTCGATCTCGTACACCGCCGACTGCGGATTGGTCACCTGGAAATAGACCACGGTGTCGATCGACAGAGTCAGGTTGTCCTCGGTGATGACCGGTTGCGGCGGGAACGACACCACACGCTCACGGATGTCGACCCGCGCCCGGATCCGGTCGATGAACGGAAGCAGCAGGGTCAGCTGGCCCGACACCGTCCGTGTGTAACGGCCGAGTCGCTCGATGACGGCCGCCTCCGCCTGCGGTATCAGTGCCACCGATTTGACCAGCACCACCACCACGAGCAGCACCAGCAGCACCAGTACGGCGAGCCCGAAATACTCCATGTCCGTCATCCTCTCCACACGACCGCGGTCGCACCGTCGATCTGCACCACGGTGACCTCGGCGCCAGCCTCGATCACCTCTCCCGGATCGAGTGTCCGCGCCGACCAGACGTCGCCGCCGATCTTCACCCGTCCGTCTCGCTCGTCGACCTGTTCGGTCACCAGCGCCCGCTTGCCCTCGAGAGCCTCGGTGTTGGTGAGCAATGTGGGCCGGGTCAGCATGTGCCGTCGGGCCACCGGACGGACGACCACCAGGAGCAGCACCGAGACGACCGCGAAGACGACCGCGTCGACCCACAGCGGCGGTTCCAGGGCGTAGTCGACACCCGCCGCGGCCAGTGCCCCGCCGCCGAGCATGAGCAGAACCAGGTCCCCGCCGAACATCTCGGCGATCACCAGGACTATCGCGGCTGCGAGCCACAGCAGGGCGGCCATGACTCCAGTGTGCCAGAGAACACGATCCGGACAGATCCGGCGAATGTCCTACCGGTCGTCGGACGCGGCGGTGACGAAGTCGATGAGCTCCTCGACCGATCGCAGCAGGTCGACTTCGAGATCGCGATAGTCACGAACCCCGGCGAGCACTCTTCGCCACCCGGCCTGCGGTGTGCCCCAGCGGAGTTCACGGCAGATGCCGGTCTTCCAATCGGTACCGCGAGGGATCGTCGGCCACGCCCGGATACCCACCGAGGACGGCTTCACCGCCTCCCACACGTCGATGTAGGGATGACCGCAGACGAGTACGTGGTCGCCGACCTCACCGGTCAGGCGCATCTCTTTCGACCCGGCGACGAGATGGTCGACGAGAACACCGGCGCGGCGGTGTGCCGCCGGCCCGAAGTCGGCGAGGATCGCCGCGAGGTTGTCGAGCCCGTCGAGGCTCTCCACGACCACTCCTTCGGCCCGCAGATCATCTCCCCACACCCGCTCCAGAAGGGTCGCATCGTGCACACCCTCCACGAAGATCCTGCTGGCACGTGCAGTCCGGGCACGCGCCGTCGGCAGCACGCGGGAGCCCGACGCTGTCGTGGTCCGGGCCTGCGGGCCACGCGTGCGTGGGCGGACCAGGGTGACCGGCCTGCCGTCGATGAGGAAGGCGGCCGGGTGCATGAGGAACACCCGGGTGGCGCCGCGCCGGTCCTCGAGCCGGACGAGGTCCCCCGAGTAGCTCTTCTCCAGTCCGACGATCGCACCGCAGAATCCGGTGGCCGCGTCCTCGACCACCAGATCGCGGTCGGCGGCGACCTCCGGCGCCTTCGGCCTCGCCGGCCGCGGGCTCGACAGCACGTCACGTCCATAACGGTCATCGGTCACGATGTGTCACCGTAGGTCGTCGGGGTACCGAGCGTACCGAGCCACGCCGGATTACCCCCAACCTCATCGAGGGCCTATCGTGGAAAACCTATGACCAGCACAGACTTCATCGTGTCCGGGCCACCGGCGTGGCCGGGCTGCGCCCTGGGTTCGTGGGCGGCCGCCTGGCTGGGCGGTCGGTGTGCACCCGACGACGTGACCGACACGCTGACCGAGTTCGGCGACCGTCACGAACTCGTCGACGCCGACGAACTGCTCGACGGACACCCAGCGGATGCCCGACTGGCATTGCTGGCGCTGCTGCGTCGCGCCCGGACGATCGAGGTGCGTCTGCCCACCGCAGGTGATCCGCAGGGCCTGCCACCCGATCCCGTCACCACCGACGCTCTCGGGGCCGGCGAGGTCCTGCTGCTCGATCACGCCTCAGCGGGGACCGACGGCGTCGGAGTCACCACCGTGGGACTGATACCCGCGCTCGCCGATGCCACGTGCCGGTGGACGCTGCGCCGTTACACACACGCTGTCCCGCCGCGTCAGCCGGAATCGCTGGCGCAGATGGAGTTCGACCTGCGCGAGGCGATCCGCGACACCGCGATGATCATCGGTGGGCTCGGGTCGGGCGGCACCCGACTGTCCGGCCACGACCTCCGGACCGCGCTCGCCCGACTGACCCTCCGACATCAGGTGATCCTGCCGCCGCACGACGATCACCGCGCCAGCCGGGTCATCGACTCCGCGGCGCAGGTCGAGGCGATCGTGACCCTGGCCGGGTCGCAGGCGCCGACGTTCGGTACCACCGCACGACATCTCGACGCCGGGGACGGCGAACTCCGCAGACTGGCCGGCCTCGCCCGGTCCGCGCGCGCGGTCGCGGTCAATCAGGTCATCCGCGAACATCTTCCGGCCGACGCCGTCGACCGCTGACCCGACCGTCCACGCCGACCGGGGTCACAGCCTCAGTGCGCCGCCGGAGCCACAGGTGTACGCCGCGGACGAGCGGTCGGTACACAGCACTCCGGCCGGCATATCGCACCGTTGTCCCCGCATCCCATCGCCGTGCGATCACCATCTCCGTCGGCGTAGGTCTCGATGAGGTCGACGATCAGTTCGACGAACCGGGAGTCCGTTCCGACGGTGTCGGCCCGGACATAGTCGATCCCGAGCTTCCCGGCCAGTTCCGCGGCCTCGTTGTCAAGATCCCAGATCACCTCCAGGTGGTCCGAGATGAACCCGACCGGGTAGACGATTACCTGCGTAATCCCCTGCGCTGCAAGCGCTTCCAGATGATCACAGATGTCTGGTTCGAGCCACGGGACCTGCGGCGGCCCCGATCGCGACTGCCACACCTGGTCGAACTCGGTGTAGCCGGCACGTCGCGCCACCGACGTGGCGGCGGCGTGGACCTGCGCGGAGTAGAGACCACCGCCCCCGGCGGCGGGCCCGGAGGCACGGTCGGCGGCGGTCGGGACGGAATGGGCGGTGAAGACCAGGCGGGGCTCGACCTGACCGGGCGGCAGTGCTGCGCGCGCCCTCGCCACGGCATCCGCGCCCGCCTCGATCATCGCCGCGGCGTCCCAGTACTGGGGCAGCTTACGCAGCAGCACCGGGTCGTCGACGCTGGCCGGTTCGAGGCGCCCCAGCGCGGACACGGCCCGCGAGATGTCCTCGTGGTACTGGCGACAGCCCGAGTACCCGCCCCATGCCGACGTCGGGAACACGAGGATCCGACGATGCCCGTCGCGGTACATCCTGGCCAGCGCGTCCTCGATCATGGGCTGCCAGTTGCGGTTGCCGAAATACACCGGCAGATCGTGGCCGCGGGTGCGCAGGGCAGTGCGCAGACTGTCGATCATGTCGAGGTTCAGGCGATTGATCGGCGAGACACCGCCGAAGTGCAGATAGTGCTCGGCGACCGCCTCGAGACGATCACGGGGCACACCGCGACCACGAGTGACGTTCTCCAGGAACGGCATCACCTCGTCGGGGCCGTCCGGTCCGCCGAAGGACAGGAAGAGGACGGCATCGAACGGAGCAGGGGCGCCGGTGTTCGTCACCTTGCTCACACCTGGTCGGCGAAACCCTCTGGGAACCACAGGTTGTGGCTGGCACCGCCGTCGACGTAGACGATCGACCCGGTGGTGCCCGGCAACCAGTCCGACAGCAGTGCACAGATCGACTTGGCGACCACGGTCGGGTCGTCGATGTCCCAGCCGATCGGCGACGCGCCGTCCCAGTAGGTGTTGAGCATGTTCAGCTGCTTGGCGTCGTCGGTGGCTGTGCCCGCGATCGCCTTCGCCGCCAGCGTCTTGATCGGTCCGGCCGCGACCAGGTTCGAGCGGATCTTCTTGGCGGTGCCGACTTCACGTGCGACATAGCGGTTCACCGACTCCAAGGCGGCCTTGGCGACGCTCATCCAGTTGTAATACGGCATCGCACGCCGTGGGTCGAAGTCCATTCCGACGATCGAGCCGCCCTCGTTCATCACCGGCAGCATCGCCTGTGCGAGTGAGGCGTAACTCCATGCCGACACCTCGAACGCCTTCGCGGCGTCGGGACCCGGGCCCTCGAGGAAGGGCACCATGTCCGGTCCCAGCAGCGTCTTCGGGGCGAACGCGATGGAGTGCAGCACTCCGTCGACGCCCTCGGGCGCGTGCTCACGGACCCGGTCGGCGAGAGTGGACAGTCCCTCCGGGTCGGTGACGTCGAGCCCGATCGCGGGGGGCACCTCCTGGGGCAGGCGCCTGGCGATGCGATCGATCAGCCGAAGCCGTTCCGGGATACCGGTGATGATCACGTTCGCGCCCTGCTCCTGCGCCATGGCGGCCGCGTGGAACGCGATCGAGGCATCGGTGATGATGCCGGTGATCAGAACAGTCTTGCCGTCGAGAATTCCTGCCATGGGTGTGCTCCTGGATGCTTGAAAGGTGTGATGTCGTGGCGGACGGCGACCGTCGTCAGTTGCCCATGCCCATGCCGCCGTCGACGGGGATGACGGCACCGGTGATGTAGTTGCCCTGATCGGAGGCGAGGAAGCTGATCGCCGCCGCGACGTCCTCCGGTTTCCCGGTGCGGCCGAGCGGGATGGCCTGCTTGGCCATCTCCACGTACCGGTCCTCCATGGCGGCGGTCATGTCGGTCTCGATGAAGCCGGGCGCGACGACGTTCGCGGTGATGTTGCGCGAACCGACCTCGCGGGCGATCGAACGCGCCAGGCCGATGAGGCCCGCCTTGGAGGCGGCGTAGTTCGCCTGACCGGGGATGCCGGACATCGCCACCACCGAACCCAGGAAGATCATCCGGCCCCATTTCGCGCGCTGCATCCCCTTGGTGGCGCGCTTGGCACAGCGAAAGGCGCCGGTCAGGTTGGCGTCGACGACCTTCTCGAAGGACTCCTCCGACAGGCGCATGAGCAGCATGTTGTCGGTGATGCCGGCGTTGGCCACCAGCACCTCGACCGGCCCCTGGTGTTCGGCCACCTCGTCGAACGCCCGCTCGACCGAGGCGTTGTCGGTGACGTCGCACTGCACTCCGAACAGTCCGTCCGGTGCGCCGGAACCACGGTGGGTGACCGCGACCTTGTGCCCGTCGGCCGCGAGCCTGCGGGCGACCGCGAGGCCGATCCCCCGGTTGCCCCCGGTGACCAGAACCGAACGGGAGACCTGCTGAGCTTCGTTGCTGTCTGCCATGGTGGCCAACTTATCCGTTCGTCTTCCGGCGATGGGCGTCAGGTGTGAAATGTCGGTCGGCACGCCGCGTCGGCGCGATGCGGACGGTCACCGCGCCACTCAGGGCAGTCGCCGGTTGATGGCCAGCGCGGCGAACGCCGAGAGCAGCGCCAACAAGGTACCGGCGATCAACCACGGGCGCGAATTGTCCCCTCGGCGTTTCTCGTAGCCGATCTGCTGCTGCAGGGTCTCATAGACCTTGTTCAGCTCGGCGAGACTCGCCGCGGTGAAGAACTGGCCGCCACTGAGATTGGCGATCTTGCGCAGCGACTCGTCGTCGACCGGCACCGGGACCTGATCGCCCTCGAGATCGACGGTGCCGCTCATCGTGCCGAAGGAGATGGTGGAGATCGGGATCTTCTCCTCCTTGGCCTTGCGGGCAGCGGTGAACGCGCCGCGCGGATCGTCGGGATCGTCGGGCACCGTCTCCTTGCCGTCGGACAACAGGACGACGCGGGCGGGTGGTGCCGCCTCGTCACCGCCGAGGACGGCGTTCAGCGTCTTGATCTGCTGCAGAGCCGCGAAGATGCCCTCGCCGGTGGCCGTCTTGTCGTCGAGCCGCAGCTTGTCGACCGCCTCCTTGGTGGCGTTGTGGTCGGGCGTCGGCGAGACGAGCGTCGATGCCGTTCCCGCGTACGAGATGAGGCCGAGGTTGATGCCGTCGGTCAGCTCGTCGGCGAACTTACGGGCCGCATCCTGGGCGGCCTTGATCCGGGACGGCGACACATCGGTCGCGTTCATCGACCGCGACACATCCATCACGAGGATCACCGTCGCCTTGTTCCGCGGCACCCGACGATCGGCCTGTGGTGCGGCGACGGCCACCACGAGCAGCATCAGTGCGACGATCAGCAGCGCGATCGGGACGTGCCGCCACCGATTGCGTTGTGGCGGTGCGACATTGTTCAACAGGTCGAGGTTCGCGAACCTCAGTGCGCGCTTGCGACGCATCCGCTGGACATAGACATAGGCCGCACCGAGACCGGCCACGACCAGGAGCAACAGGAGCCACCACGGACTCGCCAGGAAGGACACCCCGCGTCACCCGACCCCGGCGGCCAGTCCACGCCGGCGCTGCGCGACGAACTTGACCGTGTCGGTGATCCAGTCCCGGTCGGTGGACAGACTCAGGACCGGTCCACCGCAGCTGCGGATGGTGCGGTGCACCTTCTGCTGATGGGCGCGTGCCGCCGCGGCGAAGTCCCGGCGTACCGCCGGGGTGACCGTGATGTCGCGCACCTCGCCGGACTCGGCGTCCGCCAGCGTGATCTCCCCGATATCCGGGAGCTCGAGGTCACGCGGATCGAGTACCTCGACGGCAAGCAACTCATGGTGTGCGCCGATGGCGCGCAACGACCGTTCCCAGTCGATCGGTCCGAGGAAGTCACTGATGACCACGGCCAGTCCACGGCGGCGCTGCGGCCTGCGCAGGGCCTCGATCCCGGCGTGCAGGTCGCCGCGTACCCCGCTCGAGGCACGTGTGGTCGTCGCGATCGCCTTGAGCAGGTTCTGCGCGTGCGCACGCCCGCTGCGAGCGGGTACGCGCACGAGTCGGTCGCCGGTCACGACGATCGCGCCGTGCCGGTTGCCACCGCCCGATGTGAGGTGCACGAGCGCTGCCGCGGCGGCGACCGCGAGGTCGCGTTTCGTGCAGTTGACGGTGCCGAAGTCCAGGCTCGCCGAGACGTCGACCACCAGCGACGTCTCGAGCTCACGGTCGGCGATCATCTGTCGGACATGCGGCTGCGTGGTCCGTGCGGTCACCGACCATTCCATCCGCCGGATGTCGTCGCCGGGCTGATAGGCGCGGGCCTCCCCCGGTTCGGATCCGGGTCCCGGGATCAGCCCCAGATGCTCGCCCTGCAGGACGCCGTCGAGTTTGCGTCGCACGGTCAGTTCCAGCGTCCGGAGCGCAGCGGTCAGCTGCGGCTCGGACAGGAGGCCGGCCCCAAGCGACGGCAGATCGCTATTGGCCGGCATACCGTGGCGCGGTCTGGTTCACCGTCGAGCCGTTGGTCTGTCCCGGATACTGCTGTGCCACAGCCTGATTCGGGGCCTGCGGGCCAGGGTGGGCACCGGCCGCGACCGGCTGGGCGCCGACCTGCGGCAGCCCGACCGTCTGCAGGACGCGGCCGATGACCTGATCGGCATCGACCTCGTCGGCCAGGGCGTCGTAGCTCAGGACCAGGCGATGGCGCAGGACGTCGGGAACGATCTCGACCACGTCCTGGGGGACGACGTAGTCGCGGCCACGGACCAGCGCGAGGGCGCGGGCGGCCGCGACGATGCCGAGGGTGGCACGCGGGGATGCGCCGTACGACAGCCACGCGGCGACGTCGGTGAGCCCCAATTCGGCGGGCCGGCGGGTCGCGTTGATGACGCGGACGACGTAGTCGACGAGTGCGTGGTGGACGAACACGTTGGCCGCGGTGCGCTGGAGACGGATCATCGTGTCGGGATCGAGGACCTGCGACGCCGCGGGCGGCACATTGCCCATGCGATAGACGATCTCGCGCTCCTCCTCCACCGTCGGGTAGTCGACGAGGACCTTGAAGAGGAAGCGGTCCCGTTGCGCCTCCGGCAGCGGGTAGACGCCCTCGTTCTCGATGGGGTTCTGGGTCGCCATGACCAGGAACGGATCCGGCATCGGGTAGGTGGTGCCGCCGATCGACACGTGCCGCTCGGCCATCACCTCCAGCAACGCCGACTGCACCTTCGCCGGCGCACGGTTGATCTCGTCGGCGAGGAGGAAGTTCGCCACGACCGGTCCGAGTTCGGTGTCGAACTCCTCGCGGCCCTGCCGATAGATGCGGGTACCGATGAGGTCTGTCGGGACCAGGTCGGGGGTGAACTGCACGCGGGAGAACGACCCGCCGACGACGGTGGCGAACGTCTCGACCGCGAGTGTCTTGGCCACACCGGGCACGCCTTCGAGCAGGATGTGCCCTCTGGCCAGGAGTCCGACCAAGATGCGCTCGACGAGCTGATCCTGGCCGACGATGACTCGTTTGACCTCGTAGATCGCCCGTTCCAGCAGCTTGACGTCATCCTGGGACAGCGTGACCGAACCTTCTCGGCCTGCTCCGCCCGTCGGTTCGGCAGGGGGATGCGAAGAGGTCAACCGGTGCTCCTGTTCGTCTACGTGCCGCACACACCACCCGGTGCGGGCCGGCAACGCGGGGCGGCCTGTCGTGTCGCTGCCAGCGTAGTCGCGTTGCCTGAAAGGCGGCCAAGAAGGGTCGTGCGCGCGTCAGAGGAGGCGGACCACGTTCGGCATCGCCCCGGCGGTCCGCAGCGGCGACACCTTCACGACGTCGCCCGACTGCGGGGCCTCCACCATCTTGTTGTCGCCCAGGTACAGCGCGACGTGCTGGCTCGCGTTGGGGCCGTAGAAGATCATGTCGCCGCGTTTCATCTGGGAGAGCGGGAACTGCGGACCCGACGTGTACTGGTAGCCGGTGTAGTGCGGCAGGTCGATCCCCACTCCGGCGAACGCGTAGATCATCAGGCCGGAGCAGTCGAAGCCCACCTTGTTGTAGTCGCCGTAGCTGTCGGCCACACCACCGTCGCGGATTCCGCGGGTCGGTCCGTTGCCGTCGCCGCCGCCCCAGGCGTACGGGACGTTCAGCTGGGACAGCGCACGATTAACACTGATCTCGACCGCCTGCGGGCCGCGCAGGCCCGGACGGACCATGCCACCGCCGCCCGACGAGCTGCCGAACAGGCTGCCGAGGCTTCCGGTGGACAGCGTGGAACTCAGCGAGTCCGGCCCGCTGCCGGTCATGTCCGATCCGCCCACGCCGAGCTCGTCGAGGAGCTGGGAATGCGGCAGCTGCTGCTGACCGACGATCTCGGAGAGGACCTTCTGGCCGACGTCGAGGGCCAGCTTCCCTGCCGCCTCGGCGGCCACCGCGAGCGCCTGGTTGTCGCCGCCACCCGGAGTCGACGGCGCGGCCGGGGTCGCCGGCGTACCGGGCGAACTCGGGAAGAGGTTGGACAGGAGTTCGGAAGCGCTGGGACCCTCGACCTGACGCTTGGGGGCAACTCCGCGGATCTTGTCGAGCGAAGCCTGTACCTTGTCGCGCTTCTTGATCAGTTCGGAGCGACGCTGCTGTTCGGTCGATGCCGCCGACCGCGCCTGCGCCACCGCCGCCAGCGCGTCGTCCTTGCGGGTGCCCGCGCTCTTGGTCGCGAACGCCGCCTGACGCTTGGTGGCCTCGACGGCCGCCACCCGGTTGGCCTGCTGGTTGCGCGCGACCTGGAGACGCTCGACGGTGTCGCGCTGCTGGCGACCGACGCGGTCGAGTACCGTCACGCGGTCCAGTACCGACTGCGGATTGTCGGAGGAGACGTAGTTGGACATCGACCCCTGGGCGCTGCCCTGCCGGTAGACGTCGCGGGCGAACCGGTCGAAGGCCTTCTGCGCCTCGGCCACCCGTCGACCCGAGTCGTCGAGCGATCGCTTGGCCGATGTCGCGGCGACGGTGGCGAGCTTCTCGGCGGCCACCGAGTTCTGATAGTCGACGAGCGCGCGGTTGACGTTCTCCTGTCGCACCGCGACCGCGTTGTCGAGGTCGGCGATGTTCTGATTCGCCTTGGCGATCTGATTGATCAACCCGGAGACGCCCGACTGCTTGCCGGCCGGCGCGGCCAGCGCCGGCCCCAGTGCAGCCTGCCCGGCTCCGAAGGCGCCGAGGACGACGATGACCATGAGCGCGCACAGGCGTGCCAGCGGTGGACCCCCGCGCACCACACCGGTTCTACCTCGCCTCACCAGATCTCCCTTGTCGTTCGCGGCATGCCCCGCCACACCCGCTTCGTTGCGACGTCAGTGCCCACCCGTCCCGACCGTTCTCGGCCTGCACCATGCATCACATGCGGCCCCTCGATCACTCGGACACCACACGCGACATCAGAACCGTACGTCACATCAGACACATCGGAAAACCGTCGTCACGAATTACATTGGCGTGATTACCTGCGAAAACGCCGTGAACTGGCCAAAGAACCCATCGCGGGGTGAGGTCTCGAATTCGCAACGAGAGCACCACGGGGGCGGGTCGCCCGACTGGCGCTCGGAGGGAGGGTGTACACGCGCGTGAGGCCCGTGTCCCGGCGGTCGGTGCCGAGGCCCCGGCGATGTACGGCCGGTGAACGGACCGCGACTAGGGCACGACTAGGGCACGACTGGGGCCGACTAGGGCAGGTCGCGCGAGAGGTCGGTGGTGCCCGGGCCCGCCCCGGTCGGGGCGGCGGGGTCGTCCGCTGCCGGTGTCGTCGCCGACGACTCCCCCGACGCGGTGCCGGGCGGCGTGGCGCGGTTGTGCGCGCGACGCGAGCGCAGGCGCGCGACGGCCGCGCCGATGACGACGACGACGATGAGCACCAGGGTGATCGCGGTCCAGTTCATCGACGGCCCGCTCATCTGATCCCACATCTGCCGCGCCGCCAGCGGCGGATCGGTGAGGGTCAGATTGTCGGTGGCCTCTTCCTGCTGGACGCGGCTGAAATAGGGCGACGAACTGCCGACCGAATTCGGCCCGAGGACGATCACGGTGCCGCCCACCTCGGATTGCAGTTCGGTCGCGATGTCGCGGTAGTAGGTGAACTTGGGTTGCGCCGTCGGCAGGACCACGAAGCTCACGTCGTACCCCTCGGATTTCGCATGCGCGACGACATCGCGCAGTCCGGCAACCTGGTCGGACGGCGCGGCGACACCGTCGTCGCGGATACCGGCGAGCAGCGCGTCCATGTCGACGTCCTCGGGGATGACCGCCGGTGCGGTCACACCCATCGGCGGAAGGGCGAGCACACCCTGCGTCGTCGCACCCGGACTCATCTGGCCATCCTCACGTCATTCGACCCTCCGCACCGGTCACCCGCCGCGGCGCGCACCCCGTCGCGTGTCGCGGTCGGCGGCGAGGTTTCGCGAGCATTAAATTCGCACGGACAGTTCCGGCTCACCAAACCTCCTGCTGCACGGTACGACAGAATGATGGGGTCCGGAGAAACCCGGTACCCGATCATGCGCGTCATCGGCGTGTCGGGTGCCGGGCGGCTTGTTAACAGTACGCTCGTACTGTTAGTATGGCCGGTGTCGTCGCCGGCCGCGAGCAGCGTCCTGCTGATCGAAACCCGGACGGTGACAGCCATGCAACGACGGACGCACGTTGCACATACGCCGACGCAGCCCGTCGGTACACGGTCGACGTCGACGAGCCGAGACGATCGCTCGCCGACCGGCCACAACGGTTCCGTCCGGATCGTCGCGCGGACCATGGAGAAGCAGGCCGGCGCAGCCCGCCGGCACTTGAGGAGAGTGGATTAGACGTGAGTATCGATTCCTTTGGCGCCCGCGGCACCCTGGATGTGGGCGACAACTCGTACGAGATCTACCGGCTGAACGCCGTGGAGGGCACCGAGAAACTCCCGTACGCGCTCAAGGTGCTCGCAGAGAACCTGCTCCGCACCGAGGACGGCGCGAACGTCACCAAAGAACACATCGAGGCCATCGCCAACTGGGATCCGAACGCCGATCCGAGCATCGAGATCCAGTTCACCCCGGCCCGTGTGATCATGCAGGACTTCACCGGTGTGCCGTGTGTGGTGGACCTCGCGACGATGCGCGACGCGGTCAAGCAGCTCGGCGGTGACCCGGACAAGGTCAACCCGTTGGCTCCCGCCGAGATGGTCATCGACCACTCCGTGATCATCGAGGCCTTCGGCAACGCGCAGGCCTTCGAGCGGAACGTGGAGATCGAGTACCAGCGCAACGAGGAGCGCTACAAGTTCCTGCGTTGGGGCCAGGGTGCGTTCGACGACTTCCGTGTCGTCCCGCCGGGCACCGGCATCGTCCACCAGGTCAACATCGAGCACCTCGCCCGCTCGGTCATGGTCCGCCCCAATGCCGAGGGCACCGATGTCGCCTACCCCGACACCTGCATCGGCACCGACTCGCACACCACCATGGAGAACGGTCTGGGCGTGCTGGGCTGGGGCGTCGGCGGCATCGAGGCCGAGGCGGCCATGCTCGGTCAGCCCGTCTCGATGCTCATCCCTCGCGTCGTCGGCTTCAAGCTGACCGGCTCCGCGAAGCCGGGCGTCACCGCGACCGACGTCGTCCTCACCATCACCGACATGCTGCGCAAGCACGGAGTCGTCGGCAAGTTCGTCGAGTTCTACGGCAACGGCGTCGGCGAGGTCCCGCTGGCCAATCGCGCCACGATCGGCAACATGAGCCCCGAGTTCGGCTCGACCTGCGCGATCTTCCCGATCGACGGGGAGACCATCAAGTACCTCGAGCTCACCGGCCGGTCGAAGGAGACCCTCGCGCTGGTCGAGGCATACGCCAAGGAACAGGGCATGTGGCTCGAGAAGGACGCTGCCGAGGCCCAGTACTCGGAGTACCTCGAGCTCGATCTCGCCGAGGTGGTGCCGTCGATCGCCGGCCCCAAGCGCCCGCAGGACCGCATCGAGCTGTGGGACGCGAAGAACGCGTTCCGTAAGGACATCCACAACTACGTCGAAGAGGGCAACACCCCCGCCCACAACGGTGTCGACGAGGCCAACGAGGAGAGCTTCCCGGCCTCCGACGCCCCGTCGGTCAGCCCGGACGCCGCGAAACTCTCGTTTGCCGACGACGACGCCGAGCCCCTGCACAATGCATCGAAGGGTTCCGAAGGACGTCCGTCGAAGCCGGTGAAGGTCTCGTCCACCGAGCGTGGCGACATGGTCCTCGACCACGGCATCGTGACGATCGCGTCGATCACCAGCTGCACCAACACGTCGAACCCGTCGGTCATGCTCGGCGCGGGCCTGCTCGCGAAGAAGGCCGTCGAGAAGGGTCTGACGGCCAAGCCCTGGGTCAAGACGTCGATGGCCCCCGGGTCGCAGGTCGTCACCGGCTACTACGAGAAGGCGGGCCTCTGGCCCTACCTCGAGAAGCTCGGGTTCTTCCTCGTCGGGTACGGCTGCACCACCTGCATCGGCAACTCGGGCCCGCTGCCCGAGGAGATCTCCGCGGCGATCAACGACAACGACCTCACCGCGACGGCCGTCCTGTCTGGCAACCGCAACTTCGAGGGTCGTATCAACCCCGACGTCAAGATGAACTACCTGGCGTCCCCGCCGCTGGTGATCGCCTACGCGCTGGCCGGCACCATGGACTTCGACTTCGAGTCGGATCCGCTGGGTCAGGACGAGGACGGCAACGACGTCTTCCTGAAGGACATCTGGCCGTCGAACGAGGAGATCCAGCAGACGATCGCGGAATCCATCTCGGCCGAGCAGTATGCTGCCGACTACGCGGACGTCTTCAAGGGCGACGAGCGGTGGCGGAATCTGCCCACCCCGGACGGCAAGACCTTCGAGTGGGACGACGAGTCGACCTACGTGCGCAAGCCCCCGTACTTCGACGGCATGGCGCTCGATCCGGAACCGGTGTCCGACATCAAGGGTGCACGCGTGCTGGCCAAGCTCGGTGACTCGGTGACCACCGACCACATCTCCCCCGCGTCGACGATCAAGCCCGGCACCCCGGCCGCGCAGTATCTCGACGCACACGGTGTGGCCCGCAAGGACTACAACTCGCTGGGTGCACGGCGTGGCAACCACGAGGTGATGATCCGTTCGACGTTCGGCAACATCCGCCTGCAGAACCAGCTGGTCGACGTCACCGGCGGTTACACCCGCGACTTCACCCAGCCGGACGGTCCGCAGTCGTTCATCTACGACGCCGCGCAGAACTACGCGGAGAAGGACGTCCCGCTCGTGGTGTTGGGTGGCAAGGAGTACGGCACCGGTTCGTCGCGTGACTGGGCCGCCAAGGGCACCCGTCTGCTCGGCGTCAAGGCGGTCATCACCGAGAGCTTCGAGCGAATCCACCGCTCGAACCTGATCGGCATGGGCGTCATCCCGTTGCAGTTCCCGGAGGGCGAGTCGCACAAGTCGCTGGGCCTCGACGGCACCGAGACCTTCGACATCTCGGGCATCGAGGTGCTCAACTCCGGCGAGACGCCGTCGACCGTGCATGTCACCGCCACCAAGGAGGACGGCTCGAGCATCGAGTTCGACGCCAAGGTGCGCATCGACACCCCCGGTGAGGCCGATTACTACCGCAACGGAGGAATCCTGCAGTACGTGCTGCGCAACATGATCAAGAGCTGACCGACTTGATCGACGAACGACCAGGAGCACATGGTGCCCAAGGTCAGTGATGACCGGCTGGCTGCGCGTCGTCGAGAGATCCTCGACGGCGCGCGGCACTGCTTTGCGGAGTACGGCTACGACGGTGCCACCGTCAAACGGATCGAGGAATCGACCGGCCTCTCCCGTGGTGCGATCTTTCACCACTACCGGGACAAGGAAGCCCTGTTCCTCGCGTTGGCACGCGAGGACGCCGAACGGATGGCCGACGTCGCGGCCGAACAAGGTCTGGTCCAGGTCATGCGAGACATGCTCGCCCGCCCACAGGACTTCGACTGGCTCGGGACCCGACTGGAGATCGCCCGAAAACTCCGGACCGACAACACTTTTCGTGCCGAATGGGTGGCGAGGTCGGCGGAGCTGGAACAGGCGACCCTGCGCCGCCTGGAACGCGGCAGACAGGCGGGCCGCCTGCGCGACGATGTGCCGACCGATGTCCTGCTGAAATACCTCGACCTGGTACTCGACGGCCTGATCACCCGACTGGCCTCCGGGCAGCCCACCGACGATCTCCACGACGTCCTCGACCTGGTGGAGGAGTCGGTCCGCGCTCATCAGTGACCCACGCCGTGTCCTGGATCACTAAGCTGAGGCTATCCTCATCCGGTATTCTCATCCGGTGAATGAAACCCCTCGGACCGGGCACCCGGTCTCCCGCCGCGCCTTCGTCGGTGGCGTCGCCGGCCTGTCCGCGCTCGGCGCCCTGTCCACCGTCCGTTCCGGGGCGACTGCCGCCCCGCGCGACGGACGGACCGCCATCGTCATCGGAACCGGATTCGGTGGGGCCGTCGCCGCCCGTCGCCTCGGTGAGGCCGGGGTCACGACCACGGTGTTCGAGCGTGGTCGTCGGTGGCCGATCCGCCCGGACGGCAACACGTTTGCGACGACGACGAACCCGGACAGGCGCGCAGCGTGGTTCGGCAGTCCCGCCGGACCGAGTGCTGCGACCGCGCTTCCGGTGGAACCGTATCCGGGAGTCCTCGATCACGTCATGGGCAACGGCGTCGAAGCCGTCTACGGCGCAGGGGTCGGCGGCGGTTCCTTGGTGTTCGGGTCGTTCACACCGGTACCGCGACGTCAGGACTTCGAGCACATCTTCCCCGCTGCGGCAGACTATTCCGAGCTCGCCGCCACCTACTACCCGCGCGCCAAGCAGCGACTCGGCGTCGCACCGCTCCCGGCGGACATCCTCGCCCATCCTCGCTACGTCGGCGCCCGCTCGTGGCTCAAGGTGGTCGACCGCTACGGCGCGACGCCCCACTTCTTCGACTTCGCCATCGACTGGGACATCGTCCGTGCGGAGCTCGCCGGTCGCAGGACCGCGTCGGTGTCGATCGGCGAGTCCAGTTACGGCAACAACAGCGGCGCCAAGAAGTCGTTGGATCGCACCTATCTCGCGGCAGCGGAGCGAACCGGCAATGTCACGATCAAACCGATGCACGAGGTGTTCGACATCCGACCCCGCTCTCGCAGCAAGGGATTCGTCGTCTCCGCGCGCGTCCTGGACGAGCGGGGTCGCACGGTCCGAACGGTGACCGCCGAGGCGGATCACCTCTTCATGGCCGCCGGCTCGTTCCACTCCACCCGCCTTCTGGTCGAGGCACGCGCCAAGGGCACCCTGCCCCGCCTCTCGCCGCGGATCG
Organism: Gordonia sp. ABSL11-1; assembly: GCF_030315685.1. GTDB lineage: Bacteria > Actinomycetota > Actinomycetes > Mycobacteriales > Mycobacteriaceae > Gordonia. The sequence goes on along the minus strand of NZ_JASXSI010000008.1, from coordinate 2,427 downwards.
GCGACGGTTTCGGGGTCAACGGTGACTTCCTCACGATTCGCGCGAACCCGCGTGAGGACTTCGGCGCCATCCAGGGCGGACCCGGATATGCGCGGATCTACGAGGATGATCTCTCTGGCGGGCCGGTGTCGATGGTCTACCAGGCCACACCGTTGCCCGCACCGCTGGGCAAGGCGGCCACGACTCACCTCGTGCAGGCGCACACCGACGAACGCGGCACGATCGACTTCGACCACGCCACCCGGCGGGGCCAGCTCAACTATCCCCACCCCGCCGACCGCAACGATCTCGATCGACGCGCCAACGCCTTCATCGCGCGCTTCCACGAACGCACCGAGGCCCGGTACGGCTTCGGCACCAACGGGGTCCACGTGTCGTCGCGCGCCACGGGATTCGGTTCGGCCAGCACATATCACGGCCTCGGCGGCGTCGTGATGGGCGCCGCGGCCACCATGGACGGTGCGGTTCGCGGCTACGAGAACCTGCACGTCGTCGACGGCTCGTTCATCCCTGGGGCAGTGGGTCTGGTCAATCCGTCCCTGACGATCACCGCACTCGCCGAACGCACGATGGACAGGTTCCTCGCAGCCCACTGACACCGCTTCGCTCCCATGGGGTACTGTGACTCACGACACCCCGATCGATCGCTCGGTAAGAGTGCGCGATCGGGGTGGTCGTCCCTTCGTGAGAGGAGTGCACCCTTGTTCCCTGGAGTCTTCGCGAAGTCCACTCCGGACAAGCCCGCGATCATCCGTGCCGCCACCGGAGAGTGCCTGACCTATCGGCAGCTCGACGAGAACTCGACCCGTCTGGCCAATCACCTCGACGCACTGGGACTGCGCCCGGGCGACACGATCGCGATGATCTCCCAGAACGATCTGCACATGTTCGAGGTGTACTGGGCCGCGCTGCGCAGCGGCCTGTACGTCACCGCGATCAACCACCACCTGACCGCGCCCGAGACCGACTACATCCTCACCGACTGCAACGCGAAGGTCGTCTTCGCGAGCGCATCCGTCGCCGATGCGGTCGCCACCACCGCCGACATCCCGGCGCTCGCCGCACCCGGACGTCGTCTGGTCTGGGGCGGCGCGATCGACGGATTCGATTCGTACGACACGGTTCTCGCGGAGGCATCAGACGCACCGCGGGCCGATCAGCCCCGCGGCACGGACATGCTCTACTCCTCAGGGACCACCGGTCGCCCGAAGGGGATCAAGACTCCCCTCCCGCAGGGTCAGGTCGACGAGATCCCCGACGCCTACACGGCGATCTTCGGGCCGATGTACGGATTCGGCACGGACACCGTGTACCTGTCCCCCGCCCCCCTGTATCACGCGGCGCCACTGCGGTATTGCGGCGTGACGAACTCAGTGGGCGGCACCGTTGTCTTCCTCGACCGTTTCGAACCGGAGACGGCGCTGCAGGCGATCGCGGAGCATGGCGTCACGCACAGTCAGTGGGTGCCGACGATGTTCATCCGGATGCTGAAACTCCCTGCCGAGGTACGCTCCCGATACGACGTGAGCAGCATGCGGATCGCCGTTCATGCCGCTGCCCCCTGCCCGGTCGAGGTCAAGCGCTCGATGATCGAGTGGTGGGGTCCGGTCATCCACGAGTACTACGCATCGACCGAAGCGGCCGGCGCGACCTTCATCGGCCCGCAGGAAGCGCTCGATCATCCCGGCTCGGTCGGCAAACCGCTTCTCGGCGTCGTGCACATCTGCGACGAGGACGGTGCCGAGATGCCGGTCGGCGAGGTGGGACAGGTGTACTTCGAACGCGACGAGGTCGCCTTCGAGTACCACAATGACCCGGAGAAGACCCGCAAGGCGCAGCATCCCGAGCACCAGAACTGGTCCACGACAGGCGATGTCGGGTACGTCGACGACGAGGGCTACCTCTACCTCACCGACCGCAAAGCGTTCATGATCATCTCCGGTGGGGTGAACATCTACCCGCAGGAGGCGGAGAATGTCCTCGTCAACCACCCCGCCGTGTACGACGTCGCGGTGATCGGCGTGCCGGACGACGACCTCGGCGAGGTCGTCAAGGCGTGCGTGCAGCTCGATCCGGCGTTCTCTCCGTCGCCGCAACTCGCCGACGAGTTGATCGGGTTCACCAGGGACGCCATCGCAGCGTACAAGGCGCCCCGGTCCGTCGACTTCGTCGACGACCTGCCCCGGACACCGACCGGAAAACTCGTGAAAGGTGAACTCCGCAAGCGCTACTGGCCCGCGACCGTGAGCTGAGGCGCGCCGACGCGCACCTGGTCGACACCGTCGATACACACTCACCACACCGTTCGCAGCGAAGTTAGCTTACGCTAAGCTAACTGCCGACACGGAACCTCGGATCGCCGACCGGTTTCGCGAGATCGTCGGAACGGCCGGGATGTGGGGGTGTGAATGGACGTATCCGGAGCGG
>NZ_JASXSI010000079.1 GCF_030315685.1 Gordonia sp. ABSL11-1 | reverse complement strand
CCTCAGGGTATCGACCCTGCCCAGTTTCTTCACGAACACCTCACCCAAGCCTCACCGGACCTGATGCGCCAGATGCTGACCACGTTCATCAACGCGCTGCTCTCCGCCGACGCCGACGCGGTCTGCGGGGCCGGCTACAACACGCGCAGCACCGACCGGGTCAACTCCCGTAACGGCTATCGCCACCGCGATCTCGATACCCGGGCGGGCACGATCGACGTCGCGATCCCGAAACTGCGGTCGGGTACCTATTTCCCGGATTGGCTGCTCGAACGGCGCCGCCGCGCTGAGGCCGCGTTGACCTCGGTGGTGGCCACCTGCTACCTGCTCGGTGTGTCCACCCGCCGGATGGACAAGCTGGTCCAGTCGTTGGGGATCACCGGTCTGTCAAAGTCGCAGGTGTCGGTGATGGCCGCCGATCTGGACGAGAAGGTCAACGAATTCCGCACCCGCCCTTTGGATTCCGGGCCGTACACGTTCGTCGCCGCGGACGCTTTGACGATGAAAGTGCGGGAAGGTGGCCGGGTGATCAACGCCTCGGTGATGGTCGCCACCGGCGTCAATGCCGACGGGCACCGCGAGGTCCTCGGCGTGCAGGTCGCCACCGGCGAAACCCACGCCGGCTGGCTCGCGTTCTTTCCGCGATCTGACCGCCCGGGTACTGTCCGGGGTCAGGCTGGTCACCTCCGATGCCCACGCCGGGCTCGTGGAGGCCGCTGCGGCCACCCTCGGCGGTGCGAGCTGGCAGCGGTGCCGTACCCACTACGCGGCCAACCTGATGAGCGTGTGCCCGAAATCGGCGTGGCCCGGCGTCAAGGCGATGCTGCATTCGGTCTACGACCAGCCCGACCCGCCCTCGGTCAATGCCCAGTACGACAAAATGCTCGACACCCTCGCCGACACACTCCCGGCGGTGCACGCCCATCTCGACGGTGCCCGCGCCGATGTTCTGGCGTTCACCGCCTTCCCCAAAGAACTGTGGCGCCAGATCTGGTCCAACAATCCCAACGAACGACTCAACCGTGAAATACGCAGACGCACAGACGTTGTCGGGATCTTCCCGGACCGCAACTCGGTGATCCGCCTGGAGCCGGCCTGGCCGAACAACACGACGAATGGATCGAAGGCCGCCGCTACCTCAGCCTCGAGGTCCTGGCCAAGGCCCGCACCACCACCACAGCCTCCCCAACCAGCACAACCGAGGAGGTACCCGCACTCACCTAA
>NZ_JASXSI010000078.1 GCF_030315685.1 Gordonia sp. ABSL11-1 | reverse complement strand
TTCGGCGTGTTTGCTCTGGTAGACGCGGTTGCCGCGGCATGATCTCGAGTTTGTGAAGACATCCAAATCAGCTGCGGCAACCGCAGCACTGAGGGTAGACCATGAACGATGGCACGCGGGCCTGGATGGACTGTTGGCGTCGTTCGCGCCGCGGTTCAAGCGGGTCGAAGCGCGACGCAACGCCGGTGCGCTGGTGCTGGGTTTGCTGGCCGATCTTGGTTCCAAGAACTGCTGGACCATCGCCGAACTATCGGGCCATGGCACCCCTGACCGACTGCAGCACTTGTTGTCCCGCGCCAAATGGGACGCTGATCTGGTCCGTGATGACGTGCGCAGCTATGTCATCGACCACCTGGCTGACCCTGAGGCGGTGCTCGTCGTCGATGAGACCGGCGACTTGAAGAAGGGGGCCAACACCGTTGGGGTACAACGCCAGTACACCGGAACCGCCGGACGCACGGAGAACTGTCAGGTCGCGGTCTACCTGACCTACGCTGCCGCCCGCGGACACACGCTGATCGACCGAGCGCTGTACCTGCCGCAACACACCTGGGCCACCGACCCGCAGCGACGGACCAAAGCCGGGGTGCCCGACACCGTTGAGTTCGCCACCAAACCAGCGCTGGCAACGACGCTGATCGAAGCGGCCCTCGACGCCGATGTCCCCGCTTCGTGGGTCGCCGGTGATGAAGTGTACGGCGCTGACCCGAACCTGCGGCAAGCGTTGCACGACAGAGAGATCGGCTACGTACTGGCCATCGGATGCAATCGGCAGGTCCCCACACCGGTCGGCAAGATCAGAGTCGATGCCCTCGCTGCGGATCTACCGCCACGGGCCTGGCACAAGATGTCCGCCGGCGCCGGTAGCAAAGGTGACCGCCGGTACTCCTGGGCGCTCATCGCCACCACCGAACGCCCCGACATCGGCCTCTGTCACGTCCTGGTGCGCCGCAACGACAGTTCCGGTGAGCTCGCCTACTACCGCTGCTACAGCCCGACACCGGTGCCGCTGCACCAGTACGTCCGAGTAGCCGGGCGGCGGTGGACGGTCGAGGAATCATTCCAGACCGGCAAAGGCCTGACCGGTCTGGATCAGCACCAAGTGCGGACGTGGACGTCCTGGCACCGCTGGATCACCCTGGTCATGGCCGCGCACGCCTTCCTGGCCGTGCACACCGCCACCGAACGCCTCGCCCAACCCACAGAACCCGGACTGATCCGGTTGTCGGTCAACGAGTTCCGAAAGCTCTTCACGATCCTCGTCCTCACACCACTGCATGCCATCGCCGACCCCCTCGCCTGGTCACTCTGGCGACGAAAACACCAATACCGAGCCCGACAACACCACTATCAACGCAGGTCACAACAACAATGAACCCCATCTACGGCTGTAGTACTA
>NZ_JASXSI010000077.1 GCF_030315685.1 Gordonia sp. ABSL11-1 | reverse complement strand
GAGGCTTAGACGCACACGGTGGGTGTTCGGTTCCACCGGCTCGAGAAATGCGGTGACTGGGACGACGAGCTCATCGCGCAGGCCGGAGCCTCACCCCGAGACGGGATCAGAGGTCCAGCAACGGCGTTCCGTCATCGGAGTCGGAGACATTCTCCAGTGACTCGGCTGACTCGGCCTCGGTCCGGCCGTACCGCGTCGCGGCCGACGACATGTGCGTCGAATGTCCATTGAGCCCCGTGGTGATTGCCGTGCCGGCGGCACGCATCGACTGCAATCGCAGGTTCATGGCGTCAGCAGAGCTGCCGACCCAGCCCGAGGAGACCGACTCTTCGATCGCCTGGTGGTCGCGGCTGAATGCCAGTTCGGTGTCGATGTGCCAATTGTTGACCTGGTGCCCTGCGTGGTGCAGTTCTGCGACGTCGACTTCGACGTGATCCCCCATGAGCGCGTCCCCCTTGCTTTTGAGCGGTGGTGCGGCGTCGACGGGCTAGGCCACACAGCCGTGCATGCGCGTCATCGTAGGCCAGATGAACGACCTGACGAGCACCCGGGACGGAAGCCGTGGCAGCATGTCTGCGAGGAAAGTGCCTGTTCAGGGGGTCAAAATGGGCAAACTGTGCATAGCGGACATCGATCGGTGGGACACCGGGGCGATCGCGAACGTCTTCGGGATCTCGACCAACATCGCCGACCACTCGTTGACCACGTCCGGACGACTGGGCAAGCTGACCGTGTTCGAAACGTGGAACAGTGATGCCTCCGACGCCGCGCGCGAATCGGTGGGGAAGACGCGCAAGGACCTGGATCGTCACGGCGAGATTGCCACCAAGGTCGGCGACGCCGCCCGCAAGGCAGAGCGAGAGGTTCAGGACGTCAAGAACGCACTCAAGAAGCTCCGCGACGATATTGCGTCCGCGGGGTTTGTCCTCGATCCGCACACCGACGTGATCTCCGACCCGCACCCGGAACGGGCGGCGTGCATGTCCGATGATGCGGCGAAGGAGTACATGGCCACGCTCGAACGGTTGAACTTCGAAATGGCTGCCGTGTTGACTGCTGCCGCGTGCGCCGACCATGACCTGGCCACGGCGATCAAGAACGCCGACGGTGAGTGGAACATCGTTGTGTGGAAACCGAGCATGGCCGACGTTCTGATGGGTAGCGCCGGCAATGTAGCCGGAACCAAGACCGACATCATCCAAGAGATCTGGCGAGCCTCGATGGGTGAGCACCCGACGGGTATCGACGCGAAGATCGCGCCGTGGCTGGAAGAAGTCGGCAAACTGAGAGTGTCCCGTGCTGGCGGAGCGTTCGGTGTCCTGACGGCGATCCCATCCGTGTTCGCCGATCGTGCCGAGGGCAACTCGTGGGGTGAGGCGATCACGCGGGAGGGTGCGGCGACGGCGACGGG
>NZ_JASXSI010000076.1 GCF_030315685.1 Gordonia sp. ABSL11-1 | reverse complement strand
GCTGCGGTGATGGTGTGGGATGCATCGAAATTTGCGCACTAAGATTGGGGTCGTAGGCTGCTGGAGTGGCGTATGTGCGCACGGTGAAGACCGCATCGGGGGCGACTGCGGTGCAGGTCGTGCATTCGAATCGGCGCGGGTCACGCACCATTGACCACATCGGGTCGGCGCACAACGAGCAGGAGCTGGCGGCGTTGAAGAAGGCCGCCGCCGATCGGCTGGCAGTCGGTCAGGGTGAACTCGACCTGGGCGTGGCCGCCGCGTCTGGCCCGCTACCGATCACGTCCTCGCACATGCAGGTGCTGTGGGACACCCTCAACGCGGTATACAGCGATCTCGAATTCGGCGATAAAGCCAATGACGACAGTGTCTTTCGTGATCTGGTGCTGGCGCGGATCATTGAGCCGACCAGCAAGCAGGACTCGTTGCGGGTGCTCGAGGAAGTCGGCGTGGACACGGTGTCGTATCGCACGCTGACGCGGCGACTGTCGCGGTATGCGACCCCGCAGTTTCGGCGAGACCTGGCCGCCGCGTGCGCGGCGCGTGGCGGTGTGGGGCCAGCCAGCCTGATTCTGTATGACGTCACCACGCTGTACTTCGAGACCGACAAGGCCGACGGGTTCCGCGAACCCGGGTTCTCCAAAGAGCGTCGCCTGGAACCGCAGATCACAGTCGGGTTGTTGACCGACGCGACCGGGTTTCCCCTGATGATCGAGGCATTCGAGGGCAACAAAGCCGAGACCGCGACGATGCTGCCGACCTTGCGGTCGTTCATGGCCGCCCACGACCTCGACGACATCACCGTGGTCGCCGATGCCGGCATGATCTCCGATGCCAACAAGAAGGCCATCGAGGCCGCCGGCCTGTCGTTCATCCTCGGCGAGAAGATCCCGACCACCCCATATCTGATCAGCCAGTGGCACAGGGACAATCCCGACTCGACACCACCGGACGGGCTGATCCTGACCCAGCCGTATCCGGCCGGGTCGAAGAACAAGCGTCGCGATCACGTCGTCTACTACCAGTACAGCGCCGACCGGGCACGACGTAGTTTGCGCGGCATCGCCGAGCAGATGGCCAAAGCCGAGAAGGCCGTCGCCGGCAAGATTTCGATCAAACGCAACCGGTTCGTCAAGGTCACCGGCGCCGACAAGAGCATCAACCATGAACTGGCGGCCAAAGCACGGCTCCTGGCGGGGTGGAAGGCCTACGCCACCAACATCATTGCTCCCACACCGGAGTTCGTGATCGGTTCCTACCATCAGCTGTGGCGCATCGAGAAGAGCTTCCGCATGGCGAAGTCCGATCTGGCCGCCCGGCCGATCTTCGGCCGCACCCGCGACTCGATCGAGGCGCACCTGACCATCGTGTTCGCCGCGCTCGCAGTGACCCGCGTCGTCGAAGAACGCTCC
>NZ_JASXSI010000075.1 GCF_030315685.1 Gordonia sp. ABSL11-1 | reverse complement strand
AGCCTGAATCCACCGACCCGGTTTGCTGATTTCGGGTGTCGTGACGAAGAAAGTGCCCTCTGAGCTGGGATGATTGATGTTCTTCAGGCATTAATCACACAGCTACAGAAAGGCACTTTCAGTGAGATTGTCGCATACGTTCGCGGCGTCGTCGGCGCAGTTCGATGAGCAGTCACTCGTGTCCTATGCCGGTCTGGTGCCGGTGCTGGCGTTGGCGGAGGAGACCGGGTTGGATCGTCTGCTGACCGAGAAGGTGAGGTTCACCTGCGAACGCATCAAGTCCGGGGCGGCCAATCCCGCACCGAAACTGATGACGGTGATCGCCGGCATGTGCGCTGGCGCCGACAGTATTGATGACCTCAACATGCTGCGCGCCAGCGGCATGCCGATGCTCTTCGACCACCTGTATGCGCCATCAACTGCGGGAACCCTGTTGCGGGAGTTCACCTTCGGTCACACCAAGCAACTCGAATCGGTGTTGACCAGCCACCTGTCGTCCCTGGTGGGTCGGGTACCGCAATTGCTCGCCGGCGGCGAGCAGCGCACCGTCATCGACATCGACTCGCTGTTGCGACCGGTCTACGGACACGCCAAACAAGGAGCTTCCTACGGCCACACCAAGGTCGGCGGTAAACAGGTGCTGCGCAAAGGGTTGGCGCCGCTGGTCACCACGATCAGCACCGCAACCTCGGCGCCAGTGGTGGCCGGAATGTTGTTGCGGGCCGGGAAAACCCCGTCAGGTCGCGGGGCGGCTCGGATGATCACCCGCACCATCGCGACCGCTCGCGACGCCGGCGCCACCGGACAGATTCTGGTGCGCGGCGATTCGGCGTACGGCACCGGGGAGGTGATGACCGCCTGCCTGCGCGCCGGTGTGCAGTTCTCTCTCGTGCTGGCCAAAAACTCGGCCGTGCAGAAAGCGATCGCTGCCATCGACGAGGATGCCTGGACCCTGGTCCGCTATCCCGGCGCGGTCCGCGATCCCGACACCGGCGAGTGGATCTCCGATGCCGAAGTCGCTGAAATCGCCTACACCGCTGGTACAACCACTGATACGCCGGTCACCGCCCGACTGATCGTGCGCCGGGTCAAAGACGCCCGCAACGCCCCCGGTGACCCTGAACCGCTGTTCCCGATCTGGCGGTATCACCCGTTTCTGACCAACACCACGTTGCCCGCACCCGAGGCCGACATCGACCACCGTCGCCACGCGATCGTCGAGAATGTGTTCGCCGACCTCATCGACGGCCCTGTGGCCCACATGCCCTCGGGGTTGTTTGCCGCCAACTCCGCCTGGGTGCTGTGCGCGGCGATCGCTCACAATCTGTTGCGCGCCGCCGGGGTCCTGGCCGGTGCCAGCTACGCCGTGGCCCGCGGCGCTACGCTGCGCCGCACCATCGTGGCCGTTCCCGCCCGCATCACCTATCCCCAAC
>NZ_JASXSI010000074.1 GCF_030315685.1 Gordonia sp. ABSL11-1 | reverse complement strand
CACCTCGGGACAGTTCAAGACGAGAAGGTAGTTTCGGCAGCTCTTGACTGGATGACCTTCAGGTAGCACCGCACATCGGCGGGACCCCATCAGCGATGGGGTCCACCCGCACCGTCTCACGGGCCCCGACCAAGCCGTCTGCCGGGCGGCCCCGCCCAGGTTGAACCCAGCCACCGCCGCGACGCGCCACTGACGCTGAAATTCGCGATCACCACCCGAGAAGCGGGCCGCCGTGACGCTGACATTCGCGATCAAATGACGCTCAGATTCGCGACGAGAGCCACGCTCCCTTCAGCGTTCGTGACACACGTGGATCGAGGCTAACTTCGAAGAGCCGGTAACCCTGAATATTCGGTTGATGCATATTCTCTGACCCTGTCGATTAGAGCTTCGAGTTGAGGTCAGCCTCAGGGGGGACTCACGGGTATGACGCGAACGATGCCGTCCAAGCCGTCGAAGTCGTTGGGGTTGGTGGTGTAGAGGGGGAGCCCGGCTGCGGTCGACACAGATGCGATCATGAGGTCCGCTACTCGTTTCCGCGGCGTTCTTCCGCGAGCTTGGACCGCAGCGCTGACGCGGCCGAACGCGCGAGCAGCGTCGGCACCGAACGGTAAGGGGTCGAACTCGTTCTCGACGCGCTGGAGAACATCGGCGCGGCGTGCGCGTTCGTCGGAGGCCTCTGGGTCGTCGCCAATTACCAGGTGTACGCCAGCGGAGAGCTCAGCCAAGGTGATCGCACTAATTGCCATCTCGTCCGGCAGTTCGGCAGGGTCGATTGCGTGGCGAAGAATCAAGATGTTGGTGTCGAGTAGCCCCCGCCGTGCTTCGTCAGGCATACGGGTCGCTCAACGTTCCGTCGTATACGCGGTCCTGATCAGATTGGAATCTCTCGCCATCAATCAATGGAGCCGACACTGAGCCGCGGGCGAACTCTGCGCGGGAAACAAAGCTGCGTCGTCGACGTAGGGGGACGAGTTCTCCTATTCCACGGCCGTCGCGGGTAACCGTAAAGGAATCGCCGGACTCCACCGCGTCCATGATCTCTTTGGAACGCATGCGGAGGTCGCGTTGGCTCACTTCGCGCGGCGCACTCATGTGCCACAGGATAGCACGGCATGGCACGAGGTAGAGGCCATAGCGACTGTCTTCGGCTGCTCGACCTCGCCACCGGGTACCGGTACATGTCGGCATGGCGGTAAGGGACAGGGTTGGTGGGTACCGTCGACGGATGCGTGAGTGCGGTTTGCGACCGCTGTAGGTTTGGGTTCCGACGTGCGTATACCAAATATGCGGCGCAAGCCACAAGCAGTCGGCTCTGGTCGCACAGGCCGATGCGGATGGTGGCGACCAGAATTTTGTCGAGGGTACGTCTGTGTCTTGGGACGATGGGTCAAGTCCTTTGGCGTGGTGTACGGGTTGATCCTTCGTTCGGGCGTGTCGG
>NZ_JASXSI010000073.1 GCF_030315685.1 Gordonia sp. ABSL11-1 | reverse complement strand
AGGCTCTTCAGGATTGGCGGTGCGTGAAACAGGTTCTATCGACCACAAGATGTAGGTCGGTTTTTCGGGTGTGAGCCGCGTGATGTGGGCGGGTCCTGTGGTGTGAGGATGAAAGCTCCTACACCACCACCGCTCACACCAACAGGACCCATGACGCAGCGTAGCGCTATTGCCGACACGATTTGCCGCACCATCGAACTCGGCGTCACGATCACCGATGCCGCCATCGACGCCGAGGACCGCACCCACCTGTTCTGCCAGTTCCTGGACCCGAAGAACACCTGCCCGGCCTGCGGGCAGGTGGGCCGGCTGCGTGATCATGTCGACCGTGAGGTCACCGATCTGCCGATCGTCGGGCATCCGACCCGGCTGCACCTGACGGTGCCGCGCTACACGTGCGGCACCGAGGGATGTGCCACGTCGGTCTTCCGGGCCGACCTCGGCGCGATCGTGGCCCCGCGGGCGCAGGTCACCCGCCGCACCACCACCTGGATCATGCGGTCGATGATCTGCGACAAAATGTCGGTCACCGCGGCGGCGGCCGCGGTGGGGTTGAGTTGGAATACCGTCAACACCCTGGCGTGTGAGGCAGCCCGGACGCTGGCCACCGCACCCGCCCAGCTGGCCGGCGTGCGAGTCTTAGGGGTTGATGAGCACAAGTGGAAACATGTGCGCGGCCAGGGGGAGTCGAGTTTCGTGACGGTGCTCGTCGACCTCACCCCGATCGTCGACGGGACCGGGCCGGCACGACTGGTGGACATGGTCGCCGGCCGATCGAAAGCCGCGCTCAAGGACTGGCTCGACGCCCGCGATCAGGCGTTCCGCGACCGGATCCGGGTCGTGACGATGGATGGGTTCAGCGGCTACCGCACCGCGGCCGCCGAATCCCTCGACAAGGCGCGCGCGGTGATGGATCCGTTTCATGTGGTGCATCTGGCCGCGGAGAAACTCACGTTGTGTCGTCAACGCGTGCAACAGGATACGTGTGGGCATCGGGGCCGCAGCGGGGATCCGCTCTACGGTATCCGCCGTATTCTGCTGACCCGGATCGGGCTGCTCACCGACAAGCAGAAGACCCGGTTGCGTACCGGTCTGGACGCGCGTGAGGAGCATGTGGCAGTTGCGGTCTCCTACGCGATCTATCAGGACCTGATCGACGCGTATGACCAGCCGAACAAGCGGGACGGGAAGATCGCGATGTACAAGCTGCTCAAACGCATTCATACCGGCCTACCCTCCGGTCTCGCCGAGGTGGCGCAACTCGGACGGTCGTTGTGGGCCCGGCGTGCCGAGATCCTGGCCTACTTCGACACCGGCGCCTCCAACGGCCCGGTCGAAGCCATCAACGGGCGCCTCGAGCATCTGCGCGGAATCGCACTCGGGTTCCGCAACCTCAAGCACTACATCTTGCGGTCACTCATCCACTCCGGCCAACTCGCAGAACGCCTACACGCACTCTGAATCAGGAAGAGCC
>NZ_JASXSI010000072.1 GCF_030315685.1 Gordonia sp. ABSL11-1 | reverse complement strand
GATTGGTGCTCTGACCTGGGATAATTCGACTTGCGAAGGTCCGAATTTCTCATGATCGAGGAGCACCAATCTGGTGAGCAAGTCTACGTCGCCCTACCCGTGGTTGTCTGCAGAGGGCACCGGAACCGGGGTGGTGTCGCACGCCGGAGCAACTCTGTTGCTGCGCGCTGCCGAGAAAATCGGCCTGACCACCGCATTGTCGGAAGCGTTGACGCCGTGGCGTAAACCCGTCGCGGTCCATGATCCGGGCAAAATCCTGCTGGATCTGGCGGTGGCGGTCGCGATCGGCGGTGACTGTCTGGCCGACATCAACCAACTCCGCGCCGATCCGGCAGTGTTCGGGCTGGTGGCTTCCGATCCGACGGTGTCACGGCTGATCACCACCCTCGCCGCAGATGCCTCAACAGCGCTGGCGGCGATCAACACCGCCCGAGCTGCTGCCCGTGCCCGAGCGTGGCGATATGCCGGCGATGCCGCCCCCGACCACGACACCGACGCTTGTGACCCGCTGATCGTTGATATCGACGCCACCCTGGTCACCGCGCACTCAGAGAAGGAACACGCCGCACCAACCTATAAGCGGGGCTTCGGTTTTCACCCGATATGCGCGTTCGTCGACCACGGCACCACCGGAACCGGTGAACCCCTGGCCATCGAGTTGCGGGCCGGTAACGCCGGAGCGAACACCGCCGCCGACCACATCACCATCCTCAGCCATGCCCTGGCGCAACTACCACAGGTAGGCGGGTATCGAGTCGGCAAGAAGGTGTTGGTGCGCACCGATTCGGCCGGCGGCACCCACGAGTTCCTGACCCACCTGCACAAGCGGCGGCTCGGATACTCGGTCGGATTCGGCCTGACCGACACCATCGCCGCCGCCATCGACCGGCTCTCACCACAGGCGTGGACACCGGCCTACGACAGCGATGGCATCGAACGTGAAGGCGCCTGGGTGGCCGAGGTAACCGGTGTTCTCGACCTGAGCAGCTGGCCGCCGGGGATGCGGGTGATTGTGCGCAAAGAACGTCCTCACCCCGGTGCGCAGTTGCGGTTCACCGATCGAGATGGCCTGCGGTTGACCGCCTTCGCCACCAACACCGTACGCGGTCAACTCGCCGATCTGGAACTACGCCACCGCCGCCGGGCCCGCTGCGAAGACCGTATCCGCACCGCCAAAGACTGCGGACTGACCAACCTGCCCCTGCACGGCTTCGACGCCAACCGCATCTGGTGCGCCATCGTCGAACTCGCATGCGAGTTGATCGCCTGGACCCAAATCCTGGCCTTCCACGACACCCCAGCCCGCAGGTGGGAACCCAAACGGCTACGCCACCGCCTGTTCACCATCGCCGCCAAAATCAGCCGCCACAGCCGCCGAACCCGGTTGAAGCTGGCCGCTCACGCACCCCACCTCAGCATTCTACTCAACGGGATAGCAAGGCTCACAGCACTTCCCGACCCTGGATAACCACCAG
>NZ_JASXSI010000071.1 GCF_030315685.1 Gordonia sp. ABSL11-1 | reverse complement strand
CCTCGATCCACCGATTGGGTTGCGGCTGGTCGGTGCGGGAGAGACGAAATGCCCTGTCTGGGTGAGAGAATGGGACTTGTCTAGGGTTCCATCGGCGCACGCAGAAGGGCATCTCGTAGATGCGATTGTCTCATACTCATCCGGTCCGGTCCGCATCCTTCGACGACCCGAATTTGGTGGGCGCCGCGGGGCTGGTGCCGATGATGGCATTGGCCGAACAGTGCGGACTCTCGGCGTTGGCGCGCGAACATCTGACAGTACCCACCGACAAGGGCGCCAACCCTGATCGCAAGGTGTTCTCCCTGGTCGCCGGGATGGTCGCCGGCGCCGACAGCATCGATGACATGGCGCTGCTGCGCCATGGGGCGATGGGCCGGGTGTTCGATCACCCGTACGCCCCGTCGACGTTGGGATCGTTTCTGCGCGAGTTCCGCTTCGGCCATGTCCGGCAGATGGATGCGATCGCCTCACGGATGCTCTGCGGGCTGGCTGCCCACACCCCGGTGCTGGCCGATATCGACGGGCCGGTGCTGGTCGATACCGACGACTCGATCGTCGAGGTCCACGGCCATGCCAAGCAGGGCGCCGGGTTCGGCTACACCAAGGTCCGCGGCCTGAACTCGGCGATCACCACCATCACCTGCGGTGCCGGCGCCCCGGTGATCACCGCCCAACGCCTGCGCAAAGGACCGTGCGGATCGGCGCGTGGTGCGCACCGAATGATCGCCGATGCCCTGGCCACCGTCGGCCGATTGCGGCCGCCGGAGGCGACCGGACTGGTGCTGTGGCGGGCGGATTCGGCGTTCTACAGCCAGCGGGCGGTCGCCGCGGCGCTGCGCGGTGGTGCACAGGTGTCGGTGACCCTGCGGCAGAACGCGGCGGTCACGACCGCGATCGCCGGCATCGCCGCCGATGCGTGGACGCCGATCGAATACACCGACGCCGTCTACGACGAGGACACCGGGCGGTGGATCTCGCGCGCTGAGGTCGCCGAGATTGCGTTCACCGCGTTCACCTCCAAAGCCAAGAAATTGCAGGTCCCCGGCAGGCTGGTGGTCAGACGTATCCCCGACCTGAGCCCGCAGGGTCCCGGGCTGTTCGACGCATGGCGCTTCCACGCGTTTTTCACCACCAGTGATCTCGACACCGTGAATGCCGACAAAACCCACCGCGGGCACGCGATCATCGAACAGGTCCACGCCGATCTCAAAGCGTCCGCGCTCGCGCACCTGCCATCGGGAAAGTTCATGGCCAACGCCGCCTGGCTGGTCTGCGCAGTCATCGCCTTCAACCTCACCCGCGCCGCGGCGACGGTGACCGGGGAGAAGCTGGCCCGGGCCACGACCCCCACGATCCGGCGGACCCTGATCAGCGTGCCCGCCCGAATCGCGTCCTCGGCCCGAGTCGCCATCCTGCACCTACCCACCGACTGGCCCTGGGCCGATGAATGGAACATGTTGTTCAACAACACCATCCACCGAAAACAGGCAGCCCGAGTCTCCTAACCATCAGACCAACCCGGCCCCAACCCGAAAACCTGTGAAACACGCCGAA
>NZ_JASXSI010000070.1 GCF_030315685.1 Gordonia sp. ABSL11-1 | reverse complement strand
ACCGACACGCCCGAACGAAGGATCAACCCGTACACCACGCCAAAGGACTTGACCACGCCTTGTTTGGCGGCGAGAAACGTTCCGTTGGTGCAGTTGTCGTCGAATCGCCTGGACAGGTGCCACTGGATGTAGCTCCGCATCACGAGTTGGTTGTCGAGACTTGTCAGCGTTGCGAGCTTGCTGTCGGCCCACGTCGTGAATCTGGTCCGGAAATCCACCCGCGCACCAGCGATCCCGTGCTCATCGAGCAGCGCGCGGATGTGCACGGCTGAGCGATTGACCGGTAGAGATTCGAGGAGTTGTTGGTCCACCGTGTCAGCTGCCGCGATCTCCTGAAGAATCGTGCGTACCGTCGGGTTTCGCAGCCACGTGACGCCACTGTTCGGGCGTGGCATTTCCCTGAGTGCCTCGGCCAGGCCGACCAGCTGCGGGTTGACCTTTCAACTCACAGACGGTCGACGCCTCGTCCCAAACATGCTGATAAGTGGGGGGATTCGGAGCAGTACGAATCGTCACAGTGACATATTGACCCGTCGCAGCCAGGACCTCCGAGGGACAGCCGCCTAAATCACGCAGTCATTGAGCGTCGGACCCATTCATTAGATGAATGTTCTGATCATGTCTGCATGTCAGACTGGTCACCACAAGCCCGGTCACTGCCGACGCTACGGCGCCGAATGCACATTCGCACTGGTAACGGCGTTTGAGGAGCAATCTCGAGTATTCATCTGTTTCTGAACTCGATAGATAAATAGGCCGATAAGATACATTATGTCAAGTAAGTCACGACATATTGCATTGCGCAGCAACGGAACTTGTCGGATGCCCGCGCCGCGCCCCGCGCCACCTCAACCCACGCTGTACGCCACTGCGCATGACGTCATCGCGCAAGTCCCAGAAACGCCATCAACGAGCGTTCGACTTCAATGAGCTGTTCGGATGTCAGACGGCCGACATGCGTCTGAACATTCGATCGTCGTACCGCGGTTAGCTTGTCGACCATCACGTCACTGTCCCGCTCGAGGCCCGAGATCGAATCGCGATCACCCGGGATACGAATCCGCAACAGGGGCGCATCGATGAGCTGGCTCGTCATCGGCGCAACTACCACCGACAGAGTTGAATCGAACAGGTCATCCTGCACGATGACGGCCGGCCGCGGTTTGGATGCATACACACCACCCGCAACGGTCCAGATTTCGCCGCGAATCACGCCTCGTCGTCCCAAGGCGCGGCGACAGCCTCGACGAAATCCTGCTCGTCCTCATCGGCGTCGGCCTCTGCCACGAGAACCGATTGCTTGTGGGCTTGTGCGGCAAACTCTGGCGTTCGTACGTCAGGAACCCAGACCTGCAACGGTCGCAAGCCTCGCTCGCGCATCCGGCGCCGGTACTCGCCAACCCTGTCCCTCACTGCCATGCCCACATGTTACATGTAACGCTCCGGACTGGCCAGGGTGCGCAGCCCCGAGTTGGATATGCAGGAATCGAATATGCAGGGTTACCAGTAAATCAATTCGTACTGCATTGCAGTACAAGAAGATTTGTGTCGGATGATG
>NZ_JASXSI010000007.1 GCF_030315685.1 Gordonia sp. ABSL11-1 | reverse complement strand
TCTAGCGAAAACCGCCGGCCGAGCCGACACCTTTCAACACAATCTCAGTCAGAGAGATAAAGACCTGACCAAACAAAAACTAGCAACACCCGCTCAAGGAGCGAGTGCCACAAAAATAATTCATCTCATATCCAAAGTACTTGGACACACGATGCCAATCATGGCATCAGACAATTCATCAACACACTATCGAGTTCTCAAAGAACACACACCCACCGGCACTACCCCTGTAACAGGGCGCTCACCTGCGAGCTTTCGTTCTGTTTGGATGTGTTGGCCGTCTCCGGCGCAACTCTTCCAGCCTACCAGACGCTCGTCGCGGCCCGCAACTCTCGGTCGTGGTCCGATCGGGAGTGTCTGGCAGTCCGAGATTTCCTACCTGGCGCATGAAGCGTCCCGGTCGACTTCTCGGGGGCGGTCAGTGCAGAACCCGGTTTCCCTTCCCCGTTTTCCCCTCTCGGGGCTGTCCGGGGCGGCGCCGTGGCGCGCTGACTTGAAGAAAGTTACGCAGGTTCGTTCGCAGGGTCAAATCGCCTGGTCAACGCTTACGTGGTGTCGCGTCTACGCAGGTCAGCACGTCACGCCACCCGCACGAGTCGTCGAAAATGCTCGTTTGGGACGTTCGTACCCAAGTGTGATCTGCGCCATGACGCCCGTCCTTTTGGACAGGGCAGGCGCCCAACTGGACAGTTACCGCAGGCCACAGCCACTTCTACGGTGAAGGGATGACGCTTCTCGATGACGCACCCGCGCGCGGACCCCGAGTGGCGGTGCGTCGGACGATGACCGTGCCCACGGGTTTCGACGTCTGTGGCGACTTCGCGTGGCGTCGCACTCCCGACCGCATCGAGATCGTCCACGGGCTCGACGAGTCCACCATCTGCGACTCGGCGATGATCGCCGGCCTGCTGCCCCTGATCGAGCAGGGCGTCGTCGTCGGACAGGCGGGATTCGAAGAGGCCGCGACGGCCGTCATCCGCACCTCCGCGGGTACCGAGGCGAGATCATGGGCCGCGTTCTACGACAACTCGCTCGACGAACTCCGGAGCGGCCGGTCTCCGTTCAGCCCCATCCATCGTCGGGCGCGATCACTGGTCGCCGGCGATTCCGTCCTGGAGGTGGGATCGTGCTTCGGCTTCTTCGCACTGCAGTGCGCCGACGACGGCCGACGTGTCGCCGCCTGCGACATCTCCCCCGGCGCGGTCGCACTGCTGTCGGCGAACGCGCGACGACTGTGCACTCCGGTGGAGGCGGTCCTCGGCGATGCCACCGCCCTGCCGTTCCCGACGTCGTCGGTTGACACCGTGACCCTGATCCACCTGCTCGAACATCTCGACGAGACGGCGGCCACGAGCGCAGTCTCCGAAGCGCTGCGCGTCGCCCGCCTGCGTGTGGTCATCGCGGTCCCGTACGAGGAGGACCCCAGCGAGCACTTCGGTCACCGGGTCCGGCTCACCGAGTCCCACCTGCGCCGATGGGCCGATGCGGTCGACCATGCCGGCGCGCAGTACCTCGAGGACCACGGTGGCTGGCTCGTGTTGCGGCCGGTTCCCTGATGTCGCCGGTCAGCTCGGTCAGATCAGCCCTCGCTTGCTGGCGATGTAGACGGCATCCGTGCGCTTGGACACGCCGAGCTTGCGGATGATGTTGCGGATGTGGAACTTGACGGTCGACTCGGAGATGTAGAGCGTCTGTCCGATCCTCTTGTTGGACAAGCCATCTGCAAGCAGACGCAGGACCTCGCGCTCGCGTTCGGTCAGCGCCTCGGGTGCGTCGCCCTCGCCGGACACCGTGCGCAGGACGATCGCCGCGCTGCGCGGATCGAACGCACTCCCCCCACCCGAGACCGCCTGGATTGCACGGACCAGTTCCGTCGTGTCCACGTCTTTGACCACGTACCCACGTGCACCGGCCTTCACCGCGCGAACCACCAGGTCGTCGTCGAGGAAGGTGGTCAGGACCAGCGCCGCGACGCCGACGTGGCGCGACGTGATCTCGCGGATGAGCCGAAGGCCCTCGTACTCGGTGCCGGCGGTCAACTTCAGGTCGACCACCACGACGTCCGGTGTGCAGCGGGCGACCTCGGCGAGCGCCGCGTCGTAGGAATCGGCCTCGCCGACGACGGAGATGGAGGTCTCGCGGTCGAGCAGGGAGCGGATGCCCTCGCGGAGCAGTGCGTGGTCGTCGACCAGCATGGTCCGCACGGCCGTCGTCTCGGGTGCGGTCATCTCACATCTCCTGTGTTTCGGGCCGTCGACACCCGGTCGAGCACCGGAATCTCGACGGCGATACGCACTCCGCTCAACCGCGACCGTCGGATTCGCAACGTCCCGCCGAGCTCCTCGGTTCGTGTGGCCATGTTCACCAGCCCACGGTGGCGGCCGGCGAGGTCACCGAGCATCGCGGCCCGCATCACCCTGCGCATGTGGCCCGGATCCCCCCGCCCGTCGTCGTCGACGCTCAGCGCGATGGAGTCCTCCCCGTAGGCGAGCGCGACGCGGGCCGTCGAGGCGTCGGCATGGACGGCGGTGTTGAACAGCGCCTCCCCCGCGATACGGAGGATCGCGTGCTGGACGTCGTCGGGGAGGTCACGCGCCCGGCCGGTCACCCGCACCTCGGTCTCCAGATCGGCCGGCATGTGCATCGAACACAATCCGTCGAGCACCTCGCCCAGACTCAGCTCACTGACCGACGGCGACTGGTTGAGCGCGTAGATCACCGAACGCAGCTGATCGACCGCATCACGGGTCAACCGGCCGGCCACCGCCAACCTCTCGGCCGTACCGGGATCGGATTCCATCCGGCAGACCTCGATCTGCATCCCGGCCGACAGCACGGACTGCGTGACCGAGTCATGGAGTTCACGAGCGATCCGCTCTCGCTCCTCGGTGACCAGCCGCTGGCGCATGGCGGCCGACAGTTCGCGCTGGGTCCGTTCGAGTTCGGCATTGCGGGCGGCGAGATCGGCCGCCTGCTCGGTGGCCTGGGCGTAGGCGGCCTCGGCTCGCTCGAGCTGATGGCGGCTCTCCTGGAGCAGCGCGGCGTTGAGCAGTGCGACCGCGGCCTGACGGGCGAGGATCCGCATCACGACGAGGTCGGCGGAGTCGACGACCTTGTGCGCCGGTGTCCAGGCCGACAGGCCGCCGACCACCTCGCCGTCGAGATGGACCGGCACGTGCAGGTGGTGGTCGTCGACGACCGGGCGGATGAGCTGCCCCATCTGGTTGCGCAGGATGTCGTTGAGACGATTCAGCACCTCGTCAGGCAGGTGGCTGGGTGTGCGCGCCATCTGCACACCCTCGAAGGCGAGAATGGTGCCGTCACGCGTCATCATCAGGTGGCGCGGGCCCGTCCGTTCGAGTTCCCCGTCACACAGCGCGAAGACGACCCACTCGGCGTCGAGGTGCTCGTGCACCGCGCGCACGACGGACAGCACCAGGGTCTCGGGTCCCTCGGCCGTCTGCACCAGGGCCCTCGAGATGCGGTCCAGGGCGCCGACCACGCGCGTCAGCCGCTGTTCGACACCCCGATACTGGGCGTAGTGGGTGCCCTTGACCGAGTGCAGGCCGAGCAGTGAGTCCAGGTGATCGGCACCCGCGATCACATCGCCCGGAGAACGGCCGATTCCCCACTCCGCGGCGTCGTCGTCGACGTCGTCCGCACCGGTTGTCCGACTGGCCATCACAGGGCCTCGCCATAGATCCGCTCGACGTCGGCGGCGGCCGGCCGACGCGGATTCGTGGTCATGCACGCATCGTTCATGGCATTGACCGTCAGGACGCCCACGTGCTCGGAACGGACGCCCAGCGGTGTCAGTGAACCCGGGAGCCCGACTCGGCGGGCGAGGCCGGCGACCTCGTCCGCGAATCGGTCGGCGGTCGCGTACGCCGAGCCGGCGCCGGTCATCCCGACCGCATGCGCGAGTGCGACATAGGGTTCCGGATCGGCCTCGGCATTGAACCGGATCACGTGCGGCAACAGGACCGCGTTGATCGCACCATGCGGGGCGTCGCACAGCCCTCCGACGGGATGGCTCATCGCGTGCGTGGCGCCCAGGATCGCGTTGGTGAAGGCCATCCCCGCCTCGAGCGCGGCGTAGGCCATGTCCAGTCCGGCATCCGGATCCGCGGGATCATCGACGAGACGCTCCACGCTGCGCCACGCGGTCCCGATGGCGGAGAGCGCCGCGGTGTCGGTCAGTCGGCTGTGGGCCACCGACGTGAACGCCTCGATGCAGTGGGTGATGGCGTCCAGTCCCGACTGCGCCACCACCTCGGGCGGCAGCGTGCCCAGCACACGGGGATCGATCACCGACACGTCGGGAACGAGTCCACGACCGATGATCGTCACCTTGGTTCGCCGATCAACATCGTTGACGATGCAGAACTGCGACACATCCGAGCCGCTCCCGGCCGTGGTCGGCGCGGCGACCAGCGGTGGCAACGGCCGCCGCGCCCGGTCGATCCCCTCGTATTGCAGGATGTGGCCGCCGTTGGCCGCGAGGATCGCGACACCCTTCGCCGCGTCGATCACCGATCCGCCACCGAGTGCCACGATCCCCTCACACCGCGCACCCTGATAGTGCTCGAGCGCAGCCGCGATCTCCGGGGCCCGCGGGTTCGGCGAGATCCCCGTGAACGAGTACACCTGCAGGCCGGCGGATCTCAACCGATCGGCGAGTTCCGGATACCACGGAGTGGCCATCAGCTGACGATCCGAGACGATCATGAGCCGACGGACGCCGAGCCCGGACGCCGCACGTGGGACCTCGGCCAGAGACCCGGACCCGATGATGATCTCGGGCGTGTGGAACTTCGCCAGGCGCACGCCGCCACGGGTCATCGTCTCGCCAGTTCCGGTCTGCACGTCACCTCACCTGCCCCACAACCTGCGTCTGCCGCGATCCTACGCGGAGTGACGCCTCTCACGCGCCATACGCGGCGACCGATACCTGCTCCAGCGCGGACAGGTCGTGGACCACGTGCACGCGGTCACACAGGGCCGCATAGCCGGGCAGATCGCACGAACCCAGACCCCACGAATAGCTGGGTTCCGGCGTGATCCAGATGGTCTCGCGTGCGCGGCGGCTGATCTCCTCGAACGCCTCGAGATTCGGATCCCGTCCGTTCGTACGGCCGTCACCGAGGACGATGACCGTCGTCCGCCGGTTGATCGCGCCGCCGAACTCCTCCAGGAACGTCCCCATCGCGGTGCCGTAGTCCGAGTCGGCGTCGACGTCGAGCACCCCGCCGGCGGGAAGTCCCGACACCACCAGTGAGAGGGCGTCTTCCGGCGGGTGCTCGGCGAACAGGTCGGTGATCTCGACCAGGTCCGAGACGAAGGCGAACGACCGGACGTGCGACACCATGCTCTGCAGACCGTGGACCAGCTGCAGGGTGAAGCGAGCGGCCGTCCGGACCGACAACGACACGTCGGCCAGCAGCAGCAGGCTCGGCCGGTCGGTGACCTTCGCAACGGTGATCGGACGGAACGGCACACCGTCGTAGCGGAGGTTGGCCCGCATGGTGCGTGCGGCATCCACCGTGCCGCGCGCGGCCAGCTTCCTCCGGGCGCGGGGCGCGCCGTGCAGACTGCGGATGAGCCGTCGGATCGAGTCCTCGAGGCTCGCCCTCTCCTGCTCGTGGATGACGTCGCGGACGGATGCCTTGATCTCGCGGCTCTCGAGTTCGTGGTCGGTCGCCATCAGCTGTTCGAGGTGATCACGCAGCTTCTCGGGCAGTCCGTCGAGCAGCCCCGCGAGCGCGGCACGCAACGCGGCGAGTTCCTCGGCGTCCGGCTGGGGCCCGCTCGGGTCGTCGGACTCCAGCCAGTCGAGCAATGCCATCTCCTGCGCCACCGACAACTCGGCGTCGAGCTGAGTCGGAGTGCCCGACACCAGTTCACCCGGCCGACCCGGGTTGTGCAGTCGGGACACGGTCAGCTGGACACGTGCCGCCGCCTCCGAGTTGGGTACCTCGTCGGACGACAACACGATCTCGTCGGTGAGCGAGGCCATGTCCAGCTTGTTCGCCTCCTGATGGAGGTTGTACTGCTCGGCCAGATCCTCCGGGTCGAAGTACTGGCGGATGTTCGACGGCGGACCGTGGCTGTGTCCCTGCTGCGGGGTCTGCCCGACCTCGTCGGAGAGCATGTACTCCTCGAGCTCGCCGCCGTCGCTCAGATCGTCGTGGGTGTGCGAATGCCCATGTCCGTCATCGGAATCCACCACCGCCCGCAAGCCGAAGAAGCGGTCGAAGACCTCGTTGAACGTCGTCTCGTCCCGGCGGTCCTTGATCAGACACACCTCGAGGGCCGATCGGAGCAGTTCCCGGTCACCGAGGATCTCCGATGTCCCGGCGGCCCGCATGGCGTCCATCGCCTCGGACACCCCGATGCGGATTCCGTGCAGTCGGAGCAACCGGACGAACCGGTGCACAGCGCCTTCCATGGCCGCCGCCCTAGAACGGACGCTTGCGCGAGCTGCTGCGGGGCGCGAACGACCGACTGCCCTGACCGGGGCTCACCCCGCCCCTGGTGCCCGCGTCGGTATGGCTGCCCGGGGACCCGTAGTAGTCCTCGGTGTGCCTGCCCGGTTGATCCTTGGATGCGCGCCTGGCGGGTCCCGAGCGCTCGTCGTGATCGTGGTCGTGCGCATGGCCATGGTCGTGCGCATGGTCATGGCCATGCGAGTGCCCGTGCGCGTGGAGATGTTCGGGCACTTCGGCATTCGGGTCGACGAGGCGAGGTATCGCGTCGATCGCCCGGGTGAGGTCACGGTCGTACTTGACCACGACGTTCGCGGTGTCGGCGAGGATCTCCGCAGTGAGGTCGTCGGCACCCAGGACGGCGAGCGTGCGGGCCCAGTCGATGGCCTCGGAGATGCTCGGCGCCTTGCGCAGATCCAGCTCCCGCAGACCGCGGACGATCTGAACCAGCTCGGCCGCCAGTTTCTCCGACAATCCGGTGTCCTTGGATTTGATGATCTCGAGTTCCCGAACAGCATCCGGGTAGTCCAGGGACAGGTGCAGGCAGCGACGTTTGAGGGCCGCCGACAGATCGCGGGTGTTGTTGGACGTCAGGACGATCATCGGCGGATGAATGGCCACGAACGTGCCGATCTCGGGCACCGACACCTGATACTCGGCGAGCAACTCCAGCAGCACGGCCTCGAGAGCCTCGTCGGCGCGGTCGACCTCATCGACGAGCAGGACGACGGGTCGCTCGGAGCGCACCGCCTCAAGCAGCGGACGCGGGGCGAGGAAGCGCTCGGAGAAGAACACGCTCTCCTCTGCGCCTATCCGGTCGACCGCCTCCGACAGGGTCGACGCGTCGGCCACCACCTGACTGATCTTCTCCCGCAGCACCTGCGTATACAGCAGCTGTTTGCCGTAGTCCCACTCGTACAGCGCGGTGGTCTCGTCCTGCCCCTCGTAGCACTGCAACCGCAGCAGGTCTCGGCCGGTGACTTCGGCCAGCGTCTTGGCCAGCTGCGTCTTGCCGACGCCGGCCGGTCCCTCCAAGAGGATCGGCTTGCCCAGCCGACTCTGCAGGAAGACCGTCGTGGCCAGGCGTCGGTCGGCCAGATAGCCTGCGGCGGAGAACTTCTCGATCACGTTGGCGACGTCGGCGAACTCCTCCGCCGAATCCGTCGTGGCGCTCGTGGGCTCGCTCAGGTCGGTGTCGTCGGCGAAATGCACGGACATCGGTCTCTCCGGTTCTCTGCGGTGCGGTGTCATTCGGCTGGGGCTCATTCGGCTGGGCGCCCCCGGCAGGTGATCGGCGGGGTCGGTCGGTTTCGGTCGGATGTGCGAGCGGATGGCGGACCCGGGTCGGGGGCGGCGGGTCCGCCATCCGCCGGCGTCGCAGGGTGCCCCTACGAGATCAGGTCGTCGAGGTCACCGTTGAAGCAGTGATCGACCACGGGCCGGACGGTCTCGAACGTGCACTCCTTGGGGTTACCCGGAGTGCAGGCGTCGCCGAGGACGTGGTTGGTGATCGCATCGATCGACTCCGGCGCGCCCGAGATCTCCTTGCGGTTCTCGTAGAACCGGGTGGGACCGGTACCGAGACGGTTCTTGATGTGCGAGTCCTGGGTGACATCGGTGAACTTCTCCGGGATGCCGACGTCCCGCAGGAGCCGGATCGCGGCGTTGAGCGCCTGATCGGCCGCCTGCACCTTGGTCATCCCGTGCGTGTCGACGCCCATGGCCTCGGCCAGATCGGCGAAGCGGTCGTAGAGCACCGGCATGTTGAACGCCCACACACGCGGCAGGGCGATCGCGTTGTTGAGGCCGTGGTGGGTGTCGTAGAACGCCGAGACCGCATGGCTGATCGAGTGGATGATACCCAGTCCGCCCGAGTTGAAGGCCTGTGCCGCAATGTATTGCGCGTACATCATGCCCTCGCGGCCGGCGAGCTCGGTCGGATTCCACGTCGCCTCGCGCAGGTGGCGGGCGGTCAGCCGGACCGCGTGCAGGGCGTTGCCCATCGACGGCGGGAAGTTCAGACGTGAGACGTAGGGTTCCGATGCGTGTGCCAGCACGTCGAAGCCGCACTGCGCGGTGAACGCGACGGGGCAGTCGTAGTACAGAACCGGGTCGTCGATGGCGAGGGTGGTCACCGACGCGTCGTCGAACGCGACGTACTTGTGCGGCTTGTCGGGATCCGTTGTGGTGTCGGTGATGACGTAGGCCCACGAGGTCTCCGACCCGGTGCCCGCGGTGGTGGACACCGCGATGTGCGGCGGGTTCTTCGGGTTCTCGCTCTTGTTGAAGCCCTCGAACTCGTTGATGTTGCGGCCGTCGTGGGCGACCGAGATCCGCGCACCCTTGCACGCGTCATGGGCCGAACCGCCACCGATGGAGATGAACGAGTCACACTGTTCCGTGTTGTACAGCGACACGGCGTCCATGACGTTGTAGTCCTTGGGATTCGACTCCACCTGGTCGAACAGCACGACCTCGAGGCCGTGGTACTTGCAGGACTCGACGATCTTGTGGACGGTGTCGCTGCCACGCAGACCGGTGGTCATCACGAGGGTCCGTGTGAAACCCAGCTTCAGCGCCTCGGGCCCGATCATCTCGTGGGCCCCGGGCCCCATCATCGCCCGCGGGAACGGATGGAATTCCTTGATGGGGAACGGTTTCAGTAGTTCGTCGACCTGCATGATGACCTGACCTCCTGCGCGATGCGCATCTTTCAACGTCGGTAGTGGAGCACCGGCGACGTTACGCGCGTCACACTGGCGGCCAACAGATCTCGGCAGCCAAACCATCCGTTCCGAGCGGAGTGCTACCCGGTCGGTAACCCGCGACCTGACCGATCGGACAGGTCGCGCATCGCCGCGATGTCGAATCCCCACGGAAGTTCCAAGCGGTGTGCGGCGAGGGTCGTCGAATCCTCCAGGATGTCGAGGATCGGACCGTCGGCGACCACCCGTCCGGCGTCGACGATGACGGCGCGCTCACACAACTGGGCCGCGTAGGGCAGATCGTGGGTGACGACGATCATGGTGGTGTCGATGCCCAGCAGGGTGTCGGCGAGCTCGCGCCGTGCGACCGGATCAAGGTTCGCCGACGGTTCGTCGAGGACGAGAACGTCTGGACGACAGGACAACACCGACGCGAGGGCACCGCGACGCCGCTGTCCGCCGGACAGGTGGTGAGGGCTGCGCGTCGCGTGTTCGGTCATGCCGACAGCAGCCAGTGCCTCGTCCACGCTGGCCACCAGCGCCGAGCCCTCGACGCCGAAGTTGGCCGGGCCGAAGGCCACGTCCTCGGCGAGCGTCGGCATGAACAATTGATCGTCGGGGTCCTGGAACACCAGGCCCACACGGCGACGCACCTCGCGCAGGGAACGCTTCTCGACCCGGGTGCCATCGATCGCGACATGCCCGCGAGTGGGCATCAGCACGCCGTTCAGGTGCAGCATGAGCGTTGTCTTCCCGGCGCCGTTGGGGCCGAGCAACGCCAGACGCTCGCCCGGGCGGATGGCCAGGTCGACGCCGTCGAGCGCAACGTGGCCGTCGGGATAGGAGTACCCGACATCGCGGACCTCGACGGCCCACGACGACGACCCGTCGGGGCCGTCCCCGCCGGGGCCGTCCTGCGCGGCCGGCTCCCGAGCCTCTAGACGTCGAATCATCTTGTCCCCCAGGCGATCACCGATGTGAACACCGCCACCACCGCCGGGGACACCACGATCGCCCACTGCGTCGGCGTGGCTCGTGCTGCACCACTGACGCCCGGCATCTCCGGCACCGTTCCGGTGAACCCCCGCGACGCCATGGCCAGGTGCACACGCTCGCCACGCTCGTAGGAACGCAGGAACAACGCCCCGACGCCCTTGGCGATGGCCCCCACCTGGTGGATCATGCGCGGCGAATCCCCGCGGGCCGACCGCGCGATCTGCATCCGGCGGATCTCGGAGGACAGCAGATCGGTGTAGCGCAGCATCATCACGATCACCGGGGTGAGTGTGGCCGGCATGCCCAGCCGCGCCAGCGCCAGAGGCAGGGCGCTCGGACGCGTGGTCGCGGCGAACGTCAGCGAGGCGGCGACGCCGAGCGTCCCCTTCACCACGATTCCCCAAGCGGCGTACAGCCCGGGCACCGACAACGACATGCCGACGGCCTCGATCCGGGCACCCCCCTCCGAGAACGGCAACAGGACGGCCAGGACGACGAAGGGGACCTCGATGAGCATCCGCGGCAGCATCCACCGCAACCCGATGTCGGCGAGCCGCCACACCCCGAGAAGGACGACGGCATAGACCGCGTACGGCCAGAACATGTCCCGCGGCGTCGCGACCACGGCGAAGACGAAGACGACCAGGCAGACCAGCTTCACCTCGGTCGGTGCGCGGTGAACCCGCGACGCCCCGGTCCGGTACAGCGGATGCGCATGGCCGGCACCCACGGTGCTCAGTGATCCCGATCGGAGGCCGACGCCGCGCGCGCCGATCGGCGCGACGCGATCAACCAGAAGACGCCGACGGCGACCGCGAGAGTCACCAGCACGCCGATGACACCGGCGATGCCGTTGGTGGAGCCGATCCCACGTACCGAGTAGTCCGCCAGCGGCGAGGACGCCAGGGCGTGATCGGTGGCGTGCTGGGCGATGCAGGATCCCGTGAGCTGCTCGGCGCCGTCGACGACGACGGTCTCGCACCCGCGCAAGGTGGTCGAGTCGAGTCCGTCCGGGGACGAGCTGACCGCATACGACACGATGCCCGCGATGAGCAGTGCGGCCGCGGCGAACACCGCGAGGAATGTCCGGCGGCCGACGTGGCGGGCGGGCGTCTGGGTGGTGGTCATGCCGGAACTCCGATCGGCTGCACGTCGGTGCGGGTCTGGGCGCGGAGCAGGTACACGAGATCGGGCCGCGCCCGGGCAACGGCCATGACCGTCACTGCCGTGATGATGCCCTCTCCGATCCCGATGAGTGCGTGGGTGCCCGACATGTAGCCGGCCACCGTCGTCAAGGACTGGGTCGCGGCACCTCCGAGCGCATACTCAATCACGAATCCGGTTGCGGCAGCGACAGTTCCGCACAGTGCAGCGAGGAAGGCCACCACCCCGAGACGGCCGACCGACTGCGAGCGCCGCCCGATCAGGCGATATGCGGCGACGGCCACCAGATAGCCGCCGCCGGTCGAGATCAGCGCCATGTTGGTGATGTTGGCGCCCAGTGCGGTGACCCCCCCGTCGGCGAACAGGAGAGCCTGCACGACGAGGACGATCGCGATGCACAGTGCGCCGGTGTACGGGCCGACGAGGATGGCGGCGAGGGCGCCCCCGAGGAGATGGCCGCTGACGCCCGGCAGGATCGGAAAGTTGATCATCTGCACGGCGAAGATGAACGCGGCGACGAGACCGGCCATCGGCACCGTCTTCTCGTCCAGGTCGGTGCGGGCCCGCCAGACACAGAACGCCAACCCGGCCAACGCGACCACGCCGAACAGAGCGGAGAACGGGGCATTGATGATGCCGTCACTCATGTGCATCGCGACAGCGGTCGTACCGGGTGTCATCGTGACCATGGAGTGACGGTAAGACCGCCGACGTCATCTGTCCACTTATTCAGATGTTCGGGTGGACAGACTGTCCGACGGGTCAGGTGGGATCCTGATCGGCCGAGTGCCCGGCACCCATCCAGTGCAGCAGTTGATGCACGGTGTCGTCGTCGAGCCGGTAGCTGACCGACCTGCCGAGGCGCGTCGAACTCACCCATCCCTGATGACGGAGGACGCGGAGTGCCTGGGAGACAGCGGTTTCGGTACGGCCGACGGCCGCGGCGAGGTCGCCGACGATGATTCCCGGCCTGCGGTGCAGCACCACCAGGATCTCGAGTCGATGCGGATCGGACAGCAGATCGAATCGCGTCGCCCACTCCCCGATGTCCACCGTGGCGTCGGGACCGGCGTCACCGACGGCGGGATGATGATGCTCCTGCTGGCCGGTCATGATTCAGTCGCCGACCCGCTCGATCTCGCCGCCGAGGGCCCGCAGGTTTTCCACGAACCTCGGGTAGCCGCGGTCGATGTGCTCGACATCGTGGACCTCGGTCACCCCGTCGGCGACCAGACCGGCGAGCACCAGGCCCGCACCCGCCCGGATGTCGGAGCACCAGACCGGTGCGCTCGACAGTCGGTCGATGCCGCGCAGGACGGCATGATGTCCGTCCGTGCGGGCGTCGGCGCCGAGGCGGACCATCTCCTCGACGAAGCGGAAGCGTGCCTCGAACACGTTCTCGGTGATCACCGACATCCCATCGGCGATGGCAGCCATGCCGATCGCCATCGGCTGCAGGTCCGTCGGGAAACCGGGGAAAGGGAGCGTCGACACATTGATCGCAGTCGGCCGACGATCCTGGCGGACCCGGAAGCCGTCGTCGAACCTGTCCACGCGGGCGCCGGCATCACCCAGCTTGTTCAGCACCAACTGCAGGTGATCAGGCAGCACGCCGCGGACGGTGACATCTCCCCGGGTCATCACCGCCGCGATCCCCCACGTCGCGCCGACGATCCGATCACCCACCACACGATGCGTGGTCGGGTGGAGCCGGTCGACTCCGATCACGGTCAGCGTGGAGGTACCGGCACCCTCGATGCGGGCGCCCATCTGCTGCAGCATGACGCAGAGGTCGACGATCTCGGGTTCGCGGGCGGCGTTGTCGATGGTCGTGACGCCCTCGGCCAGGACCGCGGCCATCAGGATGTTCTCGGTGGCCCCTACCGACGGGAACTCGAGGGCGACCGGCGCACCGATCAGCGCGTCCGCCTCGGCCACGACACAACCGTGCTCGATGGAGCTGTGCGCTCCGAGCGCACGCAGCCCCGCCTGGTGCATGTCCAGCGGCCGTGACCCGATCGCATCGCCACCGGGCAGCGCCACGACCGCGCGCCGGCAGCGCGCCATCAGCGGACCCAGTACGCACACCGATGCACGGAACTGCTTCACCGCATCGAAATCGGCGTGGTACTTCGGCTCGGCCGGGGCCTCGATCTCGACCGTGTCGCCGTCGATCGAGACCACCGCGCCGAGGCCGCGCAACACATCGGCCATCAACGGGACGTCGGCGATCTCGGGTGAGTTCGTCAACGTGGTGGTGCCCTCGGCCAGCAGTGCCGCCGCCATCAGCTTCAGCACGCTGTTCTTGGCGCCACCCACGGACACCTCGCCGGACAGGCGGGCTCCCCCGGAGACCAGAAAGCGATCACTCACGCTGTCACCTTAGCCGTCCGCCGCAGCACCCCGGCGTGCGCCGGGGCCACGCTCGGGAGTTGCCGGGCGGGACCGGTCTCCACCGGGGATCCACGTCACGTCCCCGCCGCCGTGCGGTGGACGGTTGGCCACCCGGGAGAGGATGAACAGCAGGTCCGACAAGCGATTCAGATATCGAGCGGGGAGCACGCTCGTGTGATCCGGGTCCGCGTCGACCGCCGACCATGCGGACCGTTCGGCGCGGCGGGTGACCGTCCGCGCCAGGTGCAGCAAGGCGCTCAGTCGGCTCCCGCCGGGGAGGATGAACGAGTCGAGCGCCGCAAGATCCTCACCGAAACGATCGCACCATGCCTCGAGAGCATCGATGTAGTCCTGTTCGATCCGCAGCGGCGGGTACTCGGGGTTCTCCACGACGGGCGTCGCGAGGTCTGCACCGGCGTCGAACAGGTCGTTCTGCACCCTCGTCAGCACGTCGGCGATCTCGTCGGGGACGTCGTCACCCAAGGCGAGCGCCATGCCGATCACCGCGTTCGCCTCGTCACAGTCCGCATAGGCGCCGACCCGGACATCGGTCTTCGGCACGCGGGAGAAGTCGCTGAGGCCTGTGGTGCCGTCGTCGCCGGTGCGCGTGTAGATCCGCGTCAGATGTACCGCCATGACCCGAATCTACTGCCCGCGGGATCCGCCGGGCCGGTCGGTGATGGCCCTCAGGCGCTGCGGCGTCGTTGCGATCGGTTGGACTGGCGCGACTCGAGCCAGGATTGGAACGCGGTGACCGCGCCCGGTGCCATCGCCACCTCGAAGGCTCGTCCCTCGGCGTCGGCGCCGGGCGCGAGTTCGATGATGATCATCCCCTCGAGGATGTCGGCCTCTGTGCCGAAGGGTCGCCGGCGGCCGGTGATCTCGATGGACTGGCGCGCGAGCGTCCGGGTCGGACCGGGTCGCAGAGCCGTCAGGCGGAAGTAGCGCAGGGCGTCGTCGCTGTAGTGCACGGTCCCGTGCCGCCAGCCCTCGTCCTCGGCTGCGGGCAACTCGCGCAACAGGACCGGCGTTCCCATCCGCCGCAGCTGACCCAGCCGATAGGCCAGGAGCGCGCAGACGATGATCGCCACGATCAGCAGGATGGCGAGCAAGACCGCAACAGTCGACACCAGGTGTACCTCCCCGGATCGGCCGCGCATATGGGCTGTTGGCGACCGTCCTGGGTCCAGCATGCCAGACACACGACAGCGGCCGGTCACCGCACCGTGGTGCGATGACCGGCCGCTGCCGATCAGGATTACTTGGCGGCGTGCTCAGCCGCTGCCAGCCGCGAGTGGGCGCGGTTGTAGTCGTCACTACCGGGCTCGGCGGCCTCGAGGGCCGACCGTTCCGCGGCGGCGTCGATGTCGTCGGCCCACTGCGCCGACTCGGCGAGGATCGTCACCGATTCACCGGTGACGGACAGGAATCCACCCTGCACCGCGGCGGACAGACGCTTGCCGCCCTCCTCGTCGATCACCACGAACCCGCCCGGGACGAGCTGTCCCAACAGTGGCTCGTGGTTGGCCAGCACGCCGAGTTCACCGGAGGTGGTCTGAGCGATGACGAAGGTGGCCTCACCCGAGTACAACTTCTCATCCGCCGCGACGACCTCGACGTGAAAGGACTTGTCAGCCATGGTGATCCGCTACTTTCCGGCGATCTTGGCGGCGGCGGCCTCCACGTCGTCGAGTCCACCGCAGCTGTTGAACGCCTGTTCGGGCAGGTGATCGAACTCGCCCTTGCAGACACGGTCGAAGGCCTCGATGGTGTCGGCGAGCGGCACGACCGAACCCTTCTGTCCGGTGAACTTCTCGGCGACGAGGAAGTTCTGGCCCAGGAACTTCTGGATGCGGCGGGCGCGCTGCACCGTCACCTTGTCCTCTTCGGACAGCTCGTCCATACCGAGGATGGCGATGATGTCCTGGAGTTCCTTGTACTTCTGCAGGATTCGCTTGACCTCGTTGGCGACGCGGAAGTGCTCGTCACCGACGATCGAGGCCTCCAGGATGCGCGAGGTCGACGTCAACGGGTCCACGGCCGGGTAGATACCCAGCTGAGAGATCGGACGCGAGAGCTCGGTGGTCGCATCCAGGTGCGCGAAGGTCGTGGCCGGCGCCGGGTCGGTGTAGTCGTCGGCGGGCACGTAGATGGCCTGCAGCGAGGTGATCGAACGACCCTTGGTCGAGGTGATCCGCTCCTGCAGCTCACCCATCTCGTCGGCCAGCGTCGGCTGGTACCCCACCGCGGACGGCATACGGCCGAGCAGAGTGGACACCTCGGAACCGGCCTGGGTGAACCGGAAGATGTTGTCGATGAAGAGCAGCACGTCCTGGTGCTTCACATCGCGGAAGTACTCCGCCATGGTCAGCGCCGACAGGGCGACGCGCATACGCGTGCCCGGCGGCTCGTCCATCTGGCCGAACACCAACGCGGTGTCCTGGAGGACGCCCATCTCCTCCATCTCGAGGTGGAGGTCGGTGCCCTCACGGGTGCGCTCACCGACGCCGGCGAACACCGACGTGCCGGAGAACTCGCGGGCGATACGTGTGATCATCTCCTGGATGAGCACCGTCTTGCCCACGCCGGCGCCGCCGAACAGGCCGATCTTGCCGCCCTTGACGTACGGGGTGAGGAGGTCGATGACCTTGATGCCGGTCTCGAGGATCTCGGTCTTGCCCTCGAGCTCGTCGAAGGCCGGCGGCTTGCGGTGGATGCTCCACTGCTCACCGTCGCGGCCGAGGCCCGGGCTGTCGAGGCAGTCGCCGAGGGCGTTGAACACGTGACCCTTGACCACGTCACCGACGGGCACGACGATCGACTTCCCGGTGTCGCTCACGGCCGCACCACGCACCAGACCGTCGGTCGGCTGCATCGAGATGGTGCGGACCAGGTTGTCGCCGAGGTGCTGCGCGACCTCGAGCGTCAGGGTCTTGGCGACTGCCTCGAGGGAGACCTCGGCGTGCAGCGCGTTGAACAGTTCTGGGATCGATCCCCGCGGGAACTCGACGTCGACGACGGGGCCGATGATGCGGACGACCCGGCCGTCGGCCGAGCCCGTCGATGCATCCGCGGGTGAGGTTACTGCTGCGGTCATTGTGGTGGGGTCACTTCCTCTTTGGGTCGATAGGTCAGGTGGCCAGGGCGCTCGAGCCGCCGACGATCTCGCTGATCTCCTGGGTGATCTGCGCCTGGCGGAGCTGATTGGCCTCGCGGGACAGCGACGTCGCCAATTCCTCGGCGTTGTCGGTGGCCGCCTTCATCGCGGTGCGGCGTGCCGCCGACTCCGATGCCGCGGAATCCAGCAGCGCCGCGTAGACGCGCGTGGCCACGTACTTCGGCAGCAACGCTTCGAGCAGGGTCTCGGGACCGGGCTCGAACGAGTAGTTGCGCGAGGACTTGTGGATCTCCGCGTCCTGGTCGACGTCCTCCTCGGACACGACCAGCGGGGCGACGCGACGGACCTCGGGCGCCTGGGTCAGCATGCTGACGAACCGGGTGTAGACCAGGTGCAGCTCGTCGAGACCCTCGAGCGAACCCTCACCGTCCGGCCGTTCCACCTGCTCCCCGGAACCCGCCTCGAACAGCTGCACGAGGAAGTCGGTGGCCTGGCTGGCGTCGCTGTACACCGGGGCCTGGGAGAACCCGGTCCAGGAGTCGGCGATCTCGGACCCGCGGAACGTGAAGTAGCCCACGCCCTTCTGGCCCATGACGAAGAGCACCGGCTCCTTGCCCTCGTCACGCAGCAACGAGATCAGTTCGCGGGTGGCCCTCAGGACGTTCGAGTTGTAACCACCGCACATACCGCGGTCGCTGGTGACGACGAGGACACCTGCGCGCTTCGGGTTCTCCCTCTCGACGAGCAGCGGGTGATCCAGCGATCCCGCGTTGCTCGCCAGCTCGGAGAGCACCTCGGTCATCTCGTGTGCGTACGGCTTCGCCGCGGCGACACGCGCCTGCGCCTTGGTGATCCGCGAGGTCGCGATCAGCTCCTGGGCCTTGGTGATCTTCTTCGTCGAGTTCACCGACCGGATGCGTGAGCGCAGCTCACGAATGCTGGCCATGAGCCCTCACCCCTTCCTCTCCGAGACTGCCGGACGGTCCGATCACGACTTGCGAACCGTGATCTGCTCGTGCTCGACGTCCTCGGAGTCCATGGCCTTCGCCTCGGCCTCGTTGACCACGCGCTTGCCGTCGTGCGTCAAGTAGCTGTTCTTGAACTTGTTGGTCTCGGCGACGAGCGCCTCGGCCTGGTCGTCGGCGAGGGCCTTGCCCCCGGCGATGGAGTCGTAGACACCCTTCGCCTCGTGGTGCAGGTGGCTCAGCAGCTGCGTCTCGAAGTTGCGGACGTCGTCGACCGGGACCGAGTCGTAGTGGCCCTCACCGCAGAGGTAGATCGAGACGATCTCGTCCTCCACCGAGAAGGGGCTGTACTGGTCCTGCTTGAGCATCTCCACCCAGCGCGCACCGCGCTCGAGCTGTGCCTTCGAGGCGTCGTCGAGGTCGGAGGCGAAGGCGGAGAACGCCTCCAGCTCGCGGAACTGCGCCAGTTCCAGACGCAGCGAACCGGACACCTTCTTGAGGCCCTTGGTCTGGGCCGCGCCGCCGACGCGCGAGACCGAGGTACCGACGTTGATGGCCGGACGAACACCCTTGTTGAACAGGTCCGACTCCAGGAACACCTGGCCGTCGGTGATCGAGATGACGTTGGTCGGGATGAACGCCGAGACGTCGTTGGCCTTGGTCTCGATGATCGGCAGGCCGGTCATCGAGCCGCCGCCCATCTCGTCGGAGAGCTTCGCGCAACGCTCCAGCAGACGCGAATGCAGGTAGAAGACGTCGCCCGGGTACGCTTCGCGGCCCGGCGGACGACGCAGCAGCAGCGAGATCGCGCGGTAGGCCTCGGCCTGCTTGGTCAGGTCGTCGAACACGATGAGGACGTGCTTGCCCTGGTACATCCAGTGCTGGCCGATGGCCGAGCCGGTGTAGGGGGCGAGCCATTTGAAGCCGGCGGAGTCCGACGCGGGGGCCGCGACGATGGTGGTGTACTCCATCGCTCCGGCCTCTTCGAGGGCGGTCTTGACGCCCGCGATGGTCGAACCCTTCTGACCGATGGCGACGTAGATGCAGCGCACCTGCTTCGCCGGGTCGCCCGAGTCCCAGTTGGCCTTCTGGTTGAGGATCGCGTCGATGCAGACGGCGGTCTTGCCCGTCTTGCGGTCGCCGATGACCAGCTGGCGCTGGCCGCGGCCGATGGCGGTCATGGCGTCGATCGCCTTGATGCCGGTGGCCAGCGACTCCTCGACGGGCTGACGCTCGAGCACCGAGGCGGCCTGCAGTTCGAGGACGCGCTGCTCGTCGGCCTCGATGTCGCCGAGACCGTCGATGGGAGCACCGAGCGGATCCACGACGCGACCGAGGAACTTGTCGCCGACGGGCACCGACAGCACCTCACCGGTACGGCTGACCTGCTGCCCCTCCTCCAGCGACTCGAAGTCACCGAGGATAACCGCACCGATCTCGTCCTCGTCGAGGTTCAGGGCCACGCCGAGCACGCCGCCCTCGAACTGCAGCAGCTCGTTGGCCATCGCGCCGGGCAGTCCGCTGACGTGGGCGATACCGTCCGATGTGTCGGTGACGATGCCCACCTCGTCACGGGAGGCATCGGCTTCGAACGACGAGACATACTGCTCGATCGCTCCCTTAATCTCGTCTGGTGAGATCGTCAACTCCGCCATGGGTACTCGTCTTCCTTGCTCAGTCCGGCTGGTGGTTTGGTTGGTTCGCTGGATGTGTTGGTCAGGGTCAGCGCGGCAGGCTCTCGGCTGCCTTCGCCAAGCGGGTGGCGACGTCGGCCTCGATCACCTCGTCGCCGACCGAGATGCGGAGACCACCGAGCAGTTCGGTGTCGATCTCGGTCTGCACGGAGATGGTGCGGCCGTAGATGTTCCCGAGTACCGAGGACAGACGCGCCGACTGCGCATCGCTGATCGGTGCCGCGGAGATCACGTGCGCGACGGACTCGCCGCGGCGCGCGGCCGCGAGTTCGGCGAGGTGGTCGAAGGCCACATCGGCCGGCTGGCCCTGCAGCAGCACGAGGGTGTGCGACAGCAGGTACCAGGCGTGTTCGCCGACCTTGTCCCCCACCAGCGATTTCAGCAGC
Organism: Gordonia sp. ABSL11-1; assembly: GCF_030315685.1. Taxonomy (GTDB): domain Bacteria; phylum Actinomycetota; class Actinomycetes; order Mycobacteriales; family Mycobacteriaceae; genus Gordonia. The sequence goes on along the minus strand of NZ_JASXSI010000007.1, from coordinate 203,602 downwards.
TCGACGCGCTTGCCGCTGTCGTGTGAGTAGTCCGAGAGCAGCGAGGACAGCTGCGGGTTCTGCTCGAGCAGGCGTGCCACGCCGAAGAGCTCGTTCTCGACCTGCTCGATGGTCCCGTCGCGCTCGGCCGCGGTCAGTACCACCAGCGCGTTCTGGCGACGCAGGGCCGCGGTGAAGTCGGCGGTGGCCGACCAGCGCTGCTTGACGGCCGCGACCAGGGTGTCGACGACGATCTGCGACACCTTGCCCCCGAAGAGGTTCGTGACGAGTTGCACCTGGCCGTCGGTGTTGTCCTCATCCTCGGTGAGGCGCTTGCGCAGCACCGGGTTACCGTCGATGAGAGAGATGACCTCGGTCAGCTCGACCGATGCGTTTGTGAGCGATTCACCGTCGAGATCTTTTGCCGCGGAATCGAACTCCGCGGCGACGGAACGCGCGGCGTCACGGCTGGTCGCACGCATGGAGTGCAGGCCGATCAGGTCCGCACTGTGGGCGACCCGGTCGGCCGACGGTCCACCGGCGGCCATCGACTCGAGTTCGTCGATGACACGGTCGACGCTGTCCGATTGTGCCTTCGGGTCCTCGAGGTGCTGCCGGACGATCTTGCCCGCGCCGTCGACCGCGGTGAGCCCGAGGTCGTTGCGCAGCGAGCGCACCAGTGTCGCGCGGTTCAGTTCCGCCTGCGACTTGCCGTGCTCGCTGATGCGCTTGACCTCGGAGTCGGCCTGGGCCTTGAGATCGGACGCGATGCCCTCGGCATCCTTCAGCGCCCCCTTGTGCAGTTCCTCCGCCTCGGCCTTGGCCTCGGCGAGTGCACGTTCGTGGGCCGCCTGCGCATCGCTGACGCGAGCCTTGGCGGCCTCGCTCTCGGCGACGTGCTGCGCGATGGTCTCCTTCTGCGCCGTGGTCGCCTTCGACAGCACGGGCCGCACATACTTCCAGAACAGGAAGATGATGAGTGCGAACCCGATGAGGTTCCCAATGACGATGTCCACTTACTTCACCGTTCCTGTCGACTCGTATGCGGCAGCCTGACCCGACGACACATCGGTTCCCAGCACACGGCTCGCGAGCACGGACGACAGGTGATCCACATCCTGTCGTGCGGTCGCCGCCGCCTGTTCACCCTCGGCCTTCAACTGCTCGGAGGTCTTGGCGATCGCGGCGTCCGCCTCATCTGTCGCACGCTTCTTGGCGTCGGACAACTGCTCGTTGCCCTCCGCACGTGCCTGGTCCCGAATACCGGTGGCGTCGGCCCGGGCATCCTTGAGCGCGGCCCGGTATTCGGTGTCGGCATCCTCGTAGCTCGCCGCAGCGGCCCGGTTGTCCTCGGCCGTCTTCGCGACCATGGCATCACGGTCGTCGAGCACCTTGAGGATCGGCGGCACGACCATCGTCCGGATCACGAGGAAGACGATGACGAAGATGACCAGGCACACGAAGAACGTGCCATTGGGGATGAGGAAGTTTTCTGCGGCGAGGTTCATGTTGCGGATGTTCCCTTGATCCTTGGGACCCGGTCAGCGACCGAGATCAGGAAGTCTGGCCGGAGATCGGAGTGGCGAAGACGAAGAGCGCCATGAACGCCAGGTTGATGAAGTACGCAGCCTCGACCAGACCGACGGTGATGAAGAACGGGGTGAAGAGGCGACCCTGGGCCTCCGGCTGCCGTGCGATACCCGCGATCAACTGAGCGCCGGCCAGACCGTCACCGATACCGGCACCGATCGCGCCGCCACCCATGATGAGGCCGCCACCGATCAACGCACCCAGACCAATCAGATTGGGATCCATTGAGAACTTTCCTTTCGGGTGAAACTGACACTGCGGTGCCAGGTCTTTGTTCCGGCGCGGCAGGTGCCGGCCGGGGTCGTACTAGTGGTGGTCTTCGTCCAGTTCCATCGCTTGGCTGAAGTACAAGATCGTCAACAGCGCGAAGATGAAGGCCTGGATCAAACCGACGAAGAGGTCGAAGGACTTCCACAGAGCGTTCGGCGCCCACATGACGTAGACGGGCATCAGCGCGATGAGCGCGACCATGATGCCGCCAGCGAACATGTTGCCGAAAAGACGGAGGGAGAGCGAGACGGGCTTGGCGATCTCCTCGATGATGTTCACCGGGGCGATGGCGACCGAGTGGCCCTTGACCAGCTTCACCGGGTGCCCGATGATGCCCCGGCGCTTGACGCCGGCCGCGTGGTACCAGACGAAGACGAACAGCGCGAGGGCGTAGACGAAGTTCACGTCGCTGGCCGGTGGCTTGATCCACTCGTGCGCGCCACCCTCGGCGGTCCCGTATTGGGCCGGGATGATCGACAGCCAGTTGGCGATGAGGATGTAGGTGAAGAGCGTCACCGCCAGCGGGAGGACGAAGCCGGCGATCCTCATGCCGATCGCGCCCTCGATCTGACTACGCATCTGGACCGTCAGGACCTCGAAGTACAGCTGGACGTTGTTCGGCTTGTTCGACGTCATCTTGAAGCGCACGAAGAATGCGAGGCCGATGACGATGACCGCCGCCACGGAACTGCCGATGACCGTGTCGATGTTGACGGTCATGCCGAACCACTCGACCTCGGTGTGGTGGCCGACCTCGATCGCCGACTCCGACTCGGCCAGGTAAGACGTTGCGGTCATAGCTGCTTACGAAGTCCTTTCATCACCGGAATCACCGTGTTGAGCACCAGGATCACCTGGCCCACGGCGAGTCCGAACATCGCGCCCAGCCCGTCGGGCCGGACCAGGAAGGCCGCCACCAGTGCGAGGACAGTGATGGCCCCGAGGCGGTATGCCGAATTGAGAGCGAGCAGTTTCTTACGAGGGTTCTCCGCGGTGGCGACATTGTCGACGGCGCGGATGACCAGCTTCGTGTTGATGAACACCAACACCACGCCGGCGAGGAAGAACGCGGCGAACCAGATGTGTCCGACCAGGATCGCGACGACGAACACCACGATCGTCGCCACCCCGGCGAAGATCGCCGGGCGCCGGAGCCCGGTGGGTGCCGCGGGATAGTACGACGTCGAGTCAGGGGCAGATGTGGTCATTCGCCTCTCCTCGAGTTCGGCCCTGTTGCCACAGGGCACAGGCCATCGAGCGTGCGATCGGCGACAGGCATCACCGGACGTAAGCTCGCATTTTCTGTGACACTACCAACACCCGTCGGCGCACTCACCAGGGGGTGACTCGCGCTGCGGGGCAGGCTGATCGTCGTTGCGGTGCGAGACACGCCGCCGAAAGTGCCGGACGGTTCGCGTTCGCGCCGACGTCGACCTACTACAGCGAATAGTACACGGCTTTTACCATTGCCTTACCTTGGGGTCCCCGCAGCGGACGTGTCCGCGCGGTCGGCCAGACCCCGGGTACGGAACTCGGCCAGACGTCGCTTGAGCCGGGGTGCCATCGTCACGAGCAGCGCGACGACGAGACCCGCGCCGAACATCGGTGCGACGACGGAGATCGGGAACAGGGTGCTGGCGGCGGCCGAGAAGGCGAGCACACCGACCCAGAGATAGATGATGAGCGCCACCCGGCGCTGCGAATGCCCGAGTTCGACGAGCCGGTGATGCAGATGCATCTTGTCGGGCGTGTAGAAGCCGACGCCGGCCCGGGTCCGCCGCACGACGGCCATCAGCATGTCCAGCATCGGCACGAACACGACCGCGGCCACCAGGATGAGCGGTGAGAGCAGGGTGAAGACGTCGGCGGGTCCGTAGGCGTTCATCGCGATGCGTCCCGATGCGCTGGTCGAGGCCGCCGACAGCATCAGACCGATGAGCATCGCTCCCGAGTCGCCCATGAAGATGCGGGCCGGCGAGAAGTTGTGTGGCAGGAAGCCCAGGCAGGCACCGGCCAGCACGGTGGAGATGAGCGCGGGCGGGTAATAGCTGACGTCGCCGCCCTGATCGCGCAGCAGGCCGAGCGAGAAGATGCAGATGGCGAGTGCGGCGATCAGACCCAGACCCGCGGCGAGGCCGTCGAGCCCGTCGATGAAGTTGACCGCGTTGATCGTCGCCACCGTGACCGCGACCGTGAGCAGACCGGCCTGGAGCGGGTCGAGCACCACCGTGCCGATGTCGGCGAACGGGACATAGAGCAGATACCAGCTGACGCCCATGATCACCAGGACGCCGGCCGCGGTCAGCTGCCCGACGAATTTGGTGAGGGCGTCGAGGCCCCAGCGGTCGTCGATGACGCCGACGAGCACGATCACCGTGCCGGACACGATCACCGCACTCATGTCGTTGGTGTAGGCGAAGCCACGGGTCAGCGCGGGCAGATTGGCCGCCAGGGCGATCGCGGCGACCATTCCGGCGAACATGCCGAGGCCGCCGAGACGCGGGGTGGGGATGACATGGACGTCGCGGACGCGGGGCACCGCGACGGCACCGACACGGATGGCGAACACGCGGACGAGCGACGTCAGCAGGTACGTGACCGCTGCCGCGGTCAGCCCGACCAGCGCCAGCTCGCGCAACGGGACACCGGCTCCTCCACCGGCCACCGACTGCGCGGCGTGATGCGTCGCCGGGTCCCCGGCACCGAGGGCGGTGACGGAGAGCAGACCGGCGGGATCGAACACCCGCACCAGGCTACCCGCCCGTTCTGGCCAGGATTTCGCCCCGGATCCCGGCGTGTTGAGGTGCGCCGACGGGGTCGGTCAGGCCCCGCACGATCCAGTCGGCGACCGTCGACATGTCCTCGGCGCCGAGTCCGGCCACGACCGCCGACGGCGTTCCGATCCGGATCGCGGATCCCTCGGCGACCGGCTTCGGGTCGAACGGGATCACCGCCCGGTCGACGACGATCCCCGCGGAGGCGAGCCGCCGCTGTGCCTCGCGGCCGCCCAGGTCGAGGGCGGAGACGTCGACGACCGCGAGGTGCGTGTCGGTACCGCCGCTCACGATGCGGAGCCCGCGGGCACCGAGTTCGTCGCAGAGTCGCCGCGCGACGGCGACCGTGGCGCGCGCGTAGTCGGCGAACGCGCCAGCGCCGGACTCCCTCATGCAGACCGCCTTCGCGGCCACCGAGTTCATCGACGGCCCACCCTGGATGAACGGGTGGACGGCCTTCTGCAGGACCGCCCGGTGCGGCTCCCGGGCGAGGATCATGCCGCCCCGGGGACCGCGCAGCACCTTGTGCGTGGAGAAGGTGACCACGTCGGCGTGCGGGACGGGCGACGGTGCGACGCCGCCGGCCACGAGCCCGGCCAGGTGTGCGGCGTCGACCCAGAGGATCGCCTCGGCCTCGTCGGCGATGTCACGCAGCGCGGGAAAGTCGATCTGCCGGGAGTACGAGGCCGCGCCGGCGACGATGATCCGCGGGCGGTGCAGCAGTGCGGTGTCCCGTAGTTCGTCGTAGTCGATCAGCTCGTCGGCGTTGCGGACCCCGTAGTGGATCGCGCCGAACCATCGTCCGGAGAAGTTCGCGCGCGAGCCGTGGGTCTGATGGCCGCCATGGTCGAGGCGCAGTGCCAGGACGGGGTCGCCGGGCTGGGCGAAGGCCGCGTACACCGCGAGATTGGCCGCGCTGCCGGACAGCGGCTGCACATTGACGTAGTCGGCACCGAAGAGGTGGGCGGCGCGGTCGATGGCGAGCTGTTCGACCTCGTCGGCGACCTCGCAGCCACCATGGTAGCGGGTCCCCGGGTATCCCTCGGCGTACTTCGTGCCGAGGTCGGACGTCAGCGCGGCGAGAACCGCCGGGGTGGGCGGCGTCTCCCCCGCGATGAGTTGGAGGGTGCTCGCGCGGCGACGCGTCTCGCGGCCGAGGAGCTCCTCGAGCTCGGGATCGGAGTGCAGTGCGTTCCCTCGGGAGTCTCCCATCGATCAGTGCGACGTGAGCGTGTCGACATCGACGTCGAGCACCTCGGCGATGGCCTCGGTCGAGACCGCGCCCGCACGGAGGATCCGTGGGGTGACACCGCTGAGATCGACGATCGTGGAGGCCTGTGCGGCTGCGGCCGGTCCTCCGTCCAGGTACACCGACACCGACTCGCCGAGCTGGTCCCTCGCCTCGTCGACGGTGGTGGCGGGCGGGCGGGCGGACACGTTGGCGCTCGACACCGCCATCGGACCGACCTCGCGCAGCAACTCGATCGCGACGGGGTGCAGTGGCATCCGCAACATCACCGTCCCGTCGGTGTCGCCCAGATCCCAGGCCAGCGAGGGCGCCTGCGCGACGACCAGGCTCAACCCGCCGGGCCAGAAGGCCTCGACGAGATCCCGGGCCGCCGTCGACACCGACAGCACCAGGCCGTCGATCGTGTGCCAGGAGCCGACCAGAACGGGCACCGGCATGTCACGCCCACGTCCTTTGGCGGCCAGCAACGCCGCGACGGCATCGGAATCGAACGCGTCGCAGCCGATTCCGTACAGGGTGTCGGTCGGGAGGACGACCAGCCGACCGGCCTTGGCCGCACCGACGGCCGCACGAATACCAGCCGCCCGGGTGTCTGTCTCACCGCAGTCGAATACCGTGCTCACCCGGCCATCCTGCCACGACCCGGATGACGCGGGCCGCGGGAGGGGCGTCACCCGATCCGGCGCGCCGTGACGAACCGTGGCCGGCCCGTCAGGTCGTCACGCGCTCGGATGTCGGCGAAATGGCCGGTCGCGGCGAGGGCGGTCGTCACCGCCGGCGACGTCGACTCGTCGTGCTCGATGCCCACCACCCCACCCGCGCGCAGCATGTCGGCGACGACCGTGAGCATCGGGACGATGACCGACATCCCGTCGGCACCGGCGAACACCGCTTCCGGTGGATCGTGGGCGACCTCCGGTGCGACATCGGCGCCCTCGGGCACATACGGCGGGTTCGCGACGACGATGTCGACCGTGCCGCCGGGGAATGCGTCCGCCATCCGGCCGGCGTCGGTGACGTCGGCGGGCAGCACCGTCACCGCGACCCCGTGTTCCTCGGCGGCGGCGACATTGCGCGACAACCATTCCAGCGCCGACGGGGACCGCTCGACGGCGGTCACATCGGCGCCCGGGACGATCGACGCGATCGCGATGGCCAACGCACCGCTCCCGCTGCACAGGTCGACGATGACCGGGGCCGACGACCCGTGGGCCGCGTCGGCGGCCCACTCGGCGAGGAACTCGGTCTCCGGGCGGGGGGTGAAAACCCCTGGGCCGACGGCGAGCTCGGCGGGACCGAATGCGGCCGTTCCGACGATGTGTTGCAACGGGATCCGCGCGCACCGCGAGTCGACGGCGGTGCGGAAGCGACTCCGGGCCGTCGGATCGAGGTCGTCGAGGATCACCAGGCGCCCCCGCTCCACTCCGAGAACGTCGGCGAGCAGCCATTCGGCGTCGGATCGGGCGGAGTCGATCCCCGCCGCGTGCAGGCGATCCCGTGCCCACGCCAGTTCGTCGTCGACGCGGATCGGCGACGGCTGCCCGGCGGAGGTCATCGGATCACTCGGCTTCGAGCCGCGCCGCGCGGTCGGCGGCCACGAGCGCATCCAGCATGGCGTCCATGTCGCCACCGAGGACGGCGTCGAGATTGTTCGCCTTGTAGCCGATACGGTGATCGGTGATGCGGTTCTCCGGGAAGTTGTACGTACGAATCCGTTCCGAACGGTCGACCGTCCGGATCTGCGCGGCGCGGCCCTGGGCGGCGGCCGCCTCGGCCTCCTCCTCGGCCGCAGACTGCAGGCGCGCCGCGAGGACCTGCATCGCCCTTGCCTTGTTCTGCAGCTGCGAGCGCTCGTTCTGGCAGGTCACCACGATCCCGGTGGGCAGATGGGTGATCCGCACCGCGGAGTCGGTCGTGTTGACGCCCTGACCCCCCTTGCCCGACGACCGGTACACGTCGATACGCAGATCGGACTCGTCGATCTCCACCTGCTCGATCTCTTCGGGCTCCGGGTAGATCAGCACGCCCGCAGCCGACGTGTGGATACGGCCCTGGGATTCGGTCACCGGCACGCGCTGCACCCGGTGGACCCCGCCCTCGAACTTCAGTCGCGACCAGACACCATCGCGCAGTTGCTCTTTCGACTTGATCGAGATCGTGGCCTCTTTGTAGCCGCCGAGATCGGACTCGGTGACTCCGAGTGTCTGTGCCTTGAACCCATGACGCTCGCAGTACTTCAGGTACATCCGGGCGAGGTCGGCCGCGAACAGCGCCGACTCCTCGCCGCCCGCACCGGATTTGATCTCCAGCACGACGTCATCGCCATCGTGCGGGTCGCGCGGGGCGAGCAGGTCGATCAGCGCGGCATCGAGCTCGGCGACGGTGGCATCGAGCGCCGGGATCTCCTCGGCGAACGCCGCGTCGTCGGCGGCGAGTTCGCGGGCCGCGGCGAGATCGTCACGCGCCGCGACGAGACGGCGGTACGTGGACATGATGGGCGCGAGTTCGGCGAACCGCTTGCCGACACGGCGGGCCGCGGTCGGGTCATCGTGCAGCGAGGGATCGGCGAGCTGGGCCTCGAGGCCGGCGTGTTCGGCGAGGATGTCGTCGATCGCCGACTGTCCCCGACCCGGGGACTCCTGTGTGGTCATGGTGCTCACCTCTGTCGCGGGTTCGCCGCGTCGGCTGGATGGAGAAGGACCGAAACGAAAACGACGCCCGTCCGGGCGCACTCAGTGCGCGCCGGAGGGGCGTCGTCGATCGAGCTAGTTGGCGTCGGCCTTCTTGGGGGTCCGCTTGCCGTAGCGCTTCTCGAACCGGGCCACGCGGCCGCCGGTGTCGAGGATCTTCTGCTTACCGGTGTAGAACGGGTGGCACTGCGAGCAGACCTCGACGTTGATACGTCCGTTGTCCGCGGTGCTGCGGGTCTCGAAGGTGTTGCCGCAGCCGCAGACGACCGTGGTCGTCGCGTACTCGGGGTGGATGCCCTGCTTCATCTGGTTGTCCCTTTCTGTGGTCGCCGGGTCACCATCGTGGATCGATGGTGTGAACCGGAACCGGACTCGACCGCTCAGTATGCCACTTGGGAGGTTCGGCCTGGAAATCGTCGAACGTGCCCGACCGCGGCCGTCTTTCTGTGCGATCCACAGACCAGAACGTGACGTCAGCGCGTTTCATTCCCTAGTTAGGCATGCCTTAGGATAGTAAGGCTTAGCTAAGTTGTAGGCTGATGGCTTCGTCGGCGTCACTTCATCGTCGCAGTGACGCCGACTCCCCGGACGATCCGACCAGTGCCGTCCCGCGCGGGGCGGACCGAGAACTCAGAGGACCGAATGCGGCCAGAACTTGACCCCGGAGCGCTGCTCTGGGATCCGAGCGACGAGAAGAGCAGTTGTGGGGTGGGCTTCATCACCCGCAAGGACGGGGTGCAGAAACACTCCGTGATCTCCAAGGCCCGCGAGGCCCTGTGCTCGGTCCCCCACCGCGGCGGCATGTCGGCGCTCGGCGTCGGCGACGGCGGCGGCGTCTCGATGGACCTCTCGCTGCGGTTCTTCCGCAAGATCACGGGCCGACCCGATCTCCGACTGGGCCGGTTCTGTGTCGGCAACTTCTTCCTCCCGACCGAGCCCGAGGCGGCGGCCCACGCCGCCCGGCTCATCGAACGCACGATGACCGGCCGGGGTTTCGGGATTCTCACCGTGCGCGACGTCCCGGTGGACAACGACACGCTGCGTCGGGCGGCCGTGTCGTTCCAGCTGCCGATCCGTCAGTGGGTGTTCTCGGCGCCGGAGCCGTGCCCGGAGCCCGCTGCACTCGACCACGCCGTTCAGCAGGCCCTGTTGCACATCGAGGCGATCGCCTTCACCAAACCCGAGCTGGCCGGGCTCTATCCGCTGTCGCTGTCGGCACGGACGCAGGTCCTCAAGGGCCGGTTGTCCTCGCCTGAGGTCATCGACTACTTCACCGACCTCGGCGACCCGGACCACGCGGTGCACACGCTGTACTTCCACACACGGTTCTCCACGAACACCGATCCACATCCGACGATGGCGCAACCCTTCCGGTTCCTGGCGCACAACGGAGAGCTGAACACCGACAAGAAGAACCGCATCGCGCAGGTGACCGCGGCGACCGCGCAGCACAAGAGCATCGTGCGGCCACCCGGGCAGTCCGACAGTTGCCGCCTGGACCAGACGGTGGCGGCGAGGGTCATCGAGGACCGGGTCGACCTGGTGACCGCGATCGTGTCGATGATGCCGCCGGCATGGGAGAACGACTCCTCGCTCTCGGAGCCGGTGCGCGCCATGTTCGAGTACTTCTCGCTCGTCGAGGAGAAGAACGACGGCCCGGCGGCGGTCGTGTTCGGCGACGGTACGGTCATCGGCGCCCGACTCGACCGTCTCGGTCTGCGTCCGCTGCGGACGGTCGAGACCACTGACTACCTGTGCGTGTTCTCCGAGGCCGGCCAGATCGCGTTCCCACCCGAGACCGTGATCGCGCGGGGGCGGGTGTCCGCCGGCGGGATGATCTACTACGACCATCGGGAGCACCGCACCTACACGACGCGCGACGCCTACGAGAAGCTCGCCGCCGCCAGGGATTACGGCGCCCTGCTGGCCGCGGCCAGGATCGACCTCGCCGACGTCGAGGCGGCGACCGGTGCGCCGGGCGACCGGGAACCGTCCACCGACGACGCCTGCGATGGCACCGAACTGACCGACCATCAGCGGTACCGGGCCTATCACCTCGACCAGGAGAGCTTCCGGTACTTCGTCGACCCGATGCTCTCCGATGGCGCCGAACGCGTGTCGGCCATGGGATTCGGCAACGCCATCAACGCGCTGACCGACATCGAACCCAATGTGGCGCGGTTCTTCTCACAACGCTTCGCGCAGGTGACCAATCCCCCGCTCGACAGCATCCGCGAGGCGGACGGCATGACTCTCCGGGTCGCGTTGGGGGCACGCCCGGGTACCGGCCCGGAGTCGACCGCCGCGAACCGCCAGATCGTCCTGCCCACGCCGATCCTCGGTACCGGCGACCTCGACCTGCTCCGCCGACAGGACGTGACCCCGGTCCGACGATTCGACGCATGCTTCCCGATCGTCGCCGCCGACGACGAGGACGGCGGGGACGGCGACCGCCGCGCGATGGTGTCGGCGGTGGATCGTCTCGGCGACGAGGTCGTCGCCTTCGCCGAGTCACACGGCGGGATCGCCGTCCTGAGTGACCGCGGCATCGCCGCCGACCGCGCCGCGATCCCGATCGTGTTCGCGGTGTCGGCGCTCAACCAGAGACTCATCGCAGCTGGCCTGCGTCTGCGGGTGTCACTCGTTGCCGACACCGGGCAGGTGGAGTCCTCCCATCACCTCGCGGCCACCCTGGGATTCGGTGCTGCCGCAGTCCATCCCCATTCGATCGCACGCCGCGCGGCCTCGGTGTCGACCGACGGGACCGAACGGCAGGCGGCGTTTGGTCGGTGGGCGCGGGCGGCCGAGAAGTCGTTGATGAAGACGATGGGACGGGTCGGACTCTGTACCGTCGAGAGCTACATCGGCGGCGAGTTCTTCGAGCCCAACTTCCTCGACACCGCCGATACGGACCTGCGCCGGTGGTTTCCGGATCTGCGTGCCCCGGTCGGAGGTGTCGGACTCGGCCCGATCGCGGCGTCCGTGGGCCGTGCTCACCGTGCGGCGGTGAGCACCCCGCTCGCCTCGGACAAGGACCTTCCGTTGCTCGGCCTGTTCAAGGAACGCGCCGACGGCGCGGGCCACTCGTTCGGCGCGACCGCGGTCCGCAAGTACGCCGACCTGACCGGTGAGAAGATCACCTTGACCACCGCCGGCCGCGAATCCCCCTCGGCCGCCGAGGCCGACCGCGCCGGCGGGCTCCGCCTGCTGACCCTCGGCACGTTGTCGGATGCGTTCGGACTGGACGCGGGCGCGTACGCGGACAGTTCCTACGACCGCCTCTCCGCCGACGACATCGATGCGTTCGTGGTCACCGACGCCTACCGTTCGTTCGCCGAGGAGATCGCCGCACAGCGTGCCGTCCGTCCGAGCGCGCTGCGCGACATCCTGGCCCTCCCACTCGACGTGACCTCGGCGGGAATCGTCGACGACTTCGTCGGCGTGCTGCACCGGACCCAGACCGATCCGGCCGAGACGGTCGCCGTGCGCGGTCTACGGGTGACCTCGCTCGAGGACGACGCCGGCACACCGGGCAGCTTCCATCTGACCCTCGACGGAGATCCCACCGGCTCCGACGGACTCGCGCGGGTCCAGGCCCTGGCACAGGCGCTCGCCGACCTGCTCGGGACGTCGGCGGAGATCCTCGACTGCGGGGACTCCGGGATCATCGTCGTCGCGAGCGGCACGGCCATCGATCTGCTGCGCCGCCTGCGTACCGCTCAGCCGGCCATCGCCCTCGCCGATGTGCAACCCGCACACGAGATCACCGCAACCTTCGCCTCCGGCGCGATGAGTCACGGCGCCCTGGTCGCGCCCGCCCACGAAGCGGTCGCCCACGGCACCAACATGGTCGGCGGACTGTCCAACAGCGGCGAGGGCGGCGAACACATGTCCCGCTACGGGACCATCCGCGCGTCGGCGATCAAGCAGTTCGCGTCCGGACGCTTCGGCATCTGGGCGGGCTACCTCGCCGACCCGATGCTCCGCGAACTGGAGATCAAGATCGGGCAGGGAGCGAAACCCGGTGAGGGCGGACAGCTCCCGGCCCCGAAGGTGACGGTGGAGATCGCGGCCGCGCGCGGTGGTACACCCGGCGTGGAACTCGTGTCACCACCGCCGCATCACGACACCTACTCCATCGAGGATCTCGCCCAACTCATCCACGACTGCAAGGCCGCGCGCGTCCGGGTCATCGTCAAACTGGTGTCCTCGGAGGGCATCGGGACGATCGCGGTCGGCGTGGCCAAGGCCGGTGCCGACGTGATCAACGTCGCGGGCAACACCGGAGGCACCGGCGCGGCGTCGGTGACGAGCCTGCGCTACGCCGGACGCGCCGCGGAGATCGGCCTCGCCGAGGTGCATCAGGCACTGTGCGCCAACGGCTTACGACAGAAGGTGGTGCTGCGTACGTCGGGTGCCCACCAGACCGGTCGCGACGTCGTGACGTCGGCGCTGCTGGGTGCCGACAGTTTCGAGTTCGGCACATCGGCGCTGATGATGATCGGCTGCGTGATGGCCAAGAACTGCAACATCAAGTGTCCGGCCGGTCTGACGACCAACCCCGAGGTCTTCGACGGGGATCCGCGATCGATGGCCCAGTACCTGTGCAACGTCGCCCACGACGTCCGCGAGATCCTCGCCGGCCTGGGTCTGCGCAGCCTGGCGGCCGCCCGTGGCCGCACCGATCTGCTGCGGCTGATCGACCATCCCGCGGCGGTGACCGCCCTGCGACCGCAGGCCCTGCTGGCCCGGATCGCTCCGGTGGCGATCACCGACCCGGTCTATCTGGAGCGCGATTACGCGATCGACGATGCCCTCGGCCACGAGGTCCGCACGGCCCTGATGGAGTCGCGCGAGCTCGATGTCACGATCGACACCCCGGTTCTCGGCAACCGGAACAAGAGTGTCGGCGCCCAGCTCGCGGTCGACATCGAACGGATACTGAACCACGAGTTGACCGCCGCCGACGCCGCCGCCCTGCCGAGTGTGCTCGTCGACGACCGTGGACGCCGGTTCCTGGGGCCGGAGTCGGTGCGGATCACCACCTCCGGCTCGGCCGGACTCTCGTACGCGGCGTTCTGCAACGACGGGATGCGCCTGGAACACAGCGGTACCTGCAACGACGGCGTCGGGAAGTCGATGTCGGGCGGCAGTGTGATCGTGCGGTCGCCGGGCGGCGGGTCCCCGTCGATCGGCGGCAACGTCCTGATCGGCAACTTCGCCCTGTTCGGCGCCACGGGTGGCCGACTGTTCGTCGAGGGTGAGGCGGGCGACCGGTTCGCGGTCCGCAACTCCGGTGCGACCGCGGTCGTCGAGGGGGTGGGCGAGTTCGCCTGCGAGTACATGACCAATGGTGCTGTGCTCAACCTCGGCGGGTACGGCAAGGGCCTCGGGAACGGGATGAGCGGCGGGTTCCTGTATCAGTACGACCCGGCGTGCGTCCTCGAGTCGCGGATCAGCAGCGACTCGGTGATCGTCGGGGCCATCACCGGCGTCGACGATCCCCTCGCCCCCGTCCACCATCATGCGGTCCGGCAGATGCTGGAGATGCACGTGGCGGCAACCGGTTCGGCGCTCGGCACACGGCTGCTGGAGAACTGGGAGACCGAACGTCACTACATCTCCTATGCGATGCCCCGAGCCCTGGGCGCCTATCAGGACAGCGACGCGCTCGTGGCATCGATCTCGCGCCGCGACCTCCTCGACGAACTGTCGACCGCACTCGCGGCCCATCAGGTGCGGGCATTGAAGGTCAGCATCCGCAGTGGCACGCCGGTGGCCGACGGCGTCGTACCCCGCTACGGTGAGACCGACAACGCGGAGATGTACCGTCTCCTGAACGCGTTCACCGTGTTCGAGCTCGCGCGCCAGGTCGCCTCCGCACGCCTGGCGCGGGCAGCAGGCGCCCGGTCCCGGGAGCAGGTCTCCGCCTGGACCGATCAGGCGATCGCCACCGGAGCGCGCAATCTCGTCCTCACCGAGGACTTCGACCTGCTGTCGAAGGTCGCGCGCTACGCGCGTGACATCCTCGGGGCATACGACGCCGATCAGCTCGCTGCGCTGATCGCGGCCAAACGCGTGGACGACTACAAATCGGCACTGGCACAACGCAATGTCTGGTCGATGGATGCGCCCGGGACCTATGGATGGATCCTCCTGCAGGACCGCAAGAACCGCGAGAAGCTGGGCGGACTCCCCGGTTTCGACGAGCTCTTCGCCGCCGCGGCAGTTCCCGACGTCGCGGGCGGCCCGGGCTCCTCCGTCGACCCAGCAACGACAAAGGTGGGATGACATGCAACTCCCCTACATTCCAGCGGACATCCCGTTCACCGGCGACCAGAAGGCCTGGCTTGCAGGCTTTCTCGCCGGAATCAACACGCGGATCGCGATGCCGGCGGGAGCGCCGCCGGCAGGCGTGCCCGTCGGCGGGACCGCGACCGTCGACGCGGCGGCCCCGGGCGGCATTCCGTTACAGATCGTCTACGGCAGCCAGACCGGGACCGCGGAATGGTTGTCCGAGCAGGCCGAGGCCCTGGCCCGCGAGCACGGTTTCGAGCCCGTCCGCTGCGATCTCGACGCGCTCGACATCACCGCGCTGTCGGCGGTGCGCCGTCTTCTGGTGATCACCTCGACCTACGGCGAGGGCGACATGCCCGACAACGCGGAACTGTTCTGGCAGGCCCTCGCCGCCCCGGACGCACCCCGGCTCGACGGTCTCTACTTCGGGGTGCTCGCCCTCGGCGACTCCATCTACGACGGTTTCTGCCAGGCCGGCAAGAACATCGACGCCCGCCTGGCCGAACTCGGCGGCACCCGCGTCGTCGATCGCGTCGACTGCGACGTCGACTTCGAGGATCCGGCGACCGACTGGATCGGACGCGCAGTACCCGCCCTCGCCGCAGTGGACGTGGGCGCAATCGAGGTGGGCGCAGACGAGGTGGGCCCGGCCCCCCTCTCAGTAGCCGGTCCGGCCGCGGCGGCGGCGACCACCGCGCCCACGGGACCGGCCCCGCGCACGAAGTCCCCGTGGACCCGTAAGAATCCGTACTCCGCGACCGTCGTCGCCAACACGCTGCTGTCTGCACCGACCTCGGACAAGGAGGTCCGCCACCTGGAGATCTCGTTGGGCGACAGCGGGATCGATTATCAGCCCGGCGACGGCATCAGCATCTCGCCGGTGAACGACGACGAACTCGTCGACCGGATCATCACCCGTCTCGGCGTCTCGCCGGACACCGTGATCACCGATCGCAAGGTGGAACGGTCTCTGCGCGAGGCCCTCACCGAGCACTACGAGATCTCCACGCCGTCGAAGTATCTGCTCGACTACATCGCGCAGCGCAGCCAGGACGCCGAACTCATCCATCTGACGTCGAACGGCGATCGGGAGGCGCTCGACGCCTGGATGTGGGGCAAGGACGTCCTCGACCTGCTCGATGTCGACCCGACACTGACGATCAGTCCCGAGGAGCTCATCGCCGAGTTGCGGCCGCTACAGCATCGCGTGTACTCGATCTCGTCGAGCCCGTTGGCTCATGCGGGCACAGTGCACATCACGATGGCGACCGTGCGCTATCGCTCGGGTGATCGTCAGCGCGGCGGGGTGTGCTCGACCTTTCTCGCCGACCGACGGCCCGAGGGCACACAGGTCGGCGTGTTCATCTCACCGAACAACTCGTTCCGCCTACCGCCGGACGACACGAAGACCATCATGATCGGGCCCGGGACCGGCATCGCACCGTTCCGTTCGTTCCTGCACGAGCGGGCCGCCCGAGGCGCCCGTGGTGGGAACTGGCTGTTCTTCGGTGACCGACGTCGCGCGCACGATCACATCTACGCCGACGAGATCGACGGCTTCGTCACCGACGGCATCCTGGACCGGCTCGACCTGGCGTTCTCCCGCGATCAGGAGCACAAGATCTATGTCCAGGACCGCATACGGGAGCAGGGGGCCGACCTGTTCGGATGGCTTTCGGACGGTGCTCACGTCTACGTGTGCGGTGACGCCACCCGGATGGCCCGCGACGTCGACACCGCGCTGCGCGACGTCGTGGCGGAGCACGGCGGGTTGTCCGACGACGCCGCTCAGGACTATCTCGATGACCTCAAACGCGCGAAACGCTATCTGCGCGACGTCTACTGACCGAGCCCGGCTCCCCACTCCCGACACCAACCGTTGAACTGCACATCGCACGGGAAAGAAAGGCAACGATGCCCGAATCACCCCGCCCATCGGACTCCGGACACACAGGAGGATCGCCGCGCCCACGATGCGGCGAGCAGTGCAGTTGTCCGCGGGCGAACGGGGCGACCAACGACCTCGACACACTGCTGGCCACGCCCGGATTCTCCGGCTCGCTACTGGGCTCCGATGTGGCCGCGGTCGCCCAGCACCTGCCGCTGCTCGACCAGGTGGTCGGTGTGACGGTGGCCGGCCCGGTCCTGATGAACGACGTCGGGACGCACGAGAGTCCCGTCGGCATCGGCGGGCCGATCCGATGCCGGCCGTCGCGGATCGCGTTGCGTATCAACCCGGCCCGACTCGGAGCTGCGCTCGTCACCGACCCGGCCGCGCATGTCCCGCCGACGTTGCGTCTGTTCGATGCGGACGGCAACACCGCGCACGCCACCTATCTCACGGAGTCGTCGGATCGCCTGGCATTCGAAGCGCTGTCGCTGAACGCCGGCGGCTTCGGTGCCGACGACCATGACTCGGATGAACAGGTGACTGTCGTCGGCGGGGCGCCCGAGATGACAACCGTCGCAGAGTCGATGCCGGCGACCGATCAGATCGGCCAGTTCGACTCGATCCTGGAAGACGGAGGACGGCAACGTCTCTCGTCACTCCCAGAGATGATCGGTGAGGGGTTCGGGCGAGTCGAGGCACGGCGGGTGATCGCGGCCGTCGAGCATGCCGCGCTCCTGGGTCTGCCGATGACGATGACCACCGCCGCGCCCGGATGTCTGCAGATGCGTCATGACCGGCTCGACGGCGCCCGCGAGCACCGTGGGTCGATGGTGGTCGCATCCGGTAGCTGCCGCGCGATGATCAACTTCAATCTGGTGACCGAATGCTGGGTGACCTGGTCGGACGGGGTGTGGGGACGGACCGGATCGATCGAGTTGTACGACCGCCACGGCCAGTGCAGTCTCGTCGCCACCCAGACCGGCTCGGTGTCGCCCGAGACCTTCGAGGCCTGGAATCAGCTGATGTCCGACGTCGCCGGGTAGCGCGCCGGTATTCCGGACTTTCTGCACACGCTCGGCGCGACAGAGGACACGGCCGGCGCGCACTGCTGCGACGCCACCGCGCCCATCTGTCGTGTCAGTCGTCGTTCATCGCTCCCGGTGCGGTCTTCTGCACCTGCATCAGGAACTCGATGTTGGTCTTCGACTTCTTCAGCTGGCTGATCAGCAGGTCGATGGCCTGCTGGGAGTCGAGGCCCGACAGCACTCGCCGCAGCTTGTGCACGATGGAGAACTCCTCCGGCGACAGCAGCAGTTCGTCCTTGCGCGTGCTCGACAGGTTCACGTCGACGGCCGGGAACACGCGACGTTCGGAGATCTTGCGGTCCAGCTTGAGCTCGGCGTTGCCGGTGCCCTTGAATTCCTCGAAGATCACGGTGTCGCCGGTGGAGCCGGTCTCGACCAGCGCCGAGGCGATGATCGTCAGCGAGCCGCCGTTCTCGATGTTGCGGGCGGCGCCGAGGAACCGCTTCGGCGGGTACAGCGCGGTGGAATCCACACCGCCGGACAGGATTCGGCCCGAGGCAGGGGACGCGTTGTTGTACGCGCGACCCAGGCGGGTGATCGAGTCCAACAGCACGACGACGTCTTTGCCGTTCTCCACCAGACGCTTTGCACGTTCGATGGCCAGCTCGGAGACCGAGGTGTGGTCTGACGGCGGGCGGTCGAAGGTCGAGGCGATGACCTCACCCTTCACCGAGCGCTGCATGTCGGTCACCTCTTCCGGACGCTCGTCGACGAGGACGACCATGAGGTGGCATTCCGGGTTGTTGGTGGCGATCGCATTCGCGATGTCCTGCAGGATCGTGGTCTTGCCGGCCTTGGGCGGCGACACGATCAGCGCACGCTGTCCCTTGCCGATCGGCATGATCAGGTCGATGACCCGCGTGTCGAGCCGCTCGGGAGTGGTCTCGAGGCGCAGTCGCTGGTTCGGGTACAGCGGGGTCAGCTTGTTGAAATCGGGCCGCTTCTTCGCGGTCTCGATATCCGTGCCGTTGACGGTGTCCAACCGGACGAGCGGATTGAACTTCTGTCGCTGGTTGGGCTGCTCGCCTTCGCGCGGGACCTTCACGGCACCGGTGATCGCGTCACCGCGGCGCAGGCCGTTCTTACGGACCATGTTCATCGACACGTACACGTCGTTCGGCCCGGCGAGATATCCCGACGTCCGCACGAACGCGTAGTTGTCGAGGACGTCGAGGATGCCGGCGACCGGCTGCAACACGTCGTCGTCGGAAACCTGCGGTTCGCTCGGACCACCCGATGAGTCGCGGTCACGCCCGCGGCGACGCTCGCGGAAACGCCGACCTCGCCGGCCGCGGCCGCTGCCGTCGCCGTCGTCGTCGCGGTTCTGGTTGTCACGGTTCTGGTTGTCGCGACCCTGACCACCGTCGCGGTTGGAGCCGCCACCCTGGTTCTGGTTGTCGCGATTCTGGTTGTCCCCGCGGTTCTGGCCACCGTCGCGGTTCTGGTTGTCCCCGCGGTTCTGGCCACCGTCGCGATTCTGATTGTCGCCGCGGTTCTGGTTGTCGCGCCCCTGACCGCCGTCACGGTTCTGGTTGCGTCCGCGACCGCGTCCTCGCTGGTCGCCGGCGTCCGACTGACGATCGTCGGTGGAGGTCTGGCCCTCGGCCGGGGCTTCGGCCTTGCCACCGTCGGCCTTGCCACCGTCGGCCTTGCCACCGTCGGCCTTGCTACCGGCCTTCGCGTCGGTTGCAGGCGCTGCGTTCTCCGCGGGCTTGTTCTCGGCGGGCTTGTTCTCGGCCGGGGTGTCGGTTCCGGCGTCGGTCGAGTCCGCTGCGGCGGTCCGCGTGCGACGACGACCACGGGTCGGCGCCTCCGACGAGGAGGCGTCACTGCCGGCGTCGATGGTGAGCTGCGCATCCGCACCCGACTTCTTCGGAGCCGGCGACGAGCCCTCCTGACGCTCCTTGATGGCGGCGATCAGGTCGCCCTTGCGCATCCCTGAGGTGCCCTTGATGCCCAGCTCGCCCGCAAGGGCGCGAAGTTCGGTGAGCACCATGCCGGAGAGTCCGCTGCGAGCGCGCGTGGAGGAGCCACGTGTGGTCGAACTCACCGCGGACGACGTGCCGTCGGCAGAGGGGGACGTCGACGTGGAGGCTGGTGCGGTGATGAGGTCCGTATCCGTCACGGATATCCTTTCATTCCCCCGCAGACCGGAGCTGCGTCGGGATTCATTGCCACCCCGCCTCATTCAGGCGGGACTTCGTCTCCGTCGGAGATGTCCCTGGGAGTCTCCTCAGAAGACGGTAGAAGAAATGTGGTCCGCTGCGGTGTGTCCGCTGGTAGTGCTGGGCAACCCCTGATGGCAGATCGTGCGTTCGGCATCGGGCCAGCCAGACGGCACGATCAGTAATCGAAGAGGAGCACGGCAAGACATGCCTGCGCGGCTAGACCAGTATATGGTAACTCGTTCGCATGATAGGGGCAACACGCCCGTGACGCCATCTGCGTGCGCGTGACGGCTCAGACGCGGCCGTGCGTGACCTCTACCCCACCGGCGATGGCCACGGACGCCGCGGCGAAACCCAGTGACGCGGCGATCTCACGGGACTCGGCCGGCACCGGCCCGACGCCCAGGACCAGCACAGTGGGGCCGGCACCGGAGACCGTCGCGGCATGGCCACGGCGACGCAATGCGGTGACCAGCTCGGCGGTCGGACCCATCGCCTCGGCCCGGTATCCCTGGTGCAGCCGGTCGGCGGTGGCGGCGAACAGCACGCTCGGATCGGTGGTCAGCGCGACCACCGCGAGCGAGGCGCGGCTGACATTGAAGATCGCATCCCTCCGCGGAACCAGATCCGGCAGCAGACCCCGCGTGTACGACGTGGACGACTCGGTGTCGGGGACGAACACCGTGGCGGTGACGTCCGGGTGCACCACGAGGCGTCGTGCGCGGTAGCGCGGCTCGTCACCGTCCTCGATCCAGGTGACCACGGCGGCACCGAGGACGCTGGCCGCGGCGTTGTCCGGGTGTCCTTCGAACTCGGAGGACAGCTGCACCAGTTCGTCGTCGTCGAACGCGGGGCGGACACCGGCCTCGACCAGCAGGCCGGAGGCCGCGGCGAGTCCGGAGACGGCGGCGGCCGCCGACGACCCGAGCCCGCGTGAATGCGGGATCGCGTTCACGCAGCGCAATCTCAGGCCCGGCGCGGCACAGCCGGCGGCGTCGAGTCCGCGCCGGATGGCACGGGCCACCAGATGGTTCTCGTCACGCGGGACGTCACGTGCTCCCTCGCCGCTGACCTCGACGTGCACGCCGCCGTCGGTCGTCTCGACGATGAGTTCGTCGTACACCCCCAGGGCGATGCCCAGGCAGTCGAAGCCCGGGCCGAGGTTCGCGCTCGACGCGGGAACCCGGACGCGAGTCGAGATGCCCACGGGCAGAGTCATCTTGGTCTCCGTGAGTGCCACACGCTCAGTCATCGCGATGGGGTCACCCGTCAGGTCAGCGGACGCCGAGCGCATCGGCAACCGCGATCGGGTCGACGGGGATCGCCTCCACCTCGGGCATACCGCGCAGTGCGGTGTCCGAATCCTTCAGTCCGTTGCCGGTCACCGTACACACCACCGTCGAGCCCGGTGCAATCCAGTTGTCCGCACGCGCCGCGAGCAGCCCGGCGACACTGGCTGCCGACGCCGGCTCGACGAAGACACCCTCGCGGCCGGCGACGAGCCGGTACGCCTCGAGCAGTTTCTCGTCGGTGGCGGCCCGGAACTGTCCGGCGGACTCGTCCTTGGCCGCGACGGCCTGGTTCCAGCTCGCCGGCGACCCGATGCGGATCGCGGTCGCGATGGTCTCGGGGTCCTTCACCGGTGCACCGTTGACCAGCGGGGCCGCGCCCGCGGCCTGCACACCCAGCATCCGGGGCAGCGACGAGCTGACGCCGTCGGCGTGATACTCGGTGTAGCCCTTCCAGTACGCGGTGATGTTGCCCGCGTTGCCGACCGGCAGCGCGTGCACGTCGGGTGCGCGCCCGAGGACGTCGACGATCTCGAACGCCGCGGTCTTCTGGCCCTCGATCCGCGACGGATTGACCGAGTTCACCAACTCGATCTCGGTGAACTCCGAGGTGGCCTTGCGGGCGAGCTCGAGGCAGTCGTCGAAGTTGCCCTGCACCTGGATGATCTTGGCGCCGTGCATGACCGCCTGGGCGAGCTTGCCCATGGCGATCTTGCCCTCCGGAATGAGCACCGCACAGGTGATACCGGCGCGGGTCGCATAGGCGGCGGCCGACGCCGAGGTGTTACCGGTGGAGGCACACAGAACAGCGGTCTTGCCGTTGTTGACCGCCGTGCTGACGGCCATCGTCATCCCACGGTCCTTGAAGGAACCGGTCGGGTTGAGCCCCTCGACCTTGAGGTAGACCTCGCAGTCGGTCAGCTCGGACAGGTGCGGGGCCGCGATCAACGGCGTGCCGCCTTCGAGGAGGGTGACGACCTTCCAGTCGTCGGCGACCGGCAACCGGTCGCGGTAGGCCTCGATCAGGCCGGGCCAGCGCTGATGGACCGGCATGGTGGAGTCAGTCATCGGTTCCTTCCAATCGCAGCACACTCGACACCTTGATGACGGCGTCCATATCCTCCAGCGCCGCAACCGTTTCCGACTGCGCGCGATCAGGGGCACGGTGGGTCACGACGATCAGGCGGGCGTCGTCGCCCGCACCTTCCTGACGGACCGCGGCGATCGACACCGACCGCTTGGAGAACTCGCCGGCGACCTGGGACAGCACCCCGGGCCGGTCGGCGACCTTCATCGACACGTAGTAGCGGGTGGGTACGTCGTCGACGGGGGCGATCGGCAGCTTCGCGTAGGTCGACTCGAGCGGCCCGCGACCGCCGTGGACCTTGTTGCGCGCGGCCATCACCATGTCTCCCAACACCGCGGACGCCGTGGGCGATCCGCCCGCGCCCTGCCCGTAGAACATCAATCGGCCGGCGTTCTCCGCCTCGACGACCACCGCGTTGAACGCGCCGTTGACCGTCGCGAGCGGATGGCTGAGCGGGATCAGCGCCGGATAGACACGGGCGGAGATCCGCTGGCGTCCATCGGCGTCGTGCACGCGCTCGCAGATGGACAACAACTTTACCGTGCAGTCGAACTTCTTGGCCGCCACCAGATCCGCCGACGTCACCGACGAGATCCCCTCGCGGTGCACGTCCGCGGCGGTGACCCGGGTGTGGAAGGCGATCGACGCGAGGATGGCCGCCTTGGCCGCCGCGTCGTAACCCTCGACGTCGGCGGTCGGGTCCGCCTCGGCGTAACCGAGCCGTCCCGCCTCCGCCAGAGTGGCGGCGTAATCGGCGCCGGTCTCGTCCATCTCGGAGAGGATGTAGTTCGTGGTGCCGTTGACGATGCCCGCGACGCGTTCGACGGTGTCGCCGGCCAGCGACTGCATCAGCGGTCGGACCACCGGGATCGCCCCGGCGACGGCGGCCTCGAAGTACAGATCGACCTTGGCATCCGCGGCGGCGGTGGCCAATTCACCCGTGTACTCGGCCAGCAGCGCCTTGTTCGCGGTGATCACCGACTTCCCGCTCTCGAGCGCCGCCCGGATGAGGGCGCGGGCCGGATCGATCCCGCCCATCAGCTCGACGACGATGTCCACGTCGTCGCGGTCCACGAGCGACGCCGGGTCGTCGGTGAGCAATTCCTGGGCGACCTTGCGCGGCCTGCCGAGATCGCGGACGGCGACACCGCGCAGTTCCACCGGCGCCCCGACACGAGCGCGCAGGTCGTCGGCGTTCTCCTCGATGATCCGCACGACCTCGGAGCCGACATTGCCCATGCCGAGCACGGCCACACCGATGGCGCGGTTGGGTGTCTGGTTCATTCGGTCACCTCCAGGGTGAGGATGTCGTCGATCGTCTCTCGACGCAGGAGCAGGCGGGCAGCCGCATCGCGGACGGCCACCACCGGCGGCCGCATCGCCAGGTTGTAGCGGCTCGACATCGAGTAGCAGTACGCGCCGGTGGCGGCGACGGCGACGAGGTCACCCGGTGCGAGATCCTCGGGCAGCCAGCAGTCCTTGATGATGATGTCGCCGCTCTCGCAATGCTTTCCGACGACACGGCTGACCACCGCAGGCGCGTCGGACACCCGGGAGACCAACCGGATGTCGTACTCGGCCTGATACAGCACGGTGCGGATGTTGTCGCTCATCCCACCGTCGACCGACACGTAGCGTCGGGTGAGGTTCTTGCCGACCGTCACGTCCTTGATCGTGCCGACGCGATACACCGTGACCGTGCCCGGTCCGGCGATCGCGCGTCCCGGCTCGACCGCGATCGACGGCATCGGCAGCCCCACCGCGGCACTCTCGCGCCGCACGATCTCGGCGAGACGTTCCGCGACATCGCCGACGGGCAGCGGATCATCGTCGGGAAGATATGAGATACCCAGTCCCCCACCGAGATCCACGATGGACAGCTGCGCCGTCTTGTCGACACCGAATTCGGCGACGATCTCCTTGAGGAGGCCGACGACGCGGTGGGCGGCCAGATCGAAACCGTCCATGTCGAAGATCTGCGAGCCGATGTGGCTGTGCAACCCGACCAGACGCAGGTTGTCGGTCGCGAACACGCGCCGGACCGCATCCATCGCGACGCCGCCGGCGAGCGCGAAGCCGAACTTCTGGTCCTCGTGAGCGGTGGCGATGAACTCGTGGGTGTGCGCCTCCACGCCGACCGTCACGCGGACGAGCACGTCGGCGACCACACCGCGCTCGGCTGCCAGCGCATCGAGACGGTCGATCTCGATCATCGAGTCGAGAACGATGTGCCCGACACCTGCGTCGAGCGCCATGGCCAGCTCGTCCACACTCTTGTTGTTGCCGTGCAACGCGATCCGGGCAGGCGGAAAGCCGGCACGCAACGCGATGGCCAACTCGCCACCGGTGCAGACGTCGAGCGACAGCCCCTCCTGGTCGACCCATCGGGCGATCTCGGTACTCAGGAACGCCTTGGACGCGTAGTGCACCCGCCCGTACGGCCCGAAGGCGGCGAGCATGTCGGCGCACCGCGAACGGAAATCGTCCTCGTCCACGACGAACAGCGGTGTGCCGTACCGCTCGGCGAGTTCGGCGACCCCGACACCGGCGAGGCGGACCTCACCGTCGTCGCGGGCCGCGTTGCGCGGCCACACGTTCTCGGGGATGCGAGCGAGCAGCTCCGGATCGTTCGGCCGTTCGGCGAGGTGCGGGGCGGCGAGGAGTTCGGCGTGCCGCGGCCCGGCCGGGTGCGCGTTCACATCCGCTCCGGTGCGCCGACGCCGACGAGATCGAGCCCGTTGGCGAGGACCTGACGGGTGGCCGCGCAGAGCGCCAACCGGGCGGCATGGATGTCCGCGGCGGGCTCGTCACCCTGCGGCAGGATCCGACATCGCGCATAGAAGCGGTGATAGGCACCCGCGAGGCTTTCCAGATACCGGCAGACACGGTGTGGCTCACGCAGTTCCGCAGCGATGGCCACCACCTCGTCGAAGTCCCCGATGGTACGGATGAGCTCCCCCTCGGCCGGATCCTCGAGGAGGTCGAGGTGTTCGAGCGACGCGGTCAGACCGAGATCGGCGGCGTTGCGCGACAGCGCAGACAGCCGTGCATGCGCGTACTGCACGTAGTAGACCGGGTTGTCGTTGGACCGCTTACGCAGCAGGTCGAGGTCGATGTCGATGTTGACGTCGACCGACGAGCGGATGAGGGCGTAGCGGGCGGCGTCCACGCCCACGGCGTCCACCAGGTCGTCGAGCGTGATCACGGTCCCCGCGCGCTTGCTCATCCGGACCGGCTTCCCGTCCCGGACGAGGTTCACCATCTGCCCGATGAGGACCTCGACGGTCGCCGGGTCGTCACCGAGCGATGCCGCGGCCGCCTTCAGTCGTGTGACGTAGCCGTGGTGATCTGCCCCGAGCATGTAGATGCACAGGTCGAATCCGCGGTTGCGCTTGTCCTTGTAGTAGGCGATGTCGCCGGCGATGTAGGCCGCGTTGCCGTCACTCTTGATGACGACGCGGTCCTTGTCGTCGCCGAAGGTCGTCGACCGCAGCCACCACGCGCCGTCGTTCTCGTACAGGTTGCCGTTCGCCTTGAGTGCGGCGATGCACTCGTCGACGAGTCCGGACGTGAACATCGTGTTCTCATGGGTGAACACGTCGAAGTCGGTGCCGAACTCGTGCAGGCTCGTCTTGATGTGGTCGAACATGAGGTCCACGCCGACCGCGCGGAACGTCTCGAGCCGCTGGGCCTCGGGCTGATCGAGCACGTCGGGGACCTGCGCGACGACTTTCTCGGCGATCTCACCGATGTAGGCGCCGGCATACCCGTCCTCCGGGGTCGGCTCGCCCTTCGCGGCGGCCTCCAGCGAGCGCGCGAACCGGTCGATCTGGGTGCCGTGGTCGTTGAAGTAGTACTCGCGGGTGACCGCGCCACCGCGCGCCGCCAGCACGCGGCCCAGCGCATCGCCCACCGCGGCCCAGCGCGTCCCGCCGAGGTGGATGGGTCCGGTCGGGTTCGCCGAGACGAACTCCAGATTGATCCGACGACCTGCGAACTCGTTGCCCCGACCGTACTCGGCGGCCGAGTCGAGGACTCCGGCGACGATGGAGTTCTGGGCAGCGGCAGCAAGCCACACGTTCACGAAACCGGGTCCGGCGACCTCGGCCTTCGCGATGCCGTCGGTGGCCGCGAACGCATCGGCCAACCATCCGGCGAGATCCCGCGGGGAGACCCCGAGATTCTTGCCGATCCGCAGCGCGATGTTGGTGGCGTAGTCGCCGTGATCCGCATGCCTCGGGCGCTCCACGACGACGGTCTCGGGCACCAGGGCATCATCGAGTCCGCGGTCTCGGACAACGGTCAGCGTCACGGCCCGGAGCAGCTCGGCGAGGTCGGCAGGAGTCACAGGAGACCATCCTATTGGCCCATGTCCGCGTGGGGACAATCGCCTCCGCGTCCGGCGACGGCGTCCACCGCCGGTTCATGTCCGATCGGCGCGGCGCGGCGCATCAGTAAACTGTCGATCGCTGTGCCGATTCGTGGCCGGCAGGTGGCAGAAAGAGAGCAATGGCACGCAAAGCCGGGGCCAACGTACCCAAGTCCAGCAAGCGCCCCGCCCGATCCGGTTCCGTTCCGGCGGCCTCCGGGCGGCACATCGACTGGACGGTCATCGGTGCCGTCGTCGTCGTCCTCGCCCTCATCGCCGGGCTCGCCTGGTATCTGGTGCCGAAGTTCATGGACGAACAGGAGGCCGAGGCGCTCAAGCCGCAGACCGTCGAGGGTTACGTTCCCTCAGCGCAGGATCCCGATCCCTCCACCCGCATCTCCGGCGTGACCAAGGTCTACTACAAGGCGGCACAGCACGTGCGGGCCGATCAGCGGGTCGCCTACGACCAGTCGCCACCGTTCGGCGGACCGCACGACGAGGTGTGGGCCACGTGTACGGGGATCGTCTACCCGAATCCGCTGCGGACGGAGAACGCCGTGCACGCCCTCGAACACGGGGCCGTCTGGATCACCTACAACCCCGACACCATCGGTGCCGACGACCTCGACTCGCTGAAGAAGAAGGTGTCCGGCGAGCAATTCCTGTTCCTGTCGCCCTATCCCGGGCTCGATCACCCGCTTTCCCTGCAGAGCTGGGGCCATCAGCTCAAGCTGGACTCGGCGGGCGATCCGCGCGTCGACCAGTTCATCACCGCACTGCGTCGCAACACGACGCCCGGTGTGTACAAGGAGAACCCGTCGGAGGCCGCCTATCCCGAGACACAGGCCGCGTGTGCGGCCGTCCCGGGAGCCTTCGACCCGAGCAATCCCCCGCCGGCCGACGAAGGGCAGCCGGGACCGGACGCCGTGACGATGGACGGCACCGGCGGCATCGCGGCCACCGACGAGAACACCGGCGCCGGCGCGCCGATGCCGGCGGGCTGAGGAGCGATCCGATGACCGAATCCACCGGCGACGCGCCGTTGTCCGCCTCCACGGATGCCGAGCGCGCACAGGATCCCGACACCGCCCGGGACATCGAGGCAGACGGTCCTCGACCCGACACGTCACGTCGCACCCTCCTGGCGACGCTCGGCGTCGTCGCGACCCTCTTGGTCGGTCTGGGGCTCGGCCTGCTGATCTCCGCGATGTTGCACAGCGACGATCCCGCGGCCGACGAGGTGCCCGCATCCGACTCGGTGGCGGTCGGATTCGCGCAGGACATGATCCGTCATCACGAGCAGGGCGTGGAGATGGCGACCATCGAGCTGGAGAACGGCTCCGATCCCCAGGTCCGCAGCATGGCCTTCGACATCCTCACCGCGCAGAGCAACGAGATCGGACAGATGCAGTCCTGGCTGACCCGATGGGGTCACCCGGTGATCAATCCGAATCCGCCGATGGCATGGATGGCACATGCGGATCATGCGGGGGCTGGTCACGGTGGCTCCGGGTCGGATGCGGAGCACGGGACCGGTGAGCACGCGGGACACGACATGAGCTCCATGCCCGGGATGCCTGCGGAATCGGCGTCGCCGACGGCAGCACCGGATGACGCCGAGGCCCCGCCGATGCCGGGCATGGCCACGACCGCCGAGATGAACCGGCTGCGGACCCTGCGCGGTACAGAGGCCGACGTCTACTTCCTCCAACTGATGCTGCGCCACCACGAGGGTGGGATGCCGATGATGGCGTACGCGGCCGACCCGGCGGACGTCTCGCAGGACTACGTACGTGCCCTGGCGACCGCGATGGAGCAGACACAGGCCAAGGAGATCACCGTGATCGAACAGATGCTCGCCGAGCGCAACGCCGCTCCCCTTCCGATGAACTGATCCGGGCCGCTCAGGGGGACGTCGTCGCGGGTGCGTGTCCGGCATCGCGCCGGCGCGGCAACGTGAGAGCCGCCGACAGCAGGAAGCAGATGGCGCCGACAAACGTACCGGCGCTCGCCACCGCGTCGCTGACCGCGTCGCCCGCGGACGTGACGTAGGCGCCGGTCGCCGACACCCCGAAGGCAAGGCATCCGAGCATGTTGATCTGGGTGGCCCACCATTCGCGATCGCGCGGGGCCCACCACCACCGGACGGCGTGTCCGACGACGATGACGGCGAGAATCCCACTCACCAGGAAGGCAACCGACCCGGCGGCGTCCGGCGTCCACACGCGGCGACGCTCCTCGGTCACCGTGTCCGCGTGCAGGGCTGCGGCGGTACTGGCGTTGAAGAGGAGGGTTCCGGCGAATTGCGTTGCCGCGGAGAGCCACTCTCCACGGAACTGCTTCGGTCCGTCGGCCGCGACGATCGTCGCGTTCCCGCTGAGCACGAGCTGGACGAAGGCGGCGCCGGTGAAGAACCAGGCACCGATGAAAAAACTGAGATTCGCGCCCGACGACCCCGCCCACGCCGCGAAACCGGGCGCAGAACCCACAGCGAAGAGCGTCGAGCCGATCATGAAACCCCAACACTGCTTCTCCACGGTCGCCGACAGGATTCCGAACCGGCCCGCTGATGCTGCGACATCTCCGTTCACCCGACCATCCTCGTACGCCGGGCGACGATCCGCGCAGAAGCGCGCCCGCACGCTCCTCGGTGGGTCGTCAGGCGCGGGCGTTCAGGCGGCCAGCGGCGTGAAGTCCGCGATCTCGGGCTCCTGACCGGCGTGCAGTGTCACGCTCGAGGACTCGGGCACCTCCACCCAGTGCGAGCGCCGGTACTCGAGCTCCAGGGGTTCGGACACCAGGATGCGTCCGTCGTCGGGGAGCTCGACGTGCCCGCCGCCCGCCGCTCGGATCCGCATGCCTGCGACCGAGTGATACAGGGTGCGGGACGAGTGATCACTCGAATACCGCACCGCGAAGGCGGTCTGGCCGTTGGCGGCGCAGATCGTCGCGGTGAACGGGTCGTCGACGCCACGCTCGGCACGTGCCCGTTCGATCCGTCCGGCAGTTCGGGCGAGGGCGCCGAGCGGATCACTGTCCAGACCGTAGGTGAGGGCGAGGAAGAAGCAGAGCTCGGTGTCGGCGTTGCCCTCGATGTGCGGATACAGCTCCGGATCGACGTCGAGTGTGAGATCCCGCTTGACCGCCGGAAATCCACCGATCTCGCCGTTGTACTGAAACAGCCACCGGCCGTGGGTGAACGGGTGACAGTTGACGCGGTCGATCGTGCCGCCGATCGCGGCGGCGCGCACGTGGGCGAGGAACATCGGCGATCGGATCTGCTCGGCGAGGCGCTGCAGATTGTGGTCACTCCACGCGGGGCGGTCATCCCGGTACTGTCCGGGGAAGTCGCGCTCGCCGTACCAGCCGACTCCGAAACCGTAACCGTTCGTCGGCCAGGCATGATGGCGGAACATCGTCGTCATGGGTGATCCGGGAAGATACAGCTGCCGCGCCTCGAAGCTCTGGTCGACGAGCGAATGCGACGGCCGGGTGAGCAGATCCTCCAGCAGGATCGGAGTTCCCGCGTAGGCGAGCCAGCGGCACATGGCCTCACGCTAGCCCGTCGTCGAGCAGGGCGGCCGGAAATGAGGTGATCCAACAGATGTGACAGCGCAACATGGTGTGACGGTGCCCCCGGCAGGATTCGAACCTGCGGCCTTCTGCTCCGGAGGCAGACGCTCTATCCCCTGAGCTACGGGGGCTCAACGGGCGAGGATCAGCGTAGCGTACGCGCGCCGCCGGACTCAAAACCGGGGCTCAGACCGCGACCACGGTCGCGCCGTCGACGCCACGGTAGCGATCGGGGCTGCAGGTCAGCACGATGACCTGTGCGTCGCGACCGGCGGCGGCCAGGACGTCCCCCATGGCCGCGAGACGCCGCGGATCGCTGTAGCCGAGGGCATCGTCGACGAGGACCGGGACCCCCTCGGCCTGGTCCACGAGGGTGGCACACGCCAATCGTGTCAGGACGCCGATCTGTTCGCGCGCACCGCCCGAGAGTGCGTCGTGGCGGACCGTCACACCGTCGACCGTGCGGGACACCACGTCCAGGTTCTCGTCCACATCGAACCGGACGCCGTCACCGAACACGTGAGAACCGAGCTCGGCGAGTCGTCGCGCGAACGGATCGGCGTAGCGCACCCGTGTCTGCTGCCGTTTGTCGGTGAGGGTCTGCCACAACATCGTCGCGGCGTCGGCCCGACGCTGCACACGGGCCAACGTCTCACGTGCAGCCCGGAGTTCGGCAGTCGACTCCTGCAGATCGTCGAGGCGGGACTCGTCGCGGTACAGCTCGATTCGTGTCCGGAGCTCGGTGGCGACGCGGTCGGTGTCGGCGTGCTCGCGCTGCAGGCGCCCGAGCTCGGTGGCGACCCGTGCCCGACGCATCTCGATGTCCGCGACGTCGAGGGCGTCGAGGTCGGCGGCGACCCGGGCGCGGTGCTCCCGCGCCTGCTCGAGCCGCCGCTCGGCGAGGTCCACGTTCTGCTGTGCCCGGGCGTCGTCGAGTTCGCCGACGAGCTCGTCGCGCCGGCGGGCGAGGCCCTCGAGCGATGCGAGGACGCGCGCACGCTCCTCACCCATCGCCGAGGCCTGTGCCATCGACTCGCGCTCGGCCGAGAGTCGTTGGGTCACTGCCCGTTCGGCGCGCATCACGAGCTCACCGAGATCACGCTCGGCGGTGGTCAGCTCGTCGATGGTGGCGCTGATGTCGACCCCGTCGTCGCCCTCTGTCCCGTCGCCATCTGCCCCGTCGACCGCGGCCGCGTGCTCGTCGCCCTCGGCGAGCCGTGCACGGAGTTCGTCTCGACGCGCGATGAGCGTCGACCGGTCGCGACCACCGCACTTCTCGGCCATACGTTCGCGCACCGCCGCCAGGGCATGAGTGGCCTCCACCCGCCGCTGCGCGCGGTCGTGATGATCCGCCAAGGCGCGCAGACCATGTCGGGCGCAGTAGTCGGCGATCTCTGCGTCGACGGCGGCGAGTTGCTCCACGGGCCGTTCGGTACCGGCGGTGCGGTGCACCTGCACGCGGACGATGCCGTCGGCCTCGATCACCGAATCTGCCAGGGCGACATGCTCGGACTCGCCGCCGACCACGACGCCGTCGACCCGCACGGGCGTGGCACCGGTCGGGGTCACCGTGAATCGTGCGGCCGCCGCGTCGACCCTGGCCTGTGCATCCGCACGACGACGGCCGAGCTCGGCGGCGGCGTCCACCGCAGCCCGGTCGACGGTGTTCGACGCCGACTCAGCCGCCAGCTCGTCACGGCGGGCGGCCAGGTCGTCGAGCTGGTCGAGTCGCGTCATGAGGTCGGCCAGCTCGCGACGCTCGCGGAAGGTCCGGAGGGCGATGCGTGCGGCGGTGAGCTCGGAACGCACCTGCTCCCACCGATCGCGCGCACCGCTGAGTTCGCCGGAGAGCTCGGCGGCGTCGGCTGCCGCCGCGGCAGCAGTGGCGCGGTAACGTTCGACGACTTCGGCAAGTCGTTCGGAATCCTTTGTTCGGGAATCGATCTCAGCTTGGGTGCGCTGCCTCTCGACGACATCGCGACGTGCCAGCTGGACCGCCGTCAGGAGGTGCCGGACCTCGCTGTCGGCCGATGCCACCGCGGTCTGCAGTCGCTCGACCTGCTCCCAGACCACCGCGAGTTCGTCCCGTTCGACGGCACGGAGTTCGGTGGCGCGTTCGACCTCGGCGCGACGGTCGATGGTCTCCCGGAGACGGCGGGCGTCGGCCTCCACCGCATCGCGGGCGGCCTCCAGCTGATCGTGCCGCCGTTGCGCATCGTCGACCGCGGCGAGCGCCGCGGACAGTTCCCCGGTCGGACGTCCCTGGCCCGGGGTGCGATACCGCCGGTACTCGGCGAGGACCGCCTCGATCAGGGCGTGATCGGCCGGGTCGTCCACGTCGGGGCCGCCGGCCGGATCGTGGTCGGGATCGGTGGTGCCGTCGGCGGCGCGGTCGAGAGCGCGCGCCAGCGCCGAGCTGTCCGTGAGTGCACCGAGCGCGGGATCTCCCGACTGGAGCAACCGCAGCGCCCGGAAGAGCGCCAGATCCGCATGGTCACCGAGGATCTCGAGCACTCGCTCGTGGGCGTCGCGGCCGCTGATCTGCTCCGCACGCGGCGCGTGCACCGTGAGCGTCGTCGACGGCTGCCGGTTGAAACGTTTTCCGTATGTGATATGCCATGGGCCACAGGTCATCTCGACCTCGACCTCCGAGCCGACGTCCCGGCCCGACGGCATGATGTCGCGCACCTTGGCGGACTTGCTGTCGGCGCGGGTGTGCAGCAACAGGTCGAGCGCCTCGATCATGGAGGACTTGCCCGCCTCGTTGGCACCTTCCACCACAGTGACACCGTGGTCGGCGAAGCGCACGTCGCGATCGGCTATGCCGCGATAGTCCCGGAGCCGCAGCCGGTGGATCCTCATCGCAGGATCCTCGACGGTGACGAGGTCATCGCGCCGTCCCTGCCAGGCGCGCCAGCAGCCCGAGCGCATCGCGAGCCGTCTCGGCTGCGACCGCGTCGTCGGAGCGGCTCAGTCCCAACAACTCGCGTGCCGCCTCCTGCACGTAGCCGCTCACCGCCAGATCGTCGGCGTCACCGTCGGCCGCTATCACGACGAGGTCGTCGTCGCGTTCGGAGCGGGTCACCGCCGCGAATCGGTCGGCGAACTCCTCGAGCAGGTCGTCGAGCACCGCGCTCTCCGCGACGGTCACCGCGCCGACGAGACCGAGTCGGACCACTACCCGCGGTTTGTCCTCGATCGCGTCGAGTTCGGCGCGTAGGGCCTCGATGTCGGCGGCGCCGGCGACATCACGGGTGATGCCGCGGAAGGACCACTGCCCGACGCGATGCGGGGTGACGTCGACCTCGCGACCGGCCGGTCCGCGGCGGAGGGTGACGACGAGCGCGTGACCGGGCTGTTCTTCGATGGTGTCGAAGTTCGTCACCTCGTGGGCACCCGCGTACCAGACCCGTTCGGTCCGGCCGACCTGCGTCACCGAATGGCGGTCTCCCAGTGCGACATAGTCGACGAGTCCCGCGTCGATCGAGGCCTCGAGACGCGCGAGCGCGATCAGAGCGGAGTCGTCGCCGGGACTCGTCGCGTCGGTCCCACCATGGCCGACGACGACTCGGATGTCCTCGCCCGGACGCAACCGCGACACCTGGGCGTCGACGAGATCCGATCCCGGATGCTTGTGCGACCACGGCGCCGCCACGATCTCGACGCCGTCACGTAACCGGTGCACCCCGGG
This sequence comes from Gordonia sp. ABSL11-1, assembly GCF_030315685.1. Taxonomy (GTDB): domain Bacteria; phylum Actinomycetota; class Actinomycetes; order Mycobacteriales; family Mycobacteriaceae; genus Gordonia. Next base: position 169,600 of record NZ_JASXSI010000007.1, on the reverse strand, counting down.
CGTCGACAACACGATGACGTTGTCCGGGCACGCCTGGGCGAAGGTCCGAGACCGGTAGACACCCGCCGCGTCGAACGGATCATGGTTGCCGGGAAGGAGATAGACCGGAGCAGGGAATCCGGCGAGGATGTCGAGGGTGCGTCGGATGATGCGTGAGGACACCCGGTGATCCTCGAACACGTCGCCGGAGACGACGACGAACTCCGCGCCGGCGTCGAGCGCCAGCGCCCCGATCCGTTCGACCGCTTCCAGCCGGGCGGCGCCGTAGGCGTGCGCAGACTCGGCGTCGAGATAACGACGCGTCATACCGAGTTGCCAGTCGGCGGTGTGGACGAAGGTGACCTCACGGACGGCGCCCCGATGGCGCTCACCGTCGGGTGAGGTCACCTCGTCCAACTCGAACAACGGCACGGTCATGTGTCACCTCCGACTCTCGAGGAGATCCTACGAGTGCGGGCCGACAGACTGTGGGACGCGACACCGGGCGCCGGACCCCGCCGGCGGTGGGGCGGTGACCCGACCGTGGTCAGGCGGTCGGCACCTGCCCGGCGGCCGCGGGGTCGCCGGCCGGACTCGGCGGCGCCGTCGGCGGGGCCTGGTGTCGGGGCTTCACGAAGAAGAGCGCGGCGGCGACTCCGATGAGCAGCACGGCGGCAGGCAGATACAGTGTCTCGCCCATCGCTGTCGCGAATCCCTCGCGGACGACCGCCGGCAACTGGCCGACCGCACTGTGGTGTTCGGTGTCGACACCCGGCAGTTCCGCGGCCAGCCGGGTCTGCATCAGGGCGCCGACCGCGGCCGCACCCAGGACCGACCCGATCATCCGGGTGGTGTTGTACACGCCCGCACCCGCACCGGCCTGATGCCAGGGCAGGTTGCGCGTGGCCGTCGCCGCGAGCGGCGCCCAGATCCCGGCCGAGGCGATACCCATGAGACACATCGGGATGATCAACTGCCACACCGGCGTCGTCGGCCGGGCGATCATGCCGAGCCAACCGACCGCGATCGCGTTGAGGAACAACGCGGAGGCGATGATCGTGCGCGGGTGGACGCGATCGAGGATGCGCCCGACGATCGGCGCAAGGGCACCGGTCAGCAACGCCATCGGCACCATCATCACCGCGGAACGGGTAGGTGTCATGCCTCCGACGAGCTGCAGGAAGAACATCGTCGGGATCATCAGGCCGGAGATCGCGAAGCCCATCGACGCGATGCCGACGTTGGCCAGCGAGAAGTTCCGGTCCCGGAACAGCGACAGCGGGACGAGCGGCTCACCCTTGATACGCGACTGCCAGTACACGAACAGGGCCATCACGGCGACACCGCCGACGATGAGCACCCAGATCCAGGCGTTCCAGTCGTACTTCTCGCCGTCCTGGATGCCGAACACGAGGGCGAACAGGCCGATGGCGGACAGGAACACACCGATCCAGTCGAACTGGTGATCGTGGGTCTCGACGTCGGGCACGAGGATCGCGGCGAGGATCAGGCCGACCACGCCGACGGGCAGGTTGACGAAGAAGATCCACTCCCAGCCGAAGGCGTCGGTGAGGATGCCGCCGAGCAGCGGACCGACGAGGGTCGCGACGCCGGCGACGGTGCCCCAGACTCCCATGGCGGCGCCACGCTTCTCGGGCGGGAAGATCCGCGTGATCAGCGCCATCGTCTGCGGGGTGATGAGTGCGGCACCGACACCCTGCAGCGCGCGGGCGGCGATGAGTTCGCCGATCGATCCGGACAGTCCGCACCAGACGCTCGCGATCGTGAACACGAGCAGGCCGATCTGATAGACCCGCTTCGGGCCGAATTTGTCACCGAGGCGGCCGGTGATGAGCAGCGGCACCGCGTACGTGAGCAGGTACGCGCTCGAGACCCAGACGATCCCGTTGACGTCGGTGTCGAGTGCGACCTGGATCTGCGGCTGCGCGACGGCCACGATCGTCATGTCGACCAGGATCATGAAGAAGCCGACGCAGAGCGCCAGCATGGCAGCCCAGGGCCGCGTGGTCACCTGCGCGGCCGGGGTCGGGGTGGAGGTCATTCGTCGTTCGCTTTCTGAAGAGGTGTGCCCGCGACCACGGCGCTGCCGTGGTACGGCGAGTCGGGGTCGTCGAGCCATTCGATGGTGGAGGTTCGCAACCGGTCGACGAGGTCGGCGACCCAGTCGATCTGGGTGGCCAACGTCGCGATCCGGCAACCGACGTCGAGATAGAACATCTCTGGTGTGCCGCGGTCGCGGACGACCGTGGCCGCCGCATCCAGATCGGCGAGATCGGCGCGCATGGCGTCCAGGCGGATGCTCAGCAACTCGATCACGCGCTCGCGCGGCAGCCCGTGCGCCTCGGCGAGCGCGAGATACAGCTCGGAGTACTCGGTAGGGTGCCGCTCGAGGATCTGCTCGAGGCTCTCGAACAGCGCCTGTCGGCCGCGGTCGGTGATCGCGTAGACGGTCCGCTCGGGTCGATTGCCCTCCCGACGGACCTCATGGATCTCGATCAGTTCCTTGGCGGCCAGCCGATCGACCGTGTGATACATGGTGCCCGGCCGGAACTTCGCCAGGCGGTCCTCCCGTCGCTCGATCGTCGTCTGGAACATCTCGTAGGGGTGCATCGGTCGTTCGGCCACCAGACCGAGGACCAGAACCGCCAGGGGCGGCAGCGGTCCGCACGACGTCGATCCCACGTTGATGTCTCCCATGGTCCATGCCAAATATTCCATGTGGAATATACCGCTTGAAGCATCGGCTGCCAAGCGTCGGAGGCGATCACTACTGTGGGAGACATGAGCACCGAGAGGGCCGACGACCAACGCGCCGGAGACGGACACGGCGGCGAGCAGGGAGACGAGCAGGGCGTCTACGTGACCACCGGTCAGGAGTTCGTGCGCGACACCAAGTACATCGAGACCCGCATCACCCGCGACGGCCGTGACGGCTACCCCGTCGAGGCGGGTCGTTACCGGCTGGTCGTCGCACGCGCCTGCCCCTGGGCGAACCGCACGATCATCGTGCGCCGCCTACTGGGCCTCGAGGACGCGATCTCGATGGGCATGTGCGGACCGACGCACGACGCCGACTCGTGGACCTTCGATCTGGATCCGGGCGGGCTCGACCCCGTCCTGAACATCCCGCGCCTGAAGGACGCCTACGAGAAGCGCTTCCCCGGATATCCCAAGGGGATCACCGTGCCCGCGATCGTCGACGTCCCCAAGGGTGCGGTGGTCACCAACGATTTCCCACAGATCACCATCGACCTCGAACTCGAGTGGACCGAGCATCACCGGGCCGGCGCCCCGGACCTGTACCCGGAGCACCTGCGCGACGAGATCGACGAAGTGGCCCACGGCGTCTACACCGAGGTGAACAACGGCGTCTACCGGTGCGGTTTCGCGGGCAGCCAGGACGCCTACGACAAGGCCTACGCCCGGCTGTTCACCAAACTCGACGAACTCACCGAACGGCTGTCGGGACGCCGATACCTGGTGGGCGACACCATCACCGAGGCCGACATCCGACTGTTCACGACCCTCGCCCGTTTCGATCCCGTGTATCACGGGCACTTCAAGTGCAACCGTTCGAAACTGGCGGAGATGCCGGTGCTCTGGGCCTATGCGCGCGACCTGTTCCAGACACCCGGGTTCGGTGACACGATCGACTTCAGCCAGATCAAACGTCATTACTACGTGGTCCACCGCGACATCAATCCCACCGGGATCGTCCCGGACGGCCCGGACCTCACCGGCTGGCTGACGCCGCACCACCGGGAGGAGCTCGGCGGGCGGCCGTTCGGCGACGGCACCCCGCCGGGACCGCCGAAGCCCGCAGAAATCGTTCCCGCCGAGGATTGGGTTCCCACTCATGGTTGACACCAGCAAGCGTTCCGGCTCCGGATCCGGTGGCGCGCAACAGCCTCCCGGCAAGGCCGTCGAGGTGACCGGCGGTCTGCTCGACCGCGCGCAGCGGCTGCAGGCGCCGGCCGTGGCGAAGTACGTCCGCGGTCTGCGGACGGCACATCCCGAGGAATCGCCGGCCCAGATCATCGCCCGCCTGGAGAAGCACTACCTGACCGCTGTGACGGGGTCGGGCGGAGCGGTCGGGGCGACCGCCGCGGTTCCCGGGGTCGGCACGATGACCGCGCTGGGCGCGATGACCGGGGAGACCGCCTTCTTCCTCGAGGCCTCCGCCCTGCTGGCCCTGTCGATCGCCGAGGTGCACGGGATCCCGGTGCACGACTCCGAGCGGCGCAAGACCCTCGTACTCGCCGTCGCGCTCGGCGAAGAGGGCGTCGTCGCTCTCGGGCGACTCGTCGGAACGCAGGGCGGCGCCCTGCGCCGGCTCGGCGGCGCCGCGATCCCGGGCGGCGGTGTCGGCAAGCTCAACAAGATGCTGATCAACAAACTCACCAAGAAGTACGCCATCAAGCGTGCTCCTCTGCTGTTCGGCAAACTCCTTCCCGCCGGGATCGGCGCGATGATCGGCGGGGTCGGCAACCGTGCTCTCGGCAAACGTGTCGTCGCCAACGCCCGGGAGGCGTTCGGGCCGCCGCCGACCACCTGGACGATCGACGGCGAGGTCCTCGGTGACACCGCGCTCCCCGGAGCCGTACGGCTTCCCGAAGCGGATCGGTGACTCCGACGCTCCAGACCGAGACCCGAGCCACCCGACCCGAGCCGAGCTCGACCTCCGCAGACCCGACCGCCCCCCGCCGCTGGATTCGACGGCTGGCCGCCGAGTGCTGGCGTCATCGTCGATTGGTCCTGATCACCCTCGCGGTGACGGTGGTCGCGGTGGGCGTCGACCTGATCGCACCACTGCTCGCGAAGGCTGCCATCGACCACGCGACCGGCGCTGTCCACGACGGGCTCTCGCTGCGCACGATCGTGATCGCCCTGCTCGTCCTCGCCGTCGTCCGTTACGGCTGTCAGTTCGGACGCCGACTCACCGCGGGACGCCTCTCGATCAACGTGCAGAACGCACTGCGCCTCCGGCTGCTCGACACGCTCCTGCATCTCGACGGCAATGCGCAGAATCAGATCCGCACCGGCCAGATCGTGTCGCGGTCGATCTCCGACCTGCAGATCGTGCAGGGTCTGCTGGCGATGGTGCCGTTGTCGGCGGGGGCCGCGGTGCAGGTGGTCCTCGCGATCGGGATCATGGCCTATCTGTCCCCGCTGCTCACCTGCGTCGCGCTGCTCATCTTCCCGGTGGTGGGATTCGTCGTCTTCCGCACGCGCCGAACGCTCTTCGCCGCCACCTGGTCGGCGCAGCAGGCCGCCGCCGACGTCGCCCAGCACGTCGAGGAGACGGTGACGGGCGTGCGTGTCGTGAAGGGATTCGGTCAGGAGGAGCGTGCCGTCGACGAGCTCGTCGGCCTCGGTGGCCGGCTCTACTCGCTGCGTCTTCGGGCCGGGAAGATCAACGCGCGCTTCACTCCGACGATGGCCGCGATCCCGCAGCTCGGCATGGTGGCGGTGATCGCGGTCGGCGGTTACCTCACCATGCACGGCCACATCACGGCGGGGACCTTCCTGGCGTTCGCCACCTACATCGCGTCGATGACCGCGCTGGCACGACTGCTCACGAATCTCGTCGTCAGCGCCCAACTCGCGCGAGCGGCGGTGGACCGGGTCTACGACGTGATCGACCATCCCCACGATGCCGCGGAGTCCAACACCGCGACGTTGCCCGACGGCCCTCTCGGAATACGTCTCAGCGGAGTCGGTTTCGCCTTCGGTGATCGTCAGGTGCTCGCCGGCGTCGACCTGACTGTCGGGCCGGGCGAATGCGTCGCCGTGGTCGGGCGGCCGGGGTCGGGCAAATCCACGCTGGCCGATCTCGCCGGCCGCTACTACCGCCCCGACAGCGGGGTGGTCGAACTGGTGTCGGCCGACGGCGTCGCCCATCCGGTGGAGGAGCTCGCCCCAGATGCGCTGAGGGGCGCCGTCTCCGTCGTCTTCGATGAGCCGTTCCTCTACTCCGACACGATTGCCGCGAACATCGTGCTCGGCCCGACGACCGATCCGGACGCGGGAGCCGAACCGTCGGCACGGCTGATCTCGGCCGCGCGGCGGGCGGATGCCCTCGAGTTCATCGACGCGCTGCCGGAGGGGTTCGACACCGTCGTCGGCGAGCGCGGACTCACCCTGTCCGGCGGTCAGCGTCAGCGCGTGGCCCTGGCCCGCGCCCTGTATGCGGAATCGCGCGTCCTCGTGCTCGACGACGCGACGTCGGCCGTGGACGCCACCACCGAGGCGGAGATCCTCCGCTCACTGCGCGCCGATCAGCGGACGATGCTGCTGCTCGCCCACCGTCGGTCGACGCTCACCCTCGCCGATCGGGTCGCCGTCCTCGACGAGGGCCGCATCGTCGACATCGGCACCGTCGCCGAACTCGACGAGCGGTGTGCCCTGTTCCGGTCTCTGATGGCCTCCGCCGATCCGGAGGCGGCCGGTCGACGGATGGCGCAGGAGTTACCGCCTACCGTCGACCTCGATCGGCTGTGGCCCGAGGCGAGCGCGGAGATCTCCACCGAGGAACCCACGATCCGCCGGCCCGCTGCCCCCACCACTGGTCCCGGCGGCGGTGGCGCCAAGGGCGGCAGCGGAATCGGCGGTGCATTGGGTTCTATGCCCGCCACCCCTGAACTGCTCGCCGCGGTCGCCGCGCTGCCACCTGCCGACGAGGAGCCGCGGGTCGACGTCGGGGCAGCGCGTGCCGAGAGCCGCTCGTTCTCCCTGCGCGAACTGCTCACCCCGGTGCGATGGATGCTCGTCGCGGCCATCGTCGCGATCGCCGTCGACACGCTGGTCGGGCTCGCGTTCCCGACACTCGCGCGCACCGTCATCGACGCCGCGTCGCGTACCGACGAGTCGACCCTGTGGTGGGCCACCGCGATCGGCGTGGTCCTCGTCGGCATCGGCTGGATCGGCTCGGGTACCGAGATCCTGTACTCCACCCGCGCCGGCGAACGGGTGCTGTTCGGTCTGCGCGTCCGCAGCTACGCGCATCTCCAGCGCCTCGGCCTCGACTACTACGAACGCGAACTCTCGGGCCGCATCATGACGCGGATGACCACTGACGTCGACGCGCTGTCGACGTTCTTGCAGACCGGGCTGTCGACGGCCATCGTCGCCGCGTTCACACTGGTCGGGGTCAGCGTCGCGTTGGTCCTCACCGATCCCCTGCTGGGCGCGATCATGCTCCCGGTCTTCCCCGTCCTGATCGTCGCCACGGTGATCTTCCGGCGGATCTCGTCGGTCGCATACACGCGCTCCCGAGAACTCGTCAGCATCGTCAACGCCGACTTCCAGGAGAACATCGCGGGGATCAAGACCACCCAGACCTACCGCCACACACCGGCTGCCACCGCCCGGTTCACCCGTCGTGCTCTCGACTGGGTGCACGCCCGGATGGTGTCGCAGAGGGCGATCGCCACGTACTTCCCGTTCATCACCCTGATGTCCGATCTCGCGACGGCCGTCGCGATCGCCGTCGGCGCCCATCAGATCACCACCGGGCACCTGTCGGCCGGCACGCTGGTGGCGTTCGTGCTGTACCTGTCGATGCTGTTCGGACCGGTCCAACAGCTGTCCCAGGTGTTCGACGGATATCAGCAGGCGGTCGTCGGCCTGCGGCGCATCTCGGATCTGCTCCGCACGCCGAGCTCACTCGTCCGGCGCGATGACACCGTCGACGTCCCCACCGGCGGTTTCGACGGGCGCGCCGCGCTCGACGACGTCGGGTTCCGGTACAGCGGCGCCGAGCGCGACGCACTCTCCGACATCGACCTCACCATCGCACCCGGCAGCTCCCTGGCACTCGTGGGCAAGACCGGCGCCGGCAAGTCGACGATCGTCAAACTGCTTGCCCGATACTACGACCCGACGACCGGCGCGGTGCGGATGGACGGGACCGACATCCGCGACTTCACGCTGGCCGATTACCGCGGTCGCCTCGGCGTCGTGCCACAGGAACCGCATCTGTTCACCGGGACCGTGGCCGACAACATCGCGTATGGCCGTCCGGATGCCGACCGTGCCGCCATCGCCGCGGCCGCGCACGCGGTCGGTGCCGCGGGCATGATCGCCTCGCTCCCGGGCGCGATGAATCACCCGATCGGCGAACGCGGCCAGGGCCTGTCGTCGGGTCAGCGGCAGCTGATCGCGCTGGCGCGCGCCGAACTCGTCGAGCCCGATCTGCTGCTCCTCGACGAGGCGACCGCGACGCTCGACCAGGCCACCGAGGCGCTGGTCCTTGCCGCCGGCGAGGCACTGACCCATCGCCGGACATCGGTCATCGTCGCGCATCGACTCGCCACGGCGGCCCGCGCCGACGTCATCGCGGTGGTCGACGACGGACGCATCGTGGAGATGGGAACACACGCGGAGTTACTCACGTTGGGTGAGAGGTACCGCGCGTTCTGGGATGCGGGTGTCGCGCCCGACGTCGACGGTATCGCCACCGCTGGTGACATGCGCCGCAGATGAGCCCGGATGGTGAGGTCAGCCGCACGTCGGGTTCCGCGCGCGCGTAGCATCGGCAGGTGGTTCACCGATAGTCTTCACAAGGGACTTTCCTGGTGACAAGCGACCCGACACCAGAGGGAATTGAGGCGAGATAGCGCTGTGAGCAGTTCGATATCGGATTTCGGACAAAATACGTGGCTGGTCGAGGAGATGTACCAGCAATACAAGAAGGATCCCAAGTCGGTCGACCCGAGTTGGCACGACTTCCTCGCCACCTATGACCCGACGTCGAACGGCTCGTCTGCCGAGGCCCCCGCGGCCTCGTCCAACGGCGGCTCCGCCTCCGCATCCCCGACCGCACCCAAGAAGGCCGCCCCCGCCGCCGCGCCCCAGGACACGCCTGCGAAGCCGGCACCGGCCAAGCAGTCCAAGCAGGTGACCCTCGATCAGCAGCCCGCGGCCGCCGCGCCGACCCGCAAGTCGGGCCCGGCCAAGGAGTCCACCGCGACCAAGGCCGCCTCCGGTTCCAGCACCGCGAGCCGCGACGGCTCGTCCCGTTCACAGAACGCCAAGGCGAAGTCACCGGTGCACGCCTCCGCACCGACACCGTCGGAAGACGAGTCGAAGGTCCTGCGCGGGCCGTCGGCGGCCATCGCCAAGAACATGTCGGCCTCTCTGGAGGTGCCGACCGCCACGAGCGTGCGCGCCATCCCGGCCAAGCTGATGATCGACAACCGCATCGTCATCAACAACCACCTCGCCCGCACCCGTGGCGGAAAGATCAGCTTCACCCACATCCTCGGCTACGCGATCGTCCAGGCGATCAAGGCGTTCCCCAACATGAACCGCCACTTCGCCGAGGTCGAGGGCAAGCCCAACGTCGTCACCCCGGCGCACACCAACCTCGGTCTCGCCATCGATCTCGTCGGCAAGGACGGCAACCGCACACTGGTGGTCGCGGCCATCAAGAAGTGCGAGACGATGGGCTTCGCCGAGTTCTACACGGCCTACCAGGACATCGTGCGTCGCGCGCGTGACGGCAAACTGACCGGCGACGACTTCGCCGGTGTCACGATCTCGCTGACCAATCCCGGCACGATCGGCACCGTGCACTCGGTGCCGCGCCTGATGAAGGGCCAGGGCGCCATCGTCGGTGCCGGCGCGATGGAATACCCGGCCGAATTCCAGGGCGCGAGCGACGAGCAGATCGCGAACCTCGGTGTGGGCAAGCTGATGACGCTGACGTCGACCTACGATCACCGGATCATCCAAGGCGCGGAGTCCGGCGACTTCCTGCGGACGATCCACGAACTGCTCCTCGACGACGCGTTCTACGACGAGATCTTCACCGCGTTCCACATCCCCTACGAGCCCATCCGGTGGCGCCGCGACATCCCGGCCGGCTCCGTCGAGAAGAGCACTCGCGTGCTCGAACTCATTGCGGCGTACCGCAATCGCGGACACCTGATGGCCGACATCGATCCCTTGATGATGGACAGCGACGCCCGGGCCAGCCACCCGGATCTCGACGTCCTCACCTACGGGCTGACCCTCTGGGACCTCGACCGGACGTTCAACGTCGGCGGCTTCCACGGCCAGGAGAAGATGAAGCTGCGCGACGTGCTGTCGATCCTGCGCGATGCGTACTGCCGGCACGTCGGCGTCGAGTACACCCACATCCTCGAACCCGAGCAGCAGCGCTGGGTCCAGGAGCGGGTCGAGATCAAGCACGTCAAGCCGCCTGTCGCCGAACAGAAGTACATCCTGTCGAAGCTGAACGCCGCCGAGGCGTTCGAGACGTTCCTGCAGACCAAGTACGTCGGTCAGAAGCGCTTCTCGCTCGAGGGTGCCGAGGCGGTCATCCCGATGATGGACGCCGTGATCGACCAGGGCGCCGAGCACACGCTCAACGAGGTCGTCATCGGTATGCCCCACCGCGGCCGCCTCAACGTGCTCGCCAACATCGTCGGCAAGCCATACTCGAAGATCTTCACCGAGTTCGAGGGCAATCTGAATCCGTCGCAGGCGCACGGTTCCGGTGACGTCAAGTACCACCTCGGCGCCGAGGGCAAGTACTACCAGATGTTCGGCGACAACGAGATCAACGTCTCGCTCACCGCCAACCCGAGCCATCTCGAGGCCGTCGACCCCGTTCTCGAGGGTCTGGTCCGCGCCAAGCAGGACCTGCTCGACGACGACGACCAGTTCTCCGTGCTCCCGCTGATGCTGCACGGTGATGCGGCGTTCGCCGGCCAGGGCGTGGTCGCGGAGACACTGAACATGGCGATGCTCCCGGGCTACCGCACCGGCGGCACCATCCACATCGTCGTCAACAACCAGGTCGGGTTCACCACCGCCCCTGAGCATTCCCGGTCCACCGAGTACTGCACCGACGTCGCCAAGATGATCGGTGCGCCGATCTTCCACGTGAACGGCGACGACCCGGAGGCGTGCGTGTGGGTGGGCAAGATGGCCGTCGACTACCGTCAGGCCTTCGGCAAGGACGTCGTCATCGACCTCGTCTGCTTCCGCCGTCGCGGCCACAACGAGGGCGACGATCCCTCGATGACCCAGCCGGCCATGTATGACGTGATCGACACCAAGCGCGGCGTCCGCAAGAGCTACACCGAGGCCCTCATCGGTCGCGGTGACATCTCCACCAAGGAGGCCGAGGACGCCCTTCGCGACTACCAGGGTCAGCTCGAGCGGGTGTTCAACGAGGTCAAGGAGCTCGAGAAGTACACGGCGGAACCGAGTCCGTCCGTCGAGTCCGATCAGACGCTGCCGACCAAGCTCGTCACCGCCGTCGACAAGGAGGTCCTCGAGTCGATCGGCGACGCCTTCCTGAACACCCCGGAAGGTTTCGGGCCGCACCCGCGCGTCAAGCCGGTGCTGGAGCGTCGTCACGAGATGTCGCGGCACGGCAACGTCGACTGGGCGTTCGCCGAGTTGCTGGCCTTCGGCTCACTGGTCCTCGAGGGCCGTACCGTCCGCCTGTCCGGGCAGGATGCTCGCCGTGGCACCTTCACGCAGCGTCACTCGGTCCTCATCGATCGGGCCGACGGCTCGGAGTACACACCGCTCAATCACCTGAAGCCGGTCGACGGTGTCGACAACGGCGGCCAGTTCAAGGTGTACGACTCCCCGCTGTCGGAGTTCGCCGTCGTCGGCTTCGAGTACGGCTACTCCGTCGGCAACCCGGACGCACTCGTGTTGTGGGAGGCGCAGTTCGGCGACTTCGTCAACGGCGCGCAGTCGATCATCGACGAGTTCATCTCGTCCGGTGAGGCCAAGTGGGGGCAGCTGTCCGACGTCGTGCTGCTGCTGCCGCACGGCCACGAGGGCCAGGGTCCCGACCACACCTCGGGCCGCATCGAACGGTTCCTGCAGCTGTGTGCCGAGGGGTCGATGACGGTCGCGTTGCCGTCGACGCCTGCGAGCTACTTCCACCTGCTGCGCCGCCACGTCCTCGACGGAATCAGCCGTCCGCTGATCGTCTTCACCCCGAAGTCGATGCTGCGCAACAAGAATGCTGTGAGCCCGATCGAGGAGTTCACCGACGACAAGTTCCGCTCGGTGCTCGACGACCCGCGGTTCGTCAACGGCGCCGACCGCAGCAAGGTCAAGCGGGTGCTCCTCGTCAGCGGCAAGCTCTACTACGAGTTGGCCGCCCGACGCGACAAGGAGAAGCGCGACGACGTCGCGGTCGTCCGCATCGAGCAGCTCTACCCGGTGCCGCACCGCCGCCTCCGCAACACCCTCGAGCAGTACCCGAACGCCGAGGACTTCCGTTGGGTCCAGGAGGAGCCGGCCAACCAGGGTCCGTGGCCGTTCCTCGGCTTGTGGCTGCCAGAGGTGCTCCCGGATGTGCTCAGCGGTCTGCGTCGGATCTCGCGTCGCGCGATGTCGGCGCCGTCGTCGGGCTCGAGCAAGGTCCACGCGGTCGAGCAGCAGGAGATCCTCGACGAGGCCTTCTCCTGATCTGACGACCTGAACCGGCGCTCACCTGCAACACACCAGGACAGCCACCCCGAGTCCGCAACACCACCTCTGAAGCAAAGAGGGTGATGTGACGAAATCGGGGTGGCTGTCGGCGTGTTGTAGATCGGAGTCGGCGGGACGTCAGTCCTGGGCTGCCGAGGCCAGCGCCGGCAGTGCCGCCGAGATCAGCGAGAGCAACTGATCGCGGGTGATGACCGGCTCGGTGAGCCAGCTGATCGTGGTCTCCTCGACGAACGAGATCCACCCGTGCACGGTCATCTCGACGACGGGCGTGACATCGATGCCGAGCGCAGGCGCGTGATCGAGGACGCGGGCGGCCATCACCGCGCGCGTCTGGTCGAACACCTCACGCATCGCGGGATCGGCGCTCGACGACCCGCGCATGAACGCCATGTAGGCCTTGCGGTTGTCGCTGACATAGTCGATGAACGCCGACATCGATGCCGACAGCATCGTGATCGGGTCCCCCAGCGACGGGTCGGGTGCAGTGCACTCGAGCATCTCCTCGGCCTGTGCGCGGGCGATGGCGACGTGGAAATCCTGCCTGGATTCGAAGTAGTGGAACAACAACGCCCGCGAAACCCCCGCCGCCTCGGCGATCGCGTCGATCGACACCAGTTCCAGCGGACGGTCCCGCACCATCGTCAAACCGAGTTCGATCAGCTGATCCCTGCGCGCTTCCGGGCTCATCCGCGTCCGCCTGGCCGCCGGCGCAGCACCTGGGGTCACCGCCACAGTCCGTGTCCTCTCTGCCGTCATGCCTGGTGAGCTCCACCATATGCCTTTATTGATCAGCATTCAACAAGCTATTGACGGCCATTCAGTAGACCTTTATGGTGGAACCATGACAATGATCGATGTACAGATCGCCATCATCGGGGCAGGCTTCTCCGGCCTGGGCGCAGCCATCAAGCTCAAGCAGAACGGGTTCGACGACTTCGTCGTCCTCGACCGGGGCACCGACTTCGGCGGCACCTGGCGCGACAACACCTACCCGGGCGCCGCCTGCGACGTCCCGTCGCATCTGTATTCGTACTCCTTCGCGCACAACCCGCAATGGTCGCGCTCATACTCGCATCAGCCCGAGATCCACCGGTACATCAACAAGGTGGCCACCGAGCACGACATCGCCGCGAACACACGCTTCCGCACCGAGGTGAGCAACGCGCAGTGGCACGAGGACGAGCGCCGCTGGGTGCTCGACATCGAGCGCGACGGCAACCGTGAGCAGGTCCGCGCCCAGATCATGATCGGCGCCGTGGGACCCCTCTGCGAACCCAACCTCCCCGACATCGACGGATTCGACTCGTATCAGGGCACGATCGTGCACTCGGCCCGCTGGGACAACGACCTCGATGTCACCGGCAAGCGCGTCGCCGTCATCGGCACGGGCGCGTCGGCGATCCAGCTGGTTCCCGAGCTCGCGAAGGCCGCCGGCAGGCTCGACGTCTACCAGCGCACGGCACCGTGGATCGTCCCGCGCACCGAACGCCCGTACTCGGCGCCGGAACAGTGGGCGTTCGCGCACGTGCCCGGATATCAGAGCGCTGTCCGCGGCGCGATCTACGTGATGAACGAGGTGACGGCTTTCGGCCTCACCTACTCGCCTCGATCGCTCAAGCCGGTCGAACTCGTCTGCCGCGCCAACATCTCCCGCGCCATCAAGGACCCCGAGACCCGCCGCAAGGCCACGCCGACATTCCAGGTCGGCTGCAAGCGAATCCTGCGCTCCAACGACTGGTATCCCGCCATCGCCCGCCCCAACGTCGACCTGGTCACCGACGGCATCGCACGCGTGACCGAGAACGGGATCGTCACCAAGGACGGGACGGAGCGTGAGGTCGACATCATCGTCGTCGCCACCGGATTCCACGTCACCGACTCACCGGTGTTCGACCGCATTGTCGGCACCGACGGCACCAGCCTCGCCGGGGTGTGGGAAGAGATCGGGATGCAGGGCTACAAGGGCTCCTTCGTCAACGGCTTCCCCAACATGATGCTGATGATCGGGCCGTCCACCGGGCTCGGCCACACCTCGATGGTCTACATGATCGAGTCTCAGCTCAACTACCTCGTCAACTACCTGAAGACCGTTCGCGCACAGGGAATCACCCGCGCGGAGGTCAAGTTCGACGACCAGCGGCGCTACAACGCCGACGTCCAGCACAGCCTGCGCAAGAGTGTCTGGGTCAACGGCGGGTGCTCCTCCTGGTACAAGGACCATCACGGCAACATCACCACGCTGTGGCCCGGGTTCACGTTCAACTTCCGGCGGATCACCAAACAGTTCGACATCGCCGCCTACGATGTGGAACGTCGCGGTGGACGCGCACTCTCGTCCGTCGCCGACAGTGCACACGATGCCGCTCACGCCCCCGCCGACGACTCGACCGGCGACCGGTCCGCCGCCGTGACCGCCTGACCTGACCGACCCACCGACCCACCCAGGAGCAACAGATGAAGGATTTTCGTGACAAGGTCGTCGTGATCACCGGCGCCGGTTCGGGCATGGGCCGCGATCTCGCGGTCCAGCTGGGCCGCATGGGTGCCCGGCTGGCGATCTCGGACATGAACCCGGACGGCCTGGCGACCACCGAGAAGCTGGTCTCCGACGCCGGTGCACAGGTACACGCCCAGATCCTCAACGTCGCCGAGCGCGAGGCCGTACTGGAGTACGCCGACACTGTCGTCGCCCACTACGGTCGGGTCAACGTCGTCTTCAACAACGCCGGTATCGCCCACCACGGCGAGATCGAGCGCACGGAGTTCAAGGACATCGAACGGGTCATGGATGTCGACTACTGGGGAGTGGTCAACGGCACCAAGGCCTTCCTCCCCCACCTGATCGCCTCCGGCGACGGTCACGTCGTCAACACGTCGTCCCTCTTCGGCCTGCTGGCCGAACCCGGCCAGGCCGCCTACAACTCGGCGAAGTTCGCGGTGCGCGGGTTCACCGAGGCGCTCAACCAGGAGATGATCCTGGCCAAGCACCCGGTCAAGGTGACCTGCGTCCATCCCGGCGGGATCAAGACGGCGATCGCCCGCAACGCCACGACCTCCGGCGACCACGATCAGAAGAAGTCGGCCGAGTTCTTCGATCGCTACCTGGCGCGGATGACATCGGAGGATGCCGCCGACGTCATCATCAACGGGGTCCGCAGGAACCGTGCCCGCATCCTCGTCGGCACCGATGCGAAGCTGCTCGACCTCTGGGTGCGTCTGGTCGCCTCGGGCTACCAGGGCATCACCGCGCGGGTGACCGGATGGGCTCTCTCCAAGACGAAATGACCGAGTGATCTCGACGAGCTGGTCGGCCGATCACAGTCCGTGCTCGGCCAACCATTCGTTGGCGAGGTCCGCGGGGCGGGCGCCCGCGGTGGCCTCGCGCCCGAGGGCCGCGAGGTCCGCCGTGGTCAGTTCGCCCGCCACCTTGTTGAGGGTCTTGACCTCGTCACGAGAGAACGCGGCACTGCGGTAGACGGGCACCAGTTCCTGTGCCCGCGGACCGGATTCGACGTCGGCGGGCTCTTGCGGCGCACCGGACGCGCCACCCGACGGTGCGGCCGACGCCGACTGCGCGGCACCGCCCTCGCTGGTCGACTTCTCCGCGGAGGCGAGCGCCCGGATGTCGGACGCCGCGTCCTGCTTGTCGTCACCCGCGACATCGAGCGGGGTGAGGATGCCGATCGCGCGCCCCGTCGCGATGCGGGCGACCGCGACCGCGACGGAACCGACCGACTCGGTGGGCCCGAACCGGCAACCGGCCGCGGTGAACGCATCCATCGTCGGGACCTCCGGCGCGCCGACGACGACCACGGGGAGTCCGGCCGGCAGTTTCCCGCAGCTCGCGAGGTCGGTCGCTGTCACCGCCTCCGCGGCCGCTGACGCGACGAAGATCTGCGGCGTCGCCGACACCATCGTCGCGTCACCGACCGAGACCCCTTGCGGGAGAGATCTGTTCAGGTCCTTGTACACGTCTTCGGCGGTGGCCGGGGCCAGCTGCGGTGCCAGCTGATCGAGCAGCAGACCGCTGAACGCCGGGAACAGGTCGATGCTGGTGGCATCCATGTCGTCGAGGAGGGTGCGGTAGTCACCGCGTTCGACGGTCGGCGACACCGCACTGCCGGCGTTGCGCAGGGCACCGGCGTAGATGTGCGCCATCACCGTCATCATCGGTGTGTCCGGTGCCCCCATGACCAGAGGCCGATCGGCGGGCGCCGGTTCCGAGCAGCCCGCCACCGTGGCGGCGAGGGCGAGGATCACCAGTATCGCTGTCGCGGCACGCTTGATCACGCGCACCACAGTACTGTCCCGGGCTCCACGATCCTCCGTGCGCCCTCTCGGACTGCGATCGGGGTGGCGAGGTCATCCCGCGGCGATGAACCCCGCGATGGAATCGGCGATGAGCTGAACGGCGATCGCCGCGAGCAGCAGACCGGCGATCTTGGCGAGAAGGGTGATGCCACCGACGCCGAGAACCCGGATCAGCGCGGTCGAGTAGCGCAGCACGATCATCACCACGAGGTGCACGCTGAGGATCGCCGCAGCGATCGCGACGTAGCCGCCGGCCTGGCCGGACACGCTGCTCACCTCGACGATGACCGCGGCGATCGCACCAGGACCCGCCAGCAGCGGCGTCCCGAGCGGCACGAGCGCCACGTTGACGTCCTCACTCGCCTGAGGTCTGCCGGCATTGCCCAGGCCGGTGAGCAGTTGCAGTGCGACGAGCAACAACAGCAGCCCGCCGGCGCCCTGCAGGGCGGGGATGCCGATGTGGAGGTAGTTCAGGATCGCTTTCCCGGCGACGGCGAACACACTGATCACCAGCAGACTGACCAGCGGCGCCTGCCATGCGGCCCGCCGACGGTACTCGGGTGGACGGTGTCCGACGAGACTGAGGAAGAGCGGGATCTGCCCGGGCGGATCCATGATCACGATCAACGTGATGAGGGTCGTCGTGTAGACGGTCACGTCGAAGGGCACGCGGTGATCTTACGAGTAGCATCCGTCCTGTGCCCTCGATGCCGCACCTCCGACCCGGCGGTCTCGTTCCCGCGCGACGGGACAAGCGACCGCTGCCGCGTATACCGGTGCCCGTGGCCAGGGCGGTCGTCGATTGTGCGGTCTACATCGACGGCGTGCGGCGACCCGGGCGTGTCTCCTATCGAGAGGCGCTACAGGAGGTCCGTTCGACCGGTGAGGGCTTCGTCTGGCTGGGACTGCACTCCCCCGACGACGAGCAGATGCAGGGTGTCGGCGAGGTGTTCGGACTGCACGAACTCGTCGTGGAGGACGCGGTGTCGGCCCATCAGCGGCCGAAGCTCGAAGTCTACGACGAGACTCAGTTCCTGGTTTTGCGCACCGTCAAGTACGTCGAGCACGAGTCGATGGAGAAGGCCAGCGAGGTCGTCGAGACCGGTGAGATCATGGTGTTCACCGGCGCGGACTTCGTCATCACCGTCCGTCATGGCGATCACACCCATCTGTCCGGCGTCCGCCGGCGACTCGAGGCCCGCCCCGAGAGATTGGCCCTCGGGCCCACCGCAGTCCTGCACGCGATCGCCGACCTCGTCGTCGACAGCTATCTCGCCGTGACCGACGACATGGAGACCGACATCGTCGCCATCGAGGAGGCGGTGTTCGGCGCCCAGCGTTGGCTGAACATCGACCCGGTGTACCTGCTCAAGCGGGAGGTCCTCGAACTCCGCCGGGCGGTGACACCGCTGACCGGGCCGCTGGCCCGGTTGACGGCTCAGAACCCGCTGGTGCCCAAGGAGATCCGACGCCACTTCCGTGACGTCGCCGATCACCTCACGACGGTGATCGACCGGGTGGTCGAGTACGACGAGGTGCTGACGTCGCTGCTCGGCGCAGCCGCGGCGAAGGTGGGCATTCAGCAGAACAGCGACATGCGCAAGATCTCTGCCTGGGTCGCGATCGGTGCCGTGCCGACAATGGTCGCCGGCCTCTACGGCATGAACTTCGACATCCTTCCGGGCATGCACGACCGGCAGGGATTCGTCATCGTGTGCCTGGTGTTGTTGATCGCCTGCACGTCACTGGCCGTGGTGTTCCGACGTCATCACTGGCTCTGATCGTCGACACCCACACCGGTCAGAGCGTGGCGCCGGCCCGATCCGGGGACATCACGTCGATGCCGGCCTCCCGCCAGGCGCCGCGGAGCGCGTCGGCACCCTTCAGACGCACCCAGGCCGCCTCGTTGGCCGTGATCGGTACGGCGCGGAGGAATCGGACGGGTTCACGGGGTGCGTCGAGCGTCACCTCACCGAGGTCGTCGGCCTCGAGCAGCACGGCGGTGCACATCGCCCCGTCCCAGAGTTGTTCCGACAGATCGACGAGCGCGTCGACGTCGAGCACGAGGCCCTCCACCGCCGGCGCCGCGGCCAGCGTCGCCATCCGTCGGTGCAGGCCGGGTAGGGCGGTGCTCCCGTGCATCCGTACGACCAGTTCCGCACGAGGGCCGCGGAGGGGGTCGGCGTGCAGGTCGGTCGGGTCCGCCATCGGGTGCCGGGAGCAGCCGACCGTGACGTACAGGACGTCGTCGCCGGAGACGAACCGCAGGACGTCGATCGGCTCCACGCCGAGGAAGGTCACCGACGCCCGCTGTGGCGCACTCGCCAGGGTCGCGGCGAGATGGTCGTCGATCCGACCGGTCACCTCATCGCTCACGCGTCCACCGTAGTCGCCGTGCCGTCCCGGGCCGTAATCTGACAGTCGTGGTGCGTGTGCTGGCGGTCGCGGACGAGGTCGTGGACTCCCTGACCTTCGGAGTCGGCATCGACGCACGCCCTGATGTGATCCTCGGTGCCGGCGACCTCCCGTTCGAGTACCTCGAGGTCCTCTCGACCCTGTGCGACGCACCGTGCGTGTTCGTGCCGGGCAACCACGACCGCGATCTGTCGGGATACCGACACGGACGTGCCGGATGGTTGCGCGCCGGGCTGCCCAGCGAGGAGCCCGGCCCACGCGGCGCGATCAACGCCGACCGCCGGACCGTCGAGGTCGCCGGCCTGAGCATCAGCGGGCTCGGCGGTTGCCGTCGCTACAACGACGGCCCCAATCAGTACACCGACGTCCAGCAGCGCCTGCGGTCATGGCGGTTGACCTGTGCCCGCCCGTCACCCGACATCCTGTTGACCCACAGCCCGGCCCGCGGCGTCGGCGACGGTGATGACCGGCCTCATCGTGGCTTCGACTGCTATCACGGACTTGTGCGGTCGCTGCGACCGACGCTCCTCGTGCACGGGCACGTGCATCCGTTCGGCATGCGCCCGCACGACAAGATGATCGGCGACGAGACCATCTCGATGAACGTCGTCGGTTACTGTCAGTTCGACATCGAACCCGGTTCGCGGGAGTTCCGGATCGTGAGGCGACGACATGGCGCGTGACACCGGATTCCCTTCTGCGGACGCGGAGAACGATTTCGCGCGGATGCGGCGTCACGCCGAGATGTCGCGCCTGCTTGCGTGGTTCACCCGCCAACCCGCCGACGTCAACACGATCCTCCCGTTCGACGAGGTCGTCGCGGCGCTCGGCCGACTGGGCGAGACCTACCTGGGACTGCAGCAGGTCGAGGTGTCCTCGATCGTCGGAAGTGTGGACCGCACCAAGGATTTCGACCGGTACTTCCGTCCGACGTCGTCGCGGATCCGGGCCCGGTGGCAGCGCCTGGCCGTCGCGCAACGACGCGGCGAGTCGGTGCCCCCGGTGCAGCTCTACCGGATCGGATCGATGCACTTCGTGATCGACGGGCATCATCGGGTGTCGATCGCGATCGCGCGCCATTTTCATCACATCGACGCCTATGTGACCGAGATCCACACTCGTATCTCGCCCGACGGCATCAACGTCGAGTCGGATCTGATCCTCAAGGATCACCGTCGGCTGTTCCTGTCGCGGGTGCCGCTGAGTGGCGCACAGGCCGCCGCCATCCGACTCGCCGACCCGTTCGACTACGCCGAACTCGCGGAGAACGTGGAGGCGTGGGGATTCCGCCTCAGCCAAGAGGTCGGTGAGTACATCAGCCGCGTCGACGTCGCCCGCCGCTGGTTCGGCGAGGAGTTCCTCCCGGTCGTGCGTATGGCCCGGCGTGCCGAGATCCGGCCGGACCTGATCAGCGACGCCGAGCTGTACATGTGGCTGGCGTGCGAGCGATATCGTCTGGTGCGCAAGCACATCTGGGATGACGAGATCCTCAAGGAGCTCCACGACCAGGGCCGGCGCCGCCGTCGATGACCCGGCACGAACCGAGCACGCGAGCGGCGATTCGAATCAGGAGGGCCGACACATGACCATCACCGATGCCGACATCCGGCGACTGCGACGGTGCGTCGACCTGGCGCAGGAGGCGTTCGACGACGGCGACGAACCGTTCGGGTCGATACTCGTGGCCGACGACGGCACGGAACTGTTCGCCGACCGCAACCGGGTGTCCGGCGGTGACGCGACCGCCCACCCCGAGTTCGCGATCGCACGATGGGCGGCAACACATCTGAGTTCGCAGGAGCGAACAGCAAGCACCGTGTACACCTCTGGTGAGCACTGTCCGATGTGCTCGGCGGCGCATGCCTGGGTCGGTCTCGGCCGGATCGTCTACGCGTCGTCGTCGGCACAGTTGCAGCGATGGCTCGCCCAATGCGATGCACCGCCGTCACCGGTGGCGGCACTGCCGATCCGCGACGTCGCCCCGAACCTCGAGGTGGACGGCCCGGTGGCGGAGTTCGCGCCGACGATGCGCGAACTCCATCACGCCCGCGTCAGCCGAGACGCAGGTTGACCCCCGAGGCCTGATCGAACACGGCGACCTTCGCCGGGTCGTAGAACAGTTCCGCCGATCCACCGCGGGAGATGGACGACTCCGGTGCGACGCGGGCGATCATCTGCCCGCCACCGATCTCGGCGCCCGAATCCGCCGACAGCTCCGCGAGCGCGTCGCTCGTCGCATGCGGCGAGTCGACGTTGAAGTAGACATAGTTGTCGGAACCCATCGACTCGATCACGTCGACGGTCGCGGTGAAGGTGGCCCCGGCCGAACGTGCCGACGTCTCCACGAGCGCGGCGTCCTCGAGGTGCTCCGGACGGATGCCGACGAGGACGTCGCCGTTGCTCTGTGCCCGTTGGGCATTCGCGACGATCTTCTGGTGATCGGGCACGTTCACCCGGCCGATCGGGGTGTCGATGCCGTCGCTGCCGAGGCGACCCGGCAGGAAGTTCATCGCGGGAGAACCGATGAACCCGGCCACGAACAGGTTGTTCGGTGTGTTGTAGAGCTCCTGCGGCGTCCCGATCTGCTGGACGTACCCACCACGCAGCACGACCACCCGATCACCGAGGGTCATCGCCTCGGTCTGGTCGTGCGTGACGTAGACGGTGGTGGTGCCCAGGCGGTTCTGCAGGCGGGCGATCTCCGTCCGCATCTGCACGCGCAGCTTGGCGTCGAGGTTCGACAGCGGCTCGTCCATCAGGAACGCCTTGGGCGAGCGCACGATCGCGCGTCCCATCGCGACACGCTGCCGCTGACCGCCGGACAGGTTCGCCGGCTTGCGGTCCAGATACGGGCCGAGATCGAGGATCTTCGCGGCCTCGTCGACCTTCGTTGCGATCTCGGCTTTGCTCAGCTTCGCCAGCGTCAGCGGGAACGCGATGTTGTCGCGGACCGACATGTGGGGATAGAGCGCGTAACTCTGGAACACCATCGCGATGTCACGGTCCTTGGGTGCACGGTCGTTGACGCGCTCCCCGCCGATCCGCAGCTCGCCCGACGAGATGTCCTCGAGGCCCGCGATCATGTTCAGCGTCGTCGACTTACCGCAGCCCGACGGTCCGACCAGGATGATGAACTCGCCGTCGGCGATGTCGATGTCGACCCCGTGGACCGCGGTGGACCCGTCCGGGTACTGCTTGGTGACGTTGTCCAGAACGATGTCGGCCATGGTTATCCCTTCACCGCGCCGGAGGTCAGCCCGGCCACGATTCGACGTTGGAAGAAGAGCACGAAGATGATGATCGGAATGGTGATGACAACGGCGGCCGCCGCGATCGATCCGGTGGGTTCCTCGAACTGACTGTCACCGGTGAAGTTCGCGATCGCGACGGGGGCGGTGATGGCGCGTTCGGTGGAGGTGAGCGACAGGGCGAGCAGCAGGTCATTCCAGGCGAAGATGAACACCAGGATCGCCGCGGTCACCACACCTGGGGCCGCCAACGGGGCGATCACCTTCCGGAACGCCTGCCACGGGGTGGCCCCGTCCATCTTGGCCGCCTTCTCCAGCTCCCACGGGATCTCGCGGAAGAACGCCGACAGTGTGTAGATCGCCAGCGGGAGCGCGAAGGTGATGTACGGCAGGATCAGTCCGGGCCAGGTGTCGAACAGGCCGAGGCCGCGCTCGATGTTGAACAGCGGTGTGACGAGCGAGATCTGCGGGAACATCGCGATCAGCAGTGCCGCACCGATCAGCAGCTTCTTGCCCGGGAAATCCAGCCGTGCAACGGCGTAGGCGGCCATCGTGCCGAGGATCACCGCGATGAGCGTGGTGATCAGGCCGATGCCGATGGAGTTGCGCAACGCACTGGTGAACGCACTCGTCTCGAAGATGCCGGCGTAGTTGTCCCAGGTCCATTCCTTGGGGATGAAGCTGCCGTCCTTGACGCTGCCCGGGGGCTTGAACGACAGGCTCACGATCCACAGCAGCGGGATGATCGCATAGAGGATCACCAGGATGTTGGCGATCGACCACCAGGCCTTGTTGCCGATTCCGGTCTTCACGCGGCCCTACCTCCCCTCGTTGTCGGAACCGGGCGCCGCGGTGCCGAAGCCCTTGATGAAGATGAACGCGATGATCGCGACGCAGATGAAGATGACGATGCTGATCGCCGATCCGACGCCGAGGTTGAAGGCCTTGAACAGGTTGTCGTAGCCCAGCATCGACACCGAGTAGGTGTTGTTCGAACCGCGGGTCAGCACGTAGATGTTGTCGAACACACGGAACGCGTCCAGGGTGCGGAAGAGCAGCGCGACCAGGATGGCCGGCTTCATCAGCGGGATGATGATGCGCCACAGTCGTGTCCACGCTCCCGCCCCGTCCACCTGCGCCGCCTTGAGCAGGTCGTCCGGTACCAGGGCCAGACCTGCCAGCAACAGCAGCGCCATGAACGGCGTCGTCTTCCAGACCTCGGCGAGGACGATGATCGCGAGCGACGGCCACTGCTGGGTCAACGGTGCGCTGCCGTCGGGCAGCAGGTTGGCGAGATAGCCGGTCTCCGGCGTCCAGGCGTAGTACCAGGAGAAGGCGGCGGCAACGGTGACGATGCCGTACGGGATCAGCACCACCGTGCGGATGGTGCCCTTGCCGAAGATGGTGCGGTGCATGACCAGCGCGATCGCCATGCCGAGGACGAGCTCGATGATCACGGACACCACCGTGATGCCCAGGGTCACCGTGAACGCCGTCCACCAGTAGCTGTCACTCAGCACTGTGACGTAGTTCTCGAACCAGACGAAGCTGCGTTCACCCGGCGCCGACAAGCTGGACTTGTTCAGCGACAACCAGAACGCGTAGACGATCGGGTAGCCCGTGACCAGGGCCATCATGGTGGCCGCGGGCGCGACCAGCCAGAACGCGAGTCGCCGCTCGGCGGCCTTGCCCTCACTGATCTTCTTGCCGCCCTTGGCCGGCGCGGGCTGCGGACGCTCGGCGGTGGCCACCGATCCGCCCGACGGCGCCGCGGCCGCGGACGCGCCCGAGGCGGCGGCCGCCGACGACGACCCCGCGGGAGGGGTCCACGCATCCGAGTACACCGGTTGCGCCCCGGTGTCGCCGATCGACGGCGGACGGACCGATGGTTCGCGCGGCGGCGCGTCGTCGGGAAGGCTGTGGCGACCCGCGCGGGGGCGGTTCTCGCCGTTGTCACCGGTTGTCATGGGATCAGGCCCTCCCCGTCGATGGCTTTGCGAACCTGCTCGGCGAGCTCGTCGACCAGCGTCTCCGGGTCCCAGGCACCGACCGGACTCAGCTTCGCCGTGAGTAGCGTCGAGATCGCTTGGTAGACCGGCGAAGCCGGCCGGAGCGCGGCGTTCTCGGTCTCGAGCTGGGTGCGGATGTCCTCACCCATCGGGTACGCCGCCTTGAAATCGGGATCGTCGTAGATCGACGAGATCGTCGGTGGCGTACCGCCCTCCACCGAATAGACCTTCTGCGCCGCCTCGTTCGTCAGGCATTCGGCAGCCTGGAACGCGAGGTCCTTCTGCTGCGAGGTGCTGGCGACCGCGATGTTGACCCCGCCGAGGGTGGTCTTGGTCGGCAGATCCTTGCTGACACCGGGATACAGGGCGAAGTCGAACTTGGAGCGGACGGTCTTGTTGACCGGTCCGAGTTGCGCGTCGGTCGGCGGATTCGCGTTGTCCTCCGACAGCAGTCCGGCGTACTGCTGCATCTCCGGGAACCACGGCACGTCGCCGGCCGCCGCATTGGATCGCATGGAGGAGAACACAAATGGCCAGTTGACCTCGAACGCCGCGCTACCGGTCTCCATGCCCAGTCGGGCAGACGATTCGTCGGAGTTCGTCAGCGACGGGTCGCGGCCGGGCGCGGTGGCGATCGCCTTGAGCACCTGCAGCGCCTTCACGGTGGCGGCACGGTGCTCCGGGGTGTCGTTGAGCGTCACCAGGTTCGGGTCCTCGGTGCCGACGACCGAACCGCCGGCACTGGCGAGCACCGAGTTGAACCACACCATGAGGCCCTCGTACTGCTTGCCCTGGACCATGATGTAACTCGGCCCACCCTTGGCGCGGATGGCCTCCGTGTCGGCGAGCATCTCGTCCCAGGTCGTCGGCGCCTGCGTCTTGTTCAGGTACTTGCGCATCAGATCGGGCCGGTACCAGAGCAATTGGGTGTTGGTCCAGGTCGGGATCGCATAGAGCCGCTTGTCCGCGTCCTCGTCGGTCTTCCACATCGCCGTCTCACGGGGTCCGCCGAGGTTCGTCTCGGCGACCTTGGCCGCCAATGCATCCGGCACCGGTTCGATCCAGCCGGCGTCGGCGAACTCGGCGGTCCACACGACGTCCATGCCCATCAGGTCCAAGCCGGGATCGTTGCCCGCGAGGCGGCGCGCCAGCTGCAGGCGCTGGTCGTCGGCGGACTTCGGGAGTGGCGTGGTCACGATCTTGTAGGCACCGTCGGAGTCCGCGGAGCACTTCTGACCGACCTTGTCGATGAAGGTCGCCCCGTCCGCGGGCGGATAGATGTTGAGCACGCGGGGCGTGTAGCCCGATCCGCATGCCGTCACGATCGGCAGGGCCGCGACCAGCGCCGCAGCGGCCACCACCAGTTTTCTCCTCATCGGGAGTCGGATTCCGCGGTCCGGAGATCGCCCTGTCGGGATGCGATCGTCGGGGATTCGACCGAATTCGGAAGTGCCAGCTCGGAACCGCACGCAGCCTCCTTGTTGTCGTTCTCGGTGCAAGACAACGAGGCTGCACCGGTCAACGTCTGCTGCGTAACGTTATATGTCGCAGTTCGTGACATGCAACACATTCGGCATGGGCGTGCCAGAAGTGGTGGAAATCGTGATCTGCCGGGCGACGGATGTGCGTCCACCTGCACCGCGGTTTCGCGGTGGTGCATCCCCGGGCCGGTGCCGCGGCGGTCCGACCGCGATCAGTTCGACAGTTTGCTGAGCATGTCCCGCGCCTTCTCGGCGCTGCGCGGATCACACAGCACGTCATAACGACCGGCGACGAGCTGCATCGTCGAGGCGAAATCGCGCTGGCCGCGGGTCGCGGCATACGGGATGGTGGCCGAGATGAGGCCGAAGACGATGCCGCCGATCAGACCGAACAGCACCGGTGCGAATCCGGTGCCCGTCACGACCAGGGACACCAGCAGCCCGAAGAACAGACCCAGCCAGGCTCCGGAGACGACACCGCCGCCGATCACCTTGCCCCAGGTGAGCCTGCCGATGACGCGCTCGACCTGCATCAGGTCGACGCCGACGATGGTGACGTCCTGGACCGTGAAATTCTGGTCCGACAGGTGATCGACGGCACGCTGCGCCTCCGCGTAGGTCCCGTACGAGCCGATTGGCCAGCCCGTCGGCGGAGTGGGCAGACCGGGGGTCTCTCGACCGGAGCGCATCGGGTTGGTCATCTCGCGTCCTCCACTGGTTCTCTGCTGCAGTGAGCCGGTCGCCGGCTCGTAGTCCCCACCAGGGCGCACAGTAGTCGACACCCGCGTGTGACGTCGCGGGAGAAGTCGGCCGGCAGCGCGTGTGCGTGCGCTCCGTGCATCCCGATGCCACTACCCTTACTCCCATGGCGTCGGTGAGCAAGGTGTTCGTGGCCAGACTGGTCGGTCTCGCCGTGCTCGGACCCGACGGTGAGTCGATCGGACGGGTGCGCGACGTGGTGATCGCCGTCCGTCTGCCCGGGCAGCAGCCACGCGCGTTGGGCCTCGCCGTCGAACTCACCACCCGGCGACGCATCTTCGTCCCGATGCTGAGGGTGACCGCCATCGAGCCACACGCGGTGACCCTCAACACCGGAACGGTGAGCCTGCGGCGGCTGCACCTGCGGCCGGGCGAGGCCCTCGCCATCGGGCAGATCCTCGACTCACGTGTGCGCGTGGACGATCCGGACCTCGAACACCTCGCCGGTATCGATGTCAGCGTGGTCGACCTGGGGATCGAACGCACGCGCACCCGGGACTGGGTCGTCGCCCGGATCGCCGTGCGCCCGGGCCGCAAGGGTTTCCGGCGCCGCGGCGAGACCCATGTCGTCGACTGGCACCGTGTGCACGGTCTGTCGCAGACCGAGCTCGATCTGCCCGGGCAGGGTGTGGCGCAGGCTCTGCAGCAATTCGAGGGCATGCGGGCCGCCGACGTCGCGAACGCCCTGCGCGAGCTGCCGGTCAAGCGCCGCGACGAGATCGCCGCCGCCCTCGACGACGAACGACTCGCCGATGTCCTGCAGGAACTGCCGCCCGACGACCAGACCGACCTGTTGGCCCATCTCGAACTCGATCGGGCCGTCGACGTCCTCGAGGCGATGGACCCCGACGATGCCGCCGACCTCCTCGGCGAGCTGCCCGACGCGGAGGCCGAGTCCCTGCTCGAACGCATGGATCCCGAGGATTCCGAACCGGTCCGCCGGCTCCTGGTGCACAACCCCGACACCGCCGGCGGTCTGATGACCTCCGAGCCCATCATCGTCACCGCCTCGACGACTGTCGCGGAAACGCTTGCGCGCGTTCGTAATCCGGATATCACCCCGGCGGCGGCGAGCCTGGTGTTCGTCGTCCGGCCGCCGACGGCGACACCGACCGGCAAGTACCTGGGCTGCGCTCACCTGCAGGCCCTGCTGCGCGAACCTCCCGCCAACATCGTCGGCGGCATCCTCGACACCGACCTGTCCCACCTCGATCCGGAGGACTCACTCGAGACGGTGACCCGGTACTTCGCGACCTACAACCTCGTCTGTGGTCCGGTGGTCGACGACGAGGGTCATCTGCTCGGCGCGGTCAGCGTCGACGACCTGCTCGACGAGCTGCTGCCGCGCGACTGGCGCGAGACCGAACCCGAGGATGCCGAACCCATCGGCGACATCACGGGCATCAACACCGCAGGAGCAGGTGCGTGAGCGCCGAGCAGTCCGGTCGTCGACTCGACACCCCCCGCCAGAACCGTCGGCTGTCGTTCAACCTCGACTCCGACGTCGTCGGCGTCTACGCCGAACGGATCGCCCGCTTCCTGGGCACCGGACGCTACCTCGCGATCCAGACGGTCATCGTGATCGTGTGGGTGGCCCTCAACCTCATCGCGGTGTCCTGGCGCTGGGACCCGTATCCGTTCATCCTGCTCAACCTCGCGTTCTCGACGCAGGCCGCCTACGCCGCGCCGCTGATCCTGCTGGCGCAGAACCGTCAGGAGAACCGGGACAAGGTCGCCCTCGACGAGGATCGGATGCGCGCGGCGCAGACCAAGGCCGACACCGAATTCCTCGCACGCGAGCTCGCCGCGGTCCGCCTCGCCGTCGGCGACACCGTCACGCGCGACTATCTCCGCAAGGAGTTCGACGACCTGCTCACCGAGCTGACCGACCGGCTGCGCGTGAACGATCTCGACCGGCCGGTCGGGGACGACGACGACGAGGTGACGCGCCCGTCGTAACGAATCGTCGTTCATCCGGCGATCAGATGCATGTAGTCAAGAATTGTCGGGTTCCTGCATTGGGGCAGTCGTCCCATATGTATGGTGGGTCACACGTCGGACGCACGGGAGGCTGGTGTCCGGGTTGCCCTGTCAGGGCAGGTCCGACGGTTATCCGCGAGATCTCGGGGGCGGACATGGTCGTGTGTCAGAGCAACGGAGTGCGTGTGGACGGGCAGTCGAATCCGACGTCGAGCCGATCGGTCGTGTGCGGACCGACCCCGACCGGGACCGGCCGGTGAGCCCGCGATTCCTCCGGCGCGCACAGGGACCGCGTCGCACACGGCTCCCCCGCCGCGCGTTGTCCGTCGGTGCGGGCGGCGTCCTGGTCGGCGCGATGCTGCTGGGTGCCGCGACGTCGAGCGCCACCGGTGGGACCATCACAGCAGCTCCCGCGACCGGCGGCGACGCCCTTCCCGTCGCGGCCGCCGAGATCGTCCCGGGCGGCCCGGTGACCCTGCTCGGTTTCGCCCCGCCGCCCAAGCCGGTCGTCGAGCCGACCGTGCTGCCACAGTTCCGTATCGCCGCCGATCTCCCATCGGGTCCGCTCGGCATCCCGGGTGTCGTGCTCCAGGCCTACAAGCTCGCGGCCAATCGCGTCGGCGCCGAGAGCCCCCAGTGCAAGCTGCCGTGGTTCCTGCTCGCCGGCATCGGCCGGATCGAGTCAAACCACGCCTCCAACGGGTCCGTCGACCAGTACGGCACCACGATCAACCCCATCGCCGGACCGGTCCTCGACGGCTCGTTGGCCGGCAATGCGGTCATCCGCGACACCGACGGCGGCCGGATCGACGGCGACGGCGCCCACGACCGGGCCATGGGTCCGATGCAGTTCATCCCGAGCACGTGGGCGAGCTGGGGCACCGACGCCAACGGTGACGGCAAGGCGGATCCCAACAACGTGTTCGACGCGACCTATTCGGCGGGGCGGTACCTGTGTGCCGGGGTCACCGACATCATGACGGAGAAGAACAAGGTGGCGGCGGTGCTCCGCTACAACCACTCGATGGAGTACGTCGCGAACGTGCTGGGCTGGGCAGGCGCGTATGCGACCGGGGTCATGCCGACCAACCCGATCCCGGAGCCCAAGCGCACGGCGAGCAAGTCGTCGAGCAGCAAGCCCTCCACCCCCAAGCCGGGTGAGAGTTCGTCCTCGCCGTCGTCGCCGGAGAGCTCCTCCACCACCCCGCCGCCGGAGACGTGCATCGGCGCACTGTGTCTGCCGCCGAACCTCATCCCGCCGCAGTTGCTGCCGCCACAGCAACGCCCCGCGCCGACGCAGGCGCCCACCCGGGTCGCGCCCGAGAAGGCACCG
Source organism: Gordonia sp. ABSL11-1 (assembly GCF_030315685.1). Taxonomy (GTDB): domain Bacteria; phylum Actinomycetota; class Actinomycetes; order Mycobacteriales; family Mycobacteriaceae; genus Gordonia. The sequence goes on along the minus strand of NZ_JASXSI010000007.1, from coordinate 139,596 downwards.
GCCACCCCGACTGAGCAGGCCCCGGGGGCGCGTACCCCGACCACGACCGCGCCGCGCTGAGTCCGCCCGTCGGCCTCCCGCCCGTCGCGGCCCGCACCGTCGGTGCCGGGCGGCGGACCGTGTCGTCACGGCGGTTAAGCTGGGAAACGATGACTACCGGAGTTGTACCCACCGAATCGGCGATCCGTGCTGCGCTCAGCAAGGTGAACGATCCCGAGATCGGCAAACCGATCACCGACCTGGGCATGGTGAAGTCGATCGGCGTCCAGGACGACGCCAGCGTCGACGTCACCATCTACCTGACCACCTCCGGCTGTCCCATGCGCACCGAGATCACCGGCCGCGTGGAACGTGCCGTCGCCGACGTGCCCGGCGTCGGCCAGATCTCCGTCGACCTCGACGTGATGGACGACGACCAACGCACCGAACTCCGCAAGAAGTTGCGCGGCGACAAGGCCGAACCGGTCATCCCGTTCGCCCAGCCGGGGTCGCTGACCCGCGTCTATGCCGTCGCGTCGGGCAAGGGCGGCGTCGGCAAGTCGAGCGTGACGGTCAATCTGGCGACCGCGCTCGCCGAGCGTGGGCTGACCGTGGGGGTGCTCGACGCCGACATCTACGGACACTCGGTTCCGCGCATGCTGGGCAGCGATGCCAAGCCCACCCAGGTCGAGCGGATGATCATGCCGCCGATGAGCCACGGGGTGCGGTTCATCTCGATCGGGCAGTTCACCGACGGCAACACCCCGGTGACCTGGCGCGGCCCGATGCTGCACCGCGCGCTGCAGCAATTCTTGGCCGACGTCTACTGGGGGGACCTCGACGTCCTGCTCCTCGACCTACCGCCCGGCACGGGCGACGTCGCGATCTCGATCGCGCAGCTCATCCCGGGCGCCGAGATCCTCGTCGTGACCACCCCGCAGCAGGCGGCGGCGGAGGTCGCCGAGCGGGCCGGTGCGATCGCACTGCAGACCCGGCAGAAGATCCTCGGGGTCGTCGAGAACATGTCGTGGATGGAACTGCCCGATGGCTCGCGGATGGAGCCGTTCGGCTCCGGGGGCGGCGCGAAGGTCGCCGAGCGGCTGACGCAGGCCGTCGGCGCGCCGGTCCAACTGCTCGGGCAGGTGCCGCTGGAGACGACGCTGCGCGAAGGCGGTGACGCGGGCGTGCCGGTCGTGTTGTCGGAGCCGGAGTCGGCGGCCGGGTCGGCGCTGCGCGCGATCGCGGAGAAGCTGGCGGTACGTCGTCGGGGGCTCGCCGGTATGAGCCTCGGCATCGACACCACGCGTCACGACTGATGTCAGACGCAACGGGTCAGGTGGCGTCCCAGTCGCTGATGCTACGTTTCGTCGACGTCGTGTCCGGCGCCTCCGACGACCGGTCCGCCGCGGCGTCGGAGGCCTGATCGGCCGGCCCCGGCAGGGGCGCCGACACCGGCTTGATCTCCGGGGTATCCGTGGTGTTGCGGTCGACGGTCGTCGGACCCAGTCCGAGCTTGAAGACCGAGTCATCGCCGTCGAGAAGATGTCTGGTGACCACGGCACGCGGGGTCATCCCCCGCAGTTCGTTGAGCTCCGACAGCGGTTTGCGCAGTTCGTCGAAGTCGGAACCGAGCTCGTCCTTGAGCTGGTTGGTGGCCCCGGTCGCATAGTCGCGCACCTGCCGGAGCGACTTCATCGTCCAGGAGACGGCACCGGGCAGGCGATCCGGTCCGAGGATGATCAGTCCGGCCGCAAGCAGGACGACGATCTCACCCCAACCGATACTGCTGAACATCGCCTCATCCCCCGCTGTCAGTCACTGGCCGGCATGATCGTCCCGCTGAACGTGCGGCCGTCTCGCCAGTAGGTGAATCCGACCTTGCCGTCGATCTTCGCCGTCCGGACGGCGACCGTCAATTCATCGGCGCTCTCGATGGTGCGCCCGTCGAACGAGGTGATGACATCGTCCTCGCGGACACCGGCGCGATCGGCCGGGCCACCGGCCACGACGTTGCGCACCTGGGCGCCGAGCACGCGGTCGTTGCGCACCGAACTCGCGTTCACGCCGATCTGCGGATGGTTCACCGTGCCGTTGCGGATGAGTGTCTGGGCGATGGGCACGACCTGGTTGATCGGGATCGCGAAGCCCAGGCCGATCGATCCGCCGCCCGGGACGAGCCCCGCGGTGTTGATACCGACCACCTGCGCCTCGTCGTCGACGAGCGGGCCACCGGAGTTGCCGGGGTTGATCGCAGCGTCGGTCTGGATGGCGTCGATGACCGCGTCGGTGTCGGATTCGGCGTCGGGCCGCAGTGGGACCGGCCGATGCAGCGCACTGACGATGCCACTGGTGACGGTGCGGTCCAGTCCCAGTGGAGACCCGAAGGCGATGACCTCCTGGCCGATCTGGAGATCGTCGGAGTTCCCGAGCTTGGACACCGTCAGATTGTCGACGTTGTCGACTTTCACGACGGCGAGGTCGGTTTTCGTGTCGCGTCCGACGATCCGGGCCGGTACCCGTTTGCGGTCGAAGAAGACGGCTTCGAGTTTGGCGTTGCGGTCGTTGGCGGCCATCGCGATGACGTGGTTGTTGGTGACGATGTAGCCGCCCTTGTCGATGACGAAGCCCGATCCGGTACCGACCGAGCTGGAGGTGCGGACATCGAGTGCGACGACCGACTTCTCCACGGCGCGTGCCACACCGGCGACCGGCGACTTGGCATCGCCGTTCGTCTGCTCGCCGGTGGAGAGCTGCACCGAGTCGGAGTTGAGTGGGGACACCACCTCGGCGGTCCAGCGTCCGATCAGCCCGCCGAACACCCCGACAAGCACGGCGAGGACCGCGAGGGTGGCGAGAGCGTGCCAGCTGACGCGTTTGCCGAAGAGCACGTCCTGGATACCCAGTTTCGGGCCGGATTCGGTGGGCTCGGCGATCGTCGGCCGGGCCAGCGCCGGGCCCGACATCGCGGCGACGCTCTCCGGGTCGCGCCACGGGTCGGGGGGCGACGGGGCACCACCCGGCTCACCGTAGGCCGCGAGCGGATCGCGTTGGAGTGTCTCGGTTTCGCCGGAGGGCCGACCGAATGCCTCGGCGAGCACCGGATCCGGGGCGGACACCTCGGGCGCGGGACGATCGGTGGACTCGGAGGTCTGCGCGAACGACCCGTGGACCCCGGCGGGCCTGCCGAACACCGCGACGGTCTCCGGTGAGAAGGCGGTGTGGCGGACGCGCCCGGCGTCGTGCCGGCGATCCCGGTCCCCGTCGCCGCCGGCCCCCTGGTCAGCCGCTGCGTGGTCGTCGCCGGACGCGACGGCGCCGCCGGACTCACCGGTCGCGGTGTCCTCGGCGGCGTCGGTCATGCGGTCGAGTTCGCTCTCCCCTGTGTGGTCCACCTGTCAGCGGCCCCGCCAGCGACTCATCCGTGCCCTCGTACTCTCTTGTCCATCGCGATCCGCCTCGGGTGCGCCGGTTCTCCGGGTCCGATCTGCGGGAATACCGGCGACCGGGAATCCCGGGGCCGCCATCGGGCTGGTGGACCCGTCGCGGTCCCACGGGGCCACCGCCGGCTGGGGATCGGTCTCCGCCTCACCGGACACACCGGTGAGGTCGATCTCGCGGGTGGGGATCTGGCTCAGCTGTCCGAGCAGTCCGGCGGGAATCGAGACGTCGCCGGCGGAACGGAGTCGGGTGCGCGCCGCGATCTGTGCGTCGACCGCCGACATGCACTCGGGGCAGTGCGCGAGATGTTGGGTGGCGCGCATGTGCGCGGTCATGCCGAGTTCACCGTCGACGAAAGCTGCCACGGCCTCCGACGCGAGGTGCTCGGTCGAGGCGAAACGGCGTCCGCCGGGCGTTCCCGGCGCGCGGTAGGTGCGATTCGGCGCGAAGGACGCGGTCACCGGTGACCAGGTCGCGGGATTCCACGCGGAACGGCGTCTGCGGCGGAGATTCGACATGGGTAGCGGGCTGTCGGCCTGCTGCCCCGAGGTGGGTCGACCTCGGTTCATCTCCATCTGACGCTCACCTCTTCCACCGCAACGGTCTGCTCCGGCCGTTGTCTCGAGTCCCGTTCCACGCTACTGCGCTGTCGGCGGATGTGCTTCTCGCACCGCAGTCGAGCGCGGCCACCCAGCCTATCCGAAGGTGATAACGAAGCCCGAACGCCCGGGGTTCCCGGCCGTGAGGATCTAGCCGACGGTGCCGACGGCGACCGAGCGGCTGCCCGTGTGACCACGGGCGGTGAGGTGATCGCGGATCGTCTGGCGACCGCGGTGGATGCGGCTGCGGACGGTGCCCAGCTTCACGCCCAGCGTCGCCGATATCTCCTCGTAGGACAGTCCCTCGATGTCGCAGAGCACGACCGCCGCGCGGAACTCCGGCGGAAGGGCGTCGAGCGCCTCCTGCAGATCGGGATCGAGGTTCGCGTCGTGGAAGATCTGCTGTGGATCCGGGGTGTCGGCGGGCACGCGGTCGTACTCCTCGGGCAGCGCCTCCATGCGGATCTTGCTGCGCCGACGGACCATGTCGAGAAAGAGGTTGGTGGTGATGCGGTGCAGCCAGCCCTCGAAAGTGCCCGGCTTGTAGTTCTTGAGCGACCGGAACACCCGGATGAAGGTCTCCTGGGTCAGGTCCTCGGCGTCGTGCTGGTTGCCGGACAGGCGGTAGGCCAGCCGGTAGACGCGGTCGGCGTGCTCGCGCACGAGTTCGTCCCACGTCGGCATGAGGTTGTCATCACCGGTGGCGTCGAATCCGGCGGTCCCGGACGGGACGACTTCTGCAGACCCCTGAGGATCGGTCATCGTTGGTGGCCAGTTCCCTTCCCCGGACATCACGTCGGATGACGGATGTTCACGATGGTAAACCACGTGTACCGGCAGTCTATTCCCGCACTCCCGGCGGCTCCGTGGGCGAGGGTCGCCCGTCCCACGAGTGCGTTGGTGCGCTAGTAGAACCCTCTCCTATCGTGGTGTGGTCGCCGTGTGAGTGTCCTGAGGTTTCGCTGAGGAAGTCTGACCGGCCGTCGAACCCACCTGACCTCCGACTTCTGCCGTCGACTTCGCCGCCGGTGGCGCGCCGCGCACACAATCGCCGACGGCGGGACATAACCTCGGGGGGTGACCGACTCATCAGGCGATTCCCCCGACACCGGTGCGCCCGGCGGGAGCGCACTCATCGACTATGCGGAATCGGCGATCGTCGAGGACGACGCGCTGCTGGCCGCCCGCGGCCGTGCCGAGGAACTCGGTGCGCCGGCCGTCGCGCCCGCCGTGGGCGCCCTCCTCGCGCTGCTCGCCCGCTCGTGCGATGCCCACGCCGCCGTGGAGATCGGTACCGGCGCCGGCGTGAGCGGCCTGTGGCTCCTCAACGGCATGTCCGACGACGGCGTGCTGACCACCATCGATCCCGAGTCGGAGCATCATCGAGCGGCCCGCCAGTCGTTCGCCGGAGCCGAGATCGCGCCCGGCCGGACCCGGCTGATCAACGGCTATCCGACGGAGGTGCTGCCACGTCTGGCCGACGAGTCCTACGACCTCGTCCTCGTCGACGGCCCGCTCATCGATCACCCCCGCCATGTCGTCGAGGCGATCCGGATCCTGCGTCCAGGTGGAGTTCTCGTCGTCCACAACGCCACCGCCGACGGCGCCGTCGCCGATCCGTCACGAACCGATCCGCCGGCCGCCGCGGCCCGTGAGGCCGCCCTGCTGATCGCCGACGACGAGCAACTGCTGCCCGTGGTCATCCCGCTCGGCGCAGGCGTGCTGGCGGCGGCCAAGGCCCGCTGACCACGCGCCTCCCGCCGCCGAGCATCCCGACTGCGATGTCCGACGCCGGTACTCCGACCCGGCTCAGACGTCGGTGGAGAAGCGGATTCCGTTGTCGGGCACCTGGACTCCGGGCCAGACCCGGGCTCCGCGCAGCAGTTCGCATCGCGCACCGACGTCGGCGCCGTCACCGATCACGGTGTCGCGGATGAGGGCGCGCGGTCCGATCCGGGCTCCGAACCCGACGATGCTGCGCTCGACCACCGCACCCGCCTCCACGACGGCACCGTCGAAGATGACGGCACCGTCGAGGCGCGCCCGTGGGCCGATCTCGGCTCCGCGTCCGACGACGGTCCCGCCGATCAGGACCGCGCCGGGTGCGACACCGGCTCCGTCGTGCACGAGCGACTCACCGCGACGGTCGCCGAGCGCCGGCGACGGCGCGATGCCGCGGACGAGGTCGGCGGATCCGCGCACGAAGTCCTCGGGCGTCCCCATGTCGCGCCAGTAGGCGTGATCGACGTGTCCGTGGATGTGGCGCCCCTCCTGCAGAAGCTTTGGGAACACCTCGCGCTCGACGGACACCGCGCGGCCGGCCGGGATCTCCTCGATGATCGACCGGCGGAACACATAGGTGCCCGCGTTGATCTGGTCGGTGGGCGGGTCCTGGGTCTTCTCCAAAAACGCCGTGACCCGTCCGTTCTCGTCGGTCGGTACGCAGCCGAAAGCGCGCGGATCGCTGACCGGCACCAGATGGAGCGTGACGTCGGCGCCGCTGCTGTGGTGTGCGTCGAGGACCTCGCGGACGTCGGTCCCACCGAGCACGTCGCCGTTGAAGACGAGGACGGTGTCCGAGGTCAGTTCGTCGAGGACGTTCCGGATCCCGCCGCCGGTGCCGAGGGGTTCCGGTTCGGTCACATAGCGCAGCGAGAGGCCGAGTTTCGAGCCGTCCCCGTAGTACTCGGAGAACACCGGCGCCTGGAACGAGGTGCCGAGGACGACGTCGTCGATGCCGGCAGCCTTGATCCGCGACAGCAGATGGGTCAGGAACGGGACTCCCGCGGTCGGCAACATCGGTTTCGGTGCCGACAGCGTCAGCGGGCGCAGGCGCGTGCCCTTCCCGCCCACGAGGACGACCGCCTGCACCGAGGGGTTCTCATTGGCCACCGGTTTCCTCCTCATGGGATCGATCGAACGAACGTCGGGCCGCGATCACCGCGACCCGTGAGCGAAGTGCGAGACCGACGCGCAGCGCCAGGCGCAGGGGGGCGCGCAGCACACCAGGATGGCGATCCGCCTGGAACTGATAGGCGCTGCGGTGATGTGCGGGCAACATCTTCTCGGGATTCCGCCCTGCCGCATGACCTTTGGTGTGCACGATCTCCGACGACGGGACGTAGACGTTGAGCCAGCCCGCCTTGCCGAGGCGATCGCCGAGGTCGACGTCCTCCATGTACATGAAGTAGCGCGAGTCGAATCCGTCGACCGCGTCGAACGCGTCGCGGCGCACCAGCAGGCACGATCCGGACAGCCAGCCGACCGGGCGCTCGCTGGGCGCGGCGTTGTCGGCACGGTAGGCGGCGGTCCACGGGTTCGACTTCCAGACGGTGGAGAACAGGGCGTGTCCGATTCCGGAGACCAGATCCGGCACCCGGCGGGCGGACGGATAGATCGACCCGTCGGGCTCCTGGATGAGCGGACCCAAAGAGCCCGCCCGCGGCCACCGTCGCGCCGCCTCCAGCAATTCGTCGAGCGAGCCGGGCCCCCATTCGACGTCGGGGTTGGCCACCGCGACGAACTCGATCGACGGATCGAGCTCGGCGACGGCACGATTGATCCCGCCGCCGTAGCCGATGTTCCCGCCGGTCCGGACGAGGGTCACGTTGTCGAAGTCACGTTCGGCCGCCTCGGGCGCACCGTCCGTCGATCCGTTGTCCGCGATCACCACCCTCGGCACCTCGGCCGCGGTCGCCTTCTCGAGGCTCTGCAGGAATGCCGTGAGGTACTTCCCCGACGAATAGGTCACCGTCACGACGGCCAGCTGAGCGGTCACGGGGTCAGGGTATCCAACGACGGTCCGGGATCCGCGATCGCCGCGTGCAGCGCCGAGCGCCAGTCGCGGAGCGGGGTGAGGCCGGCGTCGGCCCACGATCGGCCCGACAGGACCGAAAAGGCAGGTCGGGGCGCCGGGCGCGGGAACTGGTGGGTGGTGCACGGCCGGACCCGGCCCGGGTCGGCACCGATCTCGGCGAACACGGCCTGGGCGACTGTGTGCCAGGTGACGCTGCCCTCGTTGGTCGCGTGCAGGACGGCACCCGCGGTCCGGTCCCGTCGTCCGACCGACGCCAAGCCCCACAGCGCCGCCGCGAGGTCGACGGCATAGGTGGGTGAACCGGTCTGGTCGTCGACGACGGTCAGTTCGTCGCGCTGCGCCTCGAGGCGGCGCATGGTGCCGACGAAGTCCGGGCTGTCGGGTCCGCCGGTGTAGACCCAGGCGGTGCGCACCACGGTCGCGGTCGGATCGGCGTCCAGCACCGCTCGTTCCCCGGCGAGCTTCGACGCCCCGTACACGGTCTCGGGGATGCCGGTCACGTCATCGGGCTCGTACGGCCGGGTCCGCCGTGGGCCGGCGTCGGTGGCAGCCGCCCCGGCGAAGACGTAGTCGGTGGACACGTGGATGAGCCAGGCACCGGCGGCGGCGGTCGACCGAGCGAGGTACGCCGGTCCGTCCCGGTTCACCGCATATGCGCCGTCCGGATCCGATTCCGCTCCATCCACATTCGTGAAGGCGGCACAGTTGAGCACCACATCGTCGGCACGGAGCCCGGCAAGGGCGCTCGTCACCGACGATGCATCGGTGATGTCGATGTCGGCGGAGGTCAGGGCACGCACGTCGGCGTTCGCGGCCGATACCGCGCGCAGAGCGGTGCCCAGTTGCCCGCCTGCCCCGGCGATGTACATGGTCGGACTCATGCGTCACATCGTGCCGTACTCCGCCGAATGGTGGTGGATCACCGCGGTGTGCCGAGTGGTGATGTCGATCTCGGTCGCGTGCATCGGCGTTGCGTTCTCGATTTCGTTCTTCACTTCAGTAGCCTTGCGTCAGCACAGCAACATCCGACACGTCAACACCACGGATCTCGTTGCTCTCACGAGTAACAGCGGCGCTGGGCCGCGGCCGGAGTTGACCTGGACGCAAAGGACTGACCCGCCCGTGGAGTCTCGACCCGATGGTGCACGTCGGCGCCCCGGTGGCCGCGCACGTCCGGACGAGCCGACCCCGCAGCCGCGCGAGCGATCCGATCCCCGACGCCGCGCCGAGGGACAGCCGGTCGATCCACCGCCCCGTCGTCGCCGCCGACCGCCGGATGCCGGTCCGCGCCCGGCCGGCGATCCCTCCCCCAGCCGACGCCGCGTGCCCCGCGACCAGCAGGGTCCCGCAGAGCGGACCGGACGACCCGAGCAGTCCGGACCGCGCCGCGAATCGGGTCGTGCACAGCAGGGTCGCGCCCAGCAGCCGCGTCGACGTCCTCCGACCGACGCACCGGATCTCGGCCGCCGCTCGTCCGGTGAGATCCACACCGGCGACGGCAGTCCTCGTCGGCGCCGTCGATCCACCCGGGATGAGACCGGCACGGCTGCGGCCATGCGTCCCCGCGGTCCGAAGGCCACCGGCCCCGGGCGCAGGCGTGGGTCGGCGCGGCCCACCGCAGCCGGCGGCGGCTCACCCGCCGCGCCGTCACCCGACACCGCGGTGAGATCGACCGCACAGGCCGGGCTCGCGGGCCGTCTGGGTCGACGACCGAAGGCCAGCCGCGCCGGGATCGGCCGCGGACTGGTCGCGTTCTTGTCCGTCGCCGTGCTCCTGTGCACCGGATATGCCTGGAACAACGTCAAGAATCTGAACTCCAACATCACCCAGCTCGGCGGACTCGAACTCGGCGGCGCGAACGACGGCGCGGTCGACATCCTGCTGGTCGGTACCGACTCACGTACCGACGCCAAGGGAAACCCGTTGTCGCCGCAGGAACTCAAGCTGCTGCGCTCGGGCGACGAGGTCGCCACCAACACCGACACGATCCTGTTGATCCGTATCCCCAACGACGGGTCGTCGGCGACCGCGATCTCGATCCCGCGTGACTCCTACGTCGACGTGCCCGGGATCGGGATGTCGAAGATCAATGCCGCGTACGGCACCACCAAGGAAGGCGTCCGTGAGCGCGAGGTGGAATCGGGTGCCGACGAGAAGAAGGCGGAGAAGGACGGCACGCAGGCCGGACGTCGCGCATTGATCGACACCGTCGCCGACCTCACCGGCGTCAAGGTCGACCATTACGCTGAGGTCGGGCTGCTCGGGTTCGTGCTGCTGACCAACGCCGTCGGCGGTGTCGACGTCTGCCTGAAGGAACCGGTGCGCGAACCGTATTCGGGTGCACGGTTCAAGCGGGGTCAGCAGACCCTCAACGGCCCGAAGGCGTTGAGCTTCGTGCGCCAGCGCCACGGACTCCCCCGCGGCGATCTGGACCGGATCACCCGGCAGCAGGTGTTCATGGCCTCGCTCACCCAGAAGATGCTGTCCGCGGACCTCCTCGCCGATCCCGGAAAACTGTCCGAACTGCAACGGGCCGTGTCCCGCTCGGTCGTCATCGACGACAACTGGGATGTGATCAAGTTCGCCGAGCAACTGAAGGACCTCAGCGGCGGGCGGGTGAAGTTCGCGACGATCCCCGTCGTCACCGAACAGGGCTGGAGCGAGGACGGTCAGCAGAGCGTCGTCGAGGTCGACCCGAAACAGGTCCACTCGTTCACCGACAATCTGTTGAACAGCAAGAAGAATCCGGAGGCGGTGGAACGTGGTGACTACACGGTGGACGTCGTGAACGCTGGGACGATCGACGGCCTCGCGTCGAATGTCGCGAACATCCTGACCAACAAGGGTTTCCAGGCCGGCAAGACGGCGAGCGGCAAGGCCGACGACCGGAACTCGGTGGTGTACACCCACTCCGACGACGACGGTGCGCGTCAGCTGGCCAAGGATCTCGGCGGCGCCGAGGTGCGGGTCGACTCGTCGCTGCCCGACAAGCGACTGAAAGCTGTGCTCACCAACACCTATGCGGGTCCCGGCTCGATCGTCGACACAGGCACCCAGGTCGACAACACACCGGCCAGCGAGCGTGTCGGCAACAACCGCCCGCCGATCACGGCAGGCACCGACGATCCGACGTGCGTGAACTGATGGCCGGCCCCACCGTCACCGCGGTCGTGTTCGACGCCGTCGCCGACTGGTCCCAGCCGCTCCTGACGTTCTACGACGACGTCTCGGGCGAGCGCACCGAGCTGTCGGCGGCCACACTGGGCAACTGGGCGGCCAAGTCGGCGAACTTCTTCGTCGACGAGCTCGGACTCCGGCCCGGCGACGAGGTGCTCATCGACCTGCCGGAGCACTGGCAGACGGCGGCGATCATGCTCGGTGCCTGGTGGGCGGGGACACACGTCCTGTTGCCCAGCCGTGCCGACAGCGGCCAGGGGATGCTCGGCGCGGCCGTCACGTCCGCCGCGGAGATCGACAAGTACGACGACGTCGACGAGCTGCTGGTCGCCTCGCTCGATCCGTTCGCGATGGGAGTCCGCGATCTGCCGCTCGGCGTCACGGATTTCGCAACCGCCGTGCGAGTGCACGGAGATCAGTACACGTCACGTCCCGTGGTCAGCGGACCGGTGCTCGACGAGCTGACCACCGAGGATGTCCTCACCGCCGCGCGCTCGGCCGCGTCGTCCGACGGCATCGGCCCCGGCGCACGTGTTCTGACGGCACGGCCGTGGCGTACGGCCGATCAGATCACCGCAACCGTGCTGGCCCCGCTGGTCAGCGGGGCATCGCTGGTCACTGTGGCCCATCCCGACCCGGATCGGCTCGAGGCACGTGCACAGACGGAGCGCGCCGATGTCGTCCTGCGTTGAGTCGAATCCACCACCGCGAGCCCTCCCATGATCAGGCCCCGTGCGGCATCCTCGTACCCATGAGGATTCCCAAGACCGTCGCGCGTGTCAACAAGGTCGTCACCAACCCGATCCAGCGTCAGTGGGCACCGAAACTGGCTCCCTGGGCCATGATCGAACACGTCGGACGCAAGTCCGGCAAGCGGTACACCATCCCGGTCCTGGCCTGGGTCGACGGTGATCAGTTGTCGATCGTCCTCACCTACGGCCGCGAGACCGACTGGGTACGCAACGTGCAGGCCGCCGGCGAGTTCGGGATCACGCGGAAGTCGCGCCACAGCAGGGTGGTTCGGCCACGGATCATCCCGTCCGACTCGCCCGACGTGGCCAAGGGGGCCCGGATTCCGGCACGATTCTTCGACTCGGTGCTGACCGGGACGATCGTCGACGGCTGAGGCAGGACGACACATGGCAGACGATGCACTCGATGACTTCACCGTCCGCGACGTGACGATCGGCAGTACCACCCGGCGCGTGTACTCGCAGGGCAGCGGCCCGGCGGTCATCGTGATCGCCGAAATGCCCGGGATCAGTCCGAAGGTCGCCGATTTCGCCCGCAAGGTCGCGGCGCGCGGACTCACCGCGGTGATGCCGTCACTGTTCGGCGTCGACGGTCGCGACCCGCACCCGTCCAATCTCGGCCGGATCGGGGCCGTACAGAACATGGTCGGCACGATCGCGAGGGCATGCATCAGCCGTGAGTTCACGGTGCTCGCCACCGGCAAGACCTCACCGATCGCCGACTGGCTGCGCGGACTCGCCGCCGAGGAGCACGAACGGTGCGGGGGCCCGGGTGTCGGTGCGGTCGGCATGTGTTTCACCGGCGGATTCGCGCTCGCGATGGCCATCGATGACAGGTTGCTGGCGCCGGTGCTGTCGCAGCCGTCGTTGCCGTTCGGCATCATCCCGTCACGCAACCGCAAGATCGATCTCAGCGCGGCGGACCTCGCTCGGGTCCGATCCCGTTGTGCTGCAGGGCTGCAGGTCATGGGTCTGCGGTTCGAGGGCGACCGGTTGTCGCCGGGAAACCGATTCGATCACCTTCGCGAGCAACTCGGGGACGCATTCATCGCCGTCGAACTCCCCGACTCGGCCGCCAATCCCGATTCGCTTCTCCCGACGCCTCATTCGGTTCTGACCGAGGATCTGATCGACGAGCCGGGGCAGCCGACCCACGACACTCGCGAGCGGGTGCTGGACTTCTTCGTGGAGAAGTTGGTGACGGCGGCGGGATGACGGGGGCGACGGCGCAAGCCACGTTCCGGGGCCATATACAGGTGCAGTCCTGGACGCCGGGCGCGACAACCGTTGTCGGCGACGGGCTCCAGGACCGCAGTTGTATCGGGCCACCGTTCTGAGCGCGGGCTACTCCTCCCCGAGTAGCCGCCTGCGCAACGCCTCATCCTTGTCCAGCACCATCTCTTCCAGGCCGCGCTGGAAATCGACCATGCGCGAACGCAATCCGGCGTCTGACGACGCGAGGATCCGTACGGCGAGCAACCCGGCGTTGCGGGCACCGCCGATGGAGACCGTCGCGACCGGGACACCGGCCGGCATCTGGACGATCGAGAGGAGTGAGTCGAGCCCGTCGAGCGTCCGCAGTTGCACCGGGACACCGATCACCGGCAGCGGCGTCGCCGACGCCACCATGCCCGGCAGGTGCGCCGCGCCGCCGGCACCGGCGATGATGACGGAGATCCCGCGGTCCGCGGCACCCGACGCGTAGTCGAGCATGCGCTGCGGGGTCCGGTGCGCCGACACCACGCCCACCTCGAACGGCACCTCGAACTCGGCAAGTGCCTCGGCGGCGGCTTCCATTGTCGGCCAGTCGGAATCGCTGCCCATGATCAGCCCGACGCGTGGCCGGGTCGGCTCGGGCGCAGGCGTGGCCGGCTCCTCGGTCCCGGGTGCGCGCGTGTCCTGCGTGGCGGCCACGTCCGGCGACGGTGCGCCCTCGCGGGTCGCGTCCGGCGAAACGGGGTCGGGTGTGTCGGTCATGAGTGCGGATCCCATCCATCGGTCCATTCGGCATGCGACATCCAGTGCGCGGCCCGCTCGGCGCGCTCGCGGACCTCGGCAACCGAATCCTTGTCGGTACCAACAATGTTGACGTGACCGATCTTGCGATCGGGACGCTCGCCCTTACCGTACAGATGCACCTTGGCATCGGGCATGCGGGCCATCAGGTGGTGCAGCCGCTCATCCATCGACATCGTCGGCGCCTCGTCGGCGCCGAGGATGTTGGCCATGACCGTCACCGCCGTCCGGGCCGCGGTGTCGCCGAGCGGGTAATCGAGCACCGCGCGGAGATGCTGCTCGAACTGTGAGGTGACCGCACCGTCCATGGTCCAGTGCCCGCTGTTGTGCGGCCGCATGGCGAGCTCATTGACCAACAGGTCGCCCTCGGTGGTCTCGAACAACTCCATCGCCATCACGCCGACGACACCGAGTGCCGACGCCAGGCGCAGCGCCATCTGCTGAGCCTGCTCGGCGACATCGTCGGACAGACCGGGGGCAGGCGCGATGACGACCGCACATTGCCCCTTGCGTTGCACGGTCTCCACCACGGGCCACGCCGCACCCTGGCCGAACGGCGAGCGGGCCACCATCGCCGACAGCTCCCGCGCCATCGCGACCTTCTGCTCGGCGATCAGTCCGACACCGTTGCCGTGCTGCGCGTCGAACACCGCCAGCGCGTCGTAGCGGTCGTCGAGCAGCCACACACCGCGACCGTCGTAGCCGCCACGGATCGCCTTGAGGACGATCGACCACCCGTTCCGCTCGCCGAACGCGATCAGTCGCTCACGGGCCTGCTCGCGCTCATCGGTCAAATCGGCGAAATCCGGCGCGGGCAACCCCAGCTCGGTGACCCTGCCGCGCATCGCGAGTTTGTCCTGGGCGAAGTGCAAAGCCTTCGACGGCGGCCGGACCGCCACCCCGTCCGCCTCCAGCGCCTGCAGGTGCTCCAGCGGCACGCCCTCGTGGTCGAACGTCAGCGCGGTGGACCCCTCCGCGGCACGTCGAAGATCCGACAGGTCGTCGTGGGAGCCGAGCACCACGTCGGCGCTGACCTGCGCCGCGGGGTCGGTGTCGCCGGCCGCCAGGACCCGGAGACACTGCCCGAGCGCGATGGCCGCCTGATGGGTCATCCGGGCGAGCTGACCACCACCGATCATCGTCACGGTGGGCATGCGAGAAGTCACGCGACACATCGTGGCACGAAGCCGACATCATTCGCAGGACCGCCCGGAGAAGTCACGCGCCGATTTTGTTTCGTACACTCGGACCTTGTGCCCTTCATCGACGAGCTGGTCGCTCGACTGCCCGAGCCGGTTCGTCGGCTCCTCATGCAGCACCACGAGTTGATCAAGTTCGGCCTCGTCGGCGGAACCACATTCGTCTTCGACCTGGCCATCTTCTACCTCCTCACCTTCACGGTCCTCGAGTCCAAACCGGTCGTCGCGCGGGTGATCTCCGGCACATTCGCGACCATCCTGAGCTACGTCCTCAATCGGGAGTGGGCGTTCAAGAACCGCGGCGGACGCGAACGCCATCACGAGGCGATGCTGTTCTTCGTGATCAGCGGCGTCGGCGTCATCCTGGCCGCCGCGCCTCTGTGGGTCGCCAACAACGTCTTCGACCTCCGCAGCAACCTCACGGTGACCGAGCTGGTCGTCATCGACTTCGTCCTCGGGTTCCTGATCGGCAACCTGCTGCAGATGGCGTTCCGCTTCTGGGCACTGCGCAAGTTCGCGTTCCCCGAGGAACTGCTGCGCGGCGGTGACGCAGGCTCCACCGACCTGCACCCCTCGCTCGAGGAACTCACCGATGAGGAACTCGGTCACGCGTGATCGTCGGCGGGCGGACATCCTGGTCCGGCCCATGGGACGACGGCGTGACGATCGAGAACACCGCCGGGCGGCGTGAGGTGAGTTCGAGGCGACCACCATCGGCCTCGACCAGCGCGCGCGCCAGCGACAGGCCCACGCCGTTGCCCCGGCCGGCGGAGAAGCCGCGCCGGAAGATCATCCCGACGAGTGCGTCGTCGACCCCGGGCCCCTCGTCGGCGACCGTGATCCGCACCATGTCCGCGGGCGGCAGGTCGTCGACCGCGATGCGGCAGGTGCCCGCACCGTGCTGCAGTGCGTTGTCGACGAGGACGCTCAGCGCCTCCCGCAGTCGTCCGGGACGTGCGCTCACGGCCGTGGTGCTGCCGGTGAACGTCGCCGAGATCGACCGGTTGGCCGCGGAGAACGACGTGCGGAAGTCGCCGATGAGGGTGCGCACCATCGCCTCCACGTCGATGTCGTTCGGTGACGCCGGGTCGTTGCGGGACGCGGCCACCATCTCGTCGAGCTCACGGGAGAGCCGTTCGACCTGCTCCAGCGCTGCCTCCGACTCCGCCACGACCGCGGGGTCGTGGTGCAGGGACAGTTCGTCGAGACGCAACTGGATCGCGGTCAGCCTGCTGCGGAGCTGATGCGAGACGTCGCCGACGATCTCGCCCTCGCGTTCGAGCCGCAGGGCGATCTCCGAGTTCGCGTCACCCAGGGCTCGCGAGACGCGGTCGAGTTCGCTGATGCCGTATGACTTCCACTCGGAGCGGAAGTCGCCTTTCGCCATCGCCGCGGCGCGCTGGGCGAGATCGATCAGCGGATCGGCGATACGCCCGGCGGTGACCGCCGCCACGATCGTGCCCGCCGCGATCGACGACGCGACCACCAGCGCGACGATGCCGATCGCCGCCAACTGATCGTTGCGCACCTGATCCATCGGGATCTCCAGCAGGATCGACCCGGCGTTGCCCAATCCGATCGCGTCCTTCATCGTCGCGCCCTCGATCGGCTCGCCGACGATCGTGACCGCCTCCACCCCACCACCGACCGGATACCGCACGGTCAGCCTGCCGCCCGCGGGCAGCAACAACTGGAACGCCTCGACGTCCAGCCCGCCCGGCGCCACGCTGCCCTCGGCGCCCTCCTGCCGGATCAGCTGATCGGAGATGAGCTTGAGCCGGCTGTCCAGGTTCTGGTGCGCGTTGTCGGAGACCCACCACCACGCGATCACGCTCAACGGGATGCCCAGCAACAGACCGACCGCCACGATCATGGCGATCATCGTGTTGAGAATCCGACGACGCATCGAGGAGTCCCGACGCTCGATCAGGGGTCGAACCGGAAGCCGACGCCGCGCACGGTGACGATGTGTCGCGGGCGGTCGTGCTGGTCGTCGCCGATCTTCCGGCGCAGCCATGAGATGTGCATGTCGAGCGTCTTCGACGACCGCAGATCGGCCGACCCCCACACCTCGGTGAGGATCTCGTCGCGGCTGACGACCTGTCCGGGTCGTTCCATCAGGAAGCGGAGCAGATCGAACTCACGGTTGGCCAGGAAGAGGTCCTCGCCGTTCACCAGGACCCGGCGGCCACGGCTGTCGAGCTGGATGTCGCCGCCGTCGAGCACCTCGTCGGCGCTCTGCTGGCGTCGGAGCAGCGCACGGACGCGCGCCAGCAACTCGGCCAGGCGGAACGGCTTGCCGACGTAGTCGTCGGCGCCCGCGTCGAGGCCGACGACGAAGTCCACCTCGTCGGTGCGCGCCGTCAGCATCAGCACGGCCAACTGGGGTCGGGCCGTCCGGACACGCCGGCACACCTCCAGCCCGTCGATCTCGGGCAGACCCAGATCGAGGATGAGCAGTTCGAACCGGTTGTCGAGGGCCTGATCGAGCGCCGCCGAACCATTCGTCACCACCTCGCAGCCGTATCCCTCGCGGGTCAGCGCCCGCGCCAACGGTTCCGCGATCGCAGCATCGTCCTCGGCCAGCAGCACGTCGGTCATCGACCCACCCCCTCGTCGCGTCGTCGGTCGTCCTGCGGATCGCCGGTCAGCGACCCCTCGTCGTCGAACTCGTCATGGACGTCGAGCACCTCGTGATAGAGCAGCGCATGCACCCTCTCGACCTGCGGGATGTCGTCGAACGACAGCGGCTCGTCGGAGGCGGATTCGATGATCAGTGTGCCGGTCCGCAGCAGCCGGTCGATCGGACCGTGCCGGAACTCGACCGTGTTGATCCGGCGGATCGGGATGTCGATACCCGATCGCGTGACGATGCCGTTGCGGAAGATGACCCGACGATCGGTGAGGACGAAATGCGTCGACTTCCAGGACACGAGCGGGCGGACGAAGAACCAGACGAAGCCGACCAGCCACACCACCCCGACGATGATCAGCAGCACGAGACGGGCCGTCGAACCAATCTGCGCGCCGGTCACGATGCCCGCCAGAATCCCCGCGACGGCGGTGATGAGGAGGAACAGGATGAACGGTCCGAGCAGGCATTTCCAATGCGGATGCCGGTGCAGGACGATCTCCTCGCCGGGGGCGAGGTTCTCCCGTGGATAGGCCATGGCTGCCAGCTTAATCCGCGTGTGACCACGTACACTGCGGACTACACCGCTGCAGGTCCGAGCCCGATCAAGGAGAAGCCATGAGCTACCACGATCCCCGTGACCCGCGTGATCCTCGGACCGCGCGTTACGAGCCGGGGTATGAATCGCAGGCCTACAGCCGGTCCGCGCCCTACAACGACCCCACCGAGCAGTACGCCGGCGATCCGCGCTACCGGTCCGAGCCGGCGCGTCCGAGACAACGTCTGGGACCGAACATCAATCCGACGATGTTCGTCGGCGGCGTCGTGATGACCGGGGTCGTGACCGGTTTGGCCGCCTGGCTGGTCGCCTGGGTGATCCGGGCGATCGTCGAGCGCGTCAACGAAGCGGGCAAGTTCGGGGTCTGGAATCCGGTGGCGCGCGACGAGATCTGGTTCGCCGTCGTCGGGTTCCTGTGTGCCCTCGCCGCGGGCGCGCTCTGGTACGTCCTCCAACTCGTCACGCCATCGCCGGATCAGTTCTTCCGCTGGATCGTCGGTCTGCTGATCGCCGCGGCGGTCATCGTACCGCTCGTGCTGTCGGCGGAGATCTCGGTGGGCATCGCGACCGCGGTGCTGCACCTCGTCATCGGCATACCGATTCTCGCCCTCGTGCCGGCCATGGGACACAAGAGCATTCAGCGCGCCTGAGCTGTCGACGATCTAGCCGTCGACCACTCAGTCGTCGAGGGCGCGCAGGTGGGTGACGTCGCCTGCCGCGGCCACCACCTCGCGGCCGTCGGCGTCGATGACGATCCGTCCCGCCGCGTCGACGCCGGTCGCCGTGCCGACGATCTCCCGGTCCCCCGGCAGGACCAGGCGCACCCTCTTTCCGACGGTGTCGCTGCGGGACCGGTAGGTCTGCGCCAGTCGGTCGACGTCGGTGGGCCACAACTCGAGCAACGCGGACAGCTCCTTCAGGAAAGCCGCGGCCAGCGCGGTCGCGTCGACCGGACGGCCGGTACTGATCCCCAGCGAGGTCGCGGTCGGCACCGGGAGCTGATCCGGCGTCATCGCGGTGTTGATCCCGATCCCGATGACAGCGATCCCCCCGGCGACGCCCTGCGTGTACTCCGACAGGATCCCGGCCACCTTCCGGTCGTCGACCAGCACGTCGTTGGGCCACTTCAGGCCGGGCCGCACCCCGACGGTCTCGTCGATGGCCGCCACCGCCGCCAATCCGGCGATCAACGAGAGCCAGCCCAGATGTTCGGTGTCGTCGCCGACCGCCACCGCCGACGACATCGCGAGCTGGCTGCCCGCGGGCGCGACCCACACCCGCGCATGCCGACCGCGGCCGGCGGTCTGATCGGTGGTGATGCGCACGAGGCCGTCGACGTCCTCGGTGGCGGCCCTGGCGACCAGATCCGCGTTGGTCGAACCCGTGGCGTCGACCACCTCGACCCCGCGCCAGCGCGTGTCGGCGACGAGATCGGTGAGGGCGGCGGCATCGGGGGCATCCATGGTCATGACCCAGACGCTACTGCCTCGGCGGCCACCTCCGGGCCAGCATCGTCGCAGGCCCGACCGATCGCTCGGGAACCTGAGGCGAATCTCACGTTGTACCGGTTGACGTGGCTCACACCCGGGTCGTTAGCATCGTTGTTCATGACGACAGCTTCGCGCGAGGATGGCGCTGCTCCTGACATCCACACGACGGCCGGAAAACTCGCCGACCTGCGCAACCGTCTCGAGGAGACGAAGCACCCCGTGGGCGAGGCGGCGGTGGAGCGCATCCACGAGAAGGGGAAGCTCACCGCCCGTGAGCGCATCACCCATCTCCTGGACGAGGGCTCCTTCGTCGAACTCGACGCCCTCGCGCGGCATCGCAGCACCAACTTCGGACTCGCCGACCGCCGTCCCCTCGGCGACGGGGTGGTCACCGGTTACGGCACCATCGACGGCCGCGAGGTCTGCATCTTCTCGCAGGACGCCACCGTCTTCGGCGGCAGCCTCGGCGAGGTCTACGGCGAGAAGATCGTGAAGGTCATGGACCTCGCGATCAAGACCGGCCGGCCGCTGATCGGCATCAACGACGGTGCCGGCGCACGCATCCAGGAAGGCGTCGTCTCCCTCGGCCTGTACGGCGAGATCTTCCACCGCAACGTCCGCGCCTCCGGCGTGATCCCGCAGATCTCCCTGATCCTCGGTGCGGCCGCCGGCGGGCACGTCTACTCCCCTGCGCTCACCGACTTCGTCGTCATGGTCGACCAGACCAGCCAGATGTTCATCACCGGGCCGGACGTCATCAAGACGGTCACCGGCGAGGACGTGACGATGGAGGACCTCGGCGGCGCGCACACGCACATGTCGAAGTCGGGTACCGCGCACTACGTGGCGCAGGACGAGGAGGACGCCCTCGAGTACGTCAAGGACCTCCTCGGTTACCTACCCAGCAACAACCGTGCCGAGGCACCGCGCCTCCCGGTCGATCAGCCGGCCGCCGGGTCCATCGAGGACACACTGACCGACGAGGATCTCGAGCTCGACACCCTGATCCCCGATTCGCCGAACCAGCCGTACGACATGCACGAGGTTATCCGGCGCATCCTCGACGACGACGAGTTCCTCGAGGTGCAGGCGGAGTACGCGACGAACGTGCTCGTCGGCTTCGGCCGCGTCGACGGACGCAGCGTCGGCATAGTCGCCAACCAGCCAACTCAGTTCGCGGGCTGCCTCGACATCAAGGGCTCGGAGAAGGCAGCGCGATTCGTGCGCACCTGCGACGCGTTCAACATCCCGATCGTGACCCTGGTCGATGTGCCCGGCTTCCTGCCCGGCACCGACCAGGAATACAACGGCATCATCCGCCGCGGCGCCAAGCTGCTCTACGCCTACGGCGAGGCCACGGTCGGCAAGATCACCATCATCACGCGCAAGGCCTACGGCGGCGCCTACGACGTCATGGGCTCCAAGCACATGGGCGCCGACGTCAACCTCGCCTGGCCGACCGCCCAGATCGCCGTGATGGGCGCATCCGGCGCCGTCGGGTTCGTCTACCGCGGCAAGCTGAAGGAAGCCGCAGCCAACGGCGAGGACGTGGACGCACTCCGCCTCGAGCTGCAGCAGGAGTACGAGGACACCCTCGTCAATCCGTATGTCGCGGCCGAACGCGGGTACGTCGACGCGGTCATCCCGCCGAGCCACACCCGCGGCCAGGTCGCCACCGCGCTGCGGCTGCTCGAGCGCAAGATGGTGACCCTGCCGCCCAAGAAGCATGGGAACATCCCCCTGTGAGTGCAGCGGAGACGGACAGCACCGTGCCCAGTGAGACCACACCCACCGACGACAACGCCGGCGCGGCCCCGTTCCTGCGGATCGTGCGCGGAAACCCGACCGACGAGGAAGTGGCCGCGCTCGTCACCGTCGTCGCGGCCGCCGCATCGTCGGCCAGTGGCGGCCCCGCCGAGACCGGCCCGCGCGACGACTGGGGACGCCCCGAAGACCGGCTGCGGCCTGCGTGGGGTGCGCCCACCAGCTTCACCAACCTGAGGTGGTGACCTCGACCTCGGTGATTCTCGGGTCCGCCTCACCGGCCCGGCTGCGCGTGCTGCGTGGTGCCGGACTCGATCCCCGGGTCATCGTCTCCGACGTCGACGAGGACGCGATCATCGCCGGTCTCGGGTCCGCCCCACCCGCCGAGGTCGTCGTCCGTCTCGCCGAGGCGAAGGCCGACGCCGTGGTCGCCGCAGTTCTCGACGCCGGCCACCCCGCCGACAGCGACGCCACGGACACCGTCGTGTTGACCTGCGACTCGATGCTGCTGTTCGACGGGGACCTCAGCGGCAAACCACACACCCCTGAGGTCGCCGGTGAGCAGTGGCGACGGATGCGCGGGAAGTCGGCCGAGCTGCTGACCGGTCATGCGGTCTCCCGCGTCGCCGACGGCCGCGTGTCGGCCCGGGTGACCGCGGCCGCGTCCACCACCATCCGGTTCGCCGACGTGTCCGATGCCGCGATCGACGCCTACGTCGCGACGCGCGAGCCGCTGTCGGTGGCCGGGGCGTTCACGCTCGACGGACTGGGCGGCTGGTTCGTCGAGGGCATCGACGGAGATCCGTCGTCGGTGCTCGGCATCGGCCTTCCGACGGTCCGTCGCCTGCTCGACGACGTCGGTGTGGACGTCACGTCCCTCTGGACATGACCCGCCCGGACACCGGCCGCCTCACCCCCGATGACGATCTGTTCGTCCGGATGGAACACGCATTGCGGCTGCCCGTGGTCAACCAGTGCGTGTGGCACCTCAATCGCGATGTCGACCCCGAAGCGCTCGCGGTCTCGCCCACCGGCTGCGCCGTGGCCGCCTGAACAGGCTGGTCCGGCGCAGTCCGACGCCGCGGCCACCCAGTACATCCTCGACGCCTACCCCGAGAGCATGGTGCTACCTGAGTTTTGTCAATTTAGTGCGGCCCGCGAATCGCGGTGAGGGCTTCGTGCAGGTCGTCGGGTAGTGGGTCGGCGGCGGTGATGGTGTGCTCGGCAGGCTACGTCGCATACTGGGTCGCCGTCGTATCAGTGCCTGCGATCAGCTTGCTGCTCCTCGGATTCATCCGACGTCGCACGATCTTGGATTTACACCCAGCCCGACATCCTCGCCCGTACCCGAGCCTCCACGGCATCGCACGGTCACACCGAGACCGACGCGACCCTGCGGCACAACACTGGCAGAGGTCGACAGGAGGCGAATCCGGCGGCCGAAAACACCCGGCTGCGTCATCAACTCGCGGCCGCCCACCGCCAGCTCCACGCGGGCACACACCAGCGACCAGCATGACAATCCCTCATCGACGCTGCGCCGCGATGGGCCGCGAGGATTCACGCTACGGGCGAACAGACCGTGCACCCTCCCCTGGTGACGCTTGCCCCGGGGTGGAAAGTGGATGTCGCGGCGGTCGACAATCGGCGGTGGTCGTCCCGCCTTGGGGTCCCCCCGACCCGTTGGCGGGACGCCCCTTCCTCAGACCCAGTGCAGTCACGTGACTTTCGGCCCGCAGGCGCGCATCGTGTGCATGACAAGTCTCGACTACGAACTACCCGTGCCGAGGTTTCACCACCATGAGCTGGTGAACAAGGCAGCCAGCATCGCGGCGGTGGTGACCAGCAGCAACGCTGAGATGATCAGTTCGCTGCGCGGTGCGGTCACCAACGATGGCTGCTCATCACCGTTGTTGTCGCTGGCCAGTGTGATTGGTATGGCTTCGGGCGCCGATGATTCTGGTGGTGTGTTCATGTGTGTCCCCCGTCATGATGCCGGCAGATCCTCCCCTGCCACGCCGCATAACCCGCTTCCACGGTAAGGCATTCCACCGACACCCGCCGTGTCCACATGGGCCGCGCGGGAGGGAACCAGTTACGCACTGCGGCGCCGTGTGGTGCGTCGACGGGCCAGCTCGTCGGTCACCACCGGTGTGGTGGCGGTGGCGTCTTCGGCCTCGAAGTCGTGCACGGTGCCGGCCAGATCGGCCACGGTGTGCCCGACAGCGATCGCGAAGACGCCTTGTCCGCCGCGTAGCAGGTCGACGACCTCGTCGCCGGAGGTGGCTTCGTAGCCGGTGGTGCCGTCGCTGATCAGGGTGGTGCGCGCCAGATCGGTGGTACCGCGCTCGGCCAGGAACTCGACAGCCGCGCGGATGTTGCGCAACGAAGTACCGGCGTCGAGGAGGCGTTTGACGATCTTGAGCACGAGGATGTCGCGGAAGCTGTAGAGCCGTTGGCTGCCGGAGCCGGCGGCGGCTTCGCACTCGGGGTGAGCAGCTAACACTCGACTCGGTCCGCGGCCCGTCGTGGCGGATGCACGAGCCTCCGACCGCTCCGTTCGGCCAGCAAACAAGTTATTGCGTCGCTGACCGAATCCCCCTCTCGACGTTCACAACTGGCGGTCCTGGGCCAGGCCCTGCCCGACCGGTTGTTCCACCGCCCGTCTACGACGATGACCGCACCGCTGCGCCTCACGTCGAACCTCGGTCGCCTCAGCCCGGGATTCGCGTCCCTCGGCGGTCGGCGGCCGGTGCCGGGGGTCAAACGCGCCGCCGTCACCGTAGGCGCCGACATCGCGACGATCCGGAGGATGGCCGGCGGACTGAGCGCATAGATCTCCCAGAGTGATGGAGGTCATACCTCGGCATTCACCTCCCTGGGACCCCGATCGGGTCGCCGACTCAACCGTGCTCGCCGCTCTTGTCCAGCGAGAACTCGGCCGCTGGGGTCTCGCCGGCGAACCCTGGTGCCGATACTGACGGTCGAGGCCCGTGCGCGTCATACCCTCGCCCCGCGACAGCCCGCCATCTACCCTCACGAACGTGACTTCACCCGTCGAGCGCACGACCCACGACGACGACCTCTTCATCCGGATGGATCGCGCCTTCGGGGTGCCGGTGCTCAGCCAGGCGATCTGGCGACTCACCGAACCGCTGGACGCCGACGAACTCGACCGGATCGGCCGTCGCCTCCAGCAGACCCCGCTGAGTCGCGTCCTGCACCGCAGCCACGTGCCGCTGGCCCGGGACCACTGGACCGCGGCGGGCGGCGCGGCCGGGCGGACCCACTCCGACCCCCCGTTGGCCGACGACGAGATCCTGGAGTGGATCGAGAGCGCCGCGGATGTGCGCTTCGACCTCGCCGACGGACCGGTGTGGGAGTTGCGCGCCGCGGAGCTCCGGTCGGGCGGCGGGCTCGTGACGATGTGTTCGTCGCACGCCGTCGGCGACGGTTGGCTCGGCGGACTGTCGATCCTGCAGGCCACCGCCGACACCGACGTCACACCCACCTACCGACCGGTGGCGCCGACGCTGACCGACGACATCCGCGACGCGGCCGGGCAGGCACTCTCCATCGGAAGCAATCTGGCTGCGCTGGCACGTGATTCGTGGACCGCCCGGCGCAGTCCGGTAGTTCAGTCCGACGCCGCGCCGGTGACGTCGCAGTCGACCTCCGCCCCGCCTACCCCCAGCGAGGCGGAGATGGCCCGCGAGACACCGATCCGGACGCCGCTGGCCATCGTGTCCATCCCGGGCGAGGAATGGCGCTCGACGGTCACCGCGGCGGAGGGCACGACGACCGCATTGTTCATCGCCATCGTCATCGGGCTCATCGTCGATGCCGGCCGGGCCGACTGGACCGACCGGGTGCGCGCGTCGGTTCCGATGTCACTGCGCGAGGAGCCCGACGACACCCGGGCGAACTCCACCACCGGACTCACCCTCGACGTGCCCGCGCAGTGGAGTCGCGATCGGGATCTGCGGTCGATCAGACGCCTTGCGAAGGAGGCGTATCAGGGTGCGGGGACACGGTCGAGTCGTCTGCTGCGGCTCCAACCTCTGATGCAGGCACTGCCCGACCGCGCCGTGTCCGCCCTCAGCACCAACGCGGCGACGCCACTGGCCCTCGCGTCGAGTGGCGGGACGGTCGACCCGCTCTTCGCCGGCCTCGGAAAGCCCTCCCGCGTCGGAACTTTCGCGTCGCGGGCCACCACCCAGGGCGTCAGCCGCGAACGGCTGGCCCGCCTCCGAGGCGGCCTCGCCGCCTGGTTCCACGACACCGGGGAGATCACGACGCTCGCCGTCTCGGGACTGGACCCGAACGCCTTCCCAACATCTGTTGAACTTGGTACGAGCGTCCAAAAAGAATGTGTCCGTTGGGGATTGACCCCCCAGATCTGGTGACATTTCTCACCCGGCTGGATACCATCTGGCCTTGTTACTAATTTGTTAGCGGAAAGTATCACGCCTATGATTTAGGCTACCCTAACCTGTTTGATGCAAAGGACGTCGATGACGAGTCTGACCACCGGACCTGCCCTTGGCGTCCCCCGCCGATGGCGCATGTCGCCATCGGCCACCATCACGCTGGTGACATCGGTGGCGACCGCACTGGTGTTGGGTGTGCTCGGCGTGATCGTCCCCCCGACCGCGTCCGCGGCACCCTCGGGCACCCGGATCGAGCGAGTCGTCCAAGAGGGGCCGACGCAGTTCGCCGCGTACGTCCATTCCGCATCGATGGACAAGACCATCAAGGTGCAGGTGCTCACGCCGCGCCGCCCGAGCGGCCCGCGCCCGACGATGTACATGCTCAGCGGCCTCGGCGAGGAGAGCCCGGACACCAGTATCTGGCTGCTGAAGTCCGATGCCGCGACGTTCTTCGCGGACAAGAACGTCAACGTGGCCTTGCCGATCGCCGGCAACGGCAGCTTCTACACCGACTGGCAGCGCGACGATCCGACACTGGGCCGCTACAAGTGGGAGACCTTCCTGACCAAGGAACTGCCCTCCGTGCTTGAACCGCGCTTCGACGGCAACGGCGGCCGCGGCATCGGCGGACTGTCGATGGGCGCCGGATCGGCGTTGACGCTCGCGGCCCGCAACCCCGGCTTCTATCGCGCGGTCGCCGCCTACAGCGGCTGCTACACGACCACCGGTCCGGCCGGACAGGCCTACCCGCGGGGCATCGTCTCGGCGTTCGGCGGCAACGCCGACAACATGTGGGGCGGCCCCACCGATCCCGACTGGGCCGCGCACGACGTGCTACGCCGGTCCGCGGGCCTGCGCGGCAGCGGCGTCTACGTCTCCACCGGATCGGGTCAGTCGGGTCGCTACGACGCACCCGGTTTTCCCGGCAACAGCAACCCGACCGATCGCCAGATCGTCGGTGGGGCCATCGAGGTCGGCTCGCTGTGGTGTACGCAGAACCTGCAGGCCCAGCTCGCCGCGCAAGGCATCCGGGCGTCATTCCACTACGTCAACCCGGGCACCCATTCCTGGCCGTACTGGGTCGATCGGTTGCACCAGAGCTGGCCGTTCATCCAGTCGAATCTCAACGGACGCGGTAATCGATAAGCCCCCGACAAACCTCAACAGGCGTGGTAATTGACTGTCCCCCTTTGAATCTCGACCACGACTCGAACACAATGCACACGAGCACCCGGTAGCGTCGCAGGCGCGAGCCGACCTCGGGGCCGAGGCACACCGGGCGGAGAAGGCTTCAACGACGAAGGAGTTTTGATGGAGTACACGGAGCTCGCGGACTATCCCCTCCCCGGCGGCACCATGACCGGGTGGATTCCCCAGGCCACCCAGGAGGCGTGGGCCGAGGATCCTCGTCGGCTCTCCTATATGCACAGCGAGCACGCGCTGCGCGCCCATGCCGAAGGCGACTCCTGGTACAGCCAGTGGATCGGTACCGCGTTCCTCATCGAGCGTCCGCTCGACGAGGACGCGATGACCGCGACGATGACTCGCTGGTACGCCCGTCACGAGGCCTTCCGCACGTCGGTGTCCGTCGACGACGTCCGCGGCCTGACTCGCATCACGCTGCCGGCCGACGCGATCTCGGTCGAGCGTCGGCCGATGGGCGATCACCTCACCAGCACCGAGGTGTTCGAGCGGATGAACGAGTACTTCAACACCACCGTCAGCCCACTGACCTGGCCGCACTGCATCGCGGTCACCGTCGAGCTCGCCGACCGTGACGACGCCTTCCTGCTGGTGTTCGCCGCCGACCACACGGTGATGGACGCCTACACCCAGGTGTTCGCGATCAAGGAACTGACCGCGATCTACGACTCGGTGGTGACCGGCGACCCGGACGGCCTGGTCGACTTCGGCAGCTACGTCGACTTCTCCGACGCCGAGAGGGCCCTGGGAGATCAGATCCGCGAGACCGACGACGCGGTGGCGGGCTGGAGCCGGTTCTTCGCCGCCGCCGACCCCGAGTCGCCGCAGCCGGCACCGATGCCGACCTTCCCGACGGCGATCTCCGCCCGCGAGGCCGAGACACCGTCCATCGTCGCCGAGCGCACCCCGGACGCCGGATTCCAGGCGACGCTGTCGTCGTGGTTGCTCGACGCGCAACAGACCGCGGCGTTCAATGCGCTGTGCAAGGACGCGGGCGCCAACATGCAGGCCGGCATCTACACCGCCCTGTCCATGACAGCGGCCGCCCTCAGCGGCTCGGGTGACCTGCGCTTCCTCAATCCGATCCACACCCGCAGCGAACTGCGCTGGGGCGAGGCGGCCGGATGGTTCGTCGGGATCATCCCGGTGCACCTTCGCCCCCGGGGCGCGGCGACGTTCACCGAGGCTCTGGCGTCGATCGCCGCCAGTTCGGCCGAGTACAAGAAGGTGGGCGCGGCACCCTTCGCACCGATCGCCGATCTGATCGGCGGCGACACCACCCCACCCGGATTCGTGGTCTCCTACATTGATCTCCGCCACGCCGAGGGTGCGGCCGAATGGGACCAGCGACAGGCGCGCGTGCTGCGCAGCTCGACGCGCAACGCCGACGAGGTCTATTTCTGGATCAACCGGGTCCCCGCCGGCACCAACATCTCCTCCCGCTTCCCGACCGGCGCGCGGGCCGACGAGGTGCATCGCTTCATCTCGACGTTCCACCGCATCCTCACGACGGTCATCGCCGAGGGCGATCTCGAATACAGCCACGCCGCAGCCCACACGACGAACGCGTCGTAGGGCCGATGAGCCGAACCCCGCTGCTCCGGACGACGCTCGTCGGCGGCACACCCGTCGCGTGGCGGGTGGCCGACCCCGCCGGTGCGCTCGCGGCGGCCGAGCGCACTCCGGACGGTCTGAGTTTTCTACAGATCGATCACGTCGTCGCGGCGAAGGCCAAACGGGCACAGGGCGAACCGCACACCGGCACCGCGAACAGCGTCACCGTCGTCGACGGCCCACTCGACCGGGAGGCGATGGCCGCGGCATTGACCCGGTTCTCCCGACGGCACGACGAGCTACGGGCGATCTACGACGTAGACGAGTCCGGACCGTTCCGCCGTGTCGCGCCCGCCGAGAGCATCGAGTACGTGACCGAGGCGGACGAGACCCCGGTGGAGGCCGGCGACGCGATCGGGTACATCGTCGATCGCATCTCGTCCGAGGCCGTCTTCGATGCGATGCCCGGACTGGCCTACGGAGCGATCGACGGCGGTGACCGGTTCACCTTCTACACCGGGTCGGATCACTCCCACACCGACGGATTCTCGCAGTTCTCCGGACATCTCGAGATCGCGCAGCTCTACCGCGCCATCCGGGACGGGCAGATCCCACCTACCGAGCCCGCCGGTAGGTACACCGACTACATCGCCGAGGAGAAGGCGATCGCCGCGTCCACCGACCCCGCCGACCCGCGCATCGCCGCGTGGCGAGAGATCCTCGCCGTCCACGGCGGCCGGGTCCCGCGCTTCCCCTTCGACCTCGGGCTCGCCGACGACGAGCTCGCGCCCGCCGTGCCGGTCACGCAGCAACTGCTGTCCGCGAGCGAGCTCGACGCGTGCGACGTGCGGCGCGGTGACACATCGTTCGCCGGCGTGCTCTATGCGGCGCTCGCGGCAGCGCAGTACGAGTTGCTGAGCCGCGAGCATTACTTCACCGCGACCGTGCTCTCCACTCGGACACCGGAACACGCGTTCACCCAGGGATGGTTGTGCAACTTCGTCCCGATCGCTTTCGATGTGAACGAGGGAATCGCGTTCTCCGACCTCACCCACATCGCCGGCCGGGCCGTGGTCCGGGCGCGCGACCTCGCGACCCTGCCGGTGCACGTCGCCCTCGGCCTGCTCGCCGCCGACGGCAGCTACATCCCCGATCCCGGTTCGCCACAGATGGTGTCCTACATCGACTTCCGTCGGGTCCCGGGCGCCGACGACCCCG
This sequence comes from Gordonia sp. ABSL11-1, assembly GCF_030315685.1. GTDB lineage: Bacteria > Actinomycetota > Actinomycetes > Mycobacteriales > Mycobacteriaceae > Gordonia. The sequence goes on along the minus strand of NZ_JASXSI010000007.1, from coordinate 109,769 downwards.
TTCTGCAGAACGTCACCGCATTCCAGGCCATCGGCCGCACACGCAACGCCAACATGTGGTTCACCCGCTATCACGACGAGCTCACCGTGACGTCACACATCCCCGACAACCCCACAGCGAGTGATGCTTTCGATCGATACGTGGATGCCATCAGGAGACGGCTCGCCACGTTCGCCTCGGACACCGACTCCCCCGTGAGCGCTTCTTCGCAGGTGGTGTCCCCGTGAAGCTCTGCGGCGTCGACACCGTCGCCATCGAACCCGGTGAGATCATCCGTTGGGAACTCACCGCGACGGCCGACGCCGCACCGGTGGCGGTCCCGCCCTCGGAGAACGAGAAGTTCCACCTCGACGCCATGCGCCGCAGCGGAACCGCGGGGTGGCTCGCCCTCACCCTCGAGTTCGACCATACGGTCCATCTCGAGCACCTGACCCGACGCATCCGGTCGCTCCTCGACCGCCACGAGGTGCTGCGCTGTCACTTCGTGTCCACCGACGACGACCACAGCCGCCATCGTCTCGCTCCGGGACACGTTGCGGTGCAGCAGGTTCGTGATGTGGCGTCCGGCTCACACGACTCCGCGACGCTCACCGCCGTCATCCTCGACGGGATCTCCGCGACATGCTCCCCCACGGCGCCGCTCCGTCACTACCTGGCCGCCGTGCGGCGCCCCTCGTCGACGACGGTGATCTGCGCGTTCGATCATTGCTACGTCGACGCGTTCTCCCTCGCGGTCATCGCTTCCGATCTCGCCGGTGGTGACGCCGACCCGTCGGTCGCCACCCCGGTCAGCTTCCTCGACATCCGCGCCGCGGAGGAGTCGACCCCGGCCGTGGATCCCGACGATCCCCGCCTGCGCGCCTGGGGCGAGTTCCTCGCGGCCAACAGGTGGACCGTGCCGGAGTTCCCGCTCGACCTCGGTCTCGGCCCGGGCGAGGCGACCGAGGTGCACACCGAGATCCGCACGCTGATGTCGGCGCCGGATGCCGAACGTTTCGACGCCTTCGTCCGATCGAGGAGTGCGCGCACCTACCCAGCGTTGCTCACCGCCGTCGCCGGCGCGGTGCGCGACTCGGGCGGCCCCGACGAGCTCGCGACGATCCTGCCCGTGCACACCCGGTTCAACCCGCGCGACCGCAGCGCCGTCGGGTGGCTGGTGGGCAACGCCCCGATCATGATCGACGCGGGCGACGACGGCGGTCCCACCCTGCGGACCAACACCGACCGGCTCGGCGACGCACTGCCACTCGCGCGGATCGGCCTCACACCGGTGTACATGGCCTACGCCGACCTCCTGCGTTCCCATCGCAACGACGTGTTCATGGTGTCCTACGTCGACTATCGGAAGTTGCCGGTGCCAAACTCCGTACCGAGCCGCCAGATCTCGAGTTCGCGACACACCGATGCCGCCCAGTTCTGGTTCTGGCGCGATGCCGACGGCATCCATCTGCGGGCTCGTTATCCACGCACCGTGACCGCGGACTCGACGATGGCCGGTGTCTTCGGCGCGCTGGCCGATCGCCTGGCGCTCGACGGCCTCGGGCGACGACACCACCGCGCCGGCTGAGCAAGCCCACCCTCGACGGGTAGGCTCTTGTGCGGAGTACCACCACGTCGGCAGGTCCGCACGACAGCCCGGTCGCGGACCCGACGACCAGCCACGAAGGGGACCGCAGTTGAGCGTTGAGACCGATCCGAATCCGGCGTTCGCCGACTACGCCCACCCGGAGCGACTGGTCACGACCCAGTGGCTGTCGGCCCATCTCGGTGCCCCCGGGCTCAAGATCATCGAGTCCGACGAGGACGTCCTCCTCTTCGACATCGGCCACATTCCCACGGCTCAGAAGGTGGACTGGCATCTGCACCTCAACGATCCGGTCACCCGTGACTACATCGACGGCGAGCAGTTCGCCGAACTGATGCGCAGCAAGGGCATCGAACGCGACGACACCATCGTCATCTACGGCGACAAGAGCAACTGGTGGGCGGCCTATGCCCTCTGGGTCTTCACCCTCTTCGGCCACGAGGACGTCCGGCTGCTGGACGGCGGCCGTGACGCCTGGATGTCCGAGGACCGCGAGACCTCGTTCGACGTCCCCGAGTATCCGCGGTCGGAGTACCCCGTCGTCGAACGCGACGACGCCGCGATCCGCGCATTCGCGCCGGAGGTCCTCGCGTCGCTGGGCACCGAGCCACTCGTCGATGTCCGCTCGCCGCAGGAGTACACGGGCGAACGCACACACATGCCCGACTACCCCGAGGAGGGGGCCCTGCGCGGGGGTCACATCCCCACCGCCGTCTCCATCCCGTGGGCCAAGTCGGCGGCGCCCGACGGGCGGTTCCGCAAGAAGGCCGAGCTCGACGAGATCTACGCCGACCTCGATCCGTCGACGCCGACGATCGCCTACTGCCGCATCGGTGAGCGGTCGAGTCACACATGGTTCGTGCTGACCCACCTGCTCGGGTTCGACCACGTACGCAACTACGACGGCTCGTGGACGGAATGGGGCAACGCGGTCCGCGTGCCCATCGCCATCGGCCCCGAGCCCGGTTCAGCTCCCACCACGCCATGAGCCTGCCCTCCGCACTCTCCGAGATCGTCGACGACTTCGGCGCCCTCGGCGATTCCGACAAGGTGACCCTCCTGCTGGAATTCTCCCGGGAACTGCCAGAGCTGCCGGAACATCTCCGCGAGGACGCGATGGAACCGGTACCGGAGTGCCAGTCACCGGTCTTCCTCTCCGTGGACGCGGACGACGCCGCTTCGGTCCGGCTGTATTTCAGTGCGCCGCAAGAGGCCCCGACGACACGCGGGTTCGCCTCGATCCTGCATCAGGGGCTCGACGGCGCCACGGCCGAGGAGATCCTCGCGATCCCGGGCGACTTCTATCACGACCTCGGGCTCGATTCCGCGGTGAGCCCGCTGCGGTTGCGGGGCATGGCGGGCATGCTCGGCCGGATCAAGGGTCAGGTGCGCGCGCAGACCGGCGGGGCGAGTTCCCCCGGGGCATGAAGTTCATCCAGATCCGTGACGAGCCGATCGAACCCGGCGGACTCGTCGAGTGGACGCCGTATGTGCCGGGCGGGCTCGGGGCGTGGGATCACGACTCCCGGCTGACGTCACACAACCACGAACAACACCTGAGATCGGCCTTCGAATACCGGCTGCGCACCCGGCGCGAAGGCGGACGCGAGTCGTGGCTGGGCGTGTCGATCGAGTTCGACGAACCGCTGTCGATCCCCGCCATCCGCGCAACCCTGATGCACTGGATCGACCGACACGAGGTCCTGCGCAGTCACGTCGTCATCAAGGGCGACGGTCTGCAACGCCTCAGCACAGACCCCGGGACAGTCAAGCTGAAGATGGGTCGGATCGGCTGGTACACCCAGAGCGGTCCCCTGATCGAGCAGATCGCCGGCGCCTTCGATCGCGCCACGGCACCGTTGCACTGGCCGGCCTACATGTTCGCGACCGTCGGCCGGGAGGAATCGTTCACCCTGCTGTTCGCCGCCGACCACTCCCTCGTGGACGGGTACTCGCTGATCATGGCCCAGCACGAACTGGTGACCCTCTACCGCGCGGCGCGGACCCATACCGAAGCGAAGCTGCCCGAGGTCGGTAGCTACGTCGACTTCGGCGCGCAGGAGCGTCGCCTCGCCGACCAGACGGGCGCCGACCATCCGGCGGTCGGCACCTGGGCGTCATTCCTGCGGGCCGGCCGCGGCGGCATGCCCGCGCTCGGTGTCGACCGCCGCGGCGCCGAGGCCGACGGCGTCGACCTCGATGCGCCGGGGCCTGATCCGAGCGACGAGTCGGCGGTCGCGCAACAGTCGCTGTACGGCCTGATCCTCGACGACGATGCCGCCAACCGCTTCACCGCGGTCTGTTCACAGGCGGGCGGCACCCTGACCGCCGGCCTGCTCGCCGCGTTCGCGCTCGTACACCATCAGCGCACCGGCGACGCAGAGTTCCGGTGTGTCCTGCCCCGGCACACCCGCGACGACGCCCGCTGGCTGACCGCGCTCGGCTGGTTCGTCGCCGTCGCACCCTTCTGTATCGACGTCTCCGACTCGCCGACCTTCGATCAGGCGATCGCCCGCGCGACCGCCGAGCTGAAACGATCACGACAGGGTGCGGCCCTCCCCTTCCTGCGGGTCGCCGAACTCATCGGCCACGGCGGCGAACCACTGTTCGTCATCTCCTTCATCGACACCCGCTATGCGCCGGGGGCGGCCGAGGCCGACGCGGGCCGAGCAAGGGTGCTGCGCAGCCACAGTTATGCGCCGCACGAGGTCTACATCTGGATGAACCGGACACCGGGTGGACTGCGTGTGTCCAGCCGTTTCCCACCGGAGGGAACCGCCGCCGGACTCGCCCCCGGAGGCGAACCCGACGGAGTGAACAATCCCACTCTCGATCCGGCGACCGCACCCGCCGACGACACGCGGATCGGCCCGGTGCAGGCCTACCTGCGCGATTTGACGCAGTTCGTACGAGCCGTCGGCGACACCACCACATTCGGTACCCACGAGTAACTCGGAGGCCCTCACCGAACGATTGCTCGGTGGGCTAGGGTATTGCCCTGAACGCGTGATGCTTAGACTCGAGTGTCGTGCGTCACCCGGGTTGCCGAACCCCTCGACAGCCCGGGTGGACAACCCAGACGAGTGATGTCCGCAACACACCAGCCAGTGACGCTCGGCCGAGCGTCACGACGCCCAGGAGAACAAGTGCCAAGTCCCTCTGCGAACAGTATTTCCAAGGTCCTCATCGCCAACCGCGGCGAGATCGCGGTGCGTGTCATCCGGGCCGCTCGTGACGCGGGCCTGGCCAGTGTCGCCGTCTATGCCGAGCCCGATGCCGACGCCTTGTTCGTCAAGCTCGCCGACGAGGCGTTCGCGCTCGGTGGTCAGACCTCCGCAGAGTCCTATCTGGTGTTCGACAAGATCCTCGATGCCGCGAGGAAGTCCGGGGCCGACGCGATCCACCCCGGATACGGATTCCTGTCCGAGAACGGCGACTTCGCCCAGGCCGTGATCGACGCCGGGCTGATCTGGATCGGACCGTCGCCGCAGTCGATCCGCGATCTCGGCGACAAGGTCACCGCTCGTCACATCGCCCTGAAAGCCAACGCCCCGATGGCGCCGGGCACCAAGGATCCGGTGAAGGACGCCGACGAGGTCGTCGCGTTCGCCGAAGAGCACGGTGTGCCGGTCGCGATCAAGGCCGCCTTCGGGGGCGGTGGTCGCGGCATGAAGGTGGCCTACACCATCGAGGAGATCCCCCACCTGTTCGAGTCGGCCACCCGTGAGGCCGTCGCCGCGTTCGGTCGCGGCGAATGTTTCGTCGAGCGCTACCTGGACAAGGCCCGCCACGTCGAGGCCCAGGTCATCGCCGACCAGCACGGCAACGTGATCGTCGCGGGCACCCGCGACTGCTCGCTGCAGCGTCGTTTCCAGAAGCTCGTCGAGGAGGCACCCGCACCGTTCCTCACCGAGGAGCAGCGCACCAAGATCCACGAGTCCGCCAAGGCGATCTGCCGAGAGGCCGGCTACTACGGCGCGGGGACTGTCGAGTTCCTCGTGGGCAGCGACGGCCTGGTGTCCTTCCTCGAGGTCAACACCCGCCTGCAGGTCGAGCACCCGGTCACCGAGGAGACCGCGGGCATCGACCTCGTCCGCCAGCAGTTCCGCATCGCCAACGGCGAGAAGCTGGAGATCTCGGAGGACCCGACCCCGCGCGGCCACTCGTTCGAGTTCCGGATCAACGGTGAGGACGCCGGGCGCAACTTCCTGCCCGCGCCCGGACCCGTCACCGTCTACCGCGAGCCCACCGGACCGGGTGTGCGCGTCGACTCCGGTGTCGTCGAGGGCGACGTCATCGGCGGCCAGTTCGACTCGATGCTCGCCAAGTTGATCGTCACCGGCGAGAACCGTGAGCAGGCACTCGAGCGGTCGGCACGTGCTCTCGCCGAGTTCCATGTCGAGGGCCTGGCCACGGTCATCCCGTTCCATCGCCACATCGTCGCGAACCCCGCGTTCCACGGTCACACCGACGAGAACGGCGACGAGAAGTTCGATATCTACACCAAGTGGATCGAGACCGACTGGGACAACCCGATCGAGCCCTACACCGGTGGCGAGCCGATCGAGGAGGACGAGTCGCTGCCGCGTCAGAACGTCGTCGTCGAGGTCGGCGGCCGTCGCGTCGAGGTCTCGCTGCCCGGTGATCTGTCGCTCGGCGGCGGTGGCGGCAGCGCCAATGGCGTCGTCCGCAAGAAGCCGAAGGCCCGCTCGCGCAAGAAGGGCGGCAACGCCGCCGTGTCCGGGGACGCCGTGCAGGCCCCCATGCAGGGCACCGTGGTGAAGGTCGCCGTCGAGGAGGGCCAGGAAGTTTCCGCCGGCGAACTCGTCGTCGTGCTCGAGGCGATGAAGATGGAGAACCCGGTCACCGCGCACAAGGACGGTGTCGTCACCGGACTCGCCGTCGAGGCGGGTGCCGCCGTCACGCAGGGCACCCTCCTGCTCGAGCTGAAGTAGGACCCGCCGGCGACGTGGATCCCGTCGAGATCAACGCCGGGTCGTGGTACCTGCGCGCACTGCGCGCCGACGACCGGGTGTCCGACGTCCCCGCTCTCGCCGACCTGGGTGTCCCCGATCCGCACGACCACGTCGTCTCGTCGGCCCGCGACTGGGCCGACGAGACGACGTTCGTCTGGGCGGTGTGCGTTCCGACGACCGGCGAACTCATCGCGCTGATCGGGGTCGCCGCCGACGGCCGCATGTTCGGCCGCGCACGCAGCGGCTACGCCGACGCACTCTCCGAATCCGTTCCCGTCGTGGCGCGATTCGCCACGGGCGCACTGGGACTCGAGGTCTCCCCGATCCTCGACGACGCGCTCTCCTGAGTCCCTCCCGCTGCGCTGCTCTCGTCCACACCGCTCCCGCGTTCATCATGGAAGTCCCGGCTGCGGATCAAGAGGAACGTCACCACCGCCGCGACGATCGCGACCAGCGCCGCAATCCCCAGGATCAGGTCGAGCGCGTTCGCGTAACCCCGTCCTGCGTCGGCGAACAGCTCTGGGCGCAGTGGTGCGGGCACGGTCGCAGCGACACGGGCGATCTCGCCGTCGGCGACGGCCCTCCCGATCTCGTCGGCGCGAGAGGCGAGCGGCCCGCCCTGCAGTGCCGAGCCGACCTGATCGGCGAATCGGGACGCGAGCAGACTGCCGAGAAGTGCGACGCCGGTGGCGATGCCGATCTGGCGGAATGTGGAGTTGATCCCGGATGCCATCCCCGCACGCGCCGGTTCGACGACCCCGACGGCTGTGGACGCCAGCGGCGGATTGATGAGCCCGGTGCCGATCCCCGCGACGATGAAGCCCGGCACGAGTTGCGTCCAGCTGCCGGTTGGATCGGTGCCGCGCATCAGCCACAGTCCGAGCGCGACCAGGACGAAACCGGGGCCGATCAGCCATCGGACGGGCACGAGGTCGGACAGCCGCCCTGCCACCCCGGCCGCGACGAAGACGACGCCCGAGAACGGCAGGAACCGTAGACCGGCCTCGAGCGCGCTGTAGCCCATGATCGTCTGCAGATAGATCACCAGGTAGGTGAGCACAGAGAACATCGATGCCGAGATCGCCCACGCCGCGATGAGCCCGCCGTTGAATGTCGGGACGCGGAGCAGCGCGGCATCGATCATCGGATACCCGACGGTCCGTTCCACGACGACGAAGGCGACGAGGAGCACCGCGGCCAGGACCAGGGAACCGGCCACCATGACCGACCCCCACCCGTCGGCATGACTACGGATGAGGCCGAACACCAGGAAAGCCAGTGCGGCACTGAAGGTCAGGCAGCCCAGCCAGTCGATCCGCTGCGCGCCCGGCGCCTTGGACTCGTCGACTCCGATGGCCGTGATGACCAGCGCCCCGATGCCCACGGGGATGTTGACGAAAAAGATCCAGTGCCACGACAGCCCACTGGTGAGGATGCCGCCGAGCACGGGTCCGACGGCAACCGAGACACCCGTGACCGCGCCGAAGACGCCGAAGGCAACTCCGCGTTCCTTCGGCGCGAACGCCTGGGCCAGCAACGCCAGGGACGTCGCGAACATGATGGCGCCACCGACGCCCTGGAGCGCGCGGGCGGCGACCAGGGTCTCGATGGTCGGCGCCAGCCCACAGGCCAGCGAACCGAGCGTGAAGACGACGATGCCGGACGCGAACACCCGGCGCCGGCCGATGATGTCGGCGATCGTGCCCGACGTGAGCAGCAACGCGGCCAGGGTCAGCGCATAGGCGTCGATCACCCATTGCAGACCCGACAACGACGACCCGAGGTCGGCCTGGATGTCGGGTAGCGCCACGTTCACGATCGTCACGTCGAGCAGGAGCATGAAGACGCCGGTGCAGACGGCGGTCAGGGTCAACCACTTCCGAGCCACGTGAGACCTCCTTATTGAGTGTGGACTCAATAAATATGGCACATCTTGAGTGATTGCTCAAGAACTATCGTCGTGCGGGTAGAGTGACCCGTGTGGTACGCCGTGGACGACCCCCCAAGATCGGTCGCGACGAGATCGTCGTGGCAACGCTCGGCGTCATGACCGAGCGCGGTATCGCCGGGCTGACGACCCGCGAGATCGCCTCGCGGGTGGGCATTTCCGAGGGAAGCATCTTCTATCATTTCGGCGACCGCAAGGGCCTGATCAAAGCCGTGTTCGACGAGGCGCTGCGGCCGCTGTGGCAATTCCGCGCCGTCCCGCCGGGTCCCCCCTCCACCGTCGACGAGCTGCGCGACGGCTTACGTCACTTCGTCGACGGGGTCGCCGAGTTCCTCGAGTCGGGACTCGACGTTATGCTCGCCGCCCAGGCCGACGTGACCCTCCGGAACGAGACGTTCGCGGTCATGCTGGAGAACGACTACGGGCCCCAGCGGGGCATCGACGCCCTGACGGGCTACATCTCGTCCGCGCAGGAGAGCGGGGTGGTCGCAGGATCGATCGATCCGCAGGCGGTGGCCCAGATCCTCATCGCCGCCACCTTTCTGCCTGCCGCCCAGCCCCGCATCGTCGGGCACACGCGTGGACTCGTGGACCCCGAGCGCATCCTCGACTCGGTGATGGGCCTCCTCGCCCCACCGCCCTCCCCCGCGGATCCCCCCGTCGACGATCAGGGCCGATCGATGTCGACACCCGTTGCCAGATCACCGCATTCGACGGTGACCACCTCGACGTGACGTGCGGCGAGGTACGGGCCTGCCCCGACGTCCCCGGTCAGGGTGGCGGACAGCGCGCCCAGATGGTCGGCGCCCACACAGACCGGATGTCCGGGACGCCCCTCGTACACGGCGCGAGCTAGCGCAGCCGTCGACGGCCCGGCCGCCGCGATGACCCGCGCCACCACCTCCGGACCGACGTCGGGCGTGTCAACAACATGTAAAACCATCGCCCGCAGCCCGGGTCTGCGGCGGCCCTCGGCGATCGCCACCCGCACCGTCTCACCGAGCCCGTCGGCCCATCTCGGCACCTCCAGCGCAGACGATCCGACCGGCGGTTCGACGATCCGGGCACCCATCGCGACGAGCACCTCGCCGCATCCGCCGATGGCGAGCGCGTGCACCGCCCTGTTCAGCCATTGCCCCTGGTGCGCACCGATTTTGGGCTCGCCGTATCGACTCCCCGCGCCCGCCGCGAGGACGACTCCGAGCACCGGCGGGCCCCGATGCGCCGACACGCTCGCCCTGTCCTGCCCATCCGTCATGAACACCTCCTCGTCACCGCTCGGCCCGTCCGTTCCGTCCCTTTTACCTAGACGCAATATACGATCCGCCGCCGAGCGGGAATGCGTTGCGAGGTCCACTATTTAGCTGCCACCGGGGGCGCAGCGCTGCCATGGGTCCGATGGCCGAGATCGAGAAGGTGAGAGGGACATGGCTGACAAGCACATTGCCGAGGGGGGCGCCCCAGCACCGGCGCGCCGCAAGCGCGTCCACCCGGTCGACGAGGTTCCGCCCGCCGGCAAACTCGTCGCACTCGGCGCCCAGCACGTCGTCGCGTTCTACGCGGGTGCCGTGTTGGTGCCGCTGCTCATCGCACGTGCCATCGACCTCGATTCCGAGGCCCTGACGATGCTCATCACCGCCGACCTCTTCACCTGCGGCATCGCGTCGCTGCTGCAGGCCGTCGGTGTGTGGAAGATCGGTGTGCGGCTACCGCTCCTGCAGGGGATCACATTCGCCACACTCGCCCCCGTCATCCAGATCGCCAACAACCATGGTGGCGGGCGGGTCGGCCTGCAGACCGTGTACGGCGCGGTGATCGCCGCCGGCGTCTTCACCTTCCTGATCGCTCCGTTCTTCGCCAAGCTCATCCGATTCCTCCCGCCCGTGGTGACGGGCACCCTCATCACGATCATCGGTGTCTGTCTCATCCCGGTCGGTGCCGGCGACGCCGTCAGCGACCCCGCCACACACATGCACGACTCGGCGAACTGGCGGTGGGTGCTCTACGTTCTCGGCACCATCCTGCTGATCGTATTGATGCAGCGCTTCTTCCGCGGATTCATGGCCACCATCGCCGTCCTCCTCGGGCTCGTGGTCGGGACCTTCGTCGCCTGGCTGTTCGGCGACGCCTCCTTCTCCTCCGTCGGCGAGGCGAGCTGGCTCGGCTTCACCCCGCCGTTCGCGTTCGGGTGGCCGCGCTTCGACATCGTCGCGATAGTCTCGCTGATCGTCGTGCTGCTCGTGGTGGCCGTCGAGTCGACCGGCTCCGTCTTCGCGACCGGCGAGATCGTCGGCAAGCGAATCAAGAAGGAGGACGTGGCCGCGACGGTCCGCGCCGACGGTCTGGCCACTGTCATCGGCGGTTCGTTCAACTCGTTCCCGTACACCGCGTTCTCGGAGAACGTCGGCCTGGTGCGTCTGACCGGGGTGAAGAGCCGCTGGGTGGTCGCCTGCGCCGGAGTCATCATGATCATCCTCGGCGTCCTGCCCAAGCTCGCCAAGGTCGTCGAGTCGATTCCCGCGCCGGTGCTCGGTGGTGCCGCGCTGATCATGTTCGCGACCGTCGCCATCGTCGGCATCCAGACGCTGACCTCGGTGGACTTCACCGACCATCGCAACCTCATCATCGCCGCGACCTCCCTCGCCGTCGCGCTCTACGTCCAGTTCTCGCAGTCCTCGGCGCCGACGACGGTCATCGAGAAGTCCGGCGAGCAGGTCGACGTCCCGGCCCTGCCCGGCGTGGACCAGGCGATGCCGAACCTGATCCTGCAGATCCCGTTCTCCACCGGCATCACCATGGGCGCGATCACCGCGATCCTGTTGAACCTCTTGTTCTTCCACATCGGCGCCAAGGGCCCCGCGGTCGCCGGCGGTGGCGACATCACGCTCGACGAGGTCAACACCATGACCAAGGAGCAGTTCCGCGAGACCTTCGGCGGCGTCGTCCAGAACGTCGACTGGGTCCTCGACCGCGCCTGGGATCAGAAACCGTTCGAGGACGTCCACGATCTGCGCAGCGCCTTCCAGGAGGCCATGCTGACCGGCAGCGACACCGAGCAACTCGACCTGATCCGCGCCTTCCCCGATCTCGGCGCCGAGGACGAGGACACCGGCGAGCTGGTCGCCGTCGACCACAAGGGGTTGTCGCACCTCGAGGAGACCGAACACGAGAACGTGGTCAACCTGGCGTCGGCCTACCGCGATCATTTCGGGTTCCCGCTGGTGATCTGCGCCCGCGAGACCGAACGCTACGACCGCGTGCTGCGGAGCGGCTGGGCCCGGATGGACAACTCGGAGACGAGTGAGAAGTCGTTCGCGCTCATCGAGATCGCCAAGATCGCCAACTACCGGTTCGACGACCTCGTGGCCGACGCCAACCCGTTCACGTCGGCCCGGTTCAGCCGGCAGCCCGAACTCTCCTAGGCTGGGGGCATGCGTCGTGTCGATTGGCGAGGACTGCCGAGCTTCAACGCGCTGTCCGAGCGCCAGGCGATCCACCAACTCTTCGAGTGCTGCAGCTCCAGCATCTGGGCGTTGCGGGTCGCCAAGGCCCGCCCGTTCTCGGACGACGAGGGACTGCTCGAGTACGCCGACCTGATCCTCGCCGAACTCACCGATGCCGACCTCGACGAGGCACTGTCCGGTCATCCGCGCATCGGTGACCGGCCGGACAACCCGTCGTCGGAGCGCGAGCAGTCGGGGGTGGCGGGTGCCGAGGAAACCGTGCTCGCCGAGCTCAAAGAACTCAACGCCGCGTACGAGGAGAAATTCGGTCACGTGTACCTCGTGTTCGCGAACGGGCGCCCCGCGCACGAGCTGCTCGACATCCTCAGGCAGCGGATGCACAACGACCCGGAGACCGAGCGTCGCGTGATGCGGATGGAGTTGGCGAAGATCAACCGCAGCAGACTGATCCGTATGCTGACACCGGCGAGCATCTACCTCGAGGAGGAGGCGACGATGTGACCGGACTGTCCACCCACGTCCTCGACGCCGTGACCGGTTCGCCGGCAACCGGTGTCGAGGTGTCCCTGCAGGACGCGAGCGGAACCGAACTCGCGTCCGGCGTGACCGACACCGACGGCCGGATCGCCCAGGTGAACGTCGAGGCGCTGGTCCCCGGTATCCACCACCTCGTCTTCGACACCGGCAATTGGTTCAGCGCCAACGACATCGCCGGGTTCTATCCGGAGATCGACATCTGTTTCGAGGTCGACGACCCCGATCGCCACTACCACGTCCCCGTCCTGCTGAGTCCGTACTCGTACTCCACCTACCGCGGGAGCTGATCTCCGGCGGCCTGCGGTAACGTGGCCACCGCAGTTGGTTCGTCGCCCTGCCACATGGAGCCCCTACGGCAGTGCGCGACGTCGAGTCCGGATGTCCTCCCCGAGGGTGGCGTCGGACGAGAGGGAATCCGGTGTGAATCCGGAGCTGTCCCGCAGCGGTATGTCGGAACGACCGCCGTCATCAGCACTGGACCGAACGGTCCGGGAAGCGACGGCCAGTAGGAGTGTCGAGCAGCATCAGCTGCCGATGAGTGCCGACGAGCCCGAAGACCTGCCAGGTGTACCGGACGCGCCGCGTCCGGTGGCTCACCGCCTCGTGGAATGGGCGCAGGTCGATGTGGCCGTTTCGCGGTGCCCGCAGGCACCGAGGGGCTGACTCGACGCACCCTGCAGGGCGGTGATCCCTCCGTCACGTCTGCAGGAGTGCACACCATGTCGTCACCGACATCCCCGGCGGCTGTCCGCCGGTTCACCACCACCGTCTTGGGCACCGCCCGGATCGGCCCCCACCGCGAACTCAAGCGAGCGATCGAGGGGTACTGGGCCGGTCGGGTCAGCGCAGCCGATCTCGACAGCACGGCCGCAGACCTGCGCCGACGGTCGTGGGAGGAGCTCGTCACCGCCGGGATCGACTCGATCCCGGTCAACACGTTCTCCTTCTACGACCAGATGCTCGACACCGCGGTCATGCTCGACGCACTGCCGCCGAGGGTGTCCGGGATCAGCGATCCGTTCGATCGCTACTTCGCCGCCGCGCGGGGCAACGCCGATGTGACCCCGCTCGAGATGACCAAGTGGTTCGACACGAACTATCACTACCTCGTCCCCGAGATCTCGGCGGACACGACATTCACCCTCCGACCCGACAAGGTGCTGTCCGAGATCGCGCAGGCCCACGGCGCCGGCGTCACCGCTCGCCCCGTCGTCATCGGACCGATCACCTTCCTCGCACTGGCCAAGGCGGTCGGCGACGCCCCTGTGCCGATCACGAGGATCGATGACCTCATCCCGCTGTACACCGACCTGCTCGACAGACTCGTCGACGCCGGTGTCGAGTGGGTGCAGTTCGACGAGCCCGCTCTGGTCACCGACGTCGCGGACGGGCTGCCCGAGCTGGCTCACTCCGTGTATTCGCGCCTCAGCGGCGTGTCGCGGCGTCCCGCGATCCTGGTCGCGACGTACTTCGGCGACGCGGGACCCGCACTGGGGGCGCTGGCCCGTACCGGGATCGAAGGTGTCGCCGTCGATCTGATCGAAGGTCGTGTCGAGTCGGTCGCCGCAGCACCGGAACTGTCGTCGAAACTGGTGGTCGCGGGCGTCGTCGACGGTCGCAACGTCTGGCGCACCGACCTCGACCGCGCACTCGGTACCCTCGGCACGCTCCTGGGCTCGGTCGGCGACCTCGCCGTCTCGACATCGTGCTCCACCCTGCACGTCCCCTACAGCCTCGCGCCGGAGACGGCACTCGACGACAACCTGCGCGGCTGGCTCGCCTTCGCGTCCGACAAGTTCGTCGAGGTCGCCGCCCTGTCGCGCGCGGTGCGCCACGGGCGCGAGAGCGAGGCCGACGCCTTCGAAGCGAGCCGCGCCGCGCTGGCCACTCGGGAGACGGATCCGCGCCTGCGGGACAACGCCGTTCGCACGCGCCTCGCGGCGATCACCGATGCCGACGTGACCCGAGGGGACGCCTCGGCACGCAGCTCTGCGCAGGCCGTACGACTGGGGCTGCCACCGTTGCCCACCACGACGATCGGCTCCTACCCGCAGACGACCACCATCAGAAAGGCCCGTGCGGCACTGCGGTCGAAGGCCATCGATCGCGCCGAGTACGAGCGGCGGATGCGCGACGAGATCTCGACGGTCATCGCGCTGCAGGAGAAGATCGGCCTCGACGTGCTGGTGCACGGTGAGCCGGAGCGCAACGACATGGTGCAGTATTTCGCCGAGCAGCTCGACGGGTTCTTCGCGACCGCCCACGGCTGGGTGCAGTCCTATGGCACCCGCTGCGTGCGCCCGCCGATCCTCTTCGGCGACGTGTCCCGGCCGGCCGCGATGACCGTCGACTGGATCACCTACGCCCAGTCGCTGACCGCGAAACCGGTCAAGGGGATGCTCACCGGTCCGGTCACGATCCTCGCGTGGTCGTTCGTCCGCAACGATCAGCCGGTGTCGGAGTCTGCCTTCCAGATAGCACTCGCCATCCGGGACGAGACCGTCGACCTCGAGAAGGCCGGTGTGGGCATCATCCAGGTGGACGAGCCCGCGCTGCGCGAGCTGCTCCCCCTGCGCGACGCCGCCAAACCGGCCTATCTCGAGTGGGCGGTCCGTGCCTTCCGGCTCGCGACATCGGGCGTCTCCGACAGCACCCAGGTGCACACCCACCTGTGCTATTCGGAGTTCGGCGAGGTGATCGGCGCGATCGCCGCCCTCGACGCCGATGTCACCTCGATCGAGGCGGCACGGTCGCACATGGAGGTCCTCGATGACCTGAACGCGGTGGGCTTCGCCAACGGCGTCGGACCGGGCGTCTACGACATCCACTCCCCGCGCGTACCGGATGCCGCGGAGGTCGAGAAGTCGCTGTCGGCGGCCCTGGATGCCGTTGACATGCAACGACTCTGGGTGAATCCCGACTGCGGACTCAAAACACGCGGGACCGACGAGGTGATCGAGTCGCTCACCAACATGGTCGCCGCGGCGAAGGCCGTCCGCGCCTCTATCGCCTGACCAGGTGTCGCCGTCACAGGTCGCGGCGGACCTGTGACGGCGACATCCCGTACTTCTGCCGGAACGCGGCGGCGAATCGGCCCGAATGGGTGAAACCCCGTTTCAGTGCCGCATCGGTCACCGACTGCACCTGCCCGAGCCGGAGGCCGTCGTGCACGACCGCAAGTCGGATGTCGGTCCGGCACTCGCGCAGGGTGCGACCGACGTACTCGCGCCGGGTCGGCACGCAGCGCATCGAGGACTCGGGTGACGATGCGCGGCCGGGGCAGGTGCACGTCGGCGGGATCATCGACGCGACGTCGTCGGGCAAACCGCCGCTGCTGTACTACCGCAGCACTTTTCACGATCTCGGCCAACCCAGCGTCAACGCACTGTGGCCGCTGTCCGCCGACGACCCGCACTCGGGCTGGTTCGACGCGACGACCACCTTCACTCCGTTCCATCTGCGTCGTACCGACCACCCGGCCTTCCGCAACCCGGTGCGGACGACCGCACGCCTGTACGACTCGATGCACGAAGAGCCGCACAAGGATACGGTGACCTCCCCACCGACACCGGCAACGGCGGCGTGACGATGCCGTTCTTCACGGCACCGACGAGCGCCGGCGATCTCGTCAGGGAGCGCGACGCATCAACGCGTTCTTCCCCAGTCAGGGTTCCTGCCGCGCTTCACCTTTCAGGGATGCACGCGTCTGGCGGTGAAACTCGACTTCATCGCCGGGCTGCTGATGAAGGCGCTCGACGCGACCGGGTCGGGCGGCTTCCGCGGGTCCAGACGAGAGTCGGCGAGGTCATTGGCTGGCGCAATCTGTTCTGGACCCGGATATTCATGATGCAGGGCTACCCGCGCATCAAGGAGATCATCGAGCAGGACGTCGCATCCGGGCTCATCTATCTCCCGTCGAGCGCAGCCGATGTCAAGAGTCCCGACGTCCGGCCCTACCTGGACAAGTACGTCCGAGGCTCCAACGGCATCACCGCCGTCGACCCAGTACGACCTCAATGGCTGGACCGTGCCGATCTGATCGGCAACGAGGACGTCAGCTACTTCGGTCCGGCGAACTGAGAACACGTCTATCGTGACGGCGTGGGAGTCCTGGCAACCATCCTGACGGACATCGATGATGCGCTCGCCCGCGCCGACGGCGAGCGCATCATCGTCGGCGTGATCGGACCACCTGGCGCGGGCAAGTCGACGGCGGCGCGCGCGATTGTCGACCGCTATTGCGCCACTCGCGGCCCGGACTTCGTCGGCAGTCTCCCGATGGACGGTTTCCATCTGTCGAACACGGTTCTGACACAACTGGATCGGCTCGACCGCAAGGGCGCGCCGGACACCTTCGACGTAGACGGGTACGTGGCGCTGCTGAGGCGAGCAATCCACGCGGATGCCGACGTCTATGCACCGGATTTCGATCACAGCACCGGAGAGCCGATCAGCGCCTCACTCATCCTGCCGGCGTCGGCCTCGCTGATCGTCACCGAGGGCAACTACCTGGCGCTGGACGGCGTGTGGGCGCCGGTCCGCGAACTGATGACGAAGCTCTACTACGTCGACGCACCGACGGCGGTCCGTCTCGACCGCCTCGTGCGGCGTCACGTCGCGGCCGGGAGATCGCCGTCGGCCGCACGAGCGTGGGTCGACACCGTCGACGAACCCAATGCCGCGCTGGTCGCCACGACGCTCCCCCTCGCAGACCAGGTCATCGAGTCCGTCAGCCGATTTCGATGAGGAGGTCGCCGGGGGCGACCTGGGTGACCGAGCCGATGGCGACGCGGGCGACCTTGCCGCCGACGGGTGCGGTGATGGTAGCTTCCATCTTCATGGCCTCGATGGTGCCGATGGCGGCGCCGGCGGCGATCTCGTCGCCGACGTCGACCGACAGTGACACCACCCCGGCGAACGGGGCCCCGATGTGGTGTGGGTTGGCTCGGTCGGCTTTCTCCGCGGCGGCGACCTCGGCATCGACCGAACGGTCCCGCACCTGCACCGGACGCAGTTGTCCGTTGAGGATGCACATGACGGTGCGCATGCCCTTTTCGTCGGGTTCGCTGATCGCTTCGAGCCCGATCAGCAATTCGACGCCGGGTTCGAGTTCGACGCGGTGTTCCTCGCCGTAACGCAGCCCGTAGAAGAACTGGTTCGCCGACAGCCGCGAGGTGTCGCCGTAGGTCTCCTGGTGGTCGTCGAACTCGGTGGTGGGGCCGGGAAACAGCAACCGGTTGAGCGTGTGCTGCCGTTTCTGCCCGCCGGTGTCCAGCGCCGCCGAGTCCTCGGCAGACAGTTCCTCGGTTGCCGGGGCCTGCGCACGCCCTTCCAGGGCCAGACTGCGCAGCGGTTCGGGCCATCCGCCGGCCGGATCGCCAAGTTCGCCGCGCAGGAACCCGATCACCGAGTCCGGGATGTCATAGCTTTGCGGGTTGGCGGCGAACTCGTCGGCGGTGATCCCGCGTCCGACCAACGCCAACGCCAGGTCGCCGACGACCTTCGACGACGGGGTCACCTTGATCAGTCGGCCCAGCATGCGATCGGCGGAGGCGTAGGCCTCCTCGACCGCCTCGAACCGGTTGCCCAGGCCGAGCGCGATGGCCTGCTGACGCAGATTCGACAGCTGCCCGCCGGGGATCTCATGGGTGTAGACACGCCCGGTCGGGGCCGGCAGCCCCGACTCGAACGGGGCATACACCTTGCGCAACGCCTCCCAGTACGGTTCCAGATCGCACACCGCGGCCAGGTCGAGACCGGTGTCGCGGTCGGAATGGGCCGCGGCGGCCACGATCGCCGACAACGCCGGCTGACTGGTGGTACCGGCCAACGCGGCACTGGCCCCGTCGACCGCCGACGCGCCGGCCTGCCACGCCGCCAGATAGGTGGCCAACTGACCGCCCGGAGTGTCATGGGTGTGCACATGCACCGGCAGATCGAACTCGCGACGCAACGCCGAGACCAGCGTGGTCGCCGCCGGCGCCCGCAACAGCCCGGCCATGTCCTTGATCGCCAACACATGCGCACCCGCGGAGACGATCTGCTCGGCCAGACGCAGGTAATAATCCAGCGTGTAGAGATCCTCGGCCGGATTCGCCAGGTCACCGGTGTAGGACATCGCCACCTCGGCGACCGCGGTGCCGGTCTCGCGGACCGCGTCGATCGCCGGACGCATCGCCTCGATGTTGTTCAGCGCGTCGAAGATCCGGAAGATGTCGATACCCGTGGCGGTGGCCTCGGCGACGAACGCCGTGGTCACCTTCGTCGGGTACGGGGTGTAGCCGACGGTGTTGGCACCACGCAGCAGCATCTGCAGACAGATGTTGGGCACCGCCTCACGCAGCTGCGCCAGCCGATCCCACGGATCCTCCTTCAAAAACCGCAACGCCACGTCGTAGGTCGCCCCACCCCAACACTCCAGCGACAGCAGCTGCGGGGTCATCGCCGCCACATACGGTGCGACCATCAACAGACCGCTGGTCCGCACCCGGGTGGCCAGCAACGACTGATGCGCATCACGGAACGTGGTGTCGGTGACCCCCAACCGCGTCGAGTCACGCAGATCCGCGGCGAAACCGTCGGGACCCAAGGCCAGCAACCGCTGACGCGACCCGTCCGGCGGCGACGCCAGACGCGCACGATCCAGCGTGGGCAGCTTGTCCCGCGGATACACCTTCGTCGGGCGTTCACCGTGCGGCTTGTTCACCGTGACATCGGCCAGATACGACAGGATCTTCGTACCGCGATCGGCCGAGGACCGCGAGGTCAGCAACCACGGCCGATCCTCGATGAACGACGTCGTCACCCGCCCCTCACGGAAATCGGTGTCGTCGAGCACCGCCTGCAGGAACCCGATGTTCGTGGCCACACCACGAATACGGAACTCGGCCACCGCACGCCGAGCACGACGCACCGCCGTCGCGAAATCCCGACCACGGCACGTCAACTTCACCAACATCGAGTCGAAATGCCCGCTGACCTCGGCACCCAACACCGCACCACCATCCAAGCGCACACCGGCACCGCCCGGACTGCGATACGCGGTGATCCGACCGACATCCGGACGGAAATCGTTCGCCGGGTCCTCGGTGGTGATCCGGCACTGCATCGCCGCCCCGCGGATCACCAGTGTGTCCTGCGACAGA
Source organism: Gordonia sp. ABSL11-1 (assembly GCF_030315685.1). Lineage (GTDB taxonomy): Bacteria > Actinomycetota > Actinomycetes > Mycobacteriales > Mycobacteriaceae > Gordonia. The sequence goes on along the minus strand of NZ_JASXSI010000007.1, from coordinate 90,114 downwards.
CCCAGATCCTCCAACGACTCACCCGAGGCGATCCGCAACTGCGACCCCACCAAGTCCACATCGGTGATCTCCTCGGTCACCGTGTGCTCGACCTGAATCCGCGGATTCATCTCGATGAACACATGCCTGCCCTGCTCGTCCAGCAGGAACTCGACCGTCCCGGCGCACGTGTATCCGATATGACGGGCGAACGCGACCGCATCCGCACAGATCTGCTCCCGCAACTCCGCCGACAGGTTCGGCGCCGGCGCCAACTCGATCACCTTCTGATGACGCCGCTGCACCGAACAATCACGCTCGAACAGATGGATCACATTGCCGTGGGTATCGGCCAGGATCTGCACCTCGATATGGCGCGGATTGACCACCGCCTGCTCCAGGAACACCGTCGGATCACCGAACGCCGCCTCCGCCTCGCGCGAGGCCGCCGCGATCGCATCGGCCAGATCGGCGAGCTTCTCCACCCGACGCATACCGCGGCCACCACCACCGGCCACCGCCTTGACGAACACCGGGAACTGCATCGACTCCGCGAACTGCACCAACGCGTCCACATCGGCCGAGGGCTCCGACGACGCCAACACCGGCAACCCCGCCGCCTTCGCCGCGGCCACCGCCGTCGCCTTGTTACCCGTCAGCTCCAACACCTCCGCCGACGGACCCACGAACGTGATCCCCGCATCCGCACACGCCTGGGCCAAACCCTGATTCTCCGACAAGAACCCGTACCCCGGATAGATCGCATCCGCACCACACCGCTCCGCCGCAGCGATCACCTCGTCCACCGACAGATACGCCCGCACCGGATGACCAGGATTCCCGATCTGATACGACTCATCGGCCTTCAACCGATGAACAGAATTCCGATCCTCATACGGAAAGATCGCGACCGTACGCGCACCGAGCTCATAGGCAGCGCGGAAAGCTCGGATCGCGATCTCACCACGGTTGGCCACCAGGACTTTCTCGAACACGTGACTCTCTCTCGTCAGTGCGTCGGAGCACGCCCACCAACTGTGGTGGCGAGCGCACACGTTGCCGCATGAATAACTCGCTGGGGTGGACTCAGATTACTGGTATCCCTATCGAGGCGACACAGTGGTCGACGGATCCGTCCGCATTTCTCCTGACGTCGCAGGCCTCACAACTGTGCCGCTGACCTGTGCGTTTGGCGGAAGCACGCCGACCGAGCGCTCGGGTCTGCCCGAGTACTCACTCAGCGGACGGATCAGCGCGTTCGCTCCTGCCTGCTCCATGATGTGCGCCGTCCACCCGGTGATACGACTCATCACGAAGATAGGAGTGAAGGAACCGATGTCGAATCCCATCATGTAATAGGCAGGGCCAGTGGGGAAATCAAGGTTCGGCAGGATACCGGTCCGCTCCTTCATCACCGACTCGAGCTCGGAATAGATGTCACGCCAGCGGCTTTCGCCGGTCAGCTCAGAGATGTCGATCAACGCCTGCTTCATCGTCGGCACACGTGAGTCACCGTTCTTGTAGACACGGTGACCGAAGCCCATCACCTTCTCCTTCGCGTCGAGTTTCGCGTTGAGCCATTGTCTGGCCCGCTCAGGGCGATCGATCTCGATCATGTCGTACATGACGGCCTCGTTCGCACCGCCGTGCAGCGACCCCTTGAGCGCTCCGATCGCAGCGGTCACCGCGCTGTAGATGTCCGACTGGGTGGACGTCACGACGCGGGCCGCGAACGTCGATGCATTGAAACTGTGCTCTGCATAGAGCACCATCGACTTCTCGAATGCCCGGACAACGGCCGGATTCGGCGCCTCCCCGAAGCACATGTGCAGGAAGTTCTCCGCATATCCCAGTGCGTGATGCGGTGCGATCGGATCTTGTCCGCGCCGCCGGCGCATGTCGGCCGCGACGATGGTCGGCAACACGGCGAACATGCGCAGCGACTTCTCGTAGTTCGCCTCCGGCGAGCTGAGGTCCTCATGGGGGTCCTCGGTACCCAGGAAGCTGATGACCGTACGCACGACGTCCATCGGATGGCATGTCTCCGGAATACGCTGCAGCACTGCCTGAGTCGACCGATCGATACGTCGGGCGGCACGCTCGCGCTGCGTGAAGAGAGCCAGTTCCCCGTCGGTCGGCAATTCGCCGTGCCACAAGAGGTAGGCGACCTGCTCGAAGGAACAGTGCTCCGCGAGGTCCTGGACCGCGTATCCGCGATAGGTGAGCGAGTTGGTCTCGGGCACGACTTTCGAGATGGCCGTGGTGTCGACGACGACTCCCGCGAGGCCCTTGTGAATGGTCATTTCCTGGCTCCCTCGATCGTGAAGTTGAACAGGTCGGAGTCGAAATCGTTGTAGTCGGCGTAGCGGAGCAGTTCGTACAGCCGGCTCCGGTGCTGCATGTCATCGACCAACCCGTATTGCGTTCCCTCCGAATGGATTTCGCGCAATCCACGCTCGACCGCGCCCATGGCGATGCGCAGGGTGGTGACGGGGTAGATCACCGCGTTGTATCCGGCGTCGCCGAGCTGCTGTGCGGTGAGGAGTTCGGACTTGCCGAACTCGGTCATGTTCGCCAGCAGCGGTACGTCGACGGCCTTGCGGAACTGCTCGAACTCGCCGAGATCACGCAGTGCCTCGGTGAAGATGAGATCGGCACCCGCATCGGCATAGGCCTTGGCGCGATCGATGGCGGCGTCGAGACCCTCGATCGCGCGAGCATCGGTCCGGGCACAGATGACGAAGTCATCGTCACGCCGGGCCGAGATCGCAGCACCCAGTCGCTTGACCATGTCACCGACCGGAACGACCTCTTTGCCGTCCAGGTGACCGCACCGCTTCGGGTTGACCTGGTCCTCGAGATGGCAGCCGGCCAGACCGGCGTCCTCCAGAGTGGCCACCGTCCGAGCAGCGCTCATCGGCTCACCGAAGCCCGTGTCGGCATCGATGAGGCTCGGGAGGTCCGTCGCCCGGGCGATGGAACCGCCCCGCGAGGCGACCTCGGTGAGCGTGGTCAGCCCGATGTCGGGCAACCCCAAGTCGGCCGAGAGCACCGCACCAGAGACGTAGACACCCTCGAAACCGACCTCTGCAATCAGTTTCGCCACGAGTGGTGAGAATGCTCCCGGCCAACGCTGGAGGGTCCCGGAGGCGAGACCGGCTTTCAGTGCCTGCCGCTTGTCGGACGCGGACACGGCAGACGAGAACAATCCGGAGACGGAGGACGCGGAGGCCGTCATCAGAAGATCCCCCGCCCGGTCTGCGGAGCCTTGTCGAGGACGGCGGGCAGCACGAGAGTGTTGAGTACCGAGAGACCACCGGCAGTGACGGTCTCGAGCTTCTCGACATCGGCGAGGAACCGGTCCTGCTCATTCGGCTCGACGACGCCGTCGGCCATCGATCGGAACTTCGCGACGTACTGCTCGCGACCGAACGGCCGGGCACCCAGCGGGTGGGCGTCGGCGACGACCAGCTCGTCGGTGATGACCTCCCCGTTGCGCAACGTGATGACGGCCTTGGCGCCGAAGGCCTTCTCATTCGGGTCGGTGGAGTGATAGCGCCGAGTCCATGCCGGGTCCTCGACGGTGGAGATCTTCTTCCACAGCGCGATGGTCTCCGGCCGAGTGGCACGCTCCGGCGCATACGACTTCTCGTGATCCCAGGTTCCGTCCTCGAGCGCGACGGCGAAGATGTACATCACCGAGTGGTCGAGGGTCTCCCGGCTGGCGGAGGGATCGAACTTCTGCGGATCCCCGGATCCGGTACCGATGACGACGTGGGTGTGGTGACTGGTGTGCAACACGATCGACTCGATGTCGTCGAAGTCGGAGATCTTCTCGCGCATCCGCCGCGCCAGGTCGATGGGCGCCTGACTCTGGTATTCGGCGGAGTGTTCCTTGGTGTAGGTGTCGAGGATGCCGCGCTTCTCCTCACCCGGTCCGGGCAGCCGAATGGTGTATTCGGCGTCCGGTCCGGAGAGCAGCCAGGCGATCACTCCGTCCTCGCCCTCCCAGATGGGTGCCGGAGCGCCTTCACCGCGCATCGCACGGTCGACCGCCTCCACGGCGATCTTCCCCGCGTGGGCCGGCGCGTAGGCCTTCCAACTGGAGATCAGCCCCTTGCGCGACTGGCGCGTGGCCGTCGTCAGGTGGAGTGCCTGCCCGACCGCCTGGTAGATCGTCTCGGTGTCCAGGCCCAGCATCGTGCCGAGACCGGCGGCGACCGACGGGCCGAGATGGGCGACGTGGTCGATCTTGTGTTCGTGCAGGCACATTCCGCGGACCAGGTCGACTTGGATCTCGTACGCGGTGGCGAGGCCACGGATGAGGTCGTGTCCACTCGCTCCCACGTGCTGTCCGACGGCGACAAGGGCGGGGATGTTGTCACCGGGATGGGAGTACTCGGCGGCGAGGAAGGTGTCATGGAAGTCCAGTTCGCGGACCGCGACACCATTGGCCCACGCCGCCCACTCCGGCGAGTAGGTGCCGTCGACACCGAACACGGTCGCACCCGGCGTCGCGGGGTGAGCCAAGGCCTGTCGCCGCGCCGAGGTGACGGGCCGTCGGATGACCGACGCTGCGCTCACAGCCGCGTTGTCGATGATGCGGTTGATGATCATCTCGCGGGTGTCCGCAGCCACCTCAACGGGGTCGGTGGCGACCTCGGCGATCTTCTGAGCAAGATGCTCGGGCTGTGGGAAGTCCTCGGAACTACGATGCGTACGGACGCGATGATTGATCATGTTCGCACCGTACGCACACCGCCTTGTCGCTGAAAAGACCTGGCAAATGCATATTCTTGCGGACACCGCGGGTCAGATCTGCAAATGTTGTGAACACCGAGAAGGCTATGCTTCGGGGCATGGCCAGGATGTTCGTCGGTGCCCGTCTCCGTCGGCTGCGCGATGAACGCGGCCTCTCCCAGGCCGCCCTGGCCCGGCGTATCGACCTCTCCACCAGCTATGTCAATCAACTGGAGAACGATCAGCGCCCGATCACCGTCCCGGTCCTGCTCACCCTGTCGCGCGTGTTCGATCTCGACGCCGACTATTTCGCCTCTGACGGCGACGCGCGCCTGGTCGCCGACCTCGCAGACGTCCTGGCCGCCCAGCCCGACACCCCCGACGTCAGTCGCGCTGAGATCGCCGAACTCATCGCCCGTATGCCCGCCGTCGGCACGGCGCTCGTGAACATCCATCGCCGGCTCGCTGCGGCCGAGTCGGAGTTGGAGGCCTATCGGGCGCAGGCAACGGGCGATCCCGCACGCCCGGCGTCGACGCCGATGCCGTTCGAGGAGGTCCGTGACTTCTTCTACGACCGGCGCAATCACATCGACGTCCTCGACCGGGCCGCCGAACAGATCTTCGCCGACAACGACCTGTCCATCGGCGGACTCGACCTGCAACTCGCCGAGTTGCTCGAACGGGACCACGGCATCCGGGTGTCGATCACCCACGACCCAGACGCGCAGGCACGCGCTCGAACGCCGAAGCGTCGATACGACCCGACGGAACGGGTGATCCATCTGGCCGGTCGACTGACCGCCGGCCAACGCGCGTTCCAGCTGGCGACACAGCTGGCGTTCCACACCCAGTCCGCTGTCATCGACGAGATCGTCGCCGGTGCCGACGACCTGAGCGACGAGTCGATGCCCGTCGCGCGGATCGGGCTGGCGAACTACTTCGCCGGCGCGCTCCTGCTCCCCTACGAGATCTTTCGGCGAGCCGCTGAGTCCGCGCACTACGACATCGAGTTGCTCAGCCTCGGCTTCGAGGTCGGGTTCGAGACGATCTGCCACCGTCTCTCCACCCTGCAGCGGCCTGGGAGCCGTGGCATCCCGTTCATCCTGGTTCGCGTCGACCGTGCCGGCAACATCTCGAAACGTCAGTCCGCCACGGCGTTCCATTTCTCCCGGGTGGGTGGCAGTTGCCCGTTGTGGGTCGTCCATGACGCCTTCGCCACACCGGGGCGGATCGTCACCCAGGTGTCCGCCATGCCCGACGGACGCTCGTATTTCTGGCTGGCGCGCACCACATCCGAACACGACGGCTTCCTCGCGCCGAACAAGAGTTTCGCGATCGGACTCGGCTGCGACGTCGCCCACGCCGGTCGCCTCGTCTACTCGACCGGCATCGACCTGGCGGACCCACGGACGGTGGTGCCGATCGGCGCCGGATGCAAGGTGTGCGACCGCCCGGCGTGCCCGCAACGCGCCTTCCCTCAGCTCGGCCGGCAGATCCATGTCGATCCCCGGGTCAGCGATTCTGTGCCGTATCGACCGTTGCCCGATTTCTCCTCTTCACCCCCCAGTGGATAACGTGCCGGGTGGAGGTGCGTGAGTCGTGAGTGCGTTGAGCAGACCGGTCGACGGAGAGATCGGGTCGCCGACTGTCGCACCCGATCGACATCCCCGCCTGGCGGTGGCAGTGCTGTGTGCCGCCGGCATCGTCGTCGCACTGATGCAGACGATCATCGTCCCGCTGATCCCACAGTTGCCGACACTGCTCGACGCGGCACCCCAGAACACGTCGTGGGCGTTGACCATCACCCTGCTGGTCGGTGCCGTCGTGACGCCCATCGGCGGGCGGCTCGGCGACATGTACGGCAAGCGCCTGATGCTGGTCGCCAGCATGATCTGCGTCGCGCTCGGATCGGTCATCGGGGCGCTGGCCACCACTCTCCCGGTCTTCCTGATCGGACGAGGGATGCAAGGCCTGGGTTTCGGCACGATCGCGCTCGGGATCAGCGTGATGCGCGACATCGTGCCACCGCGTCATCTCGGGTCGTCGGTGGGCACCATGAGTGCGTCGCTGGGCGTGGGCGGCGCGCTCGGCCTGCCGTTCGCCGCCGCGATCGCCCAGCACGTCAGTTGGCACGCCCTGTTCTGGGCGTGCGCCGCAGCCGCGATCGCCGGCGCGATCGGGATCGCACTCACCGTGCCCGAGAGCGCGTCACGCACCGGCGGTCGCTTCGATGTCGTCGGCGCGCTGGGACTGATCGCAATGCTCGTCTGCCTGCTGCTCCCACTCTCCAAGGGATCGGTGTGGGGATGGGCCGATCCACTCACCCTCGGGTTGTTCGGCGGCTTCGTCGTGATCGCCGTGCTCTGGGCGCTCGTCGAACGCCGTGTCGCCAATTCCCTCATCGATCTCGCCGTCGCGGCCGAGCGCCCGGTGCTGCTCACCAACATCGCGTCGGTCGCGACCGGGTTCGCCTTCTACTCGATGCAGCTCATCCCGATCCAGCTGCTGATGGCGCCCACCGCCAGCCCGAACGGGCTGGGCATGGACATGCTGACCGCGAGCCTCGTCCTGGCTCCGAGCGGTGTACTGATGTTCGTGTTCTCACATGTGAGTGCCCGGCTGACGGCCGCATTCGGTCCGCGCGTCTCCCTCGCGACCGGCGGCATCGTGATCGGGGTCGGCTACATCGTGTTCATCGTCGCCCTGGTCGTGGCCTGGGATCTGACGTGGTGGCTGATGCTCGTCGTGGCCAGCCTCATCGGGGCCGGACTCGGCATCGCGTACTCGGCCATGCCCGCGCTCATCATGCGCTCGGTGCGAGTGGAACAGACCGGCGAGGCCAACGGCGTGAACGCGCTGATGCGGGTCGTCGGCACGTCGACGTCGGCAGCCGTCGTCGGCATGATCCTCACCTGGTCGACGGTCGCCGCCCCCGAACCCGACGGCACCGTCGTGTCGGTGCCCGCGGAGACCGGCTACCTGTGGGCATCGGGGATCTCCCTCGGCGCGTGCGTTCTCGCCATCGCGCTCGCCCTGGCCATCCCACCGAGGCCACCGCTGTATGTGGAGGATGTCTGATGTCGCGTCGGGTTCGGCTCGAAACCCGGCCGTAACGAGATCGTCGTAGCGTGTCGCGAGTGTCCGCGAATCGTCCCCCGACCCTCATCGAGAACGCCTACGTCGTGACCGTCGACGGTCATCGCCGCGAACTCGAGTCCGCCTCGGTCCTCGTCGACGGATCACGGATCGTCGCCGTCGGCGACATCCCGTCCGACCTCCCGGCGGACCTCACCCGCATCGACGGCGCCGGACACGTCCTGACCCCCGGCCTGATCAACACGCATCACCACCTCTATCAGTGGATCACCCGTGGACTCGCCGCCGACCACACGTTGTTCGAATGGCTGACCACGCTCTACCCCGTCTGGGCGGGTATCGACGAGGACGCCGTCCGGACGGCCGCGCTGGGCGGCCTCGCGCAACTGGCGCTCTCCGGCTGCACCACGACGACCGATCACCATTACGTGTTCCCCGCCGAGGGCGGCGATCTCCTCGGCGCCGAGATCGATGCGGCGACGACCATCGGCCTGCGGTTCCACCCCACTAGAGGATCGATGGACCTGTCGGAGAAGGACGGCGGGTTGCCGCCCGATTCGGTGGTCCAGAGCCTCGACGACATCCTGACAGCGAGTTCGGAATCCGTCGCACGATGGCACGACCCGACCGCGGACTCGATGCTGCGGATCGCGCTGGCACCGTGCTCGCCGTTCTCGGTGACCACCGAGTTGCTCCGTGAATCGGCCGTCCTGGCACGCGATCTCGGTGTCCGGATGCACACGCACCTGGCCGAGTCGCTGGACGAGAACACCTACTGCGACGAACATTTCGGATGCACTCCGCTGCAGTACATGGAGTCCGTTGGCTGGGTGGGCGACGACGTGTGGTTCGCACACGGCATCGAGTTCGACGACGCCGAGATCGCCCGACTGGCGGCCACCTCGACCGGTGTCGCCCACTGCCCGACCTCGAATGCGCGCCTGGGCAACCGGATCTGCCGGACCCGTGATCTGGTGGATGCCGGCGTCCCGGTGGGCCTCGGCGTCGACGGGGCCGCGTCCAACGAATCCTGCCGACTCCTCGAAGAGGCCCATCAGGCCGTCCTCATGGCCCGGGCACGCGGAGGCCCCACCGCCCTGACGACCCGCACCGCCATCGAGCTGGCGACGATCGGCGGGGCACGTGTGCTCGGCCGGGCCGCCGACACGGGGTCGATCGAGGTCGGCAAACTCGCCGATCTCGTGCTGTGGGACCTGAACTCGGTGGCGCACAGCGGGATCACGGACCCCGTCGCCGCCCTCGTCCTCGGCGCCATCCCACCCATCACGGCGAGCTGGGTCAACGGCCGCCCGGTCATCGTCGACGGCGAGCTGCTCACGGTGGACACCGGGCAGGTGGCCGCCGACGTCGCGCGCGAGCACCGACGGCTCATCGCGAAGGCCGCCTGATGGACCTGAACACCGTCGAGCGCTACCGGTACGCCAGGACCCGCGACGATCTGCGGCTCGCACCCGGTGAGCGGGTCGTCGGCGGCGGCACCTGGTTCTTCTCCGAGCCCCAGCTCGACACCTCCGGTGTCGTCGACCTCACCACGATGGGATGGCCTGCGCTCGAGGACCTTCCGGACGGCGGACTCCGGATCGCCGCGACGTGCCCGATCGCCGACATCGTCACGCTGCCTGCGCGACCCGGCCACCGAGCCCGGCCGCTGTTCGCCCAGTGCGCCAACGCCCTGCTGGCGTCGTTCAAGATCTGGAACGTGGCGACGGTGGGCGGCAACATCTGCCGCTCCTTCGCCGCCGCGTCGATGGTGTCGCTCGCGGCCGGGCTCGACGCGGATGCCCTGATCTGGCTCCCCGACGGCTCGGAGCGACGGATCCCGGTGGCGCAGCTGGTGACCGGCAACGGAACGAACTCGCTCGCCGACGGCGAGATCCTCCGCGCCGTCGACATCCCCGGGACCTCCATGCGTGCCCGCACCGCCTTCCGCAAGCTGGCACTCGCCGAACTCGGCCGGTCCGGCACAGTCGTCACGGGAAGGGTCGACGAGGACGGGGCGACGGTCATCGGCATCACCGCCGCGACCGCGCGGCCGGTCCTCCTGCGGCACGACGCGCTCCCCGGCCCGGACGTCCTCCGCGAACAGGTGCTCGCCGCCGACGGCTACTACACCGACCCGTTGGGGTCGGCGGACTGGCGACGCGCGACAGCAGCAGTGCTGGCCGAACACGTCCGCGCTGAACTGGCCGACGAGGTGGGCTCGTGAGGTTCTCGGTCAACGGCGAATGCCACGACGCCACACCACGTCCCGGCCAGTGCCTGCGCACGCTGCTGCGTGACACCGCACATTTCGAGGTGAAGAAGGGCTGCGACGCCGGTGACTGCGGCGCGTGCTCGGTACTCGTCGACGGTACGCCCGTCCACTCGTGCATCTATCCGGCGCAGCGGATCGACGGCCATGACGTCACCACCGTGTCCGGACTGGGCACCCCCGACGACCTGCACCCGATGCAGCGGGCGTTCGTCGACAACTTCGGCTTCCAGTGCGGCTTCTGCACCGCGGGCATGATCGTCACGGCCTCCACTCTCGACGCCGATGACCTCGATGACCTTCCTCGCAGGATGAAGGGGAACATCTGCCGCTGCACGGGTTATCGCTCGATCCGCTCATCCATCGCCGCGGGCCTCACCTCCGCCGCCGCCGAGCTCACCCCCGCCGAGGGCACCGTGGGCAGCTCGCTGCATCCTCCGGCCGCCCGTCGCGTCGTGACCGGCACCGAGCCGTACACCTTCGACGTCACCGTCCCCGACATGACCTTCCTGCGTGTTCTGGGATCGCCTGTCCCCCACGCCCGAATCGTCTCGATCGACACATCGGCGGCGGAGTGTGTGGACGGGGTGGTGCTGATCCTCACGCACGAGGACGTCCCCGCCCGGCGTTTCTCCACCGCGCGGCACGAACACCGTGAGGACGACCCCGACGACACGCTGATCCTCGACCCGGTGGTGCGGTTCATCGGCCAGCGGGTCGCCGTGGTCGTCGCGGAGACGGCGGCCGCGGCCGAGGAGGCATGCCGGCTGATCGAGGTGACCTACGACGAACTGCCTGCGGTCTTCGATCCCGAGGAGGCGCGGACACCGGGTGCTCCGCTCATCCATCCCGACCGCACACCGCTCGACCGTGTCAATCATGGCGACCGGAACATCATCGCCGACTTCCATCACGGATTCGGCGGTGATGTCGACACCGCATTGTCGGAGTCGGCGGTCACGGTGGGCGGCACGTGGAGCACCGCGCGGGTTGCGCACGCGCAGTTGGAGACCCACGGCAGCATCGGGTGGCTCGACGACGACGGCCGACTGGTGATCCGCACCAGCACGCAGGTGCCGTTCCTGGTCCGCGACGAGCTCGCGTACATCCTCGACCTCGACGCCGATCGCATCCGCGTGTTCACCGCCCGTGTCGGTGGCGGATTCGGCGGCAAGCAGGAGTTGCTGACCGAGGACCTGGTGGCGCTGGCCGTCCTGCGCACCGGACGCCCCTGTGGATACGAGATGAGCCGCACCGACGAGATGACCCGCACCACCTACCGACATCCGTTCCGGGTCGGCGTCGATCTCGGCGCCGACCGCGACGGGCGACTCACGGCGATCAAGGTGGATGTCCTGTCCGACACCGGCGCCTACGGCAATCACTCGGTGGGGGTGATGTTCCACGCGTGTGCGGAATCGATCTCGGTCTACAACAGCCCGGTCAAACGCGTCGACGCTGAGGTCGTGTACACCAACAACCCGCCGTCCGGCGCCTTCCGGGGATACGGACTCGGACAGGTGATCTTCGCGATCGAATCGGCGCTCGACGAGCTCGCGATGACACTCGGCATCGATCCCTTCGAGCTCCGACGACGCAATGCGGTCGCCGACGGCGACCCTCTGCTCATCACCCATCCCGAACCCGAGCCCGATCTGGTCTACGGCAGTTACGGTCTCGACCAGTGCCTCGACCTGGTCCAGGCGGCGCTCGTCCGCGGGAACGGTGTGCAGGCACCTGACGGACCGCAATGGCGTGTCGGCGACGGAATGGCGTTGGCGGCCATCGCGACAATGGCTCCGCGCGGACACATCTCGCGGGTGCAGGTCGGCGTCGACGCCGACGGCGTCTACCACGTCGGAATCGGCACCACGGAGTTCGGCAACGGCACCACGACGGTGCACACCCAGATCGCCACCGCCGATCTGCACACCTCATCGGATCGAATCCGGCTGAGCCACAGCGACACCGATGCCGCCGACTACGACACCGGCGCGTTCGCGTCTGCCGGGACGACGGTCGCGGGCAAGGCCCTGCATGCCGCCTGTCTCTCGCTGCGCGAGTCGCTGATGACCATCGCCGCCCGCATCGCCGGCACCGACGAGGTGATCCTCGGCCGGGACGGTATCCGGGCCGGCGATCGAGAGCTCTCATTCGGCGAATTGATCGCGGCCGCCGACGACACCTCACGTGACGGCGACCGTATCGTCGCGACCGGCGTCGAGAACGGCGACCTGCGCTCGATCGCGTTCAACGTGCAGGCCTTCCGGGTCGCGGTGGACATCGAGACCGGCAGCGTCGAGATCCTGCAGTCGGTGCAGGCCGCCGACGCGGGCACCGTGATGAACCCACAGCAGTGCCTGGGTCAGGTGGAAGGCGGTGTGGCGCAGGCGATCGGCTCGTCGCTGTACGAGGAGGTCATGCTCGACGGACAGGGCCTGGTACTCACCCCGGTGTTCCGGACCTACCGCGTGCCCCAGATGGCCGATGTCCCGACGACCGAGGTGTACTTCGCAGAGACCTCGGATGCGTTGGGCCCTTTCGGCGCGAAGTCGATGAGCGAGTCGCCGTACAACCCGGTGGCCCCGGCGTTGGCGAATGCGATCCGCCGCGCCGTCGGCGTGCGACCCCACGAGTTGCCGATGTCGCGTGACCGTGTCTGGCGGCTGCTGCACTCGTGAGGTCGGCGCGACCGTGTCGTCAGGCGCGCAGCAACCCCTTGGCGACATGGGTCACCTGGATCTCATTGCTGCCCGCGTAGATCATCAGTGACTTGGCGTCGCGCGCAAGCTGTTCCACCCGATACTCCGCCATGTAGCCGTTGCCGCCGAACAGCTGGACCGCCTCCATCGCCACCTCGGTCGCCGCGCGCGACGAGTAGAGCTTCATCGCCGACGCCTCCGCCAGCGTCGGCGGCTTGCCGGCCTGGGTGCGTTCGATGGCGTTGAACAGCATGTTCTGCACGTTGATCCGCGCGACCTCCATCTCGGCCAGCTTCAGCTGGATGAGCTGGAACTGCCCGATCTCCTGGCCCCACAGCGTGCGGTTCTTCGCGTAATCGAGGGACAGGCGCTGACATTCGTTGATGATGCCCAGCGACAGCGCGGCGATGCCGACACGCTCGGCGGTGAACCCGGCCTTCGCCCCTTCGCCGCCTCGGGTGTCCGATCCGGTGTCCTCGGTCTCGCCGAGGAGCCGGTCCTTGCCGAGCCGCACGTTGTCGAAGAACAGTTCGCCGGTGGGCGAACTCATCATCCCCATCTTCTTGAACGCCTTGCCCTGGGCGACCCCGGGCATGCCCTTGTCGAGGACGAACGAGAGCACCTTGCGATCACGGATCGGGGTGTCGTCGCCCTCGTCGAGCTTGGCGAACACCACGATCGTGTCGGCGTACGGACCGTTGGTGATGAACGTCTTCTGACCTCTGAGGACGTAGTCGTCGCCGTCGCGTTTGACGCTCGTCTTCATGCCGCCCAACGCATCCGACCCCGAATCGGGCTCGGTGATCGCCCACGCGCCGACCTTCTCCATCGTGACGAGTTCGGGCAGCCAGCGCTTCTTCTGCGCGAGGGTTCCCTTGCTGCGGATGGTGGACGCGGTGAGACCCATGCTCACGCCCATCGACCCGACCAGGCCGAGGCAGACGCCGGCCAGCTCGATGTTGAGGATCATGAAGGTCGAGCTCGCCATGTTCCCGCCGCCGGACGGCTTCTTCTCACCGTTGGCCTCGGCCTCGAGCTCTTTCTCCAGGGCCTCCCTGGCCATGGCGTCGACACCGAAGGTGGACAGCAGCTTGCGGGTGATGTCGTAGGGCGGCAGCTGGCCGGTCTCGAGTTCGTCGATGTTCGGCCTGATCTCCTTGTCGATGAAGGCCCGCAAGGCATCTCGGACCATGACATCTTCTTCGGACCACTCGAACATCGCCGCACACTCCCCAGATCAGAACAGGTTTCAGTTGCTTTCTGATCACTGTGTCAGGAGTCACTGCGGAAGTAAAGGGACACTCTCGCGATCTCGTGTCATTGGCCGCGCGTCTGGAGGTCGTAGACCGTCGCGGGCCGCACCTCGGCGGCGAAATAGCCGTCCGCATCGGTGGCGAGCAGGGCCTGGGCGACGGGCATCGCGACTACACAGATGGTCGGCTCTGCCTCGATGGTGACCCGCCACCGATCGATGCGGTCGACGAACTCGGTGATGGTCTCGCCGCCATGAGGACGGGCGGCCGGATCACCGAACCAGAGGCCGAGCTCGTCCGGCGGGACCTCCTCGGGCACACGTCCGTCCCAGGCCCCGACGTCCAGCGTGCGCAGCCGGTCGTCAACGGCGTCCTGTCCACCGACGAGCAGTTCGCATGTCTCACGCGCCGCCCGCTCGGGTCCGCAGACCACCGTGTCCGATGGGCCGAGGACGAGGTCTGTCCTCAACGTGAGTACGTCGCGGCGGCCCCGGTCGTCCAGAGACAGATCACCGCCGAACCGCACCGAGCGATTGGGGCCGGTGCGGCCGGCGGTGATGACGAGCATGATCGTCGGCGGGCCGGGGTCAGTTCTGCTCGGCGACGATCCGGTCGGCGGTGGCGTCCGCAGCGGTCACCGGCCGCGACAGCCTGCCCAGGATCAGCGCGAACACGAGGGCCACCACGGTCCACAAAATGACCTGGTTGGCGATGACGTACACCCGGAAGTCGCCGATGACGTCACCGGGGAACCCGGGGAACACGATCCGCCCGGCGCCGTCGGTGACCGGCTCGGGGACCTCGTGGAATTCGGGCAGCAGCGCGACGGTGATGGTCACCGCGACCAGGTAGCCGATCGCTCCGACGACCGACGACGAGAGACCGCCGAGCCGGGGCCGCAGCCACAGGGCCGCGACGACCGCCGCGATCGCGAATGCCAGCGACAGCAGGGTGATCGTGAGGAACGCACCGCTGCGAGCGCCGATGGTGTCGTCGTCGCCGACGGCGGGCGGATTCGCCGGGTAGGCGAAGAACGGCACCGCGAACACTGCCACGAATCCGATCACGGCCAGCGCTGCGGACACCATACGCGGGTCGGTGGCCGGATACCGGCGTCCCAGGTAGGCCCACAGGACGGTGAACGCGACCGCGAAGACCGCTCCCATGCAGACCGCGAACACGATCGTCCCGATACCGGCCCCGATGTTCTCCTGTACCGATCGGGTGAACACCTCGCCGCCCTCACCGTGGACATGGCCGCCGTGCGCGGCCGCCTCGATCGCCTCTTCCGCCTCCGACCGTCCACCCTCGTAGTCGATCGCCTTGGCGACCTGCGGCTCGATGAACAGCCGGGCGAACACGAACGCGACGATCCCGGCGATCAGGCCCGACAGCAGGCCTGCGCCGATGAACTTCTTCTCCATGTGTGGTTGTCTCCTGCGTCCTGGTTCGATCAGTGGCAGGGGAAGCCGAGGAAGTGACGGGCGTCGTGCACGAACTCGTGCACGTGCGTGTCGGAGCCGAAGACCGACACCGCTCCCTGGTCATAGCCCAGGAAGTAGTAGGCCAAGGCGGCCAGGAGCACGGTGAGACTCAGCCAGACGGCGGCACTGGCCACCGAGAGGTCCGGGACGGCCAGGGCCCGGGTCTTCGTCGGGGTGGTGTGGGTGGTTGCGGTCATGGGTCGATCCTTCCGGCGGGATGTCGCGTCCCGTTGTCTTCTCGAAGTGAACTCCACCTGCGCGGCACTCTGGCTATACAGCGGCGCGACCGCTCCGGACTCACACCGGATTCCCCGCGCACTGGTGTGAGATGACTGTATACCCGGCGTTGTCGGAGGTGTGCGGGATGATGGCACTGTGGCACGCAAGTCCGACGTCCTGGATCGCTTCACCGCCCCGACCCGGCGGTGGTTCACGGGTGCCTTCGACTCTCCGACGACCGCCCAGACCGGGGCGTGGCACTCCATCGCCGACGGCAACAACACACTGGTCATCGCGCCGACCGGATCGGGAAAGACGCTTTCGGCCTTCCTGTGGGCGCTCGACCGGCTGGCCGCCGAACCCGGTCGAGCGCACCGGACCCGGGTCGTCTACATCTCGCCGCTCAAGGCGCTGGCCGTCGACGTCGAGCGCAACCTGCGCGCCCCGCTCACCGGGATCACCCGCGCCGCGCAGGAGCTGAACCTGCCCGAACCCGACATCACCGTCGGGGTCCGGTCCGGCGACACCTCCCCCGCCCAACGGAGATCGCTGGTCCGGACACCGCCGGACATCCTGATCACCACGCCGGAGTCGCTGTACCTGATGTTGACGTCAGCGGCGCGAGACACCTTGACCGACGTGGACGTGGTCGTCATCGACGAGGTGCACGCGGTTGCCGCCACCAAACGTGGCACGCACCTCGCGCTCACTCTCGAACGACTCGACGAGCTGCTCGAGAAGCCGGCCCAGCGGATCGGACTGTCGGCGACCGTCCGACCGCCCGAGGTCGTCGCCGGGTTCCTCAGCGGGAGCGCGCCGTGCACCGTCGTCCGGCCGCCGACCACCAAGACCTTCGATCTCCGCGTCGATGTCCCCGTCGAGGACATGGCGAACATCCCGCCGCCGGCCGATGCCGATCCCGCCGGTGAGCTCGACGACGCCTTCTCCCCGGCGGCCGGGTCGCTGTGGCCGTTCGTCGAGTCGTCGATCGTCGACCTCATCGAGAAGAACCGCGCCACCATCGTGTTCGCCAACTCGCGCCGGCTGTCGGAGCGTCTCACCGCACGGCTCAACGAGATCCATGCCGCTCGGACCTCCGATCCGGCGCCGCCGGGCGGCAACCCCACCGTGCCCGGGGGCGCGCCGGCCCACATCATGGCCAGCGGCGCCAGTGCGGGAGCCGAACCCACCCTGGCGCGGGCGCATCACGGATCGGTGAGCAAGGAGCAGCGCGCCGAGATCGAGGACGACCTGAAGGCCGGGCGTCTCGCGTGCGTGGTCGCGACCAGTTCACTCGAACTCGGTATCGACATGGGTGCCGTCGATCTCGTGATCCAGGTCGAGGCGCCACCATCGGTCGCCAACGGCCTGCAGCGCATCGGCCGGGCGGGCCATCAGGTCGGCGAGATCTCGCAGGGAGTGCTGTTCCCCAAACACCGGACCGACCTCATCCACTGCACCGTCACCGTCGAACGCATGCTGGACGGCGCGATCGAGGAGCTGCGGGTACCGCAGAATCCGCTCGACATCCTGGCGCAGCAGACGATCGCCGCGGCCGCGGTCGACGAACTCGACGTCGACCACTGGTTCGAGATCGTGCGCCGCGCCGCGCCGTACCGGGAGCTCGGACGGCAGGTGTTCGACGCGACGCTCGACCTCATCTCCGGACGATTCCCGTCCGACGAGTTCGCCGAGCTGCGGCCCCGCGTGACGTGGGACCGTGACGCCGGCACGCTCGTGGGTCGTCGGGGGGCGCAGCGCCTCGCCGTGACGTCAGGGGGTTCCATTCCCGACCGCGGGATGTTCGGCGTGTTCATGGTCGGCGAGAAGTCCACGCGCGTCGGCGAACTCGACGAGGAGATGGTCTACGAGTCGCGCGTCGGCGACGTCTTCGCGCTCGGCGCGACGAGTTGGCGGATCGAGGACATCACCCACGACCGGGTGCTCGTGTCACCGGCGTACGGGCAACCCGGTCGTCTGCCGTTCTGGATCGGCGACACCGTCGGACGGCCCGCCGAACTCGGCGCGGCGATCGGCAAGTTCACCGCGGACGTCGCCGATCCCGAAACCCTCGCTCGTCACGCCGAACGCCTGGGCCTCACCGAGTACGCCCGCGACAATCTCTCCGCACTCATCACCGAGCAACGTGAGGCGACCGGACATCTGCCCAGCGACCGCACCCTCGTCGTCGAGCGCTTCCGCGACGAGCTCGGCGACTGGCGCCTGATCCTGCATTCCCCCTACGGCCTGCGGGTCCATGCGCCGTGGGCGAGCGCCATCTCCGCCCGGCTGCTGGAGACCCTCGGCATCGAAGGGGCGACCACCGCGTCCGACGACGGCATCATCGTCCGACTCCCCGATACCGATGACGAACCACCGGGCACCTCGGTGTTCGTCATCGACCCCGCCGACATCGAGCATCTCGTCACCGACGCCCTCGCCGATTCGTCGATGTTCGCCTCCCGGTTCCGGGAGTGCGCCGCGCGGGCGCTGCTGTTGCCCCGGCGCGACCCCGGCCGGCGCGCACCGCTGTGGCAGCAGCGTCAGCGTAGTGCGCAACTCCTCTCCGTGGCATCGAAGTTCCCCGACTTCCCGATCGTGCTGGAAGCCGTCCGCGAGTGCTTGCAGGATGTCTATGACCTGCCGTCGCTGACCGACCTGCTCACCCGGGTGCGGCAGCGTCGTATCCGCATCGTCGAGACCGAGACGTCGGGACCGTCGCCGTTCGCCGCGTCGATGCTCTTCGGCTACGTCGGGGCGTTCATGTACGCCGACGACGCACCGCTGGCCGAACGCCGCGCCGCCGCATTGTCTCTCGACACCAGCCTGCTCGCCCAGCTCCTCGGGCGGGTGGATCTGCGCGAGCTGCTCGATCCGGCGGTCATCGCCGAGGTGACCGCACGGCTGCAGCGTCTGTCGCCGGACCGTCAGGCGCGCGATGCCGAGGACATCGTCGACCTGCTGCGCTGGCTGGGTCCACTGACCACCGACGACGTCGAAGCCCGCTATCGCGGGAGCGATCCCGCCCGCGATCACCTCGCCGACCTGCACCGCGGCGGGCAGATCATCTCGATCAACCATGGCAGGCGGGCGCTCTGGGCCTCGATCGACGACACGGCCCGGCTCCGTGACGCACTGGGTGTCCCTGCCCCGCAAGGCATCCCGGCCGCCTATCTCGAGCCGGTCGCCGATCCGGTCGGCGACCTCGTCGGCCGCTACGCGCGCACGCACGGACCGTTCACCGTGACCGACGCCGCCGAAGCGGTCGGGATGGCGGTCGGTGTCGTGCGCGACACGCTGATCCGGTTGGCCGCCGACCGTCGGGTCGTCGAGGGCGACTTCCTGCCCGACGACGATCCGACCGGTAGC
Organism: Gordonia sp. ABSL11-1; assembly: GCF_030315685.1. Classification (GTDB taxonomy): domain Bacteria; phylum Actinomycetota; class Actinomycetes; order Mycobacteriales; family Mycobacteriaceae; genus Gordonia. Next base: position 71,000 of record NZ_JASXSI010000007.1, on the reverse strand, counting down.
CCACGGGCCACCCAGTGGTGCCACGCCGACGTGCTCGGCCAGATCCGGCGCGGCTCGCTGGCAGCGAGCCGCGCCGAGATCGCTCCCGTCGGTCCCGAGGTGCTCGCCCGATTCCTGACCTCCTGGCAGCACACCGCCCCCGACGATGTGCTGCGCGGTGTCGACGGTGTCGCGACGGTCATCGACCAGCTCGCCGGATATCCCCTGCCCGCGTCGGCCTGGGAGTCACTGGTGTTGCCCGCCCGGGTCGCCGACTACACGCCGGCGATGCTCGACGAACTGCTCAGCGCCGGCGAGGTCGTGTGGTCCGGGCACGGACGGATCGGTGGGTCGGACGGCTGGATCGCCCTGCATCCCACCGAGATCGCGCCGCTCACCCTCGCGGCTCCGGACGAGATCGACACGACCGTCCTGCACGCCGGGGTGATCGACACGCTCTCCCCGGGCGGCGCCCTGCGTTTTCCCCAGCTGTCCGACGCCGTGGCCGGTGACTCGCAGACCTCGGCGGCCGACATCGAGACCGCCGTGTGGGATCTGGTGTGGGCGGGCCAGGTCAGCAACGATTCGTTCGCCCCGGTCCGCGCACTGCTCCAGCCCCGACGTACCGCCTCCACGTCGCGCTCGGCCCCCGCGCACCGCACCCGGGGCCGGGCGCCGCGCATCCGCGCACAGCGACTGTCGACGCGCTATCTCGCCGAACACGGTGCCGCACGGCCGGTCACCCCCACCGCCGGTGGACGCTGGTTCGCGCTCGATCGGATCGACACCGATCCCACGATCGCCACGCAGGCTCTCTGCGAGCAGCTGCTCACCCGATACGGCGTGATCACCCGCGGTCCGGTCGTCGCGGAGAACCTGCTGGGCGGTTTCGCCCGAATCTACAAGGCGCTCACCGTATTCGAGGACAACGGACAGGTCCGTCGGGGTTACTACGTGGAAGGACTGGGCGGTGCCCAGTTCGCCTCGCCGGCCACCGTCGACGACCTCCGCCGTCATGCGCTCCTCGACCGTCGCGCCAAGGACTCAGCCGTCGTGCTCGCGGCGACCGACCCGGCCAATCCGTATGGAGCCGCACTGGAATGGCCGACGTCGCGTGACCCCGACGGCGGCCATCGCCCGGGGCGCAAGCCGGGCGCGCTCGTCGTCCTGGTCGATGGCGCGCTCGTGGTGTTCGTCGAACGCGGCGGCAAGACAGTACTCACCTTCACCGAGATGGAGTCGCATCTCGAGGCGGCTGCGGGTGCGCTGGCCGCGCTCGTCCGGGCGGGACGGGTGTCGAGATTGATGATCGATCAAGTGGATTCGCAACCGGTACGCAGTTCCGAGCTCGGCGGGCTTCTCGTCGGAGCAGGATTCGCCACGACGCCGCGCGGCATCCGGTTGCGCTACGGACAGCATGCCTGAGGGCGACACCGTCTATGCCGCCGCCGCACGGCTTCGGGCCGCCCTCGACGGTCAACGGCTGGAGTACACGCAGTTCCGGGTTCCGTCTCTGGCCACCGTGGATCTCTCCGGCCGTCGGGTCCGCTCGGTGCGATCGCGGGGTAAACATCTCCTGATCGAGGTCGACGGCCCGGATGCGGATCGACCCGACATCGGAACGGTCAGCATCCATTCGCATCTGAAAATGGAGGGCGCGTGGCACATTCATCCACTCGGTCGACGCTGGCGGCGTCCGGGCTTCCAGGCCCGCATCGTGCTGCGGACGGCGACACACGAGGCTGTGGGCTTCGAGTTGGGGGTGCTCGACCTGCTCACCGACCCCGACGAGGCGCTGTCGTATCTCGGTCCCGACCTGCTGGCCGACGACTGGGACGCAGCGGAGGCGGTCCGCAGGATCGAGGCGGTCCCGGACGAGCAGATCGGGATCGCCCTGCTCGACCAACGCCTCATGGCCGGGGTGGGAAACGTGTTCCGGTGCGAGATCTGTTTCGTGCGTGGGATGCTGCCGACCCGCCGGGTCGCTGATGCCGACGTCCCCGCCACCGTCGATCTGAGTCGACGGATGCTGTGGGCCAATCGGATCCGATCGGCGAGGACGACGACCGGGAACACCTCGCAGAACGCGCGGATGTGGGTGTACGGGCGCCGAGGCGGGTCGTGCCGACGATGTGGGACGCCGGTCGAGCGAGATTTCCTCGGCCCGACCGGCGAAGACCGCGTGATCTATTTCTGCCCGCGGTGTCAAACCTGATTTCAGACCGGGTACCGTTCCGGCTCAGGACCGAACAGGAACCGTCGACCGCTGATCTCGGTGACCGCGATCTCGACGTAGTTGTACTTCAGCGTCGGTATCCACGGACGCAACGGCAACTCGTCGGCCTCGGCGATCTCGTGAGTCGAGATCAGCACGCGTGCAGTACCTTTGACGACGACACTCCAGCCACCGACGTCGGTGTGATCGTCGGCCTCGAAGGCGACGTCGCCGTTGACCGCAACCTCGGAGAGCTTGGTGCCCTCACCCGTGCGGAAGACGACGCGCCCGTCGGCGGCATGGTGATTGACCGGGAAGATGTCGGGCTGTCCGTTGACACTCAACGCAATTCGTCCTAGCGATACACTCGCCAGAAGTTCCCAGGCCTCGTCATCGGTGAGTACGTGCACCACATTGTCTACCATGATCCGTCCTTCTGCCATAAACCATTGTTCCTCCCACAGGGGCGGCTCGGACAGGGGCGAAGGTCCCGACTTCACTCGCCGGGATCACGGATTCACTCCGGTACAGGCACCGGCTCGAGGATCTCGGGTCGCGCCTCGGGTGCCGCCGCGCGCAAGGCGTCGGCCGAGTCGTCGTCGGGTTGGCGCTGCGACGCGATCTCGGCCTCGACGCGCGCGATGTACGTCGCGACCTCGAAAGCCGTCTGCTCGGGCGTCCATCCGAGGATCGGGGCCAGCAGGTCGGCGACCTCCTGGGCGCAATCGACTCCGCGATGCGGGTACTCGATGGCGATGCGTGTGCGCCGGGCGAGCACGTCCTCCAGATGCAGGGCCGCCTCGTCGATCGCGGCGTAGACGATCTCCACCCGCAGGTACTGCGGTGCCGCGGCCACCGGCCGCATCAGGGACGGGTCGGCGACGCCGTAGTAGAGAACGTCGTCGATCAGCGATCCGTAGCGGTTCAGTAAGCGGCGAATCCGGTACGGGTGCAACCCGAATCGTTGTCCGAGGTGCTCGCACTGGTTGATCAGCGCGAAGTAGCCGTCGGCGCCGAGAAGTGGGACGCGTTCGGTGATCGACGGCGCGACACGTGTCGGGATGAAGTCGGTGCAGGCGTCGACGGCGTCGGCCGCCATCACCCGATAGGTCGTGTACTTACCGCCCGCGATGGACACCAGGCCGGGTGCCACCGTCGCCACGGCGTGCTCGCGGGAGAGCTTCGAGGTCTCGTCGTCCTCACCGGCCAGCAGCGGCCGGAGACCCGCGTAGACACCCTCGATGTCGGCGTGCGTGAGCTTGGTGACGAGGACCTCGTTGACGCGCTCGAGGATGTAGTCGATGTCGGCGCGGGTGGCGGCCGGGTGTGCGAGGTCGAGGTTCCAGTCCGTGTCGGTGGTTCCGATGATCCAGTGTGTCTCCCAGGGGATCACGAAGAGCACCGAGTTCGCGGTCCGCAGGATGATCGCCGTCTCGCTCACGATGCGATCGCGCGGGACCACGATGTGGACGCCCTTGGAGGCGCGGACCTTGAAGTGACCCCGCTGTTTCGACAATGCCTGGACCTCGTCGGTCCACACTCCGGCGGCGTTGATCACACAGTGCGCGCGCACCTCGGTGGTCTCGCCGCTCTCCGAATCACGAACGCGGACACCGAGAACACGATCGGCCTCACGGAGGAAGCCGACGACCTGACTCGAGGTGCGGATCACCGCACCGTAATTCGCTGCCGTGCGCGCGACGGTGAGGCTGTGCCGGGCGTCGTCGACGACGGTGTCGTAGTAGCGGATGCCGCCGATCAGCGAGTTCCGCTTGAGCGCGGGCGCCACACGCAGTGCACCCGAGCGGGTGACGTGTCGTTGGCCGGGAACCGATTTCGCGCCGCCCATCTGGTCGTACAGGAAGATCCCGGCAGCCACATAGGGGCGCTCCCAGACGCGGCGGGTGAGTGGGTAGAGGAACGGCAGAGGCTTCACCAGATGCGGTGCGAGCAACCGCAACGACAGCTCACGTTCGCGGAGTGCCTCCCGCACGAGTCCGAACTCGAGTTGTTCCAGATACCGCAGCCCGCCGTGGAACATCTTCGACGACCGGCTCGAGGTGCCCGAAGCGATGTCACGTGCCTCGACCAGCGCGACCCGCAGCCCGCGTGTCGCGGCGTCGAGTGCCGCGCCGACGCCGACGACACCACCACCCACGACGACGATGTCGAACTGGTCGCTGGCGAGCCGCCGCCACGCCTCGGCCCGGTAGAGCGGACCCATATCTGCTGGTCGATCCGGGTTGAACTCGGTGTTCATGATTCCCGAGCGTAGTTGATGTGGGCCGGGCGCACCGCGTGCGACACTGGCGGCGTGGGCAACCCAAGCACATACGTCGCCGCCATCGACCAGGGCACCACTTCGACACGGGCGATGATCTTCGATCGCCGCGGGCGGGTCGTCAGCAGCGAGCAGATCGAGCATCACCAGATATTTCCGCAGGCAGGGTGGGTGGAGCACGATGCCGCGGAGATCTGGCGCAACACCCGCCGGGTCGTCGCCGCAGCGCTGGCCTCCGCCGACCTGAAGCACGGTGACATCGCCGCATGCGGCCTGACCAACCAGCGTGAGACGACTCTCATCTGGGACCGCGAGACCGGTGCACCGATCCACAACGCCATCGTCTGGCAGGACACCCGGACCAACGACCTGTGCACCGCCCTCGCCGGCGATGTCGGGGTGGACCGGTATCGCGATCGCACCGGGCTACCGTTGTCGACCTATTTCGCCGGCCCGAAGATCCGCTGGCTGCTCGACAACGTCGACGGCGCCCGGGAACGCGCCGAGGCAGGTGAACTCTGCTTCGGCACAATGGATTCCTGGACTGCATGGAACATGACCGGCGGACGCGACGGCGGCCTCCACGTCACCGATGTCACCAACGCGTCGCGCACCATGCTGATGGACCTGCGCACGTTGCGCTGGGACGAGCAGATCTGCGACGAGATGGGCATCCCGACGTCGCTGTTCCCCGAGATCCGCAGTTCGTCGGAGGTCTACGGGCCGCTGCGCGAGCACGGGTCGCTGCCGGGCGTCCCGCTGGCGGGCATCCTCGGTGATCAGCAGGCCGCCACCTTCGGGCAGGCCTGCCTCGACCCCGGCGAGGCGAAGAACACTTACGGAACGGGAAATTTCCTGTTGTTGAACACGGGGACCGAACCGGTGTTCAGCGACCACGGCCTGCTCACGACCGTTTGCTACCGGATCGGCGAGCAAGAGGCGCGGTACGCGCTGGAGGGATCGATCGCGGTGACCGGCTCGCTGGTTCAGTGGCTGCGTGACAATCTCGGCCTGTTCGCGCGGGCATCGGAGATCGAGTCGTTGGCGGCGAGCGTCGACGACAACGGCGGTGCCTATTTCGTGCCGGCGTTCTCCGGTCTCTTCGCACCGCGGTGGCGCCCCGATGCGCGCGGAGTGATCGTCGGTCTGACACGGTTCGTCAACAAGGGCCACCTCGCACGTGCCGCGTTGGAGGCCAGCGCCTTCCAGACGCGGGAGGTGATCGAGGCGATGCAGGCCGACTCCGGTGTCGAGTTGTCGACGCTCAAGGTCGACGGCGGAATGGTGGTCAACGATCTGCTCATGCAGTTCCAGGCCGACATCCTCGACGTGCCGGTGGTTCGGCCGGTCGTGAACGAGACGACCGCGCTGGGCGCCGCCTACGCCGCGGGTCTCGCGGTCGGCTACTGGGAGTCCGAGGACGAGATCCGCGAGAACTGGGCGGAGGACAAACGCTGGGAGCCGTCGATGGGCGACGACGACCGCGATCGCCTGTACAGCGGGTGGAACCGTGCGGTCGAGCACAGTCTCGACCTTGCCTGAGGCATTGTCCTGCGGGACACCGCAAAACCATCCGATCTGGATCGTCTGATCGGCGGCCGACGACCCAAGTTGTCACACCCCCGCGATATCGTGGACATCACAGTCGATCACGAGACCTGGGGGGCAACGATGATCGAAAAGGCAAGGGATCTCCACGATCTGGCCACAGAGTTGGCAGGCGCGGCTGCGGCCTGCTCGCAGGAGGAGGCGTTCGCACGCCTGGAGGGACTCGAGGAGATCAAGGCCGCCTGCGCCGCGGCACAGGCGCGTGAGACCGCACAGATCGATCAGCTCCGACTTGACGACGAGGTGGCACGCGGTGTTCCCGAGCGACGCCGAGGCCGGGGTCTATCCTCGGAGATCGGGTTGGCGCGCAAAGCTTCTCCCACGCGCGGCGCGCAGTACCTCGGCTTCGCTCGGGCTCTCGTCCACGAGATGCCGCACACCCGTGCGGCGTTGGAGACCGGTGTGCTGACGGAGTGGCGCGCCACCATTCTGGTCCGCGAGACGGCCTACCTCACACGGGAGACGCGCACCGAGATCGACAGACTGGTGTGCGCTGATCCGACGTCGCTCGTCGGCGTGAGCGACAAGCAGCTCGAGGCGACGGTGAAGAAGCGCGCCTATGAACTCGATCCGGAGGCCGTCGTCGGTCGTATCGGAAAGGCACAGAAGGATCGTCGGGTATCGGTACGCCCGGCGCCCGACGTGATGGCCAAACTGTCGGCATTGTTGCCGTTGGCGCAGGGCATCTCGGTGTACGCCGCCCTCAAGACCTATGCGGATTCCGTTGTCGGCGGAGACGATCGAACGCGTTCGCAGATCATGGCCGATACTCTCGTGGAGCGGGTGACCGGGCAGTCGAAGGCCGCGGCGGTGCCGATTGCGGTCAACGTGGTGATGTCGGAGCGGACGCTCCTCGGCGACAGCAACGAGGCGGCCGAGGTCGAGGGCTACGGACCGGTGCCGGCGCATGTGGCACGACGCCTGATCACTGACGGGTTCGCAGCCGACAGTGAAGTCGCGACCAGCATTCGTCGTCTCTATATGCGTCCAACTGACGGATCATTGGTATCGATGGACGCGAAGTCTAGGTGCTTCCCGAAAGCGTTGGCGCACTTCATCAAGATGCGTGACCGGATCTGTCGGGTGGACTACTGCGGAGCAGCGATCGAGGAGATCGACCACGCCCTGCCCCACCGACTGGGCGGAGCCACGGACGCCGAGAACGGGAATGGGCTCTGCCGCGCTCACAACCACGCGAAGGAGGCCGACGGGTGGACGTTCACGGTGCACCAGAGCGACGGCGGACATGTGATCGACATCGTCACTCCATTCGGGCGGGGGCATGCCAGTACGGCAGCGACTGCGGTGGGCTTCCGCTTCGTCCACGACAGCCTGGTGGATGCGCGACTACGCGCAGCTCTCAACGCGGCGTGATGCTCACTCGACGAAATCGCTGAGGATCGCGACCACACCTGCGCTGCCCTTCATCGCGGCCGCAGCCTCGTAGGCGGCGTCGCGGAGTGCATCGCGGGGGTCGACTCGGTTGTTGACTCCATGCGCAAGGCAGTTCAGCGCCCGGGCCTGGAAGAAGCACTGGTGGTGTGCTGTCGTGTCGCCGCGGCGTTGGTGGGCGAACCCGTCTCGGTCGCGGGAGTACATGAGCGACTCGACGTCGAGCCTCGTCTTGCCCGAGACCTGTCCGTGTTGGCGCCACTGTGCGAGCGCCCCTCGCACGACCTCGGAGCCGCCGAGGTCGTTGACGTCGATGGCGGTCAGGGCGAGGAGCTGCAGGCATCGCGAGATCTCGGACTCCGGGACCTTGTCGACGAGCGCAGCGACGCCGCCGGGCAGGCGCTCGATCCTGTGCGTCACCGGTCTTCCGATTCGGGCTTCGCGGGTGGCGCCCAGTCGCCGATGACCGGCGGGCTGACCAAGGGCAGGGTGCCGACGATCTCGGCGCCGTTCTCCTTGGTGTGCAGATAGTGCGGTGTCTTGTGCTCGTCGTCGCCGCCCTTGTTGGATCGCGCACCGTGCGGGGCACCACCGAGGGGTGCGGCCCCCGCCCGACCGGCGCCGCCCGGCACACCCGACACCGGCGCCGACGGATTCGCCACCCCCGACGTGGGCATCGCACCCATCAGTCGGCGGGCCATCGGCGTCATTCCCGAACCCGAACCGGTGCCCGCGCTGGAGCCGGTGCCGCTGCCGCCTGGAAGGGCGCCGCTCACCCGAGGCGCACCGCCCGGCGCACCTGCCATGCCTGCTGCCGGGATTGCTCCGCCTGCCATGCCCGCAGGTGCGGTTCCGTTCATGCCGTCGGCTGTTCCTCGCCCGCCGCGGGTCAGGCTGTCTGGGTCGTCGGGTCCACCGCCGTTGTTGTTCGCCGTCTCGTTGCCGAGCGACAGCGGCTTGTCGCCTGTGGACGCCGACGCGGGCGTGGCCGTCGTCGGACCTGAGCCGCCGCCGTCGGGAGCACCAGCCGTCGGCGTCGAGGACTTCCCGTACTCGCCGAGGTCCGAGACTCCCCCGGACGTCGAATGGGTGGCACTCGACGTGAGGTTTCCACCGCCACCACCGCCGCCGCCATCGGACGGTCCGCTCGTCCCCGAACCGATCAGTCGGGTCTCGCCGGCGATCGACCCGGCCGGCAGACCGCCCTGGGCGTCGTTCATCGGCATCGTGTAGGTCCCGGACATCAAGGTGTCGACGGCGTTGCGTACGGTCGGCGCCGACTCGGGAGACTCCTTCAGCGCCGCACGCAGGGATTCCAGCAAGGATTCATTGGACTTCGCGGAACTGACCGCGTCCGCGGCCGCAGTCATCGCCTTGTGCGCTTGCGAGGCGGTCTCGGCGCCGTTGCGGATGTCGCCGGCAGTGCCCTGTGCAGATCCGACACTCACGTCGACGGCGTAACCGAGGAGTGTGCCGCTGCCCGATCCGAAGGCCGCGTCGATGTCGTCGGCGACGCCGTTGGCCTCGTTGATCGCCTGCAACACGGCCTCGGCATCACCTCGTGCGTCGCCGTCGCGCATGCTCTGCAGGATGGAGATGATCTCGTCGAGCGCCATCGATCCCCAGGGAGACTGGCCTCCAGCCGATGCCTGGGTGCCGGGAGTCGACCGCTCCTGGCCGCCCAACCACAGGTGATTGCTCGCATCTTGGCCATCGTCCGGCGGCACAATCCCCCCTATGAGCTCGTCCGACCCGTGGACACCCGCGAGAATACAGCCTTCAGTATTATCTTCGGGGCACGGGAACCATGGGTGTGTACTGTGCGTCCAAGTCGTGACGCCACATGAGGGGGATGGATGACCGACTACTACCCGCTGCCGGGTGACTCCGTCAGCATCCCGAACTCGTCGACCCCGTCGACCGTCCCGCTCGACGGCGGCACCGCCTCCGGCGGAATCGTGAAGCTCACCGCTGGCGAGTGGGAGAAGCGGGCGCAGGTAGCGGCGGATGGGGCGGCGCGGTTGGCCGCGCTGACTCAAGCGTTAGCAGGGACCGTGGGCAGCAATCACTTTGGAGATTGCGATGAGGGCACTAGCATGTACGAAGCGCTCAGACCGATAATCGAAACTTGGGTGAATCAGCTTCACACGCAAGCAGTGCAACTGTCCACCTTGTCAGACGCATGTTTGCGAGCTGACGAAACAATTACCTCAGTAGACGCCAGTCTCACGCCAGACATTCCCACCTGATGCAGGCTATAAATCACTCCTCATTGCGTAGGTGTAAAGCCATGTATGGCATAGTTCTCGCATTGACTCTTGGAATACTTGGATGCAGCACCAACGGGCAGGCCATCGGGCAAAAGAGCGGGACAAGCACAAACCCTTCGACGACTTCAACTTCGATCCGCCAGACGGATGATGCTGGAAAATCGCTGCCATTCACAACAGCTTTTCCCAATCGTTGGAGCACGAACAACGACGGCACTGCCTTCGAGCCTTGCACTGCTGACGCAAAGGCTAAGCGGAGCGAGCTGGGTTTGAACGAGAACACGGTTAAAGACGCAGCGATTGCAGACTTCCAAACTGTCCGCGGATGCGTGTGGCAGTTCAACAATCCGCGACTAGCATCCTTATCGCAGCATGTCGGCGATTTTGACGGATCATTATCTCGATACAAACAGACTCAGTCAGGCGGAACTATGCGATTCCGACCTGATACGAAGATCGATAACCGTATCGTCGCGGTCTACACGGTGCGGGACTATCAGTGCACTACAGTGGTTCAGTCCGGAGAATCGATGATCCTCACGACTGTCATGTACGTGGTTGATAAACCCACAATCGACGAAGCTTGCGACACGGCCATTGACTACACACGCGCAACCATCAGCCAAATCCCCGAGTAATCAGCCGCGCCCCCTTCGTGACACTCGGCTATCGCCTCGTTCCTCAGGGAGCAGGGCACGCGGCATCGCCTCATTCCTCACGGAACAGAGCACGCGCCATCGCATCCTCACTCAGAAACCCCGCGCCCAACCTCAGTCCAGATCGTCGTGCCGAACCAACTGGCGCGCGGCCTCGGTGACCGATCCCGACAGCGACGGATAGACCGAGAAGGTCTGTGCCAGATCGGAAACCGTCAACTTGTTCTGCACGGCGAGGGCGATCGGGAGGATGAGTTCGGAGGCGGTCGGCGCGACGACGACACCGCCGATGACCACACCGGTGGCCGGGCGGCAGAAGATCTTCACGAAGCCGCGACGCAGTCCACTCATCTTCGCGCGCGGGTTCGTCGCCAGCGGCAGCATGACAGTCCGTGCGGGATACTCGCCGCTGTCGATCGCCTTCTGCGACACGCCGACAGTGGCGATCTCGGGACGCGTGAAGATCGCGGACGCAACGGTTTTCAGTTTGATCGGGCTGACGCCCTCGCCCAGCGAATGGTACATGGCGATGCGGCCCTGCATGGCGGCGACCGATGCGAGCGGCAGCAGACCGGTGCAGTCGCCTGCCGCGTAGATGCCGGTAACAGAGGTACGGGAGACACGATCGACGGTGATGTAACCGCCGCGATCGATCTCGACGCCGGCGCGGTCGAGTCCGAGATCGCCGGTGTTCGGGACGGAACCGACGGTCATCAGGACGTGTGAGCCGGTGACGGTGCGCCCGTCGGCGAGGTGCGCTGTCACCGAATCCCCTTGCCGTTCCACCTTGTCGGCGCGAGCGTGCTTGATGAGTTCGACACCGCGTTCGGCGAGTGCGTCCTCGAGGACGAGCGCGGCGTCCTCGTCCTCCCCGGGCAACACGCGGTCGCGACTCGAGACCAACGTCACCTTCACACCCAATTCCGTGTAGGCGTGCACGAACTCGGCGCCCGTCACACCGGAGCCGATGACGACGAGATGCTCGGGCAGTTCCTCCAGGTCGTACAGCTGGCGCCAGTTGAGGATCCGCTCGCCGTCCGGTCGGGCATCCGGGAGCACGCGTGGGGAGGCACCGGTCGCGATGAGCACGACGTCTCCTTCGAACCGCTCGGTGGTGCCGTCATCGAGCGTGGCGACGACACCGTGTGTGGACACGCCGATCTGCCGTTCATCGAGCTGCGCCCGACCGGAGACGAGCTTGACGCCCTCGCTGATCAGTCGCGAACGGATGTCGGCCGACTGTGCGAACGCCAGATCGCGCACCCGCTGATGGATCTGCGGAAGGGTGACCAGAGCATCGTCGGTGCGGATGTTGATGCCGAGATCGACCGCCTTGCGCACCTCGGTGCGGATTCCGCTCGACGCGATGAACGTCTTGGACGGCACGCAGTCCCACAGGACGCACGCACCGCCGACGCCGTCGGAGTCGATCACCGTGATGTCGGCGCCATACGCGGCCGCGGCCAACGCCGCCTCGTAGCCGGCCGGGCCGCCGCCAATGATCACGATCTTGGTCACGTCCACCACTCCTGTCGTCGTCGCCGGCGCGGTATGTGGGCTGCTCGCGCGCCGGATGTCGCCTACCAACCTAGTCCCCCGGCGGTCGGCCGTCGCACGCTCGGGGGAGGCCCAGCTTTCGCGCCGCGCGCGGAGCATCTAGGCTTTCGCCCGTGCCGATATACGCCGCCTACGGGTCGAACATGCATCCCGAGCAGATGGCTGAGCGTGCACCGCACTCCCCGATGTCGGGAACCGGGTGGCTGCACGGCTGGCGTCTCACGTTCGGAGGCGGCGACATCGGCTGGGAGGGCTCTCTCGCCACCGTCACCGAGGACCGCGACGACCCCGACTCCAAGGTGTTCGTCGTCCTGTACGACGTCACCGGCGAGGACGAGGAGAATCTCGATCGCTGGGAGGGTTCGGAGCTCGGCATCCACGTGAAGCTGCGGGTCCGCGTCGACACGGCGGACGGTCCGGTGCTGGCATGGCTCTACGTGCTCGACGCATACGAGGGTGGACTCCCGTCGGCCCGCTACCTGGGCGTGATGGCCGAGGCGGCCGAGATCGCCGGTGCACCCGCCGAGTACGTGCAGGAACTTCGACTCCGCGAATCCCGCAACGTGGGCCCCGGCCCGGGCCCCGTCGAACCCTGACCCGACCTCACACTTCGCCGAGTGCGACTCCCGCCAACGTGCGGACGCCCACCTCGAGCGCTCGCTCGTCGATGTCGAAGTTGGGCTGGTGCAGGTCCACGTGCGGCCCGATGCCGTCCCAGACCCCGAGACGCCCCATCGCTCCGGGCACATGTTCGAGGTACCACGAGAAGTCTTCACCCCCGGGTGACTGCGGGGTGTCGGCAACTGCGTTCGGCCCGATCTCGGCAACGGCCGCTCGCAGCAGGCCGACGGCCAGCTCATCGTTGACGACCGGCGGGACGCCACGGAAGTACGACAGGTCGTACCGCACCCCGAGCGGCGCCAGGAGTTCACCGATCACGCTGCGGACCAGCGGTTCGAGCTCGGACCACATGGTGTGGTCGCCGGTGCGGACCGTCCCGAGCAACCGACCTTCCTGCGGGATCGCGTTCGGCGCACTTCCGGCATGTGCGGCACCCCACACCATGACCGTGCCGGACCGCGGGTCGATGCGCCGCGACAGAATGCCCGGCAGGCCGGTGATGACGGTTCCCATCGCGTAGACGAGGTCGCCGGTGAGATGCGGACGCGACGTGTGGCCCCCGGCCGAGTGCAGTTGCAGGTCGATGTGATCGGCAGCCGACGTCAGTGCACCGGATCGCAGCCCGACCGATCCGACCGGCAACTTGGGGTCGCAGTGCAGAGCGAAGATCCGGCTGACCCCGTTCATGACTCCGGCGGCCACGGCGTCGAGCGCGCCGCCCGGCATGACCTCCTCGGCCGGTTGGAAGATCAGCCGGACACCGACGGGCAACTCATCGAGCGACGCCAGCAGCTTGGCGACACCCATGAGGATGGCGGTGTGCGCGTCATGACCGCACGAATGGGAGACACCTTCGACGGTGGAGCTGAACGCCAGCCCGGTGTGCTCGGCGATCGGCAGCGCGTCCATGTCGGCGCGCAATGCGATCCGCGGCTTGTCGCCCGGGCCGATGTCGCAGACGACACCCGTGCCGAGCGGCAGTCGTCGTGGTTCCAACCCCGCGGCGGTCAGTTCGACCATCACCAACTCGGTGGTGTTGACCTCCTGGCGCGACAGCTCCGGCTGGGCGTGGATCTGCCGCCGCCAGCGCACCACGTCCTGCGCATTCGCCGCCCACCACGCGCCGATGACGTCGCGGGGAGCGACCGGGTGGATGCCGGATTCGGTCACAGCCATGGCGTCACCATCACAGCACCGACGAAGGTGTGGTGATCTGCAGATCCTCGAGCAGCGGACGCCGTAGTCCCCGCTTGATCTGACCGAGGTTCGGGCCGGCCAGCGGGGCGCGCTCGGTGGCGAGCTCCCGAGCGCGGCTCAGCAGCGTGTCGACGTCGACGGCCTCGTCGACGATGCCCGCGGCCAACGCATCGGCACCGCCGTAGCGCTTCGACGTCAGCATCGCCTCGGTGGCAGTCGCATCGCGCAGGCGCGTCCGCAGCAACGTGCTCATGCCGCGGGTGAACGGCATGCCGAGCGCGGCCTCGGGCAACGACCAGAAGCCGCGCTCGGTGCGCATCACCCGGACGTCGGCGCACAGGGCCAGCATCGCGCCCGCGCCGAAGGCATGGCCGTTGATCGCGGCGACAGTAGGGACCGGGAGGGTCAGGAGTTTCACGTAGAGCTCGTGCACGCGGTCGAGATAGCGCGGCAGTCCGCTCGCATTCGCCGCGATGTAGTCGGTGTCGAGTCCGTTGGTGAAGAACTTGCCGGTGGCCGTGATCACCAGTGGCTTGGTCGGCTCGGCGGCGATCTGATCCAGGTGGTCCCTTACCGTCGCGATCCATTCGATCCGGAACCGGTTGTCCGGATTGGACTCGTCGAGTTCGACACCCTCGGCGCCCAGGTAGAGCTCGGTGACATCGCCCGCGGAACTGAGAAACGGCATGTAGCGACCTTATCGCCGGGCATTACTGTTGGGCCCATGGACCCCACTGCCGACGCCGACGCCGCTGCGATCGCGGCCGCGGCGACGATCGCCGCCGAGACCGATTGCACCAGGCACGACGTCGCGGTGGTCCTCGGGTCGGGCTGGGCACCGGCGGCCGAGGCCTTCGGCTCACCCGTCGCCAGCGTGCCGATGGCCGATCTGCCGGGGTTCACACCACCCAAGGCCGCAGGTCACGGCGGTGTCGTGCACTCGGTTCGCGTCGGTGATCGGCGGGTGCTCATCCTGCTCGGACGCATTCACGCCTACGAGGGCCATCACCTGTCGCGGGTCGTGCACCCGGTCCGGACCGCGGCCGCCGCGGGGGCGCACACGATCGTGCTGACGAATGCTGCCGGAGGACTGCGCGACGACATGTCCGTCGGGCAACCGGTCCTGATCAGCGATCACCTCAATCTGACGGCGCGGTCACCGCTGGTCGGTGCCCAGTTCGTCGACCTCGTCGACGCCTACTCACCCGCATTGCGCGACCTCGCCCGCACGATCGACCCGACACTGGCCGACGGTGTCTACGCCGGATTGCCCGGCCCCCACTACGAGACGCCCGCGGAGATCCGGATGTTGCGCACCCTCGGAGCGGACCTGGTCGGCATGTCGACGGTCCACGAGACCATCGCCGCACGCGCCGCGGGTCTGGATGTGCTCGGCATGTCGCTGGTCACCAACCTCGCCGCCGGGATGACCGGCGAACCACTCAGCCACACCGAGGTTCTCGAGGTGGGTCGCGCATCGGCGAGCCGCATGGGCGAGCTGCTCGCGTCCATCATCGGTCAGCTCTGACCATGACGGTGACCGAACCCGACGACTGGATCGACGGCGATCCGGACCCGCGCACCCGGCGTGAGCTGGCCGCGCTCGGCGCCGACGACCTCGCCGAACGTTTCTCCGACACTCTGCATTTCGGTACCGCCGGCCTGCGGGGACCGGTCCGGGCGGGCCCGAACGGGATGAACGTCGCCGTCGTCACCCGGGCCACCGAGAGCCTCGGACGATGGCTCCTCGACCGGGGCAACGCCGGCGCCACCGTCGTCGTCGGCCGGGACGCCCGCCACGGTTCGTACGAGTTCGCCACCGCTGCAGCCGAAGTCCTCGCCGCTCAGGGTTTCGATGTCGTCGCCCTGCCGGGCGCGACACCGACCCCGCTGGTCGCGTTCGCCTGTCGCGACCTCGGAGCCGCGGCCGCCGTCACCGTCACCGCGTCGCACAATCCCCCTGCCGACAACGGCTACAAGGTGTATCTGACCGGGGGCGCACAACTCATCCCGCCGGCCGATGCGGAGATCGAGTCACTGATCTCCGGCGCGCCGCCGGCAAAAACCATTGCGCGACAACCGGTGTCGTCGGACTGGCGGGCCTCGTTGAATGCCCGCCGCTATCTGGACCGACTGGACCGACGGTTCGGACGTGTCGAACGATCCCCCGTCCGCATCGCCCTCACCGCGATGCACGGCGTCGGTGGCGCGACCGCGTTGACCGCGTTGCGCCGCGCCGGATTCGACGACGTGCATGTCGTCGCGGATCAGTTCGCGCCCGACCCCGACTTCCCGACGGTACGGTTCCCCAATCCCGAGGAGCCCGGCGCCGCCGACCGACTACTGACCCTCGCCGACGATGTGGACGCCGACCTCGCCATCGCCCTGGACCCCGATGCCGATCGATGCGCGATCGGCACACGCGCGCACGGTCACTGGCGCATGCTGACCGGCGACGAGACCGGCGCCCTCTTGGGACGACATCTGCTCTCGACCACCGATCTGGCCGATCCCGTCGTCGCCGCCACGATCGTCTCCGGATCACTCCTGGCGAAGGTCGCCACCTCGATGGGCGCGCGGTACGTGACGACCCTGACCGGCTTCAAATGGCTTGTCCGCGCGGGTGAACCGCTGCTGTACGCCTACGAGGAGGCCATCGGACACTGCGTCGATCCCGGTGCCGTGCGCGACAAGGACGGCATCGCCGCCGCCATCGTGGCCGCCCTTCTCTGCCACGAACGTCGATGCGCCGGTGACGATCTCTCCGGCGCACTCGACGAACTCGCCGTCGAGCACGGCGTGCACGTCACCACGCAACGCTCGATCAGGGTCACCGACCTCGACGAGATCACCGAGCTGATGGCGGATCTACGCCGCACACCGCCGACCGTGCTCGCAGGTGTGCCCGTCCGGACCGACGACTTCGCCACCCGCGACGACACCCTGCGCACCGACGCGCTGCAGATGACCGGTACGTCGACCGATGGCGTGACGGTCCGCGTGATGGCCCGACCCTCGGGCACCGAGCCGAAGCTGAAGTACTACATCGAGGTCGTTGCATCGGCCGCGGCACCGGACATTCCGGACATCACCAGGCACCTGCACGAGGTCGCCGGCGCAGTCGCCGACGCCCTCCCTGTGCACGCTGGATACGGTGAACGGCGTGCACACGGTTTCTGATCCGATCCTGGACGCCACCGACCTCGACGTGGTCCGCAACGGGCGAGCCCTGCTCCACAAGGTGAGCCTGCGGGTGCAGCCCGGCGAACACTGGGCGCTGCTGGGCCCCAACGGAGCCGGGAAGTCGACCCTGATGACGATCCTCGGGGCGCGCGGACATCCGACGACCGGAACGGTCGATGTGTTGGGCAAGCGACTCGGCCGGGTGGACATGCGCGAACTGCGTACCCACATCGGGCACGTCGACCCGCGCTGGCGCATCGACGTCCCACTGACCGCCCACGAGGTCGTGCTGACCGGCCTCACCAACACTCCCGAACTCGACCGTCGCCACACCTACACCGACGACGAGCACCGGCACGCCGACGACCTTCTCGAGCTCCTCGGCATGACCGCACGCCGCGACTCGATGTGGCCGGTCATGAGCCAGGGCGAGCGCGGCCGCACCCTCATCGCACGCGCACTCATGCCCCGACCCGCACTCCTGCTGCTCGACGAACCAGCCACCGGACTCGACTTGGCCGCACGCGAGAAGCTGCTCACCGGCATCGACCAATTGCGTTCCGAGGTACCCGATCTCGCGAGCGTGCTGGTCACCCATCACCTCGAGGACCTGCCCGCCAGCACGAGTCACGCCATGCTGCTTCGGGACGGCGAGGCGATCGCGGCGGGTCTCGTCGACGACGCACTCACCTCGGAGACCATCAGCGAATGCTTCGACCACCCCGTCGTCGTGCGGCGATCGGATGGCCGCTGGGCAGCCGTCGCGGCCTGAGCGTCCGAGCTGATCAGCGCGGCCCGAACTGGCGGTCGCCGGCATCACCGAGGCCCGGCACGATGTAGGCGACGTCGTTGAGCCCCTCGTCGACCGCGGCCACCACCAACCGCACGGGATGGCCTGACGACTCGAGCGCGGTGACCCCCTCCGGCGCGGCGACAACGCAGACCGCGGTGATGTCGGTGGCCTTGCGCGCCATGAGCAACTCGATGGTGTGCAGCATCGACCCACCGGTCGCCAGCATCGGATCGAGGACGAACACCGGCAGTCCGGACAGATCGTCGGGCAGCGACTCCAGATAGGGCACCGGCCGCGCGGTGGACTCGTCACGCGCGACACCGACGAAACCGACGTGCGCCTCGGGCACCATCG
This sequence comes from Gordonia sp. ABSL11-1, assembly GCF_030315685.1. Classification (GTDB taxonomy): domain Bacteria; phylum Actinomycetota; class Actinomycetes; order Mycobacteriales; family Mycobacteriaceae; genus Gordonia. The sequence continues at coordinate 52,894 of NZ_JASXSI010000007.1, read as the reverse complement.
CGTGCGCCTGCTCCACCATGCCCAGCCCGGCACGCAGCACCGGCACCAACAGCGGCGGCGTCGCCAGCCGTGACCCGTCGACCGCCGTCAGCGGCGTCTCGATCGAAACGGTCTCGCTCGGGGCCCCGGCCAGCGCCTCGTACACGAGCATCTGTGTGAGGTCCGACAGGGCCGCCCGGAACCCCGCGTTGTCGGTGCGCTTGTCGCGCATCGTGGTGAGCCGGGCGGCGGCCAGCGGATGATCGACGATCTGTACCTGCATGGGAATCACCCTAAGTGGAACCAGACGCGTCGGTCGGGCGTCAGAGATACATGACCGAGGTAACCGCCCACTCCCCCGCGTTGTCCGCCTATGCGCGTGCCCAACACGTCGCCGCCGACGAACTGCGCACCCAGGCCGCCCACCAGAGAGGTGAGGTCGGCGAGCTCACGCCGACCTTCGGCGTCATCGGCGCCGACTTCCTGGCCGCCACCGCGTTCGTGCTCGACGGACGCTCCCGTCGGCTCGACACCGTCGCCGCGCGCCACGCGGATCAGGCTCGCGCCACCCGCGCGGCCGACGACCGCTACACCGAATCCGACGACTCCGCCGCTGCCGCCCTGCGGTCGTCGGCACCCGATCGGGAGCTGTCACTCTGATGCTGACGATCGACATCCTCATCGCACCGCTGCGCATCATGATCACCGCCCTCGGGACCGGTGTGCTGCCACCGGACAACCCCGCCGACCGCCTGCGCACGGCGACCCCACAACTCGAAGAGATCCGGCAGACGTCGTCGGCCGCGACCGATCGCGTCGCCGCGCAATGGCGCGGCACCGGTGCCGACGCGGCCTCCCGGACCGCCGGTCGAGACCGCACCGCTGTCGCGGACGTGGCCGACGACAGCGCCGAGATCGCCACGCTCATCGAGCAGGCAGGCGTCAAGGTCAAGGTGGCCGCCGACCAGCTCGGGGCACTCATCGACTCGTTCGAACGCATCGCCGCAGCACTCGGACCGACCCTGTTCACACCGCAGGGGATCTCGATGATCCTGCCCATCGCCCTCGACCACATCGGTCGCGGCATGCAGATCGTCGCGCGTACGCAGACCGACCTGCGGACCGACACCGACCGCATGATGAGCCTCGGGCGCACCGAGGCGCCTGCCGACGTCTCGCGGCTCTCGCCGGATCCGGTCGCCGGCGGCATCCCGGTCAGGCTTCCGGACGGGTCGGTCGCGTACGCCCCGAACGAACGGGCCGCCAAGGCCGTCGAGGCCGCGCTCAGCCAGCGCGGCGTGCCCTATGTGTGGGGCGGCACCACGCCGAATGGTTTCGACTGCAGCGGGTTCACCCAGTGGTCCTATCGTCAGGCGGGTCTGGAGCTCCCCCGGCTGGCGCAGGATCAGGACACCGCCGGGGTGCCGGTGAGCCAAGGAGACCTGATGCCCGGCGATCTCGCGGTGTGGGATGGCCACGTGGCGATGTACATCGGGAACGACCAGCTCGTGGAGGCCGGCAACCCGGTCCAGACCTCACCGTTGCGCACCACCAACGCCGGTCAGGGCTTCCAGGGATTCTTCCGTCCACGATGAGTCCGGGCCGCGATCCCACGGCGTTCATCGTCTGGTCGCAGGCCCGCCACCCGAGTTCACAGATCCGATCAGTACGCTGTGTCCTCATGGCCGGAGACATCGTCCCCATCGAGCTCGGACTCACCGACGGAAACATCTTCACCCTCTGGGCACCCCGGTGGCGTGAAGGTGACGACGAGTGGGAGGCATTCCTCGGCCTCGACGAGGATCTCTACGGCTTCCCCGGGGTGGCCGAGCTGGCGGCGTTCATCCGCAACGACGACGACAACGATCTCGTGGAGCATCCGGCGTGGGAGACCGTCGTCGGGCTGCAGGCCGACGAACTGGTGCCCGACGACCGCCACTCCTACGACCTCGTCGGAGTGCCGGAGCTGGCCGCCGAGGACCCGTCGCCCGAGGTCATCGCCGAACTCGAGGATGCTCTCGAGATCGTGCGCATCCTGGGCGAGGTCTGCGAACTCACGGTCATCACGAAGTTCTTCAACGGCAATCCCATCCTCGGTGCGGTCACGACCGGCACCCGCAACTTCGTCGGCCGCGAGGGCGTCGACCTGTGGGTGCGGATCGGCCGGTTGATCGCCAAGCACTGGGATGACGTGATCGACGCGATCGACGACGTCATCTCCACCCCGAAGGTCGACCCGGCAGCCGTCGAGACCGCCGAGGCCGAACTCGAGGCGGCCGCGTCCGCCGAGGACGAGGACGAACCGGCCGACGACGACATCGAACTCGTCGAGGGTGCCGCAGCGGCCACGTCCGATGAGGGGTCCGACGACACCGACGATTCGGACGAGGACGACGACCACGACGACGAGATCGACGACGATATCGATGACGACGACTTCTGGGCGGGTGTCGGTATCGACCCGATCCGGATCGTCACCAGCGACGGCGAATACCTATCGCTGCGTTGCTATCTCGGCGACGACCCGGTCTTCCTGGGGAACAACGGGAAGATCTTCGTGTTCGGTTCGTCTCGATCGCTGAGCCGTTTCCTCGCCGACGACGACGACCACGATCTCGCCGACGTGTCGACGTTCGACGAGGTGCGCACCGGCGCCACCGACGGCTCACTCGAGTTCGACGTCATCGACGACAACGTGTACGTCCTGCCGGGTCTGGTCGACGACATCGCCGACGGACCCCGCCGGATGGACCGCAACCAGCTCGACCTCGCCGTCGAATTGCTCACCGACGCCGCCGACTACGCAGACGACGACTCGGTCAACGAGGCGCTCGGCTCGACCACCCCGCTCGGCTGGTTCGTCGACTACGCGATCAATCCCGATCCGAAGCGGATGGCACCGAGTCCGCCGTTCGAGAACGAGTCCGAGGCCTGGCGAGCACTCGTCCACGACTTCGAGGCCCGGCTCGTCAAGAAGTCCTGACGCCTCAGCCGAGCAGCACCGCGTATCCCGGCTTGATGACGTCGTCGATCAGGGCGAGCCGCTCGTCGAAGTGGATGAAGGCCGACTTCATGGCATTGACGGTGAACCGTTCGAAGTCCGCCCAGCCGTAGCCGAACTGCTGGGCGAGCCGATAGAACTCCTTGCTCATCGTCGTGTCGCTCATGAGCCGGTTGTCGGTGTTGACCGTGACCCGGAATCGCAGGCGCGCCAACACGTTGAACGGATGCTCGGCGATCGAGGCCACCGCCCCCGTCTGTACGTTCGAGCTCGGGCAGAGTTCGAGCGGAATCCTGTTGTCGCGCACGAGATCGGCGATCTGGCCGAGTTCGGCACCAACGAAGCTCTCCGCCGCGAGATCGACACCCTCCGGCAGGGTGATGTCGTCGATGACACGCACGCCGTGACCGAGTCGGTCGGTACCGCAGAACGCGAGCGCCTCGTGGATCGACGGCAGCCCGAAGGCCTCACCTGCGTGAATCGTAAAGTGCGCGTTGTTCGCTCGCATGAACTCGAAGGCGTCGAGGTGTCGGGTCGGCGGATGCCCCGCCTCGGCACCAGCGATGTCGAAGCCGACGACACCCTCGTCGCGATAGCGGACCGCCAGCTCGGCGATCTCCCGCGACCGGGCGGCGTGACGCATAGCGGTGACCAGGCACCGCACGATGATCGGGCGCCCCTGGGCCCGAGCCTGCGCCTCGCCCTCGGAGAATCCCGCGAGCACGGCCTCGACCACCTCGTCGAGGGTCAGTCCGCGCGCGAGGTGCTGCTCGGGCGCATAACGGATCTCGGCGTACACCACCCCGTCCTCGGCGAGATCCTCGACGCATTCGCGCGCGACCCGCGCGAGGGCCGAGGGTGTCTGCATGACCGCGACGGTGTGCGCGAAGGTCTCCAGGTAGCGATCGAGCGAACCGCTGTCGGCGGCGTCGCGGAACCACCCGGCGAGTGACTCCGCGTCGTCGGCCGGCAACTCCGAATACCCGACCTCGCGAGCCAGTTCGAGGATCGTCGCGGGTCGTAGTCCGCCGTCGAGGTGATCGTGCAGCAGTACCTTCGGCGCGAGCCGGATGTTCGGCAGGTCCAAGGGTCGGCCGGCGGGCGTGACAGTCATCGTCATGTTCCGACGGTAACGCGGTCGGTGATCAGCGGCGCGCGCTCGCGTCGCGCGTCACCGAGCGAGACCGCAGAGGCGAGCGCCGCCCGTGCCGCCGCGAACCGTTCGGGCGTTCTGGTGTGCAGGGTGAACAGCACGTCGCCGGCGCGCACCCGATCGCCGGGCTTGGCATGCATCGTGATCCCCGCCTCGGCCTGTACGGCCTCACCGGGCACGGCACGACCCGCACCCAGTCGCCAGGCGCCGAGACCGACGGCCATCGCATCCAGCCCGATCACCACGCCGTCGCCGTCCGCGACGACGGTGTCGGTGTGCGGCGCCTGCGGCAGCGGCGCGTCCGGGTCGCCCCCCTGCGCGCGGATCATCTGCCGCCATGTGTCCATCGCCTGCCCGCCGGTGAGATGGTCGGCGGGATCGACATCGCGAAGTCCCGCGGCGTCGAGCATCTCCCGGGCCAGGGCCAGGGTCAGTTCGACGACGTCGTCGGGACCGCCACCGGACAGGACCTCCACCGATTCCGCGACCTCGAGCGCATTGCCCGCGGTGAGCCCCAGAGGGACATTCATGTCGGTGAGCAGCGCGCGGGTCCGCACCCCGGCGGCCTCGCCCAGGGCGACCATCGTCTCCGCGAGCTCGCGGCTCTCCGGTTCCGACTTCAGAAACGCACCGCTCCCGAACTTCACGTCGAGGACCAGGGCGCCGGTGCCCTCCGCGATCTTCTTGGACATGATCGAACTGGCCAGCAGCGGTATCGACTCGACAGTTCCGGTGACATCCCGCAGCGCGTACAGGCGACGGTCCGCGGGCGCCAGATCACCACCGGCGGCGCAGATCACCGCACCCACGCTCTCGAGCTGCGCGGACATCTCGTCCGGCCCCACGTCAGCCCGCCACCCGGGGATGGACTCGAGTTTGTCGAGAGTCCCGCCGGTGTGCCCGAGGCCACGTCCGGAGAGTTGCGGAACGGCGACACCGTAGGACGCGACGAGCGGCGCGAGCGGCAACGTGATCTTGTCCCCCACACCCCCGGTGGAGTGTTTGTCGACGGTGATCATCGGCCGCCCGTCGCGCCGGAGGCCGGAGAAGTCCATCCGACGGCCGCTGTCGATCATCGCCTGGGTCCACCGGGCGATCTCCCGACGGGTCATGCCGCGGAGCACGATCGCCATGAGCAGGGCCGACATCTGCTCGTCCGCGACATACCCTGCCGAGCGCGCGTAGCGATCGACGACCCAGTCGATCTGCGCATCGCTGAGCTCGCCGCCGTCGCGCTTGGTCCGGATCACGCCGATCGTGTCGATGATCTCGGCGTCGGAGGTGTTGGAGGTCACCGGGTCGCCTCCAGATCGTCGGGACCGAACGCGTCGGGCAACAGCGCGCCGAGCGTCGTCGGCGCCGACCGATGGTCGACCGCCAGTCCGTTCCCGCCGTGTTCGAGCAGCACCTGACGGCATCGTCCGCACGGCATCAGCACCTCGCCACGGGCATCGCAGACCGACACCGCGACGAGCCGCCCACCGCCCGTTCCGACGAGGTGCGCGACCAGTGCCACCTCGGCACAGATGCCGAGTCCGTATGAGACATTTTCCACATTGCAACCCAGGACGACCCGTCCGTCGTCGAGTAGGCCCGCCGCGCCCACCGGAAACCCGGAGTAGGGCGCATAGGCTCGCGCGATCATCGATTGTGCGTTGTCGCGCAACAGATTCCAGTCCACTTCGGCGCTCACGGAGAGCTCCTCCCCATCGGTACGGGCGAGCAGGATGTGACATCCCTTACCATCACAAAACTTGGTAAGGCAAACCTAAGTCGAGATCACTTGTCGCCCAGATCGGTTCGGGCAATTTACTGTGCGGCTCAGCATAGGTTTAAAGTCTCTTCCATGGGTCCACGGCCGAGCCAGATAATGCCGACTCGGCACATCCATCGACGCTGTTGGAGGCCAATTCCCTGATGAGCACCCCGACCGAGGTAGCACCCGAGCCGGTGCGCAAACGCTCCCTGTATCGCGGCGACCCAGGCATGTGGTCGTGGGTGCTCCACCGCATCACCGGTGTCACCATCTTCTTCTTCCTGTTCGTCCACGTGCTGGACACCGCCGTCATCCGGATCGACCCGAACAAGTATTCGGAGATCATCGAGACCTACAAGACCCCCCTCATCGGCTTGATGGAGATCGCCCTCGTCGCCTGCGTGCTCTACCACGCGCTGAACGGGGTGCGGATCATCCTCGTCGACTTCTGGTCCAAGGGTCCCAAGTACCAGCGACAGATGCTGTGGGTGATCCTCACCATCTTCGTGGTCGTGTTCGGCGCGGCGGCGATCCGTCTGCTGCAGATCCTGATCACCCACTCGTTCTAGGAGGCACCTGATGACTGCATCGCAAGCAACTCCGGGTGTCGCCAAGACGCTGGGTACCCAGTACGACCGCCCGGCCAGCCTGGACAACCCGCGCTCGCCGCGCATGCGCAAGGGCGGCAACTTCGAGAAGTACGCATGGCTGTTCATGCGCTTCTCCGGCCTGGCACTGATCATCCTGACCATCGGCCACATGTTCATCATGCTGGCGTGGGACGACGGCGTGCACCGCATCGACGCCTCCTTCGTGGCGGCGCGCTGGCGTGAACCCTTCTGGCAGATCTGGGATCTCTCCATGCTGTGGCTCGCCCAGCTGCACGGCGGCAATGGCGTGCGCACAGTCATCGCGGACTACTCGCGCAAGGACTCCACGCGGTTTTGGCTCAATGTCCTGCTGGGCATCTCGATGATCTTGGTGCTGGTCCTGGGTACGTACGCACTGCTGACGTTCGACGTGAACAGCGTCGGCTAGAGGAGATAGACGAACTCATGCAGGAACATCGCTATGACGTTGTCATCGTGGGCGCCGGCGGCGCCGGGATGCGTGCGGCCATCGAGTCCGCACCCCGTGCGCGGACCGCGGTCCTGACCAAGCTCTACCCCACCCGCAGCCACACCGGCGCGGCACAGGGCGGCATGTGCGCGGCACTGGCCAACGTCGAAGAGGACAACTGGGAGTGGCACACCTTCGACACCGTCAAGGGCGGTGACTACCTGGCCGACCAGGATGCCGTCGAGATCATGGCCAAGGAGGCCATCGACGCGGTGCTCGACCTCGAGAAGATGGGCCTGCCGTTCAACCGGACCCCCGAGGGCAAGATCGACCAGCGTCGCTTCGGTGGACACACCCGCGATCACGGCAAGTCCCCGGTCCGCCGGGCCTGCTATGCCGCCGACCGCACCGGCCACATGATCCTGCAGACGCTGTATCAGGACTGCGTGAAGCACGACGTCGAGTTCTTCAACGAGTTCTACGCGCTCGACATCTGCCTCGGTGAGAACTCCGACGGCGAGATGGTCGCGACAGGAGTCGTCGCCTACGAGCTCGCCACTGGCGAGATCCACGTGTTCCACGCCAAGTCGATCGTCTTCGCGACCGGCGGTTCGGGACGCATGTACAAGACCACCTCCAACGCCCACACCCTGACCGGCGACGGCATGGGCATCGTCTTTCGCAAGGGACTTCCCTTGGAGGACATGGAGTTCCACCAGTTCCACCCGACCGGTCTGGCCGGCCTCGGCATCCTCATCTCGGAGGCCGTGCGCGGTGAGGGCGGGATCCTGCGCAACGTCGACGGCGAACGCTTCATGGAGCGCTACGCGCCCACCATCAAGGACCTCGCCCCCCGCGACATCGTCGCCCGGTCGATGGTGCTCGAGGTGCTCGAGGGCCGCGGCGCCGGGCCGAACAAGGACTACGTCTACATCGACGTGACCCACCTCGGCGAGGACGTCCTCAACGAGAAGCTCCCCGACATCACCGAGTTCGCCCGCACCTACCTCGGCGTCGATCCCGTCACCGAGTACGTGCCGGTCTACCCGACCTGCCACTACGTGATGGGCGGCATCCCGACCAACATCGAGGGCCAGGTCCTCCGCGACAACGACACCGTCGTGCACGGTCTGTACGCGGCCGGCGAGTGCGCCTGCGTGTCGGTGCACGGTGCCAACCGTCTCGGTACGAACTCGCTGCTCGACATCAACGTCTTCGGGCGCCGTGCCGGCATCGCCGCCGCGGAGTACGCCACGTCGGCTGAGTTCGTCGAGCTGCCGGAGCAGCCGACCGAGATGGTCGACGCGTGGATCGAGACGATGCTCTCCGATCACGGTCACGAGCGGGTCGCCGACATCCGGACCGAACTGCAGGCGACGATGGACAACAACGCCTCGGTGTTCCGCACCGAGGAGACGCTCAAGCAGGCACTCACCGACGTCCACGCGCTCAAGGAGCGCTACGACCACGTGCGGGTGCACGACAAGGGCAAGCGGTTCAACAGCGATCTGCTCGAGGCGATCGAACTCGGCTTCCTGCTGGAGATGGCGGAGGTCACCGTCGTCGGCGCGCTGAACCGCAAGGAATCACGGGGTGGCCACGCACGCGAGGACTACCCCGACCGCGACGACGTCAACTACATGCGGCACACGATGGCATACAAGAAGGGCACCGGCCTTCTCTCGGACATCGAGCTGGACTACAAGCCCGTGGTGCAGACCCGCTACGAGCCGATGGAGCGTAAGTACTGATGACAGCGATCATGGACAACCCGGCACCGGCCTCCGACGAACCGCCACTGCCCCCGGTACCCGACGAAGCCACCATGGTGACCTTGAAGATCTACCGGTTCAATCCGGAGAACCCCGACGCCCAGGGCTTCGAGAGCTTCCGCGTGCCGGCCCTGCCGACCGATCGCCTGCTCAACCTGCTGCTGTACGTGAAGGGCTACCTCGACGGCACGCTCACCTTCCGGCGCAGCTGCGCACACGGTGTCTGCGGGTCGGACGCGATGCGCATCAACGGCGTCAACCGCCTGGCGTGCAAGCTGCTCATGAAGGACATGCTCCCGAAGGACAAGTCCAAGGAGATCACCATCACCATCGAGCCCATCAAGGGGCTGCCGGTGGAGAAGGACCTCGTGGTCGACATGGAGCCGTTCTTCGACGCATACCGTGCCATCAAGCCGTTCCTGATCACCAGCGGCAACGAACCGACGCGCGAGCGCATCCAGAGTCAACACGATCGTGCGCGGTTCGACGACACCACCAAGTGCATCCTCTGCGCCTGCTGCACGACGAGCTGTCCGGTGTTCTGGAACGAGGGCAGTTACTTCGGACCGGCGGCCATCGTCAACGCACACCGGTTCATCTTCGACAGCCGTGACGAGGGGGCCATCGAGCGCCTCGACATCCTCAACGACGTCGACGGCGTCTGGCGGTGCCGGACCACGTTCAACTGCACCGACGCCTGCCCCCGCGGCATCCAGGTGACCCAGGCGATCCAAGAGGTCAAGCGCGCCCTGATGTTCTCGCGCTGACCATCCGTCGCACACGCGACCCGCAGATCTTCTCTCTGCCCGGACATGGAACCGGATCGCCCACCGCTGCGTCCAAAGATCATGACCCGCACACGTCTCGTCGTCGCCGGCCTCATCCTGATGCTCGGTGTCGGCACGCCGCTTGCCCACCCGGCCGTCGCCAATCCCCGGTACCCCGGCGACGGTGACCGCATCACCGTCGTCCTCACCTCGGATCGCCAGTACAACAGTGCGGTCGCCTGGTACGACGCGCACAACCACATGCGGCGCCAGAGCGATGTACCGCTGAACCGCTTCGACAAGCGCACTGGCCTCTGGACGGGTTCACTGGTCTATACGAGCCGCGTGCGGCATCAGAAGATCGACACCGTCCTGCAGTCCGACGGCCGGTTCGCCCGGTGTGCGGTCTGGATCAACAAGACGAAAGTCCGGGAGAAGACGGCCCGCGGACCGCGATATGCCACCGCCTACTGTCACTAGACGACCGAATCCGTCGTGAATCGACAGTTTTCTCACCAATTTCCTTCCTCGGCGCGCGAAGGTGCTGCGGAAACCGTAATCTGATCCCACCTTGTTCCATGACACCTTGTTCCATGAGTGGGAGTCAGAATGGTCGAAACCACACACGCCGAGATCCACGCGGGTGAGAAGGGTCTGCGGGCCGGTTCCATCGGACTTCTGGGCAACGTCATCATCGGGTTGTCGGCCGTCGCGCCGGCCTACAGCCTCGCGGCGACACTCGGCTATGTGGTCGCGGCCGTCCACATGAAGGCTCCGGCGATGTTCGTGCTGGCGTTCATCCCGATGCTCCTCGTGGCTTTCGCGTATCGCGAGCTCTCCCGCGACACCCCGGACTGCGGTACGACGTTCACCTGGGGGACGAAGGCCTTCGGCCCGTGGATCGGATGGATCGGCGGCTGGGGCCTGGCGGTGTCGGCCATCATCGTGCTGGCCAACGTCGCCGAGATCGCGGCCGTCTACCTGCTCAAATTCCTCGGCCTGGACTCTCTGGCGGAAACGCTGTGGATCAAAGTCCTCCTGGGCTGCATCTTCATCGCCGTGATGACGTGGATCAGCATCCGGGGCATCGTGATCAGCGAGCGGATGCAGGCCGTCCTGATGTTCGTACAGTTCGCGGTCCTCATCCTGGCCAGCGTCATCGCCCTGGTGAAGGTCGGCCTGGACACGGCGGGCCCGCAGGCGATCTCACCCGAGATCAGTTGGTTGTGGCCCGGCGGACTCAGTCAGTCCGAGATCGCCGCGGCGGTGATCCTGTGCATCTTCATCTATTGGGGATGGGACGCGTGCCTGGCGATCGGCGAGGAGACGAAGGATCCGGAGAAGACGCCCGGCCGCGCCGCGGTGATCACCTGCCTCATCCTGGTCGCCACCTACGTGCTCGTCGCCTACGCCGTGGAGTCCTTCGCCGGGTTCGGTGACACCGGGATCGGCCTCAACAACCCGGACAACGCCGACGACGTGCTCACCATCCTCGGCGAACCCGTCGCCGGTGCGGTGATGGCCGCGGCCCTGTTGCTCACCGTCAGCATCTCGGCACTCTCGTCGACGCAGTCGACGATCCTGCCGACGGCTCGAGGCAGCCTGTCGATGGCCGTCTACAAGGCGCTGCCCGAGCGCTTCGCATCCATCCACCCCCGGTACATGACGCCGGCATTCGGCACCGCGGTGATGGGGATCTCGGCCCTCGTGTTCTACCTGGTGCTGTCGTTCCTGAGCCAGAACACACTGGGCGACTCCATCGCCTCGCTCGGACTCGCGGTCGCGTTCTACTACGGGATCACCGCGTACTCGTGCGTGTGGTACTTCCGTCGCACCTTGTTCGAGTCGGCGCGGAACTTCTTCATGCGCGGTCTGTTCCCGCTACTCGGAGCCGTCGCCATGACCTGGGCCTTCGTCAAGAGCGCCGTCGACATGATCAAGCCCGACTACGGCTCCACGTCCATCGGCGGTATCGGCGGCGTCTTCATCCTGGGCGTCGGCATGCTCGTCCTCGGCATCCCGCTCATGCTGGCCTGCTACGCGCACAACAGCAGCTTCTTCAAGGGCGAGACCCTCGACGCCACCACCGAAGTGAAGGTGCCCGATGTCTACTGAAACGCACCCCGCGCAACCACCAGGCCGGCTGGCCGTCGGGTACCTCGCCACGCCCTCGGGTCGGGACGGCGTGGCCCTCGCCGTCGCGATCGCCCGGGTGACCGGAGCCGCGATCGATCTGATCTGCGTCGTACACCCGGTCGAATACGACGGCCGGCCCGGACTCCGTGAATATCAGGAGCGCATCGAGAACCAGGCGGCGCAATGGCTCGCCGACGGCGCCGCGGAGATCCCCGACGACATCGAGAAGCGCACGATCGTCACCCTCGACGACTCGTTCGCGCAGGGCCTCATCGACGCCGCACAGCGGGCTGGGGCGGAGATGATCGTCGTCGGCGGCACCGGCGACGGACTGTTCCGTCGCCACAGTCTGGGAACGGTCAGCACCGAGCTTCTGCACTCGTCACCGCTGCCAGTCGCGCTCGCCCCCCGCGGCTACGCCGAACGTCCCCCGGCACGACTCGATTCGGTGACCGTCGCGGTGTCGGTGAAGCCCGGACGCAGCAACCCGCTGCCGTTCGCGCTCACCCTGGCGACCTCGTCGGGTCTGGATGTCCGTCTGCTGTCATTGGTCTCGCTGAACTCTCCGTTCGACGACGAGTCGTCGCGCGACGCGCGCGAACAACAGGTCGCTGTCGCACAGAAACTGCTCGACGAGACGCGCTCGACGGTTCCGGACGACCTCGACGTCGACGTCCTGGTGGCCGATGGCGCGACCCTCGACGAGGCCCTCGACAACCTGCCGTGGGATGACGGCGACATCGTGGCGGTGGGCTCCGGCCATCTCGGGACGATCAACCGGGTCTTCCTCGGCAGCACCGCGGCGCGAATCCTACGCTGGACCACGGCACCCGTGATCGTCGTACCACGATCGACGGACCCGTGAGCGTGCACACCATCCTCGAACTGCGTCACGCCGAATGTGAGTCGCCGGGGGCGCTCGGCGCCGGACTCGCCGACCGCACGCGTATCGAGACCGTCCGGATGTGGGCCGAGCCGCTACCGGCCGACCCCGCGAACGTCGACGGAATCCTCGTCATGGGCGGTCCGATGGGCGCCGACGACGGCCCGACCGTCCCGTGGATCGACGAGGAGATCGCGTTCCTGCGCCGCGCCGTCGACGTCGGCGTGCCGGTCTGGGGAGCCTGCCTCGGTTCCCAACTGCTCGCCACCGCACTCGGGGCCGAGGTGACGACCGGGCCCGCACCGGAGATCGGCGTCTTCGACGTCACGCTCACCGACGAGGGCCGTCACGATCCCGTCTGGTCCGGGCTCGGCGCTGCGACCTTCCCCGCCCTGCACTGGCATTTCGACACGTTCTCGCTACCACCCGGTGCGCACCTGCTGGCGTCATCGGCAGCGTATCGCCATCAACTGTTCCGGCACGGCCCCCACTACGGCGTCCAGTTCCACCTCGAGGTGGACTCCCCTCTCCTACAGGAGTGGCTGGCGGTCGATGAGTACCGGGCGGAACTGCGTGCCACGCTCGGCGACGACGGTGTCGAACGACTGACCGCCGACGTCGCCGACGCCGCCCCGGTCACGCATCCGATGGCAGTCGCCGCGGTCCGGCGGTGGTTCGACCTGCACATCGGGCCCTAGCTGTCGAAGCCGAGACCGATCCGGTCCATCACGCTCAGCCATGCTCCCCGCTTGCCCTCCCGACGCTCGCTCCGTGCCAGTTCCTTGCGGGTGAGGGTGATGCCGAACCATCGCAACGGCTCCGGCGGGAACGGGATCGGCCTGGTCCGCACCATCGTCAGTCGGGTCCGTTCGGTGTCGAGCCCGTCCACGAGGTCGAGCGCGGTGCGCGCACCGAAATGCGATGCGCCGACGCCGAGTCCGGTGAAGCCGACGACACTGACCACACGGCCGTCGAGCGCCCGGTCCCAGAACGCGCAGAAGCGCGAACAGGTGTCGATGACACCACCCCAGGCGTGTGTCGCCCGGATTCCCTCCAACTGCGGAAAGAACTGCAGCAGATGTTCACCCAGCAGGCCGAACTCGCGCGGCTCGAACGAATGACGCGGATCGGCGTCGGAACCGTAGTGGTAGAGCGCATCCCAGCCACCGAAGAGAATCCGGTCGTCGGCGGTCAACCGGAAGTAGTGGAAGCGGGGTCCGCTGTCGGCGAGGCCTTCGCGACCCGCCCATCCGACGGCGGCCCGCTGCTCCGGCGACAACGGCTCGGTCATCAACGCGTAGTCCCACACCGGCACGGTGTACAGACGCAGGCGACGCAGCAGCGACGGGCTCGCCGACGTCGCGAGAACGACTGCCGCAGCATCGATCTCACCGTAGGGTGTGGTCGCCCGGACACGATCTCCGTCGGAGCAGAGGCCGGTGACCTCGGTGTTCTCGTGGACGGTGACGCCGAGATCCTCGGCGGCCCGGGCCAGTCCCCACGCCAGCTTCGCCGGATCGAGCATGATCACGTCGGGGTCGAGGACGGCGGCGGCCACCATCGGTGACGTGACGCGCTCACGCGCCTGGGGTCCCGGCAACAGCGGGAGCGTCGCGCCGAGCAGTGCGCCCTGCGAGGAGTGCTCCTGGAGATCGGCCACCTGCCAGTCGAAGTTGGCGATGTCGAGCTCACCGGTGCGTTCGGCGTCGGCATCGATACCGAGGCGCTCGAGCGTCGACTCGATCGCGTCGAGGGTCTCGCGGCCCATCCGGATCAGCTGGGGCATCTCGTCGCCGAACCGGTCGAGACCGTTCGCGAGGCCGTGGGTGATGCTCGCCGAGCAGAATCCGCCGTTGCGGCCCGACGCCTGTTCCGCGATCCGGTCGCGCTCCACCAGCACGATGCGACGGTCCGGGTTCTCCTCGGCCGCCTGGACCGCGGCCCACAGGCCGGTGAACCCACCACCGACGACGAGCAGGTCGGTGGTCACCGAGGTGTCGAGACGTCGTCGGGGCGCGGGGCGTTCCGGCCGGTCCAGCCAGTAGGGTTCTCGTCTGGCCTGCGCCACCATGGCCAGCCCGCGCTCGGTCGGCTCCGTGGCCCACGGTTGCGCCAGCCCGCCCGAGCGGCCGCGACTCACCGTCCACCCGCGAACACTGTTCGATGCCAAGGCTTCTCGGCAAGCGCGGTGATGTCGCTCATCACGTGCTTGACCGCCAGGTACTCGTCGAGCGAGTAGGCGGACATGTCCTTGCCGAAGCCGGATGCGCCGAATCCGCCGTGCGGCATCTCGCTGATGATCGGGATGTGATCGTTGATCCAGACACACCCGGCGTGGATCTCCCTGCCCGCACGCTGCGCGCGGAAGACGTCGCGGGTCCACGCCGAGGCGGCGAGGCCGTAGACGGTGTCGTTGGCGCGGCGGATCGCGTCGTCGTCGTCGGTGAAGGTGCTCACGGTCAGCACCGGCCCGAACACCTCGTCCCGGTACACCTCCGCCTCCTCGGTCACGTCGGCGAGCAACGTCGGCCGGTAGAACGCCCCCGGCCCGTCCACGACCGTTCCCCCGGTCACCAGTCGCGCACCATCGGCGACGGCCCGATCGACCATCCCCGCCACCTTGTCCCGATGTGCGCGCGAACTGAGTGATCCCATGTCGGTGTCCGGGTCGGTCGGATCGCCCACCGTCATCGACGCCATCAGTTCGGCCACGCCGTCGACGAAGTCGTCGTACAGCGCCGGTGCGACGATCGCCCGCGTCGCGGCGGTGCAGTCCTGCCCGGCGTTGATCAACGACCCGGCGACCGCGCCGTGGACGGCCGCGGTGAGATCGGCGTCGTCGAAGACGACGAACGGCGCCTTGCCACCCAACTCGAGTTGCACACGGGTGCCGTTGCGGGCGGCCTGTGCCATCACCTGGCGCCCGACCCCGGTGGAGCCGGTGAAGGTGACCATGTCCAGGCCTGCGTGCCCCGACAGCGCGGACCCCACCTCGGCGCCGGTCCCGACGACGACGTTGAACACACCGTCGGGCAGGCCGGCCTCAGTCGCCAGACGTGCCAGGGTGAGCGTGGTCAGTGGGGTGAGTTCCGCCGGCTTCAGCACGACCGCGCACCCGGCGGCGAGAGCGGGGATGACCTTCCACACCGCCATCTGCAGCGGGTAGTTCCAGGGCGAGATCGACCCGACGACACCGACGGGTTCGCGTCGGATGGACGACGTGTGATCCCCGGAGTATTCGGCGCTGGCCTTGCCGTCGAAATTGCGGGCGAGACCGGCGAAGAAATCGACGTTGTCGATACTGCCGGGCACGTCGAACTCCGTCGCGAGCCGGACGGTCCGTCCGGTCTGGGCGACCTCCTGCGCGGCGAGGGCTCCGGCCTCGGCGCGCATGACGTCGGCCAGCCGCCGCAGTACCTCCGACCGTTCGGCCGGTGTCGCGGCGCCCCACCCGCCTTGGGCGGCGCGCGCCGACTCGATGGCCGAATCCACATCGGCCGACATCGCCAGCGATACGGTGGTGACAGCCTTGTCGGTGGCCGGATCGATGACCGTGTGGGCAGGTCCGGTGCCGTCGACCGCGGCTCCGTCGATCCAGGATCCGGGCACTGCGTGAGGGGTGGACATGGCGCAGAGTCTAACAGCGCGGATGACGGAATCACTATGTGAAGTCCGATTTTTCCTACGGATAGCGTCATTTCGAGTTGCCAACTTCTACTGAATCCGTCACCATCAGGGCGTGGTCGAACCTCCCTCACCCGCGCTCGACGCGACGGCCAAGAAGATCATCGAAGAACTCCAGGCCGATGGTCGGAGTTCGTATGCGTCGATCGGCAAGGCGGTCGGTCTCTCCGAGGCCGCGGTACGCAATCGTGTGCAGCGCCTCAGCGAGAGCGGGCTCCTGCAGATCGTCGCCGTGACCGATCCATTGAAGCTCGGGTTCTCCCGGCAGGCGTTGATCGGCATCCGCTGTACCGGGGACACCGAGGCCCTGGCCGAGCAACTCTCAGCCTGCCCCGAGATCGATTACGTCGTCCTGACCGCCGGATCGTTCGACATCCTGATCGAGGTCGTGTGCGAGGACGACGATCATCTCCTGCGCATCCTGAACCAGAAGGTCCGCACGCACTCCGAGGTCACCGCGACCGAGACCCTGGTCTATCTGAAACTGGTCAAGCAACAATACAATTGGGGTACCCGATGAGCATTGCCGACGAACCCGCCACCGATCTCACACTCGGCGAGCGCAGCGCCGCCCACCTCTGGGGCCATTTCGCCCGCCACGGCGACGGCATCACGCCGCCGGTGATCATCCGCGGCGAGGGCATGCGGATCTATGACGACCGCGGCCGCAGTTACCTCGACGGCCTCGCCGGGCTGTTCGTCGTCCAGGCCGGTCACGGCCGCGTCGAGCTGGCCGAGGCCGCCGCGAAGCAGGCCAAAGAGCTTGCGTTCTTCCCGATCTGGTCCTACGCCACGCCACCGGCCGTCGAACTGGCCGAACGTCTCGCCGCATACACACCCGGTGATCTCAACCGCGTCTTCTTCACCACCGGTGGCGGCGAGGCCGTGGAGAGTGCCTGGAAGCTGGCCAAGCAGTACTACAAGCTGGTCGGAAAACCCATGAAGCACAAGGTGATCTCCCGTGCGGTCGCCTATCACGGCACCCCGCAGGGCGCGCTCGCCATCACCGGCGTGCCCGCCCTCAAGCAGATGTTCGAGCCGCTGACCCCCGGCGGGTTCCGTGCGCCGAACACCAACATCTACCGGGCGGACGACGATCTGGCCGCCGACCCGAAGAAGTTCGGACGATGGGCCGCCGATCGCATCGCGGAGGCCATCGAGTTCGAGGGTCCGGAGACCGTCGCGGCCGTCTTCCTCGAACCCGTGCAGAATGCCGGCGGGTGCTTCCCGCCGCCTCCCGGCTATTTCGAACGGGTCCGCGAGATCTGCGACGAATACGATGTGCTGCTGGTGTCCGACGAGGTCATCTGCGCCTTCGGCCGCATCGGATCGATGTTCGCCTGTGACGATTTCGGGTACGTGCCGGACATCATCACCTGCGCGAAGGGAATGACCTCGGGCTACTCGCCGATCGGCGCGATGATCGCCAGCGACCGGCTGTTCGAGCCGTTCCGCGATGGGACGACCTCCTTCCCGCACGGGTACACCTTCGGCGGGCACCCGGTGTCGGCGGCCGTGGCGCTGGCGAACCTCGACCTGTTCGAGCGCGAGGGTCTCAACGATCACGTGAAGCAGAACGCACCCGCGTTCCGCGCGACGCTGGAGCGGCTGAACGATCTGCCGATCGTCGGTGACGTTCGCGGCGAAGGCTATTTCTACGGGATCGAATTGGTGAAGGACAAGGCGACGAAGGAGACGTTCAGCGACGCCGAGTCCGAACGCATCCTCCGCGGATTCCTGTCCAGCGCACTGTTCGAGGCCGGGCTCTACTGCCGCGCCGACGACCGCGGGGACCCCGTCGTGCAGCTCGCGCCGCCGCTCATCGCCGGTCAGGCCGAGTTCGACGAGATCGAACAGATCCTGCGGTCGGTGCTGACGGAGGCATATACCCTCCTGTAGACCATGACCAGGATTCAGGAGCTGCCCAAGGTCGAGTTGCACGTGCACATCGAGGGCACACTGGAACCCGAACTCGTACTGGAACTGGCGCGCGATGCCGGCGTCGAACTGCCCTACCCCGACGCCGAGTCGTTGCGGAGCCGATATGTGTTCGGCAATCTGCAGTCGTTCCTCGACATCTACTACGAGAACATGGCCGTGCTCCGTCGTCGGCCCGACTTCGGCCGCCTTGCATATGAATACGCCAGACGTGCCCACGCAGGCGGGGTGGTGCACGCGGAGGTGTTCTTCGATCCGCAGGCGCATCGGATCCGGGGTGTGCCCGTCACCGACCGGCCTACGACGGGTGGCCCACGCCGGCGAGGAGGGCGGTCCCGAGTCCATCCGGATGGCGATGGATTCGCTCGGCGTCGAGCGGGTCGATCACGGGATCCGCAGCGTCGACGATCCGGCCCACTGACGGTGACGCCGACAACAATTTCGCCGCCGTCGCCCAGACCTTCGACCTCGACGACGCCACACTCGCCCGGCTCGCGCACAGGCTCACCGCTGGTAACCTCCGAGCGATGAAGGTGGGGGCACGAACGGCTGCGGGTCTCGTCGCGGCAGGTATCGCGATCGCCCCCATCGCGGGGATGCCGCCGATGTCTGCGGCCGCTCCGCTCACGCCCGTTCCGACCCCCGTCACCGATCACTGTCCCCATCGTGTCGGGCCTCCCCCGCCGGTCGACGAATCCGAGGTCGTCGCCCCTGGCGCGGCGTCACCGACCCCGCTGCCCGTCCCTGCCACGGCAGTGGGCGGCGAGCGTCTCGCAGGGTGTGGTGTCGTCGCCGACCCCGCGCTCGGTCCGGTGCCGCCGAACCTGACGTCTGCCGGCTGGCTCATCGCCGACCTCGACAGCGGGCACGTCATCGCGGCCAAGGATCCCCACGGACGATACCGTCCGGCCTCTACGATCAAGGTGTTGCTGGCCCTCGTCGCCCTGGACGAACTCGACCTCGACACACCGGTCGTCCCGACGGCGGAGGACTGGGGTGCGGAGGGCGATTCGTGCGGCATGGGTCCTGGCGGGCACTACACGACGCGAGACCTGCTGACCGGCCTGATCGTGGTGTCCGGCAACGACTGTGCCCATGCGTTGGCGCGCGAGCTCGGCGGAGTCGAGGCGACGCTCGACAAGATGAACGAGAAGGCCCGAGCACTGCACGCCCTGGACACGCGGGCGGCGTCGCCCTCCGGCCTGGACGCGGCCGGGATGTCGAGTTCGCCGTATGATCTGGCGCTCATCTTCCGGGAGGCGATGCGCAACAGTACGTTCCGCGAGCTGATCGCATTGCGCACCCATCCGTTCCCCGGGTATCCGAAGCGCCCCGACGTCCCCGGCGACACCGACCATCCCGCCTACCCGATGTACACGTCCAATCAGCTCCTCCTGGAGGGCTATCCGGGGACACTCGGCGGTAAGACCGGTTACACCGACGATGCACGCAAGACCTTCGTCGGCGCCGTCGAGCGCGACGGTCGGCGGATCATGATCGTGCAGATGTTCGGACTCACCGTCGAGTCCGACTCCTACTGGGACCAAGCGAAGTCGCTGTTCGACTATGGATTTCGCGCACCCGCGCAGGCGAGGACGGGAACGCTGGTCGCCCCCGGCGCGGCGGCCGGAGGCAACCGAACAGCGCCTCCGACGACCACGACCACCACGACATCGCCGCGAGCCGACACGACGGTGAGCGCCACCGGCACCGATCACCCCACTCGATGGTCGGTGCGCATCCTGATCGGTCTGATCGCGGCACTCGCGGCAATCGTGCTGCTGCTCATCGCACTTCGCCTCGTCGCCCGACGCTGAGGGCTGACGCCGACCAGGCCGTTCAGCGGCGGAGCAACCAGCCCGCGACCGCACTGGCCGCTGCACCGATTCCGGCAGCCGCGACGAGCGACGCGGGCTTGGAGACCGGGTTGACGTCGTAGTTCGGGGAGACGACCACCGGCGGCAGCGGTTCGTCCTCCTCGGTCACCTGGAACTCGTCGTTGATGGGATCCGTCGCACACCAGGCGGCGGCGTAGAGAACGATCCGCGAGGCCAGGTAGGCGAACACCAGGAGCCCGATGATAGGGCCGAACGCCACGCCGGCCGGTCCGCTCAGCACGGACTGAAGATAGATACCGCCGACCGTCTTGACGATCTCGAAGGCGATCGCGGTGAGCAGCCCGGCCTTGAGTGTGTTGCGAAACGGCAACTGCACCAAGGGCAGTCGTGACATCACGAAGGTGAAGAGCAGCCAGGTCGCCAGCACCGAGACGATGATCGACACGGTACGGACGACCGCCGGGGCCCACACGGCGTCGTCGAGCCCGACCCACGACAGGACCTCGGTCGTCAGGCCCGAGTTGCCGAGGGCGGTGAGTGCCATCGTGGCCGCGAACGCCAGTCCCAGCACGACGAAGGTGACGAGGTCCCACACCTTCGACATGACCGCGTTGCGGTCCACACGTCCGCCCCACATCTCCGTCATCCCCAGCCGGACACCGGAGATCCATCCGATCCCGGTGAACGCCGCGCCGAGCAGCCCGACGATGCCCACCGCGGCACGAGAGTCGATGGCGGAATTGATCAGATCGTTGACCTGCTCGTCCATGCCCTCGGGCACATTCTCGACGATGGCGTCCTGGAGTTGCTTCAGCAGGTCCGGCTGGTTCGCCAGCACGAAGCCGCCGATGGCGAACACCACCATGACGATCGGGACCAGCGCCAGGATGCCGTTGAAACTGATCGAGGCCGCATAGAGGTTGCCGCGCCGATCGTTGTAGCGCTGCACCGTCTGGATCAGGTGTTCCAGCCACGGCCAGCGCTCGCGGCGCTCCTGGAAGGTCGTCTTCGCTCGATCGACGACCGATTTACTCGAATCCACTACCGAACTCACGAGTACCGCCTCCTCGCTCGGGTCACCGGGCCAGTCGGGTCAACGGATGTCAGCCTCCGGGTGTCAGAAATCCCACTCTGTCATAGACGGAGGCCAGAGTCGCCGAGGCCACGCTCCGCGCGCGCTCCGCGCCCTGGGCGAGGATCGCGTCGAGTTGTGCCGGATCCTGCATGTACTCGTCGACCCGGCCGCGCAACGGGGTGACCAACTCGGTCAGGGCGTCGGCGGTGTCGACCTTGAGGTCGCCGTAGCCCTTGCCCTGGTACTTGTCGACGAGGACGTCGACCGGCGTCCCGCCGAGCGCGGACTGGATGGTGAGGAGGTTGCTCACCCCCGGTTTCGTCTCGGGATCGAACCGGATCTCGGTGTCGGTGTCAGTGACCGCCGACCGGATCTTCTTGGCGGAACGCTTCGGCTCGTCGAGCAGATTGATCAGGCCGCGGTCGGACTCGGCCGACTTGCTCATCTTCGCGGTCGGGTTCTGCAGGTCGTAGATCTTGGCGTATTCCTTGACGATGTGGGCCTCAGGAACCTTGAGCACACGGCCGAAGCGTGAGTTGAACCGCTGCGCGAGATCGCGGGTGAGCTCGAGGTGCTGGCGCTGGTCCTCGCCGACGGGCACCCGATCGACCTGGAAGGCGAGGATGTCGGCGGCCATGAGGATCGGATAGGTGAACAGGCCGACCCCGGCCGCATCCACCCCCTGCTTCGCCGACTTGTCCTTGAACTGGGTCATCCGGCTGGCCTCGCCGAATCCGGTGATGCACGACAGCACCCAGGTCAACTGGGCGATCTCCGGGATGTGGGACTGCACGTAGATCGTCGAGCGGCTCGGATCGACGCCGACCGCGAGCAACTGCGCAACGCTGAGCCGGGTCCGGTCCGCGAGGGTCTTCGGGTCGAACGGAACCGTGAGTGCGTGCATGTCCGGGATGAAGTAGAACGCCTCGAAGTCGTCCTGCAGGGCGACCCACTGTCGCACAGCACCCAGATAGTTCCCGAGATGGAAGGAATCACTGGTCGGCTGGATCCCGGACAGCACGCGTGGTCGCGCGGCACCGGCTGCGGAGACGTCACTGCTCATGGTCTCCAGTTTCGCAGACTCCCGCGCGGACCCGTCGGTGAGCGTCGTCGCTGGCGACGGCTCAGTCGTAGACCACGGTCATCGGAGCGTGATCCGACCATCGCAGGTCGTAGGCGTCCGCTCGATCGACGGTCGACTTCACCGCGCGCCTTGCGAGGGAGCGGTTGGCGAGCTGATAGTCGATCCGCCAGCCCGAGTCGTTGTCGAAGGCCTTGCCCCGCCACGACCACCAGGTGTACGGCCCCTGCTCATCGGGCGCGAGTTCCCGCGCCACGTCGGACCACCCCGACGACAGCAGATCGCCGACCCAGGCACGCTCGTGCGGCAGGAATCCGGGGCTCTTCAGATTCCCCTTCCAGTTCTTGATGTCGGCCTCGGCGGGCGCGATGTTCCAGTCGCCCCCGACGACAACGTGTCGACGACGCCGGCGGAGGCGATCGAGATGCGACCCGCACTCGTCCAGGAACCGCACCTTCTCGTCGAACTTCGCGACGTCCTTCGGCTCCGACGACGCCGCGGCCCCCTTCGGCAGGTACAGGCTGGCGACCGTCGTCGCGCCGAGGGGACCGTCCAGATCCGCCTCGAGATAGCGGCCGGTGGCGTCGAACTCCTCGCTGCCGAACCCGATGCGGGTCGCGACGATCGGAATCCGGCTCAGCACACCGACGCCCGCATGACCCTTGACCGACGACGCACTCATCCTCAGATGCCATCCGTCGTCGAGTGCGGGCGCGAGCGCCTCGGCGGCCTGATCCTCGTCCGCGCGGATCTCCTGCATCAGGATGACGTCGGACTCGGTCCCCGACAGCCAGGCGAGCATGCCCCGATTGGACTCCGAACGATGTTTCACCGCGGCGCGGATGCCGTTGACATTGACAGTGCTGATGGTGAGCGACACAGGGCCACAGCCTACCGGCCGGTTGTGGTGCGCCCGTACCAGAGGTAAGCCAACCCTTGCCATCGCGCGCACCTTTATGTAACCCTTACCTAACTGAGGATTCGAGGTGAGGAAATGTTCGTCTGCATCTGCCGGGCGGTGACCGAGGACGAGGTCCACGAGCACTG
The DNA here is from genome assembly GCF_030315685.1 of Gordonia sp. ABSL11-1. GTDB lineage: Bacteria > Actinomycetota > Actinomycetes > Mycobacteriales > Mycobacteriaceae > Gordonia. Next base: position 29,725 of record NZ_JASXSI010000007.1, on the reverse strand, counting down.
CTCCGCCGGCGCCCTGTCGGTCGACGCGGTCAGCGAACGCTGCGGCGCCGGAGAAGGATGCGGAACCTGCCTCGAACGACTTCAGGCCATCATCAGTGAAAGGAATACCACCGCCACCACCGCCGCCTGACCCAGACGTCTCATGACGTGAGTCCACGACCTCGTGCCCAAGTCCGGGCGCGGGGAGTTTTGCCGTGCTACGTTCCTTTAACCACGGCGAACGGAGGCACAGTCATGCGCGGCGACGACGAGGTGATCGCTCTCCTCAACGAACAGCTCACCAGCGAGCTGACGGCGATCAACCAGTACTTTCTCCATGCGAAGATGCAGGGCAACTGGGGACTCACCGAGATCGCGGGCAAGACGCGTGAGGAATCGATCGAGGAGATGCACCACGCCGAGATCCTGACCGATCGCATCCTGTTCCTCGAGGGACTGCCGAACTATCAGAAGATCCTTCCGCTGCGGATCGGCCAGTCCATCCGCGAGCAGTTCGAGTCGGACATGGCGATCGAGGTCGAGGTCGTCGAACGCCTGCGCCCCGGGATCGCGATGTGCCGCAGCAAGGGTGACATCACCAGCGCGAAACTCCTCGAGGAGATCCTCAAGGACGAGGAACACCACATCGACTACCTCGAGACCCAGCTCGAACTGATGGACCGCCTCGGCGAGCAGCTGTATCTGTCGAAGACCGTCGCCACGCCACCTACGGTCGAGTGATCGCGGTGGCGGCCGCGCCGACATTCGCCGTCCGACGCTGAGTCGCCAGCGCGACGCCCAGCATCACGATCCCGGCGATGGTCAGCAGCGCGCCGAGGATCGACGGTGAGCGGTAGCCGTGGCCGGCGGCGATCACGACACCGCCGAGCCATGCGCCTGCAGCATTGGCGATGTTCAGCGCCGAGTGATTGAGGGCCGCTGCCAACGTCTGGGCGTCGTCGGCGACATCCATCAGCCGCGTCTGCAGGGCTGGGATCGTCGACGCCCCGGAGAGCCCGATAGCAAAGCTGAGAATCATTGCGGCCCAGACATTCTGGAGTGTCAGACCGAACAGTGCCAGTGACACGCCGGTGGCGACGAGTCCGATGAGGATCCCCATCGGCACACTGCGGTCGGCGATGTACCCGCCGACGATGTTGCCGGCGACCATGCCCAGACCGAACAGCATCATGGCGACCGGCACGAGTGACACGGAGACGCCGGTCACCGTGGTCAGCGCCGAGTTCAAATACGTGTAGAAGGCGAACATCCCGCCGAAGCCGACGACTCCTACGAGAAGGGTGAACCACACCTGCGGGCGAGCGAGAGCGCTCAGTTCCGTCATCGGGTTGGTGACGCGCATGTCGGACAGGTCGGGCATGAACCGGACCAGCGCGAGGATCGTCAGCAACCCGATGACGACGACGAGGGCGAAGGCCACCCGCCATCCCAGCGATTCGCCGAGCCACGTCGCCGCCGGTACTCCGAGCACATTGGCCACCGACAACCCGAGCATCACCTGACCGACGGCTTTCGCCCGATCACGAGGACCCGCGAGGTGGGCGGCCACCAGGGCGGCGACACCGAAATAGGCGCCGTGCGGCAACCCGGCGACGAATCGCGCCGCCATCAGGAATCCGTAGTTCGGGGCGAGCACGGTGACCACGTTGCCGACGGTGAACGCGATCATGAGGCCGACGAGAAGCGTGCGCCGCGACACCCGTGCGGTGATCGCCGCGATCAATGGTGCGCCGACGACGACACCGAGGGCGTAGGCCGAGATGACGTGCCCGGCGGTCGGCTCGCTCACGCCGAGCGTGTCCGCGATGCTGGGCAGCAGACCCATCGCGACGAACTCGGTGGTCCCGATGCCGAATCCGCCGAGCGCGAGTGCGAAGACCGCCCACCGTCGGATCGACGGCGGCACGGGCGTCAGGGAGGCGTCGGGCAGGGCCGGGGCTTCGGGTGAGGCTGAGGACACTCAGTCACCAACCCACCGGGGGCCCGGAAGGATTCCAGCTGCGTCAGGTGAGTTCGTTCACAGCCGGAGTCGGTCCGGCGGCGCCTCACTCGCCGTCGTGGCCACCGCCCTTCGAGGAACTCTCCGATGACTTCTTCGACGAGCCGGACGTCGAGTCCGCGGCGTCGCCCACCTCGGCACCGCCGGTCTCCTCCCCTCCGGTCGTGGACGTCTCAGCCTCGGTGGAGCGATCCGACGAGTCACCGGGTTCGGCACCACCGGACGTCGAGCCGGTGTCGGCGGGCGGTGCCTCCGGCTCCGGGTCGGCCGCCACGACGGGTGGCGCCTCGACGACCGTCTCCGGTTCGGGCCGGGGTTCGGGTCCCGACCGGGACGGCGCGACCGGTTCGACGGCCGGCGACGTCGCAGACACCGATAGGTCATCGTGCGTCTGCCCCGGTGCTCGGACGTCCGGGGTGGACGTCTCGACGACGGTCGCACCCGGATGTTCGACGGCGGCCAGGGTCTGCAGGGTCTCGGCGTGTTGTTCGACGGCCGCGCGCGCCGTCGTGCTCGTCTGCACGGCGGTCTGCGCACCCACCACGGTCACCAGCTGATCGGCCCAGTAACGGGTGAAGCTGACCGGCCATCGGATGATGCTGCGCACGCTGGCCGCGAGCGCCGCGGCTCCGGCGGTGAACTGCTCCGGAGCGCGATTCACGATGCCCTGCAGGATGTCCTCGAAGACGTAGATGTCCGCAAGGTAGGCGCCATAACCCAATTGCGGCAACGGCGGGAGGAGATCCTGCACCACCCGGATCGCCGGCTGCAGATTGGCGAGCGTGATGCCGAGAGGGAGACCGATCTTCGGACGGTTCGCGAGGAAGTCCCCGATCTCACCGGTGTAGCCGAGATTCGCCGCCTGCTCGCGGAGGTACTCGACGATGGAGGAATCGAACTCGACGACGCAGGTCGTGTCGTTCGTCCCTGTGCAGTCGACGTTCCGTCCACTCCACCAGTCCGCCCTCGGATTCTGGAACATGTAGTACGGATACCGACCGTGTTTGACCCAATAGCCCGCAAGTCCGTCGATGGCACCGATCGGGTCATACATCGGGTCGGGCAGATCGCAGATCGGGTCGCCGTCGATACAGACGGAGACGACGTTGTCCGCGAGGCTCCCGAAACCGCCGTCCCGCGCACCCGACATCGTCATGCCCGGAATGACACCGATGAGCGAGAGCTCGATGCCCTTCCCGGTCTTGTCCCCGTCCTGGCGGGGATCTGCGTAGAGCTCGCCGGAGATGGTCTCTGGATTGATCGTGTACCCGGCGCCGTCGGCGGACGTTCCGGTGAGGCCCCGACCATTCCCGATGTCGGACAGCACGTCCCCGGCGATGCGCGCACCTTGGGAGTAGCCGGCCACGACGACGGGCATGTCTCCACACGACTGTTGATAGCCCGCGATCGCCGACTTGGTCGACGCGATCCCTTGCCGCGTGCTCTCGTCATATCCGGTTGCACCGGCCGGCCAGACGGCGGCCGGGTAGTCGGCGTAGATGATCTTGTAGGCCTTCTCACCTGCGTAGTCGCTGGCCGGGTTCGCCTTGTCGTCAGGACCGAGACCGGTGTACCGCTGTTTGACGCCGACCATCACCGCGCCCTCGTGATCCCACGTCCCGCCGACGATGACCACAGCGCCCGCACCGCAATCGTCCGCCCGCGCCACACCTCCCACTCCGGGGAGACAGAATGCCGTCGCCACGGCGACACTCGTCGAGATGGCAATGAGAATGACGGTTAGTCTGCGGGACACTCCGAACCGAGCGGACATGCGGCATCGTCTTTCTTCGCCTGGCGCGGGTCGGTCCGGACCTCGCGTCCCCAGGGCTGGCCACAGGTTAGATCCGCCATCACAAAACTGAGATGTTCTGAGAAAAGCCGGTGCCACACACCTGGGAATTCATCGATCCGTGACCGATAGTTAGTTCAATCAGACCACATTCGGGGCGTTCGGCTCAGGCCGATCGGGAGGGTTCTCGTACCCGCCGAGCCGTGCTATATCCTTGACGCCAGGTCATGAGCATCAGCGTCAAGCCCCGGCTTGCTGATCGGCAACCCTCCAACCGCGGTGGGGTGCTCCGGGTGATGACCGGGTTGAGGAACCCGAACCGGTTCCGAGGCAAGCGCGGGTCCGAAGGTCGGACCCCATCAGGGTCGTTGCACCCTGCCGACCGCAGAAAGTGATCACCAGAGCCATGTCTGACGTCACCGACGACACAAATCCGGCCGACAACTGGAGTTTCGAGACCAAACAGGTCCACGCGGGACAAACCGCCGATCCTGCGACCAATGCGCGGGCACTGCCCGTCTACCAGACCACCTCGTACGTGTTCAACGACACGCAGCACGCGGCCAACCTGTTCGGGCTCGCCGAGCCCGGCAACATCTACACGCGCATCATGAACCCGACCCAGGATGCGGTCGAACAGCGCGTCGCCGCGCTCGAGGGTGGCGTCGCCGCACTCCTCGTCGCCTCGGGCCAAGCCGCGGAGACCTACGCGATCCTGAACATCGTCGAGACCGGTGGGCACGTCGTGTCCAGCCCGCGTCTGTACGGCGGAACGTTCAACCTCTTCCACTACACCCTGCCGAAACTGGGCGTCGAGGTGTCGTTCGTCGAGGACCCCGAAGATCTCGACTCCTGGCAGGCCGCGATCAAGGACAACACGCGCGCACTGTTCGGCGAGACGATCTCCAACCCCAACAACGAGATTCTCGATGTCGAGGGCATCGCCGAGGTGGCGCACCGCAACGGATTGCCGCTGATCGTCGACAACACGGTGGCGACCCCCTATCTGCTCAATCCCCTGGCCCACGGCGCCGACATCGTCGTGCACTCGGCCACCAAGTACATCGGCGGCCACGGCACCGCCATCGGCGGCGTCATCGTCGACGGCGGCACCTTCGACTGGCGTGGGCAGCGTGACGGCAAGGATCTGTTCCCCGGGTTCACCACGCCCGACCCGAGCTACCACGGCGCAGTGTTCGCCGACCTCGGCGCACCGGCGTTCGCGCTCAAGGCGCGGGTGCAGTGGCTGCGCGACACCGGCGCCGCGATCTCACCGTTCAACGCCTTCCTCCTCGCGCAGGGACTCGAGACGCTGAGCCTGCGGGTCGAGCGTCACGTGGCCAACGCGCAGCGGGTGGCCGAGTTCCTCGAGGGTCACGCCCAGGTCGAGTCCGTCGCCTACGCGGGACTCCGCTCGTCGCAGTGGTTCGACCGCGGGCAGAAACTCCTCCCCAAGGGTCAGGGCGCGATCGTCGCGTTCGAGATCACCGGTGGAGTCGACGCGGGCAAGAAGTTCGTCGATGCGCTGTCGCTGCACAGCCACGTGGCGAACATCGGTGACGTGCGGTCGCTCGTCATCCATCCCGCGTCCACCACGCACAGCCAACTGACCCCCGAGGAACAACTCGACGCCGGCGTCACCCCGGGCCTCGTGCGCCTGGCCGTCGGCATCGAGGGGATCGACGACATCCTCGCCGATCTCGAGCAGGGATTCGCTGCGGCGAAGTAATCGCGACGACAAGACCGAGGTGCAGACGAAGAGTGAGTGAATTGTGTCGGTGAGTATCGAATCGAAGGCCCAGCCCGCTGATCGTCCTGACTGGGAATCCGTCCCGGACGGGGCGATGTCGAGCGCACACATCGGTTCGGTCTCACTCGACAACGGTGGTCGGATCGACGACGTCACCCTGGCGTTCCAGCGCTGGGGGACGTTGTCGCCGACCCGGGACAACGTCATCCTCACCCTGCACGCCCTCACCGGAGACTCACATGTCACCGGCCCCGCCGACGATGCGCACCAGGCGGCGGGCTGGTGGGACGGTCTCATCGGGCCGGGCGCTGCGATCGACACCGATGAGTGGTGCGTCATCTCGGCCAACGTCCTCGGCGGATGCCGCGGGTCGACCGGACCGGCGTCACCCGGTCCCGACGGCCGTCCGTGGGGTTCCCGATTCCCGGCGATCACGGTCCTCGACCAGGTGCGCGCCGAGCGAGCGCTGATCGATCAGCTGGGGATCACGGGTATCGGCGCGGTGATCGGCGGGTCCATGGGTGGTGCGCGCGCCCTCGAATGGGCCATCGAGTATCCGGAGCTCGTCCGCAGCGCACTGGTCCTGGCCGTCGGTGCCCGCGCCACCGCCGACCAGATCGGCACGCAGACAACGCAGATCGCGGCGATCAAGGCTGACCCCGCCTGGCAGGGCGGTGACTATCACGCGTCGGGACGGATCCCGACGACCGGCCTCGGCGTCGCCCGCCGCATCGCGCACCTGACCTATCGGGGCGAGGCCGAGCTCGATCAACGGTTCGCCAACGACGCCCAGGTCGACGAGAACCCGCTCGGCGGCGGCCGATACGCGGTCGACAGCTATCTGCAGCATCAGGCCGACAAGCTCATCCAGCGCTTCGATCCCGGGAGTTACGTGGTCCTCAGTGAGGTCCTCAACAACCACGACGTCGGGCGCAACCGCGGCAGCCTGGAGAAGGTGCTGCGCGAGTGCACTGTTCCGGTCATCGTCGGTGGGATCGCCTCGGATCGACTGTACCCCTTGCGTTTACAGATTGAACTGGCCGAGCTGCTGGGCAACTGCGTCGGCGGCCTCCAGGTGGTGCACTCCGACAACGGACACGACGGATTCCTGACCGAATTCGACGCGATCAGCGATCTGCTCAAGCAGACCGTGGAGATCGCCCGCTAGTCGCCGAGCGGGGGCGGGGTCGGCGTCGTCGTCACACCCGGCCGTGTGACATCCCGATCGTTCGCCCCTTGCGGATTCGCGCCCTGTGGCGTCGGCGACGACGGGGTCTCCCGCTGAGGTACCTCATCACCGGGCGTCGGCGGGGGCGGTGTCGGCGCGGTCGTCTGCGGCGCCAGCCCGGGCGGCAGGAACTCCGGCGGGATCGTCGGCGTGGGCCTGGTCCCGGTCGGCCACGGTAGCGACGGCAACGGGTACGGCGAGAGGGTCCGCGTCGTCGTCGACGGTGTTCCCGGCTGCGTCGTCGGCGGCAATTCCGTTGTGGCCCAACCCGGTGCGTCGCCCCAGCGCGGTTCGGTCCGCTGCGGCGTGGCCACCGGCGCCTGCTCCGGGATCTGCGGAATCTCCGGCTCGGGCTCCCGGGTGGTGACCGCCTGCGACTGCTGCTGCGACGACACGGTGTCGTCGGTGGTGCTCGTGGGCGCTGCCGTCGTCTGCGACGACGGCGACGGCGCGGGTCCGTTCTGTCCGGTCAGGGAGGAGCTCACCGCGTAGATCGTCATCATCGCCGCCGCGAGGATCGCGCCGACGACGGCAAGCGGTGTCGCCGACAACCACTCGCGATTGCGGCGGCCGCCGATGAACGCCAGTCGCGATGTGGCCTCGGTGACTGTCTGGGCACGCGCCAGGATGGCCGCGCCGATCGAGGCGGCGAGTTCGGGCGCATCCGGGACGACAACCTCGACGCCGTGTTCACGGGTGACCATCGTCCGCGCTGCGGACAGGTTCGCGATACCGCCGACCAGGACCACCGCCTCGGGATGGACTCCGCGGTCGGCGAGGTCACCGAGGTAACGGGTGAGAACGCTGCGCGCCTCGTCGATCATCGGGCCCGCGGCCGCGTCGATCGTCTCGCCGGTGAGTGTCATGTGACCGCCGCCGTCGGCGACAAGAATCGAACCCGTACCCGCCGACGTCGACGGCGCGGAGATCTCCTCCTTCGCGGTGCGGCACGCGCTGAGCAACGCACCCCGGCGCACCCGGGCACCGATCGGGTCCTGTGGGCTGTCGTCGGACACCAGCTGCGTCACGATGGCCCGGTCGAGTTTGCGTCCGGTGAGCGCCCGCGACCGTTCCGGATCGGAGATCCGGCTCGTCGACGGCTCGACCGTGTACAGGGACATGCCGGTGTCGCCACAGTCCACGATGACGACGGAGGAGAACCGGTTGATCTGACCTGTGGCCGACAGATAGGCGACGACGGCCTCGTCGTCGTGTATGAGGTGGATCTGGCGGCGCGGCCCGGCGCCGCGGGACTGCAGTTCGCGGCGCTGCTTGGCGGTCCGTGCGGCCACGCCTATCGGTCCGACCCGGACGTTCGAGTCGCGGGCGGCTCCGAGGACGAGGTCGATGCCGGCGTTCACCCGTCCGGCGACGTCGAGTCCATCGCTGCGATCGACGTCGATGACCCGGGTGTCGACGATGCTGCGGCCGACGTCGTCGCGCGTGAGCAGCACATAATGAATCATCCCGTCGCCGGCGGAAACGCCCATCGACGTCGATTCGCCGGGCATCGTCGAGCTCTCGGTGGTGATCGTCGAAGTGATACGTACTCCCCCGGATGTCGTCGCCCTCAGGGCTCAGGTCACGTGTTGATATCTATTGTAATCAATCTGTGCCCAAGGGATCGATCGACGTCGCCAACCAGAGTATGAGAGTCCCCACCGTCGCCATGGCGGCCACGTCGAAGAAACGGCTCCTCACCTGGAGCAATCCGGCTCTCGAGGTCGGTATGAGTGCTCGGAGCAATGCACCGAGCAAAAGTGCCGAACCGAACACGAATGCTCCGCGACGCCAGCGGTCGAACACCACGAGAACCGCGGCGACCAGCAGTCCGAGCAGGACAAGGAAGTACGGGATCTGCACCAGATACCGCCTGACGGCCCGTGCGTGACGGATTCGCTCGACGCGCGTGATGGTGCTCACCCGGTCCGTGCGCGGGGTCGTCCGGCCGCCGCCGTCGGCGTCCGGGCTCACCCGATCGGTCCCGCCCCGGCGCGTTCGGCCAGCTGCGCCTCGGCGCGCTCGACGACGTTGACCAGCAGGAAGGCCCGGGTCAACGGTCCGACACCGCCGGGATTGGGCGACACGTGGCCGGCGACCTCCCAGACGTCGGGGGCCACGTCACCGGTGAGCCCGGCGTCGGTACGGCTGACCCCGACGTCGATCACGGCGGCACCCGGCTTCACCATGTCGGCGGTGATGAGGTGCCCCACGCCGGCGGCGGCGATCACGATGTCGGCGCGCGACACCTCGGAGGCGAGATCGCGGGTACCGGTATGACACAGGGTCACGGTCGCGTTCTCGCTGCGTCGGGTCAGCAGCAGACCGATGGGTCGGCCGATCGTCACGCCACGGCCGACGACGACCACCCGCGCGCCGGCGATCGGGATGTCGTATCGCCGCAGCAGGTGGACAACTCCGCGCGGGGTACACGGCAGAGTCGACTCCTTGCCGAGTACCAGGCGACCCAGATTGATCGGGTGCAGTCCGTCGGCATCCTTCTCCGGATCGATGCGCTCGAGGGCCGCGTTCTCGTCGAGATGGCGCGGCAGCGGCAGCTGAACGATGTAGCCGGTGCATGCGGGATCGGCGTTGAGGTCGTCGATCGCGGCGTTGAGCTCCTCCGTCGTCGCATCGGCGGGTAGGTCCTTGCGAATCGACGCCACCCCGATACGGGCGCAGTCGGCGTGCTTGCCCTTCACATACGACTGCGATCCCGGGTCGTCGCCGACCAGGACCGTGCCGAGCCCGGGCGTGATGCCCTCGGCACGCAGCTTCTCCACCCGCACGCTCAGATCGGTGAAGATCTCGTCGCGGGTCGCCTTGCCGTCCAGTCGTATCGCACTCACGGGAATCCATTGTTCCATTCCGGATATCGTTGCTCTACGTGGACACACGACCGGGGACGCAGAGAGTGCCGCAGCGGATCACCGCGGACGATGTGCGTGAGGCACAGGAGCGGATCGACGGCCACCTCCGGCGGACCCCGACCCTGCGCTCGAGTCTCGTCGGCGTGAACGGACCGGTCGACGTCGTCCTCAAGCTCGAGTACACGCAGATCGGCGGATGCTTCAAACCCCGCGGGAGTCTGAACGCGGTGCTGTCTGCCCGCGCCGACGGCCGCCTCGGCGAGGCGGGCGTGCTCGTCGCGTCCGGCGGGAACGCCGCCATCGGGGCGGCGTCGGCGGCGCGGATCGCGGGGACCACGTGCACCGTCGTCGTGCCCGAGACCGCTCCCCGGGTGAAGGTGGACCGACTCCGCTCGCTCGGCGCCGTCGTCCATCAGGTCGGCGACCGTTATCAGGACGCCGCCGACGCGGCGGTGCAGATCGCCACCGACTCGGGCGCCCTGCTGTTGCATGCCTACGATCAGCCCGACATCGTCGCGGGCGCGGGCACGATCGCACTCGAGCTCGCCGAGGACGTCGACGGTCCGCTGACAACGGTCGTCTGCGTGGGCGGCGGCGGCTTGCTCGGCGGACTCACCGCGGCGATGCGTCCGGGCGACCGGGTCGTCGGCGTGGAACCGGCGGGGTCGTCGTGTCTGCACCGGGCACTCGAGTGCGGCGAGCCGGTACCCGTCGACCTCGACAGTGTGGCCGCCGATTCGCTCGGCGCGACACGGCTCGGCGACATCTGCTGGGCGACCATCGCCGACCGTCCGGTGTCGAGCGTGGTGGTGACCGACGATGAACTCGTCGCGGCACGACAAACCCTGTGGGAGTCCTTCCGAATCCTCACCGAACACGGCACCGCGACCGCCGTCGCCGCCGTCCTCACCGGAGCCGTTGCACCAGAACCGGATTCGACTCTCTGCATCGTGCTGTGCGGTGCGAACACCTCGCTCGAGGTGTGATCGACGCATCGTCGGTCGGCCGAATGATGATCGCCGCGAGGCGTTCCACCCGTCTGGCCGGCAGGGCTACCGTGCGGGGCATGCACCCCAACGCGCCGGTGCGGTGATCGGGTGGCTGGCCATCGCTCCTGGGTCAGGCGGTCACGCCGCTGAGCAGCGTCGTACTGTGAGCACATCATGTTTCGCATCATGTTCTACCAGCCGTGCATCCCGCCGAACACGGGTAACGCGATCCGGTTGGCCGCCAACACCGGGTGCGAGTTGCACCTCATCGAGCCGCTGGGATTCTCGATGTCGGATGCGCAGGTGAAACGCGCCGGACTCGACTATCACGAGATGGCCACGGTGACAGTGCATCCCGATATCGCGGCAGCGTGGACAGCACTGCAGCCGGAGCGGGTGTTCGCGTTCACCGCCCGTACGACGCGCTACCACACCGACGTCGACTACCGTCCCGGCGACGTCCTGCTGTTCGGGCCCGAACCGACCGGGCTCCCCGACGACGTGCTGGATCAGCCGGAGGTCACCGAACGGCTGCGCATCCCGATGCTCGCCGGACGCCGGTCCCACAATCTGGCCAACGCGGCCAGCATCGTCGTCTACGAGGCATGGCGACAGAACGGCTTCGGCGGCGCCGTCTGATCCGCTCGGCCCTCAGCCGATCCGGGAGCTCAGTCGATCCGGAAACGTTTGGTCCGGGCAGTCGCGCCACCGACGAGTGCGACCTTGCTCTTGGGCACCCCGAGATGCTGCGCGAGGATCTCCGCGACAGCCTTGTTGGCGCGGCCCTCGGCCGCCGGCTCGCGGACGAAGATGGTCACCGAACCGTCCGGCCCGGTCTCCACCAGGGGACCCTTGCGGCTGCTCGGCTTCACGGTCACCACGATCTGCCTCGGCATGGCGGGCCTTTCTCTTCGTTGATGCCAGTCTGTCTAATGCCAGTCCCTGGAACGAGTTCCGACCCGGAGATCCAGGCGCTGCAGTCGTTCTGCCACAACCGTCACCGCCCCCTCGGCGTTCTGCACGGTCCCCCGGATCAGCAAAGCCGATGCCGAGTGTGCCAGACTCCGGTGCCGAGTCCACAAGCCCACCGAGCAGACGACGTTCACCATGCCCGTTTCGTCCTCCAGGTTGATGAACGTCACACCCGAGGCCGTCGCCGGACGCTGCCGGTGGGTCACCGCCCCCGCCACGCTCACCCGTGAACCGTCGGCCACCGACAGCAGTCCGTCGGCGGGGATGACCCCCATCGCGTCGAGCCGAGGGCGCAGGAACTGGGTCGGATACGACGTCGGCGTGATGCCGGTCGCCCAGGCATCGGTGGCCGCCAACTCCACATCGGACAGGCCGGGGAGGGTCGGTGTGGCCGCCGCCGATTCGAGAGGGAGCTGATCCGCCCGCACGGTCGCCGCGGCGCCCGCCTCCCACAACGCCTGTCGTCGACTCATCCCGAATCCGGAGAACGCCCCGGCACCGGCCAACCCCTCGAGTTGCCGGGACGTCAGCTCGGCACGACGGGACACGTCGGTGACATCGGCGTAGTCGCCGTCACGCTCACGGCACTCGACGATGTGTTCCGCAACGTCGTCGCCGATACCGCGTATGCCACCGAGCCCCAGCCGGACCTCCATCCCCTCGTTCTCCAGATTCGCGTGCGGAAGGGAGATGTTGATGTCGGGGCGGTGCACCACGACACCGTGCCGGCGGGCGTCGGCGACCAGTGATTGCGGCGAGTAGAAGCCCATCGGCTGCGCCCGCAGCAACGCCGCACAGAACGCGGCGGGATGGTGCAGCTTGAACCACGACGAATAGAACACCAGTGAGGCGAAGCTCTGCGAATGACTCTCCGGAAAACCGAAATTGGCGAACGCCGCCATCTTCTCGAAGACCCGGTCGGCCATGTCGCCGGTGATCCCGTGCAACTCCGCCATTCCGGCATAGAACCGTTGCCGGAGACGCTCCATCCGCTCAGGCGACCGTTTGGAACCCATCGCTCGTCGGAGCTGATCGGCCTCTGTCGCGTCGAATCCGGCGACATCGACGGCGAGTTGCATGAGCTGCTCCTGGAACAACGGCACACCGAGGGTCCGATCGAGGGCCTTGCGCATCGACGGATGCTCGACCGTCGCCTCCTCGATCCCGTTGCGCCGCCGGATGTACGGGTGCACGGAACCGCCCTGGATCGGTCCCGGCCGGATGAGGGCGACCTCGACCACCAGGTCGTAGAAGTTGCGGGGCTTCAGCCGCGGGAGTGTGGCCATCTGCGCGCGCGACTCCACCTGGAAGACCCCGACGGAGTCGGCGCGACACAGCATGTCGTAGACAGCGGACTCGGTCAGGTCGAGGGTCGCGAGATCGATCTCGAGGCCCTTGTGATCGGCGACCAGATCGATCGCATAGTGCAGAGCCGAGAGCATGCCCAGTCCGAGGAGATCGAACTTGACCAGGCCGATGGCGGCACAGTCGTCCTTGTCCCACTGCAGGACACTGCGGTTCTCCATACGCGCCCACTCCGTCGGGCAGACGTCGGCGATGGGACGGTCGCAGATCACCATGCCCCCGGAGTGGATGCCCAGATGCCGTGGCATCCCGAGGATCTCCGAGGCGAGTTCGGTGACGTCGTCGGGCGCCTGGTCGGGCATCCGGCTCCACGCATCCTGCTGCCCGGTGGCGTAGCCCAGCGCCCGCGACATGTCCCGGATCGCCGACTTGCCCCGGTAGGTGATCACATTGGCGACCTGCGCGCTGAAGTCCCGGCCGTAGCGGCGATAGACGTACTGGATCGCCTCCTCCCGTCGGTCGGACTCGATGTCGACGTCGATGTCCGGCGGTCCGTCGCGTTCGGGTGAGAGGAACCGCTCGAACAGCAGCTTGTTCGCCACCGGATCGACGTTGGTGATGCCGAGGGCGTAACAGACCGCGGAGTTCGCGGCACTCCCCCGGCCCTGGCACAGGATGTCGTGGGTCTTGCAGAAGTTCACGATGTCGGCGACGACGAGGAAGTACCCGGGAAAGGTCAGCGTCTCGATGATGCGGAGTTCGTGCTCGATCTGCCGGTACGCCTGCGGGTGGGCGGCAGGTGATCCGTAGCGCCGCAGCGCTCCCGCCATGGTCTGCTCCCGCAACCAGGTGATCTCGGTGTGTCCCGCCGGGACGTCGAACGGCGGTAGCTGCGGCGCGATGAGTCCCAGTTCGAATGCACAGTCGGCGGCGAGCCCGACCGCGTTGTCGATCGCCTCCGGATGGCCGGGGAGGAGACGGGCCATCTCGTCGCCGCTGCGCAGGTGGGCGCCGACGACACCGGGGAGCCAGCCGTCGATCGTCTCGATGTCGGTCCTCGCGCGGACGGCGGCCACCGCCATGGCGAGTCGTCGGCGGCGCGGTGACGCGAAGTGCGCCCCGGTGGTCGCCACCGTCGTCAGCTCCAGCTCCGCGGCCAGACCGGCCAGGGTCGCGTTGCGCTCGTCGTCCTCGGGCAGCCCCTGGGCGGTCAGTTCCACCACGACATCCGTGTGCCCGTGACGCTCGACCAGATCATGCAACGCCGCCCTCGCCGCGTCGGGACCGCCGCGATCGAGCGCCCGCCGCACCTGCCCCTTGCGGCAGCCGGTGAGGATCAGCCAGTGACCGCCGGACCGGTCCGGCAGGGCGTCGCGGTCATAGCGCAGGAGCCCCTTCTCACCCGCGATCATGTGTGCCTCGGAGATCGTCCGTGACAGTCGGCGATAGCCCTCGCCATCACGGGCGATCACCAGGAGGTGGTCACCGGGCGGATCCGGCACGCCGGTCCGCGTGACGTCGGGTTCCAGGGACAGCTCCGCACCGAAGACCGTCGGAAGGCCGAATTCCCTTGCCGCCTCGGCAAATCTGACGATGCCATAAAAACCGTCGTGGTCGGTGAGGGCCAGCGAGGAGAGACCGAGCCGCTGCGCCTCCTCCACCATCTCCTCCGGCATCGACGCACCGTCGAGGAAGCTGTAGGAACTGTGTGCGTGGAGTTCGGCGAACGGCACCGCCGACCGCCCACGTTCGATGCCCTCGGACCGATAGGCGCCCCGCTTACGCGACCAGGCCGGGCTGTCACCACCGTCGCCGAGTGCGCCGGAGTTGTCGCCGGGACCGAACGCCTCGCCCGGTCGGCCGCCGCCCGGTGCACGACCGGAGAGCACTCGCTCCATCTCCGACCACGTCGGTGGCCCCTGGTCCCATCCCACCCCGAGAGTTTATCGAACATGTGTTCGATGACTCAAAAGGTGGGCGCCACCCGACGACGCGCGGCACCTGACGATCGGCCACGGTCATCACCATCAGGGCGACGCCGATCCCGACGACGACCCAGCCGACGACGTGGAGGCCCGAGTCGGTGGCGTGGGCACCGAACGCCAGACCGATCAGGCTCGACGAGAAGATCGCTCCGAAGTACGCAAAGGTGCGATAGAGACCGGAGGCCACCCCGATGGTCTCCGGCGGGCTCTGTGCGTACAGCGTCGCCTGGTTGGCGAACCCACTGAGCCCGTTCGCCAGCCCGAACAGCACCGACATCAGCACCAGCACCCAGATCGCCGAACCGCTGTCGATGGTCACCGCGAGCACACCCGATGCCGCGAGCCCGGCGCCGGTGAGGATCAGCGGCACCCGCACCCACCCGTGGGTCGAGTTGATCCGCGCCACCACGATGCTGACGGCCGACAGCGGGATCAGGATCAGGCCCACCTGTGACGCGTCGTAGCCCGCCGCCCCCTCCATCCACTGACTGATCCCGTACATCGCCGCATACGATCCGAGCGCGGCCAGCGCCTGTCGGAGATAGGTACGCACGAGCGGAGCATTACCCGCCAGCATGCGTACGTCGATGAGCGGTCGGGCAGCGCGCCTCTCCCACCACACCAGCAGCACGATCGTGACCGCGACGCCGGGGATCAACCACCACGTGGGCGATGCCAGATCGCTGAGCAGACACAAGGCGCTGACGACGGCACCGGCGAAGAGGACGATCCCGACCACATCGGCCGTCCGCATCAGAGCACGAGGCCCGCCGAACGTGACCGGCGGGTCCCTCGGGACGCTGCGCAGCACCCATACCAGGGTGAGGACAGCGACCGGGATGTTCACGAGGAACACTGCGCGCCAACCGAACACGCCGGTGAGAACCCCGCCGACCGGCAGACCGACGACCGCGATGACCTGGGCGGCGATCGAGAAGCCGCCCAGCACCCGGGTCGGCACCCCGATCCCGACGGAGTCGGCGCGTTTGCGCACCAACGACATCGCCGTGGGATAAGCGGCCGATGTCCCCACCCCGATCAGAGCCCGGGACAGCACGAGAAACCCGAACGCGGGTGCCAGCGCACCGATCACCCCGGCAGCGACGAGGATGAGCAGGCCCGAGATGAAGACACGGCGATCTCCGAAGATCCGCGCGAGTTTGCCCATCGTCGGCTGCATCACCGCGCTGCACAGATACAGCACCGAGATGAGCATGGCCGTGGACTGCGGGCCGCGGTGGAAATCGACCCCGATCCCGACCAGCGCCGTGGCCATCATCGAGCTGTTGATCGGGTTGAGGGTCGACCCCATCATCAAGGGGCCGGTGAACCGCCATCCGAACGGCTTGTCCGGCGCGGTACCCGTCTCAACCCGCTCGACGGCCCGGTGGGCCGTCACCGGCGGGTGGCGTCGAGGAGCTCGAGAAGCTCTGCGGTCGAACCGGTCTCGGCGATACGAGGGAAGATCGAGGTCAGGCTGTATCGATGTCGGGTCTCGTCGGAGTCGGTCATCGCATCGACGGGCAGGGTGACATGGAAGCCGGCCTCGTGCGCATCCCGCGCGGTGGATTCCACGCCCGCAC
Source organism: Gordonia sp. ABSL11-1 (assembly GCF_030315685.1). Taxonomy (GTDB): domain Bacteria; phylum Actinomycetota; class Actinomycetes; order Mycobacteriales; family Mycobacteriaceae; genus Gordonia. Next base: position 13,252 of record NZ_JASXSI010000007.1, on the reverse strand, counting down.
CGGTCGCTATACCCACGACGACGACCTGTGTGACTCCGCGTTCACGCAGCCCCTCGGCCAGACCGGTTCCCGAGAACGCGCTCACCGAGTGTTTGACGACGGCGAGATCGTCGGCGCGCGGGGCGAATTCGTCGATCAACTCGTCCCAGCCGGCAGGGAGCTCACGCGCCGAGCCGTCACTGAGATCGGTCCGGCCGGGCGGCGCGCCGGCGACGGTGACGAACACGACCGGCAGGTCGTGCGCCCGGAATCGCTCGACGAGGTCGGCCGCGTGCCCGACGACATCCATTGCGGGATGGGGGGCGAGTTCGCGTCCGACGATCCCGCGCTGGAGGTCGACGACGATCAGCGCCGTCCGCGGGTCCAGGGTGGTCATGGCCATGTCGTCGTCCTCTCGATCATCACGACTCGGCGAGCCGCTTCAGGAGCCGGGCGGCAGAGGCCAACCGTTCGATCTCCTCGTCGGTCAGCACGTCGGCCATCTGTGCCGTGAGCCAGTCCTCGCGGGCCAGCCGTCCGGCGCGGAACTCGTCGCGGGCGCGTTCCGAGACACTCAGGATCGTCTTGCGCCCATCGTCGGGATCACGTGCGCCGACGACCATGTCCGCCTCCAGCAGTGCGGACACGATCGCCGCCATCGACTGGGGTCGCATCCCCTCCGCCCGAGCGAGTTGGTTCGCGGTCGAGGGCCCGTCCCGCTCGAGCCGTCCCAGTACGTTCAGCTGGGACCTGGTCAGGTCGGCACTCGGGACCTCGTGCCGCAGCCGGCGCATGAGCTGGCCGAGTGCGATCCTGAGGTCGGCGGCGACGGCAGCAGTGCCGGACGTGTCGTCCACTCCGACGACGGTACCAGATAGTCAGCCAACTGAACAGTTGGCTGACTATTACCTCAGATCCCGAACGCCGGCGGGTACTCGATCACGCCACTCGAGACCGGGAGCGCAAGGCGCAAGGGCCTCCCGACGCGCGTCGACGATACTCGCCTCATCCGGCTGATCGAACGCGTCCGTCACGACGTCGCGGATCGTGGCGACGTCGTCACGGGAGATGCGGGTCGCGATCCGATCGGGGCGTGTCATGATCCACAACCCGAGCCCCGTCACCAACCTTGCCATTCGTCGATGTAAGTGTCACTCTGTGTACAAACCGACTACTTACCGAGCGGTAAGGACACGCCCATGACGACCTACTTCATCACCGGCGGCAGCGGATTCATCGGACGCCGGGTCATCGACAGACTCCTCACGGTGGAACCCGAGGCACGGATTCTCGCGCTCGTCCGCGCGGGATCGCTGTCCCGTTTCAGCGAGCTGCTCGCCGACATCGACCCGACCGGACGGGTCCGACCGGTCGCCGGCGACCTCACCGCGCCCGGACTCGGTCTCGACGGTACGGAGCTGCCGCCCATCGACCACGTCCTCCACCTCGCCGCCATCTACGACATGACCGTCGACGCCGACGCCCAGCAGGCGGCGAACGTGGAGGGCACCGCGCGGGTCGCCGACTTCGCGACCGCCCGGGACGCGCTACTGCATCACGTGTCGTCGATCGCGGTCGCGGGCGATCACCGTGGGACGTTCACCGAGAGCGACTTCGACAAGGGGCAGGGCTTCCCCTCCCCGTATCACCGTACGAAGTTCGAGGCGGAGAAAGTCGTCCGGGAACGAGATGGCTTGCGATGGCGCGTGTATCGGCCGTCGGTGGTCGTCGGCGACTCCCACACCGGCGCGATGGACAAGATCGACGGACCGTATTACTTCTTCCCCCACCTCTCGATGCTCGGGCGACTGCCGTCGGCGCTCACGCTCCCCATGCCCGATCTCGGGAACACCAACATCGTCCCCGTCGACTACGTCGCCGATGCGATCGTCGCCCTGTGCGCCGTCGACCCGGAACGCAGCGGGCAGGTCTTTCACCTGGCCGATCCGCGCCGGCGCACCATCACCGGGATGTACAACGCGATCGCACCGGGTTTCGACGCTCCCCGGGGACGTGATGTCGTCCCGAACGGGATCGTCGAACCGCTGCTCACCCTGGCCGGCACCGGACCGTTCCGCGTGGGACGCGATCTGGTCGCGACGCAACAGGGCATCCCCCGGCGCTGCTCGACACGATCGCGCTGACCGTCGACTTCCGCGCCGACGACACCGCCGCCGCGCTGGCCGAACGCGGCATCATCCTGCCGGACCTCGACGACTACGGCCCGCGCCTGTATCGGTACTGGGCGGATCATCTCGACCCCACCCGGCACCGCCGGACGGACCCGCGCGGGCCGCTGGTCGGGAAGACGATTCTGATCACCGGCGGTTCGGCCGGGATCGGCAAGGCCACCGCCCGTATGTGCGTGGCCCGGGGCGCGGACGTCATCATCGTCGGCCGCACCGCCGACGCCCTCGACGCTGCAGTGTCCGAACTGCGCGCGACCGCGAGCAAGGACGGCGTGCCACCCGGCCGCATCCACGGATACCCCTGCGACATCACCGACGAGGAATCCGTCGCCGGTCTCGTGAAAACCGTTCTCGCCGAACATGACCACATCGACGTCCTGGTGAACAACGCGGGCCGCTCCATCCGTCGGGCCGCCGTCAACTCCACCGAACGGCTGCACGACCATCAGCGACTGATGGCGGTCAATTACTTCGGGGCCGTGAACCTCACCCTCGGACTCCTTCCCCACATGGTGGAGCGGCAGTCGGGCCACGTCGTCAATGTGACATCTGTCGCGGTGCAGTCGCGGGGTGCACGGTTCGGCGCGTACGCGGCGTCCAAGGCGGCCCTCGAGGCCTTCAGCGACGTGACCAGGGTGGAGACCCTGTCCGACCATGTGACCTTCACCAACGTCCGGTTGCCCCTCGTCCGGACGCGCATGATCGCGCCCACCGAGGCCTATGAGAACCAGGCGGGCGTCTGGGGTGTGGACAAGGCGGCGTCGCGGGTCCTGCACGGAATTCTCGATCGGCCACGAAACGTCAACTCCCCCATCGGCATCCTCGCCGAGCTCGGACATCGATTCACCCCGAAGCTCATCACCAGGGTGCTCCACCAGGAGTATCTGATGTTCGGTGAGTCGGCGGCCGCCCTGGGCCGGTCCGCGGACACCGACGACGACGAATCCGGCTCGTGAACGACACGCCGTATCTCACCGTCGACGTCGGGCGTCTCGACCGCAACATCCATGCCGTGGCCACCCGCGCAGCCGTGGCCGGCCTCGATCTCCGGCCACATGCGAAGACCCACAAGAGCGTCGAGATCGCACGGCGACAACTCGATGCGGGAGCAGTCGGCCTGACCGTGGCCACCATCGGCGAGGCGGAGGCCTTCGCGGCGGCCCACGTGTCCGGGGACGCCGATCTGTTCATCGCCTATCCACTGTGGGTGACCGAACACAAGGGCGCGCGCCTGCGCACCCTCGCCGCAGCGACGCGATTGCGGGTCGCCGTCGACTCCGTCGACGGCGCGAACCGTCTGGCCGCCGAGGTCGGCGACGCCGACATCGAGGTCCTCGTGGAGGTCGATTCCGGACAGCATCGGACCGGTGTGCCACCCGAGGACGCCGGGACACTCGCGTTTGCGGCCACCAGAGCCGGTTTGCGGGTCGTCGGCGTGTTCACCTTCCCGGGTCACGGATACGGCCCGGGCGACGCCCGCAGACGCGCCGCGGAACAAGAGGCCGCCGCTCTCGAAATGGCAGCACAACAGTTGCGGGACAACGGGATCGACCCGATCGTGCGGAGCGGGGGATCCACGCCGACGATCGAGTACGCGGGATCGGACGTGCTGACCGAGATCCGGCCCGGGGTGTACCCGTTCGGGGATGCGCAGCAGATGGAACTGGGGACGGCGACCGCCGACGACATCGCGCTCACCGCGGTGGCCACCGTCGTCCATCGCACCGGCAACCGCATCGTCACCGACGCCGGCAGCAAGATCCTGGGTGCGGACCGTCCCGCGTGGGCGCCGGGTTTCGGGCGGCTGCTCGATCACCCCGACGCGCGCATCACCTCCTTGTCGGAACATCACGCGGTGATCGAGTTCGACGACACGACAGGCGATGTCGGACCGCTGCCGGTTCCCGGTGACCGGGTGCGCGTCGTGCCCAACCACGTGTGCACGGCGGTGAATCTCGTCGACGGCGTGATCGCCGTCACCGCCGACGGCGTAGAGGAACACTGGCCGGTGATCGCGCGCGGCGCAAACGCCTGAGGCTCACTCGTACACCCCCTCCACGACCCAGGTCTGCGCGCGATACCTCAGCAACAGGGCGCGCGAGTCGTCAAGCAGGACCTGCGCACGGGCGACGACCGCGTCGCCGGAGGTGGTGTCGGCAGCGGTGTCCACGCCGGTCGGCCAGGGTCCGGCCCACCAGCGCAGCTCCCATGAGCCGCGGTCCCGGCCGTTGCGTTCCATCCGGATCGTGGTCGGCTCGGCGGAGAACCCGCCTCGGCCGGTGACCTCCACCGGACGGCCGGTCAGATCCAGCACCTGGATCGGGGTGTCCACCAAGACGGCGGGGGTCGGCTGTGGAACCCCACCCGGCCACGGCGCACCCGGGTCACGCGCCGGGACCCTCTCATCACCCAGCGAGACCATGGTGATCCGCTCCCCCGGTCCGCGACCGCCACTGGAGATGGGCAACTGCACAGCGTCTCCACCGAGCAGCCCCTGCACCCGGACCAGCGAACGTCGGGCACGTTCGTCGACCTCCGGATCCTCGGGTAACCCGTTGCCGTTCAACGCATACTGCAATGCGCCCGCCGCAACGACCTCGATGGGTTCCAGCCGCAGCATCCCGATCGGCGAATCCGGCCGGCCCTGCGCCCCCACCCGACCGCCGGTCAGCCACCCCTCGAGTTGCCACCGGATCCGATCAGCGGTCGCCTCCGGCGTGAGTGGCTGCGCACATCGCCAGGTCCGCGCGTGACGCTGTCCGCGTTCGGTGACCGCCTCCACCGTGAGCCGCGTGCACGCCACCGAGGCGGCGGCCAGTCGGCCCGCGAGCTCATCGGCCAGCCGCCGTCCGAGGAAGGCCGCGGAGTCGACCCGGTCGATGGGCGGGTCGCACTCATGCTCGATCACCAGGTCGGCAGGGGCCACCTGACCCGACGGCGGCCGGCCGGGCAGCGCGTTCGCCAGACGATGCGCGACGACCGCATCGGCGGAGAACCGGGTGGCCACATCCCGGACCGACATGTCCGCGAATGCGCCGATCGTCGAGATACCCAGTCGGCGAAGAAGATCCACAAGATCAGCGCGATCAGGGCCGCTCAGGCTCGGCTCCAGGGCGAGATCGGAGACCGGCCGCCGGGCGAGGAATGCGGCGTCGCCCCCGGGTTCGACATGATCACCCTGCCTCGCTGCCAGCACGGCGGTGAACAACTCGTCGGCGACACCCGCCTGGGCCTCGACACCAGAGGCGGCGACGGCGTCGATCGTCTTCTCGGCCAGCACGCCCTCACCACCGAAGTGACGCGTCGCCGTCGTCGACGGCATCACCAGCACACCGGGACGCAAGACCTCGACGACCGGGACCAGATCGGCCACCACCGCGACCACCGGCTCGAAGATCCGACCGTCCCGATGGTCGTCGGCGGCCACCACGGTCATCTCCGGGCAGACCGACTGCGCCTGTCTCTTCCGCATCCCGCGGCGGACCCCCACCCGACGGGCCGGTGCCGAGCACGCGACGACCCGGTTCGCGTGGAGCACCGCGATCGGATGCTGCGGCGGGATCTCACCGTCGATCGCGGCGGCCGTCGCAGGCCAGTCCGGACACCACAGCGCGAGCACACGACCGGCCCCCATCAGTTCGCCACCGCCAGCGTCGGGCGAGGCTGCGCCGCCGACAGCCCCACACGCCGATCCGGACCGGAACCGGTTGCCACCACCTCGATCTCGCCGATCCGACGACGATGTCCACGATCGGTGACGGCCACCCGCAACGACACCCCACCGATGCGTCCGAACCCCGCACGCGCCGCGGCGAGGTCGGCCGAACCGGTACCGCCGGGGAGGTGTCGGTAGGTCAGCACCTCGGCCTCCATCCGCACCTGCGCCCCCGGCCAGACACCGCCGACGGTGATCAGTGTCGACAACTGTTTGCGCACTCGCCCCATCACCACGCGGGTCCGCGACGGCGGCACGGAGATCCCGGACAGACCGAGCACCACCAGATCCATCCCGTCGAGCAGCACACCGGCCACCTCCACCGGATCGACGCCGGGGTCGGGCACCGTCGCGATGCGCGGCAGCTCCCCACCCAGCTCGACCACCGACCCGAGGTTGAGCTGTGGCAGGCCCACGATCCCGACCTGCCCGCCGGATGCGGTCACCGAGGCGATCATCGCCAGCAGGATCGACCGGGCGCCGGAGACGGCGACCACGCTTCCCCGTGCCAGCCCGCGCCGCGGCATCAACTCGGCCAGCACCTCCGGCACCGCCAAGACGTCGTCGGACCGATCGGCGACCTCGACCGACCGGCGATCCGGGCGGCCCGACATCGCCGCGATCTGACGCCGGAGACGATCGAGCTCATGACCGGCAGCGGTATCCGCGACAGCATCGACAGACACACTCATACATCCTCCTGACCAGCGACTTTCCGCAATCAGCGCGCCGGGAAGATGCATGCTGTTCGAACATGTTTTCGATTGATTCGATACTAGGACGGGCCACCGACAACCGTCAACGCGTAAGGTCGGAGGCCGATCAGAACAGGGTCAGGGCCTGCTGCAACTCGGGCTGCGCCACCGCACCGGCGGCCGCACCCGAACCACTCGATGCCGCCCCGCGCAGCCCCTGGGCGCCGGCGAGTCCGTGTCGCTCGACCAGCGGACGCATCCGCTCACGCAGCCAGGAGGAGTACTCGGGCGTGACATAGGCACCCCGGCCGTACAGACCCCGATAGCGACGCACCAGCGCGGGATGCTCCTGCGCCACCCACTCCATGAACCAGGGTTTGGTGGCACCACGCAGATGCATCGGGAACGCCGTCACCCCGGATGCCCCGGCATCGGCGAGTGCGGACAGCAGGCCGTCCAGATGAGCCGTCGAGTCCGTCAGATACGGGATCACCGGCGCCACCATCACATGTGGCGCGAAGCCGGCATCGGCGACCGCCCGGATCAGCTCCAGCCGCGCCTTCGGGGTCGGCGTGCCGGGCTCGATGGCCTTCTGCAACTCGATGTCGTTGATGGCCAGCGAGATCGCGATGCTCACCGGAACCTTGCCCGCCGCCTGCCGCAAGAGCGGCAGATCCCGGCGCAGCAACGTCCCCTTCGTCAGGATCGAGAACGGTGTCGCGGCCTCCGCCAGCGCCGAGATCACCCCAGGCATCAGACGATAGCGACCCTCCGCACGCTGGTACGGATCCGTGTTGGTGCCGAGCGCCACCGTCTCCCGCGACCACGACCGGCGCCGCAACTCCTTGCGCAGCACGGCCGCGACGTTGAGCTTGACCACCACCTGCGTGTCGAAATCACGTCCCGCATCCAGATCGAGATACTCGTGGGTCGGACGCGCGAAACAGTATCTGCACGCGTGGGTGCATCCGCGAAAGGTGTTCACCGTGAACCGGAATGGAAGATTCGACGCCTCGGGAACCTGATTCAGGGCGCTCTTGGCGAGGACCTCGTGGAAGGTGACACCCTCGAAATCGGGGGTCTGCACCGAACGCACCAGACCGGCCTTGCCCAGGCCGGGCAGAGCACCGTCGTCGACCTCGACGCCTTGGTCGGACCACCGCATGGCCCTAGTCGAACATACGTGCGATTTGCGTGTCAAGCGTGGCCGTCCACACCCGGGCCCCTCCGACTATCATGCTGCTATGTCGCCCACCCGCCCCGAGAGCCACCGCACCCCAGGGCCGCAGTACCTGGTCGCCGGTCGCTACCGACTGTCGTCGCGCATCGGCGGTGGCGGCATGGGAACCGTCTGGCTGGCACGCGATCAACTCCTCGCGCGCGATGTCGCCGTCAAGCAGGTGGTCTCGACCGAGGGCCTCAGCGAGGAGACCGCCGAGAACATCCGCCGTCGCGCGATGCGGGAGGGGCGGATCGCCGCGAAACTCTCTCATCGCAACGCGATCGCCGTGCACGACGTCGCCCTCGACAGCGGTGAGCCATGGATCGTCATGGAGTACCTGCCCTCGCGCAGTATCGCCCAGATATTGCACAGCGCAGGCACTCTCGCGGTCGGCCAGGCCGCCCAGATCGGCGCGCAGGTGGCCGATGCGATGAGCGCCGCACACACCGCGGGCATCATCCACCGCGACATCAAGCCCGGCAACATCCTCATCACCACCACCGGCCGTGACGCCGGGCTGGTCAAGATCACCGACTTCGGCATCTCGCGGGCCAAGGACGACGTCAGCCTCACGCACACCGGCGTGATCACCGGCACCCCAGCCTATTTCGCTCCCGAGGTGGCCCGCGGTGCGGAACCCGACGAGGCATCCGACGTCTACTCCCTGGGTGCGACCGTGTACACTCTCGTCGAAGGTCAGCCGCCGTTCGGGGTGGACGACGACTCACTCGCACTGCTGCACAAGGTGGCTCGTGCCCGGATCACCCCGATGACCAGAGCCGGTGCACTGCAACCGGTCATCCTCGCGCTGCTCGAGCCCAGCCCGGCCAAACGTCCGTCGATGTCGGCCGCGCGTGATCTGCTCGCCCGGGTGGCCGCAGGCTCCCGTGGCAGCACGCGCGCCGTCCTCGACGGCCCGATCACCACCCCCGATGGAGGCGTGCCCACCTGGGCACAACGCTCCCCTCGCCCTCCGCGGTCCCATCCGACGGGAACGCATCTGCCGGTCGGCGGTCCGCCGCCGGGCGAGACCATCGCACCGGGCCCGGGTCGGGGGCAGTCGGGACAGTCCGGTCCGCACGTGACGACGGTGGACGGGTCGGCGCGCCCACGACAACCGTCACGATCATCGGCGCCCCGACCATCGATGCCCCGGCCGTCGATGTCACCGACGTCAACGCCACGGAGATCCGGCCCGTCGAATTCGTCGACGACACTGATCTTGTCGGCGTTCGCGGCCATCATCGTTCTCGCCCTCGTGGTCGTGCTGATCATCGCGGCCACGGCCTGACCGGGGCCCACCCCACGCCGAACTCAACCGATGTGTCGGGTGGCCGCCCACCGGGTCAACGCGTTGCGGTTGGACTGCTGGGTCTTGCGCAGCACGTTCGACGCGTGGGTCTCGACGGTCTTGATGGAGATGAACAGTTCGTCGGCGATCTCCCGGTAGGTGTATCCGCGTGCCAGCAAGCGGAGCACCTCGAGTTCACGCTTGGTGAGCGAGTCGAGTTCGGGATCCAGGGGCGGCTCCGGGGCCGCCGACTTCCCGGTGAACGAATCCAGCACGAAGCCCGCCAGTCGGGGACTGAACACCGCGTCGCCGTCGGCGACCCGGCGCACCGCATCGGCGAGTGCGGCGCCGTCGATGGTCTTGGTGACGTAGCCGCGCGCCCCGGCACGGATCGTCGCGATCACGTCCTCCGCCGCGTCGGAGACGCTGAGCGCCAGGAAGACCGGTCCGTCGTCGGTGGGCACGGCCTCGTTCACCGACCGCAGCACCGCGACCCCGCCGCCGGCCGGCATGTGCACGTCGAGGAGCACGACGTCGGGCTGCATCGCGAGGATGCCGTCCACCGCCTCGGCCACCGTGCCGGCCTCGCCGACGACCTGCAGCCCGTTCTCGGAGGCGAGTTCCGCGCGCACCCCGGACCGGAACACGGCGTGGTCGTCCACGAGAAAGATCGTGCAGGTCTCCGGGTCGGTCATCGAGATCCTTCCTGTTCGCGTGAATGATCCACCGGCACCACGGTTTCCGGGTGCTCGGAACGGCCGGTATCGTCTCTGCGGGGCATGGTGAGCCGGACGTTGGTCCCGCGGCCCGGCGACGAGTCGATCGCGACGTCACCGCCCGCGCGCTCCATGCGCGCCCGGATCGACCGGGCGATCCCCTGCCGGTCGTCGTCGACGACGTCGGGATCGAAACCCGCACCGCGATCGCGGACGAACACCTCGACCTGGTCGTCGGTCACCTCACCATAGACGTCGACCTTGCGTTCCCCGGAATGCTTGGCGGCGTTGACGAGTGCCTCACGGGTGGCCCCGACGAGCGCCGCCCACCGACGTCGGGCATCGGCCGGCTCGTCCTCGGGCCGAAGATCGCCGACGGTGATCACCTCGACCTCGATGCCGTAGTGATCCTCGACCTCGGCACCGACCCCCTGCAGGCCGGCCGACAATGACCCGGCACGCTGCGCGGGATCGCCGAACAGCCATCCGCGCAACTCCCGCTCCTGGCTGCGCGCGAGACGGGCGACCTCCTCGGGTTTGCCTGCCTGCTTCTGGATCAGCGCGAGTGTCTGCAGCACCGAGTCGTGCAGGTGCGAGGCGATCTCCTCCCGCTCGGCGTTGCGGATGCGGGCCGCGCGTTCCTCGTTGAGGGCGCGCCACATCCGCATCCACAGCGGCACGGTCAGCAGGACCACACCGATGAGCGTCGCCAGCACGGCGAGCACGGTGGTCGACAGCCCGCCGAAGCTCTGGTCACCGGCGAGCACGATCACCACCAGACCACCGATGACCAGCAGCGCTCCGCCGACCAGCCGCGTCCACGTCAGCACCGCCGGGGTGCGCGGCGAGGTCCGGGAGGTGTCGAACTCCCGCCACACCAGGCTGGCGCCCACGACGACGAACACGAACGGCACGAGGTAGGCGGCCGGGGTTCCCGACGCCGCGAATCCCACCACCGACATCGCCACCAGCCCGACGATCGCGAGGCCGTAGGCCTGACGGCGCTCACCGGGTGACGGCGGCGCCTCGTCGTGGCCGGGCGGGCAGAAGAACCACAACAGACCGTAGGCGAGCACCCCGGCCCCGGCGAGCGCGGCGAGCACCATGAACACGACGCGGACGCGGAACGCGTCGACGCCGAGATGATCGGCGACTCCGCCGGCGACACCCGCGATCACACGTCCCCCGTCGCGGCGCTCCAGCCGCGGCGTCGGTGCCGGGGCCGTGCGCGACGACGGCGGAGGTGACGACGCGGCGGGTGACGCCGGTACGGGCACACCACTACTCATGACTCGATAGTGGCACGCCGGCGCCCCCGAGGACATCAGGGACGAATCAGGGTCTTCCCCCGATGTGCCCGCGCGATCCGCCCGACAGGATGGGGACCATGGACACGAAGCAGTTCGAGGGGATGTGGGAGACGCGGCCGATCCGGCCCAACCGCAACCGCACGGTCGCGGGCGTCTGTGCGGGCATCGGCGCCCGGTATCGGGTGGACCCGACGCTGGTCAAGATCGCGTTCGTCGTGGCGACGTTGTTCGGCGGCAGCGGGCTCGTGCTCTACATAGCGGCCTGGGTGGCGTTGCCGAGCGAGGACCGCACCAACGACGAGCTCGGCTCGATCCGGCATGCGGGATCGGCCTTCCGGCACGGCGGACGACATTCCGGGCACCGCAGGCCGCAGTTCATCCTGCTCATCGTGCTCGCGATCATCATCCTGACCTCGTTCGGACCCAACGCCACCTGGAGTTCCGGCGGCCTGCTGGGCGCGGCGCTGATGCTGCTCGGCTGGTGGCTGCTCTATCAGCGCACCCCGGAGCCACCGATCGGGACGAGCGCGAACACACACCGGCAACCCGCGACATCCGGCGCAGGGGATCAGCTGCAGCCGTGGATACCCCGCGCGATGATGACTGTTCCCCGGACCTCGACGACGTCCGCGTCGAACCACTGGCCCGCGTCGGCTGCGGCGGCGACCGCACCGATGGCCACCGACTCCGGCGCCTCCGGACCTGGTGCGGGTCAACACTTCTCCGAGGAACCGACGTCGACCGCCGGGACGACGATCCCGGGCACCGTCGCGACACCCACCCCGACGGCAACCGGTGACCCGACCACCGACGACCTCCGTCGCACCCCGCCCGCCTGGGATCCGCTGGGGGCCGCGCAGTTCGCCTGGGATCTGCCCGATCCCGCTCCCGACCGACTCCCCACCGAGCCCGACGAGCCGCGCTCGCCGCTGACCCTCGTCGTCATCGGCCTGGCCGTCATCGTCGGGGCAGCAGGTGCCGCGCTGCATCGGGTGGGCGTCGACTGGTTCACCCCCGCCCGCATCCTGTCGATGTCGCTCGCGGTGGTCGGGCTGGGCCTGGTGTACGCCGGCCTGCGCCGTCGCCAGACCGGACGCCACAGCTCCGGACTGGTCCCGATCGCGCTCGCGCTCGGCGTCGCCGTCGTGGCGACGACCGCGGTCGGACACTTCGACGGACTGCCCGCCGGAGGCGCCGGGGAACGTGTCTGGAAACCGATCAGCGAGAACGACATCGAGAGCGAGTACACCCTCACGGTCGGCAAGATGGTGCTCGATCTGCGCGATGTCGAGCTCACCCGAGACCGGACCGTCGCACTGCACGGCGGGATCGGCGAGATCCAGGTCCTGGTCGGTGAGAACATGAACGTCCGCGCCGACTGCGATTCCACGGTGGGCGACTACGTCTGCCCGGCCGGGCTCGACGGTGGCCGCGACGGCACCGAGGGCCCTGTCCTGACGATCGACGCCACGACGAACATCGGCCATGTGGAGGTTGCTCGATGAGTACCGAACCGACCGTCCGCGACACCCGTCATCGTGCTCCCGGACTGATCGTCCTCGGTGTGATCGCCCTGGTGGTCGCCGGATGGGGACTCGTCGGCGACCTGACGCTGATGTCGGCGGCCGTCCTCGGCTGGATCGCCGTCGGAGGAGGCCTGGTGATCGGGTTGATCCTCATCCTCACCGGAGCCCGGTCGTCACGTCGCCGCTGAGCCCCAGAGACCGACCTCAACCCGCCGTACGAACCACCCTCACTCCCATTCGATGGTGCCCGGCGGCTTGCTCGTGACGTCCAGGACGACACGATTCACGTCGGGCACCTCGTTGGTGATGCGGGTCGAGATGATCTCCAGCGTCTCGTAGGGCACCCGGGTCCAGTCCGCGGTCATCGCGTCTTCGCTCGACACCGGGCGCAGCACGATCGGGTGCCCGTAGGTGCGCCCGTCGCCCTGCACACCGACACTGCGCACATCGGCCAGCAGCACCACCGGACACTGCCAGATCTGTCCGTCGAGCCCGGCTGCGGTGAGCTCCTCCCGGGCGATCAGATCGGCCTTGCGCAGCATCGACAACCGGTCGGCGGTCACCTCGCCGACGATGCGGATGGCCAGGCCCGGACCCGGGAACGGCTGG
>NZ_JASXSI010000068.1 GCF_030315685.1 Gordonia sp. ABSL11-1 | reverse complement strand
CCCTGTCTGTCAGGGTGAGTTGAGACCAGCGTTTCGTAGCAACCCCCCGTTTGGCAGGGCGAGATCAGGATGAGTATCGATGTCTGTTCCAACTATCACCGGCCCGGATGATGGGGTGATGAGCAGTAGTGAGCAGCCCTCCGGTTGGGGCGGGCCGCGGCGGCGCCGCAGCTTCACCGCCGAGGACAAGCTGCGGTACCTCGCGGCGTACGAGAAGGCGTGTGAAACCGGCGATGGTGGCGCCTACCTGCGGCGTGAGGGCTTGTATTCGTCGTTGATGAGTGAGTGGCGCCGGCTGCGTGATGCCGGGGTACTCGGTGCCGATGATGCGGCGGTGTCGCGGGCGCCTCGCCGGTCGGGGTTGACCGCCGAGCAAGCCGAGATCGCCCGGCTGAAGAAGGAACTAGCCCAGGCCAACTCCAAGTTGGAAACCACCCAGACCGCACTGGATATCATGGGAAAAGCGCACGCGCTCTTGGAGCAGATCTCCGAGAGCGCGGATTCCGAGCCCAAGCGCGGCAAGCGTTGATGGACGCGTTTGAGGAGCTGACCAGCTGTGGGACCACCGGGCGCGTGGCCGCACGGTTGACGGGAATGTCGCGGGCCACCATGGCGCGGCGCGCCGCACCGGCCCAAGCCGCGACCGCTGCAGCGACACCACGCCGTGCGGCCGAACGCGTCGAGCCGGTCAACAAACTCGACGATGCTGAACGTGAGGAGGTGCTGGCGGTACTCAACAGTGACCGGTTCGTCGATGCCGCACCGGCCCAGGTGTATGCGACGTTGCTGGCCGAGGGCTGCTACCTGTGTTCGATCTCCACGATGTATCGCATCCTGGGCGCCAACCAGCAGGTCAAAGAACGCCGACGGCTGGCCAGCCACCGCTCCACGGCAATCCCGGAGTTGGTGGCCACCGGCCCACGCCAGGTGTACACGTGGGACATCACCAAACTCGCCGGCCCGCAGCGCGGCGTCTATTACGACGCGTACGTGATGATCGACATCTACTCCCGCTACATCGTCGGGGTGCACGTGCAAACCCGCGAGTCCGGGCCGCTGGCCGTGGAGATGATGCGCGAGGTGTTCGGGGTACACGGTATCCCGCACGTCGTGCACGCCGACCGAGGGACCTCGATGACGTCGAAGAGTGTCACCGAGTTGCTCGCTGATCTGGGCGTGACGCGCTCGCATTCCCGCCCGCACGTGTCCAACGACAACCCGTTCAGCGAATCATGGTTCAAAACAATGAAATACGCGCCCGTCTTCCCGGCGCGGTTCGGGTCGATCCAACATGCCCGGGAGTTTATGGCGACATTCACCGACCGGTACAACCACGATCACCACCACAGCGGTATCGGCCTGCACACCCCCGCCGACGTGCACTACGGGCACGCACCGACCGTGGCCGCCGAACGTTCACGAACCCTCGCCACAGCACGGCGGGCTCGGCCCGAACGATTCGGCCGCACCGACCCCGCACCCAAGATCCTCGACATGCCCGACGCCGCCTGGATCAACAAACCCGAACAGGAGCACCCAGAACCGACAAAACCGGCAGCCGCCTAACACCCGCCGGTCTCAAACACCTTGACAAGTTCCG
>NZ_JASXSI010000067.1 GCF_030315685.1 Gordonia sp. ABSL11-1 | reverse complement strand
CCTGAGTTGGACCTCCTGACCGGTTTTTCGGGGGTCGGTTGATTGTTGCTGCTGGTCAGGACGTTGGTGGTCTTGAATCTCGAGCACTAAATGTGTCGGATATGGTCGGTTGGTGAGCCCGTATGTCCGGAAGGTGACCACCGCATCAGGAGCGACCGCGGTGCAGATCGCCGAGACCGTGCAGGGCCGCCGGCGGATCGTGGAACACATCGGGTCCGCGCATACCGAGGCGGAGTTGGCGGCGTTGATCGCGGTCGCCAAAGGCAAGATCGACGCCGGCCAGCAACACCTCGACCTGCAATTATCGGGTGCGCAACAGGTGCGGGCCGCTGGCGAGGCGGTGATCACCCGCTACTGCAGCGAACTGCTGTGGACCACCCTGAGCGGCTCGTATCGCCGACTGGGGTTCGATGCGCTCGACGATGACACCTTCGCGGCGTTGGTATGCGCACGGCTGGTCGAGCCAACCAGCAAACTCGACACCCTGCGCGTGCTCGACGACATCGGCATCGATGCGCCGCACCTGTCGAGCATCAAACGCGCGTTGGCCCGCTGCGTCGAGCGTGACTACCGCCGCCAATTATCGAAGGCCTGCCTCGATCACGTCACCGCGCAGGGACCTGGTGTGGCGCTGGTGCTCTACGACCTGACCACGCTGTACTTCGAAGCCGAGGACGAAGACCAGCTACGCAAGGTCGGGATGAGTAAAGAACGGCGCGTCGATCCTCAGATCACCGTCGGACTATTGGTGGCGCGCAACGGATTCCCTCTCGACATCCATGTCTTTGAGGGAAACAAAGCCGAGACGAAAACCCTGATCCCGGTCATCACCGGATTCACCGAACGCCACGAGATCACCGACATGGTTGTCGTCGCCGATGCCGGCATGCTCTCGGCGGCCAATCTCAACGCGCTCGAGGATGCCGGGTTGAAGTTCATCGTCGCCGCACGCACCTCGAAAGCGCCCAAAGAGTTGGAGGAGCATTTCGGGCGGCGCGGCAACTACATCGAAGACGGCGGTGCGGTCGAGTTGACCCGGCCCATGGGAACCGGCGCCGATCGCCGCGATCGGCGGGTGGTGTGGCATTACACATGGGCGCGTGATCGCCGCGACAACCGCACCCTCAACGCCCAAATTCTGCGGGCTCAACGAGTGGCCGACAAAGCAGAACCGTTGCGCAAGCAGCGATTTGTGAAGATCTCCGGGCAGACAGTCGCACTCGATGACGAGTCCATCGAGCGCGCCCGCGCAGCAGCCGGCTACAAGGGCTACGTCACCAACATCGCACCGGCGGTGATGGACGGACACGCCCTGGTCGCGGCCTACCATGACCTGTGGAAGGTTGAGCAGTCATTCCGCATGGCCAAATCCGACCTCAAAGCACGGCCGATCTTTCACCGCACCCGCGATGCGATTGACGCGCACCTGACCATCGTGTTCGCCGCACTCGCCATCGCCCGTGACCTGCAAAACCGCACCGGCATGTCGATCAAGAAAATCGTGCAAACCCTGCGCCGAATCCACACCGTCATCGTCGACATCGACGGCCACCCCATCACCGCCCGCACCCCGCTCGACCACGACGCCGAAACCATCATCGCCGCCATCAACGCCAGGCACTAAGGAGGTCCAACTCAGGT
>NZ_JASXSI010000066.1 GCF_030315685.1 Gordonia sp. ABSL11-1 | reverse complement strand
CCTCGGGCTTTCACGCTTTTTCGTGTCGTGAATGAAGAATGGTGCCCTGACCTGGGATGATTGAACTTGCGAAGGTATCAATCGGACCAGATCGAGGAGCACCATTCAGGTGAGTAAGTCTACGTCGGCCTACCCCATGTTGTCTGCAGATGGCACCGGAACCGGGGTGGTGTCGCACGCCGGCGCCACGGTGGTCCTGCGGGCCGCGGAGAAAACGGGTCTGACCAGCCGACTGTCCGAAGCGTTGGCGCCGTGGCGTAAACCCCTCGCGACCCATGACCCGGGCAAGATCATCGCTGATCTGGCTGTGGCCGTCGCGATCGGTGGCGACTGTTTGGCTGACATCAACCAGTTGCGCGCCGACCCGGCGGTGTTCGGTCAGGTCGCCTCTGACCCAACGGTGTCACGACTGATCTCGGCGTTGGCTGATGATGCGCCGGCGGCACTGTCGGCGATCACGACCGCCCGCGCTGGCGCGCGGGCAGCGTGCTGGTCGGCAGCCGGTACCGCTGCTCCCGATCATGACGCCGACGTCAATGATCCGGTGATCCTCGACCTCGACGCCACCTTGGTGACTGCGCATTCAGAGAAAGAGGATGCGGCACCAAACTACAAGCGGGGGTTCGGGTTTCACCCGTTATGCGCGTTTGTCGATCACGGCAGCGAGGGCACCGGCGAACCCCTGGCGATCGAGTTGCGACCGGGTAATGCTGGTGCAAACACAGCTGCCGATCACATCGCGGTCACCGCCGCCGCACTCGAGCAGCTACCGCAAGTGCACGGGTATCGGGTCGGTAAGTCGGTGCTGGTGCGTACCGACTCAGCCGGCGGCACCCACGAATTCCTCGACTACCTCACCCGCCGGCGCCTGGCCTACTCGGTGGGGTTCGGACTGACCGAGACGACCGCGGCCGCTATCGACCGCATCAGCCCCGAGGCGTGGACTCCGGCCTACGACGCTGCCGGCGTGCAACGCGACGGGGCATGGGTGGCCGAGTTGACCGGGCTGATCGACCTGGCGGGCTGGCCTGCCGGGATGCGGGTGATCGTCCGCAAGGAGCGCCCCCATCCCGGTGCGCAGTTACGGTTCACCGACCGCGATGGGTTGCGGCTCACCGCATTTGCCACCAACACCAGCCGTGGTCAACTCGCCACACTCGAGCTACGTCACCGGCGTCGGGCGCGCTGCGAAGATCGTATCCGCACGGCCAAAGACTGTGGCCTGACGAACCTTCCGTTGCACGGATTCGACGCCAACCGCATCTGGTGCGCCATCGCGATGCTCGCCTGCGACTTGATCGCCTGGACCCAGATACTCGCGTTCACCGATCACCCCGCCCGCCGGTGGGAACCCAAACGACTGCGCCATCGCCTGTTCGCGATCGCCGCCAAGATCACCCGCCACGCGCGGCGAACCCGGTTGAAACTCGCCGCCCACGCACCCCACGTCCACCTCCTGCTCGACGCAATAGCCAGACTCGCAGCACTTCCCGCGCCGACCTGACCACCAGGCCCAATCCGATCATCGATCCAGAAAGGATGCTTCACCTCGGGACCGTGAACCCCGACGCCCACCGACGCCTCGGGCAACACGCCACGGCCCACACCCGGAATTCAGTCCTCAGACCACCCATCCGGGCCACTCAACAAGGGACCGCCACCTCACGAAAGATTGAGGCTAG
>NZ_JASXSI010000065.1 GCF_030315685.1 Gordonia sp. ABSL11-1 | reverse complement strand
CTGACTTAGTGGTTCGATCTGTAAGTTCGTCGGGGGTGGTTCATGCGGCGGGTTGTTGGTCGAGTCGGGCGAGGTGTCGGTTGAGGTCGTCAGTGGTGTAGTGCCATCGGAAGGGAGTGGCGGTGGCGTTGTAGCGGTCCTCGAATGCCAGCAGTCGCTGCTCGACGGCGGCGAGGTCGGGGAAGTCGTTGGGTGAGAGCACTTTCCGTTGAATGATGGAGTAGTAGATTTCGACCTGGTTGAGCCAGGACGCGTGCACCGGGGTGTGGATCATGACCGCGTTCGGGTAGCGCTCGGCGAGTCGGTTGATCGCCTTCTGTCCGCGGTGTGAGGAGCCGTTGTCCACGATCCAGAACACACGTGTGGCACTGGCGTAGGGCTCCTGGGTCATGACTTGGTCGACCAGGGCGGTGAACTCGACGATCCCGGTCGAACCGGCGCACCGGCCGAACACCTTCGCGTTGCCGACGTCGTAGGCAGTCAGGTAAGTCAACGCGCCGCGACGCTGGTAGTCATGACTGACCCGCACCCCGTGCCCGGGCGCGGTCGGCACAGTGCGGTGGCAGCGGTCGCGGGCCTGGATCGACGGTTTCTCATCGGCGGAGATCACATACTCGTCAGCGGTCAACGGTGCGCCCTGGTAGCAGCGATCGTAGAGGTCGAGGATACGGCTGGCTTTGGCTTCGAAGTCGGGGTCGCGCACCGCAAGCCACGACTGATAGCGCCACGGTGTGAGCGCATCGCCCACCAGCCACCGCCGCACCGTGGACGCCGAGGCGCCGATGCCCTCGGCATGCAACGCCGCAGCCAGTTCCGGGGCACTCCACCGGGCCAACGGCACCTCGGATTCGGCGGGCATCTGACAGGCCAGCGCGGTAGCCACCGCCACCTGCGTCGGGGTGTACACCCGCGGACGACCCGTGCGGGGCAAATCAGTCAATCCCTCGATCCCCTTGCCGGCGTATCGGGTTCGCCATTTGCAGACGGTATCGACACAGACACCGAGATCCTCGGCGATCCTCTGATTGGGATGTCCGTCGCCGGCGGCCAACACGATCAACGCCCGCAACACGTCCCGTTGCGGGGTCGACCCGGCCCGCACCCGCGAGACCAGTAGCGTCCGGTCGGCGTCGCTGATCGTCACCGGCTCCGCTACCGGCCTCACCGAAACCCACCACACCATGCACCACATAAATCACACACACCTCATAGATCACACCGATGACGAGCGTCATCGGCGGCGACACGCCGATCCGATCACCGACAGCGCCGATCGGGCAGGATCAACACATGCCCACCCCGCCGGACTCAACGAAATCATCACTGTCGTGGAAACTCCGCGACCACGCCGCCACTCGCTGGCCGCAACTGAAGACAGTCGCCACACGATTCCGCGGCCAGTTCGCCTACATCGACGCCGTCTGGTCCGACGACACCACCCAACCATTGATGCGGCTGCGCTACGGCGGCTCGGCCAGCCGATGGGGCTTCGCGATCTACCAGGCCAGCAGCAACAAATACGAAGACTCAATGCTACCCACCGGAATCCCCATCGGCAGCCCCGAAGAAACACTCGACTGCGCCTGCGGCCTTTACCTCAACGATCCCACCGCCTGGCAATAACCCCCGACGAACTTACAAATCGAACCACTTAGGTCATCGATGACGTCCCCGAGGGCTTGCACTGCTGTGT
>NZ_JASXSI010000064.1 GCF_030315685.1 Gordonia sp. ABSL11-1 | reverse complement strand
GGGCGGCTTACATTGCGAAAGAGGAACTGCGGCAGTTGCTTTCCGCCGCAAGTGACGGCGCCGATCAGCCGCTGCAGGCGTCTCACGGACCCACTGACGGACCGTCTCCGCCGAAGTCACCCCGAGCAGATCCGCGGTCTTGCCCATCGCCGCCCACTCGCCCGAGCCCTGGGCCACAACTGAGCCACCATGTCGACCGCGTCCTTCTTCAAATCAGCCGAGTACCGCTTCGATTCTGCTGCCATGGGTTGTCATCTTCCCTCGAGAAGAACCCTCCGGAAACACCGGGACGGATCAGACCGGCAGGCGTCGGGGGCTGACACTCCGGGCGCTGGACACCTTCGTCCCTGGGGACGGCTTCACCGACGATCCAGCCCCCGACCGACGGCGGCGATCGCGTCGCTGTGGGCGCGTTTGCTGACCGCGGCTGTTCTGAACAGTCCCGATCCGTGGAAAGTGCCGGGATAGGAGTGCAGTTCGACGCTGACACCCGCGCGCAGCATCGCCAGTGCGTACTCAATGCCCTCATCGCGCAGGGGATCGAGTTCCATGGTCGCGACGTAGGCCGGGGGCAGACCCGACAGATCGGTGGCGCGCGCGGGAGCCGCATAGCTCGGTACGTCCGAGTCCTGGGGACCGGTGTACGCGTCGCCGAGGTAGTACCTCCAGGAGAGAGCAGCGTTGGGTCGGTGCCAGATCGGGGTGTCGACGAATCGTGTCATCGAGGGGGTGCCGAGCCGGTCGTCGAGTTCTGGGATGTCGAGAAGCTGGAACACGATAGGGACCGCGCCGTCATCGCGGGCACGCAACGCCAATCCTGCTGCGAGTCCGCCGCCGGCGCTCTGGCCGCCGACCGCGATCCGGTCGGCGTCGATTCCGAAATCGTGCGCATGAGTGTGCACATGGATCAGCACCGCATAGCAGTCATCCAGCGCGGCGGGAAATGGGTGCTCCGGCGCACGCCGGTACTCGACGCTGGCGACGCCGATGCCGAGGCGTCGGACAAGGTCGACGGCGAGCGGATCGTCGTGCTCGGCCCGGCCGATCACGAACCCACCCCCATGAATCCACACGAGCAAGGGCACGGTCGTTTCGCGGTCGGCCGGTGTGAAGAAGCGAATCTCGACGTCCGGCGCACCGTCGAGGCCGGGCACCGTCAACCGGCTGACCGAGACCCCGTCGTAGGCGAGTTCGGCCAGGGTCGGGGCGATGAGTCGCTCGAAGGAGGCGCGGGCCGCCTGGACATCGGTGAAGCTGACCCCGCCCGGCAGGGCCGCGACGGCGGAGGCAAACTCCGGGTCGAGAGTCGGGAAATCAGTCATGCCGTGATTCTGGCAGGGGGTACCGACAACAGGATGATGGTGATGCCGCCGAACCAGTTGTCGGGCGGCGGTCGGACACCTTCGGCGCACGGTCAGCCGCGAAGCGCCGTCGATGCCGAGGCCCTTGGATGTGACGCTGATTGATCGCGTCGGTGAGGTCGCCGGATCGAGCCCCGGATTGCCGGACACGAGATGGTGACTCGTGCTCGCTGGAAAGTCTCGCCCTGCGAACGAAGGCGGGAAATCCCGTCTGTGCCGGTGTAGAGGCCATCGCAGGTCTGGCCCGCCTCGTTAAGAACCAGCGCGGGGTCGAACAGCCGCCGCAATAGCGTGCCCCTCATGAGCGGGTTATACCCTGCGGCTGGCCGAACTCCGAGACATCCTCTAAGCCTC
>NZ_JASXSI010000063.1 GCF_030315685.1 Gordonia sp. ABSL11-1 | reverse complement strand
GGCGTCGTGTGCGTCCGCCTTCTTCGGGTTAGGGAAGAGCGAGCGCATGACTCGGACACCGACCGCACCGACGACGATCAGCACCCACCCGACGACGGCGGACGTGGAGTCGGTGACCAGTCCGGCGATGCCGACGATCAACACGAAGACCGGTAACCAGTCGAAGAGTCTCGCGATCGACACCGGGGGCTCCGTCTCGACGCCCATCTTCTGCAGGGCCTTGTTCGGGCCGTAGTCGGGATAGAACTCGGTGAACGAGATCGCGAACACCGTCGCGCCGATCTGGATGATCCAGCCGGTCCAGAAGTTGCCCGCATCGTCGAAGACGGCGTCACCGATCGCGCCGGCGATCGCCGAGACCGCGAACGCCGCGGCCCACGCCCACGTGATGACGTAGTTGGTGCGGATGAACAACGGGTTGTCCCAGAACTCCTCGGGCGTCTGCTCCCGCGCGTACTCGAGAGTGAACGGTCGGCGCAGCAGGATCGATCCGAAGGCGAACACCACGAGCGCCAGGTTCACGATCTCGCCGGCCCACAGCTCCAGCCAGGTGATCATGCCGGGCGAGGCGAGGATCCCGATCACACACATCACGACGAAGAAGACGACGTCGAACCACTCCATCAACTTGATGGAGTTGCCGATCTTCCAGCTCGCGAAGACGACCAGCAGCGCGATGCCCAGTGCGGCGGCCACCGATTCCTCGAACCGTCCGGGACCGCTGAACAACGACATCACTATCCATGGCGCGAGGCCGGACAGCGGAGAGTTCACGAACGCACGGATGACGGATTCGCCGGTTCTCTTCGGCTTGGACGTCACGTCGGGATCTGATGTCACATCGCGAATCTTATGGCCGAGGATGTATCGGCGCAGGTCATTCTGGCCAGATCGTGACCAGTAGTGGTGCCCCGACGACCGTGGGAGGGCCGGTCAGGGCGTGACGAGGTAGCGCCGGCGCAAGTCCTCTTGACCAGCGGTGTCGATGCCGAGTCCGTCGGCGAAGTAGTTCTCGATGCCACCGAAGGTGTCCCGGACCTCGGCGAACGCGGTGTCGAGGTAGGACTCCTGCACCCCGAGCAACGGGCGCAGCAGGTCGGGATCGCCTCCGGCCGCGGCGAATCCGTCGAACACCGGCGCGATGGCGGGCAGGAACAGGTCGTTGGTCAGCAGATACTCCTGATAGACCTGATCGCGGTCGACCCCCATGAGGGTCAGGAACGCCGCTGCGGCCCAGCCGGTCCGGTCCTTGCCCGCGGTGCAGTGGAACAGGGTCGGCGTGCCGTCGAGGCCGCTGAAGAACGTCCGGTACGACGACAACGCGCTCGGCAGGTTCACCAGTTCGCGGTAGGCGTCGACCATGTGTGCCAGGCCGCTGCCGTCGGCGAGCTTCTCGTTGGCGGCGGCGACGGTCACCGGATCGGACAGGACCTTGTCGAGATTTGCGGGCGCACTGACCGATTCGGCGTCGGCGAGGATGTCGAGATGAATGCCGGTCACGCCGTCGAGCACGGGATCCGGTTGCGCCTCGGTCTCCGCCTCCGACCGCAGGTCGACGATCGTCCGGAGTCCGAGCCCGACGAGCGTCGCCCGGTCGGTCTCGGAGGCCTTGTCGAGCGCCGCCGATCGGAACAGCACCCCCGCCGCGACGCGACGGCCGTCAGCCGTCTCCCATCCGCCGACATCGCGGAAGTTCGCGACGGTGGTGAGTTCGAGGCGTTCGACGGTCGGGTCGCTCATGGGTTCATCGTGTCAGACGGCGAGCGCCCGAGCCCGGCAGAGTCCGACCGGAGTCCGGCGATTCCAGAGCGGCGAACG
>NZ_JASXSI010000062.1 GCF_030315685.1 Gordonia sp. ABSL11-1 | reverse complement strand
CTCGATCGGGTCGTTCAAATGGAGGAGTTCGGCGATGCGACGACACGCTGCCCCGCCAAGCATGTTGGCGCTGCGTACCGTCTTCGACCTGGATGGAGACCTGGTATTAGCCCACTTCCGAGATGGATGCGACTGATCCGTCCCGATGATCGGTGAGCGGGATAGGCGACGTAGAATGCGCACCAGGTCACGAGCTCACAACGACCATCGGGGGAACGATGAGCGGGGAATTCACCGTCAATCCAGGCGCCATGGACGGCATCGCGGGCGCTTTGGAGGGGATGGGGCACTTCATCGAATCCACACCACGACCCGACGTGACCGCAACCGTCAACGCGGCGATGCCGGACTCACCACTCGTCGGCGCCGGTTCCGATGCAACAACGAAACTGACTCAGGCTCAGACTGCGGTGTCCGGACAGTGGGAGACGTTCGCCTCCGCTGTACGCGCCGCTCGGGCGATCTCGGTCGACGCAGACGACGAGAACGCGACCAAGTTTCGCACCCTGTCCGCTCTCCCGGAGAACGAGTCACCCCGATGAGTGGGCACCCACCCCTCACCAAGGCGATCATGGATACGTGGCGGCCATGGGAGCTGGCGGCGGTAAAACTGACCGACCTCGCAGACGCCATACGAGAGAACTCCGACGCCGCTGAACGCACGGTCGACCAGGTGCCGACCACGTCCTGGGCCGGTGATGCCAGGTCAGCGGCCAACGTTCGCGCAAGTGACCAGAACGGATGGGCGAAGAGGGTCGCCGGCAAAGTCGATGATCTTCAGACCGCGTTGAACAGCGCCGCCGCGGCGATCGACTCATCGAAGACCTCGGTGAACGGCGCCCTTCTTGGAGCCACCTCGCAGCGCTTCGTGCTGGTCAGCGAATCCGACCCCTCGTGGAAGATGCGGTACGTACCGAAGGGGGACGAGGACCTCACTCCGGGTCAGATCGCCGATCTGGAACGCGAGATGACCGACTTCGTGAAGGGCAAGGCTGACGAGCTGGCGACCACCGCGTCCGATCACGCCGCTCACATACAGAGTGCCGTCGGGAATCTTCATTCCGTCGCACCGCCGGCGCTCACCCTCAGCGCGCAAGATGGTCGACGCCACGGCCAGATGGCCGCCGATGGATGGACGGACGAAGAAGCCGCCGAGGTCGGACGCAGCTTGCGCGCCGCCGGTCTGAGCGACGAGCAGATCGCGCGGCTGTTGAACGGCGACAAGCTGGACGACGTCCCGCGCGGCGCCCAGGAGTACCTACACATGTTCTACGGTTCGGTGGGTGCAGACGGTCTGTTCGACTTGAAATCCACGTTCGATGGCATGCAGACACCCGCCGGAGACGCCTGGTCGAAGGCGCTCGGCCAGGGTCTGATCACCCTGTCGAACGAGGACGTCGGCGCAAACACCGGGTATCAGTACCTGCCTGGGTGGGCGCAGGACTGGGCCGGTAACCACAACTCCATGGACAACCGGCGCATCGCGAGCCTCGACGTTCCGCTCGCCGGTTTGTTGAGCAATTCCGGATCGACGCCGCCGGGAGAACGATTCGGCACCGAACTCATCCGAAAGAGCGTCGGGGGCGCCGGCCGCACGGTGGAGGGTATCGAGCATCCCGAAATGGTCTACGGAACGGGCCAGGATGACCCTGACGCGTTGAAACGCAACTACGAGTCGACGATTCGGACCTTCATGGAGGTGGGTACCAGAAACCACGAGGCGTCAGCTGCCATCCTCACCGGCGAATACTCCACCGGCGAGAAGCTTGCCGACTATGACAGGGACACCATGGTCGGATACGCGCTGAAACACGATTGGGACGATGGGGGCGACGTCGCGGGGGGTCTCATCGATTGGATTCGCGACGATGGCGGGAGTGGCGACCCTACCAAAATCGCGCTCGCAGATCGCGCATTCAGCGGACTGTTCGACTACACCACCTCCACCGCCGACTCCAATCATTTTTCAGATCTGATGAACGCCAACTCCTCTGGCGATGCCATCGGGAAGATCAATCCACATATTGCGCAATCCCTCCGCGAGGCATCCCTGCCGTATCTGAACATCCTCGCCGGCGGCGAGTCCGGACCTCATGGCCATCCAGGATTCGATCCGGCCATACCGTCCGAGGAACTGCAGCGCCGCGCCGCAAGGCTCTTCACGCTTATCGCGAGCGACAACACCTACGGC
>NZ_JASXSI010000061.1 GCF_030315685.1 Gordonia sp. ABSL11-1 | reverse complement strand
TTAAAGCCCGAGACCTTGCAGAGCCAGTCTGGCAGCACCGTTCGGGCGACCATGCCGTATGTGAAGATGGGGAGTAGTCGAATGATCTCTTGGACTACATCTTTGGGTAGGCTGCCCGCGAACATCGACCGGGCGATCGTGGTGAGGGTGAGCTCGATCATCGCCTTCTACACGATGACCTTCTGACCCGGCCCCCACGACTCAGCCAGCGCCTGAGATTCCGCCGTCATGATCTCCGCGTAGGTGGCGATCATGCGTTTATGGAACAGGGGCTGTATCAAGCGGCGCTGGCGGCGATGCAGTGCGCGGTCCGACGCAAGTAAACCGTTGCCGCTCAACAGATGAACTGCTTCCCACACCATACCCTTGCCGAACGATCGGGCGTCCTTGACCAGCACTTGGTGCGCAAGGCGCGCGGTGGTGAAGAAGTAGATGGGGCGCTTGCCGATGTAGATCTTGACCATGTCGCCTGTAGCGCGCAGATCGGCGAAAAAATCAAACGGATTGCGCATCAGCGGCCACACGTGGCCGACCATGGGCAACTGACCGGGCGCAATGGGCACAGCCGCTGTCTGTGCGCCGACTGCGGGGCGCTCGGCCACGTTGAACGGGCATGTTGCTTCCGAGTGAATAGGCGAGTCGTTGCTCAAGTGAATGTCTCCCGACCAATGGTGGCCTGGGCAGCCATATACCTGGCTCCCAGGATGTGGGTAACGAGGGATGATCCGCGATGATCCGAGTTATGTGATGAGACGCACTGTGCACTGTACAAGTTTGCGACGTTAAGTGTAAGTAGTTAGTGATAAGTAACTACGAGGGTAGGATCAGCGGGCATGGAGCACAAACGGAAGATGAGTGGTGCTGACCGTCGGCAACAGGTTCTGCAGATCGCGGCGGACGAATTCGCAGGTGGCGGTCTGCATGGAGCGTCGACGGAGGCAATCGCCCGGCGTGCAGGCATCACGCAGGCCTACATCTTCAGGATCTTCGGGACCAAGAAGGCCCTGTTCCTCGAGGTGATGATCGCGTCATTCGAGCGGCTGACAGAGGGTATGCGCGACGCCGCCGCAGACACCACCGGGCAAGAGGCGCTGAGACTGATGGGGGTGCGCTATCACGAGCTGCTTTCTGACCGGAGTTCGCTGCTGTTGCAGTTACAGGGCTTTGCCGCGTGCGGGGATGAGGAGGTCCGCGGTGCTGTGCGCGACAGTTTCGGGCGCATGTGGAAGACCATCGCCGACATCACCGGGCTCGACGAGGTGACCATCAAGGCGTTTCTAGCCTTTGGCATGCTGCTCAATAATGCTGCCGCTCTACAGGTGTCGGAAATGGTCGAGCCGTGGGCGGATGGCGTGCAGACCCGCATACAGCCCGGCTTGTTCGATCACATCACCAGCGAGACCAACCGATGATCACCACGGAAACGACCCACGAGGCCACGCCGAAGCTCCTGGTCCCTTCGCTGGTCTTTATCGCCCTGGTCGTCGCGGTGGTCGGCAGCCTCGGAGCCCCGCTGATCACTAGCGTCGCCACGAGCCTGCACGTTTCCCTGGTAAGCGCGCAATGGACGCTGACGATCACCTTGCTCGCCGGCGCGATCGCGACACCCGTCCTCGGCCGGTTGGGTGCCGGCCCGCACCGGAGGGCAACCATTCTGGCCACCCTCGCCGTCGTCGTCACCGGCAGTGTGCTGACCGTGTTGCCACTACCGTTCCCATGGTTGCTCGCCGGCCGGGCGGCGCAGGGAGTGGGGCTGGGACTGACCGCGCTGATGATGGGGGTGGCCCGCGATCACCTTCCGAAAGTGAAGTCGGCCTCCACGATTGCCCTGGTGTCGGTGGCGTCGACCATCGGGATCGGTGTGGGCTATCCACTTGCCGGTTTGCTCACCGAAGTCGGCGGTCTGCGTGCCGCCTACGGGCTCGGAGTCGCCGTCACTGCTACCGCTCTCTTTGCCGCGTACCGCAGTATCCCTGCTTCGCCCCAAAGACGCTCTTCGCACGTCGACATTCCTGGAGCCGTGCTGCTCGCTGCGGCGCTATTCCTAGTGCTGTTCCTCGCCAGTGAGACCAGTCTGTGGAGAAGGCACCTCACACTGGCGATAGTGCTCGCAGTCATCGCCGCTGCTGTCCTCGCTGTGTGGGTGGTTCTCGAAAAACGCATCACCCAGCCACTGGTCGACGTCAGACTTCTGCGACACCCTGTGGTCGCCGGCGCGAACATAGCCATGTTCGTTGGTGGGATCGGCATGTATTTGCTGCTGACACTCATAACGCGCTACGCCCAGACGCCCAGCAGCACGGGGTATGGGTTCGGATTGACCACTTTCGTTGCCGGTCTCGTGCTCGTACCATTTTCCGTGCTCGGGTTCGTCGCCGGGAAGGTCACTCCACGGGTCCGCGAACGTATTGGCGCACCGCTCGTCCTCGCCGGTAGCGCAGTCATCGTCCTTGTGGCTTTCGCGCTGTTCGCCACCGCGCGAACCAATATCGTGGAACTGCTCGTCGCGATGGCCATCCTCGGATTCGGGGTCGGCAGCTTCTCCTCGGCCATGCCCGGTGTCATCCTTGCCGTGACCCCGAAAGACGAGACTTCGAGCGCGATGAGCGTTAACCAGGTCGTGCGCAGCGTTGGTTTCTCCCTCGGCAGCGCCATCGGCGGACTCATGCTCGCCGCCGGCACCACCGGGAAGTTCCCCGACGACACCGCCTACACAGTCGCGGCATGGATCGGTGCCGCCATCATGGCCGCGACAACCGTGACATGCGTTGTGCTGCAACAGAAAACTGCGCGTAAGTAAACTATGGGATGGGACAGGCGCTGCCTCGCAGGTCGGAGCTGGTGGGTCGGCGGGCAGGTCCGCGAGTTCGTAGCGTCGGGTTGCGAGTGTCGAAGTTGCGGCCACGAGGAGGGGGCGCTGCGATGGGGTTCTACATTGTTGATGGTCCGGGTGGTTGGCGAACGCTCAAGTGCTGGCGGTTGGGTGAGCAGCGGTGTTGTGTTTCTCAGCACTGGCACCGGAGGCTCGCGCCGACAGTGTCGTGCTACGTCAAGGACCCGTCTGCCGGATCGGCGGTCTGATGGTGTGACAGCGGTTCCGAAATTGACGTGACCCTGCGGTCCGTATCCGATGGTGTAGTGCCACAGAAACATCCAGGGTTGGGCCCAGGGCCAGTGGCTGGGCAGCCGCAAGCGTGGGCGGC
>NZ_JASXSI010000060.1 GCF_030315685.1 Gordonia sp. ABSL11-1 | reverse complement strand
CTCAGTCGTGGCCACTTTCGGTGACGGCGATCCGAGCGGCTTTTTCATCGACGATCGCCGATTTCGCCGCGAATGCGGCGGTCAGTGCGTGCACGGCGAGGTTGTTGACTGCCCGGGGATGACCTCGGGCGGCGTTGTGGATCAACGACACCGCGTCGCTGGAGAACAATGGATCTGAGCGGCCGGCGATCGTGAGGTGGTGGGTGATGTAGTCGGCGGTGTCGGCCGGTGCCATCCCACTGAGGCTGTATCGGACGGCGATGCGTTGATCGAGTGCCGCCAGCACTCCGAGCTTGAGCCGGTGCCGCAAGGTCGGTTGCCCGACCAGCAGCACCGCGAACGGTGACCCCGAATCCATGTCGTGGTTGGTGAGCATCCGAATCGCTTCCATCTGCGCGTTGTCGAGCAGGTGCGCCTCGTCGATGACGACGACCGGGGTGCGGCCGCGTTCGGCCTGCTCGACCGCGAGCGCTTCGGCGGCTTGGGGTGCGAGGGTGGCGGTGTAGAAGTTCGGGACCTGTCCCAGGGCGGTGACGACGTGGTGGAGCATCCCGCGAACCCCGACCGAGGGGTTGGGCAGGTAGATGATCACATGCCGCGCCGGGTCCAATGCTGCTGTCGCGGAGCGGATCGCGACGGTCTTGCCGGCTCCGACCTCACCGGTGATCACGCCGATCGCGTGTTGATCCACGCACCAGGTGATGCGGGCGACCGCTTCGGCGTGGCCGGGGTGGCGATGGAGCATCGAGGGTGCGAGATTACGCCCGAACGGCATCCTGGTGAAACCGTAATGTGTCTGCAGCCGTTCGATACTCATGCCGATCCTTCCGCTCGTTCGGTGCCGCTGCCGACGATGTCGTCGATGCTGAGCTGGCCGTCGATCTGGCCGTCGATCTGGGCGTCGGTTCCTGCGTCGCTGCTTGTGTCGGTTCCTGCGCCGAACAGTGCGTCGTAGCCGATGCGGTGGTCACGGCGCACGTGATCGTGATGGGTCTCGGCCACCAGGTGCAGGTAGTCGATCCCGGTGGCCGTGGGTGTCGGTGGTTCGGGTATCTCGGGTCGCGCTTTCGGATGGACGTGCCGAGTGATGGTGTGCGGCACCGCCCGACCATGTGAAGCATCGTTGTAGCGGACGTCGATGGTTTCCATGTCGAACGGGGAGAACACCAACTCCACCTTCCGCCCCACCAACGCTGCGTCGACCTGATAGGTGTTGCCGTGCAACGACACTGTCGCGGTCTTGGTGACCGTGCGGTATTCCGACCACAGGAATGCTTCGGTCAGATCCGCGGCGGTCGGCATCGCCGCGGTGCGACCGCACCGTGCCCAGCCCGCCTCCCACCGATCCAGCGGGGACTGCCCGGTCTCGGAATGGGGCGCCCGGTGGTATTCGGTTTCCACCCATCCGGTGAACAACCGATTCAGCTCCAGCAGGGCACTGCGATGATCGAGGCCCGTCTGTGCGAGTTCCTCGGCGGTGGTATCGACGATTTCGACGAGGAACTGCTCGCGCACGGTGCGGAAGAATCGTTCGATCTTGCCGCGTCCTTGGGGGCGGTGCGGCGTGGAATGCACCAACCGGACACCGAGTTTCGCGCACGCCCGCAACAGCCACGCATCAACAAATGCGGACCCGTTGTCGACATAGACCGAGGCGGGCACCCCGCGGGCGGCTAACGCCGGCTCGAGGGCGACACCGAGTCGGACGGTGTCCTCGGAGAACCCGAACCGGTAGCCGGTGATCAGGCGGGAATGATCATCGAGGAACGCGAACAGATAGCTCTTGCGGCCACCGATCTTCGGACCGTGCAACACATCGCCGGTCCAGCGATCATTCGGGTTCTCCGCCTCGAACCGCCCAAACACCGGCACAGTGTCCCCGGCCGCGGGCCCGATCAGCTCGAGGCGGTGAAAGTGGCGCAGCAGTGTCGATTCCGACGGTGACCACCCCGACGACGCCCGCAGGATCCGCGCCACCTGCGCCGCGGTGCGGGCCGGGTTCTCCCGCTTCAACGCCGCCGCCATCTCCAACACCGCGGCATCGGTGCGCACGCTCGCCTGCCGCGTTGCCGGCACCAACGCCTCAAATCCATCGGCCCGGTAGCGGCGGATCCACCGATCCAATGTGTCGCGGGAGTACCGCACGCTCGTTCCGAACGGGTCGGTGTGCTCGCGTGCGGCGATCTCGCGCACCACCTTCCCGCGGGCCTTGGTCGACAACCCCGTATCCAGGGCCAGGCAGATCAACTGATAGCGGAACAACCCCACCTTCTGACGCCGTTCCCGTTCCTTGTCGTGCGACACGACCAACCCACTCTCCACGCTGATGCCGCCTGAACCCTGTTGTCAGACAGTCGCATCCGAGGATCGCCGACCGTCACCCCGCACAGGCAGAGGCAACTGGTGTTGGGTCGGCGAGCGCGCACCCGGCCGGCCACCCGGGCGCCAGAAGCCGACCACCCGAGAGCGCCACCGACACACCCGCCGCCGTCACCGCACCGACCGAGTCCGCACCGAATCGGCTGCCCACCGCCGAGTGCGCCGCACCGATCGCCGCGAGTGCGTCACCGCACCGACTGCCGGTCGCCTTCGGCACATGCACCTCGACACCCGTGGCCACCGCAATGGTGAGGAAGTGATTGCGCACCGCACCCGCCCGCGAGGCCAACACCCGGATCCACCCGCGCACCGTCGTTGCCGGCACGCCCAGAGCTGCGCCGATCGACCGGTGCCCCGACCCCGCCGCCGCAGACTGCAACGCCTCATAGATCAACTCCCCGAGATAGGCCCGGCGCAGCAACAACACCACCGGCAGCAGTACGTGCGTCGCCGCACACCCCCGGCAGCGCGAGCGTCGTGGACGAATCGGACCCGGTGCCCCGACGATCCGCCTCGGGCGAGCGTGACCCCACCCGCCGAGCACCCCAGACGGGCACGACGGACAGGCAAGATCGCCCGAGAGTAGACGGGACTCGACGCGTGCAGGATCGACCTCTACGGTGACCATCAGTGCCCTTTCGCACTACGCCCGGCACCCCCGAACAATCTTGCAGGAGAGGGCGGGGGTGCCGGGCAACCATCAGTTCCTCGTCACCCTGACGACGCCGACGACCACCGTCAATTCCAACGCGCCGGCAATCCACAGATCCGCACCCTCAAAGACTCCACCCCACCCGGTGGTCGCCATCCCCAGAGACGGTCAACA
>NZ_JASXSI010000006.1 GCF_030315685.1 Gordonia sp. ABSL11-1 | reverse complement strand
ATCTCCTAGCCTTTCGCCTCGGGCCGCGACCCGCGCTCCCAAGGCGAACAGCTCGGCGTACGCCGTAGGGCGACCGGACAGGAACGTCGGCGTACGCCGGAAAGCGACCCGAAGGGAAGTCGGCGTCGGCCGACAGAGGCCGGAAAAGACCGGCCCGAGGAGCCTAGGAACTAGCCCCCGACGTACGGCGACAGACGAACGCCGTGCTCGGCGAGCCAGGGGGCGGGATCGACCTTCATGTTGCCGCCCTTCCACACCTCGAAGTGGCAGTGGGGCCCGGTCGAGAAGCCTTCGCTGCCGACGAGGGCGATGACGTCGCCTGCGGTGACGTGCTGCCCCTTCTGGACGAGCACACCGGACGACGACATGTGGCCGTACATGGTGACGGTGCCGTCGGCGGCACGAACCTGAACCCAGTTGCCGTATCCGGAGGCGGGGCCGGCCTCGATCACGACGCCGTCGGTGACGGCGTGGATCGGCGTGCCGAGCGGAGCGGCGAAGTCGATGCCGCCGTGGAAGCTGCCCCAGCGCATCGCGAAGGTCGACGTGAACTGGTACTGGCCGATGGGCAGGGGCGATGTGAAGAGTGGGCTGCGGAGCAGGTTCTCGCGTTGCGCCTCGGCTGCGGCCATCTGCTTTCCGACGGCCAGCTGGTCGGTGAACGTGCTCATGTCCTTCGCCGGTGTCGCGGTCGCGAGTCCGGGGCCCAGATCGGGCGCGGCGCCTGCGGCGTCCACGTTGGCGGCGTTGGTGGGCGTGCTGGTGGTGTCCGGGGTGCCGACCTGTGCGACAGCGGCGACGGCAGCGCCCGCGGCCATGGCGATGAGCGCGGCGCGGCCACCTTTGAGGGCGGCGGGAGGGGCACTGATGCGATGGCGCCCACCACGTCGGGGGGTTCCCTGGGTGGCGGCCTTGGTGCGGAACGGCTTGTCGTCGGTGGCGAGTTCGGGAGTGTCGTCGGTACTCGCCAGCACGAAGTGGTCGGGGCGTGCACCGTCGACGTCGAACGGTTCCTCGTGCTCGTAGGCGTCGAACTCGCTCTCGGGGATCAGGATGTCCTGAGTGATCTCCGAGCGGGTGGGCCGGTAGTAGCGGTCCCAGTGATCCGAATCCCAGGTGGTCGCCTCGGTGAATTCGTCTATCGGGATGATCGTGGTCACTTCAGCGTCAGAGACGTCATCGGCGAAGCGGGTGGTGGACTGCACCGTGGCCGAACGGCCCGGATAACCACGTCCCGACAAATCGTCCACCTCATCTCTTTGCTGGCGCGGATCACGGTGTTGGCCCCTGTGATCCTTTTGTGACCTGACAGCCGACGGTAACGAAATGATTGCGGCAAGTCCAACGCTGGGAACCCAAAACCAGGAGATCTGTGAGCCGCATCACAGATGGGTCGCAGTGGGCGCCACCTGCGTGAACATCGGATTCGCGATCACAAATCAGCCATGCCATCCCCGCGACGGCCGACAGTCATCGAAGCACGGGTACGGACACGTTCGCCAGTCGAGGTTTCGGCACGGGCGGAGCCCCTCACCGAGCGAGTGATCTGTCGCACAAGCATCGGATGCGCTCACCAGCGAGGAATGGTGCAGGTTTAAAGTCCGATATGGCCCGCATTACACCCCCAACGGTGTTACACCCCTCCTGCGGACAAACCTACGAGATGGTGAGCTGAATGGATCTCTTCGAATACCAGGCGAAGGAACTTTTCGCCAAGCACGAGGTGCCCACCTCGGCCGGCCGTGTTACCGACACGGTTGCCGGGGCACGTGAAATTGCCGAGGAAATCGGCAAGCCGGTCATGGTCAAGGCCCAGGTCAAGGTCGGCGGCCGTGGCAAGGCAGGCGGAGTGAAGTACTCCGCTGACGTCGACGCCGCGGTGGCCAACGCGGAGGCCATCCTCGGCCTCGACATCAAGGGCCACGTCGTCAAGAAGCTGCTGGTCGCAGAGGCGAGCGACATCGCCGAGGAGTACTACATCTCCTTCCTGCTCGACCGCACCAACCGCACCTACCTCGCGATGTGCTCGGTGGAGGGTGGCGTCGAGATCGAGGTCACTGCCGAAGAGAACCCCGACGCACTCGCCAGGATCCCCGTCGACGCCGTGAAGGGCGTCGACCTCGCTTTCGCTCGTAGCATCGCCGAGGCGGGCAAGCTTCCTGCCGAGGTGCTCGACACCGCAGCCGTCACGATCCAGAAGTTGTGGGAGGTCTTCATCAAGGAGGACGCTCTCCTGGTCGAGGTCAACCCGCTGGTCCGCACGCCGGACGATCAGATCCTGGCGCTCGACGGCAAGGTCACCCTCGACGCCAACGCCGACTTCCGTCAGCCCGGCCACGAGGCCTTCGAGGACAAGGACGCCACCGATCCCCTCGAGCTCAAGGCCAAGGAGAACGACCTCAACTACGTCAAGCTCGACGGCCAGGTAGGCATCATCGGCAACGGTGCGGGTCTGGTCATGTCGACCCTCGACGTCGTCGCCTACGCGGGCGAGGATCACGGCGGCGTGAAGCCGGCCAACTTCCTCGACATCGGCGGCGGCGCCTCGGCTGAGGTGATGGCTGCGGGTCTCGACGTCATCCTCGGCGACGAGCAGGTCAAGAGCGTGTTCGTGAACGTCTTCGGTGGCATCACCGCATGCGACGCGGTCGCCAACGGCATCGTCGGCGCACTCGACAAGCTCGGTGCGGAGGCCAACAAGCCCCTCGTCGTCCGTCTCGACGGCAACAAGGTCGACGAGGGCCGCAAGATCCTGGCCGACGCGAATCACCCGTTGGTGACGCTGGCCGAGACCATGGACAGCGGCGCCGACAAGGCCGCCGAACTGGCGAGCAAGTAGGAGCAACAGAGCAATGTCCATCTTTCTGAACAAAGACAACAAGGTCATCGTCCAAGGCATCACCGGTGGCGAGGGAACCAAGCACACCGCCCTGATGCTGAAGGCCGGCACCAACATCGTCGGCGGCGTCAACGCACGTAAGGCCGGCACCACGGTCAGCCACGACGGCGGCGTGGAGCTGCCGGTCTTCGGGTCGGTTTCCGAGGCCATCGAGAAGACCGGCGCCGACACCTCGATCGCGTTCGTCCCGCCGAAGTTCGCCAAGGACGCCATCATCGAGGCCATCGACGCGGAGATCCCGCTGCTCGTGGTCATCACCGAGGGAATCCCGGTGCAGGACAGCGCTTATGCCTGGGCCTACAACGTGTCCAAGGGAAACAAGACCCGGATCATCGGGCCGAACTGCCCCGGCATCATCACCCCGGGGGAGTCGCTCGTCGGCATCACCCCGGCGAACATCGCCGGTACCGGGCCGATCGGTCTCGTGTCGAAGTCGGGCACGCTGACCTACCAGATGATGTACGAACTGCGCGACATCGGCTTCTCGACCGCCATCGGCATCGGCGGCGACCCGGTCATCGGCACCACCCACATCGACGCCATCGAGGCCTTCGAGAAGGACCCCGACACCAAGGTCATCGTGATGATCGGTGAGATCGGCGGCGACGCCGAGGAGCGTGCCGCCGACTACATCAAGGCCAACGTGTCCAAGCCTGTCGTCGGTTACGTCGCGGGCTTCACCGCGCCGGAGGGCAAGACCATGGGTCACGCCGGGGCGATCGTGTCCGGCAGCTCGGGCACCGCCCAGGCGAAGAAGGAGGCCCTCGAGGCCGCGGGCGTCAAGGTCGGCAAGACGCCGAGCGAGACCGCCAACCTGGCACGAGAGCTCTACAAGAGCCTCTGACAGTCGTCGCAGCGCCGATTCCGCAGCCGTTGTCCCCGTCGCTCGGGGGCAACGGCTGCGTCGTTGTGACCGGGTCTTGACCTGCGCACGACTACGATTCACACGTGGGCCAACACGAAGAGGTGCCGCGCGAGGTCGTCGTCGCGACCGGGGCGATCGCGCTGGGGGTGCGTGCGGCGGTCGTGTCCGCCCATGTGGCGTCGTCGGGGGTGCGCCTCGCCCTGCGGTTGCCGGTGATCGGCCCGTGGGGGAGGCGGGGCGTGGATCGGCTTGCGTCCGAGGGGGAGCGGGTCCTCGATCGGGCGCCGGTCGTCGTCGACCGTGCGCGAGCCCTCGTCGCCGTGGTCGTCTCG
Source organism: Gordonia sp. ABSL11-1 (assembly GCF_030315685.1). Classification (GTDB taxonomy): domain Bacteria; phylum Actinomycetota; class Actinomycetes; order Mycobacteriales; family Mycobacteriaceae; genus Gordonia. The sequence continues at coordinate 240,373 of NZ_JASXSI010000006.1, read as the reverse complement.
ACGATCATCGCCGACCTGGACCTCACCACCCTGGTACGGGAGAACGTCGACCTGGACGAGGTGGCGACCGGCATCGACATCATGGCCATCCTCGACCGTGTGGACCTCGACGCCGTCATCCGTGACCGTGTCGACCTCGACGCCGCCGTCGCGCATGTTGATCTCGACGCGGTGGCACGCACGATCGACCTCGACGCCATCGCCGCGCGGATCGACATCGCGGCCATCCTCGATCGAGTCGATCTGATCGGCCTGGCCAACGACATCATCGACGGCGTGGACCTCACCGACATCATTCGCGAGGCGAGCACGTCGGTCACCGCCGATGTCATGACCGACGTCCGCAGCAGTGGTGAGCGCGCCGACGACGCGGTGGCCAACCTCGTCAGCCGTGTGTTGCGTCGACGCGTGAACGGGGCCCCCGTCGACCCCTCGCTGAACGGCGACCGGACGCATGAGTGAGCTGACCGGACCCGGTGACGGGCGCGTGGCGTCCGAGGACCGCCGGCACGCCCATCCGCACCACGTGGTCCACGACACCGACAAGGTGGCCGGCATCGTCAGCCGCGGCATCGCCGCCTTCATCGACCTGCTGACCGTGGCCGCGCTGCTCGGCGGCGCCTACATCGGACTCGCGATCGCGATGCTGGTGGTCAACGCCGCGCAGTTCGAGTTCCCGAAAGCCGGCCCGCTGTTCACGGCGACCGGATTGATCGCCGCGTCGATCACCTACAACACACTGTGCTGGGCCATCTCCGGTCGCACCCTCGGCTGCGTGGTGATGGGCCTGCGGGTCCGCGGGCGGCGCCGCGATCGGATGCGCCCCACGGTCGCTCTGCTGCGCGCCGTGTTCTACACGTTCTTTCCCGTCGGGCTCGCCTGGGCCGCAGTCGACCTGCGCCGCCGTTCGGTCCAGGACGTGGTACTGGGTACACGAGTGGTGTACTCGCGGTAGCGGCGTCGTTTCCCTGTCAGATCTCGGCTTCGGACTTCAGTGCGGTGAGTCCCTTTTCGAAATCCTTCCCGAGCATCTTGTCGAAGATCCCGAGCGGTGCCGCGATCCGCGAGAACAGCGAGTGCGGCCCCGTCATCGTCCAGGTCACCTCGGTCTCGGCGCCGCGTGGCGCCAACGTGAACACACTGGTACTCGTGGACTTCATCGGCTTCTCGAACGCGACGGCGACAGCGACGCGGGTAGGTTCGGTGACCTCGGTGATCTCCATGGTGCCCTTGCCCGCCTTGCGGTTTCCCGACCACGCATACCTGGCTCCGACGCCGCTCTCGACTCCGGAATAGTCGCGGTCGAGGCCGGCGTCGAGGCCCTCCCACGGTGACCACCGCCGCCATTCGTGCAGATCGACGATGAGCGGATAGATCCGCTCCGGCAAGGCCGCGATCGTCTCGGTCCGCGTGATGGTGTACTCGCCCATGGTTGTCTCCTGTCGGGGGTGCTGATGTCCTGCAGTATGACCCAGGGCAACCCCGAAGATCACCGGTCGAGACGTTCATGTCGCGGACCCGCCATTAGGGTGGGATCGTGACCGAGCACGACGCGACCGCGGCGAGCCTCCTCGATATTCTCGTGGACCGCGGCACCTGGGAGTCGTGGGACACGCCTGTCGACACCGATCCCGCCGACGACGACTACCGTGCATCGATGATCCGCGCCCGCGAACGCACAGGCACCGACGAATCGGTACTCACCGGGCGCGGGCGGATCGGGGGTGTCGACACCGTCCTCGTGGTCAGCGAGTTCGGTTTCCTCGGCGGGTCGATCGGCCATGACGCCGGACGGCGGGTGGTCGTGGCCATCGAGCAGGCGACCGCCGGGGGATTGCCCGTGCTGGCGCTGCCGGCATCCGGCGGCACGCGGATGCAGGAGGGGACCGCCGCGTTCCTGCAGATGGTCGCCATCGCCGGGGCGGTGGTCGCTCACAAGGCCGCCGGCCTGCTCTATCTCGTGTATCTCCGTCATCCGACGACAGGTGGTGTGTTCGCGTCCTGGGGATCGCTCGGACACATCACGTGGGCGCAGCCGTCCGCGTTGGTCGGGTTCCTCGGTCCGCGGGTGTATGAGGGGTTGTACGGCGAACCGTTCCCGGACGGCGTCCAGACTGCGGAGAACCTTTGTCGCCGTGGACTGGTCGACCGGGTGCTGGCGCCGGAGGACCTCGCGCCGACGGTGGCCCGGACGTTGCGATTGGTGACGCGTGGTGGCGGCCCTCGGCTACCGGTGGGGGCCACCGACCATTCAGGCGATGGGTCGGCCCCGACTCGGGCCGGTTCCGGTTCGGCGTGGGACGCCGTTGTCGCGACCCGCGCCGACAACCGGCCCGGACTGGTCGAGTTCCTCGACGAAGAGGAAACCATACGCATCCGGGAGGACGGTCCGATCTGGTTGGCGCTCAGCGACTTCAGTGGCAGGACCGCAGTGGTCATCGGGCAGGACCGCCGACGGCAGGCTGCCGGCGAACTGATCGCACCGATGGATCTCCGGGTCGCGAGGCGGGGCATGGCCCTTGCCGCGGACCTTGCTCTCCCCGTCCTGACCGTCATCGACACCCCCGGTGCCGAGCTGTCGGTCGCCGCCGAGGAGGGTGGGCTCGCCACCGAGATCGCCCGCTGCACCGCAGATCTGATCGGCCTTCCGGTACCGACCGTCTCGGTGCTGCTCGGTCAGGGCGCCGGCGGCGCGGCGCTCGCGCTCTTCCCGGCTGATCGGCGGGTGGCTGCGACCGACGGTTGGTTGTCGCCGCTACCGCCCGAGGGGCCAGTATCATCGTCCACCGCGACACCGGGCACGCACCGCAGCTGGCCGACGAACAGGGCATCACCGCAACGGCATTGCTCGCCGACGGCACCGTGGATCGGCTGGTCGACGTCACCGGCGCCGACGGTGTCGCGAGTCTGCGCGCAACGGTCGCGAAGGAGCTCGCTCGCACACCGGAACCTGTTCCAGCACAGCGAACACGGACGCCGAACCGCCGTCGGACCGAAGCGCTTGCTGTTCCGGTCTCTGGGGAGCGGGGTGATGGTGGTGTGCGTGTTGTTCCGGTCCCTGAGCCCGGATCCGTGGACGGGGCCCCTCCACGGATCCAGGCTGAGGAGCGGAGCGATAGCGAAGCGTCACGAAGGGTCCTCGGCGTCGGCGCCATCATCTGGGACGACGCCGACCGGCTTCTGCTGGTGAGACGAGGTCACGCACCGCAGATGGGACGGTGGACGGTTCCCGGTGGCAAGGTCGAGCCGGGTGAGACGCTGGAGGCGGCGGTCGTGCGGGAGACCTGGGAGGAGACCGGCCTTCATGTCGACCTCGTCGCGCGGGCGTGGGTGGTCGACATCCCGGGAGACGACGATGTGGTGTTCGAGGTCCATGACTTCGTCGCCCGGGTGCGGTCCGGGACGCTGCACGCCGGGGACGACGCCGCCGACGCCGGCTGGTTCGACGTCGCCCAGATGGGCGAGCTCGAGTTGACCGATGGTCTGGTCGATCACCTCGAGCGGCACGGCCTGATGCGGTGAGTCGGTGGCAGGGGTTCTGCTCACACTGAGGTAAACCGCATCCGCCGGAATACATGCTGGTCGTGAGGTTCCCTGACGAACGACACCCACGTGGTGGTCCGAATCCGGCTCTCCGACGCAATAGCGTGTTCACCGACTCGGATCGGATGTGGGAGGTCGACATGACTCGACGGACACGCGCGTGGGCGCTGATGCTGCTGGTGGTCTTGCTGGGTGGTGTGCTGTCGGCCTGCGGGGGAAGTGACGATTCTTCGACGGTGAAGATCGGCGTCGCCGACGCGAGCGAGACTTACTGGAATGTGTTCACCCAGAAGGCCTCCGATGAGGGGATCGACGTCGAGCTGGTCAACTTCACCGATTACAACCAGCCCAATCCTGCGCTGGCGGAGGGCGAACTCGACCTGAACGAGTTCCAGCACCTGCTGTATCTGGCCACTTACAACGCGAAGAACAACCAGAACCTTGTGCCGATCGGCGCCACCGCGGTCTATCCGCTTCCGCTGTACTCGACGAAACACCAGTCCCTCGCCGGGATCCCGGCCGGTGGAACGGTCGTGGTGCCGAACGACCCCACCAATCTGGCTCGTGCTCTACTGGTGCTGGAGCAGGCGAAGCTGATCACCCTCAAGACACCGGGCAGCGCGTTCTCCACGGTCGCCGACATCGATACCGGGGCCTCCAAAGTCAAGGTCGTTGCGGTCGACGCGGCCCAGACAGCGGCGAATCTGGACTCGGTGGACGCGGCCATCGTGAACAACAACTACGCGACAGCGGCGAAGCTGACCCAGGATCAGATCATCGCCTCCGACGACCCGGATTCTGCGGCCGCCAAACCGTACATCAACGCGTTCGTCGCCCGGGACGCCGACAAGAACAACCCCACCTATCTGAAACTTGCTGCGCTGTATCATGATTCGGACGTGGTCAAGGCCGTCAAGGAGTCGCTCGGCAACGACGGTGTGCTCAAGACCAACTCGGCGACCGACCTGCAGCAGACCACGAAGGACCTCCAGGCGCAGGTCTCGAAGAACGGTGGCTGACCACACCGTCGCGCCGACGGCAGTCGAGTTCGACAACGTCGGGAAGGATTTCGGGAAGAGCGGACGCCCGGCACTCGCCGGTGTCGGACTGACCGTCGCATCCGGGGAGATCATCGGGATCATCGGCCCGTCGGGTGCCGGCAAGTCCACGCTCGCCCGCCTGATCAACGGTCTCGAGGCCCCGACCTCGGGGCGGGTGCTCGTCCACGGTCGCGACCACACGGGAGCCTCGGAGAGGGAGCTCAATCGGCTGCGCACCGACATCGGCATGATCTTCCAACAGTTCAATCTGTTCGCGTCGAGAACGGTCGCGGGGAACGTCGGCTTCGGCCTCCGCGTGTCCGGGGTGCCGAAGGCGCAGCGTATCGAGCGCGTGGCCGAACTGCTCGACTTCGTCGGGATCGCAGACAAGGCCGATGCCCGGCCCGCGTCGCTGTCCGGTGGGCAGAAGCAGCGTGTCGGCATCGCGCGCGCCCTCGCGACGTCGCCGTCGATCCTCATCGCCGACGAGGCCACGAGTGCGCTCGATCCACAGACGACGGCCGAGACACTACGTCTGCTTCGCCGCATCAACGAGGAACTGGGCACTACCATCGTCGTCATCACGCATGAGATGGATGTGGTCCGCGAGATCTGCCACTCCGTGGCCGTCCTGGATCAGGGTGCGCTCGTAGATCGCGGCGACGTGTATCAGGTGTTCTCCGAACCGACATCGGACGTGACCCGTGGGCTGGTCCAGTACGCGGTGGCGGGCGTCCCGGATCGCGATGTGCTCGGCGAACTGAGCCGTCGACACCCGGGCAGGCTCATCACCGTCCCGGTGCGCGACGATCCCACGCCGCAGATCGAGATCACCACCGCTGCTGCACATCACGACGTGTCGGCCACCGTGATCCACGGGGGCATAGCCGAACTCGCCGGACGTCCGTTCGGTGCGCTGACGTTCCTGCTCACGGGTCACGACGACGCCGTGGAGTCCGTCCTGGCCGCCGTGGCGGCCCGACCCGGCGTCGTGATCCACGACCCGGACGCCGGCACTGAGGCCACGACCGAAGGGGAGGTACCCTGATGGGCGCGACGACGATCCTCGCGGCGGATGACGGTTTCCTGCGGGTGTTCTCAGAGCCGCTGCGGCCGGTTCTCGTCGAGGCGATCTGGGAGACGCTGGCACTCGTCGGGTTCACCCTGGTGATCGGCGGTGTGGCGGGCTTGGTGATCGGCGTGGTGCTGTATGCGACCAGCCCCGGGAATCTGTGGTCTAACGCGTGGATTTTCAACGGACTCAACATCGCCGTCAACATCATCCGACCGATCCCGTTCATCATCTTCATCACGGCCATCGCTCCGCTGACCAAGGCGGTGATGGGTACCCGGATCGGTACCGAGGCCGCGATCTTCCCGATGACCCTGATGGCGATGTTCGTCATCGGACGGGTCGTCGAGCAGAGTCTGGTCGCGGTCGATCCGGGTGTGGTGGAGGCCGCGCGGGCGTCGGGTGCGAGCCGCCTGCGCACGCTGCTGACCGTGGTCGTGCCGGAGGGATTCGCGCCACTGGTCCTCGGCTACACGTTCATCTTCGTGGCGATCGTCGACATGTCGGCGATGGCCGGCTACGTCGGCGGTGGCGGTCTCGGCGACTTCGCGTTCCAGTACGGATATCAACAGTTCGATTGGAAGCTCACCGTGGTCGTGATCGCGCTGCTGGTGATCCTGGTGCAGGTGGGCCAGTACTTCGGCAACTGGTTGGCACGCAAGGCGCGGTACCGGTGATCGTGCCGCCTCACGTGGGTGTTTGGCGGCGTCTCGGCGGGTGGGCAGGATGGAGTTCATGACTGACCTCTTGCCCCTCGACCCCGACCGGCTCCTCACGACAACCCGCTCCGTGCGCAAGCGCCTCGACCTGGAACGTCCGGTGCCGTTGGAGATCGTCGAGGAAGCGCTCGAGGTGGCGCTGCAGGCTCCGACGGGCAGCAACAGCCAGACCTGGCACTGGATCGTCCTGACCGATCCGGAGATCAAGCAGAAGGTCGCCGACCTCTACGCCAAGTCGTTCGCCTCGTACTCGGCCGGTCAGGAGCGCGCCGACGACACCGCACGCCGTGTCGCGTCGAGTGCCCAGTACCTCGCCGACACGATGGCGCAGGTTCCGGTGCTGGTGATCGGCGCGATCCACACCGGTGGCGAGCTGCCTGCCGGTAACCAGGCCGGCGTGTGGGGTTCGTTGCTCCCCGGTGCGTGGAGTCTCCAACTCGCACTGCGGGCACGTGGACTGGGGTCGGCATGGACGACGCTGCACCTGACGTACGAACAGGAAGTCGCCGAGATCCTCGGTATCCCGTCGTCGGTTCATCAGGGCGTTCTCCTCCCCGTGGCCTACACGAAGGGGACCGACTTCAAGCCTGCCGGCCGCAAGCCGCTCGACGACATCGTGCACATCAACGGCTGGTGATCACCGGGCGACGCCGAGCCCGGCCCCGACGGCGGTAGAGTCCCACATCACGATGACCACTTCGCCTGCGCCCGAACCGGCCGCCCGCACGCGTCGCGGGCAGGCCAAGGCGGCGCGCCGGGCCGAGCTGCTGGTGGCCGCCGCCCGCCTGATGGCCGAGCGCGGCTTCGCCGGAGTCACCCTCGAGGACATCGGCCGGGCTGTCGGCGTGAGCGGCCCGGCGATGTACCGGCACTTCGCGTCGAAGACCGACCTGCTCGACCAGATGCTCGTCGACATCAGCCAGCGGCTGCACGACGGAGGGGCTGAGGTCGTCGACCGAGGAGCCGGCCCCGCGCCGACGCTCCGTGATCTCATCCGTTTTCACATCGACGTGCTGGTCACCAAACCGGATCTCATCGCGGTCCAGGATCGGGACCTCTCCTCGATGACGCCGGCAGCGAATCACCAGGTGCGTTCGCTGCAGCGGCGTTACGTCGAACAGTGGGTCGACGTGCTGCTCGCCGTCGCCGTCGCCGACGACACCGGCCTCTCGCGCGAGGAGGCACGCGTCCGCGTACACGCCGCCTTCGGTCTGCTGAACTCGTCCCCACGACTGCCGCCGTTCTCGGAGACCGAACTGCGATCGGTGCTGTCGGCGATGGCGTGGTCGGCGCTGTTGGCGGCGCGATAGATCCGCTTACGCGGCAGTGGTCTCGATACGCTCGCTCGTCCTCGCGAGCTACTCGACCAGCGGGGGCAAACGCCGGGACGTGAACCCACACCGCTGCTCGCTCAGCGGCGGGGCGTGATCAATCACGACTTTCGTCGAGACGACCGAGACCCCGCATGAGGGTCACGTCAGCGCGGAGGAAAGTGGATTATCCACTCTCCTCCGCTCTCAGGTGACCCTGATGCGGAAACCGGTCGACAAGCGCCGGGGCGTGACCGCACACCGCTATTCGCTCAGCGGCGGGACGTGACCACACCGATGGTCGAGTAGCGCGAACGGAGTGAGTGCGTATCGAGACCACCCGGGTCAGAGCCCGAGCGCTGCCCGCTGCCTCGCGACCTCCTCGCGGTACCGCTCGACGCTGGCCATCTTGACGTGCTCGTAGCCGCGCACCATGTCCGGCATGTCGGCGAGCGCGACCGCCGCCGGGATCTGCTCGACGCCGATGCGTCCGCTCGACAGTGCCGTCAGGATCGTGCCGACCAACTCGCGGTACTCGACGATGAGTGCGCGCTCTGTTCGACGGATCTCGCTGCGGCCGAACGGGTCCAGCTTCGTGCCACGCAGACGCTTCATCTTCGCGAGCGCCGACAGCGGACGGTCTGCCCAGGCGCCGAGTGACATCTTCTCCCGCATTCCCATGCTGCGCAGTGCCGGGGGATGCAGTCGTACCGCCACCGTGGCGTCGTCGCCGAACTGCTCGGCGATCGTCGCGGCGAACCCCGGGTCCTGAGTCAGTCGAGCCACCTCGTATTCGTCCTTGTAGGCCATCAGTTTGTGGAGGTTGCGAGCCACCGCGTCGGTCAGTGCGTCGCCGTGAGCACTGTGATGGACCCGCGAGACGACGTCGAGATACTCACTCGCATAAAGCTCGTCGGCGTAGGCGATCAGTTCGTCGTATCGGATGGTGATGGTACGTGCCAGATCATCGTCGACGTCGAGCGACGACACCGCCGCCACCGCACGATCACTCGGCACGATCTCGGCGGACGACGCACCGTGCAGATCCCGGAGCGTGCTCGTCACGGCCTCGGGATCGACGACGACCTGTCGCCCTCGCCGGAATGCCTGGACATTCGCCTCGACGGCCACCCCGTTCAGTTCGATGGCATGTTCGATGCTCGACGCTGAGATCGCCAGCGCCCCGGACTGATACGCCGCACCGACCATCAGCATGTTGGCGTACTGCTCGTCGCCGAACAGGTCCGTCGACAACGCCCCTGGATCGAGATACACGGCGCGGGACACCTTCGCGTCGATGGCGGAATGCACCTGTGCCTGCGCCGGGAAACCGACCGAGGTGTCGATGACCATGGCGCCGGTGGGGATCTCCGTGGTGGACACCACGGCGACCGTCTTCTCCGGCGCGGCGACCTTCAGGTTGACCGGGTCGGTCCCGACGAGCGGGTCGCACACCAGGTAGAGGTCGCAGTCGTCCGAGGCGACCTTGCCTGCCTGCTCGAGCGCACCCGTCGTCACCTTGACGTCGCTGACGACGGCCCCGCCCTTCTGGGCGAGCCCGGTCATGTCGACCGTGCGCGCGGCACGGCCGTCGAGAACCGCCGCGGTGGCCAGGACCTGGGACACCGTCACCACGCCGGTGCCGCCGATGCCGGTGACACGCAACGAGAACGAGCGGTCCACGGCGGGTACGGACGGAACGGGCAGGACCGAGTCGGCGATGTCGTCGGCTCGGACGTGGCGACGGCGCGTGCCAGGAGTGACCGTGACGAAGGACGGACAGTCGCCCTTCAGGCAGGAGAAGTCGAGATTGCACGAACTCTGGTCGATCTGTGTCTTCCGGCCGAACTCGGTCGGGACGGGATGCACAGACAGACAGTTGGACTTCTCACCGCAGTCACCGCATCCCTCGCAGATCCGCTCGTTGATGACCACCCGAGTCGTCGGGGCCTCCATGGTGCCGCGCTTGCGCTTACGGCGCTTCTCGGCGGCGCAGTGCTGGTCGTGGACGAGCACCGTCACTCCGCGAACGTGCGCCAGTTCGCCTTGGACATCCAGCATTTCGTCCCGGTGACGCACCTGGATCCCAGTCGGCAATCTCAGCGACCTGGTGCGTGCGGGGTCGTCGGAGGTCACCACGATCCGCTCCACACCCTCGTCGAGCAGCAGCGACGTCAGCCTCGGCAGATCCATCGCTCCCACCGGGTCCTGCCCGCCGGTCATCGCCACGGTGCCGTTGAAGAGCAACTTGTAGGTGATGTTCTCACCGGAGGCGACGGCCGCTCGCAACGCCAGCGACGCCGAGTGCATGAACGTACCGTCGCCGACGTTCTGGACGAAGTGATCTGCGGTGACAAACGGTGCCATGCCGATCCACTGCGCACCCTCGCCGCCCATCTGGGTCACTCCGGCGACATCGCCGACCTGGCGTGGATCCATCAGCAAGACCATGGCGTGGCAGCCGATCCCGGCGCCGACCAGCGTGTCATCGGAGACCTTGGTGGAGCTGTTGTGTGGACATCCCGAACAGAAATAGGGTGTCCGCACGGCCAAGGGGAGCTCGATCCGGGTGCGGCGCCGCGACTTGCGATCCAGCCAGTTTTGCGCGGCATCGACATGGTGATGACGGGCGAGGCGGTTCGCCAGCCCGCGCGACACCGCGTCGACGTCGAGCTCGCCGAACCGGGAGAACAACGTGGAGCCGTCCTCGTTGGTCTTGCCGACGATCCGCGGGGCCCGCGGATGCCGGAACAGGATGTCGCGCATCATCGTCTCGATGAAATCGCGCTTCTCCTCGACGACGATCACCTCGTGGAGATCGCCGGTGGCGGTGTCGAACATGAAGCGGTCGAGGATGTCACGCTCGAGCGGATAGACCATCCCGAGCTTGAGGATGCGGATGCCGAGCCGGTGGAGATCGGCGTCGTCGATGCCGATGAGCCGCAGGGATTCCCGGAGGTCGAGGTAGGTCTTGCCGGAGGCGACGATGCCGATGCGGTCGTCCGGACTCGAGACGACGATTCTGTTCAGGCCGTTCAGACGGGCGTACTCGAGGGCGCGGGGCAGTCGGATGGTCAGCTGGTTCTGTTCGAGCTCCATCAGATTCGAGCCGAGCAGCCGCCCACTCGGCACGTGCGGGCTGCGGCCGAGATCGCCGTACACGGGCATGATCCGCGTCGGGTCGACGGTGGCGGTCGACGCGCCGTCGGCGACGTGTGCGGCCACCTTCATCGACGTCCACAGACCGCTGATCCGGCTCATCACCGCAGCATGGACCCCCAGGTCCAGGATGTCCTGGGAGTCAGCGGGATACAGGATCGGCATGTACAGGTCGGCGAGTGCCATCTCCGACGCACACGGCACCGTCGAGCTCTTCGCGCCGGGGTCGTCGCCGACCAACGCGACGGCACCACCGTTCGGGTGGGTGCCGATGAGGTTGGCGTGCCGCAGAGCATCGGTCGCACGATCGAGACCGGGCGCCTTCCCGTACCAGTACCCGACGACGCCGTCGCGGGACATGCCGTCGCCGTCGGGGGCGAGAGTGGTGACCTGCGCCGCCACCTGCGACCCCATCACCGACGTCGCGGCGATCTCCTCGTTGAGGCCGGGGCGGTGAACGATGTCGAACGGGTCGAGGTAGGCGCGGCGGCGGGCGATCTCCAGGTCGTAGCCGGCGAGGGGAGAGCCCTCGTACCCGGAGATGAAGGAGGCGGTGCGCAGATTCTGACGGCGATCGATGCGGGCCCGATCGCGGACCATCCGGACGAGAGCCTGGATACCGGTCAGATAGATGGTGCCGGACTCGCGGGTGTAGCGGTCGTCGAGCGAGAACGAGGCGCCGGTGAACGGCGCGGTTCCGGTGGCTGTGGGAGCACCGGTGCGTCTGGCACGGTCGTCTGCGAGGGTCATGGGGTCACCTGGCCTTCTTCATATGTCGGTCCGCGGCGACCGTGGGTGGTGGTCTCGCGGGCATCGGTTATCTCGGCCCGGGGGTGGTGGGCCTGCACCCACAGTAACGAATCCTCGTGACCCACGTCACGTCGGCTGGAACAATCAGATCGCGGCCGCTCGTGGGCGTGACAACACCGGTGACCGTGTCGTACGCTGCATTCAGTTAATGGATACTAACTGAAAGGTCGATGGTGACCAGCACGTTCAGTACCGAACCGGATACCGCGGCGGATCGGCCACACGGCTTCCGGACAACCCATCTCGCCAATGTCGACCGGCTCCGTGCACACCTGGCCACGGCCGGGCGCGGGGGCGGGGACACAGCCCGTGAGCGCCACATCTCCCGGGGCAAGCTGCTGCCCCGGGACCGCGTCGACCGGCTTCTCGATGTGGGTTCGCCGTTCCTCGAGGTGTCGCCGCTCGCCGCGATCGGCATGTATGACGACCGCGTCCCGTCGGCGGGTGTCGTCGCCGGCGTCGGTCGGGTCGCGGGACGCGAGTGCATGATCATCGCGAACGACGCGACCGTCTCCGGCGGCACCTACTATCCGATGACGGTGAAGAAGCACCTGCGGGCGCAGGAGATCGCTGCGGCCAACCGGCTGCCCTGCATCTACCTCGTCGACTCCGGTGGTGCGATGCTGCTGCAGCAGGACGAGGTGTTCCCCGACCGCGACCACTTCGGGCGGATCTTCTACAACCAGGCGACGATGAGTGCCGCGGGCATACCTCAGATCGCGGCGGTCCTCGGGTCGTCGACCGCGGGTGGTGCGTACGTGCCGGCGATGAGCGACGAGACGGTCATCGTGCGCAATCAGGGGACGATCTTCCTCGCCGGTCCGCCGCTGGTGAAGGCGGCGACCGGTGAGGATGTCACCGCCGAGGAACTGGGCGGCGGCGCGATGCACTCATCGGTGTCCGGGGTGACCGATCACCTCGTCGACAACGACGAACAGGCCCTCGCCAAGGTGCGTGAGATCGTCGGGACCCTCGGACCCCGTGACGAACCCCAGTGGGAGACCGTCGGTTCACGGGCTCCGCTGCGGCCGCAGACCGACCTGTACGACGTGGTGCCCACCGACTCCCGCACCCCCTACGATGTCCGGCAGGTCATCGAGATCATCAGCGATGCAGGGGAATACACGGAGTTCAAGGCCAACTACGGCACCACCCTGGTCACCGCCTTCGCCCACGTGCACGGACATCCGGTCGGATTCATCGGCAACAACGGAGTCCTGTTCAGTGAATCCGCGCTCAAGGGAGCGCATTTCATCGAACTGTGCGATCAGCGTCGGATACCGCTGGTGTTCCTGCAGAACATCACCGGGTTCATGGTGGGCCGCGCGTACGAGGAGGGTGGCATCGCGAAGAACGGTGCCAAGATGGTCAATGCCGTCGCCTGCGCGCGCGTCCCGAAGCTGACCGTGATGGTCGGCGGGTCGTTCGGGGCCGGGAACTACTCGATGTGTGGCCGCGCCTACTCACCCCGCTTCCTGTGGATGTGGCCCAACGCGCGTATCTCGGTGATGGGTGGACCGCAGGCCGCCGACACCCTGGCCACGGTGCGGCGCAACCAGATCGAACGATCCGGCAAACAGTGGGAAACCGACGACGAGGAAGCCTTCAAGGAGCCGATCCGCGAGCAGTTCGAGCGCCAGTCCGACGCCTACTACTCGACCGCACGACTCTGGGACGACGGCATCATCGACCCGGCACAGACCCGCACCATCCTCGGCCTCGCGCTCGAGACCTGCCGCCACGCCCCGCTCACCGACCCGCGCTACGGCGTCTTCCGGATGTGATCTGAATGAACACGACCAACACCTGCCCCATCCGCAGCGTCCTGATCGCCAACCGCGGCGAGATCGCCTGCCGCGTCATCGACACCCTGCGGCGCATGGGGATTCGCAGCATCGCCGTGTACTCCGACGCCGATGCCGACGCCCGCCATGTACGGCTCGCAGACGTCGCCGTACGGATCGGCCCCGCCGCCGCGACGCACAGCTATCTGGACATCGCCGCCGTCGTTCGCGCCGCGCAGCAGACCGGAGCCGATGCGGTCCACCCCGGCTACGGATTCCTCTCCGAGAACCAGAAGTTCGCCGCGGCACTCGCCGACGCCGGCATCATCTTCATCGGTCCGCCGGCCGAGGCCATCGCGACGATGGGTGACAAGATCACCGCACGTGCCGCCGTCACCGAACGGGACGTCCCGGTCGTTCCGGGGCTCTCCCGTCCAGGTCTCTCCGACGACGATCTCATCGCCGCCGCCCCCGACATCGGGTTCCCGGTCCTGATCAAGCCCAGTGCCGGCGGCGGTGGCAAGGGCATGCACCGGGTGGAACACGCCGACGACCTGCCCGCCGCTCTGCAGCGCGCCCGCCGCGAGGCAGGATCGGCGTTCGGCGACGACACTCTCTTCCTCGAGCATTTCGTCGACACCCCACGCCACATCGAGGTCCAGGTCCTCGCCGACGAACACGGCTCGGTGATCCACCTGGGTGAGCGGGAGTGTTCTCTGCAGCGCCGGCATCAGAAAGTGATCGAGGAGGCGCCGTCGGCCCTGCTCGACGACCAGACCCGGGCGCGGATCGGTGCGGCCGCCTGCGACGCGGCACGCAGCGTCGGCTACACCGGCGCCGGAACCGTCGAGTTCATCGTCTCCGCGCATCGTCACGACGAGTTCTTCTTCATGGAGATGAACACCCGTCTGCAGGTGGAACATCCGGTGACCGAACTCGTCACCGGCGTCGACCTGGTGGAGCAGCAGATCCGCGTGGCGCGCGGCGAGCACCTCGCCCTCACCCAGGACGACATCGTCCTGACCGGCCACGCGATCGAGGCCCGCGTCTACGCCGAGGACCCGGCCAACGGGTTCCTGCCCACCGGTGGCCGCATCGCCCACCTCCAACACCCGGACACGGGGCCGGGTACGGGTGTGCGCGTGGATTCCGCGATGGCCGAAGGGCTCGTCGTCGGCAGCGACTACGATCCGATGCTCGCCAAGGTGATCGCCCACGGATCGGACCGGGAAGAGGCGATCGAACGCCTCGACCAGGCATTGGCCCACACCCGTGTCCTCGGGGTCGTCACCAACGTCGACTTCTGCCGGTTCGTCCTCGCGCAACCCACGGTGCTCGCCGCCGACCTCGACACCGAACTGCTCGACCGGCTCGTGCTCGACTACGCGGTGCCCTTCCCGATCCCGGAGGCCGCCGCGCTGGTCGGTCTCGCCCGCATAGGGTCGCGCGACAGCGGCGACGTCTGGGAATCGTCCGTGGGCTGGCGGATCGGATCGCCGTCGCCGGTGGTGACGCGATTGACCTGGGGCGGGCACCATCTCACGGTGTCGGTCCTGGTCGAGTCCGCCTCGGAGGACACCGTCGTCGGGACCGCGACCGTCGGCGTCGACGACGCCGATCGCGAACCGTGGCAGGCAGCCGTCGAACACCGACGCATCGACCGTGCCGGCGAGGTGTCCGTACGCCTCATCGTCGACGGGGTCAGCCAGTCGTGGTCGACCACGTGCGCCGGCGACACCTGGTGGGTCTCCGGACCGCGAGGCACCTGGCTCCTCGATCTGGCACGCACCGAACTCGACGAACAGGCCGACGAGCACGCGGGCGAGATCCTCAGTCCCATGCCGGGAACCGTCGTCGCGGTCACCGCGGAGGCGGGGGACACGGTGACCGCCGGCAGCGCGATCATCGTGGTCGAGGCGATGAAGATGGAGCACACCCTGACCGCGCCGATCGACGGCGTGGTCGCGATCTCCGCCGGTGTCGGCGACAAGGTCGCCGCGGGTCAGGCGCTCGCCCACGTACAGAACGTCCAGAAGGAGGACTGATGGAACTCGGTCAGGAGTACACCGATCTCATCGGCAGTGTCCGCGACTTCGCCCAGTCGGTGGTCGCGCCGGTGTCCGCGAAACACGATGAGGAGCACAGCTTCCCGTACGAGGTCGTGTCCCAGATGGGCAAGATGGGTCTCTTCGGCCTGCCGTTTCCGGAGGAATACGGCGGAATGGGCGGCGACTACTTCGCGCTCGCTCTCGCCCTCGAGGAACTCGGCAAGGTCGACCAGTCGGTCGCCATCACGCTGGAGGCAGGTGTCGGTCTCGGCGCGATGCCGATCTACCGCTTCGGCTCCGAGGAACAGAAGCAGCGTTGGCTGCCCGACCTCACCACCGGACGTGCGCTGGCCGGGTTCGGGCTCACCGAGCCGGGCGCGGGCTCCGACGCGGGCGCCACCGCGACCACCGCCAAGCAGGACGGCGACTCGTGGATCATCAACGGCGCCAAGCAGTTCATCACCAACTCGGGAACCGACATCACCTCGCTGGTGACTGTCACGGCGGTGACCGGCACGAAAGACAACGGGCGCAAGGAGATCTCGACGATCGTCGTGCCATCCGACACCCCGGGATTCACGGCGGAGCCGGCCTACAACAAAGTCGGCTGGAACGCCTCGGACACCCATCCGCTGTCCTTCGTCGACGCACGTGTCCCCGCCGAGAACCTGCTCGGCGAACGTGGCCGTGGATACGCCAACTTCCTGTCCATCCTGGACGAGGGACGCATCGCGATCGCCGCGCTCGCGACCGGCGTCGCACAGGGCTGTGTCGACGAGAGCGTGAAGTACGCGAAGGAACGCCAGTCGTTCGGCAAGCCGATCGGTGAGTATCAGTCGGTGTCGTTCGCGATCGCGCGGATGGAGGCACGGGCACACGTCGCGCGCACCGCCTACTACGACGCCGCGGCGAAGATGCTCGCGGGCAAGCCGTTCAAGAAGGAGGCATCCATCGCGAAGATGATCTCCAGCGAAGCGGCGATGGACAACGCGCGCACGGCCACCCAGATCCACGGTGGCTACGGATTCATGAACGAATACCCGGTGGCCCGCCACTATCGCGACTCGAAGATCCTCGAGATCGGCGAGGGCACCACCGAGGTGCAGCTCATGCTCATCGCGCGAGAGCTCGGATTCTCGTGAGCGGGGGCATCCTCTCCGGAAAGGACCACGATCCGATCCGGGTGGTGCAGCGGGGACTGTGGTTCGGCGAGTTCGTCGAGGGCGCGATCTACGAACACCGACCCGGCCGGACGGTGACCGAGGCCGACAACGTGCTGTTCACGACGCTCACCATGAACACTCAGGCGTTGCATCTCGACGCGGCGTGGTCGGCGCAGCAACCGGGTTTCGGAGGTGAGCGGTTGATCAACTCGATGTTCACCCTGTCGACGATCGTCGGACTGTCGGTGTCACAGTTGACCCAGGGCACCCTCGTCGCCAACCTCGGCTTCAGCGAGGTCGCCTTCCCGGCACCGCTCTTCGCCGGTGACACGCTCTACGCCGAGACCGAGTGCACCGGCAAACGGGAATCGAGGTCTCGACCCGGCGAGGGCGTGGTGAACTTGACCCACATAGGACGCAACCAGCACGGCGAGGTCGTAGCGCGTGCCGCGCGGGCCACGCTGGTGCGTAAGGAGCCAGTGACCTAGCAATGCATTTCGACAGCCAGCCCGCCAATGCCTGGACGCCGCCCGGTCCCGCCATGCTGTTCTGTCCGGCCGACCGGCCCGAGCGTTACCAGAAGGCGCTGGACCGATCCGACGTCGTCATCCTCGACCTCGAGGACGCCGTTTCGCCGGAGAACCGGGCCGCCGCGCGCGAGGCCCTCGTCGCGAATCCGCTCGACCCGGATCGGACGATCGTGCGGATCAATCCGGCCGGCACGGGTGACTACCGGCGTGACCTGGCCGCGATCGGCGACACCAACTACCGGGTCGTGATGCAGGCCAAGGCAGAGGACGTCGACTCCATCATCGACACCGCCCTGCAGACCGTCGCGCTCATCGAGACGCCGCTCGGCGCCACCCGCGTCAACGAGATCGCCGCCGCGGTGAACTGCATCGGACTGATGTGGGGCGCGGAGGACCTCGTCGCCGGTCTCGGCGGCAAGTCCAGCCGCTTCGGGCCGCGCGAGGAACGCGCCGGGCAATACCGTGATGTCGCACGGTGGGTGCGATCGACAGTCCGCATCGCTGCCGCCGCCCACGGCCGATTCGCCGTGGATTCGGTGCACCTCGACATCAACGACGTCGACGGCCTCGTCGCCGAGGTCCGGGACGCGGTCGCGCTGGGATACACCGCCACCGCATGTATCCACCCGTCGCAGGTCGACCACATCCGCGACGGGTACCGACCGTCCGACGACGAGGTCGACTGGGCACGACGGGTCGTCGACGGTTCGGCCGAACACAACGGGGGAGTGTTCAGCATCGACGGACAGATGATCGACGGGCCGGTACTACGGCAGGCCGAGGTCGTCCTGGCCCGCGCCGAGGCCCTGGAGAACGTCCCGGCAGGCGATCCGGCCGCCGAGGCCTGAGCACGAACACGAACATCCGCCCTTGTGCGACCCGCAATCCGCGACCACCGCCCCCAGATGACCCCCCGACCGAGAAACCGGAGCGAGACCATGACCGAACCGGCGTACGCCCACGGTGAGAACACCCCCGACCTGCTCAGCGAGACGATCGGGGCGACCCTGGCGGCGACCGTCGCGTCCCACGGCGACAACGTCGCCCTCATCGACGCGGCGGCCGGACGGCAGTGGACCTACACCGAGTTCCTGCACGACGTGCGCGCACTCGCAGCGGGTCTGTATCGGCTGGGTGTCCGGCCGGGTGACCGTGTCGGTCTATGGTCGCCCAACCGGTTCGAATGGGTATTGACACAGTACGCCACCGCCGAGATCGGGGCGGTCCTCGTCAACCTGAATCCCGCGTATCGCCAGAACGAGATCCAGTACGCGCTCGCCCAGTCGGGGACGAGCGTCGTCCTCGCCGCCGAGCGATTCAAGGACTCCGCCTACGCCTCGATGCTGGAGCAGGCGCGCCCGGACTGCCCCGACCTTCGCGAGGTCGTCCTCTTCGAATCCCCCGAGTGGACGGCCTTGCTCGCCGACCCCACCGAGTCGGAGGCGGCGGCGGTGGCCGAGATCGCCGCCTCGCTCTCGCCCGACGATGCCATCAACATCCAGTACACCTCGGGGACGACCGGATTCCCCAAGGGCGCCACACTGTCGCACCGGAACATCGGTAACAACGGCTACCTCGTCGGGGAACTGCTCGACTACACCGCCGCCGACCGGATCTGCCTGCCGGTGCCGTTCTATCACTGTTTCGGGATGGTGATGGGCAACCTCGCGGCCACGAGTCACGGTGCGGCCATGGTGATCCCGGCGCCTGCCTTCGACCCCGCAGCGACGCTGGCGGCCGTGTCGGAGTACCGGTGCACCAGCCTCTACGGTGTGCCGACGATGTTCATCGCCGAGCTGGCCCTGCTCGATGAGCGCGGAGACGACCACGGCTTCGACCTGTCCTCCCTGCGTACCGGGATCATGGCCGGTTCACCTTGTCCGGAACACGTCATGCGGCAGGTCGTCGACCGGATGCACATGGGTGAGGTGTCGATCTGTTACGGCATGACCGAGACGTCCCCGGTCTCCACGCAGACCCGCGTCGACGACCCGCTCGAACTCCGTGTGGGCACCGTCGGCCGCGTCGGTCCCCACCTCGAGATCAAGGTCATCGACCCGGGCACCGGAGAGACGTTGCAGCGCGGTGACACCGGCGAGTTCTGCACCAAGGGTTACTCGGTGATGAAGGGCTATTGGGACAACCCGGACAAGACCGCCGAGGTGCTCGATGCCGAGGGATGGATGCGCACGGGTGATCTCGCGGTGATGGACGACAACGGATACGTCCGGATCACCGGCCGGATCAAGGACATGGTGATCCGCGGCGGTGAGAACATCTATCCCCGCGAGATCGAGGAGTTCCTCTACTCCCATCCAGACATCCTCGACGCGCAGGTGATCGGTGTGCCCGACCAGAAGTACGGTGAGGAGCTGATGGCATGGGTCCGGTTACGCGACGATGCAACCGAATTCACCGATGAGGATCTGCGCGCGTTCGCGACCGGCAAGATCGCGCGCCACAAGATCCCGCGCTATGTGCACGTCGTGAAGGAATTCCCCATGACGGTCACGGGCAAGGTCCGCAAGGTGCAGATGCGTGCCGAGGCCGTCGACATCCTCGGTCTCGACACCGGTGACATCGGGAACGAGGGTGGCACCGGGGGCAGCAAGGACGGGGCGGGTGGCGGACGATGAGTACAGACGCCCAGAGTGCTGCTGCCACAACACAGATCGAGGCGTTCACCGAGTCGGCACGGTCCCGGTCGGGTGAGGATCTCGCCGACTACGCACAGCTGTGGCAGTGGTCGGTGGATCAACCCGCAGGATTCTGGCGTGCGCTCTGGGACTTCTACGATCTCGGCGACGTCGCGTCGACCGCCGACAGTGCAGCGATCACCGATGACGCCGATGTACTCGCCGACCGCGAGATGCCTGGTGCCCGATGGTTTCCCGGCGTTCGGCTGAACTATGTCTCCGCGATTCTGCGTCACTGCGATCGGCCCGGGACAGCTGTCGTCGGACTCGATGAGGACGGCACCCGCACCGACATCGGTTGGTCGGAGCTGCCGGGACTGGTGACCGGATTCGCCCGCACCCTCACCGATCTGGGAGTCGGTGAGGGCGACGTCGTGGCGGCCTACCTGCCCGACGTCCCCGAAGCCGTGGTCGCGTTCCTCGGCACCGCCTACGTCGGGGCGATCTGGTCGGGATGCGGCCAGGACTACGCCCCCGGGGGTGCGGCGGGCCGGCTCGCGCAGCTGCACCCCAAGGTCCTGATCAGTGCCACCGGATACCGGTACAACGGCAAGGACGTCGACAAGACGGCCGACAGCGCCGCCCTGGCCGATCTGCTGCCCGACCTCGTCGCCCACGTCGTCGTCGGCGATGCGGACCAGGGAGCCGTGCCAGGCGGCGTCTCCTATGCCGACGCGGTCGGCGCTGACGGGTCGGCGACGGCGCCCGCACAGGTGCCGTTCGACCACCCGTTGTGGGTGCTGTTCAGTTCCGGGACCACAGGCCGGCCCAAGGGCATCGTGCACGGACACGGCGGAGTCGTCGTCGAGCATCTGAAAGCCGGCGGGCTCCACGGCGACCTGGGGCCCGACGATGTGTTCTTCTGGCAGACGGCTCTGAGCTGGATGATGTGGAACTACCAGGTGGCCGGACTGCTCTGCGGAGCCCGAATCGTCTGTTACAGCGGGTCACCACTGTCTCCCGACGCGGATCGGCTGTGGCAGATCGTGGAATCGGAGAAGGTCACCTACTTCGGCACGAGTCCCGGACAGTTGCAGGCGTCGCGCAAGGCCGGTCTCGTACCCGGTCGTGAGCACGACCTGTCAGCGCTGCGCACCCTGGGCAGCACCGGCTCGACTCTGGCGGCCGATCTGTTCACCTGGGTCGACGACAACGTGAAGCGGGGCCTGCCGATCTCGTCGATCAGCGGCGGAACGGACGTGGTCACCGCCTTCGCCGGTGGGTCGACCGGAGTCCCGGTGGTGGCGGGCGAACTGCCGGTGCGCTACCTCGGGGTGGCCCTGCAGAGCTGGGCTCCCGACCGCACTCCCCTCGTCGGAGAGGTGGGCGAGATGGTGATCACCGCTCCGATGCCGTCGATGCCGGTGTCGTTCTGGGACGATCCCGATGGTGCGCGGTACCGGGCCGCCTACTTCGACCATGAATGGGCCGTCCCGTCGGATGAACCGGTCTGGCGGCACGGGGACTGGGTGACCGTGACCGATCGCGGTTCGCTGATCATCCACGGACGCAGCGACGCCACACTCAACCGGCACGGGATCCGGATGGGATCGGCCGACATCTACGAGGTCGTCGAAGGGATCGACGAGATCGCCGAGGCCTTCGTCCTCGGCGTCGACGGCCCCGACGGCGCGTACTGGATGCCACTGTTCGTCACCCTTGTGCCGGACGCGACCCTCGACGACGACCTGCGGTCCCGGATCGCCGCGGAGGTCCGTCGTCGGCTGTCGCCGCGGCACGTGCCCGACGAGGTCATCGAGGCCCCAGGGATTCCGCACACCCGAACGGGCAAGAAGCTCGAGGTGCCCGTCACGGGGATCCTCGCGGGACGATCCGAGGTCAGCATCGACCCGAGATCGGTCGACGACCACGGTCTCATCGAGTGGTACGCCGAACGGGGGCGTGCGCACCGCTGGCGCTGACTGCGTGAAATCCGGTCGACCGATCAATGTCGAGGTCACCGGCCCGTTCCGGTGCAACGGCGCCGCAGGCTGCCGGGGACGGTCCGGGACATGTACTAGCGTGGGCGACGACACGAGCGCTCACCGTGGGGGCGAAGGACGACTGAGCAGGAGATGCGATGACCTACCAACCGGGTTCCGGCCAGCAGGGATACGGGCAGTACGGCGGCTACTCACAGTCCGGCCAGCATGAGGGTGCCGGATATGGGCAGCAGAACTTCGGGGCCGAGGGCTCCGCACAACTGCCGGGCTCCGCACAACAGCCGGGCTCCGGGCAACCGCAGGGCTCCGGACCACAGGGCTACGGTCAGCAGGGATACGGTCAGCAGGGCTACGGTCAGCAGGGCTACGGCCAGCAGGAATACGGCGGTCAGCAGTACCCGCAGGGTTATGGCCAGCAGCCGGGGCAGCAGTACCCGCAGAGTTATGGCCAGCAGCCGGGCCAGCAGCCGGGCCAGCAGTATCCGCAGGGCTATGGTCAGCCCGGCCAGCAGTACCCGCAGGGATACGGCCAGCAACCCGGCCAGCAGTACGGCTACACGGCACCGAAACCCGCGAGCCAGGGACTGCCCGCCAACATCGGGCAACTGCTCGCGATCGCCGTCGGAGCCGTCGCGGCCGTGGACGCGATCACGAGCTTCTGGAACTTCGGGTCCTATCTCCCGTACCTCGCGTTCATCGCAGTCCTGGCCCTGCTCACGCTGCACCCGAAGATCGAGGCGAAGTATGCCGTCCCGGTGATCGCCGCAGCGGCGGTCTCGACCGTCATCACCGACATCTACGCGGTGATCCACACCGCGTCGCAGGGTTCGGAGTTCGTCAAGAACTCGGGCGTCGACTATGCGCAGCTGGCACTGACGATCATCGTCGCCGGGCTCGCGGTGTTCTGGCTGTTCGTGGCACTCGAACTGGTCAAGGTGGCGCCTGCCGCAGCCGCGGCCGGAGGGTCCACCGACGCGAACGCGGCGGCGGTCCCACAGGCGCAGACTCAGGCGCAGACACCGACGACCGCGTTCGGTGAGGCGCAGTCGAGCGCCTACGGCGACGCGGGCGGCTACGGCTCCTCGGCGCTGGGACGACAGCCGTCCTACGACCCGTCCGCATACACGCAAGTCCCGTCCCAGGGGCAGACCTCATCCGCGGGATATACGCCGTCGACCGGTGCCGCCGATGCGGGCACGGCCCCCGGCGGCTACGGATCCGAGCGCGTCACGCAGGCCGGTGAGGCCGGGTCGGACGCCACCTCGGTGATCAAGAAGCCCGAGCAGGGCTGACCTCCTCGGCACCACCGTGTCGTCGACGGCCCAACTTGTCGGGCCGGGGACACCGTCGCCTGAGGCGTCTGTCGCTTTCTGTGGTGCGTGCGGCGCGTCTGCCGTATGTGACGGTTGTGTCGTGCCACGCTCGTAGCGATGCCCACGCCAACTGCTGAGAATCTCGCGTCGCGTCTCCGTCAGGTGCGGCGATCGAACCGTGCGCAACGGTCCATGACCGACGGTTCGGCACGTGAACTCGTGGTGGTGGCGTTCGCCGTACCCGTCATCACGATGGCTGTCCTGGTGGTCGCGGTCCTCTCGGTGCTGCTGTTCGCCGGCAGCGGTCTGGAGGGCCTCGCCACCGCCGTCGGGACGATCTGGCTGGCGATCCACCAGGTCCCGGTGACGATCAGCGGAGTGTCGGTGGGCGTGCTGCCCTTGCTGCCCACGCTCCTCGTCGCAGTCGGCACCGGCCGCATGGCCGCTTCGGCGAGCGGTCCCGAACGTTCCGGCTCCGAACTCGTCCCGGTGCTCTGTTCGGCACTGGGCGGCCCGCTCCTGATGACCGCGCTGTCGCTCGCGGTGGTGATGGACGGGATGACCGTGCAGCCGGTGCAGAGCCCGCCGGCGCTGCTGGCGTTCGGCTACACCCTCGGCATCCATGCCGCTGCCGCCGGGGCCGGGATCGCGTGGCGACGGCGCGACGACCTGTACGAGCGGTTCGCGATCACCGCCGCCGTACGTCGTGGCGGGCGCGCCGGTGGCGTCGCGGTCACCGCGCTCCTCACATGCGCGACCGTTCTGGTGATCGCGCGGCTGCTGCTTCGGTGGACTCTCGTCGGTGACCTGATCGCCGGCGGCAACGACTTCGACGGCTACCTCGGCCTCACGGTGCTGTCGATCCTCTACCTCCCGAACGTCGTCGTCGCGACCGCCGCCGTGCTGGTGGGTTCGGACGCGCACGTCGGTGGCACAACCGTCGACCTGACCGCTGTGCACGCCGGGCCTGTCCCGCCGCTGCCGGTGCTGGGTGCTCTGCCCGATACCGCCGCCGGCCTCCCGGGGATCGTCGGTTTCCTCGTCCCCCTGGTGATCGCGCTCGCCGTCGCCCTGCGCTGCCGCTCCGTCGACCCGCTCGTCAACGTCCGATCCGTGACGGTCGCGGCTGCCGTCGCCGCATCGGTGATGGTCATCCTCTGCGCCATGGCCGGCGGTGAACTCGGTGAGTTCGGCGACGCCGGCGTCACGCTGCCGACGGCGGGAGTCTTCACACTCGGATGGATCGCGGTCGTCGGGCTGGTGGTCGCGCTGATCCACGCGGCGCTGCCGTCGACGCGGGCCGCACGCCAGACCGTCGGTGTCCTCGTGGACGACGACCTCGAGGACGACGGATACGGCTACGACGACGACTACGTCACCGACGACGACTACGTCACCGACGAGTACGAATCCGAATACGGCGAGGACGACGACTGGGAGTACCAATACTCCGACGGCGAGTACTCCGACGACCTTTCCGACGACGACGCCCCCTCCGCCGACGCCCCCTCCGCCGACGCCTCCTCGGACGAGGACGCCGGCGGCCGGACCGGGCGGGGCGGCGTCCGATATGTGGACCGCGACCACGAGGATCTGCAATACGACGATTCGACGATGACCGCCGCCGGCGATTCGCTCGACACATCTGCGGTGTCGTTCGCCGGTGATGTCGCCGATCCGACAGGTCCCCGCGTCGAGCGCGACGATGTCGACCGGCCCCTCGGTCGTCACTGAATCCCGATCGGCGATCGGCCCCGACGGCCCGGCCACCGGGACCGCCCACTAGGCTTCTGCAGTGTGAACGCAGTGTCGGCCGAAACTCCCGTGCCTGCGGTTCGCGTACCCCTCGCGGTACTGGCGTCGGGCACGGGCTCGCTGCTCGAGGCGCTGCTCGACCGCGCCGACGACGGCGCTCCGTTCGAGGTCGCCGCCATCGTGGTGGACCGGGACTGTCGGGCCGCGCAGATCGCCCGGGACCGCGACATCGCGCTCATCGATTGCCGGGTCGCCGACCATCCGGACCGCGCGGCATGGGACTCGGCGCTCACCGCGGCAGTGGCCGCCGTCGAACCGGCCTGGGTGGTCACCGCCGGATACATGAAAATCCTTGGGCAGGACTTTCTCTCGCGATTCGGCGGTCGGATCGTCAACTCCCACCCCGCACTTCTTCCGTCGTTCCCAGGTGCGCACGGCGTCGCCGACGCGCTCGACCACGGTGTGAAGATCACCGGTACGACGATCCATCTCGTCGATGCCGGCGTGGACACGGGGCCGATCCTCGCGCAGGAGCCGGTCGCGGTCCTCGCCGATGACACGGAGGCCTCCCTCCATGAACGAATCAAATCGGTCGAGCGTGTCCTGCTCGCCGATGTGGTGACGGCCCTCGTCACCAAAGGTGTAGTGACAGACGGACGAAAGGCCGACATCCCGTGAACGCACAGACCTCCGGCAGTGAGCGCCGACCGATCCGGCGCGCACTTGTCAGCGTGTACGACAAGACCGGCCTCGCGGACCTCGCGACGGCGCTGCATGCCGCCGGGGTGGAGATCGTCTCCACCGGATCCACCGCGAAAACCATTGCCGATTCCGGTGTTCCGGTGATCGAGGTGTCCTCTCTGACCGGATTCCCGGAGTGCCTGGACGGGCGCGTCAAGACCCTGCACCCGAAGGTCCACGCGGGCATCCTCGCCGACAGTCGCAAGCCGAGCCATGTGGAGCAGCTCGCCGAACTGGGCATCGACGCCTTCGATCTCGTGATCGTCAACCTCTACCCGTTCACCGAGACGGTCGCGTCGGGCGCGTCGCCGGACGAGTGTGTCGAACAGATCGACATCGGCGGGCCGTCGATGGTCCGCGGTGCGGCCAAGAACCATCCGTCGGTGGCTGTCGTCGTCGATCCCGACGACTACCGCACCGTCCGAGAAGCCCTGTCAGCGGAGGGGTTCACGCTGGTCGAGCGTAAGGCGCTGGCGGCCAAAGCGTTCCGCCACACCGCCGACTACGATGTCGCCGTGGCCTCCTGGATGTCGAGTGTGGTGGCGCCCCCGACGGATTCGGAGAACTTCCCGGACTGGATCGGTGCGACCTGGAACCGGTCGTCGGTACTGCGTTACGGCGAGAACCCGCATCAGTCCGCGGCCCTCTACGTCAGCGAGAACGGTGGCGGGCTCGCCTCGGCCGAACAGCTCCACGGCAAGGAGATGAGCTACAACAACTACACCGACGCCGACGCCGCCTGGCGCAGCGCGCACGACTTCGACGCGCCCGCCGTCGCGATCATCAAGCATGCCAACCCGTGCGGGATCGCGGTCGGCGCCGACATCGCCGAAGCCCATCGCAAGGCGCACGCGTGCGACCCGGTCAGCGCCTACGGTGGCGTCATCGCGGCGAATCGTGAGATCACCGTGGAGATGGCCGAGCAGGTGGCCGAGATCTTCACCGAGGTCATCATCGCGCCGGGTTTCGCCGACGGTGCGCTCTCCGTCCTCACCCGCAAGAAGAACGTCCGCGTGCTGACCGCCCCGGCGCCCCCGCGCGGTGGAGCCGAGACGAAGCCGATCTCGGGCGGGCTCCTCGTCCAGCAGCGCGACGTCCTCGACGCCGACGGAGACTTGCCGGCCAACTGGACCCTCGCGGCCGGCGCCCCGGCCGAGCCCGACGTCCTCGCGGATCTCGAGTTCGCCTGGCGTGCTTGCCGTTCGGTCAAGTCCAATGCGATTCTCCTCGCCCACGACGGCGCGTCCGTCGGTGTCGGCATGGGTCAGGTCAACCGTGTCGACTCCGCGCACCTGGCGGTCACTCGTGCCGGTGAGCGGGCGAGGGGGAGCGTCGCCGCGTCTGACGCGTTCTTCCCGTTCCCGGACGGGCTGCAGGTGCTGATCGCCGGAGGTGTGCGGGCGGTTGTGCAGCCGGGCGGTTCGATCCGCGACAACGAGGTCATCGAGGCGGCATCCGAGGCAGGGGTGACGCTCTACCTCACCGGCGCACGGCACTTTGCGCACTGACACCCTGACCCGCGCCGGCTGCGCCGGCGCCGCTCGTCGGTGAACCCGGCGGAGTTCGCCTTCCTGGTCGCCGCGGGGTTCGGCGCCGGGTTGATCGGTTACATCACCGGACTGGCGTCTGTGGTGAGCTATCCGGCACTCCTCGCCGTCGGTCTCAACCCGGTGATCGCGAACGTCACGAACACCGTGTCACTCGTCGCGGTGGGGATCGGGAGCACCGCCCAGTCCGGACGCGTTCTCCTCGACGGTGATCGTCGTCGACTGATCGGCGGCGTGATCGCGTCTCTCATCGGCGGCACGATCGGTGCCGTCACGTTGTTGCTCACGCCGCCGAACGCATTCGAGGCGATCGTGCCGTATCTCGTGGCGCTCGCCGCGGTCGCCCTGCTCATCCAGCCGATGTTGCGGCGGTGGGCGACGAGCCACGAGGACCGGCCATGGGCGTGGCTGGTCAGTCTGGTCGTCATCTCGGTGTACGGCGGCTACTTCGGGGCCGGCGCGGGCATCATGGTGCTCGCGCTGATGCTGGTGCTGACCAACGAGCCACTCTGGCGTGCCGCGCTGTCGAAGTCGCTGTTCCTCGGCGTCGCGAACACTGTCGCGGCCGTCATCTTCATCATCTCGGCGGACGTCGACTGGTGGGCCGCGTTGGCGATGGCGATCGGCTGCCTGCTCGGCGGGTGGTGCGGACCTCCCGTGGTCAAACGTCTGCCCGCGGAACCGCTGCGCATCGTCGTCGGCATCGGTGGCCTGGGTCTCGCGGTCTGGCTCGCCCTGCGTTGATCGCAGCTCCCGCACAATCGGATTCGGTCCGCCGGGGGGTCGTCA
Organism: Gordonia sp. ABSL11-1; assembly: GCF_030315685.1. Classification (GTDB taxonomy): domain Bacteria; phylum Actinomycetota; class Actinomycetes; order Mycobacteriales; family Mycobacteriaceae; genus Gordonia. The sequence continues at coordinate 212,411 of NZ_JASXSI010000006.1, read as the reverse complement.
CGGCATCCGCGCCGCCAGGGTATCGCGACGGATACCCGCTATTGGTCAATCCACCTTGGTTCACAACCAAGGTGGATTGACCGTTTCGGGGTGGATGCGATCGGGATGTCGGCGGCCGGTGTGCTCTTCCTCGCACGGTATGTGCCGAAACGCACAGAGACGACAGCCTTCGCGTCACGCTGAGGAAAAGTCTGGCTGCACAGTCGGGCGACCGCTAGACATTGCTGGTGACTTTGTTCGTCGACATCACCCCAGAGGAAGCCCGTGGCGGGCAGCCCGGCGACCCGCGTGTGACGGGGGACTCGCGTCTGCGTTCGCTGGCGACGCGGGTGGGCCTCCCGCTCCTGTCGGTGGTCGTCTTCCTCCTCGTGTGGCAGCTGATCGCGATCAGCGGCATCTGGAGTGAGACCTTCGTGCCCCGACTGGGTACCGTGTGGCAGGCCTTCATCGACATGTCGACGACCCACGACGGTGTGCGCGGCTATGCCGACTACTACTGGTGGGAACACCTCTACATGACATTGCGCCGCGTGTTCGCCGGCGTCGTGATCGGTGTTGTCGCAGGTGTTCTGCTCGGCCTCGCGATGGGGACGATCGGCTGGCTGCGACGTCTCCTGGAGCCCTGGCTGACCTTCTTGCGGGCGCTGCCCCCACTGGCGTACTTCTTCCTGCTCGTCATCTGGCTCGGGATCGACGAGGCCCCGAAGATCACCCTGCTCGCACTCGCGGCGCTGCCGCCCGCCGCCGTCGCCACCACGACCGCGGTCAGTGCGGCACCGATCAGCCTGATCGAGGCGGCCCGCGCGTTGGGTGCGTCGCGACGCGAGGTGATCCGCGACGTCGTCGTCCCGTCGGCGTTGCCGGAGACCTTCACGGGAATCCGTCTGTCCGTGGGTATCGCCTATTCCTCGGTGGTCGCCGCCGAACTCTTCAACGGCATCCCCGGTATCGGTGGCGTGGTGAAGGACGCCAGCAACTACAACAACACACCTGTCGTCCTGGTCGGCATCATCGCCATCGGTCTGTCCGGACTGATCATCGACGGCATCCTTCGGGTAATCGAGCACCGTGTGGTGCCCTGGCGCGGAAAGGTCTGAAACCGCAATGACAATCAACCGTACGAGCAACCGTTCGAGAGCGCGCTCGCTGAGCGCGGTGTTCGGCGTTCTCGCCGCTCTGGTCCTGGTCCTCGCCGGCTGCTCGGTGGACAATTCCGGTTCCGATGACAGCAAACCCACGATCCGCCTCGCGTACCAGTCCTTCCCGAGTGGCGACCTGATCGTCAAGAACAACCGGTGGCTCGAGGAAGCGTTGCCGGACTACAACATCAAGTGGACCAAGTTCGACTCGGGCGCCGACATCAACACCGCCTTCGTCGCCGAGGAGGTCGACTTCGCGGCCATCGGTTCCAGCCCGGTCGCGCGCGGTCTCTCGGCGCCGCTGAACATCCCGTACCAAGTGGCCTTCGTCCTCGACGTCGCGGGCGACAACGAGGCGTTGGTGGCGCGTAACGGCACCGGGATCAACACCGTCGCCGACCTGAAGGGCAAGCGGGTCGCCACGGCCTTCGCCTCCACCGCGCACTACAGTCTGCTCGCCGCGCTCAATCAGGCGGGCGTGAATCCCAAGGACGTCAACCTGATCGACCTGCAGCCGCAGGCATCGCTCGCCGCCTGGCAGCGTGGCGATGTCGACGCAGTCTACACCTGGCTCCCGACCCTGGACGAGCTCCGCAAGACGGGCAAGACGATCATCGCCAGCCGTGAGCTCGCCACCGCGGGCAAACCGACGTTGGATCTCGGTGTCGTGTCGTCGTCGTTCGCGACCGAACACCCGGAGGCCGTGGACAAGTGGCGTGAGGTCCAGGCCCGGGCCCTCACCCTCATCAAGGACGATCCGAACGCAGCTGCCCAGGCGATCGCCGCGCAACTCGGGACCACCCCGGAGGATGCGGCCAACCAGCTCAAGCAGGGGACCTACCTGACCGTGGCCGAACTGACCTCGCCGACCTGGCTGGGCACCGAGGGCAATCCCGGCAATGTCGCCGAGAACCTGCACAGCGCAGCGGAGTTCCTCGCCGAGCAGCAGCAGATCCCGTCCGCGCCGCCGCTGGACACCTTCCAGAAGGCCATCTACACCAAGGGATTGCCCGGTGTCGTCGAACAGCAGTGACGCCCGCATCGTCGAGGCCGATCGCTCCGCCGCAGGTCCCGACCGGCGCGGTGCCATCGCGTTGCGCAACGTGTCGCAGACCTACGGCCAGGGCGCGGGTGCGGTGACCGCGGTCGGCCCGGTCGACCTCGACATCCCGCCGGGGGAGTTCCTCGTGCTGGTGGGTGCGTCGGGCTGCGGCAAATCCACGCTGCTGCGCCTCATCGCCGGATTCGAGTCGGCGACGGTCGGCGACGTGGAGGTCTCCGGGGGCCGGCCGCTGCCCGGCATCACCTCCGGCGTCGTCTTCCAGCAGCCGCGGCTGTTCCCGTGGAAGACGGTGGGCGGCAACGTCGATCTGGCCCTGCGCTATGCACGGGTGCCCAAGGATCGACGCGCTGCGCGCCGCGACGAACTCCTCGCGCGGGTGGGTCTCGACGACACCGCCGACCGTCGTATCTGGGAGATCTCCGGCGGACAGCAACAGCGCGTGGCCATCGCGCGGGCGCTGGCGGCGGAGACCTCGCTCCTGCTGCTCGACGAACCGTTCGCCGCGCTGGACGCTCTCACCCGGGAACGGCTGCAGGAGGATCTGCGCTCGGTGAGTGCGGATCTGGGGCGCACCAACGTTTTCGTCACGCACAGCGCCGACGAGGCGGCCTTCCTGGGCAGCCGGATCGTCGTGCTGACGCGGCGGCCCGGACGGGTGGCTCTCGACATCCCGTCACCCCTCCCGCGTGCCGGTGTCAGCGCCGACGAACTCCGGGGCTCGCCGGAGTACGCGGCGTTGCGCGCCGAGGTGGGTGCGGCGGTCAAGGAGGCCGCAGCAGCCTGACGGGGTCGGCACGGTCCTCCGCTCCGAGTCGTCGACGGTCCTGCACGGCCGCCGTGCCGTGGAGGCCGGGCCGGTGGTGTTTTTCTCACCGTGGGGCTAACCCTGTCCGCTGTCCCGGCCGCCGGTTACAAAGTACGGGTGACCTCCTCCGCATCGCCTGCTCAGCGCCTCGGCCGCGTGTCGTCGTGCGCAGCGCGCGCCGGCGGGGGAGTCGGTCGGGTCGGGCACCTTCCCACCCGGACCCGGCAGATGACGGCCCACTCGATGAACTGGTCGGACGGATCGCACCACGGCTCGCCACCGGCAGTGCCCGGACCCCGCCCTGCTCGTATCGATTCACGAAGGACCCGTCATGACCATCTCCTCTCACCCCGTCTCCGTCCCTGAGTTCACCGCCGGTGGCGGCCTCGTCTCCTCCGGGATCGTCTCCTCCGGCGTCGAACTCGACGTCGACGAGTTCGGTCCCCATTTCGGCGCCGAGATCCGTGGTATCGATGTCGCGGCGTCGTCGGACGACGAGGTCCGGGCCATCCGTCAGGCACTGGTCGACTACAAGGTGGTCGTCCTGCGCGGTCAGCACATCGACGACGCCGCCCACATCGAGTTCGGCCGTCGCCTGGGCGATCTCACCTTCGGTCATCCGGTGTGGAACAGCGGCGACGTCCCCGCCGAGGTCTATGCGCTCGACAGTTCCGACGACGGGTTCGCCGACGTGTGGCACACCGACGTCACGTTCATGCCACGCCCGCCGATGGGCTCGATCCTGCGTCCGGTCGTGTTGCCCCGCAACGGCGGTGACACCAACTGGGCCGACGCCGAGCTCGCCTATCTCTCGCTCTCCGAGCCGATCCGCCGTCTCGTCGACGAGCTGACCGCCGTCCACGACGGCAACCGTGCCTTCGGGTACTACCTCAAACAGCGCCGCGGAGGACGCGGAAACACCTGGGATGGTGAGGAAGTCACCGAACTGGTGCCGGTCGCCCATCCTGTCGTGCGGGTGCACCCGGAGACGGGACGCAAGTCGCTCTTCGTGAACCCGGGCTTCACCTCGCACATCGAGGGGGTGTCGGAGGCGGAGAGCCGGGGCATCCTCGACCTCCTGTACGCGCACATCACGAAGCCCGAACACATCGTCCGGCATCGGTGGCGTCTCGGGGACATCGTCATGTGGGACAACCGGAACACCCTGCATTACGCGAATCGAGATTACGGTGACACCCGTCGCGTCATGCATCGGATCACGCTGCGCGGTGACGAACCGCTCGGTCCCGCCTGATCGCAGACACGGCCGAACCCCTCGACGCCGGCTGCCCGTCCCCACGTCGTTTCGACAGGCAGTGGATACGCCGACGTGCTGACCGTCGACAAACTGTGTACGAGCCGGTCACCGCACAGTCCGTCGTGAGTCCGTCGCCGCGGGTCGCGGATGACGGTGAACGTAACGCTCGCCGTGACGATTGACGTCATCTGTCTGCGACTCGACATCGGGACGCGGGGTACTCGTATTCAACTAAAAGGTTGACAACACCGGTCGCAACGGCGCAGAGTCTTATTCAACCGAACGGTTGAGGAGGACGACGTGGCCGACGAGCTGTCCAGGATGTTCGCCGCTCTGGCGGACCCGACCCGGCGCGACATGGTCGCCCGGTTGGCGGTGTCCGACGCGACGGTGGGTCAGCTCGCCGAGCCGTACGACGTCAGTCTCCAGGCGGTGTCCAAGCACCTCAAGGTGCTCGAGGATGCCGGCCTGGTGACCCGAACCCGGGAGGCGCAGACCCGCCCGGTCCATCTGGAAGCGGAGGTGTTCGACCTCATGACCAAGTGGATCGAGCGTTACCGCAGGCAGGCGGAAGAGCGCTATCAGCGCCTCGATGTCTTGCTCGCGGAGATGAACGACGGCCCCGCGGCACACCGTCGCGAGGACGACAAACCCCGAACGAAAGGAAAGGCGTCATGAGTGCAGTGCAGACCCGCTATCCCGAGGCCGCGATCGAGGCCGACAAGGACGTGCCCATCATCCGCATCACCCGCGACTTCCGGGGTACCCCGGCACAGCTGCTGAAGGCGCACACCGACCCGGAGCTGTTCGTACGATGGGTGGGCCCGTCCGCGATCAGCAGTCGCATCGTCGACTGGGACGTCCGCGATGGCGGCAGCTGGCGCTACGTCAGCGAGCACGACGGTCAGGAATTCGGCTTCCGCGGATGCTTCCACACGGTCTCCGAGGACAAGATCGTGCAGACCTTCACCTTCGAGGGCATGCCCGACCAGGTCGCCCTCGAGTCACTGTGGTTCGAGGACCTCGGTGACGGGAACACCCGGCTGCACGCGCAGTCGCTGTGTGACAGCTTCGAGGCTCGGGACGGATGGCTCGCGTCCGGCATGGAGGTCGGTGTCAACGAGGGCTACGCCGCGCTCGACGAACTCCTCGGTGCGGGCGAGGTCTGAGCCGATGCCCGAGTCGATCGTCGCGCTGCCGCCCGCCGACCGCCATCGCGTCGTCGCCGGCGGATTCGCCGAACAGGTTGCTGCCGTGTCGGATTGGGAGTCCCCGACACCGGTCGACGGGTGGGTGGCGCGTGACGTCGTCGCCCACCTCGTCGAGTGGTTCCCCGGCTTCCTGGCGGGAGGGGGAGTGACACTGCCGGCGGGACCGACCGTCGCCGACGACCCCGTCGCCGCGTGGCGCGCTCACTCCGCCGCGGTGCAGGACCTGCTCGACGGCCCGTCGGCCGACGACACCTTCACCCATCCGATGGCGGGAGAGCACCGCCTCGCCGATGCCGTCGACCGGTTCTACACCGCCGACGTGTTCATGCACACCTGGGACCTCGCTGCTGCCGCCGGTCGTCCGTCGGGCCTCGACCCGACGTTCGCCGGGCAACTGCTCGACGGCATGGTCGGCATGGAGGAACTGTTGCGCTCGTCGGGGCAGTACGGCGCGGCGGTGCCGGTTCCCGACGACGCGGATGCGGTGGCCCGGCTTGCCGGATTCATCGGCCGCGACCCGGCATGGACCGGGCCTGCGGGCGGGACCGTCCGCCGCTGAGAGCGATCCGCCTCTGGGCGGAGGCGAGTACCGTGGACAAGGTGCCAGAGGAGAACTTCACCACACACACCTCTCAGTCCACCGAAACCCGCCATCCGTCACCCCGCACCCTGGGTGAGCTGCGTGCGAGTGGTCATATCCAGCGCAGCGTGCGCGACGAGATCCGCAACAACCTGCTGGGTGCGCTGCGCGACGGCCGCGATCCGTGGCCCGGCATCGTCGGGTTCGAGGCGACCGTGATCCCGCAGCTCGAGCGGGCGCTGATCGCCGGCCACGACGTCGTGATGCTCGGCGAACGCGGTCAGGGCAAGACACGCATCCTGCGGACGCTCGTCCTGCTCCTCGACGAGTGGACACCGGTCATCGCGGGTTCGGACCTGGGAGAGCACCCCTACGAGCCGATAACGCCCGCGTCGATTCGCAAGGCCGCCAATCTGCTCGACGACCTGCCGATCGAATGGCGTCATCGCAGTCAGCGGTACAGCGAGAAGCTCGCGACACCGGACACGTCCGTTGCTGACCTCGTCGGAGACATCGACCCGATGAAGGTCGCCGAAGGACGCAGCCTCGGGGACCCCGAGACCATCCATTTCGGCCTCATCCCTCGAGCGCACCGGGGCATCGTCGCGATCAACGAGTTGCCCGACCTCGCCGAGCGCATCCAGGTGTCCATGCTGAACGTCATGGAGGAGCGCGACATCCAGGTCCGCGGCTACACGCTGCGCCTCCCCTTGGACGTACTGGTGATGGCGAGCGCAAACCCGGAAGATTACACCAACCGCGGCCGGATCATCACCCCACTCAAGGACCGCTTCGGTGCCGAGATCCGCACGCACTACCCGCTCGAACTCGACGACGAGATCGCCGTCATCGAGCAGGAAGCGGACCTGACCGCGACCGTGCCGACCTTCGTGACCGAGATCCTCGCGCGGTTCACCCGGTACGCGCGAGACCATCCGTCGATCGATCAGCGATCGGGTGTGTCGGCTCGATTCTCGATCGCCGGCGCGGAGACCGTGGCCGCCGCCGCACTCCACCGCGCCACCGTGATGGGTGAGGAGGTGCCCGTCGCCCGTGTCGTCGACCTCGAGTCGGTGATCGAGGTCCTGCGGGGCAAGATCGAGTTCGAGTCCGGTGAGGAGGGACGCGAACTGGAGATCCTCGAGCATCTGATGCGCAAGTCGGTGGCCGACACCGTGCGCGCACACCTCGGCGGTATCGACATGGCGCCGCTCGTCGACGCACTGGAGAACGGTGAGCCCGTCGTCACCGGTGACCGCGTCACCGCCGTCGACCTGCTCGGTTCGATCCCGGACCCCGACACCACGTCCGAGGTGCTGGCCCAGATCGCGGAACGGCTCGATGCCGAATCCGACGGTGAACGCGCCAGCGCCGTCGAACTCGCGCTGGAGGGTCTGTTCCTCGCCCGACGGATCGGCAAAGAGGCCGACGAGACCGGGCAGACCATCTACGGCTGACTCCCGACACGACCGACTGAGGGGCACGAATCATGGCCCGCAAGACCTTTCACCGTTCGCGATACCAGCGATACGCAGGTGGTCCGGATCCGCTCGCGCCGCCGGTCGATCTGCGTGAGGCGTTGCGTGACATCGGCGACGACGTCATGGCCGGCGCGTCGCCGCAACGGGCGCTGCGTGAATTCCTGCGCCGCGGAACTCAGGACATGCGCGGCCTCGACAAGTTGCGTGAGCAGATCAACCGTCGGCGGCAGGAGATGCTGAAGAAGCGCAATCTCGACGGGACGTTCGCCGAGATCCGTGAACTGCTCGACCGGGCCGTGCTCGAGGAGCGCAAACAGCTGGCCCGCGACCTCGACGACGACGCCCGGTTCGCGGAGATGCAGATCGGCAGTCTGCCGCCGTCGACGGCGCAGGCCGTCGAAGAACTCTCCGAGTACAACTGGCGGAGTCCGCAGGCCCGTGAGGACTACGAGAAGATCAAGGACCTCCTCGGGAGAGAACTGCTCGATCAGCGCTTCGCCGGGATGAAGGAGGCACTCGAGGGTGCCGACGAGGGTGACCGCCAGCGTGTCTCGGAGATGCTGAAAGACCTCAACGAGTTGCTCGACGCCCACAACCGCGGTGAGGACACGAGCGAGAAGTTCGAGAAGTTCATGGACGAGCACGGCGACTTCTTTCCCGAGAACCCGCGCAACACCGAGGAACTCATCGATTCGCTGGCTCAGCGTGCGGCCGCCGCGCAACAGTTCTACAACTCGCTGACCCCCGAGCAACGCGCCGAGCTCGATCAGCTGGCCCAACAGGCATTCGGGTCGCCCGAGCTGATGAGTCAACTGGCGCAGATGGATTCGTCGCTGCGCCAGGCCCGACCCGGCTTGAACTGGGATGACGCCCAGTCGTTCTCGGGTGATCAGCCGATGGGGCTCGGGGAGGGCGCCGGCGCGCTCCGTGACATCTCCGAACTCGAGGCGCTCAGTGAGCAACTCTCCCAGCAGTACGCGGGCGCGCAGATGGACGACATCGATCTCGACGCTCTCGCACGGCAACTCGGCGACGAGGCCGCGGTCGACGCGCGGCGGCTCGCGGAACTGGAGAAGGCGCTGTCGGAGGAAGGGTTCTTCGACCGCACATCCGACGGTCAACTACGGCTGAGTCCGAAGGCGATGCGTCAGTTGGGGCAGTCCGTCTTCCGTGACATCGCCGAGCAGTTGTCCGGGCGCGGTGATCGACAGACCCGCAGATCCGGTGCCCTGGGCGAACCGACCGGCGCGTCACGCGAGTGGGAGTTCGGCGACACCGATCCCTGGGACGTCACGCGGACCGTGTCGAATGCCGTGCTGCGCACCATTTCCGAAAGTGACGAACCATCGCTCATGTCGAGTGAGATGGCCCGGGCCGGAGTGCGGATCGACGTGCGTGACGTCGAGATCGCCGAGACCGAGGCGCGCACCCAGGCCGCGGTCGTCCTGCTCGTCGACACCTCGTTCTCCATGGAGATGGAGGGTCGCTGGACGCCGATGAAGCGCACCGCCATCGCACTGAACCACCTGATCTCGACCCGGTTCCGCAGCGACGAACTTCATCTGATCGCCTTCGGCAGGTATGCGCGGTCCATCGACATCGCCGAGCTGACCGGGTTACAGCCACGGATGGAACAAGGCACCAACCTGCACCATGCACTCCTGCTCGCCCAACGGCACCTACGGCGGTTTCCCAACGCCCAACCGGTGGTCCTGGTCGTCACCGACGGTGAACCGACAGCGCACCTCGACCCGAGCGGTGAGCCGTTCTTCTTCTACCCGCCGCACCCGCAGACGATCGCGCTGACCGTCCGCGAACTCGACCATGTGGCGCGATTCGGCGCGCAGGTGACGTTCTTCCGGCTCGGCGAGGATCCCGGACTCGCGCACTTCATGGACCAGATCGCCCGCCGGATCGGGGGACGCGTCGTGGCCCCCGACATCGACGGGCTCGGCGCTGCCGTCGTCGGCGACTATCTCCGCTCACGGCGGGGGCGTCGGCGCTGACCTCAGGGTCGGTGTCGGGGTTCTCCCGGAGCGAGATGGGGGTCGGACACGCATTTCCCCGGTGGTCTGGCCGATCAGCGGCCACTAGGCTCGGAAAGCGTGACGTCGCCCGAAGACCTACCCGCTCCCCACGATCGCCGCGCGCGACTGCGCGCTGCAGACGCCGACCGTGAGCTCGTGCACCAGATCCTCTCCGCTGCCATGGCGCGCGGCAGTCTCACTCCGGTCGAGTACGAGGAAAGAGCCGGGAAAGCGGCCGTCGCCACCACGTTCGGCGAGCTCGACGACCTGACTGACGATCTGCCGGTGGGTCAACTCGGAGTGCCGATGCCGTTCGTCGGCGAGACGTCGGTGAGTCGGGTCGCCCCGGCCGCAGGCAGACGACCGGTGCTGCACCGCCTCGCACTGATGTCCGGTACCGAGGTCCGCGGGAACGCCGTCGTCGCGGACACACTCACCGCGACCGCCGTCATGGGCGGGGTGGAGATCGACCTGCGCGAGGTCGAATGGACTGCACCGGTTCTCACGATCCGGTGCACCGCTGTCATGGGTGGCATCGACATCACCGTGCCCCCGGACGTGACGGTCGAGATCGGGGGCTGGGCGGTGATGGGTGGCTTCGGTGGCCGCGCGGGTGGGCCGGGAGTACCCGGCGCGCCGACGGTGCGGGTCGTGGGCTTCGCCCTGATGGGTGGTGTCGAGGTCAAGCGGAAGGACCGCAACCGTCCCGGCACGTGAGGTCGTGTGTCCGTGTCGGTGATGAACCCCGGATTGCCGTCGGCAGTCCGGCGTTGCCGACGGTGTCAGGCCAGGAGCGCGGCGATCACCGCGATGGCCGGGATCGACCCGAGCGTCGTGATGAGTGCGGTGTCGCGCGCCATGATCTGAGCACGCCGATACCGGGTCGCGTAGACGAGGACATTCTGCGCGGTCGGCAGCGCGGCGATCACGACTTGGGCGAAGAGTTCGTGGCCGGTCTCGCCGAAACCGAATCGGGCCACGACGTACACGAGCGCCGGCATGGCGACGATCTTCAGCACGGACGCGAGCGCGATGTCGCGGCGTGGACTCTCGCCCTTCTTGAAGATCGACGCGCCCGTCAGCGACAGGCCGAACGCGAGCAGCGCGGCCGGGACCGAGGCATTGCCGAGCATCTTCATCGGCTCGAGGATCGCGGTCGGCGGTAGCCATCCGATCGTGGAGACCACGAGTCCGGTCACCCCACCGAGGACGATCGGGTTGGTGAGCGGCGCGATGATCGCGTCCCGCAGGGTCGTCTTCGGCGAGGCGTGACCCAGTGCGGGGTCGGTGACGCTGAGATCAAGGGTGATCAATGCCATCGGTGAGTAGATCAGGATCTGGAACAGCAGGAGGGGCGCGATGAAGGACGCGTCGTCGAGCACGAAGATGGCGATCGGCAGTCCGAGATTGACGCTGTTGACGTACGACGACGCCAACCCGCCGATCGCGAGCTCGGGGACCTCGCGTCTCAACCACAGGCGTGCGATGACGACGTAGACGGCGCCGATCGCCAACGCACTCCCGCCGGCGATCACGAGGGTCTTCGAGAAGATCACCGAGAGATCCGACGTCACCAGCGAATGGAACAGCAGCGCCGGAGTGCAGACGAAGAACACCAGCCGCGACAGCACCTCGTGCGCGCTGTCGCCCAGGACGCGTGTCCGGCCGAGGAACCAGCCGATCCCCACCACGATGAAGATGACGGTGAAGCCCGAGACCACTCCTGACACCGCTCGAGTGTATTCACTAGGCTGGAGCGGACATTCAGTGGCGTCCGCCGGGTGTGTGCACTCGCCGCGCCGCGTGAGATGAGGGGGATCGGTGACCTATCCGGAAGATCCACATCGGCGGCAGCCGTCCGACGGCGAGTGGAGCAGCATCCCGCCGGCCGATCCGTACACACCGGCGGACCCCGTGTACGGCCGGAGCCCGTTCGGGCAGTCGCCCTCGAACGCGGGTGTGCCGGACCCGAATGCGCCGTACGCGAATCCGCAGTATCCGAATCAGCAGTATCCGAATCAGCAGTACCCGCAGAATCCGGATCAGCCGTACGGGCAGCAGCCGTACCCGAACTCCCCATACCCGGGCGCGCCCTACCCGGGGCAGCAACAGTACGGGCAGCAGCCCTACGGGTCCCCGGCCAACGGCGGTTACCCGTACGCGGGGCAGGGTTACGGGGGCCAGGGTTACCCATACGGTGTGCCGGGGGCGATGACGCCGCAGACGGACGGTCGTGCCACTGCATCGTTGATCTGCGGGGTGCTGTCGCTGCCACTGATCTTCTTCTGCAGTGCCCTGGCCGTGCCGCTGCCGATCGTCGCCGTCGTGCTCGGAGTCCTCGCGCGCCGTGACATCGCGAACTCCGGCGGACTCCGTACGGGTTCCGGGATGGCGCTTGCCGGCATCATCACCGGTGCCATCGCCCTGGTCTTGATGGTGATCGTGCTCGTGTTCCTCGGGTTCGGCGTCGCCGCCGACCTGGCGGACACCTGACATCGACCCATCTGGCGAACCCGGACACTAGGCTGGGAACGACCGGCGAGCGAGTTCGGGCCATGGCCCGGGGAAGGTGGTTGGCGATGACCGATCCGACCGGTGGCGCACCGGGTGACACCCCGGGCGGCAGCGACCCGACCCCACCTGCCGACCCGACCCCACCCGCCGATTCGGTGACGCCGACCGATCCCGCGTCACCGACCGATCCGGCACCGTCGTACGGTGCAGCACCCCACGGGTCACAGCAGTACATGAACGAGCAGTACGGGGCTGGGCAGTACGGGGCTGGGCAGTACGGACAGGCGCCCGACCCGCAGTACGGTCAGCCGGGCTACGGCCCCACGGGCTACGGGTACGGGGCACAACCAGGTTTCGGGGCACAGCCTGGGTACGGGGCACAGCCGGGGGGACCGCAGTACGGAGCCGCCGCCTATGGCTCCCCGTATGGCGGGATGGGTTATCCGGTGGTACGGCAGACGAACGGGAAGTCGATCGCTGCGCTGATCTGCGGTATCGGATCGTTCGCGGTGTGCCCGGGTGTCCTCGGTGTGGTCGCGGTGATCCTGGGGAATTCGGCGCGCGACGAGATCGCCGCATCCGCCGGTACCCAAGACGGCGAGGGGATGGCCAAGGCCGGGGTGATCCTGGGCTGGGTGTCCATCGCGATCGTCGTGTTGTTCCTGCTCCTGGCGTTGATACTGATGATCGCCGGTGCGTTCGCCTCCTCGACGTGAGGCTGCGAGCGGGCGGTCGGGCAGCTCGTTTTGGAGCAAAAGGGATCGGCCCGGTAGTCTGGTGAGGTTGTGTGTCGCGCCTGACCGGCTTCAATGCCATCGCCGTGGGGCTGAGACAGGCCACGACACACCGTAGAAGACTTACACGTAGGAGAAGGGCTCAATCATGGCTGTACCGAAGCGCCGGATGTCGCGGGCCAACACCCGCAGCCGCCGTTCGCAGTGGAAAGCGGACAACCCGGCACTGCAAGAGGTGAAGGTGAACGGCGTCGCACAGCGCATCCCGCGCCGTCTGGTGAAGGCCGCCAAGGCCGGCATCATCGACCTGGACCGCCGCTGAGCGCATCTCGCTGACCCTGCACGGGTCGCGACACATCTTGACCGACGACCGCCTTGGACACCCGGGGCGGTCGTTGTTGTGCTCTCTCCCGACTGACACGATGATCAGGTGCTGCAAGAGATCCTGAACGACGTCGGTATCGCCGTCTTCGCTGCGTCGGGGGCACTCCTCGGCGTACGCAAGGATTTCGACCTCTGGGGCATCGTCACCGTCGGCGCGCTCACCGGGGTGGGTGGCGGCATCCTCCGTGATGTCCTGCTCGGCGTCACGCCACCGTCGTCCATACAGAACTGGCCGCCGATCGTCATCGGCGCGGTGACGAGTGTGGTGGTGTTCTTCTTCCATCCGACCTTCGCGGAATTGCGGCGCAGCGTCCTGCTGTTCGACGCGATCGGCATGGGCGTCTTCGCCACCAGCGGCGCTGCGATCGCGATCGACGAGCACGTGAGCGCATTCGCCGCGACCCTGGTCGGACTGCTCACGGCCGTCGGCGGCGGCATTCTCCGTGACGTCATCACCAACGACATCCCCCTGCTCCTCCAACCGGCCGATCTCTATGCGGTGCCGGCGTTGTTGGGCGCAGGGGTCGTCGCGGTCGGTGGTACGTACAGCGCGGTACCGATCTGGATCTGGCTGGTGACCGGGACGATCGTCGCCACCGGCCTCAGATTGGCGGGGCTCGCCTTCCGGTGGCGACTGCCCACGGCGCCCACCGGTATCCGACGACGTGACCGCAACGCCTGATGGGTCGACGCCGCGACGAGTTGTCCCCCGACTGATCGCAATCGACGTATTCGGCGCTCCGGCGACGGCCCGTCGCTTATGTTCGTCGCGTGTGGGGGAACGCAGGGACTCGTCGGTGGGGGCGGGCGATCGGATTGTCGGTGGTCGTCGTCCTGTGCGCGCTGTCGTCTCCCGGGACCGTGGACGCCACGCCGGTGGCGGCGCCGGACGCCGGCCGCGGTGCCGGCAGCGTGACCCAGGCTTACCTCGTCGACGCGACACCGGGTGCGCGCGTCGCGTTGCGCGACGCCGCCGGAGCGGTCGTCGGCTCGGGGACGGTGGATCCGCTCGGGTCCTTCCTCGTACGTGACCTGGCCCCCGGGGGCGGTTACCGCTTCGACGTGTCCGGCCGTCCGGGCAACGTGTTCGCCGTGCTCGACGGCACCACACCACCCCCGGAGCAGTTGTACCGTCAGACGTTGTCGCCGGGGCTGAACTACATCCGGGTACGCGATGGCATCACCCTCGCCGCCACGGTCCGACTGCCGGTCGGAAAGACGATGGCCGACGGTCCGTTCCCCACCGTCATCGAGTACTCGGGGTACCAGATCGCGGCGCCGCACGACTTCCTCCTCGGGGCACTGGGGACCTTGGCGCAGCGACCCGATCCTCTGGCGCCTGCGATCAGCACCATGTTCGGCGGGATCGTCGCCCCCACGGCCGGTTTCGCGACCGTCAATGTGCAGATGCGTGGAAGTGGCTGCTCCGGAGGGGCTTTCGACCTGTTCGACTTACCCACCGTCTATGACGGGTACGACGCCATCGAGACGGTGGCCCGCCAACCCTGGGTGTCCCGCCACAAGGTCGGCATGGTCGGAGTGTCTTTCTCGGGGATCTCCCAGATCGCCGTCGCGGGCACACGGCCGCCGGGCCTGGCAGCCATCGCGCCGATGAGCATCACCGACGATCTGTACTCGACCGGCTTCCCGGGCGGGATCTTCAACACGGGATTCGCCGACTCCTGGCTGCGTGAGAGACAGGATCACGCCCGTCCGGCGCCGGGTGGTGGGCAGCCGTATGCCCGGGAACTGGTGCGACGTGGCGACCGCAGATGCGCCACCAACCAACGGCTCCGATTGCAGACCCAGGACATCGAGCAGCTGATCGAGCAGAACCCGACCCGCACACCGGCGTTGTTCGATCACCGTGCGCCGGCCACCTGGGCGTCGAAGATCACCGTCCCGGTGTTCCTGGCGGGAGCGCTGCAGGACGAACAGACGGGTCCGCAGTGGACCTCGGTGATCGACCGGTTCCGTGACAATCCCGATGTCTGGATCAAGGCGGTCAACGGTGCGCACTTCGACTCGGCGGATCCCCAGATCCTCGGGCCGTGGAACGAGTTCCTGAATCTCTTCGTGGCACACCGTGTTCCGCGTGACAACCCGGCGTTGCGGGCTCTGGCGCCCGTGCTGTACGAGGCGACGACGGGCACCCCCGGCCGACCGTTGGTGGCCTCACGCTTTCCGGACGCGAGATCGTGGTCGGCGGCCCGGGCCGCGTTCGGACGTGATCCCCGGATACAGGTCTTCTTCGGCTCCGGCACCGACAGCACGATCCCAGGGGTCGGCGCCGGCAACCTCTCCGCGCCGTGGTCGGCCGGCTTCACGAGTTGGCCGCCGAGCGGAGTGGGTGCCGGACAGCGATGGGCCCTGGATTCCGACGGGCGCCTCACGAGCCGCCCCGGCCCGGCCTCCCGTGTGGAGTTCCGGCCCGATCCCCGGCTGCGCCCCGGCGGGACGCTCGACGTGGTGGGGCCCTCGCAGCTGCCGTGGAAGGCGTTGCCGCCGTACAACTGGGCACCCATCCCGGGACGATCGGGCGTCGGATTCATCACCGCGCCACAGACGTCGGATGTCGTCGCAGTGGGCCCGGCGAGTCTCGATCTGCGGCTGCGGTCGTCGGCGCCGGACACCGATCTGCAGGCGACGATCTCGGAGGTGCGACCGGACGGACGGGAGACGTACGTGACGTCCGGCTATCTGCGAGCCTCTCTACGAGCCGTCGACGGCGATGCGACACTGCTGAATCCGACGCGTGATTGGGTCGGGCCGCGCCCCTTGGAACCGGGATTCCAGACCGTCCGGATCGCGTTGAACCCGATCGCGTATCCGTTCCGTGCCGGTTCGCGGATCCGCGTGACCGTCACCGCGCCTGGAGGCGACCGTACGTCATGGCGTTTCGACACCCCGGCGACCCGGGGACGCGTGGTCGACACCGTGGCCCTCGGTGCGGGCGGGTCGACTCTGGCCCTGCCGATCGTGCCCGGTCTGCGGTCCGCGGTTCCCTTGGGCGCCTGCGACGGTCTGCGTGGTCAGCCGTGCCGTCCCTATGCGAGGGCGTTCAACGGCGGTTGACCGAGGTCGTCCGCGGCGAGACGCTCCAGGTCCGACGCCGGGGTCGGCCGGGCATCGACGGCCTCGGCGAGGATGCGTCGGACCTCGGCGAGAAACTCTGTGATTGTCGTTCGGCCGACAGCGGTGTCCGGATAGCGGCTGCGGATGGACAATCCCCGGATCGTCCTCGAGATCCAGAACTGGGCGTCGTCGGCGGTGGTCACATTGGAGATGTGCTGGGCGTCGATCTCATCGTGGATCGCAGCACCCGGCAACGTGCGGTAGTCGACGTAGGACACCATGAAGATGTCGTCGCGCACCTGAGAAAGGCCGCCGAGGGCATTGATCACCTGGGGGATCGGGACCCCGCCGAGCCGCATTGCGCGTCGTAGTTCCGGGCCGGTTCGCCGAAGGGTGTCGCACAGGTGGTCGTCGGTGCCGACGACGCTGATCGGTGCGTTGGTGGTGAACCATCCGACGGCGTTGTGCCAGGGCTCGGTGCGACGGGTGTGCATCGGGAACAGCAGTGCCAGTTCGGTTCCCCCGCCGAGGTGGCGAACCGCGTGGGCCATGGCCGAGAGGACACCGCCGTAGAGGCTGGATCCGGCGCGTCTACACAGTGTTGCCAGTCGCTCGGTCGATGAGGCGTCGAGAAGCTGGCGCACGTCGGCCCCCTGGGGCGCATGCTCGCCCACGGCCAGCCCGAGGTCGAGGGGAAACGTCGGTGGGCCGCCACCATGGTCATCGAAGAAGCGCAGCCACGACAGCAGTCGCGGATCGGACGGGCCGACCTCGGTCATCTCCGCCTCCGCCGCGCAGTAGTCGACGAAGTTGCCGCTCATCGGGAGACACTCTGGGCGGCCGTCAGCGGCACCCCGATAGCCCTCGTACAGGGTGTGCAGGTCGTCGATGATGATCGACATCGAGTAGGCGTCGACGTGGGCGTGGTCGAAACCACACAGGATCGTCGAGCGGTCGCGCCGGTCGATCGCGGCGAGGAGGTAGGCCGGGAATCCGAACGGGTGGCATGCCGCGTCGAGCGTCGCCCAGACGGCCTGCTGCAGCGCCGCCGCACTGGTCGCCCGGACACCGGGATTCTCGGTCAGCATCAAACTCCGGGGATTGTGTTCCTCGCGCGTCACCACGCCGTCGCGCTTGGTGAACGAACTGTGCAGGGTCCCGTGCCGGGTGACGAGGGCATGGTACGCGCGGGCGAGCGCATCCCGGTCGATCCGCCCGCGGACACGGAACGATGCGGCAAGCCACGTGCTGTGGTCGTCGGCTCCCGCGAGATGGACGCTCTGATTGAACGACGGCGGCACCCGCGACGGCTGCGTCACGCTGCGAGAGGCATCGACCGACCACGACAGGAACTCGCCGGGCGCAGGCCGATAGTGGTCAATGGTCGTGACGTGCAAGGGGACGCTCCTCGAGGCGCGATGGGGCGGGGTCGTCGGCGAGATCCACGGCGCTTGTCGGCTCGACGATGCGATGGTCGCCGTGGATCGCGACGTCGCCGATGACCTCGCACAGGTGAGTGAAGTAGCGGTGGACCTGGCGCTGTGCGAACGGGGTACCCGGCGTCTGGCTGCCGAGATACAACCGTTCGTGATCGCGATTGATCCACACCGATGCATTGGCCGTGCGGCCTTCGCCGGTGAAGATGACGCCCCGGTCGTAGGCCGGGGTGCCTTCGCCGGGGAACCATCGGAAATCGATATAGGACAAGAGATTCGGTGCCGACACCACATCGTCGGCGGTGGCCCCGGCTGCGATCATGGCGGCCAGCGCCGACTGGACCGGGAGGGTCGCGAGCCGCTTGGTCCGCTGCTGGGCCTCACGAGCAGTCGGCACGAGTTCGGTGAAAGTCGCACTCGCGCCGAGGTCGATCTCGACAGGGGCGAAGGCACAGAACCAGCCCTGGGACCGTGCGAACTGTGGGAGCTGTGCTCGTGTATTGAGCACTGTCATCCCGTAATGGTGTGGACCACAACCCAGTTCGTGGCCGGTGATCGCCATGGCGGCGTAGATTCCGGAGAGAAAGCTGCCGCCGGCGGATTTGCACACCTTGTCGAAGGCGTCGATGCCGACCCGGTCCAGGATGTCCATCTCCAGCGGCGCCACCGGTGCGGTGTCCCCGGGTGCCAACCCGAGATCCAACGGAAACATCGGCATGCGCAGGCCGTTGCGCGCGAAGGTGTCCCGCCACTCCAGGAACTCCGGCGAATCGGTGCCGTGATCTCGCGCGACCTCTGTCTCTGCGATGGCGTAATCGAGGTAGTCGCCGGGACCCGGGTCGGTTGCATCCGGGCTCTCGTAGAGTTCGGCGAGCTCGGCCAGTGCAAGGGCCTGCGATGCGCCGTCGCTGAGTGCGTGATCGCAGCCGAGGAACATCGCGAAGCCGTCGGGACGGGCGATCACGCCGAATGCCAGGCCGGGGAAGTCGTCACTGCGGGTCTCGGCCTCGAAGCGGGTGCGGAGGTGGCGATCGATGGCCTCCGGGGTGTCGAGCGGTCCCAGTTCCTCGACCTCGAAGGCGACATCGTCGACGTCGACGACATGGCGCAGGACGGTCTGGCCGTCGCACTCGAACCAGCTGCGCAGGATCGGGTGTCGGCGGACGAAGATCGTCAGCGCCGTGGTCACCGCATCGAGGTCGACAGCACCGTCGAGGTCGGTGCCGGACCCAAGATACGCGCGGTGCGGGACGCCGCGGCTGTGCGCCCGATGGGCACTGCGGACGTGGTTCTCGGCGAGAAACGTCATGGGCCCGGACGCCACGGGTGCATCGGCCGCCGCTGCCCGGCAGCTCGGTGTGGGTTGCCAGCGAAATGCCGTGCCGGGTTCGGGGGTCCAGCGTTGGAGTGCGGTGATCTTCACTCGATCGGTCCTTCGTCGTCAGGCCGGCTGTCGTTGGGCGCCGGCGGTCAGGGAATCGGGGTCGAACATCGCACCGGAGCGGCCGGGTGGTCCGGTCAGGACGGACGCCACGATCGCCGCGGCGGTGTCGATGAGCAGGCGCACATTGGCTGCAGCGGTGGCGGTGCCGGGATGACGCGTCGACACCGTCAGGCCGGTGGGCGTCCGAGCGATCCAGAGATACACCTCGGTAGTCGACCGTGAGGTGCCCCGCAGTGTCTGCGCCCGCCAGCGCGGCCAGTTCGATGCCCCTGGAACGAAGCGGAGGTCGAGGTAGGAGACGACGAACTCCGGTTCGGCAGACGTACCCAGCAATTGCGCGATCCGTGGGTAGGGAAGACGCGATGTGCGTTTGGCCTCGGCGATCCCGGCTGCCGCAGCCGACAGCGCATCCGAGATGGTCTCGGCGCCCGTCAGATCCACCTCCAGGGGTCCCAGTCCGACGTACCAGCCGACCGACTCGACGAACTGTGCCTCGTGGCGGGTGTGCATGGGCATCACCGCACGCAGACGCGCGTTGCCGGTCAGTTCCTGGTTCGCCAGGGCGAGCGTGGCGATCACCGCCGTCTGAGTCGAGTGCCCGTTCGCGCGGCACATCGTGCCGAGCGCGTCCATCTGACCGGCGGTCGCGACGACGTCAGCCCATCCGTGTTGCCGGTCATCGGACTCCCGGACGATGTCGGCGGGCGGGCTGATCGCCGTGAGAGGCTCCCTCAGCGGCAGGCCAAGGGTGGGCAATCGACCGCCGGTGGCGTCGAGGAGTCGGCGCCATCTCTCGACGCCGGGATGGTTCTCTGTCAGCTCCTCGCCGGATCTCCGGTTGCCCGAGCTGAAGTCCACATGACTCCCGGTCGGCGGCAGACCGTCCTCGCATCCGTCCAGCTCCGCGTCGTACAGGGTGCGTAATTCGTTGATGGACAGAAACATCGAATATGCGTCCATCACCGAGTGGTCTGCTGCGAAGACGAGCAGGAATCCGTCGTCGGCGGGTGATCGGTCGGTATCGGAGATCGTCATCACCATGCAGGGCGGCCAGACCAGAGGTGACAGCCGACCATCGAAGGTGTCCACGAGATGGGCGTGGATGCTGTCTGCGCCGACGATACGAGCAGGACGACGTCGTATCGAGATCGACTCGGCACCGCAGGTGCGGCGGATGACCCCGACGCCGGAGGCCGCATCGACCAGCGACACCGTCGTCCGGAATGCCTCATGGCGGCGGACCCAGGAGAGCAGCGCGCGTTCCATGGCTGTCGGATCGAGGTTCCGATCGATGGCGAATACCGCTCCCAACCAACTACTCTCGGCATCGCCTCGATCTCGGGCCCTCGCCGCGCGGATGATGTGGTCCTCATGCTCATAGGTCAGTGGGCGAGCGTCGGCATCCCAGTGCGAGGGGTCGACGTCAGCGACCGGAGTCCATTCGGTGACCGTGCCGCCGGGCAGGTCGTAGTCCGACAGTTCCGTGAATTTCATTGATGTGGGTCCGCTTTCGGTGATGCGGTGTTACTGGTCGACTGGTGGTGACGATTCCCGGACTGGTGTCCCGGGAGTTCGCCGAGCTCCGTACGCGCATCGCTGAGCGTCGTGGACGCAGCCATGCTTTCCATCACGCATCGCTGCGTTCGGTGGGGAGTGGGGAGTCGGATGCGCGACGATGCGCGCTTCAAGGGTTTCCGGTTCGACCATAGCCGGATGCGGCAGCGGTGCACATCGACGACGGCAGGTGTGCTTCGTCACACTAACGATCTGATGCACGAGCGCGAATATGCGAATTTAGCGACAGGGCAGCGGTTTTCGTGTTCACAGTCGGTTTCGGCCAACAGATGCCCGAAGTGTTTCGGGTTGGTTAACCCCGCGAAAATCGCGGCCCGGTGAAAAGTGCCTCGCGACAGAAGAATACGACGTCAGCGAGGATTCCGTCATGTGGCTCGATGTAACGAACCGCGCTGCGATCGGTCGCGGGAGCGCGTTGTCGACGCCGGTCAGTCCCACTGCGGCGCCTTGCACGCCCGTCGATGGCGGCTATAGCCTGACCTCAGCGGCTGTCGGGGCCGGTGTCACCGGGGAGTGGTCTGCACCTGTCACCGATCGACGCGCGGGCGATGCTGCCCGGGGGTTTCCGCGCTGAGGATCATGGTGAAAGTCCGTGTTCTGACGCATCTTTCGCTGTCCACGTAAGTAGTGATCTCTGGAGTGTGCGATGACCGAAGCTGCGTTGGCGATCGACGCAGAGGGGCTGACCAAGACCTACGGTCGCTTCTGTGCGGTCGATGGAGTCGACCTGTGTGTACCCGCCGGTCGTGTGTATTCCCTCCTGGGGACGAACGGCGCGGGGAAGACCACCACCGTGCGCATGCTGTCGACGTTGACGAGGCCCGATTCCGGCACGGCCCGGATATTCGGGCACGACGTCGTCCGCCGCGGCGGTACCGTCCGGTCCCTGATCGGCGTGACCGGACAATACGCCTCCGTCGACGAGGATCTCACCGCCGCAGAGAATCTCACGATCTTCGCGCGACTCGTCGGTGCCTCGGGGCGACAGGCGCGTGACCGTGCCGAGGAACTGCTGGTCGCGTTCGGACTCTCCGACGTGGCCGGCCGTCCGGTCCGGCAGTTCTCGGGAGGTATGCGTCGACGTCTCGATCTGTCCGCCTCCCTGGTCACGGCGCCGCGGCTGTTGTTCCTCGACGAGCCCACCACCGGTCTGGACCCGCGGACCAGACTTCAGATGTGGAACATCGTCCGCGCGATGGTCGCCGACGGCTCCACTGTGCTGCTCACGACCCAGTATCTCGACGAGGCCGACCAACTGGCCGATCACATCGC
Source organism: Gordonia sp. ABSL11-1 (assembly GCF_030315685.1). Taxonomy (GTDB): domain Bacteria; phylum Actinomycetota; class Actinomycetes; order Mycobacteriales; family Mycobacteriaceae; genus Gordonia. Next base: position 190,413 of record NZ_JASXSI010000006.1, on the reverse strand, counting down.
CGTGATGGATCGTGGACGGATCGTGGCGGACGGGACGCCGGACGAACTGAAGACCCGGGTGGGTGACAGTTGCGTACTGCTCCGACTCAGCGATCCGGGACTCGAGTCGACGGCCACCGACGCCTGCCGGCCGTTCACCCGGCAGCCTGCCGTGATCGACGAGCCCGGCCGGGTGACGGTCCCGATGGCCGACCTCGAGCACCTACCCGAGTTGCTCATCGCGCTGCGTGACCGTGGTGTCGGCCTGCAGTCGGTCAACGTGGTGCGCCCGACCCTCGACGAGGTGTTCTTCGCGCTCACCGGCGGTGCGGGCAACGAGGCTGCCGCGTGACGGCCCAGGTCGGCAGGATCGGCATGGCCGGGAGCGGCGCGGACGGCCATGAACTCGTGCGGGATCGGGTTGCTCTGCGGTCCACGATTTCCCAGTCCCTGACCATGACGCGGCGAGGGCTGCTCAAGATCCGGCACAACCCGGCGCAACTGTTCGACGTCATCGTCCTGCCGATCGTCTTCACCGTGATGTTCTCCACCATCTTCGGCGGCGCCATCGTCGGCGACGTCCAGAGCTATCTGCCGTTGCTGATCCCCGGCGTTCTCGTGCAGGTGGCCATCGCCGCCTCCGTCACCACCGGCGTGGGTCTGCGTGAGGATCTCGACAAGGGTGTCTTCGACCGATTCAAGTCGTTGCCGATAGCACGGATCGCGCCACTGGCCGGCGCGCTGCTCGCCAACGCGGTCCGTTACATCGTGGCCACGGCGATCACCGTCGTGGTGGGAGTGGCCATGGGTTACCGGCCCGGCAGTGTGCCCGGACTGGTGGCGGCCTGTGTCCTGATCGTCGTCGTCGCATTCACCCTGAGCTGGATCTTCGCTCTCATGGGCGTGCTGCTCGACAGTGCATCCACGGTTCAGGGGGTGTCGATGCTGATTCTCATGCCGCTGACACTCGTGTCGAACGCACTCGTGCCCATCGACACCATGCCTGCATGGATGCAGACGTGCGCCACCGCGAACCCGTTGTCCCACCTCGTGTCCGCCGCCCGCTCACTCGCCGCGGACGGAACCGTCGGGCACCAGATCGTCTACACGGTGATCGGGGCCGTCGCGGTCCTGGCGATCTTCGTCCCACTGACCCTGCGAACCTACCTGCGAAGGACCTGACGTGGAACCACCGAATGCAACCCGGGTCGAGGTCGGCGACATCCCCGTCAACGGTCTCCCGAAACTGTCGGTCGTCGTGCCGGTGTACGACGAGGAGGACACCATCGGCGACTGTCTGGCCCGACTCGTCGGTCAGATCGAGCACCTCGCCGAGATCATCGTCGTCGACAACAACTCCACCGACGACTCGATGGCGGTCGTGAGCGCGGTGTCGGCAGACCATCCGGAGGTGCGGGTCGTGCACGAGCCGCAGCAGGGACTGGTCTTCGCACGCAACGCGGGGATGGACGCGGCCACGGGTGAATTGATCGCCCGGATCGACGCCGACACGCGAGTCGGCCCGGACTGGGCACAGACCATCGTGGACTTCTTCGGCGCCGACGTGGACGCTCACTGGTCGGCACTGTGTGGACGAGGCGAAGCCTATGGTGTGCCGCTCGCGGGACGGTTCGACCGGTGGAAGATCAAGATCCATCCTCTCGGGCGGCACCGGGCGCACCGCGCGGTCACCGAGATCCCCGTGCTCTACGGATCGAACATGATCGTGCGCCGAGATGCGTGGGAGCGCATACGCTCTCGCGTCAGCATGCGTCGCGACATCTTCGAGGACGTCGACCTGGGTCTGTGCATCGGCGAGGACGGCGGTCGCAACGCGTTTCTCGCCTCGCTCACGGTCGGCGTCTCGGCGCGCCGTATGGAGTCGGCACTGCCGTCGTTCGTGACCTACATGAGCTTCCTGCCGCGGACGTTCGCGCTGCATCGTCGCCTCGCCCTGACGGCCGGGTCCGCGCTCATCTATGTGCCCGCATTGACGGTTCTCCACGCGCTCCGACTCACCGCGATCCGCCTTTATGACGCTGATACGGGACGATGGTCGCTGCGCCGTGCGCGGACGCGCCTGGCAGATCGCGTCCTCCCGTGATCTCGCTGCTAGCGATGTCTGGATGCCGCCCGTTCGATCACGTCGGCGGCGGTCGCGACTGCTCGCTTCGGTTCGACGAGGTCGTTGCCGAGCGCGCGGGCGTGCTCGGCCGTCTCGCCCGCCAACGCGGAGCGGAGCGCGTCGAGGAGACGCGTCCGGTCGAGGCGCGACATCGGAAGACTCGCACCCACACCCGCCTTCGCGATCGCTGCGCCCCAAATAGGTTGATCCGCGCCCACCCAGGTGACCACCGTCGGTATCCCGGCACGCAATCCCGCTGCCACCGTGCCGGCACCACCATGGTGGACGGCCGCGGCGCAGAGCGGAAGAATCGTGTCGTGGTCGACATGACCGACCGCACGGATCCGGTCGTCGGTGATTCCGGACATGAAGTCGCTCCAGCCGCCCGACACGAGCAGGCGGATGCCGAGTTCGGCTGCGACGGTGCGGAACACCTCGGCGAGGTGATCCGGATCGGCGGGCATCATGCTGCCGAAACCGACATAGACGGGTGGGATTCCGGCGTCGATCCAGGGGAGCAGGTCGGCTGTCGCCTGGTCGCCGACGCCCTCTCGATGCTCGGGAGAGAGGGTGAAGAAGCCCACCAGGGGTCGGTGCGCGCCCCATTCATGGGACAGGGAAGGGAACAGCGCCGGGTCATAGGCCTGTATCTCGGGTACTCCGGTGGCGGCGATCTGTGCCGCGAACGGCTCGCGCAGCGCGTCCAGGCCGAGATCGTCACGCAGCGCGTTCTCCGCGGATCGGCCGGCCCACCACAGAATCCGCTCGGCCACCGACCAGCTGGCGCGTGCGATCGGCGCCGGGACATCGAGCCCCACATGGGTCAGCAGAGACGTGGATCCGTTGCGACGCAGGGGACACAGGTGCACGGGGATGTGCGGCAGCCCTCGCACCTGGGCTACGTTGTGCGCCCGTTCCTGGCCGGCGCTTCCGGCGATGATCGCGTCGGCGCCCTCGGTGGTGTCGAGCAGCTGCTGCTGCATCAGCCGACCGCCGCGGACGGTGAGTTCGGTGACCGCTCGCAGGCGGATGCGCGGATCACGCGATCTCATCCGCTCACGCACGAGATCCGAATCGAGCACCTCGCGCGTACTTCCTCCGTAGGACTCGGTCGTCAGACCGGTCGTCGCGCTGAAATCGACCAGGTCCGGGGGAACCAGCATCGTGACGTCGTGACCGCGCGACTCCAGTTCGCCGCCGAGGGCCACTGCCGGCTGGACATCGCCACGACTGCCGTTGACAGCCATCACCAATATCATCATCGTCCCCTCGTCGAGTGTGGCGCCCAGTGTAGGCGAGGTGATCGAGACATTCTCGGCAAGGAGAAGCCGGTGTATCCAACAAAGATGTTCCTGGGCAACAGAACTCGAGAGGACCGATGACCACGACACCGATGGCGACGACGCGTCATGCCCAGTCGCGGGCCGAGGCCGACCCGATCCGCAGAGGTTCAGGCCGGGCGGTCGTGCGGCTCTCGGACGAGGACGCCACCTACTGGTTCCTGCACCGAGCACTCGGATGGACCGTGGTCCTGCAACTCGTCTGGGTCCTCGACGGACCGGTGTCGCGCGAGGCGCTGACGACGATGAACCGAGAACTCTCCCGCGGTCGGTTGCACCGGCGGGTCGTGGTGCCCCGCATCCCCGGTGCGCGACCTCGCTGGGAGCGCGCCGTGGACTCTCCCGACCTCGACTGGGACGACCGGTCGATCCCTGACGAGGAGATGGACACCTGGGCGGCGGCCGAGATGCACTCGGTTCGGCTCGACCCAGAGCAGGGGAGATGCTGGCGACTCCGAGCGGGCCGGAGCGACTCGAATCGCACGGTGGTGTCCCTTTGTGCGTTGCACCTGGTGACCGACGGGCGGACCCTCGTACAGGCGGCCGCCGATGCCATGACCCCGGACCTCCGAGTCGGCGCAGAGCAGCCACGAGAGATACAGGGACGCAACGAGACCCGGTGGTCATCGGATGCGGCCGACGGGTGCAGACAGGTACTGGCGGCCAGCCGCGGGGTGGCGAAGGCCCTGTACACAGTGGTTCGGCCGGCGACCGCCGGAGACGCCCCCGACGACCGTCCCGTGCGCACGTCGATGTCGGAGCGGTCGCCCGCGGCGACGTGGCGACGCGCGACGGCCGCCGTCCCGGTCCAGGCGTGGGATCGTGTCGCGACCGAGAGCGACGGAACGTCCAACAGCCTCTTCATCGCGGTGGTCACCGGTCTGCTGAGGTCGAGCGGATACGCGCCTCCTGGCGAGACGATCAAGGTCGGTGTACCCGTCGACCGGCGCCGGGGAGCGGAGGATCCGCGATCGAATGCCACTGCGGGCGTGTCGATCATGATCTCCGACGGACCATCACCCGGGGGCGACCTCGCCGGGATCCGCGCGTCGTGCAAGGCGGCCTACTCCCGGCTCGCATCGGGTCGTCGGCCCGCCGTCGCGCACCTGCAGCCGATGGTGTGGCTCCTTCCGTCGACGTGGCTGGTGAGCGCCGCGACCGCCGGATCCGGAATGCCCGATGCGATGGTGTCCAACGTGGGCGACGTCCCATCACAGGTCATGGAACTCGGTGGGGTCCCCGCATCGCGATTCGCCTTCCGCGGGATCGCGCAGGGTGTCGACCCCGCCGCGCCCTATCGCTTCGGCGACGGCGTGCAGTCCTGGCTGGTACGGACCGACGACACCGTCACGATGTCCGTGTTCGGTTGTGACGAGACCCGATTCGATTCCGACCGCACACTGGCGACCTTGCTCGGCGAGGAACTGTCCGGTTGGGGTCTTCCACACGAGATCTGGTGAGGAGAACGATGACGACGACGACCGGGCGAGCGCCGCTCGCACCGCCGCGGGTGAGCGGTGCCGACGAGTCCTACCTGCTGGCCGAGGACCTGCTCGGGATGAGTGCACCGATCCAGTTCCTCTGGGTCTTCGACGATGACCCCGGCGAGCAGGCCGTGGACTCACTGCGTGGCGCCTTGAGTATCGGGTCACTCCATCGTGCTGTCCGACGAACGCGGATTCCGGCCGCCAGGCATCGCTGGGTGCGGTCGAGCATGCCGCTGTCGGCGATCGAGTCCGGCCGGATCGGCGACGACGAGGTCGGGTCGTGGGCCGACGAGCGACTGCGTGCGGCGGATCTGCGACCGGCCGACGGTGCCGGCTGGCGGCTGGAGTCGGCCACCACCACCGACGGCCGACGGGTTGTCTCGTTGTTGTTGTCGCACATGATCGCCGACGGTCAGGGTGTGTACCGCGCGTTGGCGGCGGCCCACGCCGGGGTCGAGACGTCGTTGCCCGCGGCCCACGCGGTGGGCAGCGCTCGGGCGGTCCGCGAGGACGTCGTCGACGGAGGGCGTCAACTGTCCGCCGCCGGTTCGTCGCTGCGAAAACTCGTCCGCCAGGCGCGGCAGGCACGACATGCCGGTCGGGGGCGTGGCACCGCGTCGCGGCCTCCCGCCCAGGCGTCGGCTCCACCGAACCCGATTGCCGCTCCTCGCGGCGGCCCCGACACCACGCTCGCGATCGTCGACATCGACCGACAGGCCTGGCACGCGCGGGCGCGTGAGCACAACGGTACCGCGAACAGTCTGTTCACCGCACTCCTTGCCGGGGTCGTGCACCGATCGGGACTGCCCATCCCGGGGGACCTCCGGGTCTGCATCGCGGTCGACAAGCGGACAGGCGATCCGGATGAGGGGGCGGCCAACGCGTCCGGAGGTGTGTGGATCCGGTTGTCCGAGCCGGTCGAACCGGCGACACGTCTCGACGGGATACGGGCACTCAGCAAGCGTGCCTTCATCGACTACGCGGAGTCGGGTGCCGACCAGACAGCGGACAACCTGGCGCCGATCGTGCGGCTGCTCCCACGGAGACTCGTCGCGAAGATGATGTCATCGATACCGGGGCCGGACACCACCGTCTCGAATCTCGGCGTCGCACCGCGGGAATCGTTGGAGATCGGCGGTGTCACGGCGTCGTCGTTCGCCATCCGCGCGATCATGCAGGGCATGCCGGCGGACCGTCGGCGTCGACAGGGACCGGCGCTCGCCGCGTGGGCGGTGGAGTACGGCGACAAGATCACCCTGACGTTCTTCGGTATCCATCCGGATCATTTCGGCGACAACGAGATACTCCGCAAGCTGGTCGACGACGAACTGACCGGCTGGGACCTCGACCACGGATTCTGGTGAGAGATGACGGTGTCCGACCCCTTGTGGTCCTCGTCCTCGCCGTCCGGTCCCGCGCCCGACGGACCGACGGCGCCCGAATGCATGCACGTCGCGATCGTGCTGTACGGCAGCCGCGGTGACATTCAACCGGGCGTCTGTCTGGCCTTGGAGCTGCAGCGCCGTGGCCGGCGGGTGACTGTCCTCGCGCCGCCCAACTTGACCACCCTCGCCGACGAGGTGGGCGTCGATCACGTCATGCCGATCGGACTCGATGAGCGCGGCGCGTGGTCGTCGGATGAGGCGATCGCTGCGAGTCGGCGTAACCCGCTGTCGCGGTGGCGCTTCGCGATCTCGACCATCCGCTCCGGGTTCGCGGCATTCGACGACGACCTCATCGGTGCATTCCTCGCCGAGGACGCACCGCTCGCCGACGTCGACTGTCTGGTGGTGGCGCCGCTGTGTCAGGACCGTGGACTTGCCCTCGCCGACCGACTCGGTGTGGAGATGGTGGTACTGCGCCACGGTCCGATGTCGGAGAACGGCGTCGTCGGCGCACTTCCCCGCGCGACGGCACGGTGGTCGCCTGCCGCGAAGCGCCGCACGTGGCGCATCGCCGACCGCGTCACCTGGGCCGCAACCGGATGGAACGAGAACGCCTTTCGACGCCGCATCGGTCTACCCGCCCAACGGGGCCCGCTGCCAGGTCGCCTCGCTGCTCGCGGCACCTGCCAGATCCAGGCATTCGACGGTACGCTGTTCGACGGCCTCTCCGCCGAGTGGGGACCGACCAGGCCGATCGTCGGTTTCCTCGACCTGCCACCGGAGAACCGTCGGCAACTCGACGAGATCGACGCGGACAGTCCGGATCTGGCCGCGTGGCTGAGCGCGGGCGACCCACCGGTGTTCATCACGTTCGGCAGCATGGCGTCACCGGCACACGATGCGGCACTGCGCTGTGTCACGCGCGCCGCTCGTCGGCTCGGACGGCGCTGCCTGGTGGCGGGAGATCACCGAACGGAGCCCGCCGATGACGGCACCTTCGTCGTCGGCGCCGTCGACCACGCCTCGGTGTTGCCGCACTGCGCAGCCGCCGTGCACCACGGTGGTGCGGGTACGACTGCGGCAACCCTGCGGGCGGGTCTGCCGACGATGATCTGTGCCGTGACCGCCGACCAGCCGCTGTGGGCGCATCGGGTGCGGGCCATGGGAGTGGGTGCGGCGATACGGATGTCGGCACTGACCGAGGACAGCGCGTGTGTCGGCCTCGGATCGATCCTGACGATGTCGGTCCGGTCGTCGGCTGCCGACCTCGCCACGCGGATGACGCCGCCGAACCGGTCGGTCGCCGCCGCCGCCGACATCGTGGAGGAACGGGTCGGCGTGCGGTGACCGCCGACGGGACCCCGAATGCCACCGGCCCTCGCGGGCCGGCATCCCGGCTTACTGGGCGATGAGTTTGTTGACCGCCCGGTTGAGGAAATTAGGGATGAACTTCGCCGCGTTGCCGAGCACCAGGGTCTGAGCGCCCACCGAGTAGCTGGTCCGGTGCAGGAGTTTGTCTTGGCGCGTCGGGTGAACCGACTCCCAGACCTTCTCCGCGACCTGGTCCGGGGTGATCCGCACGCCGAGCGTCTTCGTCGACTTGGCGTCGTTGTCGGCGAGGGCGGTCTTGGCCCAGAGCGGCCAGATGCCGACGACCCGGATGTCGTCGTGCTCCCATTCGAGCTCCAAGGCCTCGGTCAGACCGCCGACGAAGAACTTCGTCGCACTGTAGGTGGCGATGCCGGGTTGCCCGTAGATCGCCGACGCCGACGCGATGTTGACCAGATGCGCACCCGGTGTCGCCTTCAGGTAGGGGTAGGCGGCCTGCGCACCCAGCGCCACGCCGAGGGCGTCGATCTCGATCTGTCGCCGAACGGCGTCCGCCGAGATCTCGTGCAACGGTCCCTCGACGAGGATGCCGGCGTTGTTGTCGAGCACATCGAGGTGACCGTCGGTCTGCGAGGTGAAGTCGGCGAGCGCATCGGCCCACTGCTTGTCGTCACGGACGTCGAGTTCGCCGACGATCCACTCAGGGTGATCCGCCTTCACCTTCGACAGCGCGTCTGCCGACACGTCGTACACGCCGACCGTCCATCCCTCGCGGGAGAACCGCTCCGCGGTCGCCAGCCCGATGCCCGCCGCGCCGCCGGAAATGAAGATCGATGACATGTGCTCTCCTGCCTTTGCCCAGCTCGGGGGCATTCCCCCGTTAAGTTACCGGCCAGTATATGCCGAGGCTGTTTACTGCCTCACGCAGCGATGCTATCTTGACAACACACATTGTCATAACAGTGCCCATTGTCATGAAAGAACAGTTGTTCACCGACGACCCGGGAGGTCGATTGCGATGACCGTAGCGATGGAACGGACACCGGGGGACGGAACCGGCCGCGAGAGCGCCGCCGTCGCTCACGGCGACAACGTCGTCAGCATGCGCGATCAGGGGGCCAATGAGGTCTCCGAACGTCTGCTCGCCTCGGCCGCACGGCTCTCCCGCAACGCGCTGACCGAGATCGACTGGTCGGAGCCGATGGACCCGACCAAGTACGGGTGCAGCCCGGAATGGTCGTCGCTGTACGGAACGGCGTACTGGAGCGAACTCACCGAGGAGCAGCGCATCTCGGTGACACGGCACGAGTTCGCGTCGATCATGAACATCGGCATCTGGTTCGAGATGATCTTGCAGGAGATGGTCATCCGCGACCAGTATCTGGGCGCCTATCACGACCCGGAGTTCCAGTTCGCGCTCACCGAGGTCGCCGACGAGTGCCGTCATTCGATCATGTTCGCGAAGGCGTCGCAGAAGATGGTCGGCACGTCCTACAAGCCCACCAAGGCGGTGGGCCGTCTGGGCAAGCTCTTCAAGCGCACCGCGAAGAACGAGGTCGCCTATGCCGGCATCCTCGTCGCCGAGGAGGTGCTCGACGTCTTCCAGCGCGGCTGCATGCGCGACGACCGGGTGCTCCCGTTCATCCGGACCGTCAACGAGATCCACGTGCTCGAGGAGTCGCGGCACATGAAGTTCGCGCGCGAAGAGGTGCGTGAGTCGATGGAGGGCGTCGGCTGGGCACGTCGCCAGTTCAGTGCCCTGTATGTGGCGCTCGGTGCCTACTTCATCGTCACCAGCCTGGTCCAGAAGAAGGCCTTCGCCGATGCCGGTCTGGACGCCGATCGTGCTGTCGCCGAGATGAACACGAACTCGCATTTCCAGTCGATGATCCGTAGCAGCTGCGCGCACCTCATGGAGTTCCTCGACGAGGTCGGTCTGCTGACCCGCCCGGCTATGCACTACTACCGGAAAGCGAACATGCTCTGATGTTCGTCATCACCCAATCCTGCTGCAGCGACGCGGCATGTGTGTCCGTGTGTCCGGTCAACTGCATCCACCCGACCCCCGAAGAGCGGGGATTCGGTTCCTCCGACATCCTGCACATCGATCCGGAGGCCTGCATCGACTGCGGCGCGTGCGCGGATGCCTGCCCGGTGGACGCGATCTACCCCGCCGACAAGCTCGGTACCCGCGACAAGGTGTTCATCGACATCAACGCGGACTTCTACAAGCACAACACCGACATCACCTCCGGGTGGAAGCAGGTCGAGTATCCGGAGATCCCGAAACTCCCCGCGGGACTGCGCGTCGCGCTCGTCGGGACGGGTCCGTCCGGTGGATACGCCCTACGGATGATCCTCGATCGCACCGAGGCCGACGTGACGGTCGTCGACAAGCTGCCGACGCCTGGTGGTCTGGTCCGGGCCGGTGTCGCGCCCGATCATCCGGGGACCAAGGGTGTGCTGCGCGGGTTCGATCTCCTGTATCGGGACCCGCGCGTGACCATGGCCACCAACGTCGAGGTCGGTACCGGACCGGGTCAGATCACGCCTGCCGAACTGGCCGAGCACTTCGACGCCGTGTTCTACGCCGTCGGCGCGAGTGAGTCACGGCGGCTGGGTATTCCGGGCGAGGACCTCCCCGGGTCGACGTCGGCGACCGAGCTGGTGGCCTGGTACAACGCGGTCCCGGGAGTCGAGGCGCCGCCGCTCGTGAACGACGGAACCGGTCGCGCGGTCATCGTGGGTACCGGAAACGTCGCCCTCGACGTCGCCCGAATCCTCGTCTCCCCGCCGGAGATGCTGGCGGCCACCGACATCGCCGATCGCGCTCTACGCATCCTCGAGCAGCAGAACGTCCACGAGGTGGTGCTCCTCGGCCGGCGCGATCAAGCGAACGCCGCCTACACCTCTGCTGAGTACCGTGCGCTGTCGACGATTCCGGGGGTCGAGGTCGTGGTGCACGACGATCCGTCCGGAGAACTGCCGGACCTCGGCGGACCCGCGGACCCCACGAACCGGCGAATCGTGTTCTTGTTCCACAGTTCTCCCGAAGAGATCATCGGCGGCGAGCACGTCGACGGTGTGGCGGTGCGCACCGGCGGGGTCCGTCACACGATCAGCGCCGACCTGATGGTGCGCTCGATCGGTTACCGCTCGACCCCGATCGGCGGGCTCCCGTTCGACCATGACCGCGGTGTGTTCCCCAACGTCGAAGGCCGCATGCTCGACGAGGGCGGACAGATCGTCCCGGGCGCGTATGTGCTCGGATGGGCGAAACGCGGTCCCAGTGGCGGCATCGGCGCCAACAAGATCTGTGCCGAGGCCACCGTCGAGGACTTCATCCGCGACGCCGCCGACGGTCGCCTCACCCGGACCGCTCGAACCGCCCGCGAGTTCACCACCCTGCTGCGCAAGCGGAGTCGCCACGTCATCGGCTACCGCGGTGTCCGTGCGATCGACGCGAGTGAGCGCCGTCGCGGCGTCCTGCAGGGTCGTCCCCGCGTGAAGTACACCGAGGTGTCGGAGATGGTCGGAGCGGCGGGTCGTCGTCGGCGCTGAGTGGTGTCGGTCCCGTGTACAGCGGTCGGACAGACACGAGCGTCACCCCGCCGCGACCGGACAACGAATAGGGTGGTTGACATGGCTGTATCACCGTCGGGAGGGCAGATCGTGGCGATGTCATCCGCCGAATCACCGTGGCGCCGCCGCGCACTGTTCGTCGTGTTCGTGTCGGCACTCGTCCATCAGAACGCCCTCGCCGTGCCGTACGTCCGCGAGAACGGGTGGCGGTCGGCCGCGGACTTCTTCGTCGGGGACATCCTGACGACCACGCCGGGTCGGTTCGCACTGGTCGATCTGACCTATGTCGTCCTCGGGTTCCATGTGTGGGCCTTCACCGAGGCGAGGCGTCTGCGGATCGTGCCGTGGTGGATTGCCTCGGTGATGCTGACCTTCGGCGTCGGGATCGCCACTGCCATCCCGTTCTTCTTCCTGGCCCGGGAGCGTGCTCTCGCGTCGTCGTCGACGCGGTGAGGCCATGACAACGCGCCCGTAACACCGAGGCAAGTCGTATTTCACGAGCGCCACGGATAGTGGCGTCATGTCCAGCACTCCGCGGTTCCTGCAAGGCGTCTTCGCGTTCACCGGTACCGGCCTCACCAAGCCGGCACCGATCGATCCGTCGTTGACCTTCGTGGTCCCGCCCGGTCTCACCGCGCAGCCCCTCTACTTTCGGGGCGGCAACAGCTGCGACGACCTCATCTACGTCACGCTGACCCGCGACGGCCGGCCGATGCGGATCTTCCCGATGGGTGCGAAGGCCTCGGTGAACGTGCCGCTGCGGGTGGTCGAGGACGTCGACCCCGATTCGACGCTCGAACTGGTGCTCGCCGCACCCGAGGGTGTCACCGGCGATGTCGTCATCGACTTCGGGATGGTCGTCTTCTGATGGAGCGGCGCAAGCTCGTCGTCGTCGGCAACGGGATGGCCGGGGCGCGGACCGTCGAGGAGATTCTGGCCCGTGGCGGCGCGGATCTGTTCGACGTCACGATGATCGGCGATGAACCCTACGGCAACTACAACCGCATCATGCTGAGCCACGTGCTCTCGGGTGAGTCGTCACTCGACGACGACGACCTGATGCTGAATCCGATGGCCTGGTACCGGGAGAACGGCGTCACCCTCTACGCCGGCGACAGCGCGGAGGCGATCGACCGGTTCGCCAAGACGGTGACCTGCGCGAGCGGTCGGACGATCGACTTCGACACCCTCATCATCGCGACCGGTTCGAACACCTTCTTCCCCAACATGGACGGGTTGCGGGAACCAGACGGTCGGCTCGCGCGCGGGGTGTTCGGATTCCGCACCATCGCCGACACCAACGGGATGTTGCAGATGGCCACCGCGCGGGACGGGCTGCGCGCCGTGGTGATCGGCGGAGGGCTGCTCGGGCTGGAGGCCGCGTACGGGTTGAAGACCCAGGGTGTGGACGTCGACGTCGTCCACTCGCCGGGGCACCTCATGAACCAGCAACTCGACGAGCGCGGCGGGAAGGTGTTGCGCAACAAGATAGAAGAGCTCGGGGTCGGTGTGCACACCGGGAAGCGGACGACCGCGGTGGTGCGCGACGAGGACGGCGCGGTGGCCGGTGTCGGGTTCGCCGACGGCGAGTCGTTGTCCGCGGACATGATCGTCGTGACCGCGGGCATCCGGCCGAACGTCGAGTTGGCACGTGGCGCCGGCCTCGTCGTCGAGCGCGGGATCGTCGTCGACGACCAGATGCGTTGCGAAGATGAAGGTTTCATCTTCGCCGTAGGGGAGTGCGCCCAGCATCGCAGCGAGGTGTACGGTCTCGTGGCGCCGCTGTGGGAACAGGCCGTCGTCCTGGCGGATGTGGTGACCGGCGCGAATCCCTCTGCGGAATACCATGGTTCACGTCTCACGACGAAGCTGAAGGTGGCCGGCGTCGACGTCGCCGCCATGGGAGTCAAGGGTCCCGAGCGGGACGACGACGAGTTCGTCCAGTTCTACGAACCCCGGAGCGGGGTCTACAAGAGTGTCGTCGTCCGAGACAACAAGCTGATCGGCGCGATGCTCCTGGGTGACATCTCCAAGGCCAACTTCCTCACTCAGGCATTCGACGAGAAGGTGCCGCTGCCCGACGAGCGGATCTCGATGCTGTTCGACATGGGTACGCCGTCGGTGGAGACGGGAGCAGCCGAGCTCGCCGACGACGTACAGGTGTGCAACTGCAATGGGGTGACCAAGGGCGACATCGTCGCGTGCGTGCGGGGCGGGTGCACCAGCGTCAGCGAGGTGTGTGCCGCGACCCGGGCCGGAAAGGGTTGTGGTTCCTGCAAACAGCTCGTCGGCGACATCGTCGGGTTCGCTGCCGGGGATGCGCTGACCGAAGATCGGTCTGCCGAGTGGTACGTTCCGGCGATCCCGTTGACCAAACCGGAACTGATCGACGCCGTCCGACGGCAGGACCTGCGGTCCGTCACGGACGTGTTCGCGGCGCTCGCGCCCGACGGTGAGGACGCCTCGGCCAAGATGCCGCTGTCGTCGCTGCTGCGCGTGATCTGGGGGCAGGACTGGCAGCGGGAGCCGGGGGCGCTGTTCGTCAACGACCGCGTCCACGCTAACATCCAGCGCGACGGGACCTTCTCGGTGGTGCCGCAGATGAAGGGCGGTGTGACCTCGCCGCAACAGCTTCGTCGGATCGCCGACGTCGCCGAGAAGTACGACATCCCGATGATCAAGGCGACCGGCGGCCAGCGGATCGATCTGCTCGGTGTGCGAAAGGAGGATCTGCCGAAGGTCTGGAAGGATCTCGACATGCCGTCGGGATACGCCTACGGCAAGTCGTTCCGAACCGTGAAGACCTGTGTCGGAACCGATTACTGTCGCTTCGGTCTGGGGGATTCGACCTCACTGGGGATCGCCATCGAGACGCGATATCAGGGTCTGGAGTCCCCCGCCAAGCTGAAGCTGGCCGTCACCGGCTGTCCGCGCAACTGCGCCGAGGCGCTGTGCAAGGACTTCGGTGTGGTCGCGGTCGGGTCGAGCGGGGCGAACGGGGCGACGGGAGAATCCACGGAGAGTCGATGGGAGATCTACGTGGGAGGTGCGGCCGGCGCACATATCCGCAAGGGCGATCTGCTGGCCACCGTCGACTCGTCGGCCGAGGTGATCCGCCTGTGCGGCATCTTCATCCAGTACTACCGCGAGCAGGCCAAGTGGCTCGAGCGTACCTACGCGTGGGTGCCGCGGGTGGGTATCGAGGAACTGCGTGCCATCCTCGTGGACGATCGTGACGGGCTTGTCGCCGGGCTCCAGGAGCGGATCGACGAGGCGGTGGCCGACTACACCGACCCGTGGCTCGACCGCGAGGAGCCGAGGTCGCCCGCGCAGTTCACGTCGTCGCTACCACTTCTCCCGCTGCCGAAGGTACCGGTTCGATGACCCGCGTCGACGCAGGTGTCGTCGTGGGCCCGATGGAAGATCTCCTGCCCGGCGAGGGACGCGCCTACGCGGTCGACGGAAGGCAGATCGCGGTGTTCCGGATGACCGACGGCACGCTGCGTGCGACCGACGCGGTCTGTCCGCACAAGGGCGGACCACTTGCCGACGGCCAGTTCGATCTGGGTCAGATCGTGTGCCCACTGCACCAATACGCATTCCGTTTCACCGACGGCGGGTGTGCATCCGGCGAGATCGGATCGGTCGGTGTGTACCGGGTGGAGGACCGTGACGGTCAGATCGTGGTGTGGCTCTGAGGAGTTGTCCCAGATGACACCACAGCGGGTGGGCACGTCGTCTGGCTCGCCGGCAGTCCTCTCAGGTGTCATCTGAGACAAGCTCTTTCCGGTCCACCAAGGGCTTGAGGTGTCCACGACGTCGAATGACGTCGAGAATCGAGGATTCGGCGGATTCCCACTCATGGACAACCTGATGGTAGGTCAGCCTGATGACGATGTATCCGAGTTCGACCGCCTTGCGATCCCGCTCCCGATCCTTCTCGAATTGCTCCTTGCTGCTGTGTGTCTCGTAGCCGTCGACCTCGACGATCAGGCTGGTACCGATGACGAAGTCGACGATGCCGACGCCGGCGATGTCGACCTGGGACCGGAGTTCGACACCGCGAGCACGAAGACGGAAACGTGTCATCGATTCGGTCCCCGATTGCGCTGTGCCGTCGCACTTGTCCAGCAGAGCGCGGATACGGGCCGGCGCCGGGCGGAACACGGTGACGAGGTCGGAGAGTTCGAGCAGTCCTTGATTCAGGATGGAATCGCACACCACGACGATGCCCTCGGGGTCGAGGCATCTGAGTGCGTGGCGTAACGCGACGGTGAGTTCGTCGACGGAGGTGATCTCGGATTCGGGCCGGCCGTACTGTTCGCAGAAGGCGCGGTGGACACCTCGATGTGCCGACGCCCGGGCTCGTATGTGTACCGGCGTAGAGGCTCCCGGCACCCACACCTTGTGCAGTCGCAGCGCCGACAGACAGCTGAGGACTCCGCCACCAGCGACTGCTGCGACGACGTCGGTGTTGGCGAGCGCGGTGGCATACCAGCCGCGACGGATGCATCGGAGAGCTCCGGAGGCGAGGACGTGGCGCAGATCGGTCCGGGTCATACCGGCTGTCCGGAGTTGCTTCCACGATGCCACACCGAATCCTGCTGCGAGGACCCCTGCGTAGTCCAGTTCTTCCATGGCCTGAAGCGTGCCCTGAATGCCGACGTCGGAGACGTGATGAGCCGATCGAACCGCGCATCTGTGGATTATTCTCTCGCTGTGGAGAAGTCTCAGGTGAGCAGTGTCCCAGATGACACCGCAGCGAGACACCGGACGGGAAATGCGTGCTGACAGTTCCCTCAGGTGTCATCTGAGACAGCGCTGCTTGTCGGGTAGGTCGCACTCACGGCGGTTCACGAGATGCAGGTCGTCACCTCGCCGTTCTGTCAGTAGACGTCCCGCACATACCGCTTGTCGGCGGCGAGCGCCTTGACGTAACCCTCAGCGCTGCTGGGTGCGAGCTTTCCGTGCTGCGCGACCACACCTTTCAGCGCCGAATCGACGTCCTTGGCCATGCGCGACGCGTCGCCGCATACGTAGATGTGTGCGCCGTCGTGTAGCCAGCGGTACAGCTCCTCGCCGTGTTCGCGCATCCGGTCCTGCACATAGATCTTCGACTCCTGGTCGCGGGAGAAGGCGACGTCGAGACGGGTCAGCAGGCCGTCGGCGAGCATCGAGGTCAGTTCGTCGCGATAGTAGAAATCGGTTGCGGCGTACTGCTCACCGAAGAACAGCCAGTTCGGGCCGGTGTGGCCGAGCTCCCGACGTTCGTGCAGAAACGCCCGGAACGGGGCGATACCGGTTCCGGGACCGATCATGACCATGGGGGCGTCGGGGTCGGCGGGTGGCCGGAAATGGTTGGTGGAGTTGACGAAGATGCCGATGTCCTCACCGTCGGCGTGATCGGCCAGGAACGTCGAGCACACACCGCCTCGCGGGGTCCCGTGGACGTTGTAGCGCACCGTGGACACCGTGAGGTGGATCTCGTCGGGGCTCGACAGTGGGCTCGACGAGATCGAATACGACCGCGGAGCAAGCGGTTTCATCACATCGACCCAGTCGTCGGCCGATGCCCGGACGGGGTGCTCTGCCAGGAGATCAACGGATTGCCGTCCCCAACACCACTTCGCGAACTGCTCCTTGTTGCCGGCCGCGGTCATGCCCCGCAACGCGTCGTCGCCGGTGCGGTCGGCGACGAAACGCACCAGATCCGTGCCCACCTTGGAGAACTCGAGTCGCTCGCGGAGGGCTCGCCGCAGCGTCATTTCGCCGGCGTCGGGGAGGTCGACGACCTCGTCGCCCCGGAGTCCGGTCACCGACAACCATTCGTCGATGAGCGCCGGGTTGTTGCGCGGCCACACCCCCAGGGCATCTCCGGTCTTGTAGCTCAACGACTCCGCGGGCAGATGGAAACCGACGTTGCGGACGTCCTTCTGCGAGCCTGAACCGTTCAGTCGCACATTCCGTGCCAGCGAGGTGACGAACGGTTTCTTGCGCGAGTAGGTCGGACTGGCCGACGGTGCGGGAGCGGATCGCTCGACGACGGACACCGGTGAGCGGGTGCCGCCGACCGGATCCGTCGGTGTCTCGACACTGCTGAGGGCACCGACGACCGACTCGAGCCAGCTGCCCGCCGCGTCCTCGAACTCCGGTTCGCAGTCGACCCGGTCGAGGAGGCGCTCGCCGCCGAGCTCACCGATCCTCGTGTCGAGCTTGCGGCCGTGGCCGCAGAAATCGTCGTAGCTCGAATCACCCAACGCCAGCACGGCGAAACGCACGCCCGACAGGTCCGGGGCGTCGTCGGAGTTGAGGGCGTCCCAGAATGCGGTGCCGTTGTCCGGGGGATCGCCGTCACCGGTCGTCGAGGTGACGAACAGGACCGCGTCGTGATCCCCGAGTGTGCCGGGATGCGAATCGTCCATCGGCGCGGCGGTGACCCGCAGACCGGTTCCGGCGACACGTTCGACGCACTGCGCCGCGACATCCTCGGCGTTGCCCATCTGTGACGCCCACAGCACGGTCACGGACCCGGGCACCGACGACCCGCCGTCGCCGGTGGCGTCCGCGGCCACCGGGAGACGGGCGTACATCCCGTGCAGGAGGCCCGTCACCCACAGCCGGGTCGGCGCCGACAGCGGTGCGTCTGCGGGCACGGTCGGCGCGGAGTCGGCCGGGGGATGGGCACGGAGGCCGGCGACCAGCCCCGCGAGATAGAGCTTCTCGTCGTCGGTCGGAATCGGTGCCGCGACATCGCCGACGCCGAGCATCCCAGCGAGGACGTCCATCTCGGCTCCGACGGGCGTCGACGACGTGGACGGTGATGTCGTCGTGGGCTTCTCGGCCGCCGCAGGAGTTTCCGTGGCGGCGGCGACGCGCGTCAGGGTGACGGCACACACCTTGAACTCGGGCTGCTGCGACAGCGGGTCGACGGCGTCGGAGGTGACGGCGTTGATGGTGAGATGCTCGCCGAACACGTCGTTCCAGTGGAACGGGACGAAGCAATTGCCCGGGCGCACACGGTCGCTCACCGACGCCGGTAGGACGGCGCGGCCGCGTCGCGATGCCACCTCGACACTGTCTCCCTCGCCGATGCCGAGCCGTTCGGCGTCGGCCGGGTGGATCTCGACGAACGGTCCCGGGTTGAGTTTGTTCAGCTTGGCAACCCGGCCCGTCTTGGTCATCGTGTGCCATTGGTGGGGGAGTCGTCCGGTGTTCAGGAGGATGGGGTAGTCGTCGTCCGGCATCTCCGCCGGTTCGACGTGTGGGCGGGCGAAGAACTGTGCCCGTCGAGTCGGCGTCGCGAAGGCGAGGTCGGGGACGGTGCCGTCCTCTCGGCGGAACAGGGTCTGGCTCACGCCGTCGTTGAGGTAGCGGATGGGGTGCCGGCCGTCGGTGGCCTGCATGTCCGGTGGGCACGGCCACTGCATCGGCGTGCGACGCAGACCCTCGTAGCTGATCCCGCGCAGGTCGTATCCCGTTCGTGGATTGGCGAACTCGCGGATCTCGTCGAAGATCTCCTCGGCGCTCGAGAAGGTGAAGGCGTCGGCGTAACCCATCGCGCAGGCGATCTTCGCGATGATCTCCCAGTCCGGCAACGCCTGACCCGGTGCTTCGACTGCGGGTTCGAACAGGGTCACGTTGCGTTCGGAGTTCACCATCGTGCCGCTCGACTCGGTCCACAGCGCGGCGGGCAGGGCGACGTCGGCGTAGGCGTTGGTCTCGGTGTCCGCGAACGCGTCCTGGGTGATGACCAGATCGGCCCGTTCCAGTCCCTCGATGACGGTCGAACGATTGGCCACCGAGGCAACCGGATTGGTGCAGATGATCCAGCACGCGCGGATCTCGCCGTCGGCCATTCGGCGGAACATGTCGATCGTGCCGCCCCCGACGTCGGTGCGCAGCGTTCCCGGTTCGACACCCCACCTCTCCTCGACGAACGCGCGATCGTCGTCGGCGACCACCGCACGCTGTCCCGGGAGACCGGGACCCATGTATCCCATCTCGCGTCCGCCCATGGCATTGGGCTGCCCGGTCAGCGAGAACGGTCCGCTGCCGGTACGGCAGATGGCGCCGGTCGCCAGGTGAAGATTGATCAGCGCGTTGGTGTTCCAGGTGCCGTGTGTCGACTGGTTGAGTCCCATGGTCCAGCAGCTCATCCAGTTGCCGGCCGTCCCGATGAGATCGGCGGCGCGTCGGATGTCGTCGACCGGGATGCCGGTGATCTCCGCGACGAGCTCGGGTGGGTATTGCGCCGCGAACTCCGGCATCTGCTCGAAGCCGTCGGTGTGGGCGGCGATGAAGTCGTCGTCGGTGTGACCCCCGGAGACGAGCAGATGCAGCAGGCCGTTGAGCAGGGCGAGGTCGGTGCCGGGCTTGATCTGCAGGAACAGATCCGCTTTCTCGGCGGTGGTGGTCCGGCGCGGGTCGACGACGATGAGCTTCGCGCCCGCCTTGATGCGGTCCATCATCCGCAGATGCAGGATCGGATGGCAGTCGGCGATGTTCGATCCGATCACGAAGAAGACGTCGGCGTGATCGAAGTCCTGGTACGACCCGGGCGGCCCGTCCGCGCCGAGGGACTGCTTGTAGCCCGTCCCGGCGCTGGCCATGCACAGACGGGAGTTCGACTCGATCTGATTCGTACCGATGAATCCCTTGGCGAGTTTGTTCGTGAGGTACTGGGCCTCCATCGACATCTGGCCCGAGACGTACAGGGCCACCGCGTCCGGACCGTGCTCGTCGACGATGGCACGCAAGCGGTGGGCGGTGTCGGTGATGACCTGGTCCATGTCCGCGGGCTGCGGGGGTGCACCCCGCTCGGTCCGGATCATCGGGGTCAGGAGTCGACCGCCACCCGCGAGCATGTCGGCGGTGGTCGACCCCTTCGTGCACAGACGGCCGAAGTTGGTCGGGTGGTCCTTGCGGCCGGTGGTCTTGACGACCTGGCCGTTCTCGCCGACGGTCAGGTCCATGCCGCACCCCACGCCGCAATAGGCGCACAGCGAATGGACGACGTCGAGGGACTTCACGCTCCCAGCGTGCGGGGGGTGTGTTTCCTGATGCGAAGCGTCCAGTTACGCGACCGTCAACTTGGCCTCACAGCCTCATCCGACGGTTGTGCGTGGACCGCTCGCCGGTGGCGTGATGGAGATCTGCGCGTCGATGCGGCTGATCCGACAGACCGACCGGGGGATCCGGAAGGTCTCGTCGGTGGGGGCGTCGACGATGTGTGCGCCGCCGATCACGACCGGGACGATGAATCGGTAACGGAGCACATCGGGGTCGCGCGGATCGGCCGCCCGCGATGTCACCACCGGTGCCGTCATCACCGAATACTGGATGTGCAGGTCGAGGTCACGGCGCATCTGATCGCCCGAGAACCCCGTCTGCAGGCCGTTCTCGAACCGGACGGCATCGCGTGCGAAGGGCACGTCCGACGCCTTGGTGCGATCGCCGAGAGCAGTCAGATACGTGTCGGCCGCCGCCAGCTGACGTTCGGTGGTATACGGAGTCGGCGCGGCGGACGCGGCCGGTGGGACGAGGCACACCGCGACGGCGGCCCCGGCGACGCCGGCGGTCAGGACTGCGCGGAGGAGCCGATGGCGCGAGGTGATCAGCGGCGAATGGTATGCCACCGACTCGCCCGGACCGGCTCGGTCACACGCCGCGCACCTGCGCAGATGTCCTCGAGACACACTGGTCGTCCTCAGACACATCTCAGCAGTTCACGATAAGACTGTAGGCATGCGCATCCTTGTGGTCGACGACGATCGGGCGGTCCGTGAGTCGCTTCGCCGGTCGCTGACCTTCAACGGCTACTCGGTGGACACCGCGGCCGACGGCCTCGAGGCCCTCGAGAAGATCGTCGCCGAGCGCCCGGACATGGCGATCCTCGACGTGATGATGCCGCGCCTGGACGGGCTCGAGGTGTGCCGACGCCTGCGGTCGGCAGGCGATGACCTGCCGATTCTCGTGCTCACCGCCCGCGACTCGGTGTCTGAGCGGGTTTCCGGGCTCGACGCGGGGGCCGACGACTACCTGCCCAAGCCCTTCGCGCTCGAGGAGCTGCTCGCACGCCTGCGGGCGCTGCTGCGCCGTGCCGCACCCGACGACGCGGCGGAGTCGGAGGCGCTGACCTTCGCCGACCTCACGCTCGACCCGGTCACCCGCGACGTGTCCCGCGGTGAGCGCGGCATCAGCCTCACCCGCACCGAGTTCGCGCTGCTGGAGATGCTCATGGCCAACCCGCGCCGTGTCCTCTCCCGCAGTCGCATCCTGGAGGAGGTCTGGGGCTACGACTTCCCGACGTCCGGCAACGCCCTCGAGGTGTATGTGGGCTACCTGCGTCGCAAGACCGAGGCCGACGGAGAGTCCCGGTTGATCCACACCGTCCGCGGTGTCGGCTATGTGCTGCGGGAGACCCCGCCCTAGTGCCCGCCGACACTCCGGGGGCCGCACCGACACCGTCGTCGTCGCGGCGAGGGTTCCTGCGTCGTCGTCGCGACGAGATCACGGAGATGCGCGCCCCGATGCCGCTGACGCGGGCCGTCTCCCTGAAGACCCGCGTCACCCTGCTGTCCGCGACGGTCGTCCTCGTCTCGGTGAGCCTGATGGCCGCCGCCGCGTACTTCGTCGTCTACCGCGCGATGTACAACGAGGTGGATTCGCAGCTGGAGAGCCGCGCCGACGGCATGACGGCGCTGGCCCGCACCGGTCTGCTCAACGATCGTCCCGAGTCGCTGGTCACCGGCACGGTGTTCTCCACCAACATCTCTCTGGCCCTGGTGCGACCCGACGGACGCAGCTACCTCATCGGGGAGGTCCCGTTCGAGGACGCGGAACGCAGCATCGCGCGGTCGACCTATCGCCCGGGCAGCGTGAACCAGAGTCTTCGTACCATCCACAATCAGCGTGTGCTGGCGCGCAAACTCGACGACGGCAACACACTTGTCCTGGCGCAGAGCCTGTTACACACCGATCGCGTGCTCAAACGACTGGCCTGGGTTCTCCTGGTCGTCGGTGGGGGCGGCGTCGCACTGGCCGCGCTGGCCGGCACCACGGTCGCCCGAGCCGGCCTGCGGCCCGTCGGCAGACTCACCCGAGCGGCCGAAAGGGTCGCTCGCACACAGGATCTCACGCCAATCCCGGTGACCGGAAACGACGAGCTGGCACGACTCACCGAGAGCTTCAACACCATGCTGGCCGGTCTCGCGGAGTCGAGGGACCGACAGTCACGCCTCGTCGCCGATGCCGGCCACGAACTGCGGACACCCCTCACCTCGTTGCGGACCAATCTCGAGTTGCTCATCGCGGCGAGTGAGCCGGGCGCACCGGCGATGCCGGCGCAGGACATGGTCGAACTCCGATCCGACGTGATGGCCCAGATCGAGGAACTGTCCACGCTGGTGGGCGATCTCGTCGATCTCGCCCGCGAGGACGCGCCCGCCGTCGTGCATGAGGAGGTCGACCTGACCGAGGTCATCACGCGATCGCTCGAGCGGGTCCGTCGCCGCCGCAGTGACGTCGACTTCCACACCAACCTCACGCCATGGTTCGTCTTCGGTGAGGAGCACGGACTCAACCGGGCCGTTCTCAACGTGCTCGACAACGCCGCGAAATGGAGTCCCCGCGGCCGGCCGGTCCTGGTGCGACTCGCCCAGATCGACGCGACGACCGCAGAACTCACCGTTGCCGATGCGGGACCGGGCATTCCGGACGAGGACCGCGAGCTCGTGTTCGAACGGTTCTACCGATCGACCCAGTCGCGCTCGATGCCCGGGTCAGGTCTGGGCCTTGCGATCGTGCGGCAGGTGGTGTCCCGACACGGTGGCCGGGTCCGCGCCGAGCAATCGGAGCTCGGTGGGGCACTCATCCGAATGACATTGCCGGGGAGTCCCACACCCGAGGAACCTTCCCCCCAGGTCGTTCGTCAATAGTGTGAACGGGCCCGTGGACGGATCCGCCGGGCCACACCGGCACGGACCGGCCGATGTGGACAGACCTCGACTTCGGTCATCGCGGCCGAAGGCAGGACACTAGGGTTGTTGATCAGCAGTGGTGGGCCGCCCGGTCGCGTCGGCCGTGGCAGCAGTCGGGACATTCGCCGAATGGGCGACGGTAAGAGCTAAGGAAGACGACATGACGAGTGGCGGTTCGCAGGGCGATCCGTACGGTGCCGGCCAGGGGCAGAATCCCTACGGTGCCCCCGGACAGTACGGAACGCCCGGTTATGGCGCGAATCCCGGCCAGAACCCAGGGCAGAGTCCCTATGCGCCGGGAGCCGGCTCATCGGACGCGAACACCTACGGTCACCATGCGGCATCCACTCAGCGCTACGCCGATCCGTACGGCCCGCCCGCATCTGCCCCGTTTCCGGCGCAATCGCCGTATCCCGTCGGCCAGGCGGGGCCGGGTGGCCGCGGTGGGCCCACGTACGGCCCTGGACCACAAAAGAAACGGTCCGGCGGTCTGAAGGCGGCCTTGGTCGTCGGCGCGGTCGTCCTGGCGCTCGTGGCCGGAGCGGTCGGCGGGGTCGTCGGCGCCCGGTTCATCGACGACGACTCGTCGTCGGCGCACAACGGTCCTCTCGGCGGCGATCCCACCGGTGACTCGCAGGGACAGCCGCAGGCGCCCGCGGGATCCGTCCAGGAGGTCGCGTCGAACGTCCTGCCGTCGGTCGTGTCGATCATCGTCCGTTCGGGCAACGCCGAAGGGGGCGGCTCGGGCGTGGTGCTGTCTGCCGACGGCGTGATCATGACCAACAATCACGTCGTCTCCGAGGCCGGATCGGCGCGGGCCAGTCAGGTGCTGGTGATCTTCTCCGACGGCACCCGTGCACCTGCGCGACTGCTCGGGGCCGATCCGGTATCCGATATCGCGGTGATCAAGGTGGAGAAGACCGGGCTCAAACCCATGAACGTCGGTACGTCGAAGAACCTCGCCGTCGGACAGGACGTCATCGCGATCGGTGCGCCCCTGGGTCTCGAAGGCACGGTGACCACGGGCATCATCAGTGCGCTCAATCGTCCGGTCTCCACGTCCCGCGAGTCCGGTACGACGTCGGTGATCGACGCCATCCAGACGGACGCTGCGATCAACCCCGGCAACTCCGGGGGTGCGCTGGTCAACGCGCGAGGGGCCCTCATCGGGGTGAACACGGCCATCGCCACGCTGGGCGCCTCGGCCGAGCAGCAGGGCGGCAGCATCGGTCTGGGATTCGCCATCCCGATCGATCAGGCCATCCGGGTGGCACGCGAGCTCGAGCAGACCGGCAAGGCGACACAGGCCGGGCTGGGGGTCTCGGTCCGTGCCAACACCGACGTCGATCAGCCGGGCGCCTACATCTCGGACGTCACGGCCGGTGGACCGGCCGCCAAGGCAGGAATCGCGCAAGGTGCGATCGTGACGAAGGTCGACGACCGGACCATCGCGACAGGCGATGCGCTGGTCGCGGCTGTCCGGTCCCACGCGCCGGGCGATACCGTCACCATCACGTACGTGGCCGGAGGACAGACGAGGACCGCTCAGGTCACGTTGGAAACCCTCCAGGTCGGCTAGTTGCATGATCCTCGCGCATGGGAGCAGAAAGGCTTGAGAATGAGCGACCCCCGATCCACCGCCATCGATCCTGACGACGTGGTGGCCGCAGACGCGGCCGCCCGGGAGTTCGTCGCACGGCACAGCGACGACGACAGCCGCACCTCACCGACCGGCGACGAGATCGGCCGTGCCCTCGTGGTCGTCGTCGACGATCGCGCTGCGCACGGTGAGGATCAGAGCCTTCTCGGGCCACTCGTCGGCGAGTTGCTCGGCGAGGCCGGTTTCCACGTGGACGCGACCGTCGCGGTGTCCGGCGACGAGGTGGAGATCCGCAACGCGCTGAACACCGCGGTGATCGGCGGAGTCGATCTCGTCGTCTCGGTCGGCGGCGTCGGTGTCGGCGCCCGCGATGTCACACCGGAGGCCACCGAGGCACTCATCGACCGCCGCCTCCGCGGCATCGAGGAGGCCGTCCGGAGTTCCGGGCTGGCGGCAGGAGCCACCGACGGCGGCCTGTCCCGAGGATTGGCGGGAATCTCCGGCCAGACCCTCGTCGTCAACATCGCCAACTCGCGTGCAGCGGTCCGCGACGGCATGGCCACCGTCGCGCCACTGGCGAAACACGTCATCGAGGCGATCAGCGAGTTCTGAGCCGCATGCGCATTCTCAGCACCGTCGGGAGCGGTGATGGGTGACCCGTCCGACCGATCCCCGGAACCGCCGATGACCAGCGATTCCGGGGATCATTCGCGTCCGGCGAGGGATTGGCGCGCCAAGCGCAGGATCGACGATGTGTTCGGAGACGACCTCCCAGAGCAGAGTTCAGATGATTGTGACCAAGGTCACTCAGGGCGTTCTCAGGACTGGTATGAAGCCAACCGCCCACCCCATCACGAATAGTCCAGCACGCTGCTGACATGGCTGACGCAGCGTGTTTTCCTTCCGTTAACATTCGCACTTTCAAAGATTTCGAATGTGATCTTTGGGATGGTGAGAGGCGGCGTTGAGACACGTCGGATTGCATCTGTTGCTCGTCTCCATCTCGCTCCGATAACGTTCGCATCGACGAACTCGGTACTTGGCGACGAGCACCGGTGGGGAGTCCTGCGATCTGTCGCGACTGACGACGCAGCAGTGACCAGGGGTCTGCGGAAGGCAACTTCCAGGGAACCGGAGCCTATGAGGGTTCGGTTGCGGGGCGGGGGTCCGCAGCCCACAAGGGTCGACTCGTGCAGCACGCGGTTGTGCTGTGCGGGATAACAACCGAATCCTGTGAGAGGGAACGAATGAGCAAGTTCAGCAAGCTTGGACTGCGTCGCGTTGTGGGCGCGAGCGCCGTCGCCGCGGTCGCGGCAGTGGGCCTGGCCACGATGGGGGCGGGGGGAGCAGCGGCAGCTCCGCTGCCCAACGGCTACAAGAACGCCACCGGCATCGACGGCGAGTCGCTGCAGACCTGGCGTACCGGTGAATCGGCACTGCCGGCTCCCTCGGTCGCCAACAACGGTGCAGGCCGGGCCGCTGTCATCTCGGGTACCTACCGGGCCAAGGCCAGTGCCGGTGTCAACGGCAACATCGCGGTCAAGGTCCTGATCGGCTGCCAGGTCGACATCACCGGACTCGAGGGCGGTCTCGGATTGGGTGTCGACATCGCGCCGAGTGCATCACTGAGTGGTTCGCTCACGATTCCACTCACTCCCGGACAGGTCGCCAAGGTCGATGTGACGGACAAGGACATCAGCGACGGCGGGGTCGCCGCGATCCAGCTCGACCAGTTCGGGATCAATGTCGAGAAGTGCGGTGGCTACGCATCGGCACGGACCATCGTGCAGACCGTCGGCGCCAAGGGGTACAACACCGACGAAGGTTCCGTGAACGGTGAAGGTACCTACCTCCAGTCGACCCTCTACGGCAAGCCCTTCAGCCTCAACTGAGCGGCACGCAGATAAATCCAGTCACAACTCTCTGACTTATCTGCCCCGAGCAGATTGATATTCCACGAAGGGGAATCATGAAGAAGATCAACAGCCGCGTGGCCGCCGGTGTCGGCCTCGCCGGTGCTGCGGTGATGGGCCTGACCAGCCTCGGTGCCGGTGGCGCCGTGGCCGGCCCGCTGCCCGGTGGTTTCGTCACCAAGACCCTGGTCGACGGCACCCCGGTCACCGTTCGTCTGAGCAACGAGTTCGTCAACGTCCAGAGGGCCGTGACCAACGTCGCCACCAGCCGCGAGGTGTGGTTGTCGGGCAAGGTCACCGTCACTGTCGGCGGAAAAGCTGAAGGCGGCTCCATCGACGCCGGCTACCTTGTCGGCTGCCAGGTCGATTTCGGTGCGGGCGGCGGCGCCGATGGTGGCGTCACCGCCAGTCCGAATCCCGACGGTGGCGTCAGCGCAGAACCATCCGGCAGTGGAAATGTCGGGTTCACCCTGGGCCCCGGGCAAGCTACGTATTTCCCGGTGATCGATACCACCTCGGGTGACAGCACGGCATACAAGGACTACGAAGTTCACTCGTACGCCTTCAAGGGTGCTCGCGGTGGTGTCGCCTACAGCCAGGAGAAGTTCGGTCTCGATGGCTGCGCCGGGTACGCCTCGGCCAAGGCGAAGGTCAAGGTCACTGTCAACACGGATTCAGTGAAGGGTGTCATCACCCTATACGGCAAGCCGTTCAGCATCGGCTGATCTGCTCTTCTCGTCGTCGGCATTGGCGGCCAGACGAACACCAGCAGAACCGCGCGGGGCGGGATCGGATATCCGATCCCGCCCCGTTGCCCGTTCTCCGGGTAGTGCGACTACTGGCCTGCCGGTCAGCTCCCGAAGAACGGGAACGGGAAGGTGCGCGGCCGCGGACGTGGCCGGGCCTGGGGTCGCGGCGACGGGCCCGGGCGACGGTCGCTGTGTCCTCGCGGATTCTGATTGTGCGGCATACTGATGCCCCCTCCATGTCGTGGCTGTCTCTGTGTGCCGGTGGACATATCCGCCGACCTGACCGACAGTAGGAGCGCAACCTTGCGGTTTGCTGGTGGCCGGCCTGGGAAGCGGCTGGGAGTCGTTGCCCGTACGACGACGCATCCGCCGTTGAGCGCGCTACGTGGGCACCCCGTCCGACACGGACACCGGCGGATCCGACGAAACGGGCCGCGCTCTGTGGAGAGCGCGGCCCGATGTGGCTGTGGGTCAGCGTGAGTGACGGCCGGGGGCGTCCGGGCCCTCGGGGTACTCACCCGGGAACTGGCCGGGCTGGGGGTACTGATTGCCCTGGGATGGAGTGCCCTGGGGCGGATAGTTCCCCGGAGGCGGATAGTTGCCCTGCTGCGGGAAGCTCCCGGGCGGGGGATAGGAACCCGGCGCCGGCTGCGGCGTCGGATACGGCGGGTTCGCCTGGTGCGGTGCCTGCGGTGGTTGCGGCGCCTGCGGTGGTTGCGGCGCCGACTGTGCGGGTGCGGGTTGACCCGTGGGGTCGCCGGGCGCGCTGAAGCGGTGCGTCACACCGGGATCCACGCCGGCCAGCGGCGCAGCGGGCTCCTGCAGGTGCGCCGGGAGGTCGGCCTGCGCCTCCTCTTTGGCCTTCGACGAACCGTCGGGATCCAGGAGGTCGCGGATCTCGGTCAGCAGCGCGACCTCGGTGACCTCGGCCTTCTTGGCGAAGCCGCCCAGTTCGGCCAGCTTGTTGTAGGGGGCGATGATGAGGAAGTACACGACCGCGGCGACGATCAGGAAGTTGATCAGTGCGGTGATCACCGCCCCGATGTCGACGAATGTCGACGGATTGTCGGTGATCTGGAAGCCGAGACCCTCGGCGGCGTCAGTGCCGATGGGGATCGCGTTGATCAGCGGCTGGATGATCTTGTCGGTGAATGCGGTGACGATGGCGGTGAAGGCCGCACCGATGATGACCGCGGTGGCCAATTCGATGACGTTGCCCTTGAGTATGAATTCCTTGAATCCCTTGAGCACGGTGTGCGGTCCTCTCGTATTCGGCTTACCGCTCTTGTTCAGGTACTCGCGCGGGCGGATGTACGCAGCCCATGGAGCATCGAATTCTGTGTGTGAAGACGACAACCCTATCCAGGATCGTAAACGACCGTTGCAGTGATTTCCGGAAACCGCGCCCGGGTGAGGGGCGGCGTCACGGTCTGGCGTCAATGCATGACGACGGCCAGCGACGCATCCAGACCCGCCGCGGCAACCCGATGTGCCGCCGACTCTTCCATCGCGAGCAGGACCGGACGCGCGCCGGCACGGCCGCCCATGAGCGAACTGTCGGCGGACGCGTGCGCCGACAACGCGACGACCGCCGCACGCGCGAGGACGGTCACCTCGGACGTGTGGTCGTCGGCCGCGGTCAGGACGTCGACGACGTCACCCTCGCGCAGCAGGGACGTCGTGGTCTCGTCCGACAGCCGAACCGGCACCAGCCGGGCGTCTCGACGACCGGTCAGCTGAACGGGCAGGCGCGGTGACAACAGGCGGGCGTCGGTCACGATCTCACCCGCGTGGACGCGACCGACCGTCGCGCGTCCGATCCCGTCGGCGGTCAGCCGCAATGCGCCTCCCGGCACGAGGCCACCGGGGATCTCGCGGAGTGCAAGATCGCCGGCGACGACGGCATGTCCGGGAGTCAGGTCCCTTGCCGCGACGACGACGGCCCGCGACTGTTCGCCCCGATGGCCGGCGACGGTGGTCGCGACCGCGACCATCACCAGCAGAACCGACGCGAGGCGCCGGGTGATCACCGATCTGGACCATCCCGGTCGGAGCGCGTGACGGACGCGGTCGACGACGCGGGGGGACAGGGTGTCACGGGATATCGAGCGCATGCCGGGACCGTAGTCGCGGACGTGGCCGTCGCTGTACGCCGAGGACGGATCTGTGCATGAAGCATCGAGGGGTCGACGTGTGTGGATGATCGAGCGGCACGACCCGATTGGATCCGCCGACGTTGATCGGGGAGAATGGTCCGCGGTGTGCCGGGAAGTCTGGTCGGCTCCCGCTGATTGCGGGATCAGTGATCGCAGGTGATCAAGTCACGCACGACGACCAGGAGTTCGCAGATGTCGACCCCCGCCGCCCCGGAGCCCGCCGCGCATGAACGAGCCGCTCATCAACCCTCCGCACGGCAGCGCTTTCGCCGATGGGTGTCGCTCGACGTCACCAGCGGCGCCCTGCTGCTCGTGGCCGCTGTCGCCGCGGTGGTGTGGGCCAATTCGCCGTGGCGCGATGCCTATGAGTCGCTGATCTCGTTCGAGTTCGGCCCGGAATCACTTCATCTGCATCTGTCGGTGGCGGAATGGGCCGCCGACGGCCTGCTCGCGATCTTCTTCTTCATCGTCGGTGTCGAACTCAAGCAGGAGTTCGTGGCGGGGAGTCTGCGTGATCTGAAACTCGCGGGTGTCCCGATCGTCGCCGCGATCGGCGGAATGGTCGTCCCCGCACTGTGTTACGTCGCCGTCGTCGCGATCTGGGATTCGGAGGCGTTGCGTGGCTGGGCCATTCCCACTGCCACCGACATCGCGTTCGCGTTGGCCGTGTTGGCCATCTTCGGACGTGGTCTCCCGCTCGCACTTCGCACGTTCCTGCTGACACTCGCCGTCGTCGACGATCTCCTCGGCATCACCGTGATCGCCACGTTCTACACGGAGACCATCGATTCCGTGATGTTCGGTGCGGCGCTGCTGGTGATCGCGGTGTTCGGTGTGCTGGTGCGGCTCAAGCGGCCGCGGCAGGCGTGGCTGATCCCCGTCGTGCTGGTGCCCCTGGCGGTGGTGGCCTGGGCGTTGATGCATGCGTCCGGGGTGCACGCGACGGTTGCCGGTGTGCTGCTGGGATTCACAGTTCCCGCGATCGCCAGATTCGGTGAGTCGAGTTCGCGGACACACCAATTCGACATCGCGATCCGTCCGACGTCGTCGGCGATCGCATTGCCGGTGTTCGCGTTCCTGTCGGCCGGGGTGACCGTCGTCGGCGAATCCGGGATCGTGCAACCGGTCTCGATCGGGATCTTCCTCGGCCTCGTCGTCGGCAAGGTCATCGGTGTGATGGCCGCGACGGCGGTCATGACCAGGTTCACCCCGCTGCGCCTGCCGGACTCGATCGGCGTCCGTGATCTGCTCCCCGTCGGCATGTTGACTGGGGTCGGCTTCACCGTCGCACTACTCATCGCCGAACTGTCCTTCGAGCACGGTTCCGACGACCACGCGTCGGCGGCCAAGGCGGCGATCCTGCTGGCCAGTGTCGTCGTCGCCCTGGCCGCCGCGGTCCTGCTCCGCTGGGATGCCCGCCGGAAACGGGACCCGGACATGAACCGCGACGGCGTCGTCGACCGCGACATCGCGGTCATCGAATAGCGCTGCTGTTGCTTCCGGCCGCCGGATCGTTTCTCCCGCGACCTCGCGTCTGTCCGCCGTCCATCACCGTTGCGGATCGACAGAAGGGCGCGGAGCAGGCACAACAGCGCCCCGACGAGCATGTATTGGCACTCGGAATGGTGGAGTGCCAATATCGGTTACACTCAGCAGCGATTCACTACTCTTCCGGAGGTTGTCGGTGCCCACTTACTCGTATGCATGCACGGCGTGTGACAACAAGTTCGACATCGTGCAGTCGTTCTCCGACGATGCGCTCACCGAATGCCCGCAGTGCACGGGCCGTCTGCGCAAGTTGTTCAACTCGGTCGGCATCGTCTTCAAGGGCAGCGGCTTCTACCGCAACGACTCGCGGTCGTCCTCGTCGTCGAGCGAGAGCTCGTCGTCCTCGTCGTCGGACAGCAGCTCCTCCTCGAGCGGCAGCAGCACGTCGTCGGAGAAGTCCTCGGCGAGCTCCTCGTCCTCGTCGGACAGCAAGCCTGCCGCAGCCGCTGCGTCCTGACCCTTCGAGACGCTAGCAAGCTCGGTCCTCAGGGATCGGGTGGTGCGTCTCAGCCCAGCTGATGAAAACCGCCGTCGGGGGTCAGTGCCCAACCGACTCGGACATCGTGCGGTGCGGCGGGTAGAGCATCCACCAACTCGTCGTCGTAGACCACGGCAACCGTCTCCGCCGTCAGTCCGGTCAGGGTGCGGTCGTAGTAGCCGGCTCCGCGCCCGAGGCGCGTGCCCGACTTGTCGACGGCGTACGCCGGCACGAAGATCACCGTGGCTGCGCGGATGGCGTCCGGGCCCAGATGATCACCGGTCGGTTCGAGTAGACCCCAACGCCCACGCGCCAGCGAATCCACGCCGTCGTAACGCACCCAGTCCAGGGCCGTCGGCCCGCCGCCGGGCACCACGGGCACCAGCACGGTGACACCCCTAGAGGCCAACGCATCCAGGAGGGCGAGCGAGCCGGGCTCCGAGCCGAAGGGGACATACGCCGCGACCGTGACGTCGTATTCGAGACGGAACGGCGCCGACAGAATCCAGCCTGCGAGGTCGTTCGCGGCTCGTTGTCGCGCCGCGAACGGTCTCGAGCCGCGACGTTCCTCGAACTCGGCTCGCAGTCGTCTCTTCATCGTCCGCACCCGTCTGTCCTCGTCTCGCCGCCCGAAAGACTGAGATCTTCCCAACAGGATCTTCGCAGAAATCGCCATTAGGGTGTTCCCATGAGCACCAGTGACGTGAGCCAGACTACCGAGGCGTTCACCGAGTACGAGTCGGTGCCCAACACCCCGCCGATCCCGCGTACCGCGGTGGTCCCGGCCGCGGGTCTGGGGACGCGATTCCTGCCGGCCACCAAGACGGTGCCGAAGGAACTCCTGCCGGTCGTCGACACCCCAGGCATCGAGCTCGTCGCCGAGGAGGCGAAGTCCGCAGGCGCGGAACGGCTCCTGATCATCACCTCGCCGGGCAAGGACGGGGTGGTCGCCCACTTCGTCGAGGACCTGGTGCTGGAGAACACCCTCGCCAAACGTGGCAAGGCCTCGATGCTCGCGAAAGTCCGCAAGGCACCGTCGTTACTCGAGGTTGCCTCGGTCATCCAGGAGAAGCCGCTCGGCCTCGGACATGCGGTCGGCTGCGTCGAGGACTACCTCGACGACGACGAGGACGCCATCGCGGTGCTGCTGCCCGACGACCTCGTCCTGCCCGGCGGTGTCCTCGAGGTGATGGCGCGGACCCGTCAGCGGCGGGGCGGCTCGGTGCTGTGTGCCATCGAGGTGCCCGGCGACCGCATCAGCGCCTACGGCGTCTTCGACGTCGAGGAACTGCCGGACGCGAACAACCCGAACGTCAAGAAGCTGAAGGGCATGGTCGAGAAGCCCGAACCCGAGGACGCACCGTCGAACCTCGCAGCCGCAGGCCGATACATCCTGGATCGCAAGATCTTTGACGCACTCCGTCGGATCGAACCCGGCGCAGGCGGTGAGTTGCAGCTGACTGACGCGATCGCGCTTCTCATCGACGAGGGTGAGCCCGTACACGTCGTCGTGCACCGCGGCACGCGCCACGACCTGGGCAACCCGGGCGGGTATCTGAAGGCCGCCGTCGACTTCGCCCTCGATCGCGACGACTACGGACCCGATCTGCGCGAGTGGCTCGAGAAGCGACTCGCCGACGGCTGAGAGTCTGCCTCCACCGCCGATTCGACACATTTGATCGCAGCGATATCAGCGCGCCTCGGGCATCCGACGACCTGCGGCGGCTACCGTCGAGCGGAAATCTGTCAGCCGAGATGGGGCGAGAAGGTGAGATGCGTTCGGTCGAAGATCATCTGACCCGGGTGACCGCCGCCGCGGTCGCCCCGCGACCCGTTCGGGTCGCGATCTCCGAGGCGCAAGGTTTGATGTGCGCGGAGGAGGTCGTCACCGAACGGCCCATGCCGGGATTCGATCAAGCCGCTATCGACGGATACGCGATCCGTGCGGTCGATGTCGACCTCGCGGGCACGATCGCGCCGGACGACGTGGAGGAGTTCGACTCCGGCGGTGCCGACCTGGCCGAACTCACCCCGGGCGAACCGATGATCGTGCAACTCCCTGTGGTCGGCGAGGTCGAGCCGGGAGCCCGGACCCCTACCCGACTGCAGCCCCGCCAGGCGGTCCGCGTCGACACCGGTGCGCCGATGCCCACCCTCGCCGACGCCGTGGTCCCCGTCCGCTGGACCGACGGGGGCGAGAAGAAGGTCAAGGTTGGCCATGCCGTGGAGAGCGGAGAGTATGTCCGCCGCGTCGGTGACGACGTCCAGCCCGGCGATGTCGCCGTGCGGGCCGGATCGATCATCGGGCCGGCGCAGGTGGGCCTGCTGGCCGCCGTCGGACAGGCCCGGGTCATGGTGCATCCCCGTCCCCGACTGTCGGTGATCTCCATCGGGAGCGAGCTCGTCGACATCGACCGGTCACCCGGTCCCGGGCAGATCTACGACGTCAACAGTTACGCGCTGGCGGCCGCCGCACGCGATGCCGGTGCCGACGTCAACCGCGTGGGCATCGCCGAGCGCGAGACCTCCCGGATGCGCGAGGTCGTCGAGGCCCAACTCATCCGCTCCGAGATCGTGGTCATCTGCGGAGCCATCGGCGGAAAGGCATCGAAGGCGGTCGCCGACGCCCTCAGCGACCTCGGCGAACTGGAGATCGTCCGCGTCGCCATGCATCCCGGCTCGGTTCAGGGATTCGGCCGGCTCGGCCGAGACGAGGTCCCGACCTTTCTTCTTCCGGCCAACCCGGTCAGTGCACTCGTCACCTTCGAGGTGATGGTGCGCCCACTGATCCGGATCGCGCTGGGCAAGCGCCAGCCGATGCGGCGGGTGGTCACCGCACGCACCATCGGGCCGATCGCGTCCGTCCAAGGGCGAAAGGGATATCTCCGCGGCCAGTTGATGCGTGACGAGCGGTCGGGGGAGTACCTGGTGCAGGTCATCGGCGCGTCCCCGACCGGCAGCTCCCACCTGCTGGCCGAGCTGGCCGAGGCTAACTGTCTGATCATCGTCGAACCCGATGTGGAGGAACTGGGCACCGGCGACGAGGTCGAGGTGGCATTCCTGGCGCAGCGGGGCTGACACCGAAATAAACTCGTCATCGTGTTGAGGTGGTTGACCGGGGCGCAGATCAATCCGGGCTGGCCCGCGACCCTGGGACCGCTGATCACCCAGGCCGGCGCGGTGACCCTCCGGCCGGTGAAGTTGCGTGACGCCAAATCCTGGAGCGAGCTACGCATCGCGAACCAGAACACACTGCTGCCCTGGGAACCCACAGGCATCGGCTCCTGGGCCGAACGCCACCATCCGAGCGCATGGCCGCCGCTCTTCTCAGTCCTGCGGTCCGAGGCCAAACGGGGGACGGTGCTGCCCTTCGTCATCGAACTCGACGACACCTATATCGGACAGTTGACGGTGGGCAACATCCAGCGCGGCGCGGTCCGCAGCGCCTGGATCGGATACTGGGTGGACTCGCGACATGTCGGGCAGGGAATCGCCACCGCCGCAGTCGCTCTCGGCGTCGATCACTGCTTCGGGCCGGTCGGTCTCCACCGCTTGGACGCGACCGTCCAGCCCGCCAACGTGGCGTCGCAGGCGGTGCTCACCAAGATCGGGTTCCGGCGCGAAGGGCTCCTCGAGAGGTACATGGACGTCAACAAACGCTGGCGCGATCACATCCTGTTCGCGCTGACCGCGGAGGAAGTGGTCGGCAGCGCCGCGGAGACGCTCGTGCGTGCCGGCCGGGCGTCGTTCCGCTGACGTCTCACCCAGCACGTATGGTCGCCTGCATGGCACCGCTGGAGATCGTCGTCCGGGGACGGGCGTACCGAAGATACCGCCCCGAGAGGGCGATTCTTCACCTCACCGTGCACATCGAGGGCGACACCAGGGAGGCCGTTCACCGGGACTCGGTTGCCGTGCACGCCGCACTCGTCGAGGAGATCACCGCACTCGCCGCCGCCGGGACCGTCACCACCTGGTCCAGCGACTCGATCCGCGTCACCAGCCACCGCCCATACGACCGCGACGGTGAGCAACGAGAGACGGTGTACATCAGTCGCATCGGACTCGATGTCGAGTTCGGCGACTTCGAGGCGCTCTCCGAACACACCGAGCGATGGGGTGCCCTCGACGGCGTCGACATCGGTGGCGTGCACTGGGATGTCACCGACGACAATCGCCGGACCTATGAACGTGATCTTCGGCGAGCCGCCGTCGACGACGCGGTGGCCAAGGCTCAGGCCTACGCTGACGCCGTCGGACGCGGAGCCGTCGCTGCCACACAGCTGGCCGACCCGGGAATGCTGGCCGAGCGGCACGACGCCCCGATGGCACTGCGCGCCGTGCCCGCCGGAGCTCCACCTCCCGGTGGCGGCCCCTCTCTCGAACTGCGTTCCGACGACATCGAGATCGGGATGTCGGTCGACGCTCGCTTCGTCGCCGACTAGCAGCTGTCGAGAGCTTCGCTCCCGGCGCCGGTGTCACTCGGCCCGCTCGCTTCGCTCCCGGCGCCTGACCTGATGCGGCCCGCTCGCTTCGCTCCCGGCGCCTGAGCCGATCCTGTGAATCCACGAATGTGGCCGCGGCTCGGCGCGTCTGCACTGGCCGACACCTGCTCGGCCCTAGATTGTGAGGTGGCCTCGTGTAACCAGAGTGAAAGAAGGGAGAGTCGCATGCCGAACTCAGTCTTGTGGGTCTGCCTGGTGGCCATATGGCTTTTCGTCCTGGTTCCGATGGTCATCAAAGGTCGCCCGCAGATGCGGAAGACGACTGATGCGGTGAAGGAGACCCGTCTGCTCCACCGTGGCGGCACCCGTGCACGGCCGACCCGGCGTCGCGCTTCCGGTGCGCATCCACACGATCCGTCGTGGAAGTCCGATCGCACCCGGCGATCCACCCGGACGAGCAGCACGGCCGTCCTCGACAGGGACGAACACGGGACCCACGACGAGCAGGTCGACGAGCCGACCACCGCAACAGAATCCGTGAGCGGCGCGACGACGAAGGTCCGACACGCGACCGGTGAGTCCGTGACCGCTCCGGCCGCCGACGACGCCAACGACTCCGACGATGAGATCGCCGAAAGCCTCGACGAGGGTGACGATCTCGTCGCTGCGACGACCGCAGGCGACGAGCGCGCAGAGGATGACGAGCGCGCAGAGGACGCTGGCACCACGGATGAGGTCGACGAGGAAGTGACCGTCGACGGCGAGTTCGTGGACCCGGAACACGACGACCTCGAGGACGAACTCGACGATGTCGAGGACGCCGAGATCGCCGAGATCGCCGAGATCGCGGAGTCCGACGACCTGGACGACGACACCGGTGTCGGGTCGGAGGACACGACGGACGCCGACGTCGACCTCGATGACGAGTACGACGATGACGACTACGACGACTACGACGACTACGACGCCGCCGATCAGGCCGAGGACGAGTACGACGACGCCTACGAGGACGACCTCGACGATGAGTACGACGACTACGACGAGGACGACGCGGTCGAGGACGAGTACGACGATGCTGTCGAGGCGGAGATCGACGATCCCGCGGTCAGCAAACCTGCACGCTCCACGCGTCGTCGGACCGCGTACTCACCGGACGCCCGGGGCTCCGAACTCCGCTATCGGGAGCGCCAGCGCGTCCTGATCGCCCTCGTGATGCTCACCATTGCCGCGGCGGCGTCGGGGCTCTTCCTGGGGATGACGGGCTGGATCGCGACCGGCGTCGTCGGCGTGATCATGGTGGCCTACCTCGCCTACCTGCGACGCAGTGCTGCCACCGAAGCCCAGATCCGTGCGCAACGTGCCGCGCGGGCCCGTCGCGCCGAGCGAGACCGGACCGAACGTCGGCGTCGTGCCGAAGCGGTACCCGAGTTCGCCTCGACGCCCCCTCCACCGCGCCTGCGTCGGCCGGGCGGCGCCATCGTCCTCGAGATCGACGACGAGGACCCCGTGTTCGAGCATCTTCCGCCGTTCCAGCGTCGACGCATGATGCGCGAGGACGACGGATTGCGCCGCGTCGCAGGCTGATTCACACGCCGAGGCAGCCGAGCTCGCAGGAGCCGGAAGCCGCCGGAGCCGCCGCATCTGTCGGTTCTCACCTTCGTTGCGGCGAAGGTGGGCACCGACAGATGCGGTTTCTGTCACCCCGGCTGAGACGTGCGGTCAGGAAGCGCGCACTGCCTCCGGATGGTCGGCGATCCAAGCGCGGCCCAGACGTGCGGCCCGCGACAGCGCGAACCATTCGCCCACATACATGACGGGGGCGCCGACGATCGGGATGTAGGCCAGCGCGCGGAGCGGGAGCACGGGCTGTGGCCGGCGTTCGAACTCGTTCGACAGGCTGCGCAGTGTCATCGCGGTCTCCCAGACCGTCCCGACCAGGGTCCGCTTGCGTGACGTGCCCTCGGTCGGCAACACCTTGTCGGCGGTGCCGTCCGTTCGCGGGTGGCCGACGTCACGACCACACAGCACCGACGCCAGCAGTTGCACCTGATGCGCCCTTGCTGTGACGCCGTACTCGCGCGCGACCGCGACGAGCACCATCGCCTGGTTGGCGAACCCGAGAACCGACGCCAGCGGTAGGCGGCGAGTCCAGCCGCCGAACAATCCGGGGTACGCGACCGCCACCGTGTTGACCGTCCCGATCCGCGAGATCCACCAATCCGCCCGACTGTTCATCGACCGCGACGACCAGCCCTTCGTGCCCGGCCAGTCCGTCAAGTTCAGTCCCTCGGCCAGCAGGTGCAGTGCGTGCTGCAGCCTCGAATCTTCGTGTGGGTCATCGTCGAAGGTGTGCTTCTTGAGTCCGAGTGGGTCGCGTTCCGCGAGTGTATCGAGCACCGGGTTGATACCGGCGACGGCGCGGTCGAGTACCGCAGCGACCTGGGCATCCGACATCTCAGCCATGGTCCGAGGCTAGCGAACCCGCGGGCGCGCCGACGTCTTCGGTCCGCGGACGACTGGGCCGGAACGGCGGTTTGCAGGTACCGCCCGCCCAACTGCTAGAGTGGCCAACGGCCGGTCACACCGTGATCGCCCGGGGCTATGGCGCAGTTGGTAGCGCGACTCGTTCGCATCGAGTAGGTCAGGGGTTCGATTCCCCTTAGCTCCACCGATCGGATAGGTAAGTGTCCGTACTCGAACCACAGATGGCTGCGCTCTAATCGGGCTGAGTATTAGAGAGATGCGGTTCGCAGCCTGGAAACTGAGCCCGTGGCCACTGCGGTCTCGCTCGATGACGACGCACGTAAGACCTGTTGCAGTGTTCGTGTGGTTTCGTTGGGTCGATAGATCTATCAGCCGAGAACCGTCGTTGACGCGACGAGCATCAGCCGGATGAGCTCAACTGCTGAGGCAAGAGAGTGAGCGCGCCAGTGTGATGAGGACGAACGACGGAGAAGCGTCGGCGGTCGACGGTGGCGACTTCGGTGATACCGAGGCGCTCGGCGATGGCGATGATCGAGGCATCCGCGCCTCCAAGTGGCAGGTCGGCGTACTGATCGACCAGCTCGGCCATGCGTTGGAGATCTTGATGGGTCACTTCGACGACTTGGCCGTACAGGCCTTCGGCGAGATCAAGCAAGAGTAGATGTTCGGCGTTCGGGCCGCCGCGCAATGCGACCATGTAACAGATCTCGGAGATCAAGGGAGACGGGATGAGCAGGTCGGCGATCGCACTGGAGAGGAACCACTCCGTGCACACCTGGTGATTGACGTCTCGACCGTTGACCAGTGCGACCAGCACACCGGTGTCGATGAGGATCAACGTCCGAAGCCGTCGGCCAGTAGCTTGTCGACTTGCTCGGAGTCGTTCGGCTCTCCTTCGACCAGCCCCAAGGAACCGGGTCGTCGTCGAGAGGGAGCGTCGTCGGATAGCGCTGACAATGCGGCCGCCGCGCTATCGAGCTGCTCTTCGGGCACCCGATCAACCAGCGCGCGGAGCTGCTCGCGAGTGACCGTCATACTTGCGAGAATACGCTCGGAGAGTGTTGATGAGCGAGTGATATGAACGAGCATTGACCCGGCGACTCGATGCCGTAGCGATCACGACTTCGATTGCCCTCCCCTCTGGCCACAACTACGAGACCCGGTGAAGGTTCCGATCGAATGATCGTTCAGATGAGCACCGGCTCGTATGGCGGCAATGCATATCCGTACGTGGTGTTTCATCACTACTTCGACCTTCAATCGGCGCTTGAACAGATCGTTGAGCGCGAGGGTCGACCTGGTGATGGCCAACGCCGTGAAGAACCCCAATGTCGTCAAATCGATCTTCGACAGCGCTGACGATGTCTATGCGGCCGAACAATAGTGAGGCGGCATACATTTGGGTTGCGCTAACCGTCGCACGAAACATTCGGCTGATTGTCGCCAATGTCCCGATCGAGCACTACATCGGTGACTTGTTGGTGGAGTCTGCGATCGAACGGCAGTTAGAGATTGTCGGGAAGCACTTCGTCGCCTTCGGTGGGTCGATGAGGATCTGGCGGGGCGAATACTGCACGTGCACAAGACCATTGGCATGCGTAACGTCCTGTGCATGGCTATGCGAAGGTAGGCAGCTCGATTGTTTGGGCAGCGGTGACGATAGATGTATCGGAGCTGATACCGGTGCTGGAGGCACTGCTCGGCCAGTTCGAGAATGAGCTGAAGATTCGCCAGCCTGGACGCGGTCGCAGTCGGATGCGCGATGCTTGAGGACGTTGGCGATGGTGGCGTGGGAGACGCCAAGGGCAGTCAACAGGCACCCCGTGACGTTCAGGATCGAGCGACGAGACGCGTCATCTCTGCATGGAGTTGTCACGCGAGGTCGATGATGTCTGCAGAATGTGACTCTATGGCACTTTCTGTCACTAGCGGTTACCGTGGGGGTGTGAGCGGTGTGGTATCGCTGCGGCAACGGCGACAGCAGCAGACCCTGAGGGACATATCCGATGTCGCGCTGGAGTTGTTCGCGACGCGAGGTTTCAGCGAGACGACAGTTGAGGAGGTCGCACGCGCCGCGGGGGTGTCGGTTCGCACCTTCCACCGTTATTTCCCCGCTAAAGAGGACGCCGTCGCGCCGATACTGGAGGCTGGGTGGCGCGATTACGTGGCCACGTTCGCCGCTTCTGAGCCGGAGCAGCCGGTGCTTGAGGCGCTGGTCGGTGCCTTGGAGTCCGCGTTGAGCAGCGCGACTGGGCGGCGGCACCGGATGTTTCTGCGGTCGATGTCGTCGTCACCGGCCCTGGAGCCGGTGTGGCTGCGCGTACAGCAACGCTTCGCCGACGATCTGCGGCCGGCACTGGCGGCGCGGCTCGAGTTGTCTTCGGACTCGGTCCGTGCCCGTTACGCCGTGGCATGTGTGGCGGCCGCCAATCAGATTGCTGTCGAGCTCTGGGCCGACAACCCCTCGCAACCCATTGTCGCGACTGCCCGCGAATGCCTGGTGACAATCGACGGCGCGCTACTCCGATCTGCTACAGCCTTCCACTGACAGCCAACAGATTCTCACTGAGACAGACATTGAAAGGACACCAGCAATGAACCGAGTCCAGGGCAAGGTCGCCCTCGTTACTGGCGCAGCTCGCGGTCAGGGCCGTGCTCACGCTGTCAAACTCGCCGAAGAGGGTGCCGATGTGATCGTTACCGACCTCTGTGCACCGGTTGCCGGGGTTGACTACGTCTCTGCCACCGAGGCTGAGCTGGCCGCCACGGTGGAGATGGTAGAGAAACACGGCCGGCGTGCAGTCAGTGCGGTCGCGGACGTGCGCGACCTTGCCGCCCTCGATCACTTGGTCGAAGCCGGAACCGAGCAGCTCGGAAGGCTGGATATCGTTGTCGCCAACGCCGGCATCGTGACCTGGGGCCGGTTCTGGGAGATGACACCACAGCGTTGGCAGGACATGATCGACATCAACCTCACCGGTGTCTATCACACCCTGCGGGCCGCGGCTCCGGCGATGATCGCAGCAGGCAATGGCGGGTCGATCATTGCCACAAGCTCCACCGCCGGCATCAAGTCCCTGCCCGGACAAGCACATTACAGTGCCGCCAAGCACGGCGTCGTTGGCCTGATCAAGACTGCCGCGATCGAACTGGCCCCTTACCGTATTCGGGCGAACACGATCCACCCGTGGGGAGTCAACACGGCGATGGCCGTTTTCGGCGGAGAACAGGAGAAGCTGTTCGCCGACAACCCCAGCTACTCGGCATCGATGGGCCAGATCCTCTTCGACCCACCGATATCCGAACCTGAAGATATCGCTAACACCGTGCTGTTCCTGGCTTCTGACGAATCCCGCACCATCACCGCCGCCCAGTTGACCGTGGACCACGGCGCCACCCGCATCTGACCGTAGGCAAGGCTGCTCATGACCGTGCTCAACCTCGTGCCCGAGACGCACCTCGAACTCTTGACGAGCCGGCTGACCGCAGTGCTCACCACCGTGGGCCCTCGGCAACGCCCGCAATCGACCGCGGTGTGGTACCTCGTTGGCGACGACGGGGTGCTCTTCTGCTCCACCACCAGTACCCGGCAGAAGTACCGCAACCTCCTGACCAACCCCTATGTCGCGTTCCTGGTGATCGACCCCGACGCTCCGATGCGTACCCTCGAAGTCCGTGCCCGCGTAGAGGTCACTCCGGATCCGGACAACACCCGAGTTGCCCAACTCGCCCGCGCCTATGGCATCGAACTCGCTGCTATCACCGCCACCCCTGGCGACCGCTACACCCTCACGCTGCACCCCTATCGCGTGATCGCGACACCCTAACCGGTTTCGGGGAAGCGAGAGGATCTCGCGATCAACGGCAAAACGGTCAGCCATGTCGTCAGTGCCACGATAATCCGGTATCCGAAGCACTCGTTGTCTGGCTTACAGGGTCGAGGAGATGGCGACAGATCTGGAATCGACGATGCGCGCCCTCAGTTTCCTGTTCGATGTCGAGAACGCCCCACGTCTGACCGGAACCTCGCTGACCAAGACGTGGGGCAAGGGCCGACTCTCGGATGAACAACCCATTCGCGTCGAGCGTCACCAGTTCGACGTCGACCCAGCGGCCAACAGTTGGTGGTTCCGAGAGGAGTCAGGGCGTCCTTGTACTTCATCGGAAGGGCGTTGCGACCGGTCTCTTCGACGGCGCTCTCCACAACACGCTTCTCGGCGCCGGTCTCGAGAGTGTCAACAACGGTTCGGCGCCCCACCCCGCCCACGCCGCCGCCGAGGACCGTCAGGAGCGCATCGGGAACGAGGCTGCCAGCGGCACGTGCGGGATTCTCGGCCCAGGCGTCTGCGTCGACGAGGCCCTTGCCGAACTGCTTCGGATCAGAGGTGATGGCGCCCAGATGCCATTGGCCGCGGAAATAGGGGTTGTGGGAAGACGCCTGAGGTGGGCCACATCGATCTGTGCGGGAGCGAAATCCTGCAGCGCCGGCCTGCGAGCACGGCCACTAGCAGACAACCGTGGTCCCGGCCAAGCCCTGTCGTCTGCCCAGCCGACACGACTGTGACCTGCGCTTCTTTTTCGTCAAACGGCTGAATCGGCCGCGTGCGGCGTCCACGATCTATGGACGATGTTCTCTCTTCGGGGTCACGGCACGTGAGTTTCGATTACCGTCGCGAATGTTCGGCGACCGACCGACGGGTATGGACCGACAGACGGCAAGGAAGGTGGCGATGACCGACGGTGACCGCGTCGACGACGACGCCATTTCTGCGGTGACGCCGATCGGAGCTCCGGGCGACGTGTCGGAGATCGACCGTCAGCGTCGCCTCGTCGAGCGGATGCGGGCCATCTTCGACTCGCTCGAGCGTGCAGTGATCGTCGTCGGCCGCGACGGGGTGGTCGAACTCGTGAACCCCGCCGCGCTGGCGCTCCTCGATCTCGCCGACGACGCGGTCGCGGGACTCCGACTCACGGACCTCACCCTCGATTTCTCCACCCAGGAGGAGTCGCCGATCGGGGCCTGCCTACGTACGGGCGTGGCCACCGACGACCACATGGCGACCGTCGTCGCCCCGGCGGGTCGCCGCTGGATCTCCTGCAGTTGCCGCGCGATCGGCGACGGCGAGGAGCGTGCCGTCGTCGTGTCGATGGACGACATCACCGATCGCCATCGGGAGACATCGCGCCTCGAATGGGAGGCCAACCAGTACGAGTGGGAGGCGTATCACGATCAGCTGACCGGTCTGCTGAGTCGTGCGGGCATCATCCGGGCCATCGAGACCTACTCCGACCGTCTCGAGGCCCTCGAGGACTGCGTCGTCGTCCACTACCTGGACCTCGACGATTTCAAGCTCGTGAACGACGCCCTCGGACACATGATCGGCGACGAGATCCTGACCGAGATCGGCAACCGCCTCCGCGAGGCCATGGGGAAGGACTCGGCCATCGGCCGGCTCGGTGGTGACGAGTACGTGATCGTCCAACTCGTCCACAAGGACCACGCGACCCGCGTGGACGACCTCGTCTCCCACATCCACGAGGCGGTCGGTGTCCCTATCGAACTGACCACCCACAGCGAACGGATCAGCGTGAGCGTCGGGGTGGCCGTCGCACGATTCGGTGACGTCCGGCCGACGCCCACCGATCTTCTCCGTGACGCCGACATCGCCCTGTATCAGGCGAAGACGACGTCGCGAGGCCGTCCCTACGTGCGATTCCGACCGCAGCATCGACTGGATCTGCAACGCCGACAGCGGATCGAACGGGAACTGCGGGAGACGATCGACTCCGACCCGGCGCAGGTTTACTTCGACTACCAGCCGATCGTCGACGTCAAACGCGGCCATCAACCCGTCGCTCTCGAGGCGCTTATGCGGTGGCGCCACCCCGAACTGGGGCTCATCTCACCCAGCGAGTTCCTCGCCGTCGCGGACCGCAGCGACCTCATCGAACTCCTCGGTGCCCATGTGTTGGATCAGGCGGTGCGCGAGTTCATCCGGCACGACGGCACCGCCGAACTCACCCTGTGCCTGAACTTCTCCCGGCGTGAACTGGCCGAGC
Source organism: Gordonia sp. ABSL11-1 (assembly GCF_030315685.1). Lineage (GTDB taxonomy): Bacteria > Actinomycetota > Actinomycetes > Mycobacteriales > Mycobacteriaceae > Gordonia. Next base: position 145,775 of record NZ_JASXSI010000006.1, on the reverse strand, counting down.
GGCATTTCATGGCGCGACTCGAGATGACCCTTGCCGAGACCGGTCTCGCACCCGGACGACTGTGCATCGAGATCACTGAACGCGTCCTCGCGGCCGCGGACCACGACGGTGTCGTGGCCACCTTGGCCGCGGTCCGGGCGCTCGGATGTCAGGTCGCGATCGACGACTTCGGAACGGGCGCTTCCACGTTGAGCGAGTTCTATCGGCTTCCGATCAGCATCATCAAGACGGACAAGTCCTTCGTCGACGCCCTCGACGACGGGGACCGCGCGGAGATCGTGCTCTCCGGCATCGTCGCGACGGCGCACGCGACCGGTGTGCAGGTCGTCGCCGAGGGCGTGGAGACCTCCCGACAGGCCGCGGCCATCGAACGTGTCGGCTGCGACTTCGCGCAAGGATATTTCTACGCATTTCCCCAGCGATTGGCCAACATCCACTGAGTTGCCATGCCCTCGTCGACCGGTCGCCCGAACCCGTCGTCAGGACCCGTGACCGAGCACGCGCTGGGCGAAACCACCGAGGTGATCGCGCAGCACGGCGATCCGCGACTGTCGGACGGCCTCGGGGTCGTCACCGGCGAAGATCGCTGATGGGCGCACCCGGACGTTCGCCGAACATTCGAATCCCGAGCAGATGAGTGTGCCGACGGTGTTGCCCTTGCGGCCCGCGGCGCCGGCGATCTTCGCGCTGTAGAACGCGACCTCGTTGGGCAACTGGACATCCTGACAGAACGAGCACTGGGGACGGGCCCGTGGCTGGCGTCCGCCAAGACGCAGCATGATGCCGACGGGTCTGTCATCGGTGGGGATGACCATGTATCCGGCAAGGGGAAGCTTCGGATCGCGCCAGCCGAGGAAATCGTTGTCCTCCCATCGGATTCGGTCGAATCCGGAGGGCAGGGCAACAGACTTGCGTTCGCGGACCGTCGTATTGACGAAGGACGCGCGGATCTGTGATTCGGTGAGGGACTGCATGAGAGGTGACCAATCGGGTCGTCGTGGGCAGGGTACGTCTCGACCGACGCGGCCGCGCGGGGGCGGGACTCGCGTCTGTCGGGGCGGGATGCTCAGTTGTCGGCGTGCACGACGCGGACAACCTCCCCACGCCCTGCGGGCGACGACTCGACAAAGCTCACGGTAGGCATGCTCCCGCGCGGGCACACGCGTGTCAACGTGGTTTCGCAGTCACCCGCGACCGTGTCGTGGGACGTTGTCGTTCCGCCGACATGACGCTGGTCACCATGATTTGGCCCCCCGGCCCGACCTCACGTACCGTGGAGTCAATTGACGCACCACTTGCTGGGCGTCAACGCGTCGTAGAACGCTTCTTCGACAGGCCAGCCCATTCAGCGCCTGATCATCGACTTCATACGGCGAACGAATGCGCGACAGACGCGCCTTCGCCACCGAGACCGTGCCAGAGCCCTGTGCTGTTGCGCGCGTCCACAACAGAGAGAACGGACCTTGTCCACTACATTCGCTTCCCTCGGCGTGCCCGCCGAGCTCGTGAAAGTCCTTGCCGCCGAAGGCAAGACCGAACCCTTCCGCATCCAGACGGAAACCCTGGGCGACACCCTCGCCGGCAATGACGTGATCGGTTCCGGCAAGACCGGGTCCGGAAAGACGCTGGCATTCGCCCTCCCTCTCGTCGCCGGGCTGGCCGAAATGGGTGTCACTCGTCGCCCGGCCCTGCCGACGGGGCTCGTCCTCGCGCCGACGCGGGAACTCGCGACACAGATCGCGGCCGTCGTCACGCCGCTGGCCCGTGCCATGGATCTCACTGTGACCACCGTGTTCGGTGGCGTGAAGCAGAGCCGTCAGGAAGAGGCCTTCCGCCGGGGCGTGGACATCGTCGTCGCATGCCCCGGACGACTCGAGGACCTGATCCGTCAGGGCATCGTCAAGCTCGGCGACATCGAGATCACCGTGCTCGACGAGGCCGATCACATGGCCGATCTCGGCTTCCTCCCCGGCGTGACGCGCATTCTCGCGGCCACCCCCGCCGACGGGCAGCGCATGCTGTTCACCGCCACCCTCGACAACGGGGTCGACAAGGTCGCCAAGCGCTTCCTCGACAAGCCGACCGTGCACTCGACCGAGGAGACGTCTGCCCCGGTGCAGATGACCCATCACGTGTTCGAGGTCTCCCCGGGCGACAAGAACGCACTCGTCCAGGAACTCGCGTCGGGGCAGGGTCGTCGCATCCTGTTCACCCGCACCAAGCATCAGGCCAAGAAGCTGGCCAAGAAGCTCACCGACACCGGGATCCCGGCCGTCGACCTGCACGGCAACCTCAGCCAGGCGCAGCGTGACCGGAACCTGAAGGCATTCGGCGGAGAGGGCGTGCGCGTGCTGGTCGCCACCGACGTCGCGGCCCGTGGCGTCCACGTCGACGGCGTCGAACTCGTCGTCCACGTCGATCCGCCGGCCGAGCACAAGGCCTACCTGCATCGCTCGGGGCGCACCGCGCGCGCCGGCAGCAGCGGTGACGTGGTCACCGTCTGCCTGCCCGACCAGCGCCGCGACCTGTCCGGTCTGCTCCGCAAGGCGAACATCAAGGTGGCGCCCACGCGCGTCGACGCATCGTCGGCCGAGGTCGACACCCTCGTCGGTCCCCGTGCCGAGTTCGTCGCCCCCCAGCCCAAGCCGGTCGCGGCTCCGGCCCGCTCCGGATCGTCGAAGCCGCGTCGTGACGGCCGACCGGGCGCTCGCACCGGCGGCCAGCGCGGCCAGTCCGGCGGAGCACGCGGCGACTCGTCGGGTCGCCGTCACAGCGGCAGCCGTACCGCATCTGCCGGTCGCTCGGGCGGAGGTCAGTCCCACGCCGGCGACTCGGCGTCACGCGGGCGCCGCCCGTCGGGGCAGCAGCGCCGACGCGGTCAGGGTGCGCAGCGCTCGGGCCACGGCGTCGCTGCGGCGAGACGCTGACCTCCTGACGTCCGCCGGTTTCTAGGCCACGCCGAGCGCGCGCAGCCCCGCTGCGGCGCCGGCCGCCAGGACGACGACGACCACCAGCGGCGCCTTGAACAGTGCCGCGACGACACCGACGGCCACTCCGGCCGGTCGGGCCCAGCCGACGAAGTCGGAACCGTCATACAGTGCGCCGGTCGCGGCGACACCCACCAGCAGCACGATGGCCGCCCGGTCCATCAGCGCCGCTGCCTGCGGGCTGACCTCGTACCGGCTACGCAGCGCGGGTCCGGCGAAGCGGATCAGGTAGGTGCCGACGGCGAGGATCGCCACCCCGATGAGCAGGCCGGTGCCGGTCATCGGGCGTGCTCCAACACGGCATCGTCGGCACGCCTGCCCGGTTCGCCGGGGTTGAGATCGTCTCCGGCCGTCCGGCGACGGATCGCCTCGACCACGACCAGCCCCAGCAGCGCCATCAGGATCGGCAGACCCGCCGGCAGGAACGGCGACGCCGCGACCGCGATCGCGCCGCCGACGACCGCCGCGGTCAGCGTTCTGCGGTCGCGCAGTGCCGGGATCGCCAATGCGGCGAGCAGCGCCGGGAACGCGGCATCCAGCCCCAGCGCCTCCGGGCTCGCGACGACTTCCCCGATCGCTGCTCCGAGCATGGACCCGAGTGGCCAAGTGATGAGCACGCCGAGTCCACACAGGAAGAACGCCGCGCGGGCTCGACGCGGATCACGTTCTGCGGCCGCCATCACGGCGGTCTCGTCGTTGATGAGATGTGCACCGATCGCGCGTGGCAGACCCCGCCCGAGATGTCGTCCGACCGACAGCCCGTACCCGAAGTTGCGGGTGTTCACCAGTAGGCCCGCCAGCGCGGCCACGATCGGTGCCCCGCCTGCGGCGATGATGCCGACGAACACGAACTCCGACGAACCGGCCAACACCACGGTGGCGATGACCAGGATCTGCCACCACACCAATCCGGCGGTGTGCGCGGCGACCCCGTAGGACGCGCCGATGACCAGCACCGACACGCTCATCACCAGCACGGCGCGAACGGTCGCGACGTCGAGTGTTCTCCAGATGGAACGCATGACCACTATGATGAACACCATGGACAATGTTCGTCAAGATGGCCGATCGTCCGGCGAACCGAACGATTTGTCCGGCGGCGCCGCGCCGATCAACCCGAAGCAGGTCGTCGCGGCCGCGCTCAAGCGTGAGCGGACCCGGGCGGGACTGTCGATCGGTGAACTCGCCCGTCGCGCCGGTGTCGGCAAATCGACTCTCTCGCAACTGGAATCAGGGGAGGGCAACCCCAGCGTCGAGACACTATGGGCGCTGTCGACGGCGCTCGGCGTGCAGTTCTCCGCCTTCCTGGACGCCCCGGTCCAACCTGTCGAGGTGATCCGCTTCGGTGACGGTCCGGTGATCCCGGCCGCGGCCGCCGACTATTCGGCGACCCTGTTGTCGACCGCTCGCCCCGGAACCCGTCGCGACATGTACCTGATCCGCGCGGAACCCGGTGAGGCGCGGATCTCGGCACCGCACGCTCGTGGGGTCGTCGAATTGGTGGTCCTGAGCGCGGGTCGGGCGAATGTCGGGCCGACGGGCTCCGAGGTCGAGCTCGCCCCCGGTGACTACGTGTCGTATGCCGGTGACGTGGAGCATGTCTTCGCCGCGCTGGAACCGGGCACGGTGGCCGTGATGATCAGTGAGTCGACGTGATCAGGCCGGGACAAACCGACGGTTGAGCGAGGTGGCCAGCCACGGGCGAGGACCCCAGGCGAACGCGCGGCCGGTCAGCATCGCCCACGTCGGTGACATCCGGCCGTACGAGGCGAACAGGGCGACGACAGGATCGGCGCTGATGTGGACGTCGGCGGGGCGCGGCCGGTCGGGGTCGATCTCCAGGTGGCCGTCGGTGAACTCGTAGACGAATCGCTCCGAGCAACCCCTGAGCCGGATGTCGTAGGTCGCCGTGTGATGTCCGCATGTGGCGTCGTCGACCCACGCCGGCAGGATCTGGTGGCGTCCACGGGCGATGAGCGCAGCGACCTCGGGGTCGATCTCCCATGGAGTGCCTATCACGTGGGCGATGTCGTGACCGTGGACGACGAACTCGCCGATGAGGATGCCGAGTGCGGCGTCCGAACGGACGCGCGTGTCCCCGTCGAAGTCCATCATCGGGACGCAGGCGCCGAAGTGAAACACAGTGTCCAGCAGGGTGTCGAGGTCCTCGAGGAGCCGGTCGGTGAGCAGCGAGACGTCGCGGGTCGTGAGATTGGCGATCTGCTTGGCGTTGAGGTCGGGAACATCGGTGGCGCGGTGGGCCCAGCTACCCTCCCCGCGGGCGAGCGCCAGATAGCGCGACGGGGCGCAGGCGACGTGACCCAGGCAGTCGGTGACCGTCCATCCCGGCGTGTGTCGTAGCCGGGTCTCCGGCTCGTCGACACTGCGCACGAGGTCGGCGAACGCGCCGCCGGTGGCTCGTGCGGCATCGATGTAGTCGAACCGAGAGAACATGGTCCTCACCCGTGGTCACCCCCCAGAATGGCGAGGCCTCAGGATAACCCCGCTTACGGTGCCGGTGGGGGTGATCGTGACTGAACTGTTCCCTGATGCACTTCGCTGTATTCGATTGTCAACGGGGGCATTTCCCGTGTCAGTGGAATCGCGACAGCGGATCGGTCGTCCCAGGGTGGGCCAGCCTACGGCCGTAGTCACCGATTCTTCGCTGCGACCACGGCAGCGCGTACCGCCTCGGCGCAGTCCCGTCCTGCCGGTTCGGGGCCGAGGCCGACGTAGAAGCTGCCGGGCCAGCCCGCATCGCCGGGTAGTCCGGTGATCGTGAAACCCGTCTCGCCGGACCCGACACCACCGATGGTCGGACCGTCGGTGATCGATGCGATCGCGAGCGGCGTCGACAACACGGTCACCCCGCGTTCGGAGCCGGAGATCACCACGATCACATGCGAGGGGTGCACGATGACGACGGTCTGATGCTCCGAATCCGGATCGGTGGGATTGGCGCGACGCCGAAACAGCTTGCCCATCATGGTCGTCGATGGCGGATTCACACTGCGTGTGGACCACGCCGGGAGCGCATCGTCGAGCGAGAGCTGGTGGGCGAGGCCGTAGGCGCCGAGCGCCGCCCGCATGTCGGTCGGCAGATCGTCCAGATCGGTTGCGACGGTCGTGCGCTCGTAGTGGGGTGCCATGGCGTCAATCTACGGTGCCGTGACGTCGATCGACGACGCCGCGCCCCTGCGGTCACACACCCCTCCTCTCGAACACCACCATGGTTCGAAACAACAATGGTGTTCGAGATTCGGGGTGCGTGGGAACAGCTCAGCCGAGACGGTCGAGCACGCGGCGTCGCCGGGCGCGCTGGGCGGGGAGGAGGCCGCCCTCGAAATCGGTCAGCAGCGACGCGACGGTCTCGGCGGAGTCGGTCTTGTTGGTGCCGATGAAGCCCGACGGCCCGCGCTTGATCCAGCCGGTCACATACAGGCCGGGGATCGCCGTCTCGTCGTCGAGGACGCGGCCGGCGTCATGGGGGATGACTCCGCGTGTGTCGTCGAACGGCAGCCCGGGCACGGCGACGCCGCGGTACCCGATCGAGGTGAGTACGAGCGACGCGTCGATGGTCTCGGTGATGCCGGTGGGCTCCATCGCCCCGGATTCCCCGACACGAGTGCGGTCGACGACGACACCGTCGGCCCGGCCGGACTCGTCGACGCGGATCGCCGCGGGGGAGCGGTGGAAGGCCAGTCGGATGCGCGGTCCGTCGGCCGGGGTCCGCGCGGCGACCTCGCCGAGGAGGTCGAGCTTGGCCCGGGTGGTCGGGTCGTCGATGACCATCTCGGCGGCGGATTCGAGATCGGCGGGATCGACCACGACGTTCGAGCCATGGTCGACCAGACCGACGAGTTCGGGAAGCGTGAAGGCCGCGTGGACGGGACCACGACGACCCAGTACGACGACCTCGCCGATGCGGGAGCGTCGTAGCTCGGCCAGTGCGTGCCGCGAGATCGTGGTGGTGGCGAGCGCATCCGGATCGGTGGTGAGGATCCGGGCGACGTCGAGTGCGACGTTGCCGTTGCCGATGACGACGGCGCGTTCGGTCCCGAGGTCGACGGACAGGCGGTCATGGTCGGGATGATCGTTGTACCAGCCGACGAACGCGGTGGCGCTGAGAACGCCTGGTGCGGTGGCATTGTCGACGTCGAGCCGACGATCCGTCGGAGCGCCGCCCGCCCAGATCACCGCCTGATGCCGAGCACGCACCTCGTCGAGTGTCACGTCGCGGCCGATGCGGACACCCAGCCGGATGTCGCATCGGGGGTGGCCGGCGATGTCGTCGAAGAGTCGCATCACCGAGCGGGTGGCGAGGTGATCGGGCGCGACCCCGTAGCGCGCGAGTCCGAACGGCCGCCGCAGACGCTCATAGATCGTGACCGTCACCTGCGGGTGGCGGAGCAGGTCATCGGCGGCGTACATGGCCGACGGCCCCGAGCCGATGATGCCGACCGAGAGGGTCTCGTTCACCGCGAGCCTGCGGGGATTGTCGATGGGCGCCAACGGGAGTCGGTGTGCCGGGTCGACCGGGAACCGTGCGGCGGCACCGGTGGCGGTGACGTCGAAGTGTGCGGCGTTGATGTCGGCGAATCGCGCCTGCTGCTCGTCGAGACGGTGGCCGGGCACGATCGCGCCGACGGGGCACGCACTGACACACGCGCCACAGTCGACGCACGTCGACGGGTCGATGTACAGCATCTCCGAGGTGCCGAAGCCGGGTTCTTCCGGTGTGGGATGGATGCAGTTGACCGGGCACGCGTAGACGCACGAGGCGTCGCCGCAGCACGCCTGCGTGACTACGTGGGGCATGTTCTTCGATCCGATGTGACGAGGAGGAGCGACCGACCGGGGCGGACGGTGGTCGATCAGGCGGCGGTGTAGGTCGGTTCGCTCCGGAACCGCGACGGGCGGCCGCCGATGCCGAGGATCTTCCACAGCACGCGTGAGAGGGGGTTCATCAGACCGCACTGGTCACCCAGCATGCGGACGTCACCGAACACGTTGCGCAAGAACTTCTTCGACTCGTCCGAGCGCCAGAAGATGTCGCGCATCACCTCGTCCGGGACGTCGAAACGCTTCTGGAAGCTCTTCGGCGGCACGACGATCGCGCCACACAGGATGCGCATGGTGAGAGGGAACATGAGCGAGAGCAGGAAGCGCTGGAAGCGACCCTTGCGCGGGACGGTCTCCCGCAGGAGGTGATGCGCGAACGAGATGTGGCGGGCTTCCTCGGCCACGTGCAACTGCATGACCGCGGCCATCGTCGGGTGCAGGCTCGCGCGGGTCCGGAGGAAGTCCTTCTGGATGTGGTCGATGGGCTCCTCGCCGCCGAGGACACCGAAGAAGAAGATGGTCGGGAACAGGGTCGACGCGAGCGGGACGAACGGCGAGATCAGGCGATAGCCGACCTTCGCGCCGGGAACGTCCATCCCGGTTCGGTTGACGAACTCCTGGAACATCAGGGTGTGATTGCACTCCTCTTTCGATTCGTGCGTCGTGTACCGGAATTCCTTGGCGCCGTTGGGTAGCTTGAAGCTGTATTGCATCAGCCCGCGGATGAGGATCGACTCGAACTGGAGTCCGACCTTGGCCACATTGGCCTGTCGCCACATCCCGATCTCGATCTGCTTGGCCTGGGGAAGCTGCTGATACCAGGGGTGACGGCCGATGGGGTCGACCTCGTAGGACAGAATCCACCGCGGATCGTCCTCGGTGATCGCCATGTGTGGCGCGTCCCAGTCGATGTCGACGTACGGATCGAAGTTGCGGTGCACCGACGCGGCGGACAGGTCGTCGAGGACCTGGGTGTAGTCGTCGTCGGTCGTGGACTTCGCGTGCTCGGGGACATAGGCGTGTCCGGTGCGTTCGAGTGCGTTCGTCATGATCGGCTGACCTTCTCGTCGGCGGAGGTGCGGGCGGTACCGGGCGGTCTGTCGGAGGTGATCTGCGGGGGGTGATCCGACGACGCTCCGACGACGCCCTGGTGTTGTCACGAACGTAAGTCGGCGGTCGATCATTTGTCAACACTCAATGTCACAATCCACGATGGCACCGCGTGCCGGGCCGCGACGGCGACGCGTGCGTCAGGATGGTCGGCATGGAGAAAATCCTCCTCGTGATCCTCGCCGTCCTCGGTGTCGCGGCGGCCCATGTGCTGGGTCCGCGTATCCGTATCGCACCGCCGTTGTTGCTGGTCGTCGCCGGTGCGCTGATCGGCATCCTGCCGTTCGTGCCGGACATCGACATCGACCCCGAGTGGATTCTGATCGGGGTGCTGCCACCGCTGCTCTACTCGGCGGCGGTCTCGATGCCGACGATGGACTTCCGGCGCGACTTCACAGCGATCAGTGCGCTGTCGGTGGCGCTCGTACTGGTCAGCGCGGTCGTCCTCGGGGTGTTCTTCCACTGGGTGCTGCCGGACATCAGCCTGGCCACTGGCATCGCGCTCGGTGCGATCGTGTCGCCGACGGATGCGGTGGCGACGTCGATTGCCAAGCGGCTCGGGGTGCCGGGCCGGGTCATCGCCGTCCTCGAGGGCGAGAGTCTGCTGAACGATGCGACCGCACTGGTGTTGCTCCGCGCCGCCGTCGCCGCGACCGCCGCGGGCATCTCGTTCGGAGTGGTCGCCCTGAGCTTCGTGTGGGCGGTCGTGGGTGCGGTTCTCCTCGGCGCGGTGGTCGGCTGGTGCAACCTGTGGGTGCGCCGGCGGCTACCCGACGCCACGGTCAACACTGCGATCTCGTTCACCGTGCCGTATCTCGCCTACCTGCCGGCGGAGGAACTGGGCGCGTCGGGGCTGGTGGCCGCGGTGACCGCCGGCCTGATCACCGGTGCCGGCGCGGTGAAGCACCTCTCGCCGCAGCATCGCCTGTCCGACACACAGAACTGGCGGACCGTCGAGTTCCTCCTCGAGGGTGGCGTCTTCCTGCTGATGGGGCTCGAACTCTCGGGGCTCATCGAGGCGGTGCGCAACGAGCACGGCGGCGTGACCACCGCCCTCTGGATCGGCCTGGCAGCGCTGGCGATCACCATTGTCGTGCGCGCGATCTACGTGACGCCGCTGATCTGGTGGCTCGACCGGATCGCGCGGCGGGGCACCGCGATGCGGCCTTACCTGAAGAACATGGACGCGAAGATCGCCGAGAAGGTGCAGAAGGTGCCCGACACACCGTCGGGCACCGCCGACCATCGGCCGCCCCGTCGACTGCGGTTGCGGCCGCGCCCGGGTCGCAAGCGTGGCGATCCGGACGCCGAGCCGCACATCTCCACCGAGGCGTTCGCCGCGAACCCGGCAGCGGCGCAACGTATCCAGGGACGGGTCACTCGTGCCATCGCCGACATCGACTACTACACCGCAGCGCCGATGGGGCCCAAGGAGGGGACGATCATCGTCTGGGCCGGTATGCGCGGCGTCGTCACGCTGGCCGCCGCCCAGACCCTCCCCGACGACACCCCGTCGCGCGCACTGCTGGTGCTCATCGCGTTCGTGGTGGCGGCCGCATCACTGATCGTCCAGGGCGGGACACTCGGATGGTTGATCCGCTCGCTGCGACTGGTCGACGTGACCGACGACCGTGCCGCCGAACACGATCGGCTGCGCGCCGAACTGAGCCGTACCGCTCAGGACGTGCTCGCCGGCTCCGATCTCGCGGCCCGGTATCCGTGGGTGCGCGAACGGATCGAACGCATGGAGGAGCAGGCCGAGGAGGACGGCAGCGCCACCGGCATCAACCTCGCCTATCGTTCCGCGTTCGAGGAGGTGCGTCGCGCGACCATCACGGCTCAGCGGGAGACGCTGCTCAGGATGCGTGACAACGGCACATATCACTCGGCCCTGCTCACGCAGGAACTCGCCCAGCTCGATGCCGAGGAGATCAGCCTCGATCTTCGGGTCGACGACTGACCCCCCGGGCCACAGACACGATCGCGGCCTGCGCTCAGCGGCGTGAGTCGTAGGGCAGCAGCGCCATCTCGCGGGCGTTGCGGATCGCGGTGGCGACCTGCCGCTGCTGCTGTGGCGTCAGGCCGGTGACCCGCCGACTGCGGATACGGCCTTTGTCCGAGAGGAACTGACGCAGCAGCGCCACGTCCTTGTAGTCGACGGGGCTCGCGGCGCTCACCCGGACCCCGGACGCCGACAACAGGTTTCGAGTCTTCTTGGTCGGCTCAGGTGAACGGCGGCGGGTGGATTTGCGGTTCATCGGGGCTCCTCACCAACTCGACTTGTGGATACCGGGCAACTCGCCGCGGTGGGCGAGTTCGCGGAACCGCACGCGCGACAACCCTGCTTTGCCGATGTATCCGCGCGGACGTCCGTCGACGGCGTCCCGGTTGCGCAGGCGCGTCGGACTCGAATCGCGCGGTAGCCGCTGCAATCGACGTTGCGCGGTGGCCCGTTGCTCCTGCGTCGACGCGGGTGCGGCGATGATTCGTTTGAGCTCAGCGCGGATCTCGGCGTACCGGGCGACGACCACCCGGCGCTGCTCGTTGCGGGCGATCTTGGACTTCTTGGCCATCAGCGATCCTCTCGGAAATCGACGTGCTTGCGTGCGACCGGGTCGTACTTGCGGAGGACCATCCGGTCGGGGTCATTGCGCCGATTCTTGCGGGTGACGTAGGTGTAGCCCGTGCCGGCCGTCGACCGGAGTTTGACAATCGGCCGGATCTCGTTGCGCGCCATCAGATCCTCTCTCCGCGGGCTCGGATCGTCGCGAGGACCGATTCGATGCCGTGCTTGTCGATGGTCGCGATGCCCTTGGCACTCACGCGCAGGGTGACGCACCGACCCTCCCCGGGCACGTAGTACCGACGGCGCTGGATGTTCGGATTCCACCGACGCGATGTACGCCGGTGCGAGTGCGACACCTGCTTGCCGAATCCGGGCTCGCGTCCGGTGACCTGGCACCGTGGGGACATGGTGGGTCCTCCTCGACCTCTCGTGCTTATTGGAAACGATTGGCGTTAACGCCTCGGTCACGGTACCGTCAGAGGCCAGTAAATGGAAATTGTTGCCAATAACAGGGAAAGGCGGACCGTGACGGACCAACGAGCGGCGAATCCATCGACCGGCGCTGCGGGGCAGGACGATCGGACGCCGATCATCCTGGTGACGGGTCTCGACCCGGCGGCGGTGACCCGCACCGCGGACGCACTCGAGGCCGGCGAGGGCTCGGGCACGATGCAGATCCACCACGATCTGACGCATGTCGCCGATGGCCGCGTCACGCGCCGCATGAGCTGGCTCGATCCGGACGGGAGTCGTCGGGAGCGGCGCGTCGGCGTCGAGCTCGCGCACGGATGTGTCTCGTGCACACTGCGCGAGGATCTGCTGCCACTGCTGCGTCGACTGCATCGGCAGTCGGCAGTACGCCGGATCGTGCTGACGCTCGACCCCATCCTCGAACCGGAACGCATCAGCTGGGCGATCGAGCAGGTGCTGGTGGCCGACATGCCCGGATTCGTCGATGGTCCGGCATCGCGCGACGTCCGCATCGAGGCGACCATCTCTTGCGTGACAGAACACGAGTGGCTCGATGCGGCCACCGGGGACCTCACGCTCGCCGAGGCGGGTTTCGAGCAGGTCGACGACGACCGCACGCTGGCTCAGGTGGCCGTCGCGCAGGTGTCTTTCGCGGATGCGCTCGTCGTCGCCGGCTGTGACCCGGCGACGCGCGACGCGTGGGAGTCCGCACGCCTGGCCGCCGTCCTGAAACGGCTTGCGCCCCAGGCTCCGATCATGATGGAACTCCCGCAACGGCAGGTCGGGCCGGCGCTGCTCGAACGCCTGCTCGCCGCGGTCGGGCCGACCGCGCGCCGTGGACGTGTCGACGGCCCCCACGACCCACTGCTCTCCGACCAGCCCCCGCTGCAGCCGGATTGCGGTGTGAGCTGGGTGGAGTTCCACTCCGACATTCCATTGCATCCCACGCGGCTGCACGACGCGATCGACGTGCTGCTCGACGGAGTGGTGTGTTCGCGGGGTCGACTGTGGCTGGCGACCCAGCCCGACGAGGCGCTCTGGCTGGAATCAGCCGGGGGCGGGCTACGTGTCGCGCCCGGTGGCCGATGGCTCGCTGCGATGAACGAGGCCGAGCTGACGCGGACCGACCCCGAACGGCGCGCGATGGGCGCGCTGCGGTGGGACGAGAGCGCAGGCGATCGTCACACCTCGCTGGTGGTCCTCACACATCGGGCCGACGCCGACGACATCCGGGACGCGTTGCGTGCAGCATGCCTCAACGACGTCGAAGTCGCTGCCGGTCAGGAGTTCTGGTCCACCTTCGAGGATCCGTTCGGACAGTTCCACAGCGATCCCTGCAAGGACCTCGAGACCGGAGTGGGTGTCGACGCACTGCCGATCGCGGAGATCAGTGGCGGCATCACCGACCACCGGTCCGAGGATCGGGCCGACAATCGAGAGGGACGAGCATGAAGCGTGACATCCACCCCGACTATCATCCCGTGGTGATCCGCGACGCATCGACCGGCGCAGAGTTCCTCACGCGGTCGGCCGCGACATCGTCGGACGTCGTCGAATGGTCCGACGGGCAGCGCTATGCGCGCATCACGGTCGACGTGACCAGCGAATCGCACCCGTTCTACACCGGCGTCGCCCGCATCAGTGACGTCGCCGGCCGGGTCGAGAAATTCCGCAGGCGCTACCCGCATCTCAACCGCTGACCGCCGACGACGGTCGTCAGGTCAGCAGGGGCCGGTCCGGTGCCGAACAGGAACACGATGAACATCGCGAGCATGAACCATGAGGCGCCCTGCCAGATCTGCCACCGGCCGCCGGACCGCCAGCACCGATAGGTACGCCACAGGGCGGCAAGTGCGCCGACGAGCATGATGATCGGCGCCGCGACGATCAGTGTCGTGCGCAACCCGTCGTCGGAGGCCCAGGCCACGATGAGTGCGGCCAGCGCGAAACCTATTGTCACAGCGCCATGTAGGACGGATTGACGCAGTTCGTCGGTGCTGCCGGGGGGCTTGTCGGGAGTGGTCATATCCGCTTCGTGTTCGATGATCGTTCACCTCGACTCCACCCTACCCTGTGCGAAATCGGCTGTGACCGGGGACTTTCTCCTCATTGCCGCTTGGCCGTCGGCGGGGCAGGATGGGAGATGAAGGTCCTGTGAGGCATATCGAGTGAGGAGTTGAGACCGGACATGAGCGCGATTCTCGTCGGCGTGGATGGGTCGGATGCGTCGAATGCGGCTGTGCGATGGGCGGCCACGGCCGCGACCATCGAGAACGTCGACCTGAAACTGGTCGGCGTGTACGACATCAGCACCAGCAACTACGCGCCGGGACTGATCATCCCGCAGGATGTCGTCGATGCGATCAAGCAGGATGCGACCGACGCCGTCCATGCGGCCGCCGAACTCGCCAAGGAGGCAGCGCCCGGGGTGTCGGTGCAGACGACCCTCGTCGAGGGTGACGCCGCCCGTGCCCTGCTCGAACTCGGAAAGGACGCGGGCACGATCGTCCTCGGCACGCGCGGCCTCGGGTCGATCAAGGGGTTGTTCCTCGGTTCGGTCAGTACGAGCGTGGCCGCCCACTTCCACGGTCGTGTCGTGGTCGTCGCGGGCGCCGGCGGAGACGGTGCGGTCGTCGTCGGCGTCGACGACTCGCCGGTCAGTGATGCGGCGGTCGCCGAGGCTTTCCGCCAGGCATCGCTGCGCAACGCCACACTGGTGGCCGTGCACACCTGGACCCCGCTCGACGTCGACGCGCTGCACGGATACGGCATCGATCCCGACGAGATCGCCCGGATGTCGCAGGACGCGGTCGAGGCGGTCGCGGAGCGTCTCGCCGGCTACACGGCCGACTATCCCGACGTCGTCGTCGAGCGTGTGGTGATCCCCGAGGAGCCGGCGAAGGCAGTGCTCGACGCCGCGGACGATGGCGCCCAGCTGATCGTCGTCGGCAGTCGTGGACGCGGGGGATTCAAGGGTCTCCTGCTCGGCTCCACGAGCCAGAAGATCCTGCATCAGGCGGACCGCCCGGTGATGGTCGTCCGGAGCTGACCTTCGTGACGCTCGCACGCTCGATCCTCAGGGTCCAGTGACTTCAAGTTCACTTGAGGTCACCTAGCATGGTCGTGTGACGCTCAGGAAGCTCGAACTCTCGGTGGGGGAGCTGGCCCAGCGTGCCGGTATCGCGCCGTCGGCGGTGCGGTTCTACGAGGACCAGGGGCTGATCTTCAGTCGCCGCACCTCGGGCAACCAGCGTCGGTATCACCGCGCGATGCTGCGGCGCGTCGCGTTCATCCGCGCGTCGCAGGCCGCGGGGATCCCGCTGGCCGTCATCGCCGATGTCCTCTCCGAACTCGGACACAGCGAGTCGCCGCCGAAGTCGCTGTGGGAGTCCGCGTCCAAGCGCTGGATCGACGACATCAACAACCGGATCGCCCTGCTGGAGAACATGCGCGACATGATCGGCTCCTGCGTGGGATGCGGGTGTCTGTCGCTCGGTGAATGCCATCTGCTCAATCCCGGTGACGAGATGAACAAACTCGGTCCAGGGC
The DNA here is from genome assembly GCF_030315685.1 of Gordonia sp. ABSL11-1. Classification (GTDB taxonomy): domain Bacteria; phylum Actinomycetota; class Actinomycetes; order Mycobacteriales; family Mycobacteriaceae; genus Gordonia. Next base: position 130,250 of record NZ_JASXSI010000006.1, on the reverse strand, counting down.
CGCGACGGCTGATGCGGGACTGAGCCCGGTCGAGCCGGTCGATAGCATCGGTCCATGGCCCGACCCACCCGTGTTGCGCTCGCCCTCGGCAGCGGCGGGGCACGTGGCTACGCCCACATCGGGGTGATCGCGGAGCTCGCCGATCGCGGATTCGAGGTCGTCACCGTCGCCGGGTCGTCGATGGGTGCCCTCGTCGGCGGCCTGCATTGCGCGGGCAAACTCGACGAGTATGTCGAGTGGACCAGCGGACTGACGCAGCTCGACGTGGTGCGTCTGATGGACGTCTCGCTGTCGAAACCCGGTGTCATCGGCGCCGAGCGCATCCTGACCCGCGTGCGGGAGATCTTGGGGGACACCCGGATCGAGGATCTCGACACCCCGTTCACGGCGGTCGCGACCGACCTGAACGCCGGACGCGCGGTCTGGTTCCAGCGTGGCGGGCTCGTCGATGCGATCCGTGCGTCGATCGCGATCCCCGGCGTGATCAGCCCGCACGAACTCGACGGGCGTCTTCTCGGTGACGGCGGCATCCTGGATCCGCTCCCGGTCGCGCCGACATCGGCGGTGACCAGTGATGTGACCATCGGTGTCGTGCTCGGCACCGACGGCGGCCCCGAGCAAGGGGTGACCCGTGAACCGAAGGCCAAAGGGCTGCTCCGGCGCAACGTGGCCCCGATCCTCGACAGCGAGTTCGTGCGGTCTGTGCGGGATCGCTTCGGGCTCGAACTGGCCGGAACCGACCAACCACAGCCGGCCGGTGGCGACAGCCTTCGGATGGGTCGAATCGAGGTGCTCAGCCGGTCGCTCGACATCATGCAGGAGGCGCTCACGCGCTATCAGGTGGCCGGATATCCGCCGGACATCCTCATCCGCGTGCCGCGCCGCTCGGTGCGGACCCTGGACTTCCACAAGGCGTCGGAGATGATCGCCCTCGGACGTTCGCTCACCGCCGACGCCCTCGACGACTTGCCCGAGCCGGGCCAATGAGATCTCACGCTCTGAGGATGCACCCTGTGAGGATGCACCCTGTGAGGATTCACGCCACGAGGTTCCACTTCGCGTGCATCGAGGCCGCGGGAGTCGTGACGCGGTGAGACAGATTCCCCGCGGGATCTGGGTGCTGCTGGCCGCCAACGTCGTCATCGCACTCGGCTACGGCCTCATCGCGCCCGCGCTGCCCGCCTTCGCCCGCAGCTTCGATGTGAGCTTCACCGCGGCCTCCGCGGTGGTGTCGGCGTTCGCGGTGATGCGGTTGCTCTTCGCGCCGGCGACCGGCCGGCTCGTCACCGTGTTCGGTGAACGGCGGATCTACCTCATCGGTCTGCTCATCGTCGCCGGCAGCACCTTCGCCTGCGCCTTCGCGCAGGGATACTGGCAACTGCTGCTGTTCCGTGCTGCCGGTGGTGTCGGCTCGACGATGTTCACCGTGTCCGCGATGGCACTGCTGATCCGTATGTCGCCCGGCGACATCCGTGGCCGTGTGTCCGGGTACTTCTCCGCCGGCTTCCTGATCGGCAGCATCTCCGGTCCGCTGATCGGTAGTGCCTTGGTCCAGTACGGGCTGCGGATGCCGTTCGTCGTCTATTCGATCGCCCTCGTCATCGCCTCGATCGTGGTCGCCACGCAACTGCGCGATCACGGGGGACGTCCCGATCCGAGCCAGGCTGTCACGGTCGGTGTGCTGGACTTCCGGGCCGCTCTGCGCGACAGCACCTACCGCGCGATCCTGTCGTCGAACTTCGTGCAGGGCTGGTCCTCGATGGGCGTGCGGGTCGCGGTCGTACCGCTGTTCATCACCGACGGCCTCGACGAGGGGGCCGCGATGTCGGGGGTGGCGCTGGCCGTCTTCGCCGTCGGTAACGTCGCCGCGATCGTCGTCGCGGGACGTCTGTCGGACACCTTCGGCCGACGGCCGGTGATGCTGCCCGGTCTCGCCGTCGCGGCAGTCGCCACCGGGGCCCTTGGTTTCGCGCCGAATCTCGCGCTGGCGCTGGCGCTCTGCCTTGCCGCGGGAATCGGTTCGGGACTGTTCGCCCCGACCCATCAGGCGGCCCTGGCCGACGTCCTGGGCAATCGGCGGCAGGGTGGCTCGGCTCTCGCCGCCTACGGGATGTCGTCGGACCTCGGCGCGGTCAGCGGACCGATCGTCGTCGGATTCGTCGCCGACAAAGCAGGTTTCGGACCTGCCTTCGTGCTCACCGGCGCGGTGACCGCGGTCGCGTTCGTCCTGTGGCTGCTCGCGGCGGAGACCGCACCGGCCGTCGTCGGTGCCGGACCGCATCTCACCGAGGTGGAGCGCGACACGGACGGCTGACGTCTCTCGGTCAGCCGGTCAGATGGCCGCCGACGAATTAACGTGGTCCCATGAGCAGCGCGGCAGCCGACTACACGCTGGGGTCGACGTCCGAGGTGGGCAGACTGCGTGCGGTGATGCTGCACCGGCCGGGCGACGAGTTGCGCCGCCTGACCCCTCGTAACAACGATCAGTTGCTGTTCGACGGATTGCCGTGGGTGGCCCGCGCGCAGGAGGAGCACGACGAGTTCGCCGAGGTGCTCCGCTCGCGCGGGGTCGACGTGTTCCTGCTCGGAGACCTGCTGACCCAGACGATCCAGCACAGTGGGGCCGCTCGCATCCAGGGCATCGCCGCGGCCGTCAGCTCACGTCGGCTGGGCACCCATCTCGCCGACGACCTCGCAAGTCACCTCCGCGGGCTGCCCGCGCCCGAACTCGCCCACGTGCTGACTGCAGGGATGACATTCGACGAACTCCCGGTGACGCCCGCGGCCGCCACCCAGTCGCTCGTCCGACGCATGCACCACGGCCCCGAGTTCGCCATCGAGCCGCTCCCGAATCTGCTGTTCACCCGCGACAGCTCGTTCTGGATCGGGCCACGCTTCGCGATCACCTCGCTCGCGCTGCCGGCTCGGGTCCGGGAGACGTCGCTGACCGATCTCATCTACGCCCATCACCCGCGATTCATCGGCGCGCGGCGCGCCTACGAGTCGCAGGTGGCGCCGGTCGAGGGGGGCGACGTGCTGCTGCTCGCTCCCGGGGTCGTCGCGGTGGGGGTGGGGGAGCGAACCACTCCGGCCGGCGCGGAAGCGTTGGCGCGCAGCCTCTTCGACGACGGCCTCGCGCACACGGTGCTGGCCGTGCCGATCGAGCAGGCACGGGCGTTCATGCATCTGGACACGGTGTGCACGATGGTCGACGTCGACGCCGTGGTCATGTATCCGAACATCGCCGAGTCCATGTCGGCGTTCACGTTGCGCCACACCGGAGCGAGCGTCGAGATCACCGGTTCACGACCGTTCGTGGAGGCGGCGGCGGAGGCGATGGAGATCGAGAAACTCCGGGTCATCGACACCGGGCTCGACCCGATCACCGCCGAGCGTGAGCAGTGGGACGACGGCAACAACACCCTGGCGCTGTCGCCCGGCGTGGTCGTCTCCTACAACCGCAACGTCGAGACGAACCAGCGGCTGCGGGACTCGGGGATCGAGGTCCTCGAGATCGAGGGCCGCGAACTCGGATCGGGCCGCGGCGGTCCACGCTGCATGTCGTGCCCGCTTGCCCGGGACGAACTGTGAGCGGCGGACTCTCGGTGGAGCCCGTCGATCTGGCCGCGCTGTTGCGGATCGACGCAGACGGTGCCGCGCCACCGTTCGAGCAGGTGCGCGCGGGCGTCATCGAGCTGATCGGTCGCGGTGACCTCATGGTCGGCGCACGCATCCCGACCGTCCGCAGACTGGCCGCCGACCTCGACCTCGCCGCGAACACCGTGGCGCGCAGTTACCGCGAACTCGAGGCTGCGGGCATCATCGAGACCCGCGGGCGGCATGGATCGTTCGTGAAGGCGGGCGCCGACACGACCCGGGACACGGCGCAGCGGTTGACGCTCGAGCACGTGAAAGCCCTGCGTGAACTGGGTATCGACGACGCCACGATCGTCACAATGGTGGCACAGGCCACACGCTCGAGTTGAGACTTGTACCAACCTTTGATTGTGTGAACTGGTGACAACAGAACAGAAAACGGACATGACGTCGCGCGCCGGCGCCATCAGTACTGGGCGCAGCACGCGACGGAAACCGACCATCGATCCCTGGGTGTTCGGGATCACTGCTCTCATCGTCATCGGCTTCCTGATCTGGGGCATCGCCGACAAGGACAGTCTGAAGAGCTCCGGCGACAACGCTCTCGCCTGGATCACCGACAACCTCGGGTGGTTGTTCATTCTGTCGGCAACCGGATTCGTGGTCTTCGCGATCTTCCTCGCAGTGAGCAAGTACGGTCGCATCCCGCTCGGTCAGGACGGTGAGAAACCCGAGTTCCGCACCGTCAGCTGGATCGCGATGATGTTCAGCGCCGGCATGGGCATCGGTCTGATGTTCTTCGGTGCGTACGAGCCGCTCTATCATTTCGTCAACGCGCCGCCCGAGATGGCCGCCGAGGACGTCCGCGCCGCGATGGCGACGACCATGTTCCACTGGGGATTCCACCCGTGGGCGATGTACGCGGTGGTGGGCTTGGCGATCGCCTACAGCACCTATCGGATGGGCCGCGGTCAGTTGATGAGCGCGGTCTTCGAGCCGCTGCTCGGCAGTCGGTCGAAGGGGCCCATCGGCAAGATCATCGACATCCTCGCGATCTTCGCGACGCTGTTCGGCACGGTCGCGTCGCTGGGACTCGGTGCGCTGCAGATCGGTTCGGGCCTGGTGAAGGTCGAATGGGTGAACGAGCCGTCGACGATGCTGCTGGTCGCGATCATTGCGATCTTGACGGCCTGCTTCGTCGCCTCGGCGGTCTCCGGCATCGCCCGCGGTATCCAATGGCTCTCGAACATCAACATGGTGCTGGCGCTGATCCTCGCCGTGTTCGTGTTCGTCGTCGGTCCGACGGTGTTCATCATGAACCTGCTCCCGACGACCCTCGGTGCCTATCTCAACGATCTGCCGTTCCTGTCCGCCCGGTCGGGCGCCACCGTCGACGTCGACGGTCAGTCCTGGCTCGCGTCGTGGACGATCTTCTACTGGGCGTGGTGGGTGTCGTGGACACCGTTCGTCGGGCTGTTCCTCGCCAAGATCAGCCGCGGACGCACCATCCGCGAGTTCGTCATCGGCGTGATGGTCGTGCCGACGACGGTGTCGCTGGTCTGGTTCTGTGTGTTCGGTGGCACCGCGATCCGCCAGCAGACCGACGGCGCCAGCCTCCCGCTGGACAACAGCGAGGACACCCTGTTCGACGTGCTCGCGAACATGCCGTGGACCGCGATCGCGTCCGCGCTCGTCATGTTGCTGGTGGCGATCTTCTTCGTCTCCGGTGCGGATTCGGCGTCGATCGTGATGGGATCGCTGTCGCAACGCGGTACGCACGATCCGTCGCGGTGGGTCACGATCTTCTGGGGTGTGCTCACGGGTACGGTGGCCGCACTGCTGCTCGCGATCAGCGGTGACGACGCCCTGAGTGGTCTGCAGCAGATGGCCATCATCGCGGCACTGCCGTTCGTCGTCGTCATGATCGCGATGTGCTTCTCTCTCTATCGCGATCTCCGACGCGACCCGCTGATCGTCGCGCGACTCGAACTGCGCGATCAGGTCGACGAGCACATCCGTCAGCAGGCCAACGAGATCGGGACCGGCGAATTCGTCGCCGTCGAGGTGGCGCGCGACGGCTCGGCCGCCGACGACGCCCCGGCCGACGAGGTGTTGTCGGAGTCGCCGCTCGCCCAGGTCGTCAGCCCCAGCTCGGCAACCAGATCTGCTGATGCCACTGAGCCGGGGAGATCGGACTCGCGGTGAGGATCGGCCACAACCAGATGAAGTTGACCACCACCAGGCTGATGTAGATCGCCACCACCAGGATCGCGAGGGTACGTCGTTCCGGACGTGCCCTCGCGGTTCTGACCCCGACACGCAGCAGATCACCGCAGCACAGCGCAAGTCCCATCACGAGGAACGGCGCCATCACCGTCGCGTAGAAGAAGTACATCTGTCGGTCCAGGTCGGCGAACCAGGGGAGCAGTCCGGCCGCGTAGCCGGTGACGACGGCGGCATAGCGCCAATCGCGACGCACCAGCCACGACCACAGGCCCCACGCCAGCATCGGCAACGCCAGCCACCACAGCGCCGGAGACCCGATCAACATCTGCGCGCGGATGCACTCTCCGCCGCCGCACTGATCCGGTCCGTTCTCGATCGCGTAGAGCATGGGTCGCAGACTCATCGGCCACGTCCACGGCTTGGACTCCCATGGATGGTGATTGCCGGCCGAATTCGTCAGACCGGCATGGAATTCCAGAATCCCGGCCTCGTAAAACCACAGAGATCGCCAGGCGCCCGGCAGCCACGCGAACGGCCCGCCGACGCCGATCTGATTGCCCACCTCGTACCGATACACGGCGGTCTCATTGGTGAACCACGGCACGAACGTCGCGAAGTAGATGAGGACCGGCATCACCGCCAGACCGGCGCCGGACGGTAGCAGGTCGCGGCGCAGGACCCCCATCCAGGGCCGCCGGACGTGGTAGGCCTTGCGCGCGGCGACGTCGAAGCCGAGTGCGAGCACGACGAAGAAGATGACGAAGTAGATGCCGGACCACTTGGTGCCACAGCCCAATCCGAGCATGACTCCGGCAGTGAACCGATACCAGCGGAAGCCGAGTCGCGGTCCGAACGGGCTGTCGGCGATGCGCCCCTCGAGGTGGACCCGGTGCATGCGTGCCCGAACCTGATCGCGGTCGGCGATGAGGGCGGCGAAGGCGGCGACCACGAACAGCGCCTGGAAGATGTCGAGCATGCCCATCCGCGACTGCACGAACAGCACGCCGTCGCAGATGGCGAAGACCCCGGCGATGGCGCCGATCAGCGTCGATCGTGTCATCCGGCGCACGCAGCAGTAGATCATCACGACGATCGCCACCCCGGCGAGCGCCGGGGTGATCCGCCAGCCGACCGGGCCGTAGCCGAAGACGGCCTCACCGGCAGCCAGCAGCCACTTGCCCACCGGTGGATGCACGACCAGACCGTAGGCGGGGTTGTCCTCGATCCAGTTGCCACCCGTCAGCACCTGCCAGCCCTGTGGCACATAGTGCTTCTCGTCGAAGACCGGCGTCCCCTGGTCGGTCGGGCGTGCCAGACCCCACAGCCGGGTGATCAGCGCGACCCCGGCGATCACCAGTCCGACGACGAGTCCGCGCAACCGGTCGGGGGCGCCGAAGACGGCGGCGGGCACGGAACGGTGGGGGGTGGTGCCGAGGTCCTCGGCGAGGCCGCGATCGCCGTCGACGGAGAGACCGCGCTCCCCGTCGAGTCGACGATCGAGGAGGGCGGGGTTGGTCACCCGTCCGATCGTAGTGGCCCCTCGTAAGCTGATCGGTGATGAACTCCCCGGAACCGGTCGACGAGACGACCGCCGACCTCACCGACCACTCCGTCGACCAACCGTCCGTCGACCAACCGTCCGTCGACCGACCGTCCGCCAACCGGGACGAGCCCCCCGCGCGCGCCGGCGGCCGTCTGGTCCTGGCCGCGACCCCGATGGGCCAGGTAGGCGACGCATCGCCTCGATTGCGGGCGGCGCTGGAGTCCGCCGACGTCGTCGCCGCGGAGGACACGCGGCGCGCACGATCGTTGGCCACCGGCTTGGGCGTGACCATCGGCGGAAGCCTGGTCAGCTACTACGACCATGTGGAGGCGTCGCGGACGCCGGGTCTCCTGGAGTCGATCGCCGGCGGGTCGACGGTCCTGCTGATCACCGACGCCGGGATGCCGTCGGTCAGCGACCCCGGCTTCAAGCTGGTCGCGGCGTGCGCCGACGCCGGACTCCGGGTGACCTGTCTGCCCGGTCCGTCGGCGGTCACGACGGCGCTGGCGGTGTCGGCGTTGCCGTCCGAACGGTTCTGCTTCGACGGTTTCGCCCCGCGCCGGTCGGGGGCGCGACGCGACTGGCTGGCCGGTCTGGTCGATCAGCCCCGCACGACCGTGTTCTTCGAATCGCCGCATCGCCTGGCCGACACCCTCGCCGACGCCGTCGAGGTCCTCGGTGCCGATCGGCGCGCGGCGGTGTGCCGGGAACTCACCAAGACCTACGAGGAGATCCGGCGCGGGACACTGGCCGAACTCGCGCAGTGGGCGGCCGACGGGGTGCGCGGCGAGATCACCGTCGTCGTCGCGGGTGGCAGCCCTCGTGTCCGCGACATGGCCGATCTCGTCGACGACGCCGAACAGCTCGTCGCGGGTGGCATGCGACTGAAGGATGCGTGCGCACACGTCACGCGGGGCGGCGGTGCTTCCCGCCGAGAGGTGTATCAAGCAGTGCTTGATAGTCGAGAGGGCGATCAGCAGGACTAGAGCCGTCCTTCGCGATGCGGAGCGTCACACCGGGGGCGAGGCGATAGGGACGACTGGCCAGCAGTGCCCCGACAGCGCGTCGTAACCGCGACATCTCGGCGCGGACCGTGACCACGTGGCCGGTGTCGCCGAAGATGAGGCGGCTCAACCGGGCCGAGGTCAGACCCGATTCGGATGCCTCGGCCAGCAGCAGAAGGATCTGCGCGTGGCGACGGGTCAGGACGGTGCGCCACTCCTCGCCGCCGCCGACCACGCTCAGTGAGGGTTCGCCACGCAGGTCCAACTCGGCGATGATCGGGTTGGCAGGCCCGACGCGGCGCAACAGCCACCCGGAGCCGACGGGGATCGCGACGCAGGTGCCGATCCCCGGGACGAACTGATGGGCGCCCTCGGTCGGTGTGGCGACGGCGTCCGGCGCGGTGCAGCCACGGCTGTCGGCCACCCACCCGTCGCGGTCGACGAGTAGCGCCGGACCGCGGATTCCGGCGAGTCGGGCGTGGGCCGCACGTCGCAGTTCGATGAGCGAACGCGAATGGGCGGCGGCGATCTCGTGTTCGCCGAGCGCGGCCATGCTCGCGGCGAACGCCGTCGACGACGGCTGCAGAGCCTCGACTGGGCCGGCGAGCCCGACGATGCCTGCCATCGAACCCGTGCGTGGGTCGTGGATCGGTGCCGCTGCGCAGTAGAGCGTGTGCAGCGCGTGGTTGAAGTGCTCAGCACCGGCGACCCGCGTGGGCCGGTGATCGGTCATCACCAGACTCACCGCGGTGGTCGCGGTGGATGCCTCGTCCCATCGGCTGCCCTCGACGAGTTCGAGGTTGTCGGCGGCATCGAGCCAGCGGGACGTACCACCGCGCCACAGCAGGACGCCGTCGGCGTCGAAGACACCCATCATGAGATCGGAGTCGTCGGTCGTCTCGCTGAACACCTGCTGCAGTCGGCGCGCACCCTCGCCGAGCGCGTTGTCGCGCCGACGATCGGTCACCTCGGCGGGTGCGAGATGACGGGGGGCGTGTCGGTCCGCGCGGAACCCGGCGTCCATGGCCCGTTGCCAGGAGGCGATGAGATCACCCCTGGTGGTCGGTGCGGGTAGATCGACCGTCATCTCAGCTGGGGAGTGGTCTCCCCGACCGTCGAGCGCCCGCGAATCATCCGTACTCGGCAGTATGGATCGACGCATAGTGCGATGTTACCCCAGTGTTGTGACCGGCACGGTTCGTGGATTCGGCAAATGGGTCAAGTGGCTCACATCAGGCGTCGAGCGTTTGATCTACCACGATAAACGCACCGGCCACGACTCGCCCGACGCCTCATCGGACGCGACTCACGCCGGATCGCGCGCTCAGGCCGACGATGCTGGCCGCCTTGTCGAGGCATTCCTGCCACTCCCTCAGCGGATCCGAGTCGAGCGTGATGCCGCCGCCGACTCCGAGCGTGGCGCTCCCGTCCGGGGTCAGCGCAACCGTCCGGATGGCCACGTTGAGGTCGAGGCCGCGCCCGGGGCCGGCCATCCCGACGGCGCCGCAATACACGCCGCGCGCATGCTCCTCCCATCCCGCGAGGAGTTCCGCGGCCCGCTGCTTCGGTGTGCCGGTGACCGATGCCGGGGGAAAGGTCGCGCGTAGCAGTTCATTCGTGCCGACGGCGGGGTCGACGATGGCCTCGACCCGTGAGACGAGGTGCCAGACGCCGGGTGCGGGCACCACCGACAAGAGGTCGGCGACCCGCACCGTCCCGGTCACCGCGATTCGTCCGAGATCGTTGCGCACCAGGTCGACGATCATCACGTTCTCGGCGATGTCCTTCGACGACGCCGACAGCGACTCCGGTGCGGCATCGGCGCCGACGGTGCCCTTGATCGGCGCCGACGACACCAGATTTCCGGTGCGGCGCAGGAACGACTCGGGCGAGAAACTCGCCACGGTTCCCCAATCGCCATGCAGGTAAGCTGCTTTCGCTGGTCGCGTGGTGGAGGTGACCGAACTGAAGAACTCCGCCGCGTCGCCGGTGATCTCTCCGGTGAACCGGGTGCACACGCACGCCTGGTACACCTCGCCTGCGCGGATGGCCTCGAGGCATTCCCCGATCGCGGCCAGATGTGGTTGCCGTTCGGGGGCCGCCCAGGTCGCCGACCACGCGTTCTCGGCGGCAGTGGGAGTCGAGAGGGCGTCGGTGACCCATGGGGCACAGGGGGTTCCGTCGACGCTGTGGTGGTGCCATCGGCCGTCACGCAGGACGAGTACCTCTGCGGTCAGCCCGCCGACGGCGGTGGGGAGTGCGGATTCGGTGGCGCGCACGGGGAATCCGAGATAGCCGAACCAGAACCGGTCGGGATCGTCGGGCGGCGGGAAACCCGGTCGTAGCCTGATCGACGGTGCGATCACGGCGTCGGCATCCCACCAGTCACCGATCAGTGCGGCCGGGGGCGGCAGCCCGGCCGCCCTGGTGTACGTGTGCAGTGCACGCAGGACGTCGAGCGCCGGCGCGGTCACGCCTCGTGGCGGGGGAAGACCGGCGACGGCTTGGGCAGGCCGGTCCCGGGCGTGAGCCGGTCGTCGACAGCGGTGAACGTCCGGTGGTCGGCGTCGACGGCGAGCAGGTCGAGCAGTCGGTTCGACGACTCCGGCATGATCGGCTGCGACAGCAGCGCCACCACGCGCACCACCTCGGCGCAGACGTACAGCACGGTCGCAGTCCGGTCGAGGTCGGTCTTGGCGAGCTTCCACGGCTCCTGCGACGAGATGTAGCGGTTGGTGTCGGCGAGCACCGACCACAGTGTCTCGATGCCGAGGTGGATGGCCTGTACCTCGAAGTGCTCACGGACCCGCGGCAGCAGACGCGCGGCCTTGTCGAGAAGCGCGATGTCGTCGGCGGTCAGGTCGCCGGGGGCCGGCACCGCGCCATCGAAGTACTTGCCGATCATCGACAGGGTGCGCTGGGCGAGATTGCCGAACTCGTTGGCGAGGTCGGCGTTGATCCGCCCGATGATGGCGTCCGTCGAGTACGACCCGTCCTGGCCGTAGGAGACCTCGCGCAGGAAGAAGTAGCGGACCGGGTCGAGGCCGAACTCGTCGATCAGGTTGTCCGGGTCGACGACGTTGCCGACGGACTTGCTCATCTTCTCGCCCTTGTTGAACAGGAAGCCATGTGCGAACACACGTTTCGGCAGTTCGATCCCCGCGCTCATCAGGAATGCCGGCCAGTACACGCAGTGGAACCGGATGATGTCCTTGCCGATGATGTGCAGGTCCGCCGGCCAGTAGCGGCCGAATGTCTCTGCGTCGTCGGGGAATCCGACGCCGGTGAGATAGTTCGTCAGGGCGTCGACCCACACGTACATGACGTGGTCGGGATGCCCGGGCACGGGCACGCCCCAGTCGAAAGTCGTCCGCGAGATCGAGAGGTCGGTGAGCCCGCCTTTGACGAAACTGACGACCTCGTTGCGACGGACATCGGGACGCACGAACTCGGGATGGGTCTCGTAGAGCTCGAGGAGCTTGTCCTGATAGGCAGACAGGCGGAAGAAGTAGGTCTGCTCCTCGGTCCAGGTGAGGACGTGGCCGGTGTCGGCGGCGATGCGATTGCCGGCGTCGTCGACCGCGGTGTCGCCCTCGGCGTAGAACGTCTCGTCGCGGACGTCGTACCAGCCGGAATAGGCGTCGAGATAGATGTCCCCGGCGTCGAACATCCGCTGCCAGATCGCCTCGGACGCCACCTTGTGGTCGGCGTCGCTGGTGCGGATGAACCTGTCGAAGCTCGACCCCAGCCGCTCCTGCAGCTTCTGGAACCGATCGGAGTTGCGGTTGGCCAGGTCGGCGGTCGGGATGCCCTCGGCCTCGGCCGTCTGCTGCATCTTCTGACCGTGCACGTCGGTACCCGTCAGGAAGCGGACGTCGAAGCCGTCGAGGCGCTTGAACCGGGCCAGGGCGTCGGCCGAGATGTACTCGTAGGCGTGGCCGATGTGCGGTGCGCCGTTCGGATAGGCGATCGCCGTGGTGATGTAGTACGGCTCACCCGCACCGTGCGAGGAGCTGATCTGGTCAGAGGTCATGGTGCTGCCAGGATACGTGGTGGTCCGTCGCCTCAGTTCGCGCCCACTGGGCTGTCGGTGTCACCCGCGCCGCCGCCGGTAGCTGTCAGAGCGACCCTCAAGCGGCCGGCCGGTTCATCGCGCGGCGGAGCCGAGCGATGAGCGCGGCGGGGTCGTCCAGATCAGACCAGCCCCAGGGGACCACGCGATTGCCGAGCTCGACGATAGCGTCGGTACGGTTCTTCTCGTACAAGATCACCGAGGTGCCGTCGGCGCCCGTGTACTTCTTCTCGCCGTCGCTTTCGCCGACGACCGAGAACTCCTTCCAGCGGAAGTCGACACGTGCCACCCACTCACCCGTGTCGTCGTACAGATCCACTTGCAGTTCGGGCATCGGCAGGCCGCCGTCGGTCAGTTCGATCCGACTGCGGGATTCCAGGACGGATTCCGCGCGCCCGTCCATCTCGGGCACGATCCGCCGCGCACGTGACGCCCCCACCATGCCATTGATGAGATCGAGTTCGTTCTCCCGATCGCCGGCAGTGCACAATTCGGCGTGCAGGGCCGCATCGCCGACGGCGATCGCCGGGATTCGCGGCGACGTGCGGGCCAGATCGATCACGGCGCGCGGCAGTGACGAGGGGGACACCATCGACGTCCACGATGTCCGGTTTCCGGCGATCGGTCACGAGACGCATCCCCGTCGTTGTCCGCGATCCCGGCGACCGCCCGGTGTCGAGGACGACGACACGCTTCGTGTCGAGGCCCCCACACCGGTAGCCCGTATGTCGCCACCGCTGACACACCCGCGAGCGCGCGGTTCTTGGTCGGCGGCCGCCGAATCCAGGCGCGCGCCAGCTCGCGGTGGCGGTGTTCGTCCGTCCCGTCGAGGATTCCGGAAGGGATCAGTACACCCGGCGCCAGTGATTCGAGCTGGCCGAGCGTGATCGCCATGCGCAGGTCGGCGTCGGTGTACCCGTCGCGGAGCATTTCCTGCCGGTTGACTGCGCGACGGCACTTGCGGAGGTCGTCCATGTCATTTGGACGCCGGGGCGGTCGGATCGGCTCCCACGGAGTTGTCGCCGACGCCACGTACCTCATCTGTCGGCAGCCACCTTCACCCGGGCGAAGGTGGCTGCCGACAGATGAGGTGGCTACCGGCAGTCCCCCGCGGGCCCGGCCGCCGACAGCCTCAGTCCATCCGGCGGTACGGCTCGCAACCGGGTGGGGCCTTGGGGGCCTCGCGACGCACCATCTCGGGGATCGGCTTGCTCACGGGTGCGTCGTCGAGGGTGAACTTGTCGCCGTGGTGGGCGAGGTCGATCGGCGGGCCCGACAGCAGGCGATAGGTGGTGGTGTCACGGTCGATGGCGACCACGATCTTGGACTCGCCCACGGCCATGCGGAACGACAGGTAGGTGAGTCGGCTCGGCAGACGCGGCGCGAAGGTGATCTTCCCGCCGAAGTCACGCATGCCGCCGAAGCCGGCGACGCAGTCGGTCCACGCGCCGGCGAGGGCCGCGATGTGCAAGCCACTCGAGACGTTGTCGTGGAGATCGTGCAGATCGGTGAACACCGACTCGCACATGAGGTCGTAGGACAGGTCGAGGTAGCCGACCTCCGCCGCGACGACGGCCTCACAGCACGCCGACAACGACGAATCGCGCACCGTCAGCGGGTAGTAGTAATCGAAGTTGCGCAGCTTCTGTTCCGGTGTGAACGCGCCGCCGAACATGTACATCGCGAACACGAGGTCGGCCTGCTTGACCACCTGCTTGCGGTACAGGTCGTAGTAGGGATAGTTCAGCAGCAGCGGATATTTACCGACCGACGACTCGAAATCCCATGCGCCGAGCAAGGTGAACGATTCACACTGCTGATGGACGCCGAGCGCCTCGTCGTACGGGATCGACATGTCGTCGGCACACGACTCCCAGTGCGCCGCCTCAGCGACGGTGACCCCGAGTTCGCGGGCGACGTCGGGGCGGCGGTGCACGGCCGCGACGGCATCCCGAAGGTTCTGCTGCGCAGCCAGATTGGTGAACACATTGTTGTTCACGACGGCGGTGTACTCGTCGGGACCGGTGACGCCGTCGATGCGGAACTTGCCGTTGACGTCGTGGTGGCCCAGGCCGGCGAAGAGTCGGGCTGTCTCGACGAGAAGTTCGACGCCGCATTCGGTCTCGAACTGCTCGTCGTCGGTGGCGCGGAGGTAGCGGGCCGTCGCGTTCGCGATGTCGGCGCTGACGTGGACACCCGCCGTTCCGGCGGGCCAGTAGCCCGAACACTCGTCGCCGTTGATGGAGCGCCAGGGGAACATGGCGCCCCGTTGCCCGAGTTCGGCGGCGCGGCTCTTCGCCTTGTCCATCGTCGCGTGCCGCCAGCGCAGTTCCTCGCCGGCCGCGGCGGGAACGGTGTAGGTCAGCATCGGCAGGATGAAACTCTCGGTGTCCCAGAAGGTGTGGCCGTCATAGCCCGGGCCGGTGAGACCCTTGGCGGGGATCGCGCGCGACTGCCCGCGAGCGCCCGCCTGTAGCACGTGGAACAGTGCGAACCGGACCGCCTGCTGGAGTTCGGGATCGCCGTCGAGTTCGACGTCGGCGTCGCGCCAGAAGTCCTCGAGGTAGGCGATCTGGTCGGCTTTCAGTGCGTCCCAGCCGGTTTCCATCGCCATCGCCAGGGCGGCGTCGACCTGTGCGCGCAGGGCGGGCACCGAACGTCGCGCCGACCATCCGTACCCCATGTACTTGGTCAGCGAGAGTTTGCTGCCCTGCGGCACATTCGCGGCGACGGTGAGGCGGGCCAGATCCGAGTCGGCGCGGATGAAGGCGTCCGCCTTGTCCGGGAAGTCGATCTCGTGGTCCATCCCGGCCGCGAGGTGGAGTCCGGAGGTCTTGGTGTGGTGGACGAGCATGCCCCAGTAGTTGCGGCACGCGGCGAGATCGGAGACGAGCGGCTGATCGAGCGCAGCGGCCAGACGCGGATCGTTGCCCGGCGTCGGGATCGGTTCGTTGGCCAGCAGGTCCGACTGCAGCACGAGTTTCATGTCCTCGCCGATCGGCTCCACCTCGTAGCGGATGGCCGCGATCGTGCGTTTGGTGAACGACACCAGACGTTCGGACCGGATGCGGACCGTGCGTCCGGTCGGCGAGGTCCACAGCGTGTGGCGGCGCAGCGTGCCGGTGCGGAAATCGAGGGTGCGTTCGTGTTCGACGGTGCGTCCGTAGCGCAGGTCCATCGGCTCGTCCTCGACGAGGAGGCGGATGATCTTGCCGTCGGTGACGTTGACGACGGTCTGCCCGGATTCCGGGTAGCCGTAGCCACTTTCGGCGTACGGCAGTCCGCGCGTCTCGTAGAACCCGTTGAGGTAGGTGCCGGGATGATCGACCGGCTCACCCTCCTCGAAGGTGCCACGCAACCCGATGTGGCCGTTCGACAACGCGAACAGCGTCTCGGTGCGGCCGAGCATGTCGACGTCGAGACCGCGCCAGCGCAGCTGCCACGGGTGGACGTCGAAACCGTGTTCCACCGCGCTCGGGCTCATGCGGGGAGCAATTCGTCGAGATCGTTCACGACGACGCTGGCGCCGGCCGAGCGCATGGCGTCGGCCTGGGAACCGCCGACGCGATCGATGGCGACGACGTAGCCGAACTCGCCGGCGACGGCCGCCGCCACGCCGGAGATGGCGTCCTCGAACACCGCGGCCTGCGCGGGCGCCACGCCCATCAGCTCGGCGCCGAGCAGGAACGAGTCGGGTGCTGGTTTACCGCGTAAACCCTGTGCGGCGACGGCCAATCCGTCGACCCGTACTTCCACGAACTTCGTGAGGTCGGCTGCGTCCAGCACGGCTGCTCCATTCTTCGACGACGTCACGACGGCGATCCGGAGCCCGGCGTCGCGGGCCGCCTCCAGGTATCGCACCGAACCAGGGTAGGGATCGACGCCCTGCCCTTCCAGGGTGGCGACGAACAAGTCGTTCTTGTCGGCACCGATGGCCGCCATCGTCTGCTCGGGCACGTCGTCCAGTCCGCGGGAATGCAGAAACGCGCGGACCCCGTCGTCGCGCGGCCGTCCGTCCACATAGTCGAGGTAGTCCTGTTCGGTGAACTCGACGTAGTTCTCCGGATCACGTTCGGAGAGGAACGCGTCGAACGCCTGTTTCCACGCCGAGCGATGAAGCACGGCTGTGGACGTCAACACGCCGTCGAGATCGAACAGTGCCACCGAGGTCGTCTCTGGCAAACCCAACACGGTCGAAACGCTACCTGTCCGAGCGATGACTGGCGCGCCATGCGAGGCGATTGGCATGTGGCCGGCGGTGAATCCGAGGTCAGGCGGAGGAGGCGGCCGCCGCGGGGTCGGTGTCGAAGAAGCCGGTCGAGTCGAGTTGTCGGATCAGGCGATCTCGTGCGTCGTCGAACCGTGCGTGGATCTCGGCACGGATGGCGTCGGTGTCGCCCGACCGGAGGTGGCCGATCAGCCGACGGTGGCTCTCGACCGCCTCCCTCGCCCACTCCGGGTCGCGTGCGTAGAGGTCGTAGGGCGTGTACTTGCTCGCCGAGTACACGAACCATGCCAGCTTCGTGCTGTTCGCGGCTAGGTTCACCTGGCGGTGAAAAGCGAACTCGCCCCGTAGTATCGCCGTGTGGTCACCGGTGTCGACGGCCTCTTCCAGCGCGTCGACGAGCTGGTGCATGCGGTTCAGGTGCGCGCTCAGGTCCGGATGATGGGTGGCGTGAGTGGCCAGGCGCGCCGACAGCTCGGCCTGCATCCAGAAGATGTCCACTATGTCGCCGCGGTCGAGGGCCTCGACGATGAACCCGCGATGCGGGGACGACCGCACCAGCCCCTCGCCGCGCAGTGTCACGAGGGCCTCACGCACCGGCGTGACACTGCAGCCGAGCGATGATGCGGTCTCGTCGAGGCGGATGTGATCGCCGGGGCGCAGTTCACCCGTCATGATCCGGTCCCGCAGCGTGTCGGCGACCTCGTCGGTCAACTGGGTTCGTCGCAGGGGTGTCTGTTGCAGCGTCACGGCGCTCGAATCTGTGCGGTCTGTCGTGGGTGCGATGGCTGTGCGCGGGCACGGCGCGCTCGCGGCTCCGGCGGAGTTCGGATGTCGCCGACGTGCCCCTCGCACAACCACCCCGACCGCGGCTGTGAGTCACGCCGGCGACGAGACTGGACAGTATCAGATGAAATATATGAAATGCGAGGTGTCGGCGGTCGAACCGGCCGAAACGCGTGTGGGACCCGAAATCCGTTTGGCACGGGCGTCGACGACGGCGAGGCTGGACGGGTGACCCGTCGATTCGCCCAGGTTGATGTCTTCTCCGCAGTCCCCGTGGCCGGTAATCCGGTGGCCGTCGTGATCGACGCCGAGGGGATCGACGACGACGCGATGGCCGCCTTCGCCCGCTGGACCAACCTCTCCGAGACGACGTTCCTGCTCCCGCCGAGGACCCCGGACGCCGACTACCGCCTGCGGATCTTCACGCCCGGCGGCGAACTGCCGTTCGCCGGCCACCCGACGCTGGGCTCGGCGCATGCCTGGCTCGAGGCGGGCGGCACCCCGCGCGGGGACCGTGTCGTCCAGGAGTGCGGGGTCGGGTCGGTCACGATTCGGGCCGACGACGATCGCCTGGCCTTCGCCGCGCCGCCGCTCGTGAGGTCCGGGCCGGTCGACGAGACGACGCTGCAGGAGGTCGGCGCCGCGCTCGGACTCGCCGACGGCGAGATCAGATCGGCGCAATGGGTCGCCAACGGCCCCGCCTGGATGGCAGTGATGCTGGAGTCCGGTCGGCGCGTGCTCGAGATCGACCCGGACATGGTGGCACTGGGCATGCACGAGGTGGGCGTCGTCGGCCCGTATGCCGACGGACTCCCCGGCGAGCCGGAGGTGGCCTTCGAGGTGCGTGCCTTCGTCCCCGGCCAGGGGGTGCCCGAGGATCCGGTCACCGGGAGCCTCAACGCGGGGATCGCCGTCTGGCTGCGGCGCGAGGGTCTGGCGCCGGCGTCGTACGTCGCGGCGCAGGGCACCGCGCTCGGTCGGTCCGGCCGGGTGCACGTCGACGACGACGGCACCGACATCTGGGTGGGGGGTGCGGCCACGACCGTCATCGCTGGCACAGTGGTGCTGTGAGCGAGACGTCTCCCGCCGACAGCCCGGCCGAGCCCACCCCCGACGTGACCTCCCCGCCCGCCACCTCCGCGCCCGAGACCGAGAGCAACAAGGCCGCGCGCAAGCGTCGTCGACGCGAACCTCCGCCGGACCCGGCGCCGCTGCCCGGTCTCGTCGACGCCCACACCCATCTCGCCGCGTGCGGTGGCCGTGATCCCGAGTCGGTCGCGGCGATCCTCGACCATGCCGAGCGCGTCGGGGTCGCCCAGGTCGTCACCGTCGCCGACGACATGGTCGACGCCCGCTGGGCTCTCGACGCCGCCCACTGGGACCGGCGGGCGTTCGCGGCGGTGGCTCTGCATCCCACGCATGCCGGCGACCTCGACGACGCGGCGAAGGCCGAACTCGAGTCGATGGTCGCCGATCCGAGGGTCGTCGCGGTGGGGGAGACCGGACTCGACCACTACTGGCCGGGGAAGTCCGAGTCGTGCGCGAGCCCGGAGGTCCAGGCCGAGGCGTTCCGGTGGCACATCGACCTCGCCCGGCGCGTCGGCAAGCCGCTGATGATCCACAACCGGGAGGCGGACCGCGATCTACTGGACATCCTCGCCGACGAAACGGCACCCGAGACCGTGATCATGCACTGCTTCTCCGGTGACCGAAACGTTGCACGCGAGTGCGTGGAACGCGGGTACGTGCTGAGTTTCGCCGGCACAGTGAGCTTCGCGAACGCCGACGAACTGCGCGCGGCGGCCGAGCTCGTGCCCGACGAGCAGGTCCTGGTGGAGACCGATGCGCCGTTCCTGACCCCACATCCCTATCGTGGCCAGCCGAATCAGTCGTATTGCCTGCCGTACACGGCGCGGGCACTCGCCGACGTGCGTGGGCTGGACGATCTCGCGATGGCCCGGTTGCTCGGCGACAACGCCCGACGGGTCTACCGGTTACCTTTGCAGTAATCATCCCGGTTCGTTATCGTATTGTGATCCCGCTGCCATGGGCGGCGATTCCCGGTCACAAGGGCTGTGCACAGTCCGGGGCCTCGGACATCGCGTGTGGTCACAGCGTGGAGACTTCTGTCCCCGACCAGGATGTAGATCTTGTCTGTTCTCGCACGCATCAACGATTCGCAGTCCACCCGTGCCCGCGTCGCCGTCGGCGCCGTCCTGGCCACGCTCACCGCGGGCGGGATCATGGGCATCGCCATGCAGAAGGACGTCAAGGTCAACGTCGACGGCCAGGTCACGACGGTCTCCACGATGGCGACGTCAGTCGACTCTGTGCTGCGTTCGCAGGGTTATGAGCCGGTCGCCGGTGACCAGGTCTCGCCGTCGCTCGACTCCGGGGTCGGCGACGGACAGACGATCACCCTCAACCGCAAGAAGACGATCACCCTCGACGTCGACGGTCAGCGTCAGGAGATCTCGACCACCGCTGCGAATCTGCCGCAGCTCCTCGCCGAGCACGGCCTCAGTTCCGGCGCGAGCGATCCGAACTTCCCGCGGTCCACGTCCCTGCCCGTCGACGGTGGTGTGATCGACGTCACCACCCCGAAGCGGGTGGTCCTCACCGACGGCGCTGTGACCTATCGTCCGAGCGTTGCGGCCAAGACGGTCGCCGACGTTCTCGCCGAAACCGGCAAACCGCTGGGCGGTGACGACAAGGTGAGCCCCGCTGCCGGCACCCCGGTGACGCCGAACATGAAGATCAAGGTCACCCGGATCCGCACGATGGACACGACCGTCAACGAGCCGGTCCCGCCGCCGGAGGTCAAGAAAGAGGACCCGACGCTGGTCCGTGACCGCAAGGTCGTCGTGAAGGCCGGCAAGCCCGGAGAGCAGCGGGTCACCTACAAGCTGACGATGGTCAACGGCAAGGTCGTCAAGCGCGACAAGATGGATGCCGAGGTCGTCACCGAACCGCTCGCCGCCACCGTCAAGGTCGGCACCAAGCCTGGTGCGCCGTTCGTCGCCCCGGGGTCGGTCTGGGACGCACTGGCCCACTGCGAGGCGACCGGCAACTGGGCGATCAACAGCGGCAACGGTTTCTACGGCGGCGTGCAATTCGACGAGAACACCTGGGCGCGTTGGGGTGGTCTGGAGTACGCACCGCGCGCCGACCTGGCCTCGCGTGAAGAGCAGATCGCCGTCGCCAAGAAGACGCAGGCGGCCCAGGGCTGGGGCGCATGGCCGTCCTGCTCCTCCAAGCTGGGCCTGCGCTGATCGACCGACCGCAGCTCCTCGGCCCGGCGCAGATCCGGCAGCTCGCCGCAGAACTCGACGTGCGACCGACGAAGACGTTGGGGCAGAACTTCGTCCACGACGCGAACACGGTGCGACGTATCGTCACCGCATCCGGTGTCGGATCCGACGACATCGTCCTCGAGGTCGGCCCCGGTCTGGGTTCACTCACCCTGGCTCTGCTCGATGTCGCCGGTCGCGTGATCGCGGTCGAGATCGATCCGAAGCTCGCCGGGCGACTGCCCGACACGATCGCCGACCATGCACCCGCGCAGGCCGACTCCTTCGAGGTGATCACCGCCGACGCGATGGCCGTATCCGCCGACGAACTGCCGGCAGCCCCCACCGCTCTCGTCGCCAATCTCCCGTACAACGTCGCGGTGCCGGTGTTGCTTCATCTCTTGGGTGAATTTCCCAGTATCGCAACATCATTGGTGATGGTCCAGGCGGAGGTCGCCGACCGCCTCGCGGCCCGACCCGGCAGCCGTGTGTACGGCGTCCCCAGCGTGAAGGCCCGCTACCACGGCACGGTCAAGCGCGCGGGTGCGGTCGGACGCAACGTGTTCTGGCCCGAGCCCAAGGTCGAGTCCGGCCTGGTCCGTGTCGACCGCACCGACACCCACCCCGACGACCCGGCCCTGCGCGCCCGCGTCTTCGCGGTCATCGATGCGGCATTCGCGCAGCGTCGTAAGACCATGCGTTCCGCCCTCGCCGGGTGGGCCGGCAGCGCGGTCGAGGCCGAACGCCGGCTGCGGACCGCGGGAATCGACCCCGGCATCCGGGGTGAACGGCTCGACGTCGACGACTTCGTCCGACTGGCGGCAGTGGACTGACTGTGCCCCGCACGGTGTCTCCCGGCGCGACGGACACAGGTTTCCGGACGGTTCACAATGACGACATGGCCGACATCCGGACGACCCGGCTTCGCCTCCGGCGACCCGACGAGAGCGACGTCGACGCGATTGTCGATGCCTGCCAGGATCCCGACATCCAGCGCTTCACACTCATACCCGTCCCGTACCGGCGCACTGACGCCGAACACTTCGTGCGGGTCGTCGCGGCGCATCCCCGGTCCAGCGTGTGGACCATCCGCACCCTGCTCGACGACACCTTCGTCGGCGTCGCCGGACTGCGGGTGGCCGACGGTGTCGGGACGCTCGGCTACTGGTGTGCGGCTCCGCAGCGAGGCCGTCGCTACCTGGGCGAGGCGATCGCGGCGCTGGTCGACCACGGATTCGCCGTCGTCGGCGTCGACACCATCCGATGGAGTGCGCTGCCGGACAACGTCGCGTCGGCCCGACTGGCCGCGGCGCTCGGATTCCGCTACACCGGTCGTCGGACGGAGACGGCCCACGGGCTCGACGAGCAGGTGAACACCGCCGAGCTGAGCAGATCGGATCCGCGCGAACCCTGCGTGTGGCCGAAGGCCGTCGTGGGGCCGAACCACTGACGGAACGCCGCCGACGACGCGCTCGTCCGTTACGCTGGATTCCTGTGTCTCGAGCCTCGTTGTCGGTGGTGTCCGACGCCGTCACCGTGCGCGTTCCGGCCAAGGTGAATCTGTACCTCGGCGTCGGCCCACTGCGTGCCGACGGTTACCACGACCTGGTCACCGTGTTCCAGGCGTTGTCGCTGTGCGACGACGTCCGCGTCAGCGCGTCCACCGAGCTCGCCGTGACGACGACCGGCGAAGGTGCCGCCGACGTCCCCGCCGACGGCACGAACCTCGCCGCCCGAGCGGTCACCGAGGTGGCGCGCCGCGCCGACCGACCGCCTCGCGTGGCCATCGGGATCACGAAGCGGATACCCGTGGCCGGCGGTATGGCAGGCGGGTCGGCCGACGCCGCAGGCGCTCTCGTCGGCGTGATCGACCTGTGGGGACTCGACATGGACCGGGACGAACAAGCCGAGATCGCCGCCGGACTGGGCAGCGACGTGCCGTTTGCCCTGCACGGTGGGACGGCGCTCGGCACGGGCCGGGGAGAACAGCTGATGCCGATCCTCGCTCGTGGCGAGTTCCACTGGGTGCTGGCGATGTCGCGATCGGGACTCTCGACGCCGGCCGTCTACCACGAACTGGACCGGTTGCGGGAGAACAGATCCGACTCCGAGATCGTCACCGAAAGGCCGGACGAACTGATGGCCGCACTGACATCGGGCGACCCGCATCGCGTCGCGCCGCTGCTCCGCAACGATCTCCAGCCCGCCGCGCTCAGTCTGCAGCCCGCCCTTCGTCGGACGCTGCGGGCGGGGATCGACGCCGGGGCGCTCAACGGCATCGTGTCCGGCTCCGGCCCCACGTGCGCCTTCTTGTGTGCCGACGAGAGCGCGGCGGTCGATGTCGCGGCCGAACTGTCGGGCGCGGGCGTGGCCCGGGCCGTCCGCACCGCGAGCGGTCCTGTGCCAGGCGCCCGGGTTCTCGCCGAATGACCGGGTCGGCGGCCGGTCAGCTGCCGAACACGTTGATGGCGTTGCCGTAGGCGCGCAGTGAGGCGATCGAGCCGTTGTAGCGGTTCAGGTCGACACGCGTGGGAACACCGGGTAGCCACCCGGAACTCGTGAACTGCCAGAACTTCCACGTCCGCCAACCGCCGCGCGGCATCTCGGGTGCGTTCCGGCCGTTGTAGGACGCGATCCACAATGGGTGGTCGGCGAACTCGCGGGTGGCGCCCATCGCGGTGTTCCAGAAGTTCGGGTAGGTGTACAGGATCGTCTTGCGCCCCGTGAGAGGTTCGAGGACGGCGAAGAACTCCCGGGTCCAGGCGGCCAGTGCCCGCGGTCCGAGTCCGCCGGAGTGCTCGAGGTCGAGGACCGGCGGGAGGTCGAGGATGCCGTTCTGTCCGAGGACCACCGCCGCGTAGAACAGCGCCTGGGGTGCCGCGGGACGACGTGGATCGGCGTAGTGATAGGTGCCCCGGATGAGTCCCGCAGCACGCATGGCCACACTGTCCTGGATGAAGTACGGGTTGACGTACCAGGTGGATTCGGTCGCCTTGACCATCGCGATCTGCTGTCCCGATGCCCGCACGGCGAACCAGTTGATCGATGCGCCCCCCGGATGCTGATGGCTCGACACATCCGGGCCGATCTGCGGTGCGGCGACCGCTCCCGGCGCGATCGTCGTCGCACCGGTCAGCGCCACGATGCCCGCGATGACGGCGGTCACGATCGATCGTCGAAGGACCACGACTGCCACGCTAGGGGAGATCGGCGACCTTCGCAGATCATTTCGTCGCTCCGGACAGAACCCGCTGAGTAGGTTCTGCAGAGGTGCAGGGCACAGCAGAGGCGCGGAGTCGCGCGTGACGGTGTGGGACACGATGATCTCGGGCGCAGCGGTCGTCGACGCAGCGGTCGTCGACAACGAGGTATCGCGGCGCCGTCGGTGCCGCCCCGGCGGCGCCGACCGTCCGCGTGGGGACGGTCCTGACAGAGACCGCGTTGTCGGCGCCGTCGTTGCCTGCAGGTGCAGCCCGCGGGTACCGACTCCTCTACGTGACGCGCGATCAGCGCGGGGTTCCGGTGACCAGCACCGGCGCCCTGTATCTGCCCCCGGGACAGCCGCCCGCCGGAGGGGGGCCGGTCTTCTCCTGGGCACACGGCACCAGCGGCATCCCGGACGCATGCTCGCCGAGCGCGTCGACCGGTGTCCGCCGGGACGCTCTCGAGCCGACGATCAGCAAGGCCCTCCGGTCCGATTTGCGGTCAGCGCCCCCGATTGTCCGGGACTCGGAAGTGGCGGCACCGCCGAATATCTGGTCGGTCGAGCTGCTGCGTACTCGGTGATCGACATGATCCGCGCGTCACGGGCCGTCGATCCGTCGTTGTCGCGGCGATGGGTGTCGAGTGGGCATTCGCAGAGCGGACATTCGGCTCTGTGGGCGGCGAACATGGCCTCGAGGTATGCGCCCGAACTGCCGCTGCAGGGCACCGTGGTGTGCGCGCCGCCGGCACCGGCGTCACGCCCGTCGGCGTACCCGGGGATGAACCATCAGCAGGTCGTGTACGTCGCGCTCCCGGATGCCTTCGCCACCGTCGCCCGCTACTTCGGCCGCTAGCGCGGTCGGCGAGTCGGTACCGGGGCGGGGCGGGAGGGCCGCCGTCGGAGGGCTGTCGGCGCTGCCGACGGCCCGCCGGCGACGCGTTGCTAGGGTCTACCGAGTGGCACCTTCGAACCCGTCCGCGCTGATCAACGCCGACCGCATCAGCAAGAGCTTTGGCATCAAGCCGTTGCTGGAGTCGGTGTCGCTGGGGGTGCACGAGGGCCAGCGGATCGGTGTCGTCGGACTGAACGGCGGCGGGAAGACGACACTGCTCGAGATCCTCGGCGGGATCACCGAACCCGACAGCGGCCGTGTGTCGCGGGCGGGTGGCATCAAGGTCGCCACCGTCACGCAGCGAGGCGAACTGCCGTCCGGCGCGACCGTCGCCGAGGTGGTCGTCGGCGGACCTGAGGTGGCGGTCCACGAATGGGCCGGTGATCCGCGAATCCGCGGGATTCTCAACGGGATCGGGATCGCGATCCTGCTCGACGCCCGCGTCGATGAACTCTCCGGGGGTCAGCGACGACGTGTCGGGCTGGCCGCCGCACTCGTCTCCGACGCCGACCTGCTGATCCTCGACGAGCCGACCAACCATCTCGACGTCGAAGGCGTGCAGTGGCTGGCCGAACATCTGGTCGCCCGACGCAGCGCGCTGATCGTCGTCACCCACGATCGCTGGTTCCTCGACACCGTCGCCGGACGCACCTGGGAGGTGCATTCCGGCCGCGTCGACGAGTACGAGGGCGGATACAACGACTGGATCTTCGCGCGGGCCGAGCGGACCCGGCTGGCCGACGCGGCGGAGGAACGTCGGCAGAACCTCGCCCGCAAGGAACTCGCGTGGCTCCGGCGAGGACCGCCTGCGCGGACGTCCAAGCCGCGCTACCGGATCGAGGCGGCGGAACGACTCATCGCCGACGTCCCGCCCCCTCGCGACACGGTGACCTTGTCGGCCTTCGCCAAACGCCGGCTGGGGCGGGTCGTCGTCGAGTTGGAGGACGCGCGGATCGCGACCCCCGCCGGGGACACCCTGCTCGACGACCTGACCTGGCGCCTGACACCGGGCGAACGCATCGGTCTCGTCGGCGTCAACGGCTCCGGCAAGACGACGCTGCTCCGCGCGCTGGCCGGTGACGTCGACGTCGCGCCCGGCCGGCGCAAAGAGGGCACCACGGTGTCCATCGGCTGGCTCCGCCAGGAGCTCGACGACCTCGACGAGGATCAGCGGGTGCTCGACGCCGTGGAGGCGGTCGCGACGCGGATCACGGTGGGCGACAAGGAGATGTCCGCCGGTCAGCTGGCCGAGCGCCTGGGTTTCACCCCCGCTCGACAGCGCACACCTGTCGGCGATCTGTCCGGTGGCGAACGACGTCGGCTGCAGATGACCCGGGTGCTGATGGCCGAACCGAACGTCCTGCTGCTCGACGAGCCGACCAACGACCTCGACATCGATACCCTGCAGCAACTCGAGGATCTGCTCGACGGCTGGGCCGGAACGATGGTCGTCATCAGCCACGACCGCTACCTGATCGAGCGGATCTGCGACAGCACGTGGGCGCTGTTCGGCGACGGAAAGCTCACCAACCTGCCGGGTGGCATCGACCAGTACCTCCAGCGCCGACGCGAACTGTCCGCGACGACCCCGCGTCGCACTGCCACGGTCCTCGAATCGTCGGAGGCCGAGTCCCCACCCGCACCGGCCGTGTCCGCGTCGGAGCACCGCGAGGCGCGCAAGGCGATGAACCGACTCGAGCGTCGGATCGAGCAACTGACCGCGCGAGAGGACCAGCTGCACGCGGCGCTTGTGGAGGCGGCGACCGAGCCGGACCGGTTGATGACGCTGAATGCCGAACTGCGGCAAGTGGTCGACGACAAGGAGACCGCGGAGGCCGCCTGGCTCGACGCCGCCGAGAAGGTCGAATGACCGCGGACGCAGGCCCCACCGACATCGTGATCCGCTCGGCCGATGCGGCTGCCCGTGTCAGCGCGCGGGGTGGGCGTCTGACCTCGTTGACCGTCCGCGGCCACGAGGTCCTCCAGCAGGGCGAACCGTACGGATGCTTTCCGATGGTCCCGTGGTGCGGCCGCATGCGCGACGGGATCCTCGACTTCCGCGGTGTCCGTCACGAATTCGTCCAGGACGATCCGCCACATGCCCTGCACGGAACGGCGCGCGATCATCTCTGGGACGTCGACGCCGCAGCCGACGACTCCGTCCTGCTGCGGCACCATCTTCGGCCGTGGTGGCCGTTCGACGGGACGGTGACCCAGACGATCACCCTCGCACCCGGCGAACTCGTGATGTCCCTGCGTGTCTCGTCGGAGACCGAGACGTTTCCAGTGCAGGCCGGCTGGCATCCCTGGTTCCGGCGTCGACTCACCACGGCACCGGAGAGCGCTCTGCGCGTGGACTTCCGGCCGCAGTGGCAGGAGGAGCGGGGCGAGGACCATCTGCCGACCGGCGAACGGATCACCCCGCAGGACTCGCCCTGGGACGACTGCTTCGGGATGCCCGACGGCGTGGACGTCGCCCTCGAGTGGCCCGGCCTGCTCGACCTTCGGATCCGCAGCGACGCACGGTGGGTGGTCGTCTTCGATCATCGTCCGTTCGCCACGTGCGTCGAACCGCAGACCGGACGGCCGAACGGGATCAACACCGCACCTGAGGTCGTCGCACCCGGGGAGGATCTGCTGGTGACGACCACGTGGACGTGGTGAACCGACGCGCCGTGCGGTGCCGTCCCGATTCGACCATCACCGACAGCGAGGTCAGGTCAGAGCAGATGTGCCCCCGGTCCGGGACGCACGACACGGACCGTCGGCGTCGGGTGGCCGCCCGCGGAGACGATGTCGGGCAATTCCACGGTGATCCGGTCGGCCGAGTCCGACGCGCACAGGGCGATCACCGATCCGCCGAAGCCGCCGCCGGTCATCCGCGCGCCGTACGCACCGACGAGACGCGCCGTCTCGGCGATGAGATCGATGGTGGGCGTGGTGATCTCGAAGTCATCCCGCATCGACACATGGGAGGCGTCCATGAGTTCGCCGAGCGCGGTCACATCGCCGTCGTTCAACGCGACTGACGCGGCGAGCACACGCGCGTTCTCCGTGAGGATGTGACGAGCCCGCCGACGTTGCGTGCCGTCGGGCAGTCGGCGCCACGCGTCCTCGTCGACATCCCGCAGGGATGCGACGCCCAACGCGGCGGCGGCGGCCTCGCACGACGCCCGCCGGGCGGCGTACTCACCGGCGGCGTGCCGGTGCGGGGAGTTCGAATCGATGACGAGGATCGTCGCGGACTCGTCGACGGGCACCTGGGTGACTTCGAGAGAACGGAAGTCGATGAGCATCGCCGTGTCGGCCCGCCCGAACAGGCTCGCCAGCTGGTCGAGGAGTCCCGTGGGTGCTCCGACATAGTCGTTCTCGGCGCGTTGCGCGATGCGGGCGAGCTCGTGCCCCGATAACGTCGACTCTGCCGTCAGGGCCAGTAGGACAGCACATTCCAGTGCCGCCGACGACGACAACCCGGACCCGACGGGCACCGTCGACGTGATCTCCATCCGACCGGCCGGGACCTCGTAGTCTGCACCGCGCAATGCCCACACGCATCCGGCGATGTAGGCGCCCCATCCGCTGACCTCGCCGGGCCGGGTGCCCAGATCGATGGTGGCGGTTCCGGATTCGGAGTCGGAGGAAGCGCTGATCATCGGACCGTGGTCGTCGGCGGGACGGAACGTCACGGTGGTGCCGAGGTCGAGTGCGATCGGCAGTGCGTAGCCGAGGTTGTAGTCCGTGTGCTCGCCGATCAGGTTCACCCGGCCGGGTGCGTAGGCGGTGACTGTCGGGGCGCCGATGTCACGGCTGGTCGTCGCGCTCATGCCAGTGCCTCCCGCAGTTCGGCGGCCACCGTCTCGGGCATCTTGTCGGTGACGAAGGCGTCCCGGCCCGACTCCGATCCGGCGAGGTACTTCAGTTTGTCCGCACTGCGCCTGATCGAGAACAACTCCGCGTGCAGGTAGCCCTCGTCCGAATCCGCCCGGTACTGATGCCAGGACGCGATGTAGGGCAGGGGAGTCGCGTAGAGCGCGTCGTACGTCCGCAGGATCGTGAGGTAGACCTGCGCGAGGTCGTCGGCTTCGGCGTCGGTCAGTTCGGCGAGACGTCGGACGTGCCGGTTAGGGTAGACGTGCACCTCCGCGGGCCATCGTGCGGCGTAGGGGACGAAGGCCGTCGTGTGCTCGGTGCGCACCAGGATGCGATCGCCGCAAGCTATCTCGTCGGCGAGGATGGATTCGAACAGGTCGGTGCCGGTCCGGGCGCGATGATCCGCCGCGGTCCGCAGCAACGCGGTCGTGCGCGGCGTACGAAACGGATAGGCGTAGATCTGGCCGTGCGGGTGCGTCAGCGTCACGCCGATCTCCTCTCCGCGATTCTCGAAACAGAACACCTCCTCGACGCCGTCACGCGACAGCAGGTCCTCGGTGCGCTGCGACCACGCATCCACGACCAGGCGGGCGCGCGCCGCCGACAGGCCGGAGAAGGCGCCGTCGTGGTCGCTGGTGAAACAGACGACCTCACATCGCCCATATCCTGCGGCCTCGATCTCGAGGCCGCCGTCGTCGTCGGGCAGGATGAAGCCGGTACCGGCGCGTGCGGTCGACAGCGACGGGAATCGGTTCTCGAAGACGGCGACGTCGTAGTCGGCGGCCGGGACCTCGCTCGAGCGGCCCGACGGATCCGGACAGAGCGGGCACATCTGCCGCGGCGGTTTGTAGGTTCGTTCCTGACGGGCGGGCGCCATCATCACCCAGTCACCGGTCCGCGGGTCGCGGCGGACACGGGTGGGCGAACTGTCCGGTCGGGACGGCAGGTCACGATGATCGAGGCCCGGCACCGGCGGATCCTCGGATGTGGAGAAGAACAGGATCTCCCTGCCGTCGGCCAGTTCGGCGACCTGTGGCTCCGATATCTCACGAGCGGGCAGCCCACGTGGGGTCGGTGCACGATCGGCCGGGTCTCGGTCGATCGCCGCCGCATGGTCCGTGTGTCGTCGGGTGTCAGGCGAGTTCATCGTGGCGTGCTTTCGGCGGTCGTGATCAGGATGACGTCGGCCAGGGTTTCGCGGTGCTCATCGGGGAGTCCGGAGTCGGTGACCAGTCGATCGATGCGGTCGAAGTCGGCGAACAGGTGCGCGCCGATCTCGTCGTACTTCGTGTGGTCGGCCAGCACCACTGCCGACCGAGCCGTCCCGAGGAGCTTGCGATTGGTCTCGGCCTCACCGAGATTCGGTGTGGTGAAGCCCGCGGCAGGGTCGATCCCGTGGGTACCGACGAACGCCCGGTCGGTGCGGTACCGCTCGAGAGCGGCGTTGGCGATCGGCCCGACGAGCGCGTCGGACGGGGTCCGTTGTCCGCCGGTGAGCTGGACCAGTGAGGGGTCGAGACGGTCGTCGGCGGGATCGGTCAGCAGTTCGAAGATCGACACGGAATTGGTCACCACGGAGATGTCCCGTCCGCGCAGCAGGCGCGCGAGTTCCAGCGTCGTGGTGCCGGCACCGATCGCGACCGTCATGCCGTCCTCCACCAGCGCCAGCGCCTCCGCGGCGATCGCGCGCTTGGCCTCGGGTTCGCGGGTTGCCTTCAACGACGACGGCGGTTCCAGGCCGCGGCCGGTCACCTCGCCGTCTGTGCGAACGGCACCGCCGTGGACCTTGGTGAGTTCGCCCTCGGCCTCGAGCTGATCGAGGTCGCGCCGGATCGTCATCTCGGAGACACCGAGTTCGGCGGCCAGATCGGTGACCCGGACGGCACCCCGGGACACCACCGCCGTCAGAACACGTCCCCGACGCTCAGCTGCAAGCATGGCGAGATCTTAGCAACACCGAACTAAATCAAACAGAAATACACAGTTCCTATGGTGCCTTGCTGTTGGCTTCTGTTAGTTTCTGACGGTCATTGAGATTGCTGAGCGCAACAAGGGGGTTGCCGTGCACCTGGCATCCGACTCCATCCTCAGGTTGAACACCGGAGTGATGGATTACGTACTGATTGCCATCTACTTCGTGTTCGTTCTGGGGATCGGATACCTCGCCCGAAGTCAGGTGGCCACGAGCATCGACTTCTTCCTGTCGGGGCGGCGTCTGCCCGCGTGGGTCACCGGCATCGCCTTCGTGTCGGCCAACCTGGGAGCCGTCGAGATCATGGGCATGTCGGCGAACGGCGCCCAGATCGGTCTGGCGACGATGCACTACTACTGGATCGGCGCCATCCCCGCGATGGTCTTCCTCGGCATCGTGATGATGCCGTTCTACTACGGATCGAAGGTCCGCAGCGTCCCTGAGTTCATGCGGCGGCGTTTCGGAACCGGGGCCCACCTCGTCAACGCGCTCAGCTTCGCGGTCGCGCAGGTCCTCATCGCCGGCGTCAACCTCTTCCTGCTCGCCACCGTCATCAATGCGGTTCTCGGCTGGCCCCAATGGATCTCGTTGATCGTCGCCGCGGCGGTGGTGCTCACCTACACCGCACTCGGCGGGTTGTCGGCGGCCATCTACAACGAGGTCCTGCAGTTCTTCGTCATCCTCGCGGCGCTGGTCCCACTCACCGTGATCGGGCTGATCAAGGTCGGCGGCTGGAGCGGACTGAAGGAGAAGGTCATCGACACCCACGCTCCCGACGGCACCGTGACCGCCACCGTCAGCGAGCAACTGTCCTCCTGGCCAGGCCAGGCGCTGAGCGGTTTCGAATCACCGGTGTGGTCGGTCATCGGCATCGTGTTCGGACTCGGCTTCGTCCTCTCCTTCGGCTACTGGACCACCAACTTCGTCGAGGTGCAGCGGGCGATGGCGTCGGACTCGATGTCCTCGGCGCGACGCGCACCCATCATCGGTGCCATCCCGAAGATGTTCATCCCGTTCGTGGTCGTCGTGCCGGGCATGATCTGCGCCGCTGCGATCGGCGACATGATCCACCTCAAGAACACAGGTTCCGGTGACGGCGTCACGTACAACGACGCGATGCTGCTGATGATGCGCGACATCCTGCCCAACGGTCTGCTGGGCATCGCGGTCGCCGGCCTGATCGCCTCCTTCATGGCCGGTATGGCCGCCAATGTGTCCGCGTTCAACACCGTGTTCAGCTACGACATCTGGCAGCAGTACGTGGTGAAGAACCGCGAGGACCGTTACTACATCACCGTGGGCCGGATCGCGACGGTCGCCGCGGTGATCCTGGCGATCGGCACCGCGACGATCGCGTCTGGCTACTCGAACCTGATGGACTACCTCCAGACGCTGTTCGGGTTCTTCAATGCGCCGCTGTTCGCCACCTTCATCCTGGGCATGTTCTGGAAACGGATGACGCCGACCGCCGGGTGGGTCGGCCTGGTCGGGGGTACGTCGGCGGCGGTCGTGGTGTTCCTTCTGCAGGAGACCGGCGTGATCAATCTGCCCGGTCAGGGCATGCCGTTCATCGCGGCGTCGGCCGCCTTCGTCGTCGACATCCTTCTGTCCGTGGCCATCTCGCTGGTCACCACCCCGAAGCCGGTCGCCGAGTTGAACGGATTCGTCTACTCGATGACCGACAAGTCGACGCTGCTGGGTGACGACAGCAGGCTGCCGTGGATCGCCCGTCCGGTCCCGCTGGCGGGTGTGGTCCTCACGCTCGTCGTCATCCTCAACCTCGTCTTCCACTGACCAGTGCAGGAGCCTCTCTGATGAACGACAAGAAGAATCGGACCGTCGCGCGGCTGTTCGACATCCGCAACATCATCGGTGCGCTGATGGCGATCTACGGGGTGATCCTGCTGATCGCCGGTCTCGCCCCGACCGTCGCCGAGGCGGGTGCCGGCGACGCGGCGCGGTCCACCGATCCCATCGACATGTCGGCCGGCGACGGCGCCAACACCTTGGTGGGCATCGTCCTGCTCGTCGTCGCGGCGGTATTCATCGGCTGGGCGGCGTGGCGGCCGCCCCGGCGATCCTGACCGCGATGTCGCGCACGGTGGTCAGCGTCGGATGACGCCGTTGACCATCGCCGCGACGGCGATCGCCCCGGCTTGATTGATGTGGTACGGGTAGGCGATCCGGTTGGACAGTGCGCTCTCGTACCAGGGCGTGATCAGGTTGCACGGATCATGGCCCGCGGACAGTCGGTTGGCGTCGACGAAGGTGCCGTCGACCTTGGCGGTGGCGCGACGGAGGGCATCGCCGGCCCGGTCGAACACCCGGTTCATCCAGCGCACGTCCGGGTCGCTGATGGGGACCATCGGCCAGCAGCCGTGAGTGCCCATGAACCCGCCGATTCCGACGACGATGATCTGGGCGTGCGGCGCCTTGCGGCGGATCGCCCGCAAGGCCGGGGTGACCCGGTTCTCCATCCGCGCCACGCGCCATCCGACCTCGGCGGCCAGGCGACGGTTCGACCGGCAGAACCGATCGGTGAACGGTGCGGTGGTGCACTGACCGAGGATCGCGCCCCACCGCATGTCGTTGCCGCCGATGCTGACGGTGATCAGCTGTGCGTCCCGCGGGACGAGATACACCTGCGGCGGTTTCCATCCCGCATTCGTGTGCTGGCCGTTCGCATAGAGGTCGGGCGCCTGCGCGCCCGCGCACGAGGTGTCGACGAAACGGCGGGGCAGCGTCAACGCGGCCACGATCGTCGGGTAGTTGAACGCCGACCGCTTGCACCCGAGGAAGTAATCGGGTGTGGGGGTGAAGAACCCGCCGGACGCCCGGGAGTCGCCCATCGCGACGTACGGGCCGCCGGTGTAGCGCACCGGCGTCGTACCCGGCACCGCCTGCGCGGTCGGAGGGGCGACCACCCCGATCACGGTCACCGCCGTTAGCATCATCGTCAGGAGTGCTGTTGCAGCACTCCGATTTCCACGCCTGATCACCCGCCACCTCGCACGACACCCACGCATGGTGCGGTCGTTACCGCACGCCACCAGGGATTGTAGGGGAGCACGGTGTTCCCCGAGGGGCAAAGCGATCCGATCCGATCGCTCAGGCGACACGCGAGGTGTCGCCCCTCCGTGCGAAATCCTCGATCAGCGTCGCGGTGGGTTCGGGTTGGATGAGCGGGAACAGGTGGGTGGCACGCGGGATGACCCGCAGCTCGGTCCGATCGGTGGCGGCGACGAATCGTCGTTCGTGGATGCGGAACTGATCCCAACCGCCGTTGAGGAACTCCACCGGTCCCGGGTAGAGGGCCAGTTCGGCCAGGGCGTCGAATCGTGACAGCTCGCCGACGACATCGCGGATGGAGTGCAGCGCCAACCCGCCCGCCTCCATGTCGCTCGCGACCCGGGTCCCCACCGCCAGCCGGGTCAGTCCCTTGCTGATCGCCGCGGCCTGCGCAGGGAGAAAGCTCGTCGCCGCACCGAACGCCTGGAACGGCGCGGCGAGCAGACTGCTCGGCTGCGCAGTCGCACACATCGCGACCAGTCCGGTCACCTCGTCGGGATGCCTGCCGGCCGTGGCCATCGCGACGTACCCGCCGAGCGACATACCCGCGACGATCACCGGACCACCGAGTGCGTGCGCCGCGTCGAGGACCGCCTGTACGGCGCCGTCCATGGTGAACGTCTCATCGGCACGCGAACCATGTCCGGGCAGGTCGGGTGTGGCCACGGCGCGGTCGGTGATCCCGGCGGCGATACGGTGCAGTGACGCCCCGCTCACCCGGAGCCCGTGGACGAGGACGACAGGGACAGGGCCAGGCGACATCTCGGACGCAGCACTCATCGGATGTCAGTATGCCCGGCCGACGGTGTGTTGTCGCGGTCAGTCGGCCGACATCTCGACAGTCCGTTCGATGCCGATCCGATCGAGGAAGCCGGCATCATGAGAGACCACCAGCAGCGCACCCGACCACGATCGCACGGCCGACACCAGCTCCTCTGTGGTGTCGATGTCCAGGTTGTTGGTCGGCTCGTCGAGAATGAGCAATTTCGGCGTCGGATCGGCGAGCAGTGCGGATGCCATCGCGACGCGAAGGCGCTCGCCGCCGGACAGCTCACGCAACGCCCGATCGGCCCGGTTCCCGCGGAAGAGGAAGCGTGCCAGATGCGCCCGCACCTCCTGGACCGTCGAGTCGGGGTGGGCGTCGGTCAGCGCCTCGGCGATCGTACGGGTGTGATCGGCGAAGGTGATCCGCTGTGGGACATACGCGTACGGCACGACGACCCGGCCCGCTCGGAGGAGATCGGCGATCAGAGTGGTCTTCCCGGACCCGTTGCGCCCGGACAGCGCGACGCGTTCGGGTCCGTCGATCCGCAGCCGGTCGTCCTCGATGACCTGGGCTCGGGTCGCGAGATCGGGTCGGGGCATGATGATCCGGGCTGTCCGGTCGTCACGCACGTCGTCGCGAGCCGAGTCCAGACGCGACGATGCCGCGGTGACGTCGTCGCGGTGGGCGTTGCGCAGCTTGCCCGCCGACACCTGCGCCGCGTCGCGTCGGAGGTGGGCGATGATCTTCGGCACCCGTTTCTCGCGTTCCGCGGTCGCCGCGGTACGCGCGCGTCGATCCAGCTTGATCTGCGCATCGACCATCTCGCGGCGCTGCTTGCGGAGGTCGTTGGCCGCGGTGGCGACGGTCGCCTCTGCCGCTGCCTGCTCGGCGTCGACGGTCTCCCGGTAGCGCGAATAGGGGCCGCCGAACAATCGGATGGTGCCGCGGTACAGCTCGAGGGTGGCGTCGACCCGCTCGAGCAGTTCGAGGTCGTGACTGACCACGACGACAGTCCCCGCGAACCGGTCGATGACCTCGAACAGCCGTGCACGCGCCGCGGAGTCGAGGTTGTTGGTCGGCTCGTCGAGCAACAGGACACCGGGTCGGCGGATGAGCTGCGCGACGATCGCCGACAGGGTCGCCTCGCCACCGGACAGGGACCCCACACGACGGTCCACGTCGGAGGGGAGTCCGAGCGCCGACAGCTGACCGACGGAGCGTTCCTCGACGTCCCAGTCATCGCCGACGACCGCGAAGTCCTCTTCGTCGACGGATCCGGCCTCGATCCGGCGGAGCGCGGAACGGATTGCACCGATGCCGAGGACGTCGGCCATCGTCGCGTCGGGATTCTCGTACGGGTGTTGGACGACGAGTCCGACGTCGCCGTGGACCGACACGCTGCCGGTCTGCGGTGAGAGATCGCCGGAGACGAGCCGCAGCAGCGTGCTCTTCCCGGCGCCGTTGGCACCGACGAGTGAACAGACCGCGTCGGGGACGGTGAGCGAGACGTGATCGAAGACCGCCGTGCCGTCGGGCCATCCGAACGAGACGTCGGACAGGGTGATGGCTGGCGTGGAGGCGGTGCCGGATGCGGATACGGTCATGAGACGACTCCTGAGGTGTGTAACGGTCGCCGTGGCTGCAGGAACGCGCGCAACGGCGGTGAACCGACCTCAGATGTTCATGACTGCGACATCACTCCTCACGACGATGGGTGCCGGACCGTGCCGACCGACGTCCACGGTAACTCCTCCGCGGGCGGGAGTGCCACCCGTTTTCCCGGCCGCTACCGTGGCCCCATGTCGTTCCTACGGACTTCGGTCATCAACGGTGTCGGGGAGATCGTCCTCGACCGCCCCGCAGCCCTCAACGCGCTCGATCAGACGATGATCGACGACATGCACCGGACCCTCGAGGACTGGGCCGATGACGACTCGATCGAGACCGTGCTCGTGACGAGCGCGAGCGATCGGGCGTTCTGCGCGGGCGGCGACATCCGGGCGATCCGCGAGCACGCCGTCGCCGGGGACCGGCGCGCCGTCGGGCACTACTTCATGAGTGAGTACCGCCTCGATCAGCTCGTCGCGAACTATCCGAAGCCGTACATCTCGGTGATCGACGGCGCTGCGATGGGTGGCGGTCTCGGCATCAGCGTCCACGGTGAGGTGCGCATCGTCACCGAACGGGCACTGATCGCCATGCCGGAGACCGCGATCGGATTCTTCCCCGACATCGGGTCGACGTACTTCCTGCCGCGACTGCCCGAGGGCGTCGGTATGTGGCTCGGACTGACCGGTTCCCGAATCCGCGGCGCCGATGCCGTCGAGATCGGGATGGCGACCCATTTCGTCGGTTCGGCGTACATCGGGTCGGTCATCGAGCAGTTACGTTTAGGCACACCGCTTGTCGAGGTTCTCGGCGACTTTCGCGACCGGCCCGGAACCGAACTGCCGCTACGTAAGATCGGTGAGTACTTCGCCGACACGAATGTCTCGGCCATCGTCGGCGGACTGCGTGGCGCCGTCGGCGACGACTGGGCGGCCGCCGCGGTCGATCAGATCGAGAAGGCGTCGCCGACCAGCCTGTGGGTCACCGCCGCGATGCTCGAGGCCGGCGCGCGATCGGTGCTCGACGACTGCTTCGACCGCGAACTGCATGCGGCCGAAGAGATCACCGCAACCCACGACTTCGCCGAGGGGGTCCGCGCCGTCCTCGTCGACAAGGATCGCAAGCCCGCGTTCGAGCCGTCGTCGATCGACGATGTCGACCCGGAGGTCGTGGCACGGATCGTCGGCGTGACGACGGCCTGAGCGGGTCGAGCACAGCAGACGCCGTCAGGGAGTCAGCACGAAGAACCCGGTGAGCGTCACCGTGGTGGGCTGGCCGATGACCGCCGGTGACGGCGTCGCGCTGCTCGACGGCCTGCCCGCAGGCGGCGTGGATTCGGTGGTGGAGTCGTCGGCGTCGTAGGAGACGTCGTCGTCGGGAGCCAGTGGGTTGGCGTCGGTCCGTGTCGCCGTGGGGCAGGAGAAGGTACCCGACGCCCGGCCGCTCGACATCGAGCTGATCTTCAGCGGGCACGTGCCGGACTGATAATACGAACCGGCCACGGAGACACCGACAGTCGCGTTGATCGGCTTGGTCAGCGGTCCGACGGTCGGACGGACCGACCCGATCGGGGGAAGCACCCCGCCGGTGAGTTCGCCGACGAGGAACTCGATCTGGGCGCCGTCGGTACCGGGGCCGCGGAAGACGAACAGCAGGCTGTCGGGCGGCACCTCGGGATCGGGATTGCCCCACTTGGTGAATCCGAAGCAGGCGGAGTCGTCGTCGGCGGAGGTCGACGTGGAGATGCCGCCCGGGTTGTCGCGGGCGGTGCTCATACCGCTGCCGACGGCCACCCGCATCTCGCCCGTCCGGAAGGTCAGACCGTGGGCGGTGCGGTCGATGCGTCCGTGCGACGGTTCGTCTCGGCAGTCGGCCGCATCGAGTCGCGCGGACTCGGTGGGCGCCGCCGACGACGTCGGTGACGACGACGTGTCCGGCCCCATCGAGGTGCAGGCCGCCAGCCCGGTCAGAGCGACGAGGGCGACGGCCGGTGCGACGACGCGACCCAGCGATCGGTGCACGGACTGGCTCTCAATCCGCCGTTGCGACAAGGGGTTCGAGGGTCAGGTCGGGATGTTCCTTCTCCACGTACTGCAGTCGCCACTTGTCACTGAACAGTGCGAGCAGCGCACCGTCGGTCCGCGTGAAGACCTCGACGCCGCGCTGGCGGCCGAGTTCGACGGCGCTGTCGGCGTCGGTGCGGCGTGCCAGTGAGTATCCGAGCGGCTCGATGGTGGTGACCACGCCGAACTCGGATTTCATCCGTGCGGTGACGACCTCGAACTGCATGGGCCCGACCGCCGCGAGCACCGGAGATGCGTCGCCGCGCAGGTCGTTGCGCAGCACCTGGACGACACCCTCGCTGTCGAGTTGGTCCATCGCCTTGCGGAACTGCTTGTACTTGTCGGCCGTATTGACCCGCAACGCCGAGAAGTGTTCGGGCGCGAACGACGGGATCGGCGGGTACTGGACCTTCGGGTCGATGAACAGGGTGTCGCCGGGGGCGAGCGCCATCGCGTTCACCAGGCCGACGACGTCTCCCGGGTAGGCGAGGTCCACGGTCGAACGATCGCGGCCGAAGACGGCCTGAGCGTACTTGGTGGCGAACGGTTTTCCGGTCTGTGCATGTGTGACGACCATGCCGCGTTCGAATTCGCCGGACACGATCCGCATGTAGGCCAAGCGATCTCGATGACTGGCGTCCATCCCGGCCTGCACCTTGAACACGACGGCGCTGAACGGTTCGGTGACCTCGCGGACCGTGCCGTCGATGTCGGCGCGTCCCTCGGGTGCCGGCGCGAGCTCGACGAGGGTCTCGAGAAGTTGGCGGACACCGAAGTTGAGCATCGCCGATGCGAAGATCATCGGTGACGTCTGGCCGGCGAGGAACAGCTCCTGATCGTGGTCCTGGCCCATCTCGGTGAGCAGTTCGCTCTCCTCGAGCGCGGTGGTCCACTCGTCGCCCTCCCGGGCCGCCGCCGCGTCGGCGGCCATGATCTCCTCGGGAGCCACCTTCGCGCCGCCGGCCGTGCGGGTGAAGTGCACGTACTCGCCGGTGCGACGATCGAGCAGGCCGCGGAAGTCACCGGCGATGCCGACCGGGAAATAGAGCGGGGTCGGGGTGAGGCCGATCCGCTCGGTGATCTCGTCGATGAGTTCGAGCGGCGTCTGGCCGGGCCGGTCCCACTTGTTGATGACCGTGATGACGGGGATGCCCCGGTGTCGGCACACCTGGAACAGCTTGAGGGTCTGCGGCTCGAGGCCCTTCGCGGCGTCGATCAGCATCACCGCCGCGTCGACCGCGGTCAGGACGCGATAGGTGTCCTCGGAGAAGTCGGCGTGGCCGGGGGTGTCGACGAGGTTGATGACGTGCGGTGCGTCGTCGGGGCCGTCGTGCTCGCTGGTGTAGTTGAACTGCAGGGCGGTCGAACTCACCGAGATCCCGCGCGCCTTCTCCATCTCCATCCAGTCCGACACCGTCGACTTGCGTCCGGCCTTCCCGTGGATGGCGCCCGCCTCGCTGATCATCCGGGCGTGCAGGGCCAGCGCCTCGGTCATGGTCGACTTACCGGCGTCCGGGTGGCTGATGATGGCGAAGGTGCGACGCCGCTTCACCTCACGACCCACGGTGGCAGCATCAGAACTCACCCGACGAGGCTACCGGTCGGCCCGTGTACTGGGCAAAACCGTGCGGAGGTTGAATCCTGTGCCGGTTTTCGGCACAGGATTCAACAGTTGGTCGAGGTGGAACCGAAGACTGCGCCACCGCGTCGAATCGATGTGAAGGTCAGACAGTTGGTCGACGATTTCCTCGCGTCTCACGATGGCGTGATCACGACCGCGCAAGCGCTCGCCTGCGGGATGAGTCGTTCCGGTATCCAGCGTCGGGTGACATCTGGCGCATGGATCCGTCTGGCGGTCGGAGTGTTTCTCGCTGCGAACCACCTGCGAACGCTACGTGGTCGCGTTCGGATCTCCACCCTCACGGTGAGCCCGGAAGCCACCCTGGCCGGTGGCGCAGGCGCATGGTGGCAGGAGCTCGTCGACGCGTTCCCACCGACGATCTCGGTGGTGACGGACACGTGGGGGCGACACCCCAGGACGGCAGGAGGCACCCGGGTCATTCATCGCGTGCTGGATGCCCAGGACATCTCCGAGGTGGCCGGCCTCCGGGTGACTGGTGTCCCACTCACCGTGCTCGAGGCGGCGCACGAGATCGGGCCGAAGGTCCTCGACGATGCGCTGCTGAAGAAGCGGGTCACCTTGCAGGAGCTGGTCGCGGCACACGAGAGATATCCCCGACGACCCGGTGCGGTGGCCATGGCGACTCGCTTGTCCGCCCTGGAATCCGGGGCGCGTTCTGAAGCCGAACGTCGGACGGTCGCGTTGTTCCGTGGTGCCGACATCGCGGGATGGGTCGCGAACGAGACTGTG
This sequence comes from Gordonia sp. ABSL11-1, assembly GCF_030315685.1. GTDB lineage: Bacteria > Actinomycetota > Actinomycetes > Mycobacteriales > Mycobacteriaceae > Gordonia. The sequence goes on along the minus strand of NZ_JASXSI010000006.1, from coordinate 89,691 downwards.
TGCGATCACCTTGCGGACTTCGTGTTCGACGCGGAGAAGGTCATCGTCGAGATCGACGGTTTCTCGTACCACCGCGATGCGAAGACGTTCCAACGCGACCGCACCAAGAGGAATGCATGGATTGCTGCTGGATGGATCGTTCTCAACTTCACATGGGACGACCTCACCACCCGTGGTGATCATGTGGTGGCTCAGGTCCGCGCGGTCATAGGTTGAAGGCTGCACCGGCAACCGGCACAGCCTTCAACCTCGACTCAGAACGACCCTCTACTCGAACGGAAGCGGCGGCATCGTGACGACCTGCGACGCGTAGCTGAGGCCCGCGCCGTAACCGAGGAGGAGGGCGGTGTCGCCCGGCTTCGCCGTTCCCGTCGACAGCAGGTCCTCCATGGCCAGCGGGATGGAGGCGGCCGACGTGTTGCCGGTGTGCTCGATGTCGTTCGCGACGGGCACACCTTCGCGGAGCTTCAGGTTCTTGGCGAGCAGGTCGTTGATACGGGTGTTGGCCTGGTGCGGCACGAAGACGTCGAGGTCCTCGGCACCGATCTTCGCGGCGTCGAGCGCGCGCTGCGCGACCTTGCCCATCTCGAACGCGGCCCAACGGAACACCGCGGTCCCCTCGAGACGCAGATACGGGCGATGGACGCGGTCGCCGTCGAGGAAGGTGACCCAGTCGATGTCCTGCCGGATGGCGTTGAACTGCGAGCCGTCACTGCCCCAGATGACCGGGCCGAGTTGCTGATCCTCCGTCGGTCCGACGACGACCGCGCCGGCGCCGTCGCCGAAGATGAAGCAGTTGGTGCGGTCGGTCATGTCGAGCGCGACCGACAGCTGTTCGGCGCCGATGACCAGCACGTGGGTCGCGCTGCCGCCGCGGACCATGTCCGATGCGAGTGCCATGCCGTAGCCGAAGCCCGCGCAACCGACGGTGACGTCGAACGCGGGGACGCCGTTGGCGCCCAGTTCGGTGGCGACCTTGGTCGCGCCGGCGGGAGTCAGCAGCAGATGGGTGTTGGTCGCCAAGATGACGGCGTCGATGTCGGTGCCCGAGAGAAGGGCGTTGGCGATCGCCTTGCGTCCGGCGGCGACGGCCATCTGGGTGACGTCCTCGTCGCGGCGGGCGAATCTCCTGGTCTTGATGCCGGTCCGCGTGTAGATCCACTCATCCGACGAGTCGATGTTCTCGCAGATCTCCTCGTTGGTGACGACCCGCTCCGGTCGGTACGCACCGATGCTGAGCATGCCGATGTTGTTGATCCCGGCAGAATCCGCAATCACAGCCATGAGTGTCCCTTTCACTATGCGACCCGCCATAGACCGTCTCACATCGACGGCTTACTGGGAAGTAGCCTCCTGCCGGCCCTGCCGCAGCGCGATCATCGCGCGATAGCGCTCGCGGTCGGCGGTCATCTGATGTCCGGGATCGTCGGCCGGCGGCGTCCACCCGTTCGACGTGATGTCGAGTCGGCCCGACCGCAGATCGTCGACGACGTCCGCCAACCATCCCAGTTCGGCGCGCGCCTCGGCGCCCCACAGTGCCATCCCGCGGATCGCGTGGGGTGGGACGTGCGGGTGGTCGGCCGGGTCGGTGTCGACGGGGACCTCGGTCACCGCTGCGGCCAGGGCGGCGTGGCGCCGATCGAGCAGCTCGATCGCCGCCTCCGGCTCGAGCAGCGGGAGCAGACCGAAAGCCGCGTGGAAATCGCGCCGGTCGAACACATTGACCGTGACGATCGCGTCGGTGAGGAGGCGCCGGAACTCGGTGTGGCCGTCGTCGGTCAACTCGTACACCGCGACATCCCGTGCGCCGTCCGCCAGGTCGTGCCGAACCGCGAGGCCGGAGGACACCAGCGAACCCAGCCCGTGATAGATCGACCCCGGATTGACGTTGGCCCACCGATCGACCTGCCAGGACATCAGTTCGCGGCGGATCTGGTAGCCGTTGACCGGCTCGAACAGCGCGACCGTGCCCAACAGGAGCAGTCGTGTGGTGTTCGAGGCCATGACTGACGACGGTAGTTCGCCGATGGCGTGCTCACCAGGACACTGGTCGACCTCAATTCGATGAATCCTCAGGGAGAGGCGAGTCAGTCTCACCGTGGTGGCGTCGGATTTCGTCGTTGACTTCTGATGTATCCACTGGAAAACTCATGCAGATATTCAAACTTGAATAGTGTCAGGCGGTGTCCGCCGCGACGACACGGATGGAGAGAGGAGACTCATGATCCACGCACGTGGGCTGGTACAGACATTCCACACCGGCCGGGGGAAACAGAAGAAGGAGGTCCGCGCCGTCGACGGCGTCGCTCTCGACATCTCCGAGGGGGAGGTCGTCGGCTTCCTGGGGCCCAACGGCGCCGGCAAGACCACGACCCTGCGGATGCTGACGACGTTGCTGCGCCCGACGGCCGGCACCGCGACCGTCAACGGCTACGACGTCGTCAAGGACGCCGTGATGGTGCGCCGCAGCATCGGATATGTCTCCCAGGCGGGTGGCACATTCAGTCAGGCGCAGGCCGGGGACGAGGTCGTCGACCACGGCATGCTCTACGGTATGTCGCGCGCCCAGGCGACCAAGCGGGGCAAGGAGCTGTTCACCCAGTTGCAGCTCGACGGGCTGTGGGAACGGATGCCGAAGAACATGTCCGGCGGCCAGAAGCGCCGGCTCGACATCGTCATGGGCCTCGTGCACGACCCGACCCTGGTCTTCCTCGACGAGCCGACCACCGGCCTGGATCCGCAGGCGCGGGCGAATCTCTGGGAACACATTCGGCGGTTGCGGACGCAGCAGGGTGCGACCGTGTTCCTGACCACCCACTATCTCGACGAGGCCGACGAGCTCTCCGATCGGATCATCATCATCGACAACGGCAAGATCGTCGCCGCGGACACGGCCGACAATCTGAAGGCCCAGGTGTCCGGTGATCTCGTGGCGCTCGAGGTCGCCGACGACGTACACGTGTCGGTCACCGCGCGCAAGCTCGAGTCGATCGGCACCGAGGTCGACACGGACGGACGGCACGTGCGCGGCCGTGTCCGTCGTGCCGGCCGCGAGGTGCCGGGACTGCTGCGCGATCTCGACTCCTCCGGTGTGTCATTGGATTCCATCGAGGTCATCCGTCCCACCCTCGACGACGTCTTCCTCACCCTCACCGGCCGTTCGCTGCGTGACGCGCAGGACGAAAATCCTGCCGACGAGCAGAACGTTGCCGAAGGTATTCCCGCCCAAGGAGTTTCGCAGTCATGACATTCCTCCGAGAGAGTCACATCGTGTTCCGGCGTCAGATCCGGATGAATCTCCGCAATCCCGCGTGGGTGCTCATCGGCGTCATGCAGCCGGTGCTCTACCTCCTGTTGTTCGGTCCCCTGCTCAAACCACTGGTCGCGCAGTTCCCCGGCGGCGCCGACAACGCCTACACGTTCCTGGTGCCCGGACTCCTGGTGCAGCTCGGCATCTTCGGCGCCTTCTTCGCCGGTTTCAGCCTGATCGGGGAATGGCGTGAAGGTGTGATCGAGGCCGAGCGCGTCACCCCGGCCAGCCGCACCGCCCTGCTCACCGGTCGCCTGTGGCGCGATGTCCTCCAACTGTTCGTCCAGGCGGTGATCCTCGTCGTACTCGGCCTGATCATGGGGATGCGCGGGTCGTTCGTGGGGATCGTGGTCGGCATCCTGATCACGCTCATCGTCGGCGGTGCCTGCGCCGCTGCGTCGAACGCGCTGGCGCTCACCACGAAGAGCGAGGACGTCATGGCGCCCGTGATCAACATGGTGATGATGCCGGTGCTGCTGCTGTCGGGCATCCTCCTGCCGATGACGCTGGGCCCGACGTGGCTTCAGCGGCTGAGTGACTTCATGCCGTTCCGCTGGATCGTCGACGGCGTCCGCGACAGCTTCGCCGGTGACATCCTCACCTCATCGGTCGCGTGGGGCCTGATCACCGCGCTCATCCTGGGTGCGCTCGGAACCTGGTGGGGCACTGCGGTCTTCCGCAAGGAAAACGCCTAGGTCCGTCGATCCCCGAGGAGCGAACTCGCGAGCGTCTCGAAGGGCGCGGGGACGAATCACCCCTCGAGGCTCGACTCCTTCGGCGCCGGTGGCAGCGTGACGACCGCACCCGCATAGCTGAGGCCGGCGCCGAACCCGAGCAGCAACGCGGTCTGACCGCCCTTGGCCTTTCCGCTGGCGAGCATCTCCTCCATGGCCAACGGGATCGAGGCCGCCGACGTGTTGCCGGTGTTCTCGATGTCGTTGGCCATCGGGACGTCGTCGGCGAGGCCGAGGTTCTTCTTCATGAGTTCGTTGATCCGGGCGTTGGCCTGATGCGGGACGAACACCTCGATGTCGTCGATGCTGACGCCCGAGGTCTCCAGCACGGTCGTCAGTGCCTTCGGCAGGGTGATGGCCGCCCACCGGAACACGCGTGAGCCCTGCATGGTCACGACCATCCGACCGACCGGTTCGCTCTCGGGATCCTTGTGCTGCCACTCCTGGGCGCGGTCCATGTACTCGGGGATGTCGTAGTTCTGGCCGATCGCCTCGGCGTTCTCACCGTCGCTGCCCCAGACGGTCGGGGAGATGCCGTTCTCTTCGCTCGGTCCGACGACCACGGCGCCGGCCCCGTCGCCGAAGATGAAGGCGGTGTTGCGATCGGTCGGCTCCATCACCACCGACATCGTCTCGACGCCGACGACGAGCACGTACTCGGCCGACCCGGCGCGGACGGTGTCCGCGGCGATGCCGAGTCCGTAGCCGAAGCCACCGCAGCCGGCGGCGACGTCATAGGCGGGAATCCCGTTGAGGCCGATGTCGAACGCGATGATGGGACCGCCGTGCGGGATCTTGGTCTTCCAGCTGTTCGTGGCCAAGATCAGCGCGCCGATCTTGTCCTTCGGTACGCCCGAGTTGCGGATGGCCCGTCCGGCGGCCTCGGCGGCCATCGATCGTGCGGTCTCGTCGCCGCTGATCCACCGACGGTTGCGGATGCCGCTGCGCTCGAAGATCCATTCGTCCGACGAGTCGAGGACCTCGCACACCTCGTCGTTGCTGACGAGGCGTGTGGGTCGGTAGGCGCCGATCCCGAGCATCGCGACGCATCGATGTCCGCTCCGCGCAGCAATCGCCACCGTTGTCTCCGTTCATCGATGAAATCGTGGGCGAGTGTGATTGTAGGCGTCGCCGCATCGGCCCGAGGCAGGCTTTGGTCCCGTTTCGTCCATGTCGCGTTCACCTGGGCTTTCGCCGGCGGATCCCGTCGGCGGTCCCGCGCACGCCGGAGAGCGTCGCCGGCCGCGCCGCTCACCCGGAGAGGGGCCAGACCGCCGGGATCACCAGCAGCGCGACCACCAGCCACCCGGCCATGATCGGCACACCGAGCCGCCAGTAGTCGCCGAACCGGTAGCCACCCGGTGTCATCACGATCATGTTCGCCGGCGTGGCGATCGGCGTCAGCAAGGAGGCCGCACCCGCGACGCACACCAGCATCAGCACGGGCCGGGCGTCGACGCCGACGTCCGCCGCCGCGGCGAGCGCGATCGGGATGACGATGAGCACCGTCGCGGCGTTGGAGATGAACTGGCCGAGGGCCGCGGTCAGCAGGAACAGCATGATGAGCAGGACGTACGGGCTGTGATCGGCCACCAGGTCGACGATCGGGCGTGCCACCAGCTCGGCGCCGCCGCTGTCGGCGATCGCCGTCGACATCGGGATCAGCGCCGCGATCAGCACGAGCGTGGGCCACGCGATAGCGCGGTACGCATGATCGGTGGTGATGACCCCGGTGAGGATCATCGCCAGTGCCGCGAGCAGCGCCGCGACGACGGCGGGCACCACGCCGGTCGCGAGCAGGACGATCATCGCCACCAGGATCGCGGCCGCGCGTGGGGCGCTGCGGCCCAGCGGTACGGTCTGGCGCCGCAGGGCTTCCGACGATGCGACCACCAGCACCCGGCGGTCGGCGGCCAACGCGTCGATCGCGCGCCACGGGCCGTGCACGAGGAGGGTGTCGCCTTCGCCGAGCTCGACGGCCCGCGGTCCGACGTCACGGCTGCGGCGGCGGATCGACAACACGAGCAGGCCGTCGTCGGCGCGGACCATGCCGGCCACCGCTCGGTCGCCGATCCACTCGGACCGTGGCGGGATGACCACCTCGGACAGGCCGGTGTCGCGGTCGATCAGTCTGCCCGAGCGTGGGTGTCGTCCCGCAATGTCCTCGACGGTGAGGCCGAGCCGGCGGGCGGCCTCGGTGACGGCCGTCCCGGGCCCGGACACCACGATCACGTCACCGTCCTCGAGTGGTTGGCCGGGGTCGAGGACGGCGGCGGTGGCCTCGCGCTGTGCGGCGACGGCGACGACACCGTCACCGACCTCGATGTCGGTGAGGACAGCCCCGACGACGGCCGAACCGGTGTCCACATGGAGCCGGAAGAGCCGGTCACCGAGCCCGTAGTGATCTGTCACCGTCCCGACGTAGTCGCTGAAATCGTCCGGGAGAGTGGTCGATTCGCGTCGCGGAAGCGCACGACGGCCGGTCAGCGTGGTGATCGCGACGGTCACCACGACGAGCGGGACGCCGACGACACCGAACTCGAAGTACCCGAATCCGTCGCCGGACCGGTCGACCATCGCCTCGTCGATGATCACGTTGACCGGGCTGCCCGACAGCGTCAGCAGCGATCCGGCGCTGCATCCGTACGCGAGCGGGATCAGCACGCGCGACGGCAGCATGTCGGCGTGACGGGCGAGGGCAACGGTCACCGGTACGAGCGCCGCGGCGGCTCCGTTGACGGTGATGAGTGCGGCCAGCAGCGCGGCGAGGATCATGACGACCGTGATGACCCGCGTCGGTGCGTCCCCCGCGATGCGGGTCATGGTGTGCCCGACCCAGGTGGTGATCCCGGACGCCTCGAGTCCCTCGCTGACGACGAACAGGGCGGCGATGAACACGATGACGGTTGCGCCGAGACCACTGGTCATGTCGTCGACGCTGACGAGTCCGCAGAAGTACAGGGCCAGGGCCGAGCCGATCGCGACGACCCCGACGGGCAGTCGGTTGACGATGAACAGCGCAACGGTCACGCCGAGGATGACGAGACTCAGGGCTGCATCCGACACCGTTCGATCGTCGCATCACGCGCACGGGTGCGCAGTGATCGACGCGGGTGGACCGCCGGCTCAGGTCACCAGGCGTGGACGAGATTCTGCGCGGACTCGAGGCCTTGGGCCACGAGCAGCTCGGTCGCATCGACACCGTTGCCGATCAGCAGTTCGACGTCGGCGCGCGCCGCCGACCCGAACGGCTTCAGCACGAAGTCGGCCGGATCCTGTCGGCCCGGCGGGCGGCCGATGCCGAGCCGGACGCGGAGATAGTCACGCGACCCGATGGCCTGGCTGATCGAGCGCAGACCGTTGTGACCGCCCTCGCCGCCACCTTGTTTGAGCCGCACGAGCCCGAAGTCGATGTCGAGCTCGTCGTGGAGCACGATCAGGTCGTCGGGGGCGACGTTGTAGAACTTCGCCAGCGGCCCGATCTGGCGGCCGCATTCGTTCATGAAATTGCGCGGCTTCGCGATGAGTGCCTGCCGGCCGGCGAGGGTGATCGGGGCGACCTCGGCACCCGACTTCTTGTGCAGCTTCCACCGCTCGCCGACCGAGGCGACGAGGCCATCGGCGACCATCGCGCCGATGTTGTGCCTCGTCTTCTCGTACTTCGGACCGGGGTTACCCAGTCCGACAATCAATTTCACTGATCAGTGGTGAGCAGTGGGTTACTCTGCGGACTCGTCCGCGGGAGCCTGCTCCTCCTCGTCGGAGCCGGGGGTCTCGGCGCCGGCCTCTTCGGCCTCTTCCTCGAGCTCGGAGGTGGTCGGGGCCTCGTTGACCGCGACGATCAGGACCTCGGGGTCGCTGATCAGGGTGACACCCTCCGGCAGGTCCAGGTCGGAGCCGTGCACGGCGTTGCCGGCCTCGATACCCTCGACGTTGACGGTGATCTGCTCGGGGATCGAGAGGGCGTCGGCCTCGATCTCGACGACGCTGGCGTCCTGCACGACCAGGGTGCCCGGCGCGGCGTCGCCCTCGACGACGATGGTGACGTCGACGGTGACCTTCTCGCCGCGGCGGATGACCAGGAGGTCGACGTGCTCGATGTAATTGCGGATCGGGTGGACGTCGACCTGCTTGGTCAGCGCGAGCTGGCTCGCACCCTCGATGTCCAGGTCGATGATCGCGTTGGTGCCGTTGTTACGCAGGATGGCGGCCAGTTCGAGGGCCGGCAGGCTCAGGTGCTGCGGGTCGGTGCCGTGGCCGTAGAGGACGGCGGGGACGTTGCCGGCGCGACGGGCGCGACGCGCGGCGCCCTTGCCCTTCTCGGAGCGGGTGCTGACGGTCAGCTTGCTGGTCTGGGTGGCCATGGTGCTTCTCCTCGTTGTGCGGTTCTTTCGACGAACCGCGGTGGTCTTCGGGGGTCGCGACGAACGGCAACGACCGAGAACCAGCCTGTGCGGGCGTCGAAGGCCCGGGGAGGAGATCCGCGATGGTCGCGCCGATAACGGTGATCACTCACCCTCGCCGAGACAACGGTGACAAGAATAGCCGACGGTCGGGGCCGGTGTCACATCACCGCAGGCCACGGTGGCGCGGACCCGCGCAGGGCAGCGCAGCGCGATGCGTTGATTCGGGTTCGGCGTGACCGCCCGTCGCAGGCATACTGAACCGCATGACCTCGCAGACACCGATCGAGATCGTGACCGCGTTCCTCGACGCCCTGGCCCGTGACGATGTGGCCGCAGCCCTCGCGAACGTCGACGACGACATCGCATACACGAACGTCTCGATGCCGACCGTGCACGGGAAGAAGAAGGTCGCGGGCATCTTCCGGCAGGTCGAGAAGGCCTCGTGGGCCGGCTTCGACTACCGGATGATCAACGTCTCGGCCGACGGCCCGGTCGTCCTCACCGAGCGGATCGACGAGCTCCGGTTCGGCCGCGTCGCCATCCGGTTCTGGGTGTGCGGGCGTTTCGAGATCGGCGATGGCCGGATCACGGTGTGGCGGGACTACTTCGACTACCTCGACATGACGAAGGGCCTGCTTCGGGCCGTCGTCGGTGCGGTGATCCCGGCAGTGCAGCGACGGATGCCGTCGGACGGGGTCACCGCCTGACGCTCTCGGCGCCCGACGATGACCCCTGGGGAGAGGCGTACGACGCTGCGCGTCAGGCAACCTCGAGTTCCGGCGAGTACATCTCGATCCAGTGATACAGATCGAGCACACGATCCATCTGTGTCCGCACGTCGGGAGCGATGGCATGCGCGTCGGCTGACACCATGTCCTTGACGGTCCGGCGGTCGACGAGATCGAAGACCTGATGCCCGGATTCGGCGGCGATGTCGCTGAGCTGATGCTGCAGCGTCTCGGTGTACTTGACGTCCTGTGTCGACGGATACGGCGACTTCGTGCGGTCGACCACCGACTGCGGCAACACGTGTTTCGTCGCGTGACGCAGCAGGCTCTTCTCCCGGCCGTCGAACGTCTTGAAGGCCCACGGGGTGTTGTAGACGTACTCGACCAGACGGTGATCGCAGAACGGCACACGCACCTCGAGACCCGCCGCCATCGATGCGCGGTCCTTGCGATCGAGCAGCATCCGTACGAAGCGGGTCAGGTGGAGGTGGCAGATCACCCGCATGCGCCGTTCGTCTGCCGACTCACCGTCGACCTCCGGGATCGAGGCGAGCGCGGTCCGGTACTGATCGGCGATGTAGGTGTCGATGTCGAGGACGCGCTGCATCTCCGGCGTGAGCATCGAATAGCGGGACCGGGTCAGGGCGCTTCCGAACGCGAGCCACGGGAAGGTGTCTGCCCCGCGGGCCTCGTCGTCGAAGAACCATCGGTACCCGCCGAACACCTCGTCGGCGGACTCACCGGACAGCGCCACCGTCGACTCGGCGTGGATGGCCGTGAAGAGCAGGTAGAGCGACGAGTCCATGTCGCCCAGGCCCGCCGGGATGTCGCGGGCGCCGATGACTGCCCGACGTACGTCGGGGTCGGTGAGGTCGGCGGGGTTGAGGACGACGTCGCGGTGCATCGAGCCGACGTGGGACGCCACGTCACGCACGAAGGGCGAGTCCGGGGTGTCGCGCATCTCATCCGGCCGGAAGTTGTCCTCCTGATCGACGAAGTCGACCGAATAGCTGTGCACGCGTTGGCCTTCGGCGCCGAGACGCGCAGCGGCCAGTCCGGTGAGCGCGCTCGAGTCCAGTCCGCCGGACAGCAGGACGCACCGAGGTACGTCGGCGACGAGTTGCCGGTCGACGATGTCGGTCATCAGGTCACGTACGTGCCCTACGGTGTCGTCGAGACCGTCGCGGTGTGGATGAGCGGGCAGCGACCAGTAGGTGCGGGTCGCGCAGCCGTCTCGCGAGACGGTGACCACGGTGCCCGGCTCGACCTCCCGGATGTGTTTCCACATCGACCATCCCGGTGCCTTGGTGACCGCAAACAACTCGCGGAAGCCGTCGGCGTCCACGGTGTGTGGGACCCGGGGATTGGCGAGGATCGCTTTCGGCTCCGAGCCGAACACGACACCGTCGGACGTCTCGGAGAAGTAGAAGGGCTTGATGCCCAAGCGGTCCCGCACCATGACGAGCTCTTCGGTGCGACCGTCCCAGATCGCGAACGCGTACATGCCGTTGAGTCGGTCCACCACGGCGGTTCCCCACTCGAGATAACCGCGTAGTACGACTTCGGTGTCGCTGTCGGTGTGGAACTCGTGGCCCGCCGCGATCAGTTCGGTACGCAGCTCACGAAAGTTGTACGTCTCGCCGCTGTAGACGATGGCCAGGTCCCCGCTGCCGGTCGGGGTCACCATCGGTTGGTGACCCAGCGGCAGGTCGATGATCGCCAGCCGGCGATGTCCCAGTCCCACATGATCATCGACGTAGGTTCCGACATCATCCGGTCCGCGATCGCTCATCGTCGCGGTCATCTCTTCGAGAATGCGCTTCTTGCTTGATATCTCGCTGGTGAAACCCACCCACCCGGTAATTCCGCACATAGAACGCCCCCACTTCTAGTGATTAGCGATGCTAAATGAATCGGCAATTCCGTTGTAACACGGAACTAACCTGGGGGGCGACGCGGCTTGTCGCCATCGCGAAGAATGTCCGAAAGGTCGTGCCGGATCGGGTCCGAGGGGGTGTCTCAGAGGATCTCGTCGAGCCGGTCCACCGGCCGCGCGAGACGGGTTCCCTTGTCGGTCACCACGAATGGACGCTCGACGAGGATGGGGTGTTGCACCATCTCGGTCAGCACCTTGTCCTCGGGCAGCGATGCTAGGTCGAGCTCTTTGTAGAGGGATTCCCGCTTGCGCACGGCCTCGCGGACGGTCAATCCCGCGTCGCTGATCAGAGTGGTGAGTTGCTCGCGTGTGAAGGGCTGATCGAGGTACTTCACGACGGTCGGTTCGATCCCGGCGTCGCGCAGCTTCTCGAGGGCCTTGCGCGAGGTCGAGCACTTCGGATTGTGATAGATCGTCGCGTCCACGCACGACACACTACCCGGTGCGTGTGGTGGTGGGCCCGGCCCGGAATGTCGGACTACCGTGTCGTCATGGGCGCGATGAGGACCGGTCGGACGCACGGGATTCTGAGCCGGGCGGCGGTCGTTGTCGCGGTCGTCGTCGTCGCGCTGATGATGTCGCCGGGTAGCGCATGCGCATGCACGTGCGTCCCCCGGGAGCCCGCCACGGTGGTCAAGGACTCATCGGCCCTGGTGTTCGGGACGCCGGTCTCGGTCTCCGAGGACGGCACGGCGCGGCGGTATCGCGTCGATGTCCGGCAGAGCTACAAGCAGCGTGTCCCGCAGACGATCACGGTGGTGACCTCGTCGAGTTCGGCCGCCTGCGGTGTCCCACTCGAGGTGGGCGAGGAGCGGCTGCTCGTCCTCGGCGGGTCGGCAGGCGGGTCGGCGCCATCGGAGGGGGAGTGGGGCGCCTCGCTCTGTGACAACACGACGAACCTGAGTCTGGGCGACGCCGCGCTCTATGCGGGACCGGCAATCGAGCCGTACGCCGACTCTGACGACCGCGAGCCACGGCCGATCGTGGTCGGGGTGTTCGTGGCGATCGCCGCCCTGGTGGCGGTGCCCGGCGCGATCATGTGGCGGCGGGTGCGGCAGCGGCGGGCCCATCCACAGTCGGACGACTGACGTCGGTCACAACGAAGAACGGACCCCGGCGACTCATAGTCGCGGGGTCCGTTCACCGAAAGTCGAGACGCTACGCGCTCCCGTCGAACAGGCTCGTCACCGAGCCGTTCTCGAAGACCTCGCGGATCGTCTGCGCGAGCAGCGGCGCGATGGACAGCACGGTGAGGTTCTCGAAGCGCTTGTCCTCGGGGATCGGCAGGGTGTCGGTCGCGATGACCTCTTTCGCCCCGCAGTTCGCCAGCCGCTCAGCGGCCGGATCGGAGAACACGCCGTGCGTCGTCGCGATGACGACATCACCGGCACCGGCGTCCTTGAGGACCTTGACCGCTCCGGCGATCGTGCCGCCGGTGTCGATCATGTCGTCGATCAGCACGCAGGTGCGTCCGTCGACGTCGCCGACCACCCGGTTGGACTTGACCTGGTTGGGCACCAGCGGGTCGCGTGTCTTGTGGATGAACGCCAGCGGCGCACCGTTCAACGCGTCCGCCCATTTCTCCGCGACGCGCACACGACCCGAGTCGGGCGAGACGACGGTGACGTTGTCGGTGCCGTAGTTGGACCGGACGTAGTCGGCGAGCTGGCCCTGCGCATGCATGTGGTCGACGGGACCGTCGAAGAAACCCTGGATCTGGTCGGTGTGCAGATCGACGGTGATGATGCGGTCGGCGCCGGCGGTCTTCATCAGGTCGGCGATCAGGCGGGCCGAGATCGGTTCACGCCCACGGTGTTTCTTGTCCTGACGGGCGTACGGGTAGAAGGGGAGGATCACGCTGATGCGCTTGGCCGATCCACGCTTGAGCGCGTCGATCATGATCAGCGACTCCATCACCCACTGATTCATCGGGTACGGGCAGCTCTGCAGCACGAAGGCGTCGGATCCACGGACCGACTCCTCGAAGCGTACGAAGATCTCACCGTTGGCGAAGTCGCGCGCCGTCTGCGGCGTCACCTTGATACCGAGCTCGTCGGCGACCGCTTGTGCGAGGTCGGGATGGGCGCGGCCAGAGAACAGCATCAGGTTCTTCTGGTTGTCCGTGGTCCAGGTCATGAAAACTCTTCTGCTCGATATGTGTGCGAATCAGTCGCCGGGCTGGCTGTCTGCCGGGCGGTCCGTGTGTTGGGCATCGAGGGCCGCGCGAGCGGCCTCGGTGTCCGGGCGCTTGCGCACCACCCAATTCTCGATATTCCGTTGTTGTCCGGCCGACACCGCAAGGGCGCCGGGCGGCACATCTTCCCGCAAAACCGTACCTGCTCCCGTGTAGGCGCCGTCGCCGACCTGCACGGGGGCGACAAACATGTTGTCAGACCCGGTACGGCAATGTGACCCGATCACCGTTTGGTGCTTCGCCACGCCGTCGTAATTGACGAACACGCTCGACGCACCGATGTTGCTGTGCTCGCCGATCGTCGCGTCTCCGACATAGGTCAGGTGGGGCACCTTGCTGCCCGCACCGATGTCGGCCTTCTTCGTCTCGACGAAGGTGCCGATCTTGCCGCGGGTGCCGAGTCGGGTGCCGGGACGGAGATAGGCGAACGGCCCGACCGTGGCGCCGGCGCCGATCTCCGACTCGCTGCCGTGCGTCCGGATCACCGATGCGCCCTCGCCGATGACGACGTCACGCAGTGTGGTGTCCGGGCCGACGACCGCGTCGTCGGCGATCACGGTGCGGCCCTGCAGCTGCGTCCCCGGTTCGACTCGGACGTCGATGCCGATCGTGACGTCGACGTCGATCCACGTGGAAGCGGGGTCGGTGACGGTGACGCCGTCGAGTTGGTGGCGACGCACGATTCGACGGTTCATCTCCGCCCCGAGGTCGGAGAGCTGGGCGCGGTCGTTGCAGCCGGCAACGAGGATCGGGTCGTCGACGGTGAAGGCGCGTACCGCGTCGCCATCCGCGCGGGCGATCTCGATCACGTCGGTGAGATAGTGCTCGCCCTGCGCGTTGTCGGTGGACAGTCGGGTCAGCGCCCGGCGCAGGGTGGTGACGTCGAAGGCGTATATCCCGGCGTTGACCTCGGTGATCGCACGTTGCTCGTCGGTCGCGTCCTTGTGCTCGACGATGGCCTGCACCAGGGAGTCGTTGGTCCGGATGATGCGTCCGTAGCCGGTCGGGTCGTCGGCGAGGAAGCTCGTCAGCGTGACCGCAGCCCTGGAGCCCGCGGTGTGGGTGGCCACCAGAGCCTCGAGCGTCGGGGCGTCGAGCAGCGGTACGTCGGCGGCGGTGATGACGACGGTCCCGGCGAAATCCGCGGGCAGCGTATCGAGACCCGCGCGCGCCGCGTCGCCGGTACCGAGCGGGGACTCCTGCACGGCGATGGTGACCCCGCGGCCCAGCTGTTCGGCGATCACGCTGATCGCGGCACCGACCTGCTCGCGTTCGTGGCCGACGACGGCGACGAGATGATCGGGATCGAGGCCGGCCGCACCGTGCAGGGCATGGCCCACCAGCGGGCGTCCGGCCAGGCTGTGCAGGATTTTCGGGGTCTTCGACTTCATCCGCGTACCGGCGCCGGCCGCGAGGACCATCACCGCGATGGCGGGCTTGGACGTCTCCGTCATGTGGCCCGATAGTACGCAGTCGGATGGTGTCCGATGCGCACACCCGCCGCCGGTGTACCGAGCAGATGATCGGCGCTGATAGAAACAGTAAAGCCAGCAGAGCTTCTGCACCGACCAACGGAGGTACATCCATGAGCAGTCAGAAAGTCGCCATCGTCACCGGCTCGGCGCGGGGCATCGGCGCCGCTGTCGCCAAGCGGCTGGCCGCCGACGGCCTCGCCGTCGCCGTCCTCGACCTCAACGCCGACAACTGCGCGGACACCGTCGCCGCGATCACCGCCGACGGCGGGAAGGCCATCGCGGTCGGCGCCGACGTCGCGGACGAGGCCTCGGTGACCGCGGCCGTCGCCAAGGTCGTCGACGAGCTCGGCCCGCCGACCGTCGTCGTCAACAACGCCGGCGTGCTGCGCGACAACCTGCTGTTCAAGATGTCCGTCGACGACTGGGACACCGTCCTGGCCGTCCACCTCCGTGGTGCGTTCAACGTCACCAAGGCCGCTCAGAAGCACATGGTCGACGCCGGGTGGGGACGCGTCGTCAACCTGTCGAGCACGTCGGCGCTGGGCAATCGCGGCCAGGCCAACTACTCCGCCGCCAAGGCCGGGATGCAGGGCTTCACCAAGACGCTCGCCATCGAGCTCGGCAAGTTCGGCGTCACCGCCAACGCGATCGCCCCGGGCTTCATCGAGACCGAGATGACCGCGGCCACCGCCGAACGCGTCGGCGTGCCCTTCGAGGATTTCAAGAAGGCTGCCGCCTCGCAGATCCCGGTCAACCGCACCGGCGTCCCCGAGGACATCGCCCACACCGCGTCGTTCTTCGTCAGCGAGGGTGCCGGATTCGTGTCCGGTCAGGTCGTCTACGTCGCCGGCGGCCCGAAGGACTAGATCGCTCCCGTTCACCCTTCTCGTTCTCGCTCATCCAGGCGGAGGAGCGGGAACGGGGATGGTGAGCGGGAAGGTGGCACGTCCTGCGCAGGGTGCCTGTGGCACAATCGTCTGCGCAGTATTCCCCCATGGTGTAATCGGCAACACTTCTGATTTTGGTTCAGGCATTCCAGGTTCGAGTCCTGGTGGGGGAGCGCAACCCTGGGATTCCCACGGCGGCCCTGTCCTCGCCCGATCCGATGTCGGAGGCACTCACCGCATCGCGGCCACCAGCGTGGCAGCCGACGTGAGGATGTCGATCGCGGGTTCGACCGAGACCGTCGGGTCGACGGCCCGCCGGACGCCCAGTCCGATCCCGGTGCTCAGGACGAGGTCTGCGAGCTCTCGCGAGGTGGGGATGTCCGCCCCGATCTGTTCGGCGGCACGCGACAGCAGATCGCCGAGCACCTGATCCAGCAGTCCGGCGATCGTCTCGCTGACCTCGGTGCGCAACTCGACGATGTTGTCGCGGACGGTCGGGTTGTTACGCGACAGAACCGCGTAATCGAACTCCAGCATCGTCCATCCACATCCCCGAGGGTGCGTCGGAGCCAGTCGGCGAGATCGTCGACGAACTGCGCGATGTCAGTTGATTCCGCTTCCGGTGTGAGAGCGGCGACTTCGCGCATCTTCTCCCGGTGAATGTCCTCCAGTACCGCCCGACACAGGGTGGGTTTGTCCTTGAAGTTCGAGTAGACCGCACCCTTCGAGTAGCCGGCGGCCTCGGCGATGGCGTCGAGGCTGGTGGCCCCGTCCCCGCGTCGGGGATCCTCGTCGATGTCGTCACCAAGCCGACCTGGCGTCGGCGCGCCGTCCAGCGGTATGCGCGGTTGTCGCTGCGTGCCCAGGTCATCGATCGCGAACTGCGCGACAAACTCACGCCAGATTACCAACCCCTGTGCACGCGTCAGGTCCTGTCCGGGACGTACTACCGCGCACTCTCGGCGGACAATGCGGAACTCGTCACCGAGCCGATCGAGCGGATTGATCACGGTGACATCAGTCACCGCGGGCGGCCATCACCATGACGTGGACGTGATTGTCCTCGCGACCGGCCTCCGTGCGCACGACTACATGCGTCCGATGCGGGTCGTCGGACGTGGCGGGGTGACGCTCGACGACGTCTGGCGCGACAGTCCGCGGGCCTACCGGATGACGGCGATCCCGGGTTTCCCGAATCTGTTCACGGTCCTCGGACCGAACTCGCCCACCGGACCGATCTCCCTGCAATACTCGGCATCGGTGACGGCCACCTACATCATCGCTTGGCTCACCAGGTTCCGCGCGGGAGAGGTGGATCGGATAGAGGTCACCGACGAGGCGACCGACGAGTTCAACGCACAGGTCGACGATGCGATGGAACCGACAGTGTGGAACACCGGCTGCAACTCCTGGTATCAGACCGGGACGGGTATCGACCTCTGGCCGTTCGACCGCCGGACGATGGAGTCGATGCTCGCCGGCCCGGACGATCGCCATGTCACCCTACGAGGGTAACCACGCGGGCCCTCTCGGACCACGAGGTGTCACTACGCTCACGCGGTCCGTCGGCGAGGCGCATGATCCGAGTCGACCCGCGTGACCTGAACCGGCCCACATGCCCACCGTCGTCACACCGCGAGTGTGGAATCCCGCCGTGCGCGCTGCACCACCGGGTCCGGGTACGGCACCGCGGCCACCAGTTGCTCGGTGTACGGATCCTCGGGGGCGGTGAGAACGGATCGCGCCGTTCCGCTCTCGACGATCCTCCCGTCGCGCAGCACCACCACCCGGTCGGCCACGTGTTCGACGACGGCGAGGTCGTGGCTGATGAAGATCGCGGCGAACCCGAACTCGCGCTGGAGATGCTGGAAGAGATCGAGGACCCGCGCCTGTACGGAGACATCGAGCGCGCTGGTCGGTTCGTCGGCGATCAGCAGGTGCGGATCCGCCGACAGCGCCCGCGCGAGTGCGACCCGCTGGCGCTGACCGCCCGACAGCTCGTGGGGCAGTCGCGTCGCGAACGAGCGTGGCAGCTGTACCGCCGACAACAGCTCGGTCACCCGGGCGGCGCGGTCTTGTCGAGATCCGATGTCCTGGATCTCCAGCGGCTCGCGGATCGATTCGGCCACGGTGAACCGTGGGTCGAGCGATGCGGTCGGGTCCTGCGGGACGAAGGCGACCCGACGGCGGAGCGTGCGCAGTCGCGCCTTCGAGATCGCCGCGATGTCGTCGCCCTCGAGGAGGATGCGGCCCTCCTGAAGAGGGATCAGCCCGCCGACCGCACGTCCGAGAGTGGTCTTGCCCGAACCGGATTCGCCGACCACACCGAGCACCTCGCCCGGATCGACGTGCAGCGAGACGCCGGTGAGCGCGGTGTGCGGCTTCGCCCCGAACCGGCCGGGGTGGCGTACCGTGATCGACTCGACGGCGACCACCGGCTGGGCGGATTCGCCGTCCTCGGCGGGCGCGTTGTCGTCGCCGTGGTCATCGGCCTCCGGCAGGCGCGGGACGGCCGCCAGTAGCTGGCGTGTGTACGGCTGCTGCGGTCGGGCGAAGATCTCGTAGACGTCCCCGGACTCCACGACCTCACCGAGCTGGACGACGACGACCCGGTCCGCGATGTCGGCGACGACACCGAGATTGTGTGTGATCAGCAGGATTCCGGCGTCGGTCCGATCGCGCAGCCGCACGAGCAGATCGAGGATCTCGCGCTGCACCGACACGTCGAGGGCCGTCGTCGGCTCGTCGGCGAGGAGCAGCACGGGATCGTTCGCCAGCGCCAGTGCGATCACCACCCGTTGCTTCTGACCACCGGACAGTTGATGGGGGTAGTAGTCGACGCGCTGCCCGGGATCGGGGATCTCGACGAGCGCGAGCAGTTCGACGGCTCGTTCGCGGGCCAGCGCTCGTGACACCCTGCCGTGGGATCGCAGTGCCTGGCGCAGTTGCCATCCGACGGTCTGGACCGGGTTGAGTGCGGTCTGCGGCTCCTGGAAGATCATCGCCACCCGATCGCCACGGATCGTGTTCAGCAGGCGTTCCGGCTGATTCAGGACCTCGACGCCGTCGACGCGCACCGAGCCGGTGGCCCGTGCCGTCTCCGGCAGCAGGCCGATGGCGGCACGCGCGGTCACGCTCTTGCCGGAGCCGGATTCACCGACGAGCGCGAGGATCTCGCCGCGCTCGACCTTCAGGCTGATGCCGCCCACCGCCGGCCGCGGATAGTCGAAGTCGACATGCAGGTCGTCGACGACGAGTGCCGGTGTGGTGTCCTGTGCGGTGGGCGTACTCATCGTCCGATCCTCCGATCGTGCGAAATGGATTGGGCGATCAGGTAGAAGCCGAGGACGAGCGCCGACACGACGATCAACGGGCCGGCGGAGAACCAGGGATTCGTCTCCAGGTAGCCGTTGCCGGTGGCCAGGATGGATCCCAGCGACGGAGTCGGTGCGACGACGCCGACGCCCAGATAGCTCAGCGCACCCTCGATGAACACCGCGAGCGACAACGACAAGGCGAACTGGACGGCGAGTGCCTCGAGTGAGTTGGGCAGGACGTGACGCAGGAGCACCCGGGCTGTCGAGGCGCCACTGACTCGCGCGGCCTCCACATACGGCATCTCGCGGACGCGAAGAACCGATGTGCGGGTGAGCCTGCCGAAGATGGGGATCTCCGCCAGCGCGATGACGGTGCCGACCGTGAACGCTCCCGGGCCGAGCACCGCGGTGAGTGTGATCCCGAGGATCAGTGCGGGGAATGCGAGGATCACGTCGAACACCCGCTGCGCCACGACATCGCTGATCGGGCTCGACACGGTCACCAGGCCGGCGAGGATGCCGATACCCGCGCCGACCGGCACGGCGACGAAGATGATCAGCAGATCGATGCGGATGCCGTACAGCACGCGGGTGAGCAGATCACGGTTGACGTCGTCGGTGCCGAACCAGTGCTCGAAGCTCGGCGACAGCAGGTACGCGCCGTCGATCTGCTGATCCGGCCCGAACTGGGTGAGCAGGGGACCGAAGAGTCCGAGAAGGATCACCGTGCCGACGAGGGCGAGGCCGACCAGACCGGAGCCGTGGAACAGGCTGCGCCACAGTGGTGTCTGCGTGCTCCGTACCTCGCGGTCGTCGGGACTCTCCGGGAGTAGGCCGGGCGCGATGTCGGGGTCGAGCGGGCCGGACGCCGACGAATCGGTCGTGGTGAGCCCGGTTGTGCTGTATGTCAAGATCATTCACCTGCCAGCCGGATGCGGGGATCGAGCCAGGCGTGCGCGATGTCGGCGATGAGCTGGATGAGGACGAACACCGCCACCGACAGCAGCACGAGCACCTGGACCAGCGGATAGTCGCGCGTGAAGATGCCCTCTTCGGTCAGCAGGCCGAGTCCCGGCCAGCCGAAGATCGACTCCACCAGCACCGCACCGCCGAGAAGTGCTCCGACGGTCAGGCCGAGCGCCGTCAGCGTAGGTGGAAGGGCATTGCGCAGTGCATGTTTGAGAACGAGGTCGGTGTGCGAGACACCCAGGGAACGCGCCGTCACCACATACGGTTGTCGCAACTCCGTGCGAATCGACTCGGTGAGGAAGCGCGCGAGCATCGCACCCGCGGGCAACCCCAGCGTGAGCGCGGGCAGGATCAGGTACTGCGCGCTGATCTGCAGGCTGTCGGTGAATCCGTCCGGTGGTGTCCCGCCCGCCGGGAGCCACCGAAGGCGGACACCGAACACGAGGATCAGCACCGTCCCGACGACGAAGGTCGGCAGGGCGATTGCGGCGGCATTGACGCCGGTGAGCGCTGCGTTCAGGTACTTGTTGTCGTAGATGGTCGCGGCCAGGCTGAGCGTGAAGGCCAACGCGATCGCGATGATCAACGCGGTGATCGTCAGGATCAGCGTGTTCGTGAGTCCGTAACCGATCAGGCCCGAGATGCTGCCGCCGACCTGGTAACTCTGCCCGAGATCGAGTGTCAGCACGCCACCGATCCAGGTGAGGTACTGCGCGAGGAAGCTGCGGTCGAGACCCAGATCGTGGCGGATCGCCGCGAGTTCCTGGGGAGACGCGTCGGGGCCGGCGAGTGCGGCCTCGGGTCCACCGGGAATCAGACGCAGTATCGAGAAGATGAGCAACGAGGCGACAACCAGCACGACGATGGCGGTCGGGAGCCGACGTATCAGGTATCCGAGCATGTCTACTGCTTCCCTGCGGTGGTCAGATATGTGTTCGCGAGGTGGAGTTGATTGCGGCGATCCCAGTCGACGTTGCCGACCGAACCTGCGGTCGCGGCCTTGGTCAGCACGACCCCGATCCCGACCAGGAAGAGGTCGTTCAGCCAGATGTCGTCGAGTCGCCGGTAGGCGTCGAGCGCTGCCGGCGAAGTGCCGTCGGGCGTGGTCCAGGCGTCATCAGCCGCGGCGGCGTAGGCCGGGTTGACGTAGTTCGAGGAGTTCTTCGCCGCGTTGAACGGATAGGCGGACACCGCCAGCGTCGACGGGGTGAACTGCGCGAAACCGTGCTGGAGGAGCCAGAGGCCGGAGAACTTTCCTCCGATCAGTTTCGATGCCTGCTGCGTCTGGTCGTTCGGCACGAGATCGACCGCGATCCCGACGTCCTTGAGGTTCGACTGCACGATCTCGGCGATCACGCGGTCGACGCCCTGCGTCGAGAAGTC
This sequence comes from Gordonia sp. ABSL11-1, assembly GCF_030315685.1. GTDB lineage: Bacteria > Actinomycetota > Actinomycetes > Mycobacteriales > Mycobacteriaceae > Gordonia. The sequence goes on along the minus strand of NZ_JASXSI010000006.1, from coordinate 68,352 downwards.
CAGTGCCAGTCGCGGAATCGGGCCGACCTGCGCGAGAAGTGCACGCGCCTTGGGGAGATCGCGGGTGTAGGTGTCGTTGGCGGCCGACTGGTGGGCCGGCGACCACCGGGGCCACGGCAGGTTCACCGTGTAGCCGCTGCCGCGGTACACGTCCGAGATGATGCGTTTGCGGTCGACGGCGTAGGCGATGGCCCGGCGTACCCGGACGTCGGCCAGTACGGGATTCTGTACGTTGATGCCGACGTACTGCTGCTCCTCGCCGCCGGTGAACGTGACTTCCTTGAACCCGTACCGGGACGTGATCAGCTGCTGATCGTGGTAGCTCAGCCCGTCCGCGACGTCGAGCTGTCCGGTGCGCAGTCGGGTGGCGAGGGATTGGTCATCCTTCACCACGACGAACCGGATCGCATCCAGCGGCGGCGCGCCATCCCAGTAGTGCTCGTTGCGGACAAGGCGGACAGACGAATTGGGTTGCCACGACGCGAACCGGAACGGTCCTGTTCCGTTGAAACGCTTGCCGGCCTTGAGGTCGGCGAGGCTGTTCTGGTCGACGATCGGTGCCGAGTCGAGAAGATCGAAGATGTTGCTCAGCGGATGCGCGAAACCCAACACGATGCGATGCGGATCGGTGGTGTCGAACGTGGTGATGGCAGCCGCCGTGCGCTTGAACTGCGGCGTCCACGGTCCACCGAGGTATGCCTTGATCGAGTTCTCCACATCCGACGACACGAACGGCCGCCCGTCGTGGAACGTGACGTCGCGACGCAGATCCAGGGTCAGCGACCGGCCGTCCGGGGCGAGTTGCCAGGCGGTGGCCAGTGCAGGCCGCACGGTCAGGGAGTCGCGTGAATAGCGGATCACGGTGTCGAAGGCGTTGGCGACGACCTGTCCGTTGAGTGTTCCGGTCCCGATCTGCAGGAATGTCTTCGGGGAGAGGTCGTTGAGGACGCCGACGCGGAGTTCGCCGCCGCGGGGCGCGGGCTCACCGGGCGCCAGGGACCGCACGGCCGAGTTCTGCTGTCGGGAGACCGCGGACTGGCAGCCGGCGGTCGCGACCACGGAGAGGATCGCGACGATGAGCGCGCAGCTCACCCGGATACCTCGATGTCGGAGCATGCTTGATGACGTTTCTGTGAGGTCTGCGAGATGTGGTGGTCGCAGAGGAGATCTGGGCTGTCGAAAGGGCCCACCGACAGGCAGGACCGCCGCTCATTGTGGCCGCTGCAGCATGCCGGACGCCCTGTTCGATTTCGTGCGGATGGAACCCTTGACACCCGAACGACGGTGCGGCACCGTGCCTCCTGCCCGCGTCGCCGATCGCGGACGACGACGATGAGGAGGACGGGCCACGATGGTCGAACGGACGACCCCGACGATTCCCGCGGATGCACGGGGTTACGAGGGATTCGGTGGGGTGATCGGCCGGACGACGTCGCAGTCGGAACCGTGGTGGCCGGATGAGCGGCGGGCACCCGAGGGCGCGCCGAACATCGTCGTCGTCCTGATCGACGACATGGGCTACTCCGACATCGGCCCGTTCGGCGCGGAGATCGATACCCCCAATATCGATCGATTGGCGCGCAACGGCTTCCGTCTGAGCAACTACCATACGACGCCGGTCTGCTCGCCGGCCCGCGCGGCGTTGCTGACCGGCCTCAACCCGCACCGCGCAGGCTATGGGAGCGTGGCCAACTCGGACCCCGGATTCCCTGGTCTCCGTCTCGAACTCGCCGACGATGTCCTCACCTTGCCGGAGATCCTTCGCGAAAGCGGGTACGCGACCTACGCGGTGGGCAAGTGGCACCTTGTTCGGGACGCGAACATGGGGCCGGGGCGCACCCGCGAATCATGGCCGGTGCAGCGTGGTTTCGACAGCTACTACGGTTCTCTCGAAGGGCTCAACTCGTTCTTCTACCCCAATCAACTCATCGCCGACAATTCGGTCGTCGACGTCGACGAGTATCCGGAGGACTACTACGTCACCGACGATCTCACCGATCGCGCGATCCGCCAGATCAAATCCCTGCGTGCCCAGGACAAGACGAAGCCGTTCTTCCTGTACTTCGCGCACATCGCGATGCACGGACCGCACCAGGTCAAGGATGCCGACCTCGCCAAGTACCGCGATCGGTACGCCGAGGGGTGGGATGTCATCCGGCAGCGCCGATTCGACCGGCAGAAGGCCGACGGGCTGTTCGATCCCGACACCCCGATCGCGCCGCGGAACACCGAACCGGGATACGACGCACCCCCGTGGGACGACCTCGGTCCCGACGAGCAGCGGCGGTATCAGCGCTACCAGGAGGTCTACGCGGCGATGGTCGACAGCGTCGACCAGAGCGTCGGGCGAGTGATGGACACCCTCACCGAGCTCGGCGAGCTCGACAACACGATCATCGTGTTCACCTCGGACAACGGCGGCACCGCCGAGGGCGGTCCGGTCGGAACCCGCTCGTACTTCAGCCAATTCGTGCACGGACCGGTGCCGCCGGACTGGGAGCGCGACGTCCCGCACGACGAGGAGCTGATCGGTTCGCCGGAGCTCGGGGTGCACTACCCGCGAGGGTGGGGTCAGGCGTCCAACACGCCGTTCCGCTTCTACAAGGGCCAGACCTTCGCCGGTGGCGTCCGAGTCCCGTTCGTCCTCTCCTGGCCGCGCGGACTGCGCCGGGCAGACGATGACAACGGTGTCCGTCGACAGTTCTCCTACGTCACCGACGTCGTCCCGACACTGCTGGATCTGGCCGGCGTCGACACCCCCGACCGGCGCCGGGGACGAGTGGCCCAGGAACGCGACGGGGTCAGCGCCGCCGACTTCCTGCGTGACCGGCACGCCGAGTCGCGGCACACCGAGCAGTACGCGGAGTTCGGTGGCCATCGCGGGTTCTATCGGGACGGCTGGAAACTGGTGTCACTGCACACCGACCCGTCGGCCGTCGACAACCCGGTCTGGCAGTTGTTCGACGTCACCGTCGACCCGGCCGAGACGCGTGATCTCGCGGCCGACCATCCGGAGAAGGTGGCCGAGCTCGCGCAGGCGTGGGACGACGCCGCCTGGCGCAACACGGTGTTCCCGCTCTTCGATTCGGTTCCGGCGCAGATCCGTCGCCGACCGGACGAAGAGCGCCTCACCGACCCCGTGCGTATCCTCGCCGGGACACCAACGCTCGAGCGGTACCGGTCCAGCCGACTGATCGCATACCGCGACTTCGAGATCGACATCGAACTGGTGGACTGGACCGCGCAGGACGAGGGTGTCGTCGTCGCCCACGGGGATCAGCAGGGCGGTTACCTGCTGTACGTCGAATCGGGTTCTGCCCACCTCGTGTTCAACAGTTACGGCCGACGACGAAGCGCCTCCGGCCCGATCCCGCCGGGCGCCACGGGGCTTGTCGTGCGTGCTGTCGCGACGCCGAATGTCCGGTGGGACTTCACCGTCGAGGCCGTGGCCGACGGCCAGTCGTCGATCATCGCCAAACTCGACGACCAGTTCCAGCTCGTCGGGATGGCCCCCTGGACCGGAATCTCGGTAGGACTCGACGCCCGCGGTCCGGTGGATTCCGAACTGCGACGGCGCCGTGGTGTCTTCGCCTTCGGCTCCGCGTTGCGAGCGGTCACGTATCACCCCGGCACTGTGCGGGTGCCCGCCGACGTGCGCCGCCAGATCGACGATGCGGCCGAGAACTCGGCGGACTGATCCGCGACTTCCGATCACGGTGATTGTGGACTCGCTAACGTCCCTGACCGGGTGATCTGATGAAAATGTCTGTCGTGAAACGACATTGGTGAGAACGACCGCGGTGACAATGACACCGGTCAGAGAGGATGAGAGAGATGACGCTGGCGCAGATCGATGACAGGACCGAACGGGAGCGGGCCGCCCAGGAGATCTACCGGGATGCCGGGATCACCGTCCAGAAGCTCGGGGAGCACATCGGGGCGCGGATCGGACAGGTCCGGCTCGGCGGTGACCTTGCGCCTGAACAGGTGGAGGCGATCCGTCTGGCGCTGGCGATCAACAAGACCATCGCGTTCACCGGACAGGATCACCTCGACGACGACAGCCAGTACGCCTTCGCCCAGCTGCTGGGCGACCCGACCGCCCCGCATCCGACCGTCACCTCGCGCGGCAGCCAGTTGCTGACGATCGAGGGAGCCGCCAACAGCTGGCACTCCGATGTCACCTTCGTCGACCGGATTCCGAAGGCGTCGATCCTGCGTGCGGTCACCCTGCCGAGCTATGGCGGCGCGACCACGTGGGCGTCGACGGTCGCGGCCTACGAGCAGCTGCCCAAGCCTCTGCGTGCACTCACCGAGGAGCTGTGGGCCACCCACACCAATCTCTACGACTATGTCAGTCAGTCCGAGCCGACCGGCGGGGTCGACGTCAGCCGCAAGGCCGATCATTACAAGGAGTTCACCAGCAGCGAGTACCAGACGTTGCACCCGGTCGTGCGCGTGCACCCGGAGACGGGGGAACGCAGCCTGCTCCTCGGTCATTTCGCCAAGGAGTTCCGTGGGCTCAAGAGCTCCGAGTTCGCCGACCTCTACCAGTTGCTGCAGGCGCGCATCATCAAGTTGGAGAACACCTTCCGCTGGAACTGGAGCCTCGGTGACGTGGTGATCTGGGACAACCGCGCGACCCAGCACTACGGTATCGCCGACTACGGCAACCAGACTCGCGAGCTGCATCGAATCACGCTGGCCGGCGATGTCCCGGTCGATGTGAACGGCCAGTCCAGCCAGGTGCTGCAGGGCGACGCCTCGCACTACTCGGTGGTCGAGGAGCCCTCACGCCTCTCGGTGTTCGCGGCCTGACCCGTCGAGCGCCCTGGTACTCGGGCACCGAAAGTCTCGCGATCGCGGATCCTCGCCGTGCTAGCGTTACCCCACCGTGACTGTCGGGCACTGAGTCCGCAGCGATCTCGAGGGGGAGCTATGCGGACAAGGGTTGCTGTGGCGGCGCTGCTCTCGGCGCTCGCCGTCGGAGCTGCGCCCGCCGTGACCGCGCAGGCGACGACCCCGATGGTGCGGTCGGGCATGGCGATCGAGGTCGAGGACACGATCGTGACGAGCGCACGATGCACCCTCGGTGCCGCGCTGTCACGGACGAAAGCGATCACCGCGGGGCACTGCGGAGATGTAGGGCAGGCCGTGTTCGATCCCACCGGCGTCCGCATCGGCACGATCAGCGCCAACCGGATCACGCGACGCCTCGACATCGCCGTGATACGGCTGGCACCACGCAGCCGCGTCGTCGTCGACACAGTCAACTGGACGTCCGGCTTCTGGCAGGGCCAGCAGGTCACCAAGCGAGGCGTCACCACCGGATTCGGGCGCGGGGTCATCACCGATCCACGACCGACGGTCCGTACCGCACAGGGTTTCTCGTTCGCGCCACCGTTCCTGATCCAGCAGGCCACCGTCTCCGTCCGGTCGACCCTGGTCTCGGAGTCCGGGGACAGCGGGGCCGGAGTGCGCGATGCCGGCGGCCGGGTGGTCGGCATACTCTCGGCCGGCAGTGGGAGTGACACCCTCGTCGCGCCGGTCTCGGCTCTCCCGGCGAATCTGCGCTGACGGCGCCCTGACAACAAGAAGAACCACGACGACGGTGGCCGCCGCCCCTGTTGGGAGCGACGGCCACCGTCGTCATGTCGGCCGATCGTCGGAGCGCATGACTCAGTGAGCCATCGCCGGTGCGTCTTCGGGGGCGGTCGGCAGCTTGCCGCTGCGGACCATGAGCCCGGCGATGACACCACCCACGGCGAACACCGCTGCCGCGACCCAGAACGCGGTCGTGTACGAATGCACGGCGGCCAGCTGTGTCAGCTGGGTCGGGTTGACCACGTGCGAGGCGTGCTCGGTCAGGTATCCCGTGGCCGAGCTGGCGGCGATGGTGCTCAGCAACGCGGTGCCCACGGAACCGCCCACCTGCTGCATCGTGTTCACGGTCGCCGATGCGACGCCCGCGTCGTCGGACGAGACACCCGACACGGCACCCTGCATGGCCGGTGCCATCGAGGCGCCGAGCCCGAGACCCATGATGATCAGCGCGGGCAGGATGTCCGTCGCGTACGAGCTCGTCTCGGTGATCTGGGTCAGGTAGACCATGCCGCCTGCCGCGATCAGCATGCCGGCGCTCATCAGCCACCGCGGGCCGAACCGCGGCAGCAGTACACCGGTCGACGTTGTGGCGGTGACGATCAGCGCGCCGATCATCGGCAGGAACGCGAGGCCGGTGCGGATGGGGCTGAACCCGAGGTTCTGCTGCAGGTAGTAGGTCAGGAACAGGAAGATGCCGAACATGCCGATGCCGGCGATGAAGACGACCAGGTAGGAGCCCCCACGGGTGCGGTCGAGCACCACGCGCAGCGGCAGCAGTGCATGATCGGTCCGCGACTGCAGCCAGACGAATCCGGCGAGCAACACCGCACCTGCGATGAGCCAGGTGATCGTCGCCCAGTCACCCCAGCCGTTGGTCTCCGCGTTGGAGAATCCGTAGACGACGGAGAACAGGGCCAGCGAGACGGTGACGACACCGGGGATGTCCAGACGCGGCCGATGCTCGGCCTTGTGCGATCCGACGAACAGCACGGCACCGACGAGGGCAATGGCTGCGATGACGAGATTCACGTACAGGCACCAGCGCCACTCCGCCCACTCGGTGAGCATGCCGCCGAGTAGCAGACCGAGTGCACCGCCGCCGCCGGCGATCGCACCGAAGATGCCGAACGCGCGGCCGCGCTCCGACGGATCGGTGAACGTGGTGGTCAGCAAAGACAGCGCGGCAGGTGCGAGGAGTGCGCCGAAGACGCCCTGCCCGGCACGTGCAGCGACCAGCATCTCGAAGTTGACGGCCGCGCCACCGACTGCGGACATCACGGCGAAACCGACCAGGCCGATGACCAGGGTGACCTTGCGGCCCCACAGATCGGAGAGTCGCCCGCCGAGCAGCAGCAGGCTGCCGAAGGCCAGGGCATAGGCAGTGACGATCCACTGTCGGTCCGCGTTGTCGAAGCCGAGGGACGCCTGGGCGTGCGGTAGTGCGATGTTCACGATGGTCGCGTCCAGGACGACCATCAACTGGGCCAGCGCCAGCACGCCCAGAACGACCCAGCGCAAACGGTGATGCCGTTCCTGCTCGGATTCCTTCTCGGCGACCGGTGCGTCGGCCGTATCGTACGTGGTACTCATTCGGGCCTCCGTCTGATGCGGAGGTATCTCCTCCGCTTACTGCGTGACAACGGCCGTGAACCGGAGATGATTCCTCCGGTTATAGAATGTGACCATGCACACGTCGTCGAACCCGAAAGTCGAACCCGACGGGATCGAGCCCAGAGAGGTCGAACCCCGTCAGCTGCGGGCGGATGCCGAGCGCAACCGCCTGCGGATCATCGAGGCCGCCCGCGACCTGTTCGCCGAGCGTGGCCTCGAGGTGTCCATGGACGAGGTGGCCGAACGTGCAGGGGTCGGCGTCGGCACGGTCTACCGGCGGTTCGCGAACCGTGACGACCTGATCACCGGCATCTTCGCCGAGCACCTCAAGGAGGTCGTGGCGCATGCGAACGACGCCCTCGACGACCCCGATCCATGGGCGGCGGTGGTGGATCTGCTGACGTGGTTCTGCAGTGTGCTCGCCGCGGACCGTGGGTTGGCGGCCATCATCATGCGCATCGACCATTCGCACCCGGACATCGAGTCGACGAAGGCGCAGCTGACCCGGCACATGGAGGAGATCTTCGACCGGGCGATGGCAGCCGGTGTGCTGCGATCCGACGTCTCGAGCACTGACTTCTTCGGCATCTTCACGATGATCTCGTCGTTCGCCGACCTCACCGAAGCGACGGTCCCGGGAGCATGGCGGCGCTACGTGGAACTCTTCCTGCGCGGCATCCATGCTGAGCCGGACGCCGCCGCGATACCCACGCCACCGCTCAGCGAGGAGCAGATCCGGGCGATCCAGCAGCGGCGTATGGACCGCGACTGACCCCGCCGATCGTGCCCTGGATTCCGCTGACCGGGTTCAGAATCGCGCCGATCGGGTCTGATTCCGGCTTTGCGGTCAGGTGATGAGGCCCTCGCTCTTGAGCCAGTTGTAGGCGACGTCGGACGGATCCTCGCCCTCGATGTCGACCTGACCGTTGAGTTCCTGCATGACCTCGTCGGTGAGCCGCTCGGAGAGCGTGTCCATCAGCGGCTGGATCTGCGGGTACTGATCCAGGGTCTCCTTGCGCACCACGACGGTCCCGCTGTAGGGCAGGAAGTACTTCTTGTCGTCCTCGAGAACGGTCAGCTCGAGGTTCTTGATGCGTCCGTCGGTGGTGTAGACCATGCCGAAGTTGCACGGCGCGCTGTTGGCCGTGGACGTGTAGACGACGCCGGAGTCCATCTGGGTCACGTTGCCGGCCGGGACGCCGTTCGGTGTGTTGTACGGAATGCCGTAGGTCTTCAGCATCGGTAGCATTCCGTCGGGGCGACTGAAGAACTCGTCGTTGATGCAGAACGTGCGTTCGTCGACAGGCAGCTTCGCGATGTCCGACATCGTCTTCACGTTGAGGCGCTTGGCTGTCGGACCCGACACCGCGAACGCGTAGGTGTCGTTGAAGTTCGCAGGCGGCAGCCATACGAGATTGTTCTGCTCGATCTCGGCGTCGTGCACCTTCTGCCACAGTTCCTGCGGGTCGGGGATGACCTCGGTCTCGTGCAGGTAGGTCACCCACGCCGTTCCGGTGTACTCCCACAACAGGTCCGCGTCGCCGTTGAGTTGGGCCTGCCGGGACGACGCCGACCCCGGTGCGTTGGTGAGGTCGACGACGTCGGCGCCGGCCGCCGCAAGGTAGGTGGCCGCGATCTTGCCGAGCAAGACGCTCTCGGTGAAGTTCTTCGATGTCACGGCGATCTTGGCGCCCTGCAACGGTTTCTGTCCATCGGGCAATGAGGCGACTGTGAAGGTGCCGGACGAACTCACCAGGCCGCAGCCGGCCAGGAGCAGGACCCCGGACGCCATCAGCATCAATGTCGTCCGGAGGGGTCTACATCGTCGGGCTGGGCGGTTCATGAGAGTCCTCAGGGTTGTGACGAGTTCGATGATCACGGTCAGCAAGCCGACCAAGACCATCGCGACACAAGCAGTTTCGGCAGGCAGAGCGTGACACCGGTGGTTCTCAGTGTGCCACGCGCGAAGCGCCGCTGAAGGTACTCTGCGTAGGCTGTGCCGACGGACGGAGATCCGACTGTGGCGGCCTTACCGAGATCGAGCGATCGTTTACTCGATCAATCCCTCGCTCTTGAGCCAGTCGTAGGCGACTGTCGACGGATCTTCGCCGTCGATGTCGACTTTCCCGTTCAGGTCCTGCATGATCTGATCGGTCAGGCGATTCGAGATGTTGGCGATGAGTCCGGGCAGTTGTGGATAGCGGCGGTAGATCTCGCCGCGAACGACGACGGTGCCGCTGTAGGGCAGGAAGAACTTCTTGTCGTCGTCGAGCACGACGAGGTCGAGGTTCTTGATCCGGCCGTCCGTGGTGTAGACCATGCCGAAGTTGCACGGTGAGCTCTTCGCGGTCGCCGTGTACACGACGCCCGCGTCCATTCGGGTGACATTCCCGGAGGGGACGCCGTTGGGCGTGTTGTACGGGATGCCGTACTTATCGAGCATGGGTACGAAACCGTCTGAGCGGCTGAAGAACTCGTCGTCAACGCAGAAGGTGCGATCCTGAACGGGTAGCCGGGCGACGTCGGACAGACTGCGCACATTCAGGCGTTTCGCCGTCGGACTCGACGCGGCGAACGCGTAAGTGTCGTTGAAGTTCGCCGGCGGCAACCATTCGAGGTCGTATTCCTGCTTCTCGATGTCGTGGACTTTCTGCCAGAGCTCCTGCGGGTCGGAGATCGTCTCGGTCTCGTTGTGATAATTGACCCATCCGGTTCCGGTGTACTCCCAGACCAGATCCGCATCGCCATTCAATTGCGCCTGGCGCGACGACGCCGAACCGGGTGCGCCGGTCAGATCGGTGATGTCCGCACCTGCTGCCGCCAGATATGTCGCGGTGATCTTGCCGAGGATGACTCCCTCTGTGAAACTCTTGGACGTCACCGTCAGCTTCGCTCCCTCGAGAGGCTTGGAGCCGTCGGGGAGACTGGCCGCGTCGAACGTGCCCGATGAACTGACGAGGCCGCATCCGGCGATCGTAAGAACCGATGCCACGAACGTGACAAGCACACCTGCCACGCGCTTCATGCCACACCTCGCGGGGTCGCGAACAATTCGACCAGCCGACCGAGCCAATCGATGATCAGGGCGAGCAGGCCGACGAGGATGGCACCGGAGATGAGTAGTTTGGGCAGGAACAGCGTCACGCCCGTGGTGATCAACGTACCCAGGCTGGTGGCGCCGATGAACGTGCTCAACGTCGCGGTTCCGACGAGGATCACGAGGGCAGTGCGAACGCCGTTGAGGATCACCGGTACGGCCAAGGGCAATTCGACCTGGACCAGGGTTCGAAGCCCGGAGTACCCGATCCCGCGCGACGCCTCGATCGTGCGTTGATCCACTTGTCGCAGACCAACGATGGTGTTCTGGAGGATCGGCAGGATCGCATAGACCACGAGGCCGATGACGGCCGTTGTGAATCCCGTACCGAGCCAGAAGGTGAACAGGACGAGGAGACCGACTGCGGGAGCGGCTTGTCCGATGTTCGCGATGTTCACCGCGATGGGGTTCAGCCACCGCATCGAGGGGCGGGTCAGCAGTATGCCGAGCGGGATCGCGACGACGACCACGATGACGGTTGCGGTGAGCGTCAGTTTGATGTGATCGAAGATGGTGGTACGGAGGTTGTCCCAGCCGAGGGCGGCCTGCTCGGTTTCGGTGAACGTCGTCGACTGATACCAGACGATGTAGCCGACACCGAGCACGACGATGAGGAGTGGCTCGAACCATACGTCCATCGGGAGTCGGCGGAGTCGCGTGATCACCGGGGAGCCGTACCTTCGTCATCGTCCGCGGCCACGATCACCGGGGTCTCTCCAGTGTGTGTGCCCTCGGCATGGCTCTCGTAGCCGTGCTCCACTGCGTCTTCTCGTGCCTCGGCGAGTTGTGTCCGAATGACCTCCATGACCGATTTGATCGTCAGCGATCCGACGACCGCTCCACGTGCGTCGGTGATCAGCGCACCACCCTGGCTGGCGGCCAGCATGGTGTCGAGAGCGTCGTTGAGGGTCGAGGACCGGGCCACCACGGGGATTCGCCGGTCGATGTAGTCGGAGACCTGCGGCTTGGAGTTCAATTCGTCGATCGATGGCCATGAGCGTGGGTGGCCTTCGTTGTCGACCACGACAACCCAGGAGTGGCCTGCGGCTCGGGCGCGACCGATGACATCTCCGGCCGGCTCACCAACCGTCGCGGTCGTCACCGATTCGTGCTCCACATCCCTTACGCGGGTGAGGGTCAGATGAGCGAGTGTGGCGCCTGAGCCCACGAACTCCTCGACGAAAGGCGTTGCCGGGTTGGCCAGGATCTCCTCTGGTGCGGCGTACTGCTCGACGTGCCCGCCCTCGGAGAGGATCAACACCTTGTCGCCGAGCTTCGTCGCCTCCTCGAAGTCGTGCGTGACGATGACGATGGTCTTGGCGAGTTCGTGCTGGATCGCGATCAGACTGTCCTGCAATCGAACTCGGGTGATCGGATCGACTGCACTGAAAGGCTCGTCCATCAGTAGGACGGGCGGGTCGGCGGCTAGGGCACGAGCGACGCCGACGCGCTGTTGCTGACCGCCCGACATGTCCTTGGGGAGGCGGTCGGCGAATGTCGCTGCGTCGAGTCCGACGAGGTCGAGCAGGTACTCGGTGCGTTCGGCGATTCGCTTCCTGTCCCATCCGAGGACGCGGGGGATGGCGCCGATGTTTTTCGCCACCGACCAGTGCGGGAACAACCCGCCCGACTGGATGACGTAGCCGATCGACTGGCGAAGTTTGTCGGGATCCTCTTTGGTCGCATCGTTGCCGCCGATGAAGATGTGGCCTTCGCTGGGCTCGATGAGCCTGTTGATCATCTTCAAGGTGGTCGTCTTGCCGCATCCGGAAGGACCCACAAACGCGACGATGTCACCCGCCTCTATGTCGAGATCCAGGCGCTCGACGGCCGGCTTGGTCTGTCCGCGATAGCGTTTCACCACGCCGTCGAGGCGAATCGGCGCTCCGGTGACGGTGCGCTGCGAGATCTGGTCGGTGGCCGAATGCGTCATGACAATCCTTTGGAGATGGTGAAACGTCCGAGGAGAACCAGGAGTCCGTCGAATACCAGGGCGATCGCCACGATGAGTATCGTTCCGGTCAGGGCCATCTCGAGGGCGTTGGCGCCGCCGAGTCGGGAAAGTCCGTTGAAGATGAGGGACCCCAGGCCGGGCCCGAGAACGTAGGCGACGATCGCCGCCACGCCGACGATCATCTGCGTGGAGACCCTGATGCCGGTCAGGATGACGGGCCACGCGATCGGAAGTTCCACAGACAGCAGAATCCGCCAGCGCGACAGCCCGATTCCGCGTGCCGATTCGATCACCGAATCGGGAACCGACCGCAGTCCGACGATGGCGTTTCCGATCACTGGCATGGTCGCGAAGAATGCGAGCATGATGAACGACGGAACCACTCCGAGCCCGAAAGGCACGATCAGGAGTGCCAGCAGGGCCAACGAGGGAATCGTCAGCGCGACTCGGCTGCTGGTCAAAGTGAGCGCCGAGAAAAACGGAAGGCGGTAGACAGCGACTGCGACGATGACCGCGACGATTGTGCCCACGAGCACCGTCTGGAAGGCCAAGGACGCGTGCTGGTAGGTCAGGAACGTCAGGTTCGACGCGTGACCCTGAACGTAGTCCCACAACTGCACGAGATCTCCCCTCGCTCTCAGTGCTCCCTTGACTGATACCGCTGAGCGGAATCAGGGCCCCGAACCGTAATCACCTTATCGAGATGGCGTTCAGACGTTGTCATATTCGTCGTCAAAGTCGTGGGCAAACGTAGTCGAGTTGTCTCAGATTAGTGTGTGAGCTGGCTTTTCGTGCTCGTCGGACCGTGGCTCGGACTTTTCGTCGCGATGAGTCAAATCAGTTTGTCGAAGCACCTCTCAAGCGTCCGGGTGGTAATGCGCCAGCCGTCGTCGGTGAGAATCCACGTGTCGGAATACCAGAGCCCCAACAGGAACGTCGAGTTGTCCGGCGTCTGCATCGGATTCAGACAGAGCGAGCGCGTGGTGGCTGCATCGCCGTCGACCCGGATGTCATGATTGCCCACGAGGTGGCAGTAGGCCGAGAAGGCCGGGAGCACCTGCGCGAGCCACGCTTTCACCTCCGCAAGATCGCCGACTATGCCGCCGGTGGCGCTGTAGTCGATGCGCGCGTCGGCGGTGAACACCCGGTCGAGATCCTCGAACTGTTGCGAATCCACGGCGGTCGAGTACTCGGTCAGGATCTGTTGGATCTCGAGACGTGCCGAGATCTCCTCGATGGTCAGCATCTCTACTGATTACCGCAGTCGGGCCGTCGTGGATAGGGTTGTCCCATGGCAGTGAGCCGCCCGACCGACAAGTCCGGCGAGGTGCAGCGCGCACCTCGTGCCCGGATGACCGGCGCTCAGCGGCGCCTGCAGCTCATCGAGGTGGCCCGGGGGCTTTTCGCCGAGCGCGGATTCGAGGGCACCTCGATCGAGGAGATCGCCCAGCGCGCCGGTGTCTCCAAACCGATCGTCTACGAACACTTCGGTGGCAAGGAAGGCCTGTACGCGGTCGTCGTCGACCGCGAGATGGAGACCTTGCTGGAGATGGTCACGTCGTCGCTCACGAAGAACCGCTCGCTGTACCGGATTCAGCAGGTGGCCCTCGCCCTCCTCACCTACATGGAGGAGCGGACCGACGGCTTCCGCATCCTCGTCCGCGGAGACCGGACCGACGCGAGCGAGACGGCCACGTACTCCAGCCTGCTCAACGATGCGATCAGTCAGGTCGAACACATTCTGGCCGGTGACTTCGAGCGCCGCGGCTTCGACCCGACGCTGGCTCCGCTGTACGCGCAGGCGCTCGTCGGGATGGTGTCGGTGACCGCCCAGTGGTGGCTCGACGTCCGGGAGCCGTCGAAGGAGGTGGTCGCTGCGCACCTGGTGAACCTCTGCTGGAACGGGCTCACCCGCCTCGACCCGAGCCCGGAACTCGTCGGCCCGGACTACGTGGAGTCGCGGGAGCGGTCTATCGTCGACGACACGGAAACCGTTCTGTAGCAAGCGGTTCGCAGGTGCCGGCGACTTGTCCGGCTGCCGCCACGCGCGTCACGCGAGCACGACACTCCGCTTCGCCAGTCCCATCCAGAAACCGTCGATGACCTGATCGGGGGGTTGTCCGACGTCATCGCTCGCGCCCAGCGCGACGAACAGCGGAGCGAAATGTTCGATGGTCGGGTGCGCGTATGGCATCCCCGGCGCCCGGTTGCGGAAATCGATGAGCGCGTCGACATCACCCGCGGCGAAACGCTCGTGCGCCCACGCGTCGAATTCGACCGACCATTCGGGCGGCGTCGCCTCCGGTGTGGGATCGGTGAGGTAGGGCAGGCCGTGCGTGATGAATCCTGAGCCGATGATCAGCACGCCGTTGTCGCGGAGCGGCGCGAGCCGGCGGCCGAGGTCGAGCAGCCGTTCGGGATCGAGGGTCGGCAGTGAGACCTGGAGGACCGGGATGTCGGCCTCGGGGTACATCACCGTCAGCGGGACGTAGGCACCGTGGTCGAGGCGTCGCCGCCGATCGTGGGCGATCGGTTCGCTGTCGGGCATCATCGCCTCGACGGACGCCGCCAGCTCGTCGGCGCCGGGGGACCAGTACGTCGTCTCATAGAAGCGATCGGGGAAGCCCCAGAAGTCGTAGGTCAGCGGAGTCGTCGGATCGGTCGATCCGATCGTCAACGGGGCAGCCTCCCAGTGCGCCGATACCACGAGGATCGCGGACGGACGGGACAGCCGGCCCGCGAGCTCGGTGAGCTGGTCCACCCAGCGCTCGCTGTCCACCAGAGGTGGCGCGCCGTGGCTGAGGAACAGCGTGGGTGGACGATCAACGGAGTCGGCTGCGCTCATGTCGGTATCTAACGGGACCGTGGTCCGGTTGATTCCGCGCGGTCGGTACCGTGTTCGGGCTGCCTGCGTCGATCCGGCATCATCGTCGGCATGGTCTCCATCCGTCCCGCGACCGCGGCCGACTGCCCGGCCGTCACCGCCATCTATGGACACTACGTCGAGCACACGGTCGCCACGTTCGATTACGAGGCGCCGACGGTGGCTCACTGGGAAGCGAAGCTCGCCGCGATCCGGGCGGCGGACCGGCCGTTCGTGGTCGCCGTCGACGATGCCGGCGGCACGGGTGATGCGGTGGTCATCGGATTCGCCTACCTGAGTTCCTTCCGGGACAAGAAGGCCTACGCGTGGACAGCCGAGGACACCATCTACCTCGATCCCGGGGCCGGTGGCCGCGGCATCGGCGGCGCGCTGTTGGGCGCGTTGATCGAGGCCGCTGACCCCACCAATGTCCGCCAGATGATCGCCGTGATCGCGGCGACGGGCGGGGAGGCGTCGGTCGCCCTGCACGCCAAGCACGGTTTCGTCGAGGTCGGCCGTACCCCGGCCGTGGGCTACAAGTTCGGGCAATGGATCGACTGCATCTACATGCAGCGAGCGCTGACCTGATCCGTGTCATCGGCGTTGCCTACAATCGTCGGAGTGTCGACTACCCCCGCCCTGCACGGGCTTGCCGCGGTCACCTGCGCTGACAAGGCCATCGCGGATCTGGTCGGTCGGCGCGGTCAGGACCGCCTCGACATCACCGCACCCGACGCCGCACGACCGTTCGTCGTGGCCTGCCTCGCCGCCGCGGGTGGGACCGACGCGGCCTCCGACCGGACCGCGCCCCTGCTCGTCGTCTCCGCGAACGGCCGCGAGGCCGACGACCTCACCGCCGAGCTCTCCGAACTCCTCGACGACCCGGCATCGGTCGCGCAGTTCCCGTCGTGGGAGACGCTCCCGCACGAGCGACTCTCGCCGAGCGCCGACACGGTCGGCCAACGTCTCGCCGTGCTGTACCGGCTCGCTCATCCCGAGGCCGGGTCCCCGCTGCGTGTCGTTGTCACCACCGTGCGTTCGCTGGTGCAGCCGATGGCGCCGGGGCTCGGCGCGGTGCGCACCGTCGAGCTGCGCGAGGGCATCGAGATCGACTTCGACGGCCTGCTGACCGATCTCGTCGAGATGGCCTACGAGCGCGTCGACATGGTCGGTCGACGTGGTGAGTTCGCCGTGCGCGGCGGGATCCTCGACGTGTTCCCGACGACGGCCGACTATCCGGTGCGCGTGGAGTTCTGGGGCGACGAGATCTCCGAGATGCGTGCGTTCTCGGTGGCCGACCAGCGCAGCCAGCCGGAGATCGAGGTCGCGACCGTCCGTGTGCACCCCGGTCGGGAACTGATGCTGACCCCCGCCGTGCGCGGGCGCGCGGCCGACCTCGCCGCAGAGCACTCGGCCGACGGTGTGCTCGCCGAGATGCTGTCGAAGCTCGCCGAGGGGATCCCCGTCGAGGGTATGGAAGCGCTGATCCCGATGCTCGTCGAGGGACAGATGCAGTTGCTCACCGAGGTCATGCCGACCGGGACCGGTGTGTTGCTGCTCGACCCGGAGAAGGTCCGCACACGAGCAGCCGACCTCGCCCAGACCGGTGCGG
Source organism: Gordonia sp. ABSL11-1 (assembly GCF_030315685.1). Taxonomy (GTDB): domain Bacteria; phylum Actinomycetota; class Actinomycetes; order Mycobacteriales; family Mycobacteriaceae; genus Gordonia. The sequence continues at coordinate 51,611 of NZ_JASXSI010000006.1, read as the reverse complement.
AGTTCCTCGAGGCATCGTGGACGGCCGCAGCCCTCGGCGCGGACGCGCCGGTCGACGGACGTAACGCCGATGGCTCGGGTATCGACTTGCAGGCCAGCGCCTACCGTCCCCTCGACGACGTGGAGAAGACGACGCTCGCCGCCGGCCGGTCGTGGTGGACCATGAGCCCGCTGTCGACGGGCAGCGGCGACGAACTCGAGCTCGACCTGACCGCCGCGCCGGCTCCGCACGGTAATGAACACGACATCGCCACCACGTTTGCGTCTTTGCGCGCCCATGTGACGTCCGGGGGTGCGGCGGCGATCGTCGTGGCCGGCAAGGGGACCGCCCAGCGGATCGGTGAACGTCTCGGCGAGGCCGAGGTGCCCGCCGAGATCGTCGAAAGCGGGGCGCGACCCGAGCCGGGACAGGTGTCGGTGTTCCACGGCACGCTGCGGTCGGGCATCGTGTGTCCGGATGCCGGCCTGGTGATCGTCACCGAGACAGATCTGACCGGCAACCGGGTGGCCGGCGTTCGCGACGGGCGAAAACTGCCGGCGAAACGTCGCAACCAGGTCGATCCTCTCGCGCTGACCGCGGGCGACCTGGTCGTGCACGATCAGCACGGCATCGGCAAGTTCGTCGAGATGATCGAACGGACGGTCTCGGGTGCGCGTCGCGAGTACCTGGTACTCGAATACGCCGCCGGCAAGCGTGGTCAGCCCGGCGACCGCCTGTACGTCCCGATGGACGCCCTCGATCAGCTCTCGCGCTATGTCGGCGGTGAGCAGCCGTCGCTGTCGAAACTGGGCGGATCGGACTGGCAGAACACCAAACGCAAGGCGCGCAAGGCGGTTCGGGAGATTGCCGGCGAACTCGTCCAGCTCTACGCTGCGCGACATGCCGCGCCCGGGTACGCGTTCAGTCCCGACACCCCGTGGCAGCGCGAGATGGAGGACGCCTTCGACTTCACCGAGACGATGGACCAACTCACGGTCATCGCGGAGGTCAAGTCGGACATGGAACGTGCGGTGCCGATGGACCGCGTCATCGTCGGCGATGTCGGTTACGGCAAGACCGAGATCGCGGTCCGCGCCGCGTTCAAGGCCGTGCAGGACGGTAAGCAGGTCGCCGTCCTCGTGCCGACAACGATTCTGGCGCAACAGCATCTGCAGACCTTCACCGAGCGGATGACGGGATTCCCGATCCGGGTGCGTGGGCTGTCGCGCTTCACCGACTCCAAGGAGTCCAAGGAGATCATCGACGCGATGGCGACCGGCGAGGTCGACATCGTGATCGGCACCCACCGACTCCTGCAGACGGGCATCACGTGGAAGGACCTCGGTCTCGTGATCGTCGACGAGGAACAACGTTTCGGCGTCGAGCACAAGGAGCACATCAAGTCGCTGCGCACGCACGTGGACGTCCTCACGATGTCCGCGACGCCGATCCCGCGCACCCTGGAGATGTCGATGGCCGGTATTCGCGAGATGTCGACGATCCTGACACCGCCGGAGGAGCGGCATCCGGTGCTCACCTATGTGGGTGGCTACTCGTCGAAACAGGTTGCGGCTGCGATCCGTCGTGAACTGCTGCGTGATGGTCAGGTGTTCTACGTCCACAACCGCGTCTCGACGATCGACAAGACGGCGCGTGACATCGCGCAGATGGTGCCGGAGGCGCGGGTCGTCGTGGCCCACGGACAGATGAACGAGGATCAGCTCGAACGGACCGTCGCCGGATTCTGGAATCGCGAGTTCGATGTCCTGGTGTGCACCACCATCATCGAGACCGGCCTCGACATCTCGAACGCCAACACCCTCATCGTCGACCGCGCCGAGAATCTCGGACTCTCGCAGCTGCATCAGTTACGCGGTCGGGTCGGCCGCAGTCGTGAGCGCGGATACGCCTACCTGCTCTACAGCCCGGAGCGTCCGCTGACCGAGACCGCCTACGACCGCCTCGCGACGATCGCCCAGAACAACGAATTGGGCGCCGGGATGGCCGTCGCGCTGAAGGATCTCGAACTGCGTGGTGCGGGAAATGTGTTGGGCGCGGAGCAATCCGGACACGTCGCCGGCATCGGATTCGACCTGTACGTGCGACTGGTCGGGGAAGCGGTCGAGGCCTATCGCGCCGCCGCCGACGGCAAGCCGGTCACGAGTTCGGAACCGACGGAGGTGCGCATCGACCTGCCCGTGGATGCCCACATCCCGGTCGAGTACGTGGATTCGGACCGCCTCCGACTCGAGGCATACCGCAAGTTGGCCTCCGCGGAGAACGACGGGGCCGTCGACGGCGTGCTCGCCGAACTGGTCGACCGCTACGGCGAACCACCGGAGGAGACCCGGAGACTGGCGTCGATCGCGCGACTCCGGTTGCGGTGCCGCGAGCGTGGGGTGACCGAGATCGGTTTGGCGGGAACAGGTGTCAAGGTGTCGCCGATGACGCTACTCGACAGCGAGCAGGTCCGGCTCAAGCGGCTGTACTCGTCGGCGAGCTACCGGGCGACGACCTCGGTCGTGACCCTGCCGATCCCGCGAACCGGCGGTGTCGGGTCACCGCGACTGCGCGACGAGGAGTTGGTGGATTACCTGACGACATTCCTGTCGCAGATCAAACCGGTCGAGGGCGGGTGATCGGTGGTCGTCGGCGGGCCGCGTTCGGACCTCCACCCCGGCGACATGCCCCCTCCACGACCTGACTCCACTCCGGCAATCGTGCCCCGCAATTCGCCGACCGTGCCCGAGAATATGCCGACCGTGTCCAACTTTTCGCCGACCGTGTCCAGATTCTCGCCGAGCGTGTCCGACTTGTCGTCGATCGTGCTCGGGCCGTTCTCCGACGCCCCTCGTGTCGTCGGCGTCCGCTCGTCAGAAGTACGCGCCACGCGACCGCAGGGCGTTCTCGATGGCGATGATGATGAGCCACGGCGCCGTCCGAAGCTGCTCGGCGTTGATGCGAATGACGATCCAGCCGTCCCTGCGTAGCTGTTCATCGCGCGCGGCGTCGTGCGCACGCTGCTCAGGAGTCGAGTGGAAGTCCTCGCCGTCGTACTCGATCGCGATCTTCGGCTCTCGATAGCCGAGGTCGATGCGGGCGTAGACATGGCCTGACTCGTTCTCGACCTCGATCTGTAGGTCGGGCGTCGGCAGCTCGGCGCGGATCATCATGAGGCGAACCCAGCTCTCGGGTGGTGACTCGGCGAGCGCATCGATCAAGGGAATGAGGAATCGTAACTGTCGGATTCCTCGATATCCGTCGCGCTCGTCGGCGTACTCCTGGAGGTCCGCCACCGAGAATCCGGTTGCCCGTGCCAAGTCGTCGAGATGTCCCAGCGCACGCCACTCCGGTCCGCGTCGTCCCAGGTCATATGCTGTTCGAAGAGGAGTCGTGACCGCGATCCCGTCGAGGATCATGACGTCCGATTCGGTCAGTTCGGTCCGATGCACCAGACTTCCGCGCCCCGGCTTCCCGCATCCCGAGGGGTGCCGGAAGAGTTCGACCTCGAAGTCGGCGTCGTGCCACTTTCCCCCGTGCTTGATGAGAGCTGCTATTGCGCCGACGACGGGTTGCCCATCTGCGCTCAGTGCAATCGCATCGATGCGCTCGGTTGGTGGCAGAATTGCGGACCGCTCGACATAGAGTCCGCCGCGAAGATGGCTGAAAGCGCCGGCGAACTCCTCGGCGGTCATTCCACTACGCTCGACGGCCTGCTGCCGCTTGACGAGCCGTTTGCGGGTGATCTCTGAATTGCGTGTCATGCCCGTTTAGACGCAGAGCGGACCGGATCGGTTTCATCGGCATGCGCCTACGCCGAGGTCTGTGGATGGCGGGCCCGGTCGGTGGGATTCTGGACACGGTCGGCGCGTTTGTGGACACGATCGGCGGAGAATCGGGACGCTGCGCTAGGTTCGTGTCACGTCGTCCGAAGGGAGATGGATCGCCGATGACCGTGATCCTGCTCGATCCGTTGCGGCCGGACACGATCCCGGCGCGAGCACTGCCCCTGCTGAACGGTCCGCTCGTGGTCACCGAGGACGTCCACCCGTCGACGTTGTGGGACCTCGGACTCACCGGTGCCACCTGGGCCGAGCGCGACGACCCCGACACGACGTTGCTCACCGGCGATCGGCAGCATCCGTTGACCCGCGCCCGTATCGAACGCGGCGACGACGTCATCGCCGCGCGCCCGGTGCCGGGTGATGCGCTTCTGGAGGCGGTGGCGCTGATGGACACATTGCGACGACGGGGACCGTGGGAGAGCACCCAGACCCATCCATCCCTGCGTCGGTATCTCCTGGAAGAGTGTTACGAACTGCTCGATGCGATCGACGACGATGATCGCGACCTGCTGCGCGAGGAGCTCGGCGACCTGCTGCTGCAGGTGTTGTTTCATGCGCGCATCGCTGCCGATGATCCCGACCATCCTTTCGACATCGATGACGTCGCACGAAGTTTCACCGCGAAGGTCCGTGGCCGGACACCGGGGATCCTCTCCGGCGCGCACGCCGACCTGGAGACCCAGATCAGCGAATGGGAGGAACGCAAGGCGGCGGAGAAGGAGCGTGGGTCGGTGCTGGACGGCGTCGCCACCACCGCGCCGGCCCTCGCACTGACGCAGAAGGTGATGGAGCGGCTCGAGTCGGCAGGGTATCCGATGGAGCGCATCGATCCAGCGATCACCCGCGTGACCATCGGTATCGGCGGTGACAGCGTCGAAGAGGTTGCCCGACAACGTGTTCGCGATATGATGGCACAGGTGCACGACACTGAGATGCGCGGACGCGAACAGGGGATCACACCGAGGAATCGCGCAGACTGGTTGGCGATTCTGGACCCGGTCGGCGACGAACTGGACCCGGTCGGCGAAAATCTGGACCCGGTCGGCGAAAATCTGGACCCGATCGACGAAGATCTGGACCCGATCGGCGCGAAACAAGACCCGGTCGGCGACGAAGATCAGTGACCCGCACGTGAGCTGATCAGCCCTCGAACAGGTGCTGTCCCCACCATTCCCCGGGCTGCACGCCGGGTGGGATCGCGAACACCGACGACCCGTTCGGTATCAAGTACTCGGTCATCGCGTCCTGCCGGGAGAGCACTTGCTGCATCGGGACGAACTGCTTGCTCGTGTCCCGGTTGAAGGCGATGAAGAACAGACCTGCGTCGAGATGCCCGAATCCGTCGGAGCCGTCGGTGAAGTTGTAGCCGCGCCGCAGGATCCTGATTCCGCCGAGATTGTCCGGATGGGCCAGGCGTACATGGGCATTGCGGGGGATCATCGGTGCGCCGTACGACGTGACGTTGAAGTCCGGGGCGTCGAACTCACCTTCCTGCCCGAGTGGGGCGCCGGAACCCTTGAGCCGCCCGACGATCTGCTCCTGCTCTAACAGGTTCGCTCGATCCCACGGTTCGATGTCCATCCGGATTCGCCGTGCGACGAGGTACGTCCCGCCCGTCATCCACTGCGCCGACGACGGGTTGTCGTCCGCGCCGACCCACACCCATCGGTCCAGGAGATCGGTCTGCTCGGCACGCAGATTCGCGGTGCCGTCCTTGAAGCCGAACATGTTTCGCGGTGTCTCTTGCGACTGTGTGGTCGACGACGTACGGCCGAAGCCGAGCTGAGACCAGCGCACCGCGACAACCCCGAGGCCCATCCGCGCGAGGTTGCGGATGGCGTGCACGGCCACCTGCGGGTCGTCGGCGCAGGCCTGGATGCAGATGTCGCCGAACGACTGCGACAGTTCGATCCGCTCGGCCGCGAACGCGGGCAGATCGACCAATGCGGCAGGTTTGCGGTCCGCGAGCCCGAATCGGTCGCGTCTCGCGGGGTCGGATGCGCTGGGGCCGAACAACCCTGGGCCGAAACCGATCGTGAGGGTGAGGTTTGCCGCGCTCAGGCCGAGTGCCTCACCGGTGTCGGCGGGGGGCGTGTAGTCGCCGTGGTCGACGGCGCCTCCGGGCACCGTCTCCTCGCCACGCGTCATGCGTTCTGCTGCGTCGGTCCAGGCCTTCAGCATCGCGACGAGGTCGGACCGGGAGTCGGTGACGACGTCGAAGCTCGCGAAATGCAATCGGTCCTGGGCGGCGGTGATGATGCCTGCCTGCCGGTCGCCGCGGAACGGCACCACCTTGCCGCCCGCGGTGTCCTCGGCGGCCGTCGCGCGGCCGATGGCGACCCCGCCCGCCGCAGCGACCACCCCGACTCCGGCGCCTCCCAGCAGGGCGCGACGCGAGAAGCGCTGACGCCCTGCGGGTTCTGCCGGTGTCGGGGTGGGCTCGGACATCAGCCCAGGACCAGACCCGGAACCTGCGACAGCGTCGCCGACAACGCGTCGATCTTGTTGGACAGGTCCTTGCGCTGCGCTTCGGTCACCTGGGTGTAGCTGACGTATCCGTCGCCCTCGCGGAACTCGTTGATGGCATTGCGGACATCGGCGAACTGTGCGGTGATCTTGTCCATCAGCTGCGGATCCTTCGCGGAGATGATCGGCTGCATCGTCGCGATGGCCGTCTCCGAGCCGTCGACATTCGCGGCGAAGTCCCAGAGGTCGGTGTGGGAGTACCGGTCTTCCTCGCCCCCGACCTTGGTCGCGGCGACCTCGTCGATGAGCGCCTGCGGCCCCTGCACGAACGACCGTGTCTCGAACGTGAAGTCCGGCTTGTTCACCTCCGTCTTGAGGGTGGTGACGTCGGCCAGGAGCTGGTCGGCGGCTCGATCGATGTTCGGCTTCGTGTCGGTGGCCTTCGCGTTCGCGGCGTCGGCCGGAGAGATCTGACCCGGGCCGTCGCCGATCTCCTGCGGCTGCGGCGGCCACAGGTAGCGCTCGATGCGGTGGAATCCGGTGAATGGCTGCTTGCCGTCTTCGGTGTCGTCCCAGCGCATGTCGATGGCCGGGTCGAGATCAGGGAACGACTCGGCGACGGGTTCGATCCGCTCGTACGGTGTGCGCGCGAGTCCGAATTGTGCACGGGCGGCGTCGAGGTCGCCGCTCTTGACGGCGTCGACGAAGGTCTTCGTCTGCGTCTCGAGAGTGTTCAGCTGATTGCGGACATAGCTGAGGTATTGCTCCTTGGCGTTGTTCACGTCCTCCGGAGCCTGCGACTTCTCTTTCTTGTCGCCGGTCACGGTGATCTCCTCGCGAACGCCCGTGCCGACCATCCCGGGCTTGCATGCGACGGTGTAGGTGCCTGGGTCGGTCACCTCGACCGTCAGGTTGCCCGACAGGCCGGGGCCGATGTTCTCCACCTCGCCGAGGACGCGGTTGTTGTTGCCGTACACGTAGAACTCGGTGACCTTGGAGCCGTTGTTGGTCACCTTGAAGTTCACGTCGCCGGTCTGTGCCTCGCTGGTGGCCAGCTCACACGCGTCGTTGGTGGAGGTGACGGCGATCGCGCCGTTCGCGCTCTCCTTCGACGTGCACCCGGCCAACAACATCGGGGCGGCGACCGCCATCGACAGCAATGCGACCGTCGTGGTGCTACTCGGTTTCACCCTGGATTCCTTTCAGATGCCGGCGTGGTAGGTGCCGGGGTCTCGGTGGACGAACCATTCGCCGGTGCGGGCGGCCGCTTCGGGCGGTTCGCGCGGAGGAAGAACGTCAGGACGATCGCCACGTACAGGCACCATGCGACGACCTGCAGCGCCGTCGGGTCCGGGCGGAAGTTGAAGATGCCTGCCAGAACCGTGCCGTACCACGACGATTGGTCATAATGCTCGCTGATGTCGAACGCCAGCGTGTTGCCGCCGGGTAGCCAGCCCACGGTCTGCAGCGCACGGACTCCGTAGGCGAGGATCCCGGCCGCGACGAAGATGAGGAATATCCCCGTGTAGAGGAAGAACGTGTGGAAGTTGAGTCGGACCGCACCCCGGTAGAGCAGGATGCTGATCACGACGGCGACGACGATCCCCAGGAGCAGTCCGAGTAACGGCCACAGGCCCCCGGACACGCTCTCCGCATAGCCGACCATGAGCAGCGCGGTCTCGAAGCCCTCGCGGCCGACGGCCAGGAACGCCAGACCCATCACGGAGACGCCGCCGGTGATGAGCGCATTCGACATCTCGTCCTTGAGGTCGGATGAGATGTGTGCCGACGCCTTGCTCATCCACAACACCATGAACGTGACGATGGCCACTGCGACCAGCGACGCGAGTCCGGCGATGAGTTCGGCGGTCAGGGTGGACACCGTCGACGTCCCGAGGTGGATGATCAGGAACACGAAGATCACCATCGCGACCGCCGCGGCGACGCCTGCCCAGATCCATTTGAGTGCATCGCGTCGGTCCGATTTCACGACGTAGGCGACGAGGATCATCACCACTATGCCCGTTTCGAGGCCTTCGCGAAGCCCGATGAGTCCGCTGCCGAACATCTGCGCGAAAATCGAGGGCGCGCCACCCGCAGCCAGAGAACTCATCACGGACTTTCTGCGACTGCACCGCGAGCGATGCAGGTTTGGTGAGGCTAACCAGGTGACAGTAGCCCCGACCGCCGGGAACCGAAAGGGCTGTCGCAAAGTTGTCATGAAGAACGGGACCAAGGACCCAGAGGGAGAGTCGACGGTGGAGGGGCGGATGGGGACGTGGCGCCGAGTCGCCAGTCGGGCGGTGGCGGCCCCGATGATCATCGGCGCGACGGCGCTCGTCGCGTCGGCGTGCCTGGATCTGCCGTCGCTGAAACGCCCCGACATCCCGGACGGCATCCCGCCCGGCGCCGGTGCTCCGACTCCGTACATCAACATCAACTCGCCCGGCCGCACCGCCGAGTTGCTCCGCGAGTGGGCCACACCGATCGCCGACTCGACCGGCATCCCGTTGATCGCCCTCGAGGCCTACGGCAACGCGGCCGAGATCCAGCGCCAGCAGCACCCCGAGTGTGGCCTCGCATGGACGACGCTCGCGGGGGTCGCCGCGGTGGAGAGCAAGCACGGAACCCACCACGGCACCGACATCGCACCGAACGGCGACACCTCACCCCCCATCCGCGGAGTCGCCCTCGACGGCACGCGCGGCAACATGCAGATCCACGACACCGACGGCGGCCGCATGGACGGAGATTCCACGCACGACCGGGCGATGGGTCCGTTCCAGTTCATCCCGGAGACCTGGAACCGGTACGGCGTCGACGCCAACGGCGACGGCCGCGCGGACCCGGACAACATCGACGACGCGGCGCTCTCGGCGGCGCGGTACCTGTGCGTGTCCTCGGGTGGGGACATGACGACACCCGAGGGGTGGGAGAAGGCCGTCAAGGTCTACAACAACTCGACCCAGTACGTGCTCGATGTCCGCGATCGAGCCAACGCATACTCCGTCAACGTGCGCTACTGACCCATGCGGTCACCAGTCTCTCCCTCGTCACGTGCGCCCGGCAGGCAACGATTAGGCTTTGACCCGTACCTGTCGGCGTCGGCGATGACGTCGACCCGTCGACCGTAAGGGGCGCAGCTGTGGCAATGATCGAGCAGGTCGGTGCACGCGAGATTCTGGACTCGCGGGGTAACCCGACCGTCGAGGTCGAAGTGGTTCTCGACGACGGCACCTTCACGCGCGCTGCGGTCCCCTCGGGAGCTTCGACCGGCGAGCACGAGGCGGTCGAGCTCCGTGACGGCGGCGAGCGATATCTCGGCAAGGGTGTCACCAAGGCGGTCGAGGGCGTTCTCGGCGAGCTCGCGCCGGCCATCATCGGTCTCGAGGCCGAGGAGCAGCGTGTCGTCGATCAGGCACTCCTCGACTGTGACGGCACTCCCGACAAGGGGCGGATCGGCGCGAACGCGATCCTCGGTGTCTCGCTCGCCGTGGCCAAGGGCGCGGCCGAGTCGGCCGGGCTTCCCCTGTTCCGCTACATCGGCGGACCGAACGCGCACATCCTTCCGGTACCGATGATGAACATCATCAACGGCGGTGAGCACGCCGACAACGGGATCGATTTCCAGGAGTTCATGATCGCGCCGGTCGGTGCGCCCACGTTCAAGGAAGCGCTGCGCTGCGGCGCCGAGGTCTACCACGCCCTGAAGTCCGTGCTGAACAAGCAAGGCCTCAACACCGCGCTCGGTGACGAGGGCGGTTTCGCCCCCGACCTGCCCAACACCGAGGCGGCGCTCGCGGCGATCGGCGACGCCGTCGGCAAGGCCGGCTACACCTTCGGCCAGGACGTCGTCGTCGCGCTCGACGCGGCATCGACCGAGTTCTTCTCCAACGGTGTGTACAAACTCGAGGGCAAGGATCTGTCGGCCGACGAGATGATCACCTTCTTCGAGAAGCTGGTCGCCGACTTCCCGATCGTGTCGATCGAGGACGGCCTGGCCGAGGACGACTGGACCGGATGGGCCGCGCTGACCGAGTCGATCGGCGACAAGGTCCAGCTGGTCGGTGACGACCTGTTCGTCACGAACCCGGAGCGTCTCGAGCGTGGGATCTCTGAGGGAGTCGCCAACGCGCTGCTGGTGAAGGTGAACCAGATCGGCTCGCTCACCGAGACCCTGGACGCGGTCGCCTTGGCGCACAACAACAGCTACAAGACGATGATGAGTCACCGCTCGGGTGAGACGGAGGACACCACCATCGCCGATCTGGCCGTCGCCTGCGGATGTGGCCAGATCAAGACGGGTGCGCCGGCTCGCAGCGAGCGCGTCGCGAAGTACAACCAGCTCCTGCGGATCGAGGAGGGCCTGGGCGACGCGGCACGGTACGCGGGAGACCTCGCCTTCCCACGTTTCTCGTTTGGTTCGTGATTAGCTGGTCCCCATGACTGAGGACGGGCGTCGTCGGGCGCGGGCTGATCGTCGTGGCACCGCTACGCGCGGTCACGCCCGTCCCCGATCGCCGGGCGCGCGCCCGGGGTCGGCCCGGGCGACCCGCATCTCGGTGACGGAGACCGGTGAGCAGGAAGTGCATTCGGACGATCTCGATCCGATCGACCTCGCCGACGACACCGTCGCCGACGACACCGAGGAGAAACCCGCGCCGAAGCGGGTGCGCCCTTCGCGCCCGACCTCGCGGCGACGGATCGACGGTGCCGCGCTTGCCGCGCGGTGGGAGGGACTCGACGCCAAGCGCGCGATCGTCCTCGCGCTCGTCGTGAGTGTCGTCGCGCTGACGCTGGCGATGCCGGTCCGCACATATTTCTCGCAGCGTGGAGAGTTCGAGCAGCTCCGGGCCAGCAATGATCGACTCCACACCGAGGTCACCGATTATCAGCAGAAGGTCAACGAGCAAGGCGATCCGGCCTACATCGAGGCGAAGGCGCGTGAGCGTCTCCAGTTGGTCAGGCCGGGGGAGAAGGCGTTGGTGATGATGTACCCCGGCGACGACGCGCGCATGGCCGCGCAGAAGAAGGCGCAGGAGCGGGCACGCAACCCGTGGTACGGCAATCTGTGGGAGTCGGTCTCGACCCCGCCGACCAGCAAGTGAGCGTCACCGACGCCGACTTCGCCACCATCGCCGCGCAACTCGGACGTGAACCACGCGGTGTGATCGAGGTCAGCTATCGTACGCCGGACGGGCAGCCCGCGGTCATCAAGACGACCCCCCGACTTCCCGACGGCACGCCTTTTCCGACGCTCTACTACCTCACCGATCCGCGACTCACCGCGGAGGCGAGTCGGCTCGAGTCCGCCGGCGTCATGAAGGACATGACCGCCCGGTTGGGTACCGACGACGCACTCTCGGCTGCTTATCGGACTGCCCACGAGTCGTATCTCGCCGAGAGGGACGCGATTGAATCCCTCGGCACGGACTTCACCGGCGGCGGCATGCCCGACCGCGTGAAATGCCTGCATGTGCTGATGGCCCATTCCCTCGCCAAGGGTCCGGGAACGAACCCGCTCGGTGATGAAGCCGTCGCGCTGGCAGCCGAAGGAGCGTTGCGCGGCACCGCTATTCCCTCCGACTGGCCGCGGATGAGTCCCGGTGCCGAGCGGCTCGGAGAGAACTCGTGATCGTCGTCGGCGCCATCGACTGCGGCACCAATTCGATCCGTCTGCTCGTCGCGCGTGCAAACTCGGCACCCGCACCACTCGTCGACCTCCATCGCGAGATGCGCGTCGTGCGCCTCGGGCAGGGCGTCGATGCCACCGGACGTTTCGCCCCGGAGGCCATCGAGCGGACCCGTCAGGCGCTGGCGGACTACGTCGACATCATGATCGCCGCGGGCGTCGAGCGGGTGCGGATGGTCGCGACGTCGGCGACGCGGGACGCGGCCAACCGGGACGAGTTCTTCGCGATGACCGCAGAACTCCTCGGACGGGCGGTTCCTGGTGCGCGTGCCGAGGTCATCACCGGTGACGAGGAAGCCCGCCTCTCGTTTCGTGGTGCGGTCGGCGAACTCGACTCCGCGCGTGGACCTTTCGTTGTCACCGACCTCGGTGGCGGCTCTACCGAGGTGGTGGTCGGCGACAGCGACGGAGTCAGCGCTGCGTTCTCCGCCGACATCGGGTGCGTGCGGCTCACCGAGCGGTGCCTGCCGTCGGATCCGCCGTCCGACGACGAGGTCGCCGCGGCCCGCGTCTTCGCCCGTGAGCGACTGGAACCGGCGTTTGCCGCTGTGCCCGTCGAGGGGGCGCATACATGGGTGGGGGTGGCCGGGACGATGACGACGCTGGCAGCGATCGGCGCCGGCCTCGCCGACTACGACCCCGAGGTGATCCACCTGTCGCGGATCTCGTTCGATGATCTCGACGCGGTGTGCAGTCGGCTGGTGGCGATGACCCGCGCAGAGCGGGCTGCCCTCGGCCCCATGCACCCCGGTCGCGCCGATGTGATCGGTGGCGGGTCGCTGGTCACGATGGAACTGGCCGATGTGCTGTCCGCACGCACCGGCATCACCGAACTGCTGGTCAGCGAGCACGACATCCTGGACGGCATCGCGCTGGGGTTGCTGGACTGACGCCCTCTGGACGCGAACGTGAACCTACGCGGCGGTCTGCTCCGCCGGAGTTCGCCACGACAGGTTGTTGCACGCCTCGCATACCGTCTCCGGGATGACGCCGTGGCGCTGCAGGAATCCGAAGGCGATGCAGCCGAGGCACAGTCCGAAGGCGAACTCGAGGGCGGCGGCGACGATCAACGCGCCGACCACGATCTGCGCGGCCAGGCCGAGGCCGAGAAGCGACAGGATCAGGGCGCTGCCGCTGAACGCGAGCCCGATCGTCTGTGCGAAACGCTTGGGCGGGCCCGGCACCAGCTTGGTCTTGCGCCAGATCTTGGGGGCGATGACCCGCACCGACAGCTGGCCGAAGGGCGAGTAGCGCGGACCGGCCATCACCCGCAGCAGGAATCCGAGTGCGAGGAGCGCATAGACGACGGGATGGTCGACGACGATCGCGACGATGGCGAGCAGGATGACCAGGCCGGCGGTCGATCTCGCCGCGTAGTCGTTGACCGGGTTCGGGAATGTCAGGAACGACGGCAGCGACCTGGACACGACATACCTCCTGCGAAGACAGCGTCACCCACAGTAGGCAGAGCTGCGCGGTCGGGCAATGATTGTGCTCACGCAGGTTCGAAGGCGGCGATCGTCGCCAGCACGTCGTCACCGTACTGTTCGAGCTTCGCGTCGCCGATACCCGACACCGATCGCAGCTGGTCGGCGGTCACCGGGCGGCGCCCGGCCAGTTCTCGCAACGTCGCGTCGTTGAACACCACATACGGTGGGACCCCGCGTCGGGACGCCTCGGCCTTGCGCCAGGCGCGCAGATGCTCGAAGAGTCCCCGGTCCGGCTCGGGCAGTTCGTCGGCCGTCGATGTGGATCGCCGACGGGTCACCGCCTTCACCGGGTCCAGGCGCAGCATGACCGACGTCTCGCCGCGCAGGACCGGCCAGCTCTTCTCGGTCAAGGTAAGCACGCCGTAATCACCTTGTGGCGCAATGATCCCGGTCGCGACGAACTGGCGGACCGCGCCACGCCAGCCGGCGGCATCGAACTCGGTCCCGATTCCGTAAGTGCTGAGGCGGTTGTGGCCCTGCTCGCGGATGCGGGCGGTGTCGGCGCCGCGCAGGATGTCGATGAGGTGGCCCGCGCCGAAGGCCTGACGGTACTCGCGATCGAGACGGACGATGGTCGACAGCAGCTTCTGCGCCGCGACCGTACCGTCGGTGGTCTCCGGTGGGTTCAGGCAGGTGTCGCAGTTGTTGCAGGCGGTGGACTCCTGGCCGAAATATCGCAGCAGCTGGGTTCGGCGGCAGTCGACGGTCTCGCACAGCGCGAGCATCGCATCGAGGTGTTGTTGCTGGACACGGCGGTGATTGGCGTCGCCGTCGGACTGGTCGATGAGGCGTCGCTGCTGCATCACGTCGGCGAGCCCGTAGGTCATCCAGGCCACCGACGGCGCTCCGTCGCGCCCTGCGCGACCCGTCTCCTGGTAGTAGCCCTCGACGCTCTTCGGGAGATCGATGTGCGCGACGAATCGGACGTCCGGTTTGTCGATGCCCATGCCGAACGCAATCGTCGCGACGACGACGACCCCGTCGGCGCGGAGGAAACGCTCGAGGGTGTCCTGACGGACCGCGCGGTCGAGACCGGCGTGGTAGGGCATCGCGTCGATTCCCTTGCTGCGCAAGAACTCCGCAGTCTTCTCGACCGACGCACGGCTGAGTGCGTAGACGATGCCGGTGGCCGGTCGGCCGTCGACGACGCCGTCGGTGCGGATGAAATCGAGCAGCTGCTTGCGGGGCTCCGACTTGGAGACGATGCGGTAGGTGATGTTGGGCCGGTCGAAGTCGGCGACGAAGTGGCGGGCGTCGTCGAGCCGGAGGCGCTCGGTGAGCTCCGCGTGTGTGCGGGCGGTCGCGGTGGCGGTCAGCGCGATCCGCGGTACCTCGGGCCACAGGTCGGCCAGCTCGCCGAGCATCAGGTAGTCGGGCCGGAAGTCGTGGCCCCACTGGGACACGCAGTGCGCCTCGTCGATGGCGAACAGGGAGATCCTGCCCTGCTGGAGCAGCGCCCGCGTGCCGGGTGTGTTCAGGCGCTCCGGGGCGACGTAAAGGAGGTCCAGCTCGCCGGACCGGTAGGCGGCCTCGACCTCCGCTCGTTGTTCGGGCATCTGGGTCGAGTTGAGATAGGCGGCACGCACACCCAGTTCCCGGAGGGCGGCAACCTGATCGGCCATGAGGGCGATCAGTGGTGACACCACCACCCCGCAGCCCTCGCGGACCAGCGCCGGGATCTGGTAGCAGAGGCTCTTGCCGCCTCCGGTCGGCATGAGGACGACGGCGTCACCGCCGCCGACCACATGCCCCACGATCTGTTCCTGGTCGCCGCGGAAGGACTCGTATCCGAAGGTCGACTCCAGCACGTGCCACATGTCCGACATGGGCACAAGGTTACTGTCGCGGTGCGTCAGGGCTGTTCGCCCGGTAACTCTCCGACGTCGACCGGTTCCTCGGGTACGTCCTCGGCGCTCGGGAGCGCCGCCTGCTCGGTGCCCGGGAGTTCGCCGAGGTCCACCGGGTCGCCGGGTTCGTCGTCGACCGGTGGCACCTCGTCGTCGACGAGTTCGTGTTCCTCGACGTCGAGGATGCCCCGTTCCTGGTCGTCCCGGGCCCGACGCGCCGCCTCACGCATTTCGAAACCGTCGGTGACGAGGTCGCCGATCTCTCGTGCGACGTCGGTGACGGCGCCGGTGATGATGGTGGCGATGCGGCCGACGTGTGTGGCCGTCGACTCCACCAGTTCTTGGACCAGGTCCTTGTTGCGTTCGATGCGATCGACCATGGTTCCGTATTGTGCCACCGGTGTCGACGCCTCGCGGATCACGCGACCGCGGACTTCGACCGTTCCACGGTCACCACGATGTCGTTGTCGTCGCGGGTCATGAAGTTCGGCAGCGACAGCTTCGCGATCTTCTTCCACGTGGATGCCAGCTGGTGGCTCAGCGAGCCCGTGTTGTACGGCAGTCCGTAGCGCTCACAGATCTCGCGCACCTCGCCGGAGATCTCGGGGTACCGGCTCGCCGGGATGTCCGGGAACAGGTGGTGCTCGATCTGGTGGGAGAGGTTGCCGCTCATCACATGGAACAGCGGGCTGCCGGTGATGTTGGCCGAGCCGAGCATCTGGCGCAGATACCACTGTCCACGTGTCTCGTTCGCACATTCCTCGGGCGTGAAGGTCTGTGCGCCGCTGGGGAAGTGGCCGCAGAAGATGATCGAGTACGTCCACACATTGCGGACCAGGTTCGCTGACGCGTTGCCGAGGAGCGTGGTGACGAACATCGGCCCGGTCAGGGCCGGGAACACGACGTAGTCCTTGAGGACCTGGCGGCCGGCCTTGCGCCACATGCCTTTCACGAGGCCTTTGACGTCGTGCCACTTGCGCTTGCCGGCGACGATGTTCTCGACTTCGAGGTCGTGCAGCATGACGCCCCACTCGAACAGCAACATCAGTGCTGTCGCGTAGCCGAGATTGCCGAGGTAGTAGGGGTTCCACTTCTGATCGCGGTCCATCCGGAGGATCCCGTAACCGATGTCGCGGTCCTCGCCGACGATGTTGGTGAACGTGTGGTGCATGTAGTTGTGGCTGTGGCGCCACTGATCGGCCGGACACACGGTGTCCCATTCGAATTCACGCGAATTGTAGGTGTCCTCACGCATCCAGTCGTACTGACCATGCATGACGTTGTGGCCGATCTCCATGTTGTCCAGGATCTTCGAGACGGAGAGCGCGCCGACGGCGGCGATCCACGCGGGCGGGAAGAATCCCAGGTACATCAGTGCGCGGCCGGTGATCTCGAATCCTCGCTGTGCCCGGATGATCGAGTACAGGTATTCGCGGTCCTTCTCGCCGAGGTCGGCGACGACACGGGCCTTCAGCTCGTCGAGGTCACGACCGAGCGCCTCGACCTGTTCATAGTTGAGCGTGATGTGCTTCGGATCGTCCGTCGGGGCGACGTCATCCCGCGGATCGGTCACCGGGACGAGGGCCGTACTGGTGTCGGTACTGGTGGGCGTGGTGATGGTCATGGTTGCTATACCTCGATTTCCACGTCGCCGACAGGCGCGTTGATGCAGAGTTGGACCTGCGTGTCGGCTTCGGTGTCGGTTTCTCCGGTCAACACGTTGCGGGTGCAGCCGGATTTCTTGATGGCGGTGCAGGAGAAGCAGATCCCCATCCGGCAGCCGGATTCCGGGTTCAACCCGGCCGATTCCGCCTGCTCGAGGATGGTGCGACCGTCGTTGGACGCGGATCTACCGGATCGCAGGAAGGTCAGTTCACCGTCGACGGGTGCGTCGCGGTCGACCGCGATCGGAGCGGCGAGGGTGAAGGCCTCGCCGGACATCGGCTGAGTCATGCCGGAGTCGTCGTAGTGCTGGTTGACGGCGTCCATCAGCGCGGTCGGGCCGCAGACGAACAGATGCGCGTCGTCGACGCCGGCGATCCCGTCGAGGTGTGCCGCGGTGAAGTGTTCACCGTCGACTCCCCGGGTGTAGTGCAGTCGGACGTCGACGTGAGGATGTGCTGCCTCGATGGCGGCGAGTTCGGCACGGTAGGCGACATCGGCCGGAGTGCGGGCGTAGTGCAGGAAAGCGACCTGGCCGTCATACCCCTCGGCTACGAGCGTGCGCACCATCGAGAGTACAGGTGTGATCCCACTGCCGCCGCTGATGAAGATCATGGAGGCGGGCCGGACGGCGGGTAGCGTGAACTCACCGGCCGCCTGGCCCAGGCCGACGATCATGCCGACGTGGGCGTGGTCGCGCAGGTGGGTGGAGACGAATCCGTCGTCGTGGGCGGTGATCGTGAGTTCGAGGTCGCCGCCGGGGCGTCCGGAGGCGTTCGCCGGCGAGAAGCAGCGAGTGTGGCGTACGCCATCGATCACCGTGCTGAGCTGCACATATTGACCGGCCTGGTGGCCCTCCCACTGCCGTGTGGGGCGCAGCGTCAGGCGGACGGTGCGGGGCGTGGGGTGGTCGACGCCGACGATCTTCGCGCGCAGGTCGCGCCACGTCATCATCGGATCGATCAGTTCGAGATAGCGGTCGACGGGATGAGGAGACAGTGCTGCCTCGACGATCGAACCGACGACATCGGGGATGCGGATGCTCATGGGCTGGCTCCGTTTCGGTCAGATTCACGTTTTAGTGAACATCTGTACACGAACCAGTGTGACATGTCGGCGGGTCTGTTGGTCAAGCGGAAAATGCTGTGATGGCAATCACCGGTTCACCGTGCCGTCGGCGAGGTCGAGGCCGTGGTCCGGTGTGCTCGGCCTAGACTCGGGGTCGTGACCAGGTCCCGACACACTTCCCGCCCGCGGTCCTCGCGCGCGCCTGGTGAGTCCGAGACGCGCGCGGAACGCAAGAACCGGACCCGGCAGTCGTTGCTCGACGCGACCATGGAACTGGTCGCCGAACGCAGTTTCGCGAGCATCAGCCTGCGTGAGGTGGCGCGAGGCGCCGGCATCGTGCCGACCGCCTTCTATCGTCACTTCGCGTCGATGGAGGACCTGGGCGTCACGCTCGTCGAGGACTCGATGCGGGTTCTGCGTCGCACGCTTCGCGAGGGACGGCGAGACCTGGCGGCACGCCAGGCGCTGCCCACGGCTCAGAATTCCCTCGCCATCCTGCTCGGTCAGGTGCACGACAACGAAGCCCAGTTCCGTTTCCTCGTCCGGGAACAGCACGGTGGCATCGCGGAGATCCGCCGGGCGATCGACACCGAGCTGAGGCTGTTCTCCAAAGAACTCGCGATCGATCTGTCGCGGCTGCCCGACCTGGCCCAATGGCATCCGGAAGATCTCGAGATCTCGGCCGAGCTGATCGTCACGATCATGCTCACCGCCGTTGCCGACCTGCTCGACAACGACTACCGCGGGCGAGGCGTGGAACGCGAGATCGTCGAACGCACCGAGCGGCAACTCGTGATGGTGTTCCTGGGAATGGGGCAATGGCGTCCGCGGGGTGAATGATGCACGTTTTCGGCTCTGAGTGCTCGCCTGGGCGCCACAACGGCTACAACTTCGCATCGTCGCTGGTGAAGCATCTGCGATGGCCTTAGTCTCTGTGTTACAGAAGTGACTCAGGAGATAAAAGTGACACGTGTGAAAAGAGCTCTCGTCGTCGCCACCGCGACAATGGTGTGCTGCGTGGCCTTCGGCACCGCGACGGCGACGGCTGCCTCACCACCCTGGTGGCCCCCGCAGCTGCCGCCGCTCCCGCCGCAGATCGCCAAGATGTTCGAGCCGCCCGTGCCGTTGGACAAGAAGCTGAGCAAGAGCTTCGCCGCGGTGCAGAAGTCGATGCGGAAATCGTTGCCGGGCCAGGTGGGCCTGTCGCTCGTCCCGGTGGGATCCGACGAGGCGATCAGCATGGGCACCCTCAAGACGGGGCGCGCGTGGTCGACGTTGAAGGTGCCGGTGTCGCTCGCTGCGCAGCGCAAGAACGGCTTCGCCGTCGCGATGAAAGAGGACAAGGCGATCAAGTTCTCCGACAACGACGCAGCCGGCGATCTGTGGGGATCGCTCGGCGGCGGGATGAGCTCGGTCAATGCGGTGACCGATGTCCTGCGGGAAGGTCACGATCAGAGGACGCACGTCACCTCCGAGGCCGACAACCCGCCGTCGTACCCCGGATACACGCAGTGGGCGTTGGTAGATCAGGCGCGTTTCGGGGCGCACCTGCCGTGTCTGCCCGACAGCGAGCACATCATCCGTCTCATGAGTTCGGTTGCCGCCAACCAGCAGTGGGGCATCGCGAAGACCGGACGCAGCCAGGGAGCGATCACCGCGGTCAAGGGAGGCTGGGGCCCCGCGACCTCGAAGTCTGCCGGATATCTGGTCCGCCAGTTGGGTGTCATCTCGACCACCCGTGGACAGGTGGCCGTGTCGATGGCCGCGGTACCGAAGAGCGGATCGTTCTCCGACGGGACGAAGATGCTCAACAGAATGGGGGACTGGTTGGGCCGCAACCTCGCTCAGCTCCCGATGGGACGGTGCTGATCGCCGACGACGCGGGGCGTCAGTCGTCGGGACGGGCATGCCGTCCCGTCGACGGTGGCGACGACTGTGGTGGCGGGGCCGGGGACGGTGTGACCCGCGGGCTGGTCGGCCGTACGGTCCGCTGAGGAGTCGACGCCGAACTGGTCGATGCGGGGGTCTCTCGGGGATCGGTGCTCCGGGCGGGTGGGGCGGCCTCGGGTGCCGATCGGGGATCGACCGATCCCGCGGGCCGAGTCAGGGCCGCGGCGATGACCGTCGTGAGCGGCACCGACAGCGCGATCGCGATACCGCCGACAAACGATCGGGCCAATTCGACGGCGACGGCGTCGGTGGTGATCAGCGAGCCGAATGGTTGTTGTGCCACCGAGAAGAGCAGCAGCAGGGGCAGTGCGCTTCCGGCATAGGCGAACACGAGGGTGTACACGGTGCTGGCGATGTGATCGCGGCCGACTCGCATGGCCGCCCGGAACGTCGCCAGACGGGTGGGTTCCCCCGCGGCCGCGAGCTCGAAGGCCGCCGACGCCTGGGTGATCGTCACATCGTTCAAGACGCCGAGGGTCCCGATGATGAATCCCGCGAGGAGCAGGCCGCTGATCGAGATACTGCCCTGGTATACCTGCAGATTCGTGGTCTGATCGCCGGAGAGTCCGGTCAGGTGCATCGTCTCGATGGCCAGCCAGCTCAGGACCCCCGCGAGGACGAGTGACATCAGGGTGCCCAGGAGTGCGGAACTTGTCCGGAGGCTGATGCCGTGGGCGAGGTACAGCACCACGAACAGGATGGCCGCCGACGACACGACTGCGACAGCCACCGGCGACTCGCCGTCGAGGATCGCGGGCAGGGTGAACACGCCGAGGACGAGGAAGGCGAAGGCCAGGCCGATGATGGAACGCAAGCCGCGCCAGGCCGCGACGAGCACGACCGCGCCGACGAAGAGCAGTGCCCAGATGATCGTCGGAACCGTGCGATGGAAATCGAAGAAGGTGTATCGGGTATTGCCGTCGGGGCCGGGGACGACGCTGAGTCGGACCTTGTCGCCGACCGCCAGGGTCGGCTGACCGGCCTGTGGTTGGTCGAGCTGGTCGGCCGGTGGCGCCACGGCACCCGGCTCTGATCCCGATTGGGCGCGATTGGTGGGGATCTCGAGCAGCGTGTGCCGTCCCTGATCGTCACCGCCGTCGATCTGCACCGTGGTCTCGATGCACGGACCATCGGCGGCGGCTCCCTCGATCTGGAACTCGGCGTCGTCCTGGACCGTGCCGGCGAGCGGATTCAGGCATTGCGCGCGCTTCTGGTCGACGACGTGGGCGTCGACGGTCTGGATCGAGCCGCCGTCGGCAGATCGGAACTGCATCGGGATCGGATGGTCGCTGTCCGACGGCCACAGCACGACAGCTCCCGCCACCACGCCCACTCCGATCACCGCGAGGGTGATGATGACGAACCAACGCGCGAACGGTGACAGCACCGCGGGGATCTCGGACAGATTGTGTGAATGACCGTGGCCGTGTCCTGGATGACTCACGACGACACCCTATCCAAGGCGGTCAGGCATCACCCGGAACGCGAGGTGAGGAGGCGGGAAGGTGCGCTGCCACGAGATCGTTCAGACGAGCGGCGACTTCCAGGAGCGGACGCGTGGACCGCTCGGCCTGCGCCATGATCACGGCTCCCTCGATCGCCGCCACGATGGTGATCGCGAGGGAGTCGGCGAGTTGCGGGTCGACGCCGTCGGCGACGAGACGTTCAGCGCTGACGGCCCGCCAATCCTCGAACACCTCGACGGCGACGTCCGTCGCCTCCGGCGCGGAATGGCGCCCCAGTGCGGCGGCGACCACGGGGCAGCCGGCGTCGAAGTCCGAATCGACGAGAACAGATGACCACATCTCGGCGAACGCCCCGATCGGATCGGGCGCGCGCATCAGCTTTCGCATGATCGCCGTGATCGCTGCGCCCGACGTCCGCGTCGTCGCGCACACGAGTTCGGCCTTCCCACCCGGGAAGTTCAGGTAGATCGACCTGCGTGCCACACCGCTCTGCTTCAGGATGTCGGCGACCCCGGTCCCGGCGACCCCGTAGCGCCGCATGAGTTCTGCTGTGGCGCTGGTCAGCTGATCGCGGACTGCCATCGAGGGCCCATCCTTTCGTGCCGACCGTGCAAGACCCTTGCAATATACCAGTCGGTCTACTACCGTCGCCAGGTAGACCGACCGGTATACGGACGCCGGGCCCCACATTCAGGAGTGAGATGACCACCACCGTGTCGCCGTCGACGCCGCTGACGTTGCCGTCGGGTCAGGTTCTTCCCAATCGCCTCATGAAGTCGGCACTCAGCGAGGGGCTCGGCGACAACGACGCGGGGCCTGACATCCGGTTGGAGCGGCTCTATTCGCGATGGGCCACAGGGGAATACGGACTGGTGGTGACCGGGAACGTGATGGTCGACCGACGGTATCTGGGTGAGCCCGGCAATGTCGTGATCGAAGACGACCGACACCTGGATGCGCTCACCCGGTGGGCGAAAACCACCCAGGACGGTGGCTCACCGATCTGGATGCAGCTGAATCACCCCGGACGGCAGGCGAACCCGCTGACGACAGCCGGTCCGATCGTCGCCCCGTCCGCGGTGCGGCTGGCGATACCCGGCATGCCGACGCCACGTGAACTCACCCACCCGGAGATCGAGGAGATCGTCGCGCGATTCGCCACCGCTGCCTCGGTCGCCGAGGCGGCAGGGTTCGACGGCGTGCAGATCCATGGCGCGCACGGCTACCTGATCTCCCAGTTCCTCTCACCGCAAGCCAATCGGCGCGAGGACCGCTGGGGTGGCTCCATCGAGAACCGGACCCGCTTCGCGCTCGAGGTGATCCGGCGAGTCCGTGCCGTGGTACGACCCGGATTCGGCGTGGGCATCAAACTCAACTCCGCCGACTTCCAGCGCGGAGGGTTCTCCGAGGACGACTCCCGTGCGGTCGTCGAGATGCTCGCGGCCGAGTCGCTCGATCTCATCGAGATCAGCGGCGGCAGTTACGAATCCCCGGCAATGATGGGACGGCCGGTGGCACGGGCGAGCACGCAGGCACGCGAAGCGTACTTCCTGGAGTACGCGGTCACCGTCCGCGACCTCACCGCGGGGATACCGCTCGCGGTGACCGGTGGCTTCCGCTCGCGTTCGGCCATCGCCGACGCTCTCGCCGAAGGGGCCTGTGACATCGTGGGTATCGGGCGGCCCACCGTCACCTCACCCGGTGCGGCACGCGAACTCATCACCGACGGCGCACACCGCCTCGACGTGCCACAGTTGTCCCTCCGGGTGCCGGCGAAGGCGGCCACCGTCGCATCGATCCGATCAATGGAGGGCGCACTGGATCTGCAATGGCATACCGACCAATTGCACCGGATGGGCGACGGACTCGACCCCGACCCGCTACGACCGCTGTGGAGGACCGCCATCACGACGGTGCGGCGCAACGGCGTCGACGCACTGCGCAGTACCCGAGGCCCCGTGGCCGCGCGAGGAACAGTGCGCAAGTTCCGGTTCGAACGGGCCGTCGGCCGTCACATTGCGAACCCGGCGGTGGCACTCCTGTCCCGCATCGGCATCACCACGCGACTGGCCACCGAACTCGAGACGACCGGCCGCCGATCGGGACAGGCCCGGGTCGTGCCCGTCTCTGCCGCTTTCGACGACGACGGCGCGTGGATCATCAGTCAACACGGTGCCCGGTCCGGGTGGGCGATCAACGTCGCCGCGGATTCTCGGGTGCGCATCCGGCAGGGAGCCCGATGGCGCAGCGGCACCGCCGAGTTCGTGCCCGGCGACGATGTCGTGGCCCGTGCTCGGACCTTCGCCTCCCGACCGTTGTTCGCCGGCATCACCGCGGCCGGTTTCCGTGCCCTGCAGAGCGATCCGATCTCGGTGCGGATCACCTTCACCGACTGACCACGACAGAGAATCGGAGAGACCTGACGATGAATCACGAACTCGACACGACCACCGTCACCGTCGAACGCGACGGTCATGTGCTGCTGATGGGTCTGAACCGTCCGGAGAAGCGCAATGCGTTCACCCGACAGATGCTTGCGGACCTGTCACGCGCCTACGGGCTGCTCGAGTCCGACGACGAGTTGCGCGTCGGAATCCTCTACGGCTGCGGTGACCATTTCACCGGCGGACTCGATCTCGTCGACGTGGCTCCGGCCATCGCCGAGGGCCGGTCACCCTTCCCGTCGGACGGCCGCGATCCGTGGCGTCTCGATGGGCCGTGGACCACGCCGGTGATCGCGGTGGCCCACGGGTGGTCGATGACGCTCGGCATCGAACTCCTGCTCGCCTCCGACATCCGGATCGCCGCCCGCGACGCGCGTTTCACTCAGATGGAGGTGCTGCGCGGGATCTATCCCTTCGGCGGTGCCACGATCCGGTTCGCACGGGAGGCCGGATGGGGAAACGCGATGCGCTGGTTGCTGACCGGAGACGAGTTCGACGCGGCAGAAGCACACCGCCTCGGGGTGGTGCAGGAGGTCACCGAGACCGCCGCCGACGCTCTCGCACGGGCACGGACGATCGCTGCGACGATTGCCGGTGGGGCGGCGCCGTTGGGTGTGCGTGCCACTCTGGAGTCCGCGCACCTTGCCCGCGACGAAGGTGATCGTGCGGCCGCCGACCGCCTGGTCCCGACACTGACCACGCTGCTCGGGTCCGCCGACGCCGCGGAGGGCATGTCATCGTTCGTCGAGCGGCGAGCAGCGGTCTTCAGTGGGCGGTGACCACTAGGGCGTCGGGGTGAGCGCTCCGATCGTGCGGATCGAGTCGTCGATGGTCGATCGCGATCCGCCCACCCGGTACGTCGCACCTCGATGGTTGTCCGGCAGATGATCTCCGCGGCCGAACAGCTTGTGCCGCAGCGTTCCCGGTGTATAGGTACGGTCGTAGACACCGCGCCGCTCCAACGCCGGCACGACGTGGGTCACGATGTCCTCGAACGAGCCCGGCGTGATCGCATAGGCGACATTGAAGCCGTCGACGTCGGTCTCGGTGACCCATTCCTGGAGCGACTCGGCGATCTCGTCGCCCGATCCGATCAGCACCGGACCCATTCCGCCGATGCCGCCCCACGCCGCGATGTCACGCACACTCCACTCCTTGCCCGAGTCGGAGGCCTGCTGGAACGCGGACACGGCCGACTGGATCGCATTGCTCTCGACGTTGCCGATCGGCTCGTCGAGGTCGTAGGACGCGAGGTCGATGCCCATCCACCCGGACATGAACACCAGCGAGCCCTCGTCGCTGGCGTAGCGCTGGTACTCGGTGGCCTTGGCGCGCGCGGCCTCGGGGGTCGAGTCGGTGATGATCGTGAGGAGGGTGTAGATGCGAGCGTCGTACGGATCGCGACCAGCCGTGACGAGTTCATCGCGGATCTGTGAGACGACTTCTCGCAGAATCGCTTTGGTCGGTGCCGCGACGAAGATCGCTTCGGCGTTCTGCGCGGCGAACCGTCGACCACGCGGTGACGCGCCGGCCTGGTAGATGACCGGCGAGCCCTGGGGCGACGGCTCGGACAGGTGAATGCCGGGCACCGAGAAGTGTTCGCCGCGATGACCGATGTGATGCACTTTTGCCGGATCGGCGAACACTCCGCGCGCGCGGTCGCGGCGGACCGCATCGCGCTCCCACGATCCCTCCCACAGCTTGTAGAGGACGGTGAGGTACTCGTCGGCGTGGTCGTAGCGCGCATCGTGGGCGAGTTGGTCCTCCTCGCCCATGTTTCGCGCCGCGGCGGGCAGGTAGCCCGTCACCACATTCCACCCGACACGCCCGCGCGTGAGGTGATCGAGAGTCGAGAGCCGACGGGCGAACGGATACGGGTGTTCGAACCCGGTTCCGGTGGTGATGCCGAAACCGAGATGCTCAGTGGCGTGAGCCATCGCGGAGACCAGCAGCAGCGGGTCGTTCACCGGGATCTGTGCGCCCTGCCGGATCGCGGCCTCGTCGGTGCCCGCGTACACGTCGTAGGTGCCGAGCACGTCGGCGATGAACAGTCCGTCGAATCCGCCGCGCTCCAGCAGCGTCGCGAGGTCGACCCAGTAGTCGATGGTGTTGTAGTCCCACGACCGATCGTCCGGGTGGCGCCACAGCCCGGGTGACTGGTGGGCGACACAGTTCATGTCGAAGGCGTTGAAACGGATCTGGCGGGGGCGGGACGGTTCGGACACCCGTGCGATGCTGCGAGGCCGATGGAAGGTACGCCAGGTTTGCGCGCACCGCGAATGTAAGCCGCGTGTCGCAGTGCAGGAGTAGTAGTGGAGGCATGCGTTCCACAGATGTCCTGATCGACGGTCTCACCCGTGTCTCGGAGAACGTCCACGCCGTCCTCGACGGCATCACCGCCGACCAACTCACGTTCCGGCCCGCTGCAGAGGCCAACACGATCGCGTGGCTGATCTGGCACCTCACCCGCGCCCAGGACGCGCAGATCGCCGACGTCGCCGGCACTGACGAGGTCTGGACAGCGTCGGGGTTCTACGACCGATTCAAGGTCCCGTTCCCGGCATCGGCGTCCGGGTACGGTCAGTCCGCGGACGAGGTCGGACAGGTCGTCGTCGAACCGGGATTGCTCGCCGAGTACTACGACGCGACCCACGACGCGTCCGTCGCCTATCTGAGAGGTCTGTCCGACGACGACCTGGACACCGTGATCGACGAGAACTGGGACCCACCGGTCACGCTGGGTGTGCGCCTGGTCAGCATCGTGGACGACGACGCCCAGCACGTCGGCCAGGCCGCGTATGTGCGTGGGCTCCAAGCTGATTCGTAGCTACGAACGACACCCCTTCAGCGTCTGGAAGTCGCCCGCGAATGCCGGGCCGCCCGAGCAGGTGGGACCGTTCTTGCCGTCGACGGTGACGGTTGCCCCCGGCCCTGCGATCGCGATGGCCCGGCCCGGCTTCACGCCGTTCATCGTCACGGTGGCGCCCTTGCCGACAGCGATCGCGGCCGGCCCGGCGTCGTTGTCGCCGGTCGCGGTGGCGGTGCCTCCGTTGTCGGTGATCGCCAGCGTGAGGCCGGTCGAGCCGGAGGACGCGCTGCAGTTCGGCATCGTCGAGGTCTGGCCCGGCAATGCGGGACAAACCTGTGGGGCGGCTTCTGCGGCGGGGCTCGCGGCAAGGGACACGCCGACGGCTCCGGCCGCTGCGATCACGAATCCGCCGACAACACGGGTGGTCTTGCGCATGATGATCTCCTTGGGTCGCTGGTTGCGTACCCGGGAGTTCGGAGCGGAACCGACTGTGGATTGCCTTCCCGCCGGATCATCGCGTCCCCGCACGCGTGAGACGATCGAGCGATGACCACGAGTCAGCCGTCGACCGACACCGACGCACCGAGCGAGTCGATGACCACGGTCATCATCGCGTTCTCGATGAATGTTCTCGTCGCCGTGGCGAAGACCATCGCCGCGGCTCTGACCGGATCGGCGTCGATGGTCGCAGAGTCTGCGCACAGCTGGGCGGATGCGGGCAACGAGGTCTTCCTGTTGATCGCCGAACGTCGCGGTAGCCGTGGGCGGGATCGGCGGCACCCGTTCGGTTACGGACGCGAGACGTACATCTGGTCCATGTTCGCGGCGTTCGGGCTGTTCACGGTCGGTGCTGTCGTCTCGGTGATGCACGGCATCTCGGCGCTGACCGAACCGGAGGCCGAGAGCAACTATCTGGTCGGGTACGTCGTCCTGGCGATCTCCGCGGTGCTGGAGGCCGTCTCGTTCCTGCAGTCGGTCCGGCAGGCGACCGCGGGTGGTGAGCGGTTCTCGATGCACCCGCTGCGGTTCGTGAACCGGACCTCGAACACCACGCTGCGCGCCGTGTTCGCCGAGGACTCCGCAGCCCTCATCGGTCTGGCGATCGCCGCGATGGGCATGGCACTGCACCAGATCACCGGCAACGCGGTCTGGGATGCCATCGGCTCGATCCTGGTGGGCATCCTGCTGGGATTCATCGCAGTGTTCCTCATCAAACGCAACGGCGAGTTCCTGCTCGGTCAGTCGGCCATGCCGGCCACACGCTCGCAGATCCTGCGTGCACTTCTCGATCACCCGGACATCGATCGCGTCACCTATCTGCATGCCGAGTACGTCGGGCCCAGCCGGTACTACCTCGTCGCCGCCGTCGACATCGTCGGCGATCTCGCCGAGCACGATCTCGCGACACGTCTGCGCGGTCTGGAGGCCGAGATCGAGCGGCGCGACAGTATCGTCGAGGCGGTCCTGACCCTGTCGACGACCGACGAGACGTCGCTGGCGCCCTGACCGCATCGGTCGCCGTGCCGGGTCACCCGGTACGTTGGCTCAGGTGGACCTCCGCATCTTCACCGAACCCCAGCAAGGCGCGACCTACGACGACCTGCTCCGCGTGGCACGAACCACCGAGGACCTCGGCTTCGACGCGTTCTTCCGCTCCGACCACTACCTCGCCATGAATGCCGAGGGACTGCCCGGGCCGACCGACGCATGGCTCACACTGGCCGGACTGGCCCGCGAGACCTCGAGGATCCGGCTGGGCACGCTCGTGACGTCGGCGACCTTCCGTCACCCGGGACCGCTGGCGATCTCGGTCGCCCAGGTCGACCAGATGAGCGGTGGCCGCGTCGAATTGGGACTCGGCGCGGGCTGGTTCGAGGGCGAACACTCTGCATATGGGATTCCGTTCCCGCCGCTGGGGGAGCGGTTCGACCGGCTCGAGGAGTCCTTCGAGATCATCACCGGGCTCTGGGGCACGCCGGAGGGACGCCGGTTCGATCATCAGGGCGCCCACTATCGGCTCACCGACTCGCCTGCACTGCCCAAGCCGGCGCAATCACCTCGTCCGCCGATCATCGTGGGCGGTGCCGGGAAGAAGCGGACCCCGGCGCTCGCCGCCCGTTTCGCCGACGAATTCAACTGCGCGTTCGTGCCTGCAGACACCGCGGCCGAGCAGATCGGACGCGTCCGTGCGGCGTGCGCGAAAGCCGGGCGTCGACCGGAGACGATGACCTACTCGGCAGCCCTCGTCTTGTGTTGCGGACGAGACGAATCGGAACTCGCACGGCGCGCGGACGCCATCGGTCGCGACGTCGGCGAACTGCGCGAGAACGGTGCGGCCGGCACGCCCGACGAGGTCGTCGAGACCATCGAACGCTATCGCGAGGCCGGGATCAGCCGCATCTACCTGCAGACCCTCGACCTGACCGATCTCGATCACCTCGAACTGGTCGCGAAAGAGGTTGCCCCACAGCTCGTCAGGTGAGTTCGGCGATCATCGCCCGCGTGATCCAGTCGCGATATCGCTCTTTCGACCATCCGCGCTGCACCACGAGCAACTCGTAGATCTCGGGAGAGATCAACGTCCACAGGCTGTCCCGGGCCTCCTCCACTGAGAGCGCACGCCGGAGGCCGCCGGCCTCCGCGAGATGGGTGGCCAGCATGGTCATCCCACGTAGCCGTTGCTCGAGTGTCTGGGCCCACAACGCGGCCAGAGCGTCGTCGGAGCGGGCTCCGTCACGGATGACGAGCGTGAGTCGACCCGCCCTATCGCTACGCGCGGCGGCCACCGCGGCGTACATCTCGAGCTTGGTGCGGATGTCGGGCTCGTCGTCGATCGCCCGTGACTCCGGGCGGTCCGCGACGGCGACGGGCTCGTCGTCGCCGGCCAGTGCCTGGTCGTACGCCACCTTGAGCAGGCCCGCCTTGCCCCCGAACGACTTGTAGATCGTCTCCGGGGAGACTCCCGCGTCGGCAGCGATGTCGGCAATGGTCACGGAGTACCCGTGGCGTTCGAACATCCGGGTCGCCACGAGCACGATCTCGCGGCGACGCTGTCGGGCACGATCCCGTCGGCCGGTCGCATCGTATCCGCGCTGCCTATTGACTCCAGTCACCCTGTAATGAATACTCGATTTTCAGTACAGACTAACTGGAATGAAAGTCTTCGGAGGTCGCGATGGGCCGGTCAACCGATCTGATCGATGTGGCTGTTCGTGCGGTGACCATCATGGGCGCCGGAACGCGCACCGAGTTCGACGAGGTCACGCACCCGGAGATGGTCAACCGGGAGGCGGCCGTCGAACCCCCGGACTGTCGGGGTGTGGGTCCGGACGCTGCGTGGGCGACTGCCGAGTGGTTACGGTCCGCGTTCACCGGTCTGCGCCACGACGTGCAGGAGGTGGTTGCCGCCGGGGACATCGTCGTCATTCACACGACGATGTCCGGGACGCACACCGGGGCGTTCGTCGTCTATGACGACGGTGGGGACGTGAAACAGGTGTTCGCGCCCACCGGCAGAACGTTCGAGATCACCCAGTCCCATTGGTTCCGCATGAGTGACGGATTGTGCATCGAGCACTGGGCCAATCGTGATGATCTCGGAATGGGCGAACAACTCGGCTGGGTGCCTCCGTCGCCGCTGTATCTCCTGCGCTGCGCGCGTGCCAAACGCGCGGCGGTCCGGGCGCGACGTCGGTGAGCGTCAGCGGAGTTCGAACGACGCGTGCATCTCCCAGTACAGGATCTCGGCCTCCGCGCCCCCGGCCAGCCGGACTCCATCCGAATCGGTCAGACGAACCGCGTCACCCTGTTCCAGGGGGCCCACCCCGTCGACGACGACCTCACCGGAAGCCACGTACAGGTGCCCGAACGGTGATCCCGGAAGCTGCGCCTCCTGGCCGTTGCGAAGACGTGCGACATGCAGTGCGGCGTGGCTGCTCTCGAGTGGAACCGCGGCGGTCTCGGCATCACGCGCCAGGCCGGACACGACGACGACCGGTGTGCCGCCGGACAGCTCCTCGGTGAAATCGTGCTCTGCGTAACCGGGTTCGCCGCCGGGGCGATCCGGCGCGATCCACATCTGCACCACCCGGAGTGGCCCACCGTCGCGCCGTGATGATGCGTTTCCCTCGGCGTGGGTGATGCCGCGCCCCGCCGACATCCGCTGGATCACACCGGGACCGAGGGTGCCGCGATGACCTCTCGAATCCCGATGATGCAGCGTGCCCTCCAAGACCCAGGTCACGATCTCCGCGTCGTGATGGTGATGCATGTCGAGACCCTCGCCGGCGTCGACCCGATCGTCGTTGTGCACGAGCAGGACTCCGTGCGCATTCGCTGACAGATCGAAGTTTCCGGTCGCGGGGAACGACTGCCACGACTCGAGCCACTCGTTGCGCCAGTGGTGTCGCTGCGTCCCGCGGATCAGTTGTGGTGTCATCAGTGTGCTCTCGCATCGGTGAGGCGGTCGGACAGGCGGGTCATGATGTCGAGCAGGGCCCGGCCGTCGGCGTCGGAGATCGCGTCCACGAACAACTCGTCGACGCACCGCGCATGATCGCGGGCTGCCGTACGGAAGGCGGTGGCCCCGGCCGCAGTGAGGACCGCGTAGCTGCCACGCCGATCCTCGTCCGCACGCTCCCGGCGCAGCCAGTCGCGGCGGACAAGGGTGTCGATCTGATACGACAGACGCGACGTCGAGAACACCAGACGGTCAGACAGATCGCGCATGCGCAGGCGGCGATCCGGTGCGTCGTGCAGCAACATCAGCACCTGATAGTCCGCCAGCGACATGCCCGAGCCCGCCTTGAGATCGTCGTCGAGCATCGTCTGCAACCGCGCGCTGGTCTCGATGAAGACCTGCCATGCTGCACGCCGCGGATCCCGTTGGGCGGCAGAGCGGCTCATCGTGAGGTGTGCGGTATCAAGGCGTCGGCGGGGACGACCCCGAGCCGTCCCGCTCGGAAGTCCTCCATCGCCTCGATGAGTTGCTGGCGTGTGTTCATCACGAACGGCCCGTATTGGACAACCGGTTCGCGGATGGGTCGTCCGCCCAGCACGAGCACCTCGAGTGCCGGACGGTTGGCGTCCTGGGCCTCGTCGGCGGACACCGTGATCCGATCCCCGGCGCCGAACAGCGCGAGCTGCCCCTGGTGGATCGGTCGTTGCTCCGCCCCGACGGTCCCGCGACCCGACAAGACGTACACCAGCGCGTTGAAGTCGGGCTGCCACGGCATCGACAGCCGAGCTCCCGGCTCAACGGTCGCGTGCGCGAACGTGATCGGCGTGTGTGTCGCACCGGGTCCGCTGTGGCCGCCGACGTCACCCGCGACGACTCGGATCAACGATCCGGCATCCTCTGAGGTCAGCAGCGCGGTCTGAGCGCCCTCGAGGTTCTGATACTTCGGGGTCAAGAACTTGTCCGCGGCCGGAAGATTGACCCACAGTTGAATGCCGTGGAACAGACCGCCGGAGTCGACCAGTTCAGCCGGTGGGGTCTCGATGTGCAGAATCCCGGCGCCTGCGGTCATCCATTGCGTTGCTCCGTTCTCGATGAGGCCACCGCCGCCGGTCGAGTCCTGATGTTGGAACCGGCCGTCGATCATGTAGGTGACCGTCTCGAAGCCGCGGTGGGGATGCCACGACGTCCCCTTCGGTTCGCCCGGCTCGTACTCGACCTCACCCATCTGGTCCATGTGGACGAACGGATCGAGATCGGCGGCCGACACCCCGGCGAATGCGCGGACGACGGGGAAGCCTTCGCCCTCATATCCTCGCGGCCCGGTGGTGATCGATCGCACCGGCCGCTCGACATCCGTGGGTGCGGGCGAGGCCAGGCGGGGCAGGGTCAACGTGTCAGCGGTGACGGCGGGCATGGTGAGCTCCTCTCGAAGTAGCTCAATTTTGAGCTATGTGGAGGGAACGTCTCGGTGGGTCGCCGATATTCCGACTCCTCCGTCAGGGAGGTCCCCTCGATCGTCCGCCAGGAGCGTCACCCGCTGTGGATAATCACGGCATGGCCGACAAAGGTATCGACAATCGGGGGACCGGCAGCGACGAGCGGCCGCAGGAGCGGCAACGGTTCAGGAAGCTCGCCCAGGCTGCCTTGAACGCCGACGTCACCGTCGATCAGGTCGAGGGCATTCTGTCCGACCTGGGCGAGGTGCTCGTAGACATGAACAAGACGATCGGTGGGCTCGACGGTGCGATCGACACTCTCGACAGCACGCTGTCGCGCCTGTCCGGAACCCTCGATCAGGTGGACTCCACGGTTGTGGCGATGGGCGACGTCGTCGGCCGGCTCGAACGTGTCGTCAGCCGGGTCGAGGCGCTCGTCGGTATCGGCGAGGTCGCGATGCGACCGCTCGGCGCGATCGAGTCGGCAGGTCGTGGCCTTGCGTCCCGACTCGGCTTCATCAGCTGAGCAGAAGGGACACAATGACCGACATGACAGCTGAAGAACGCACCTTTCGCGGACGCCACGGCGAGACCATCACCTACGACCTGAGCCGCCCGGACCGCTCACCGCGCGCAGCGGTGGTCATCGCGCACGGCCTCGGCGAACATGGCCGCCGCTACACCCACGTCGTCGAACGTCTCGTCGACGCCGGCTATCAGGTTGCCGTTCCCGATCACCTGGGCCACGGTCGATCCGGCGGCAAACGAATACGCGTGCAACGGTTCTCGCAGTTCACCGACGACCTCGGGACGGTGATCGACGAGACGGCGCTCGACGACGCGCCGTCGATCCTCATCGGACACAGCATGGGTGGCTGCATCGCACTCGACTACGCACTGGACCATCAGGACCGACTCGCCTGCCTGATCCTGTCCGGGGCGGCGGTGATGCCGGGTGACGATCTGTCACCGATCGCGATCAGACTCGCGCCGTTGCTGGCGCGCGTCGCGCCGGGACTGCCGACGACAGCTCTCGACTCGTCGAATATCTCGCGGGATGCCAAGGTCGTCGCCGACTACAACGCCGATCCACTGGTGACCCGGGCCAAGATCCCCGCCGACCTCGGTGCGGCGATGATCTCGACGATGCAGTCGTTCCCGCGACGACTGCCGTCGATGCATCTGCCGTTGCTGGTCATGCACGGAGGCGACGACACGCTCACCAGCCCCGCCGGCAGCGAGCTGGTGGACCGCCTCGCATCGTCGGAGGACAAGACGCTCGCCATCTACGACGGGCTGTATCACGAGATCTTCAACGAACCTGAACGGGACCGCGTCCTCACGGACGTGATCGACTGGCTGGACAAGCGGATGCCGGCCTGAGGGAAGCGAATCCGACAGGCCGGCAACCGTTCGGTCGGGAGGGTCAGCGGGTCGGGGTCGTCGTCGGCGCCGACGAGGAGGCCGAGTTCGGGATCACCGTCAGCGACTGCCTGGTGTCCGGCGCGGTCGGGACGTCGGACGTGGCGGGGGCCGATGGGGCGACAGCCTCGACTGGGGTGTCCGGTGCGATCGGGTCGTCGGCGGACGGGGACTCGGAGGCCGAAGTCTCGGCCGTGCTCGACTCAGCGGCCGGGGATGTGGTCCCGGATTCGGTGCTGGTGCCCGACTCCGCCGAACTCGTCGATGCCGACGACTCACCGGAAGCGACCGCGAGGTCGGACGAGGCGAGCACCGGCGACGCCTTCGCGGCGACCAGGGCGGCCTGCGTGGCCTTGGTGGCGCCGTCGGGATCGGGCGATCCGGCGGCGCTGACGAGCTGGACCTTCTGCGTGACCGGCGGGTTGTTGCGCAGGGCGTCGAGCACGTGCGGCTTGCCGTCGGACAGCGCCCGGCCCCAGTTCTCCCAGGTGTGACCGCCGTAGTTGGGCAACGAGATGACCGATGCCCCGGACTGCGCGGCCTGTAGCTGCATCAACACGGTGGACACGGCCGAGAGGATCTCGAGGGCGATCGCACTGATCTGGTCCTGCTGCGACAGCTTCGACATCTCGCTCGGCGTGAGGAATCCGTTGCCCGACGAGATGATCAGGACCTGCCCGTTCTCGGCGAGCTTGTTGACGTTCTTCGACGGGTCGTTGTCGGTCCAACGCTGGCTTCCCGGCGCGCCCCACATGTTGAGGATGCCGTTGGTGTAGTTCGACACCATGGTCTGGCTGGCGAAGACGCCGGCCGCGCCGAGCGGATTGTCGGTCTGGTAGTACCCGGACATCGCCTGCACGACCTTGAACTGCTCCGGGTGACGTTCGGCAAGCGTCACCGCCGGTCCGCCCGACATCGACAGTCCGACGATGGCGTTGTTGTTCTTGCTCACGCCGAAGTTCGCGGCAAGGAAGTCGGGGAGTTCCTCGGTCAGGAACGTCTCCTGCTTGATCGTGGTGTTCTTGTCGCCGGCCCC
This sequence comes from Gordonia sp. ABSL11-1, assembly GCF_030315685.1. Taxonomy (GTDB): domain Bacteria; phylum Actinomycetota; class Actinomycetes; order Mycobacteriales; family Mycobacteriaceae; genus Gordonia. The sequence goes on along the minus strand of NZ_JASXSI010000006.1, from coordinate 16,540 downwards.
GCCGTCCCAGTCGGTGTAGAACGACGACGCCCCGCCGACCGGCATGACCAGAGTCGTGTCCGTGCTGCCGTCGTACACCTTGGCCGCCTGGACGTCGGTGGTCCAGGCCGAGCGGTCCTCGGCGGCGCGCATGCCGTCGAGCAGATAGATCCCGTTGTCGCTGCCGTTCGACGCGCGGATCTGGACGATGACGTACTTGTTCTGCGACTTCGACCAGACCTTGCAGTTCTGCACGTAGTTGCCGGACTTGTCCCAGGTGCAGCCCTGCCGCAGTACCTCCGGGTGACCGGTCAGTGCCGATGCGCGGTTGTTGCCGGAGATCAGCGTGCTGATCCCGAAGAGGACGATGCTGAGGACGGCGATCACCGCGACGCCGGCGAGCTGGCGGCGGCCGCTGCGGCGCGGCCGCTGATCTGCGGAGACGGGCGCGGAATCGGCGGCGGCCTCGGGCGCCACCTGCCATCCCTCCGGAATGCCGGTCGGTTGGGACGAGTCCGACGGGGACGATCCCGATGACGACGATTCGGGTGAGGTGGACATCTGACTCCTGACACACTTGCGCTGGTGATACCCCGGCACACGAACGCCCCGCGGGGTACAGCCGTGTTGTCTCGTCTGTCGCGCATCGACGCTTCGGTGTTACAGCTGTCGGCGGCTCGACTAGGCTGTGAAAACGCTGTGAGACGGGCGGATTCGTGTCCGTGAGGGATGGAGAACCGATGTCGAGACGATGGGTGATCGCGCTCGGCGCAGCCCTCCTGGTGATGGTCGGGTGGCAGGTTCCGGTCGCGACGGCTGCACCGTCGTCGCCGCTGCCCAGCGCGGACCCGTTCTATCGTGCGGGACCCGGTCTCGGCGAGCATCGGCCGGGTGACGTGCTGCGGACCCGTCCGGCACGGTTCGTCGCCCGCGGGGTGACGGTGCCGGTGACCTCGACGCAGGTGCTCTACCGCAGCAACGACGACTTCCGCAGCCCGATCGCCGGCGTCACGACGATCCTCCGGCCGGGTGTGCCGAACGGCCGGATGGTGTCGTTCCACATGGCCTACGACGCCCTGGGGCCGCAGTGCGATCCGTCGTACACGCTGCAGGGCAACAAGCCCAGTCGGGCGGCGCAGTTCGAGGAGATCGCGATCGCGGGTTACCTCGCGGCGGGATACACCGTCGTCGTCCCCGACTACGAGGGGCAGCGCCAGGAGTGGACCATCGGTCGGCAGTCGGGATATCTGGCCCTCGACGGCATCCGGGCCGCGCAGTCGGTCCTGCGTCTGCCGCGCTCCACACCGGTGGGCATGATCGGGTATTCCGGCGGTTCGGTTCCCACCGGGTTCGGTGCCGAACTGGCCCCGACCTACGCGCCGGAACTCGCCGTCGTCGGGGCGGCGGCGGGTGGCATCCCGGTGAATCTCGCGCACAATCTCCCGTACGTGAGCGGTAGCAAGGAGTGGTCGGGCGTGATGCCGGCACTGGTGGTCGCCTATCAGCGGGCCTATGACCTCGATCTCGCGTCGTTCCTGTCGCCGTACGGGCAGCGTCTGGTGACCACGGTGAGCAGCCAGTGCATCCTCGATTTCGCCGCCGACTACCCGGGACTCACCGACGGTCAGATGGTGCGGTCACCGTATCGCGGATTCCTGCAGGTGCCCGCCCTGCGATCGGCGATCGCGCGCAACGTGATGGGCACCGCCGGTACGCCGCGCGCACCGATGATGCTGGCCGTCGGGCAGAAGGATGCCGTCGGTGACGGGGTCATGGTGGCCGCCGACGTCGCCGGGCTCGCCCGCACCTTCTGTGCACGAGGGGTACCGACGCAGTTCCACCGATATCAGGGGGACGCGCACGGGGCCGCGTTCATCCCGTTCCAGCGTGACGCCGCGGCCTTCCTGAACGACCGGTTCGCCGGGCGGCCGACCGGCGGATGCTGACGTCCTGACGGCATGGACTGGAGGCGCGGCCCTTGGAGTGGCACCGGAATCTACGTCAGATAACGGACGTCTGCACATGTGGGAAGGCGCATTCTGAGAGCACGGCGTGGACGAGCCCCCACGCGCAGACCTCTCCCGAGAAAGCGACGACCCGCATGACCACGACCGAAGCCTCCCCGTCCCGTCCCGCGCCGGTGGATATGGCCCGCCACGCCCACCTGTCCGGCGTCTTCGCGCCGCAGCGCGAGGAGGTCGACGTCACCGACCTCGAGGTCACCGGTGAACTCCCGGCCGATCTTCGCGGCAGTTACCTGCGCAACGGCCCGAATCCGCGATTCGACCCGATCGGTTCCTATGTCTTTCCGCTCGACGGCGACGCGATGGTGCATCGCCTCGAGATTGACGGGGGCACAGTGGATTACCGGAATCGGTTCGTTCGGACACCGATGGTGCTCGCCGAGGAGGAGGCGGGTCATGCGATCTGGTCAGGTCTGACCGACGGCTACTCTCCCTCGGCCGAGGAGGTCGGACCCGATCTCGCCGGGTCGTTCCGCCACCTGCCCGACATCAACATCGTCCAGCATGCGGGCAAGCTGTTCGCGATGGCCGAGTCCGATCAGCCGTACCGGCTGGACTGCGCCGACCTCTCCACCATCGGCCGCGAGAGTTTCGACGGCGCAATGCCGTTCGGCACGACGGCGCATCCGAAGATCGACCCGGAGACCGGTGAGCTGGTCATCTTCGACTATGTGTTCGATGCCCCCTACCTGACGTGGTCCGTCGTCGGTCCGGACGGGACGGTCCGTCGGCCACCGACCCCGGTCGAGGGTCTCGACGCGCCACTGATGATCCACGACATGGCGCTGACATCGCGGTACGTGGTGCTGTTCCTGTGCCCGTTGATCTTCGACATCAACGCCATGGTCAGCGGCGGCGGGCTCCTGCAGTGGCATCCGGAGCGCGGCACGCGGATCGCGCTGGTCCCGCGTGACGGCGGCGCCATCCGCTGGATCGACTGCGAGCCGATGTGGGTGTGGCACTTCGCCAATGCCTTCGACACCCCTCAGTCGACGACCGTCACCGTCGATTACGTGCAGTGGAACTATCCGGGCGGCTTCGCCGACATCGCACAACCGGCATCGTCGGAGATGGTGCGTGCCGTACTCGATCCAGACCGTGGAACGATCGGCCGCACCACCCTCGGTGGCGCCCCGGATGTCGAGTTCCCGCGGGTCGACGACCGGCTGCTGACGCGTTCGCATACCTGTATCGCCACTGTCGAGGCGGGCGACGGCGACCGTCGCGGCCGGGACAGCCTGTGGTTCCTCGATGTGCAGTCGGCGAGTGAAACCCGGTGGAGTCCAGGTGTTGCGCTCGGTGAGCCGATCCACATGCCGGGATCGGAGCACAACTACTGGGGCGCCTATGGCACCGATCCGACGGACCTCACGTCGTACTTCTACGTGCTCGCCGCCGACGACCCGTCCGCCGGGCCCCTGGCCACCGTCCGGATGCCCATCCGGGTGCCCGCGGGCCTGCACGGGGCCTGGTTGCCTGCGGAGTGACGACGGGAGGAGGGCCACTCTCGGGGCCGGCCCTCCCGGAGATGCGCCGGCAAACGCGTCCGCCGTGGGGCCGCGATCGACAGATCGTCGACGACGGCTCCACGGTGGGCGGTTTTCTGGGGCGCTTTACCGGACTGGGCTCAGGCGTCGTACCCGAGCAACGACTTGACCTCGAGGAACTCGTCGAAGGCATAGTCGCCCCACTCGCGGCCGTTGCCGCTCTGCTTGTACCCGCCGAACGGGGCGACCGGATCGAGCTGTGCGCCGTTGAGCGAGATGGAGCCCGCGCGGATGCGGGAGCCCACCTTGCGCACCTCGTCGACGTCCTTGCCCGAGACATAGCCTGCGAGACCGTATTCGGTGTCGTTGGCGATCTCGACGGCGTTGTCGACGTCGTCGTAGCCGATCATCACCAGCACGGGTCCGAATACCTCGGTCCGGGCGATCTCCATGTCGTTGGTGACATCCGAGAAGACCGTCGGCTTCACGTAGTAGCCGGTGGGCAGGTCGTCCGGACGACCCGCGCCGCCGAAGACCACGTTCGCGCCGTCGCCGACCGCGCGCTCGATGAGGCCCTGGATCTTGTCGAACTGTGCCTCGGACACCACTGGTCCGAGACGGACGTCGCCGCTCGGGTCGCCGACGGTCAGCGTGTCCTGGACGGACTTCGCCGCCTCGGCCGCCTCGGCCAGGCGGGCCGTGGGCACCAACATGCGGGTCGGAGCGTTGCACGACTGCCCGGAGTTCATCATGACCGCCGCGACACCTCCGGCGACGTTGGCCGCGAAGTCCTCGTCGTCGAGGATCACGTTCGGGCTCTTGCCGCCGAGTTCCTGCGACACCCGCTTGACGGTCGGGGCCGCGTTCTTGGCGACCTCGATGCCGGCGCGGGTGCTGCCCGTGAACGACACCATGTCGATCCCCGGGTGCGACGAGATGGCGGCTCCGACGCCCGGTCCGTCGCCGTTGACCAGGTTGAACACGCCTGCGGGAACGCCTGCGGCGTCGAAGATCTCGGCGACGATGGCCGCACTGAAGGGTGCGATCTCGGACGGCTTGAGAACCATCGTGCAGCCGGTGGCCAGGGCCGGTGCGACCTTGACCATGACCTGGTTCAGCGGCCAGTTCCACGGGGTGATGAATCCGCAGACACCGATCGGTTCTTTGACGATGCGCGACGTCCCGCGGTCCTCGCTGAACGCGAACGTGGGCAGCTGGGCCGCCGCGGTCATCAGATGGGCGAGACCGATGGGCACCTGCACGTTGTTCGACAACCCGCTCGGCGCGCCCATCTCCTCGGTCACGGCGGCGGCGAGGTCGGGCATCCGTTTCTGGTACTCGGCGACGACGGCGTTGAGAACGTCGACCCGCTCGTCGACGCTGGTCTGGCTCCACGTGGTGAACGCTTTGCGGGCGGCGTCGACCGCGGCATCGACGTCGGCGGCGGTGCCCAGGGCGACGTGCCCGGCCGCCTTCTCGGTGGCGGGGTTGATCACGTCGACCAGATTGAGTTCGGCGGGCTCCACCCACTGGCCGTCGATGTAGAACTTGGAGATCTCGCGCATGTGTTCCTCCGTCTCGGCGCGGTGTTGTCGACACCACACTATGCCCGTCAGGGTGACATCGGTGCCGGGTTTGAGGAAACGTGTGTTGTCAGATATATGATCTCGAATTGAGACAGTCGGCGCTCTCTATTCGACGGCCCGATCATTACGCTGAGGGCATGATCTTCATCGTCGCGAAATGGCCGATCAAACCCGAATTCGCCGATCAATGGCCCGAACTTGTCGCGGACTTCACCGCCGCGACCCGGGCCGAGGCAGGCAACAAGTGGTTCGAGTGGTCTCGGAGCCTGGAGGACCCGAACACCTACGTGCTCGTCGAGGCCTTCGACGACGACGCCGCCGAGGCGCATGTGACCAGCGCGCATTTCACGACGGCGACCACCGATCTGCCGAAGTACCTCCAGCGCACCCCGGACATCGTCAACTTCTCTCTCGATCAGGACGTCTGGTCGGAACTGGGGGAGATGTCCGTCGACTGACGGCCGCGCTCACATCCACAACCGTGTGCTCACAATCGATCGTTGTGAGTGCACAACGTCGAAGCGTCTACCGGCGACGATGCGTCACGACGACTCTTGAGTCATGACCGCAACGCTTCCCGCCGCATCCGCTGACACCGCACCCGTCGCGTCCCGGCGATTCCTCGGCGACCTCGAGCATCCCCGTCAGGTCGTCGAACACATCACGCCGAACTGGTTCGCCGCGGTGATGGGTACCGGGATCGTCGCCAACGCCGCGGTCGCGCTGCCGGTGCACTCGTCGGTGCTCACCGGTTTCGCGACAATCGTGTGGGTGTCGGCGTCGTGCTTGCTGGTTCTCATCGGGGCGGCGTTCGTTCTGCACTGGGTGCGGCACACCGATCAGGCCCGGCGCTATGCCTCCGATCCGGTGATGTCGCAGTTCTACGGTGCGCTCCCGATGGCGTTGCTGACCGTCGGTGCCGGCACCGTCCATCTCGGCGTCCCACTGATGGGTCAGACGGCGGCGGTCTCGGTGGGTGGCGCACTCTGGGTGGTCGGCACCGTCATCGGCGTGGCGACGGCCATCTGGGTCCCGTTCGCGATGATGACCGCCGAACGGCGTCACGACGTCACGGCGCTGCCGGCGTGGCTGATGCCCGTCGTGCCCCCGATGGTCTCGGCCACAACGGGCGTCGCGTTGCTCGAGTTCATCCCCGAAGGCCAAGCGCGCCTGGGCATGTTGTCGCTGTGCTACCTGTTGTTCGGGATGAGCCTGATCCTCGGCATGATGACGCTGACGATGATCTATGCCCGCCTGTTCCACGGTGGCCTGCCGGTGGACAAGTCGGCGCCGACGATATGGATCACGCTTGGTGTCGTCGGGCAGTCGATCACCGCCGCCAATCTCCTGGGCGCGCACGCCGGCCTGGTGTTCAGCGGCGATCACGTGCCGATCGCCACGGGCCTCATGGTCTTCGGGATCGTGTACGGCCTGATCATGGGCGGGTTCGGGGTGGCGATGTTCGCCCTCGCGGTCGCGGTCACGGTGCGCAGTGTGCGCAGCGGGTTGCCGTTCGCCTTGACGTGGTGGAGCTTCACGTTTCCCGTCGGTACCTGCGTCACCGGACTGAGCGCGCTCGGTGTGGCCGTCGGTTCCGCACCGATCCGCTATCTGGCCGAGGTACTGTACGTGGTGTTGCTGGCCGCGTGGGTGATCGTCGCCGCGCGAACAGCGAAGGGCGCGTTCGGTGGGCGGGTCTTCCTACCCGCCTGACGGGGTAAGTCGGACCGACGACAGCTGGGAGGTCGGTTCAGTAGAGCCGGTGGTGGCGTAGACGAACCGCACGCCCCGCCGCCGACGCGGCCGCCGCGAGCGCCAGCACCACCATCGGGGCGTTCACCCCGACGGCGGGTGCGATGGTGGTGAGTAGGACCGGCAACCCGAAGCCCAGGTAGCAGGCCACGTAGAAAATGCCGGTGACCCCACCACGGTGTGCCGGTGGCGTCATCGTCTCCACATCGACCAGCCCGTCACGCAGGCACAGGCCGTAGGCGAGACCCAGCACGATCGCGATCACCGCGAAGAACGCCATGGACGGATGCCAACCCGCGACGGCCACGAGGACGAATCCGAGGGCCGCCAATGCTGAGCCGACGACTCCGGCGACCGGCCCCGTGTGCAGGCGACGCACCACGAACTGGACGATCACGCCGGACCCGAGCCCCAACGCAGCGGCCAGCCCCGGAACCCACGCGGCACTGTGCCTATCGGCGATCCGTGCGGCCATCACCACCACCGCGACGCTGATCGACGAGAACACCCACAGCGCCATGGGAACCGACCACGACAGGGCGAGTGCCATCGAGCGTTCGCCGGTCTCCCCGATGTCGGACACCGGGTGATCGTGGGCCAGCTCGACGGATGGAGTGAGGAGCAGTCCCGCGGCGGCGGCCAGGAGGGACACGATCCCGCTGACCGCGAACGGGACCGCGAGCCTGGCGGGCGCGAGCTCGGCGAGCAGACCGGTGATGACCGGCCCCATCGCGAAACCTGTGGTGAGCAGCGCGCCGGCAAGAGTGGCGCCGGACCGGCCCCGCAGATCCGCCGCCCACGCGGTGCCGGCGCTGATCGTCAGACCCGCACCGAGTCCGACGACGAGACGCCCGACGAGCACACCCGCCTGGTCGTGCCATCCGATCATGACCAGGTTGCCGACGCCGGCCAGCGCGGCGCCGGTCAGCACCACGGGTCGTCGGCCGACCCGGTCCGACAGCGAGCCGCCACCGAACAGTCCAGGCAGAAGCCCCACGGCATAGATCCCGAAGGCCCCGTCGAGCACGGTCGCCGACAGTCCCTCGTCCATCTTCAGGACGGGGATCATCGAGGCGAAGTGATTGGCACCCCAACCGGTGGTGAACAGCACGGTCAGGATGGCGGGCAACGCATAGCGCTTCGGGTTGGGGGCGGCGGAAGTCATCGATGCAGATTCTGCCGGTAATAAGGTGGGCGAATCGAATCCGACATCGGGAGAGAACGGAGGCGACCCGTGGTCGTCGAGCAGCAGGAGTTCCATCCGGATCTGGCGCGCGCCGCACGGGTGCTGCCGCGTGGACTGGTCGGACCGCGTTCGCTACGGGTTATCCGTTTCGTCCAGAGTGCGATGAGTCGACTCCAGCGCAGCCCCGGTATCGAGGTGCGGGCGTTGCCGTCCGGGGGATCGGTCCGGATCATCCGGCCGGACGACGCGGTGGCCGACGCCCCCGTCCTGGTGTGGATGCATGGCGGGGGATATGTTCTCGGGCAGGCCAAACAGGACGACGCGCTGTGTCGTCGGTTCGCCCGTGTCCTCGGCGCTGTCGTGGTGTCCGTCGACTATCGCTTGGCGCCCGATCAGCCCTATCCCGCTGCCCTCGACGATTGCACGGATGCCGTCGAGGTGGCCAGACGTCTCGACGGTGTCGATCCGGATCGGCTCGCGATCGGCGGTGCGAGTGCCGGTGGGGGACTGGCCGCCCAGCTCGCGTTGCGCATTCGGGATCGGCGGGAGGCGCCGCCGGTATTGCAGTTGTTGGTGTATCCGATGCTCGACGACCGCACCGGCTTCGACGGTCCCGCGGCGATCGAGCGTGGATTCCGCATGTGGAACTCGCGGTCGAATCGGTTCGGGTGGTCGGGTTATCTCGGTAAGGCCGACCCGTTGCAGGTGTCCCCGGCACGCCAAACCGACCTGTCGGGGCTCGCGAACGCGTGGATCGGCGTCGGCGAACTCGACCTGTTCCATGACGAGGACCTGGCCTACGCCGATCGGCTGCGCACCGCCGGAGTGCCCTGCGCGGTCGAGGTCATCCCGGGTGCCTTCCACGGATTCGATCTGGTCGATCCAGGGGCGCCGGTGTCCCGCGAGTTCTTCCGGAGCCAGGCCGCAGCGCTGCGGGCGGCGTTCGGCTAGCTCAGTGAATGCTGCTGGCGACCGCGACGACGACGCCGGCCAGTACGAGCACTCCCACGACAACCGCCGCGATAATCGCTCGTTGTCGCCGGTGATGTTGGATGGCGTTGATGCCCAGCCCGATCCCGATCAGGATGGCCGCCGCGTAGGCCGCGATACCGAGTGTGAGGATTGCCGCGTTCGCGTCCGCCATGGCGACGACTGTCGTCGAGGAGCTGGTCATCTATCGAGTTGACCACACGAGTCGGTCGGCGATGGCCACAGGTGGTCTCTGAGGAGGGAGCTTGCGAGCGTCTCGAAGGGTCGTCAACCCTCAGACGAATCCGACCCCGAATCCGGTGACGAATCTTCCCCGTCATCGGAAGCGGACTCATCCGAGGTCGGGTCGTCCGAGCTATCCGACTCGGAGGTGGGCGACTGCGAACCACCCGTTGATTCCGATGCAGGGGGATGCGACGACGCGCCATCGGGTGCTGTCGGCACCGGCGGCGTCGGTAAGGACGCGGTTGGTTCCGACGCCGGTGACTCGGCACGAGTCGTCGGGGCCGTCGAGGTGTTGCTCGGTACGGCCGTCGACGACTGCTGTTGCACCGACTGCTGTTGCACCGACTGCTGTTGCACCGACTTCAGTTGCGACGATTGTTGCTGCGATGACTGTTGCGGCGAGGCCGGGACCGACGAGCTCGCCGCTGAGCGTGAGGTCTCGCCCGTCGCCACCGACGACGGGACGGTCACGTCGTATCGACCGGTCGGCGTCGCCGACGGCGCGGCTTTGACCTTGACGGCGGCATTGTCGACGCCGGGTCGCTGCATCGGATAGAACGCCTCGGCGTCACGATTCCAGCGGGCGACGTCGTCGGCGGTGTAGGACAGGCCCAACTCGTCGTGCGCCCACTGGTTGAGCAGTGCGAGGGGGTGCCCGACGTCATAGACCGCGTAGCGGGTGTTGCCCTCGACGCTCCTGTACATGGTGGCCTCGTCGGTGCGATCCAACGTCGCATAGGACTGCGGACCGTTGCCGAGGTGAATGGTCCAGAACCCGGCGGCATCGACGATCAGAGACGACACCGGACGGTCCCATCGCCACTGGAAGTTGGCGGCGGGATCGCCGGCGATGATCACCGACATGACGTCGGCGGCACCGGTGTTCGCAGGGTTCCGCGCGTCGTCGGAGTCGATGCCGACGACACTCGCCACCTGCGGGAGCAGCGGCATATCGGCGAGCCACGCCTTGATGCCCCATGGGCTGCGTGGATCGGAGACGAGGACGACGCGACCCTTGTCGACATCGAAGACTCCGGCCGCGATTGCCTTCTCGGCGGCATCGCCGACTGCATCGGCGCCCTGCGAGTAACCGGTGTAGACCACCATCGGCGGTCGATCGGAGCCGGCCGTCGCGAAGGCCGCCATGACCTTCAGGTTCTGCTCGACGGCGGTGGCCTTCGAATCGGTGTAGCTCGGGGCGAGAAAGAACGGTTTTCCGGATCGTCCGGCGATGATCGGGCCGAACGACTGCGGATAATTGACGATCAGTGCCTGCCGATTGGTGATCAGCGGCTTGATGCGCGGAAACAATGTGGTGTCGTCGGTGCCGGGGGTGACGACGATGGTCGCGCTCCCGGGGAGGTCATCGAAGAAGTCGATGTCCCCGGCGTCCGGGTCGTAATCGCGGCCCGTGACGTCGTAGACGGTGCCGTCGGCGATCAAGCCGTCGACCACCGAAACCGTCTCTGCCGATGCGCTTCCCGTAGGTGCCAGAGTCGCAATGCACACGGCGCCCGCCACCGCCGACAGCACGGTCAACCGGGTGTCGACGGCACGTCGGGAATGTGACATCGTTGATTGTCGAACTCGATGTTTGCCACCATGGACGGCCATGCGCCGATCGTACAAAGTGAGCGATCGTGAATCACTCGTACGAAGAGACCATTCACAGAATGTTCGCCAGGTACATCATTGTGTGCAGAACGTGCTGGTCGCACATGCATTGATGACGTTGCGCGAGAAAATGCGACACGCGGTCTCTACACCGGGGTTGTCCGTCGCTCAGATGACACCCCGTGGTGAACGACACGAAACGGACTGCCGTGCCGGTTCGGTGAGCCGAGTGATGTCGGGGAGCGTAGATTGCACTCTCATGCGCACCGAGCAAGACGATTCAGACCATGCGCAGGCGATTGTGTTCGTCACCGAGTTCGAGCGGATCGCCGATGTGCTCGTCGCCGACCTGGAGAATCCTCGCACGCCCGCGAAGCAGTTGCCCGGCCTCCGCGACGAGCTGTATCAGGTGCGCGCTCAGATCAGGCGGCTCGAGGACGAGTACGGGCTGCGGAACTCAGTGCGCGAGCGCGGCTAGCTCGGCGCCGGCGCGACGCTCCACCAGCAGCGGGATGAAATCGCGGACGCGGGTGTCGCCCAATTCGCGGTACACGGTGTCGACGGCGGCCGCGACCGCGTCGGTGGGCTGATCGGGGAAGCGCGCCGCCAGACGGTCACGGACCTCATCGATGTGCTGCTGTTCGGTTTTCCCAGTCACATGTCGAGGGTACGTCTGCGCAGGTCAGAGTGCCGAACGAAACTGCTGTGATATCCAAGACAGTGCGTTCCGTATTTGGTGATCAGAAATCAAGCAAACGATGCCCGCGCGAGGAGGTGACGCGCTACCCGTCCAGCTCGGCGATCGACGTCACGACGGTCACCGGGTCGTCGTCGGCGACGTGTGAGCTGTCGGTGTCGTCCTCGGCGAGAGTGAACTCCCTGACGTTGGCGAGGAGCACGACGTAGGCGGTGGTGTCCTTTCCCGTCGACAACACCATCGGGGCGCGATCACGGACGACGTCGCGGACATAGCCGATCACGTCTGTCACGGGATCGGTGAAGATGACGCGGATCTCGAGCTCGTCCGAGGAGAGAAGTGTTGCTGTCGCCATGACCATCGTTCCTGACCCGGCTATCGCCGAAAGAGTTTGTTACCCAGCCATGCCAGCGGATCGTATCGACGATCCACCACCCGTTCCTTCATCGGGATCAACGCATTGTCGGTGATCTTGATGTGTTCGGGACAGACATCCGTACAGCACTTGGTGATGTTGCACAGGCCCAGACCGTGCTCGGACTGGGCCGTGTCCCGTCGCTCGGCGACGTCGAGCGGATGCATGTCGAGCTCGGCGATACGCATCAGGAATCGCGGACCGGCGAAGTTCTGCTTGTTCTCCTCATGATCGCGGACGACGTGGCAAGTGTCCTGACAGAGAAAGCACTCGATGCACTTCCGGAACTCCTGGGAGCGCTGGACATCGACCTGCTTCATCCGATATTCGCCCGGCCCCAGACCTTCCGGTGGTGTGAACGACTGGATCTCGCGGGCCTTCGCGTAGTTGAACGACACATCGGTGACCAGATCTCGGACCACCGGGAACGTCCGCATTGGTGTCACCGTGATGACCTCGTCCTCGGTGAAGGTCGACATCCGGGTCATGCACAGCAGTTTGGGCCGACCGTTCACCTCCGCCGAACACGATCCGCACTTGCCCGCCTTGCAGTTCCATCGCACCGCCAGGTCGGGCGCCTGCGTGGCCTGCAGTCGATGGATGATGTCGAGCACCACCTCGCCGTCGTTGGCGAGGACCGTGAAATCCTGGAGGCCACCTGAATCGGCGTCACCGCGCCACACCCGGAACTTCGCGTCGTAGCCCATGTCAGTCCTCCTTGCCTCCCCCGGCGTCGGGATGACCGGCGATCTCACCGGCGGTGTAATACTTCTCGATCTCGTCGAAGTCGAAGAGCTCCAGGAGGTCCGGCCGCATCGGGACCTGTTCCTCCTTGATCACCGTCACCGTGGGGACCGGTGATTCGCCGGCGCCGTCGGCAGTGCACACCAGCAGGGTGTTGCGCCAGGTGGAGTCCATCGACGGATGGTCGTCGCGGGTGTGACCACCACGGCTCTCGGTGCGCAACAGAGCTGCCTGGGCGACACATTCGCAGACCAGCAGCATGTTGCGCAGGTCGACCGCCAGGTGCCAACCGGGATTGAACTGTCGATGGCCCTCGACCTGCATCTGGCCCAACCGGCCCCGGATGTCCCGGAGGACATCGATGGCCTCCTGGACCTCCTCGTCCTTCCGGATGATGCCCACCAGGTCGTTCATGGATTGCTGCAGGTCCGTGTGCAGGGTGTACGGATTCTCGGGTGAGCCGTCCGACGGTGGGTCGAACGGCGCCAACGCGAACGCGGCGGCGCGCTCGATGTCGTCGTCGGAGATCTCGGGTCGGGTGGCCAGCGACTCGACGTACGACGCGGCGCCCAGTCCGGCGCGACGGCCGAACACGAGCAGATCGGACAACGAATTGCCGCCCAACCGATTCGAACCGTGCATGCCACCCGAGCACTCACCGGCCGCGAACAGGCCGGGAACCCGCGCGGCCCCGGTGTCCGGGTCGACCTCGACGCCGCCCATCACGTAGTGGCAGGTGGGCCCGACCTCCATGGGTTCGGCCGTGATATCCACGTCCGCAAGCTCTTTGAACTGATGATGCATCGAGGGCAGTCGGCGGATGATCTCGTCGGCGGGCATGCGCGACGCGATGTCCAGGTAGACGCCGCCGTGCTCGGTGCCGCGGCCGGCCTTGACCTCCTCGTTGATCGCGCGGGCCACCTCGTCGCGCGGCAGGAGATCGGGTGTGCGGCGGGCGCTGTCGTTGTCGGCGAGCCATTTGTCGGCTTCTTCTTCGGTCTCGGCATACTGCCCCTTGAACACCGGCGGGATGTAGTCGAACATGAAGCGCTTGTCGTCGGTGTTCTTCAGGACACCGCCGTCACCTCGGACACCTTCGGTCACCAGGATTCCCTTGACGCTGGGTGGCCACACCATGCCGGTCGGGTGGAACTGGACGAACTCCATGTTGATCAGACTGGCGCCCGCGCGCAGCGCGAGAGCGTGCCCGTCGCCGGTGTATTCCCAGGAGTTCGACGTCACCTTGAACGACTTGCCGATCCCGCCGGTGGCCAGCACCACCGCCGGGGCCTCGAACACCACGAAGCGACCGGATTCGCGCCAGTACCCGAACGCCCCGGCGATCGCGTCACCGTCCTTGAGCAATTCGGTGATGGTGCACTCGGCGAAGACCCGAATCCGGGACTCGTAGTCGCCGGTCGCAGCATGGTCCTCCTGCTGCAGTGAGACGATCTTCTGCTGCATGGTCCGGATCAGTTCGAGACCCGTGCGGTCGCCGACGTGGGCGAGTCGCGGGTAGGTGTGACCTCCGAAGTTGCGCTGGGCAATACGGCCGTCGGGCGTCCGATCGAACAGCGCCCCATAGGTTTCCAGCTCCCAGACGCGATCGGGAGCCTCCTTGGCGTGGAGTTCGGCCATCCGCCAGTTGTTCAGGAACTTGCCACCGCGCATGGTGTCCTGGAAATGGGTCTGCCAGTTGTCCTTCTCGTTGGCGTTGCCCATCGATGCCGCGCAGCCACCCTCGGCCATCACGGTGTGTGCCTTACCGAACAGCGACTTGCACACGACCGCCACCGAGTAGCCCTTCTCGCGGGCCTCGATGACGGCCCGCAGGCCGGCACCTCCGGCGCCGATCACGACGACGTCGTACTTGTGGCGTTCCGGTTCGGTCATCCGGCAAGGCTCCCAGCGTCAGATCGATTGTGTGTCAGGCAGATCGGTGACAGCACAGGATCAACCCACGAATCGCAGGTCGGAGATGGTGGCACTGGCCACCAGCATGATGTAGAAATCGGTGAGCACGAGCGTGCCGAGGGTGATCCAGGCGTACTGCATGTGTCGGGTGTTGAGCTTCGAGACCTGACTCCAGATCCAGTACCGGATCGGGTGCGCCGAGAAGTGCTTGAGCCGGCCTCCCGTGACGTGCCGGCATGAGTGGCAGGACAGCGTGTAGATCCACAGCAGGATCACGTTTCCGACGAGGATCACGTTGCCCAGCCCGAAGCCGAAGCCACCGTCCTTGCCATGGAATGCCGTCACAGCGTCGTAGGTGTTGATCAACGACACGATCAGCGCCACATAGAAGAAGTAGCGGTGCGCGTTCTGGAGGATCAGCGGGAGCCGGGTCTCGCCGGAGTACCGACTGTGCGGTTCGGCCACGGCACATGCCGGTGGCGAGAGCCAGAACGACCGGTAGTAGGCCTTGCGGTAGTAGTAACACGTGAGTCGGAAGCCGAGGAGGAACGGCAGGACGACGAAACCGAGCGGAATCCACATGGGGAGTTCCGGGAAGGGAGTGCCGAAATGGCTCGACCCGGGAACGCACGACTCGCTCAGGCACGGTGAATAGAACGGCGTCAGGTAGTGGTAGTCGGCGACCCAATAGGCACTGCGGACAAACGAACGAACCGTCGCATAGACGACGAAAGCCGACAGGCCGAGCACCGTCAACAGCGGCGACAGCCACCACCTGTCGACTCGAAGTGTGCGCGCCAGGACGCGCGCTCGTCCCGGAGAGAAGACCCCGGTTGCCACCCGCTCAGTCGCGGGGGCGCTCACTTCGTTCGCTCACGCGAGTGGAAGCCCAGCCCTTCGTCTTGCGCGCCGAGCCATGCGGCCTCGTCTGATTTGCTGTCCGGGACGTACACCACGTCCTCCCGCTTCGACGGCTTGAGCAGGGGTGGTGGCGAATGCTCGAAGTCATGCAGATCGATCTCGAGCCGATCGAGGTCGTTGGTCATCCGTCGGACGGCGTCGACATCCCCGTACTGCACCTTCAGGCTGCTGATGTGATGCCGCAACAGCCCGATACTTCGGCGGAGGTCCTTCATCTCGATGGTTGCCATGCCACTCCTCCAATACGGTGTGATGTGTACCACAGTAATGGCAGGGGTGGTCGAGTCAACGGCTTTGGCCGAACGTGTCGGAAGCCGCGTGTGTGCTGCCTGCGCTGACGAGCTACTCAGGCTGATGCGGTGCCCCCAGTCGGACTCGAACCGACACCGGGCGGAATTCAAGAACGCCCAACCCACCTGTTTGGCACCGCTATCACCTGTGCTTTCGCTTGACGGGAACTCGAATCGACGCAGGTAGGAACGCATACATCGCTACCTGTTGCTCAGTAGCGGCTACCGCTGGATCACCGTTGAGATGGCGCGTGTGGGTAGTACGGGGGTGGCATGGCAGCGGTGCGCCACTCGGTGCGCTGAGGCTAGCGATGAGCCGTGGGCGGGGCATAGGGCGGCGGGCAGTACGGCATCGCTGGGCAGTACCCGGCACCGGCTCGCGGTTCGTTTGGTGAGCGTCCGCAAGTTCTACGGCGTGAGTGCCTCGCCGACACCTTCACATCCCAGTTCGGTAGGACCGAGCTCTACCGTTGCCCAGGCGTCGCGGATTTCTCGTTTCCCTCCGTCCGGTGTTCCGGACCATTCCGAATTGGAGTTCACAGCACGGCGACGTTCTCGTCAACAAGACGGCCGACGGCGTTGGCCTGAACGAGATATGGTCCACCGCGGCCGGAGCCATGTCGGCGTGGAACCGCAAACGCACCGCCCTGGCCGCGCTGATCAGCTACCCGACCATCGCCGTCGGGAACGCGATCCCCCGGACCGTCGGCGGGGAT
>NZ_JASXSI010000059.1 GCF_030315685.1 Gordonia sp. ABSL11-1 | reverse complement strand
AAGCGCACCGGCGACCGCGGAGTCGACACCCCCTGACAAGGCGCAGATCGCGCGACCGTCCCCGATCTGATCGCGGACCTGCTGCACCGCAGCATCGATGATGTTGGATGCTGTCCACGTCGCGGGCAGACCGGCGATTTCGTGCAGGAACCGACTCAGCACGTGCTGACCGTGCGGGGTATGCAGCACTTCAGGGTGGTACTGCACCCCGGCCAAACGGCGCTGGTAGTTCTCGAACGCAGCGACTGGCGACGCCGATGTGCCAGCAGTGACCTCGAACCCTGCCGGTGCGCTGGTTACGGCATCGCCGTGACTCATCCATACTGGCTGGCGGCCGGGTAGTCCGTTGTGTAGTTGACCTCCGTGGACGACCAACTCGGTCCGTCCGTATTCCCTTGTGCCGGTGTGGGAGACGCTACCGCCAAGCGCCTGCGCCATGGCCTGGAATCCGTAGCAAATACCAAAGACCGGTATACCAAGATCGAACAGTCGCGGGTCAAGGCGGGGAGCACCGTCGGTGTACACGCTCGCTGGGCCCCCGGACAAGACGATTGCCGCGGGCGACAACGCCGCAATCGTATCGACCGATGCGGTGTGCGCAATCACCTCGGAGTACACATTGGCCTCGCGCACGCGACGAGCGATTAACTGGGCGTACTGGGCGCCGAAATCAACGACGAGCACTGGCCCTGATTGGCTATCAGACACTGGCACAGTATAACCCGCAGACGCTATCGCGAAGATCCGGGTTTGGCCACCGCCAGGAGCGCCACCGCCAGGAGCGAGGCGTCGCGCGGACAGTGCGTCGCTCGATCAGACAGTCTGTCGCTACCAGGCGGCGCGGGATTCGTGAAGGTGACTGCCCAATCGCATCGTTCGCGCCTACCGACCTCGAAATACGAACCAGCATCGATCCGTGCCAGGCGCAACCACGCAGGTTGCGAGCGGCGACAAACATCATCTCACCCTGGCTCCACAGTCAATAACGGCGCGTAGTAGCCCGGAGGATGCGGTTCGCCAACGTCGCGCCCCTCGGCCTGTACCCACGCATGGGCGCCGAATGGCGGCGTCGCGCGAACCCCGACCACCCAGACTGGGACAACCCCATGAACACGGGTGAGTAGCACCGTCGCGATCGAGCGGGGCAGACAACCTTCGCGGCCTGCGCACGCCAAGCTGGTACTGGTTACGACTGCGCGCGCCCGGCTCGTTTGCGCGTAATTGGCAGGCTTGGCGCCAATACGCACAACGTGTAGGACTCGCTGAATCCGCTTGGGATTGCATCTCGCCAGACGTAGGGCGATGAATACGGCCACGCGCGCGACGATACGCTCGCGTAGCAGAACTTCTCGATCCCCGTGCTCGATGCCCATCGGGGCCGACATGTCTTGTCCTCCTATATTTCTTCGACGATGATTCCCGCGTCGACAAGTCCATCGATGACGCTCTGAGCGTCTCTGCTGGCCGTAGTTCGGTCGACGTCGTAGGTGTCGACAAGCGCGTTCACTGCATCGTTGAGGTCACCGCTCCCGAGTATCGACTGCCAAATGAGTGTCCCAGTTGGGTTGAGATTCCAGTACTTTCCACTCTTCTTATCAAGCAGCACGGTGCCATACTCGGTCTCTGTGCTTGAGATGTCAGGCGCCATAGTGAACATCGGTATCCTCCTCTAGATTTCGGAGCCACATCTCACAACCAATCGTTGTCTCGATTCGTTGACCGGGACCCTGCACGTCTAGCGCTGCACGACACGCATGCGTCAGGGCGCCCGCGTCGGCTAGACCGAGTTCAACCAGTCTGGAACCCTCGGCTATGCCGACGATTTGGTCGCGGTGCCTGCGACTACCGAGCACAACGGCCGCGGACGTCTCTGCCTTCGTCGTACGACGAAGCGTGGCATCTGGCACGAGCCCGCGCATTGCCGTGACCAACAGCGGCTTGTAGCGCCCTGGCTCATAACGATCAACAATCCGAACTGACAGTGCTGCTTCCATCACGTGATCGTCAAAGAAGGGCGCGGCCACCTTCGCTCCGTTCGCGGCGCCGATGCGCTGATAGGCCCGCATAGTTGCCGCGCCGGTGTAGATCGTTTCCAGCATCTCGTGCAGACCCCGATCTGCCGCCAGTGCCGAGTCATTCTCATCTGCGGCCGAGATCAGTTCCGCCTGCACCAACTGCTCGGCTTCAGGTGTCACCCAGTCGGGCAGGGTCGGGCACGGGCCCCAGGTGCCAACTGGCTGGCGGCGGGTTTGCGTGCAGGCACCGAGTTGACGTGACATGGCGATCAGCCAATCTTGGTAGGGCTCGTCGCCAGTGAGATCACGTAGCATTGCGAGGTAGGGCTGCCGGTGATCCGTCCCAGCCACGGTTCGAAGCGTTGTCATGGCCTTCAGTGGGCTTTTACGCATCAGGGTGTGAAGCCATGCTGTGCCCGGCGAGCACAGTTCGTCGCCGCCAAGGCCCATCAGATGAACAACCGGCGCGTGCTTCTGTCCGATGTGGAGGATGCGCTCGAAGCGCTTGCGATTGTGTAGCAGGAGAAATGGCTCATCAAACTCGTTGTGCCGTTCGAGGATTCCGTCGTATACGAGCGGCACTTCGTGGGCAGGCACAGCTTCATGCGTGACGTCACTACCAGCGTCACGCAGCGCCGCTACTGTCCGTGTCGCCCATGCGACATCGTCATCCATCGCGTCAGGCTGCGCGAACGTGAGCGCCAGAACGTCAGCCCGCTGTCGCACGGCGAGCGCACAGACCGAACTGGAATCGAGTCCGCTGAGGTGCGATACCACTCTTACGCCGGGTGCCACTCTGGTAGCGACAGATTCGATCAGCGCCTCCCGCAGCTGCTCGGCGGCAGCGGCCCGGGTGCGCTCCTGCGGCGGGGAACTCCAGTAGCGCACAGTTCTCGCTGTGTCGGTGCCGTCCAACACGAGGTAGGAGTGCGGTACAACTGACTCCACTCGCTCCCATACTGGCCTCCACGACAGTGGCCACGGGGCGACAGGAATCAGTAGTCTCGTCGCGAGGCGGGCGCGGTCAACACTGAAGCCGTTCAAGCCGGCCAGAACTGTAGCGTTGTCGCCGCCGACCGACAGGCCCGCGGCCCGTGTCCAGTACACGCGTCGTAGTCCGGTGGCGGTACCCCACACTCCCGTCTGACCCCGGATGGATGTTACGAGGTGAGCGCTGCCGTGCAGGCGGCTTGGCAACCCGTGAAGGTCGCCAAGCCGCCGCGCTCGACCAGCGATGTCGTCAAGCACTTCGGCTTTTGCTGAGTGCTCGCCGAGAACGGCAACGACGTTGTT
>NZ_JASXSI010000058.1 GCF_030315685.1 Gordonia sp. ABSL11-1 | reverse complement strand
TCAAATTGTGTTCGGCGGTGTCCTACTCTCCCACACTGGTTAGGGTGCAGTACCATTGGCGCTGGAGGGCTTAGCTTCCGGGTTCGGAATGGGACCGGGCGTTTCCCCTCCGCTATGGCCGCCGTAACTTTGTGAAACCCACACACAACGGGTTTGTTTGTACTGTTGTGTGTTGTTTCAGAAGTGTCATAGTGGATGCGAACAGTCTCTACCTGTTCATGGTAAGAGTGTTGTTGGTAAGTCCTCGGCCGATTAGTACCAGTCACCTGAACCTATTACTAGGCGTACAGTTCTGGCCTATCAACCCCATGGTCTGTAGGGGGCCTTAACCACTCGAAGGTGGTGAGAAACCTCATCTTGGAACAGGCTTCCCGCTTAGATGCTTTCAGCGGTTATCCCTTCCGAACGTAGCTAACCAGCAGTGCCCCTGGCGGGACAACTGGCACACCAGAGGTTCGTCCGTCCCGGTCCTCTCGTACTAGGGACAGGTTTCCTCAAGTTTCTGACGCGCGCGGCGGATAGAGACCGAACTGTCTCACGACGTTCTAAACCCAGCTCGCGTGCCGCTTTAATGGGCGAACAGCCCAACCCTTGGGACCTACTCCAGCCCCAGGATGCGACGAGCCGACATCGAGGTGCCAAACCATCCCGTCGATATGGACTCTTGGGGAAGATCAGCCTGTTATCCCCGGGGTACCTTTTATCCGTTGAGCGACACCACTTCCACACGTTGGTGCCGGATCACTAGTCCCGACTTTCGTCCCTGCTCGACATGTACGTCTCACAGTCAAGCTCCCTTGTGCACTTACACTCAACACCTGATTGCCAACCAGGCTGAGGGAACCTTTGGGCGCCTCCGTTACATTTTGGGAGGCAACCGCCCCAGTTAAACTACCCACCAGGCACTGTCCCTGAACCCGATCAGGGTCCGAGGTTAGAAGTCCAATACGATCAGAGTGGTATTTCAACAACGACTCCACCCACACTGGCGTGCGAGTTTCACAGTCTCCCACCTATCCTACACAAACCGAACCGAACACCAATACCAAGCTATAGTGAAGGTCCCGGGGTCTTTTCGTCCTGCCGCGCGTAACGAGCATCTTTACTCGTACTGCAATTTCGCCGAGTCTGTGGTTGAGACAGCAGAGAAGTCGTTACGCCATTCGTGCAGGTCGGAACTTACCCGACAAGGAATTTCGCTACCTTAGGATGGTTATAGTTACCACCGCCGTTTACTGGGGCTTAAATTCTCAGCGTCACACCCCGAAGGGCATTAACCGGTCCTCTTAACCTTCCAGCACCGGGCAGGCGTCAGTCCGTATACATCGTCTTACGACTTCGCACGGACCTGTGTTTTTAGTAAACAGTCGCTTCTCTCTGGTCTCTGCGACCCACACCAGCTCAGACCGTCAAGGCCGTCACCAGGATGGGTCCCCCTTCTCCCGAAGTTACGGGGGCATTTTGCCGAGTTCCTTAACCACAGTTCTCTCGATCGCCTTAGTATTCTCTACCTGACCACCTGTGTTGGTTTGGGGTACGGGCCGTGTACCAACTCGCTAGAGGCTTTTCTCGGCAGCATAGGATCATGGAATTCGCCGCAACGGCTACGCATCACCTCTCAGGCGTCAAGACCGGCGGATTTACCTACCGATCGCCCTACAGGCTTACACCAGTACTACCACTAACTGGCCCCACTACCTTCCTGCGTCACCCCATCGCTTGCCTACTACCAGCCAAGGTCCCATGCAGCCGGCTCACGCCTCCCGAAGGAGATCGATCACCATTTGGATGGTTAGTACAACTGATTCAGCATGGACGCGGATACACGGGTACGGGAATATCAACCCGTTGTCCATCGACTACGCCTGTCGGCCTCGCCTTAGGTCCCGACTCACCCTGGGCGGATTAGCCTGGCCCAGGAACCCTTGGTCATCCGGCGGCAGAGTTTCTCACTCTGCTTTCGCTACTCATGCCTGCATTCTCACTCGCACAGCCTCCACACCTAGATCACTCCGGCGCTTCCAGGGCTGCACGACGCTCCCCTACCCACCCACACACCTGGCCCACAACCCGTAGATCATGGGCGGGCTTATGTGAGTGCCGCGGCTTCGGCGGTGTACTTGAGCCCCGCTACATTGTCGGCGCAGGATCACTTGACCAGTGAGCTATTACGCACTCTTTCAAGGGTGGCTGCTTCTAAGCCAACCTCCTGGTTGTCTTCGCGACCCCACATCCTTTTCCACTTAGTACACGCTTAGGGGCCTTAGCCGGCGATCTGGGCTGTTTCCCTCTCGACTACGAACCTTATCGCCCGCAGTCTCACTGCAGTGCTCTCACTTACCGGCATTCGGAGTTTGGCTGACGTCAGTAACCTAGTAGGGCCCATCGGCCATCCAGTAGCTCTACCTCCAGCAAGAAACACACCACGCTGCACCTAAATGCATTTCGGGGAGAACCAGCTATCACGGAGTTTGATTGGCCTTTCACCCCTACCCACAACTCATCCCCTCCATTTTCAACTGAAGTGGGTTCGGGCCTCCACGACGTCTTACCGACGCTTCACCCTGGCCATGGGTAGATCACTCCGCTTCGGGTCTAGACCCGGCGACTCCACGCCCTATTCAGACTCGCTTTCGCTACGGCTACCCCACACGGGTTAACCTCGCCACCGAGCACTAACTCGCAGGCTCATTCTTCAAAAGGCACGCCATCACCCACAGTCGACCAAACGACTCACAGGCTTTGACGGATTGTAAGCGTCCGGTTTCAGGTACTATTTCACTCCCCTCCCGGGGTACTTTTCACCTTTCCCTCACGGTACTAGTCCGCTATCGGTCACCAGGAAGTATTCAGGCTTACCGGGTGGTCCCGGCAGATTCACAGCAGATTCCACGAGCCCGCTGCTACTTGGGAACACATCACGCAAGACCACAGGTTTTCAGCTACCGGACTCTCACCGACTACGGCAGACCATTCCAGGCCACTTCACCTAACCCATGATTTTCTCACTCACGCCCAGACAGGTAGATCTGAGAAGATGCACCCCACAACCCCACACGCACAACCCCCACCCGGTCTCACATGCGCATGGTTTAGCCTCCTCCGCTTTCGCTCGCCACTACTCACGGAATCACAATTGTTTTCTCTTCCTATGGGTACTGAGATGTTTCACTTCCCCACGTTCCCCCCACACAGGCTATACATTCACCTGGTGGTAACACCACATCACTGGTGCTGGGTTTCCCCATTCGGACACCCTCGGATCACAGCACGGTTGACAACTCCCCGAGGACTATCGCGGCCTCCCACGTCCTTCATCGGCTCCTGGTACCAAGGCATCCACCGAACGCCCTTAAACACTTACAACAACACCTACAAACAACCCCCCATCA
>NZ_JASXSI010000057.1 GCF_030315685.1 Gordonia sp. ABSL11-1 | reverse complement strand
GCTCTCGACTTCTACGACGATCTCGAGATCGACAACTCGAAGGTGTTCTGGGAGGCGCACAAGGACACCTATCGGACTGCGGTGGCCGGGCCGATACGGGCGTTGACCGACGATCTCGCCGGGGAATTCGGGCAGGCCAAGATCTTTCGCCCCTACCGGGATGTCCGATTCGCGAAGGACAAGAGACCGTACAAGACTCATCAGGGTGCGTTCGTCGGGGTGGCTCCCGCGACCGGTTATTACATCCAGATCGGTGCCCCCGGGGTGCGGGTCGGCGCCGGTTTCTACGACGCGTCGGCCGAGCGATTGGCGGCCATCCGGGCGGCGATCGATCACCGACACCACGGACCCGAACTCGAGAAGATCGTCGCGAGACTGCGTAAGGCCGGATGGGAGATCGGCGGCACCACGCTGAAGGCCTCGCCCCGCGGGTGGGATGCCGACCACCCGCGGATCGAGTTGTTGCGCCACACATCGCTGACCGCCACGCGCGACTACGGGTTCGACGAGGCCATCCACACCCCGAAGCTGGTGGAGCGGATCCGGAACGACTGGCGGGCGACGACACCCCTCGTCGACTGGGTCGTGCGACACGGCGTCTAGGGCATGACTGACAATCGTCTGGCCCAGGCAATGACCGTCGTTGAGCACGGCGGCGGCTGCGCGGTAGACAATTGCGAGCTTGTCGTACCGAGTGGCCAGTCCGCGCCACTGCGTCAGATGACCGAACCGGCGCTCGACGACGTTGCGGCCGCGGTAGTCGACCTCGTCAAACGCCGATGGCCGACCGCCACGTGATCCACGACGGCGTCGGTGGCAGGCCTGATCGGACGGCTCCGCGATGACCGCGCCTATCCCGCGGCGGCGCAGCAACTTCCGATTGACGCGCGAGGAGGACGCGTTGTCGCCGCGTACCCGATCGGGTCGGGTCCGTGGCCGTCCACCTCCGGTGCGGGGAACGCGCAGGTGATCGAGCAGGTGCGGGAACGCGGGGCTGTCACCGGACTGGCCTGGCGAGACGAGCACGACCAGCGGCAGTCCGTGGCCGTCGACGAGCTGACGGGTCTTCGTCTACAGCCCGCCTCGGGACCGGCCAATCGCGTCGTCTGGCGGCTCGATCGGAGGATTCGTGTACTTCGACGCATCCCCCTG
This sequence comes from Gordonia sp. ABSL11-1, assembly GCF_030315685.1. GTDB lineage: Bacteria > Actinomycetota > Actinomycetes > Mycobacteriales > Mycobacteriaceae > Gordonia. The sequence continues at coordinate 2,380 of NZ_JASXSI010000057.1, read as the reverse complement.
TGTGGCGGTGTTCGTGGCGTGCTGGTGCGCGCGAACGATCGTCGAGTCCACCGACACCGCCCAGTCGACGATTCCCGCTGCGTCGGCGTGGGTGAGCAGGCGTTCCAGGACCCGGTCCCAGGTGCCGTCGCCTGCGAGGTGGCGGTGCCTGGTCCAGATGGTCTGCCACGGGCCGAATACGTCCAGCACGTCCGGCCATGCGATCCCGCAGCGGTAGCGGTAGACGATGCCCTCAATCATCGACCGAGCGTCGGAGAACGGGCGGCCACGCCGACCCGTCCTCGCGGGAAGCAGGTCCACGATCATCTCCCACTGCTCATCCGACAACACTCGATGCCCTGACATCGGAACAGATTCACCTGCAACGGCTCTCACGCCGGTCACGCCGTTTCAGGTCGGGCGGAGGGTGGCACCCAGGTCTTGGCGTAGGTGTCGACGTACTCCTGACCCGTCCGGGACCCGATCACAGCCATCAGGGCGTCCGTTGCTGCTCGTACGTCGTCGACACCCGCACTTCGAAACGGCGTCAGGTCGAGGGGCTCGAGGATCTCGATCGCCACCCGGCGACGCCACCACCACACGCCGCGATCGGGCTTGGTTCCAGTGATCGCGACCGGCACCAGAGGGACACCGGTCTCCATCGCGACGCGGACCGCACCAGTCCGCCCTCGGTAGAGGCGCCCATCAGGCGAGCGCGTTCCCTCCGGGTGGATACCCCAAGCCCCTCCCTGCTCGACGATCCGGGTCGCGGCCACGAGGGCAGGTGAAGCGCCGCTCCCGCCCCGTCGATCAACAGGGATCTGACCCACTGCCGTGAAGAACCAGCACTGAAGCCGACCAGCGAGACCGCCGCGGTCGAAATAGTCGCTCTTCGCCAGGAAGATGACCTGCCGCTTGACTGCGAGCGTCAGATAGAAGGAATCGAGGACCGCGAGATGGTTCGCCGCCACGATCACCGGCCCACGTCGCGGAATGTTTCGGCGCCCGACGATCTTCGGACGTCCCAGCAGACACAACGCCGGACCGATCACGACATGGCGACACAGCCGGTAGACGCACGAACTCCCGATAGACATAGACAGTGTCTACTTGATGATGGGAGACACTGTCTACGTGAATGGGAACGACACAAGATCGGCACTGGTACGGGCCGGCATCGACCTGCTCGAGGAGACCGGCTCGGCGGACATCGGTCTGCGTGCGATCACGCGGCGGGCGGGCGTCTCCCACGGAGCGCCGCGGCGATGGTTCCCAACGCACCGCAGCCTCCTCGCCGCAGTCGCGGAGCAGGGCCTCCGCGACCTCACCGCCACCCTGTCTGCCGCGGCACAAACGCCAGGGCACGGCATCACGGATGTGGCCGCGGCCTATGTAAGCTTCGCCCGCCGCCGGCCGGCGATGTTCACACTGATCTTCCGACACGACCTGCTCGAAGGATCCGGCGCCGAACTGCGCACGGTGTCGCGACCCCTGTTCTCCTGGGTCGTCGACCTGGTGCAGAGATCAACAACCACGCCGGACCCTGCGGGTGCGGCCGCCGCGCTCTGGGTGAGTATCCACGGGATTGCTGTGCTCTCGTCGACCGGGTCACTCGAAGTCGCCACCTCCGGTGTCAACGAGGACGAGCTGATCGACCGCGTCGTACGCAACAGCCTCCAGTGACACCCAACTCCTACGGCTGCAGACGCTGATGCGCCCACAGCTCGAAGTCCTGCGGCCAACGCTCGTACTGACCGGGCTCCCGTTGCCAGCGCCACCTATCCGACCACCTGCACCGCCCTGAAGTGCTCGACGGTCGGGAACGGGTCGTAGAAGCGGTGCAACAGGGCCCGCCATCGCTCGTAGTCCGGCGAACCCCGAAACCCCTCCGTGTGATCCTCGAGCCTCTCCCATTCCACGAGAAGCAGATACACGTTCGACCGTTCCATGCACCGCGACAGTGCTAGCCGGCCGAAGCCGGGCATGGCCGCGATGATCGCCTTCGCCTCGCCGAACGCAGACTGGAAGTCGGCCTCTTCACCGGACCGAACCGACAGCAGCGCATGTTCGAGAATCACGGCGCCATCGTCTCACCCGCCTCCGAATTGTCAGACATGGCCCCAAACCTCCTCATACGGTCTAGCCCTCGGCGCTCCTCTATCACCGGAGGCCGGCCCGACTCCCTCGACGAGATGCAGCGCCTCACGTGAGGTTGTCTCTCGTCGAGATCTCGCTCTAATCGATCTTGTCGGTGCCCTCTCGTAGTGTTGTCACCAGCAGGAGAGAAGAAGACGAAGCGCGCCCCGTGTCCACTTGCCGGCCCGTCGCAGAACACGTAAGCCCTGCTGTCCTGTTCTGTCACTCGGGAGGCCGCAATGTCATCGACCGCATCACTGATCAC
>NZ_JASXSI010000056.1 GCF_030315685.1 Gordonia sp. ABSL11-1 | reverse complement strand
CTTAGCACCCAGAGTGAGCGGTTTCGCACCGAGATCACCCATGTGGTGATCGACCCGTCCGCAGCGTATGCGGCTGCGGTCACTGCCGAGTTGCTGCCGAATGCCGAGTTGGTGGTCGATCACTTCCACCTGATCACGCTGGCCAACGACACCGTCACTGCGGTGCGACGTCGGGTGGCCTTCGACGCTCACGGTCGCCGCGGGCGCAAGCAGGACCCGGAATGGGCGAATCGTCGCCCGTTACTTTCGGCCCGAGAACGACTGTCGGACAAATCGTTTGCGAAGATGTGGAACGCGTTGGTCGACAACGATCCGACCATTCAGATCCTGACTGCCTACATCGCAAAAGAAGAACTGCGCCAGTTACTTTCCGCTGCGCGTGAGGGCGCTGACGATACCGAGATCCGGTCTCGCCTCTACCAGTTCTACACCTGGTGTGCCGCCGCTGACATTCCCGAAGTCACCCGGCTAGCGACCACGATCGAGACATGGTGGCCGGCGATCCTCGCTTTTCTGCACACCGGGCTCACCAACGCCCGCACCGAGGGCTTCAACCGGCTGGTCAAACAGGTCAAACGCGTCGCGTGCGGCTTCCGCAACACCGAAAACTCACGCCGCCGGATACGATTCCACTGCACCCGCGCCCAGCGGGCCAACAACCAGCAATTCCACTGCTGAGCATTGCCCGACTAACTTCGAAGAGCCGCCAAACTCGGGGATGCACAGAATCCCCGGCCTGAACGCACCTCGATGCAGATCACCCTCAATGACGCCAACAGCTACGTCGTGGGCGTCGTTGCCGACGCGGCGAAATCTGAGCTGCAGAATCAGATCAATTCCGCGGCACACGCGGCCTATGGACGCGCCATTTACGGTGAGCTCTCAGGCGTCAAAGACCAACTCAGGCTTGTCGCCCAGGCGACCGATGCCCCTCGTCGATGGGACCGTTCTCGGCCAACAGGGCGCCAGATCCCTGCAGACCGGAATCGAGTCGCTACAGCACGGCGCCAGCAGCGTCACCGGCTCGGCCGACGATCTGGCCGCCGCCGTCGATGAATTGGCGAAAGTTCTCGACGACGTCACTGACGCCGCGGGTGTCGCTTTGCAGGTCGCCGGTGGCACGCTGCGCACGGCCGCCGACGCAGGCGAACAGGGGCTGTCGCTGGTGACCGGGGCGAGTGCCACGTTGAGCGTCAGGCGTCGCAGGGCCGACACACTGTCACGATTCAGGCGAGCGGATCCCGAACTGGCCTCGGAACCGCTGTTGAACCAGGTCGTGAGCAACGGCGACTCTCTGGCGCAGACCGCGCGCACGCTCGATCGGACCGCCCGCTCGGCGCACTCGTCGACGGTTACCGCGCAGCGCCAGGCCAGTGACCTTCAACAGGCTCTGCAGGGACTGGCCACCACACTGCGCACAACAAACGCCCCCCGGGAAATCGGTTGCGGCCGCGACGCGGGCCGTCGCCGGCGCGGCCCGTCAGATCGCCCCAGACGACGCCACGCCACACCGATGACCGCGGCAGTCGACGACGGTGCCAGGTCTGGACCTGACCGCGCTGCGGGCGCTGCGTGGCCGGCAGATCGATCAGGGCGCGGTTCTCGACAGGATCGCTGCCTACCGCGATCGCCACAACGGGATGTGGGTGGCGTGGCTGCCGCAACGCTAACTCCCGCGTCGTGCGTGGTCCCAGAGCGCAGTGACGAGTTGCTGGCTATCCTAGCCAAGCTGGACGCTCTCGTTAGAGAGGTCGAGAACTGTGTCCGTCGTGTGGATGACGGTGTGTCGGTGGGTGATGGCGATGATGGTGGTGTCGTGCATCTGTTCTCTGAGTCTGTGGAAGATGTTTGCCTCGGTTGTTGCGTCGAGTGCCGCGCTGGGTTCGTCGAGGAACAAGATGGTGGGGTGGGCCAGTAGAGCGCGGGCGATGGCGATGCGTTGGCGCTCGCCTCCGGAGAGTCGTTCGCCGCGTTCGCCCACTGTGAAGTTGAGGCCGTCGTCGATGGTGTGGAGTTTGGTGCTCAGTTCGACGGTGTCGAGGGCGTGGAGTACTTCAGCGTCGGTGTGCGCGCGGCCTAGGAGGATGTTGTCGCGGATGGAGGCGTTCATCAGCATGGGGTCTTGTGGGACGTAACCGATGTCTTCCCAGTATGTTTCGGGGTGGATACTGGTGAGTTCTGTCCCGTTGATGCGTACCGATCCGGTGTAGTCGCGGTGCACTCCGAGCAGGATGCGCATGAGGGTTGATTTGCCGGCTCCGGAGGCTCCGGTGATGAAGTTGATCGCTCCGGGACGGAACTCGTGGGCGAGTTTGTCCAGAACTGGTTCGGCGTTGGGGGTGTGGCGGTAGCTCAGATCGTGGATGACGATCGAGGGGTCGGTACTGCTCAGGGCTGGCGATCGGGTCTGGGCAGGTAGTGGTGGGCCGATGTAGGTGTCGAGTGTGTCTTGTAGTGGGTCGGCCATGCTTTTGGCGATGGTGAAATCGCGTAGTGAGGTCGCGATCATTTCGAACGGTCTATTGAGTTGGGCGAGGATGAGAACGAGGACAACGACGGCGCCGAGTTGTTCTCGTCCGGTGCCGCTTTGGAGCGCGAGGATGCCAAAGACCACCAGGTACTGGGTGAACAGGAGCGCGGCCTGTAGAGCGCCGAACCGGATTCTCTTCGTGTAGAAGTCGTTCCATCCCTGGCGGGATTCGCGGAAGTAGCGGTTGTTGAGTTCGGTGACCCACTGGCTACCTCGGAATACTTTCAGGGCGAGCATGTTGCTGACCACGTTGCCTGTCAGATTGGCAGACTCGTTACTCCGGCTCTGTGCAGTCTTCAGGAAGATGTTGGTGACTTTGTTGGCTCGTAGTGTCAGCCAGGTGGTGAGTATTCCGTAGAGCAAGACTGCGACGCCGATGGTCCAGTTGACGTAGCTGCCGATGACCAGGAACGAGAAGATTACATCAAAGACGCAGCTGATGAACACCATGAGAAACATCTGGATGTACATCTTGTTACTCTGGTTGAACGTCTGGATGGTGTTGGCGATTCGGGCGGGATTGTTGTCAGTGATCAGTGAGGGGTCGGAGTCAAGAAGGCGGCGCATCACTTCGCTGTTGGCGTAGTTGGCGACGCGCTGCTGGACTCGGTTCATCAAGACCATGCGCACGTCTTGGAGGAACCGAGCGACTGCGAGTACTGCGGCGACGAGTCCGAACGAAACCAGTAGATCTGTCGTGGTGATGGTTTGTGACTGCACGACGTGCGCGATCAGCAGCGGCGCGGCGACGGTGCACCCGGAAGCGAATGCCGTTAGTGCGATGAAGGCTGTGACGGTCCACTTCGATTCACGAAGCCCTTGCGACATGATGTCGCGCTGCAATTTGGGGATCGACGCGTTACGGGGAAAGTTCATGTTCGTCCATCCACTCGGCGATACCGGCTGCTGTCACGAGCGCTCCGGCGAAATCCTCGGTCATCGGCTCCCGCATCCCGCGGTCGACCTTGCCTCGGTTTACCACGCCGTGCTGACAGAGAGGGCTATCGAGTACGCGTCCGGCGAGTGAATCGAAGTCGTATCGCGTGGTCAGCGTCTTCTCGCCGCGCTTACCTGCTCGTGCGGTGATCGCTGGCGGTAGCTCATCGATGAACGCGCTGCGTTGCAGGGCGCGGGCTTCTCCATGCTGGCGATGATGGGTTCGCGACGCGGAAAGCGAGAAACGGATCAGCGGCCAGAACACGAAGGGGTGGCGTAGTTGTTCGGAGCGGTCGCTGAACGACAGTCTGTTGATCTCGGCGACACGCATCCCGAGGTATTGGAACGCTCGGGTTGTCGACAGCTGCCGCACCTGGTGGTGATTTGGTATGAGGGTGAAAT
>NZ_JASXSI010000055.1 GCF_030315685.1 Gordonia sp. ABSL11-1 | reverse complement strand
CTAAGCCGCTGATCATGCTCGTCGCCGTGGTCGCCCTACTCGCCGTGGCGTTCTGGAAGCGCGACCTGTTCCTCGCGACCACCGTCGGACTGGTCGTCGGCACGGTCATCGGGCTGGCATTCGGCCTGATCACCCCCGCCGACATCATCTCCGCGAAGGACGACGCGGCCGCCGGATTCCTCGTCGACGGCATCACCGACGTGCTGCCGCTGATCGGCCTCGGCATCATCGTGTTCGCCATCATCGGCGTCCTCGATGGCTCCGGGGTGTTCGACGCCATCGTCGAAGCCGTCACCGCCTCACGCTTCACCGCCACCCCGCGCGGTACCGAGGCCACCATCGCCATCGGCGCGATCGTGTCCGGCGGACTGTTCGCCGGCGTCAACGGACCCACCATGATGTTCTACGGGCCGCTGGTCGACCGCATCGGTTCCCGCGTCGGGCTGCATCCGTATCGTCGGGCCAACGTCATGGACTGCAACGTCCTGGGACTCGGTTCGGTTGTCCCGGTGGTCAGTTCGTTCCTGCTGATCGCGAGCATGCTGACCGAGGGACCGAATGAGGTGTCGGCGCTGGCCCTGTTCGCGGTCACCTTCTATCCGCTGGTGCTGAGCGTCGTGATGGCGTTCTCCATCATCACCGGGTAGGGCCGGCGGTTCGAAGGGCCCGATGGGGAGCCGGTGCGGGAGCCGGTCGCAATCGAAGATCCCACCCTCGACACCGTCGACGCTCAGGCACCCGACTCGGTCCCGAGCACGACCACGGTCGGCGCGAACGGCTGACGTCTCACTCCTGCTCGAGCCTCTTCGCCAGCGGCGCAAGTGCATCCAGGTAGATCGACGCCAGCATCTCCGACTCGTCGGCGGTGGTGCGGATCCGATCGGCCTCGGAGGTGTCCCACTGGGCGTCGACCTCGTTCTCGAACTCGTCGATGGCGCTGACCCGGTCGAGCCACTCCCGCTTGTCCAGCCGATGCTGGATGGCGGCGACGATCTGCTGGTACTCGGCCAACGCTTCGAGTCGGTCAACGAGCCCGTCGAGTCGCCGCGACAGCAGCCGAGCTTTGGCGGTGTACGTGTCGACGACATCGTGGTCGGTCCGCAGATGTGTCGGTGGCTGACCGAGCAGCGTTACCTGCTCACGGACGTGGGCCGCCGACGTCGCGAGCGCGACGACTTCGGCAGCCAGGTCCACGCGGACGCCGTGCCGATCGTAGAAGTCCAGCTTCCAGGCCGGGTAGTCTGTCACGCGGTCGGCGACGATGCCCGCGGAGATGGCGATCTGCCCGATCGAATCGTTCCGCAGTCGGTCCCTGTCCTGGGCGGCCTCTGGCCAGGTGTCGACCGCTAGGTCCAGGTATCGCCGCGACTCGGTGGGTTCGGCGACTTCCTGGATCTCCCGGCATCGCGCCAAACGGCGGGTGCGGGCCGCGCGTAGATCGCCGGCCAGTGTGGCGAGGGCGTCGGCGGGCGCGGTGTTCGCCGTCGCATCGACCGTCGGCAGCTCGGGGTGCGTCTCGTCGGCTGACTCACCGCCTCGTATCAGGCGGCCAAGCCCGGCGCCCAAGGATCGGACACCGCTGGCCACCCACGAACCGATCATGACCAACGCAACCGCGATCGCCGCCGCGACGACGACGATCACGAGGAGCTTGATCATTTACCCAGTACAGCACGATCCGGGGTTCCACCGAGCCCGCGAGCACCGTCGGCACTGGTGACAGCGGCCGTCGTCGACGCCTGATCAACCACCACAAGCTGAGGAGAAACGATTGCCGAAGCATTGCTAAGAGGCTGGCGCCTCGAGCGTGAGGCCCAGGGCTCTCGCCGCTACCGCAACTGCGCGACACCTTCGCCGTCGAGGTCGGCGATCCCCGCCGCCCGACCGGTGAGCGCCAGCAGCAACGCGTCCGCTGAGCCTTCGACAACCGGTCCATCGCCAGAGGACCAGTCCACGTCTGTCGCCACCCAGCGCACGGTGGTCGGAACCTTTCCGAAGATGCGCGAACTCTCCGGGCGGATCAGGAAGTCGAGCACCACACGCGTGCGGTCCGGATCGAGGGTCGCGGGAATGCCGAGGGGCCGTCGGATGTCGAAACCATGGACGACGATGTCGGTGAGCGGTGCGCACGGCCCCTGCGCCGGTGGGGTGAACCGCTTGTCGGCCTTGTCCCGCAACGCCTTCGGCAGGTCCGCATACTTCGCGCTGACCTTGGCTGCCGTAGCGATATTGGCGCGATCGAAGTTTCCACGTGCTCGCATCATCGCGAGTCCGAAGGCCGGTATGGACACCACCAGCGGCACCAGCAGGTGGGCGGTCACGTCGCGGCACGTCCAGCCGGCGCACAGCGACGGAGTGGCCCACTGATCGTCGGTGAAGGTGTCCGCGAGGTCGGCAAGGCGGCGGCGCTCGTCGGCGATGGCGGCGAAGATGTCGTCGTCGTTCACGGTGGCACGTCGCTTCCATCTCGATGGCGGCTGTCCGGTCGACGTCCATGGTCACACGAACAGACGAGATCCGACGGGAACATCGCGCACAGGTCGGGACGTCAGACTGTCACGCCGACCCCACCGCTCTGCGAGGTCGCGCGAAACACGCGCCGGTCACACGATCGGCCGAGGTGACCGACGAAGGACACGCGATGACCCCCGACACCACGCCGACGACTCAGCGGGACCCGGTGACGCGGATCGTCGTCGTGTTCACCGTCCTTGCGACCTGCTGGTTCGGCACGCTCCTGGTCAGCGGTTGGCTGGCCGTCTGTGTGGCCGCCCTCATCATCGGTTGGGTGGTGGGTGCTTTTGCCCGACACATCAAGGCGCCGATGGCGCTGGCGGTCTTCATCGGCGCGTGCGCGGCCGGAGGAGCCGGCCGATGGCTTCTGCTCATCCTCGCGTGGGTATGAGAACCCCTCAATCACTCCGCGGTCTGGGCAGTCGTGTCCCTCACACCGCGCTTCGGGATGAGCTGCATGATCGCCACGATGATCGCGCCGATCACCAAGCCCACGAGCGCTGAGACCACGGTCACCGCAGTCCACGACAGCACGCCGCCGAATCCGTGAGAGAGTTCCTCGAACCAGTGCTCGATGTCGTGCAGACGGTCGGCGGGCCAATGGAATCCGGCTTCGCCGACGTTGACGATCAGGATGTGGCCGCCGACCCACAACATCGCGGCGATACCCACGACGGTCAGGGTGGACATGATCTTCGGCATCGCCTTGACCAGGCCGCGGCCGATCTTCTGGCTCGCCGTCGACTCACGTTGCGCCAGGGCCAGCCCGACGTCGTCCATCTTGACGATCAACGCGACCACTCCGTAGACGAGTGCGGTGATGAGGAAGGCCACGACGATGAGTACCAGCAACCGCGTGAGGAACGGCTCGGATTCGACCGACGACAGCGAGATCACCATGATTTCCGCGGACAGGATGAGGTCGGTGCGGATGGCGCCGTTGACCATCGACTTCTCGAACTCCGGGCCCTTCTCTGCCGCGGGCTCGTCGCCGGTGTGGTCGTGCCCGTGCCCGCCGCCGAGGGCCTCGTAGACCTTCTCGGCACCCTCGTAGCTCAGGAACAGGCCGCCGGCGATCAGCAGATACGGGAGGGCCTGTGGGAGGAACTGACTGAGGATCATCGCCACCGGCAGGATGATCAGCAGCTTGTTCCGGATCGAGCCGATGGCGATCTTGCGGACGATCGGCAGCTCGCGGTCGGGGGTGAAGCCGTGGACGTAACGCGGCGTCACGGCCGTGTCGTCGACGACCACGCCGGCCGCCTTGATGCTGGCCTTACCGGCTGCGGCGCCGATGTCGTCGATCGACGCCGCGGCCACCTTGGTCAGGGCCGCGATGTCATCCAACAGAGCGACGAGGCCACCGGCCACAGGAACCTCCAGACGAGAGATGCACGAATCAGGAACAAGTATGCCCTGCGGTGGGTGGGGTCGGGAGGTGCGTGGAGGGTCGGACTGGCGTGTGCCCTCACTTATTGGATAAGTGAGGGCATGGCTCATTCATACCCTCA
>NZ_JASXSI010000054.1 GCF_030315685.1 Gordonia sp. ABSL11-1 | reverse complement strand
TAGCTGTTACGTCTGACTATGTCTACTACCGAATTGGTAGGAAGTGTTGGCGGACAGTCGATTACAACACCGACTTAGGCGGGGTTGTCAGTATGACCGGCAAGCGCAGCAATCCGGTCAGCGAGTAGTGCATCCCGCCCAGCGGCGACCTCGGCGTAGTGCAAGGCCATCGCGGGCGAGCTGTGGCCGAGTCGCGCCATCGACTCCGCGATGGTTGCTCCAGCGGTCGCAGCCACCATCCCTGCGTGATGGCGGAGGTCATGGAACCGCAACGTCGGCCGCCCGATCGCCTCGCGCGCCGCGTGCCACGACGGCCGAAACTTGCCCTCCGTGATGCGGTTGCCGTCGGCATCCGTGAACACGGGCGACTCGGGTCCGGCGGCGACGTGCTGGCTCAGGTGCTCGACGAGTGCAGTGCGAATGTGCGGCGGCGTCACCACCGCCCTTGACCGGCCCGACTTCGGCGCGGAAATTTCGCTGACCCCGCCGCGCCGGACGTAGCCCTTGCTGACGTTGACGACGGACCCGTCGGCGGACAAGTCGGCACGATCGAGCGCGATCACCTCACCGAACCGCAGCCCGCACCACGCCGCCAACAGCACCGCCGCCCTCAGATCGTCGGACATCTTCTCCGCGAGCTTGCCGACCTCGGGCGACTCGATATGCACGACCGGCCGCGCACGGCGCACCTTCGCCGCGTTCTTGATACGGCACGGGTTCGCGGTCAGCAGGCCGTCGTCCACAGCCGCAGAGAACATCGAACTCACCGCCTCATACGTGCGTGCGCGCGCCGTCGGCTTTTCGGGGTCCATCGCGCCGAACCACTCGCGAACATCGCCGACGGTCACCTCAGCGATCGGCATCGCTGCGAGGGGAGTGCCGTACAGCCGCCGATCAAAGCTCGACTGATACGAGTCGCGGCCCCGGCGGGTCAGTGGATGATCCCGCAGCCACCGTTCCGCGAACTCGGCGACGGTGACTCCGCGCGCCTTGGCGGCCTCAGCTTCGGCCTGAGCGAGACGTTCGGCCGGGGGCGTCCAGATGTTCTTGCCGGGGTTGCGCTGGTCGAGGTCGATCAAATCCTGTTCCTGCTGCAACCACGACGCGGCCGACTCCTTGGTCGGAAATGACGCCGGTGCGCGGTGTCGGACGCCGTGGTGCAGATAGCTCGCGGTGTATCGGCCGGAGTCGCGCAGCTTCACCCGCCCGAATGCTCGGCGTTGGCGGCTGGTGGGGGTCGATGTACGGGCCATTTGGCGCGTCCTTCCGGGTGCGACGGCCGGGCCATTTCGGGCCGTTAGCGGGCCGCTGTAGGCCGTAACCACCCTTAACCACCCCAATACTGAGGCCGTCTGAAAGTACCTACTGACCTCGGTATTCTAACCTATCTCCGCTGGTCATCGCTTCTCATGGTACGCGTATCCGGCTGGTTCGATCCCAGCCGGGACCACCCAATGTTGGATGCTCAAACCGGCAACATGGCCGGTTTGAGCATCCAACCCCGCTCTTACGGTAGCCGCTGGTCGTAAGCCAGTGCTTCGGCTTGGAGCGCAGGATCGAACAGCGCGTCGAAGGGCTCTCCGTGCTGGGCGTCCACGATGTCCAAACCGGCCACTTCGAACCGGATCGGTGGATCGAGGCTAAGCGCGCGGTCAGGGCTATGGCGATCAGGACGACGGGGGACGTTGACCCAGAAGATCGAGCGCCATCTGGCGGAGGTCACCAACACGCCGCCGACGATGGGTTCGAGGGCCATGCTGGATGCCGACGACGGCGGACCAGAAGCCCATCGCCTTTGCACGTTGAGTGCGTTCGGTGAAGGTGTGGCTGATGATCGATAGGGCCACCGGGTTCAGCATGGAGCCGCCGATGGCTTGGAGGATGCGGAATGCGATGAGGTTTCGATGTTCACGGCGAGACTGCACAGGAGTGATCCGGTGCCGAACACGGCGAGGCCGATCTGGAAGATGCGCCGACGTCCGATGCGGTCGGCCAGGGACCCCGAGAGCATCAGGAGGCTGGTCAGGACGAGGGTGTAGGCGTCGACGATCCATTGCAGGTCAGGTACCGGCGCGTGCAACTCGGAGGCTATGGAGGGCAGCGCGACGTTGACGATGGTGTTGTCGAGGCTGACGATCAGCAGGCTCAGGCAGCAGATGGCGAGGATTGCCACTTGCGCCGGCTGATGGGCTGCGGATCCGTCACTGCCCGGACTCCTGCGCTGGTGCGGTGTCGTACGTCTCGGCGGTGCGAGGCTTCTGCGCCGTGGTCATGACCGCTTGGGCACAGCCAGGAATGTGCCGATGATGAGGATCACGATGAGGGCGCTGACCAGGATGCCGAGTGAGGTGAGGGTGCCGAGTGCTCCGACGATCGTGCCGTAGAGCACCGAGGGGATGCCCATGCCGAGGTAGGCGATGATGAAGAAGATCGACAGTACTCCGGCGCGGGAAGCGGGTACGGCCGACAGGGCGGCCTGGCTGAGCCCGGTCTTGAACAGCATCCCGGCGCCGGCGCCGACGACGGCGGCGGCGCCGAGGAACAGGCCCAGCGATGGGTTCCGAATGGACAGCAGGGTCAGGGCGAAGCCGACGAGGTAAAGCCCGAAGCCGAGTCCGGTGAGGAGGCGAGGCGCGAGTCGGCCGGCGGCGAGTTGAGCGGCGGCGGAGGCGGCGAAGACGACGAAGGTGGCGAGCCCGCCGACGAATACGTCGTGCAGGCCGAGGTCCCCGCGGATGATGAGCGACCCGAGAGCAGAGAACAGTCCGGTGGCGCCGAAGGCGGCGAAACCGAACATGGAGGCGCCGACGAACTGGCCGGTGCGGCCGGGCTGGATGTGTACGCGGCGGATGCGAAACTCCGGCAGTGCCTCGATGTCGACGGTTTCGGGAGTGACGAGCACGAGGGCGAGAGCGCCCAGCAGCAGGAGCCCGAAGGCGACGTAGGGCAGCTCCAGTCGGGTGGAGAGCGGTACCCACTCGGCCAGCACCCCGGCGATCGCGGCGCCGCCCGCGAGCCCGCCGAGGCTCGCGCCGGCGGCGACCAGGCCGGGAAGCTGCGCGGCGATGACGTGGGGGCGGGCATGCCGGTCGAGGTCGGCGAGGTAGGCGGTGGCGCTGGCGGCCATCAGGCCGATGGCGAAGCCGGTGAGGAACCGTGCGATCAGCAGGCCCGGGATCTGCGGCCAGGCGACGAACACGAACGCGCCAGCGATTGACACGAACAGGGCCGGAGCGATGATTCGCCGCCGCCCGAGCCGGTCGGATAGGTGCCCGAACAGCGCCAGGCTGAGCACGGTGCCGGCCACCATGATCGCGAAGGCGATTGTGACCATCAGCGGCCCGAAGCCGTCGGCCTGCTGATAGGACGGCCACAACGGCGTCGGCGCCGTGCCGAAGGCGCTGAGGATGGCATAGGCGCCGGCCACGATCCAGAATCCCGCACCGTGCCGGACGTGCCCGCGGGGACGGGCTCCTCCGGTCGCGATCGGGCGAGCTGGCGTAGTGGAGACGGTCTCGGCGGTCATCGTCGTGGTCCTTTCGCAGAGGTCGGCTCCTCTAGGGTCCCGCCGAAGTACTATCGTTTTGACAGCAGGAAGCGATTGCTAATATCTGCTGGAGAGATGAGGTGCGATGGAGATCCGGCAGTTGCGGCATTTCCTGGCTCTAGCCGAGGAAGGCACCTTCACCCGTGCTGCGCGGCGAGAGCTCATCGTGCAGTCCGGGCTGTCCTCCTCGATCCGGGCGCTAGAGAAGGACCTCGGCGTCGACCTCTACGTCAAAGGAACCCGCCCGTTGCGGCTCACCGCGGAGGGCATGGCGCTCGTGCCGATCGCGCGCTCTGCGGTGCGGTCGGTCGACTCGGCCTACGAAGTGGTCAGCGAGGTCAGCGAACGCCTGGTGGGCCGGTTGCGCATCGGCACCTTCACCCACATCGAGCACCTGATCCCCTTGGCGGCTGTGCTGGCGCGCTTGGCCACGCGATTCCCGCGCTTGGAGCTCACGATCACCCAACTCGCCTGGACTGACCGGCTGGAGTCCGTCGCCTCCGGCGGGCTGGACTGCGCCATCGCGTCTGTCAGCGGGACGCTGCCTTCGGGGGTCGAGGCTGTACGGCTGGCCGCCGAGTCGTTCGTGCTCATGGGACACCGCTCGCACCCCTTGCGCCGGGCAGCCGCCATCACGTTGCGTGACCTGGATGGCGAACGTTTCGTCGAGACACCAGCCCATTGGGAGGTCCGGTCCCACCTCGACCGGCTCTTCCAACAGGCCGGCGTCGACTATCGCCACGTCGCAGAGGCCGATGACTGGACCCTCGCTGTCGAACTCGTCACCCACAACGCCGGACTCGCCTTTGTCCCCGAAGGCCTCGCCCGCCAGGAACACCAGCAAGCCGGTCGCGACATCTGGTACCACCGGCTCGACGACATCCTCATCGAGCGGCACATCGACTTCGTCCTCCCCAAAGGGCACGCCGCAACACCGGCCGCCCGCGTTCTCAAGTCAGAGTTGCTGGACGCCGCGCCCTCCGAAGGGCTCCGAGACGCGCACGAACCCTGAGTGCCCGACCGTGTGCCGACCTGGAGGTAGGTGCCTCCTCTCCTCACGGCTGCCGGTGACCTGGGAGCAGCGCTTATCGTGAAGGAGCCGAGGCTCTAG
>NZ_JASXSI010000053.1 GCF_030315685.1 Gordonia sp. ABSL11-1 | reverse complement strand
CGATATCAGAGATCGGCAACTCACGCGCGCCCGCTATCCGACCCGAACGCGCTCAACACGTTTCACCACACCTCAAAAGCCGATCGGTGGATCGAGGTTAAGGAGCTGGGGCTGGTCTGCCCTGCCGACGGTGTGTCGCGGATCAGTCGGGACCAGAGTGGACGCGATCCTGACCAATCTGTGAGTCAGGGTGAACGTGCGATCATTCTGAACTCCACCCCGACACACACTCAGGTGTTCGTTGTCTACGCGGGGACCTAGTGTCCTGCGCCATTAATTCGTTGAATAAGTCGGCCGATGGATTGGAGGATTTCTTCGGTGGTTTTGGTCCAGACGAATGGTTTGGGGTGGGTGTTCCATGCGGCGGCCCAGGCGTTGATGTCGCGTTCGAGTGCTTGGACGCTGCGGTGGTCGCCGCGTTCGAGGAGCTCTCGGGTGAGTTCGGCGAACCAGCGTTCGACCTGGTTGAGCCAGCTGGAATACGTTGGGGTGAAGTGCATGTGGAAGCGGGGGTGTCGGTCGAGCCAGGTGTCCACGATCGGCGCTTTGTGGGTGCCGTAGTTGTCGCAGACCAGGTGCACCTGGAGGTCGGCGGGCACCTGCTTGTCGAGGTGTCGCAGGAACGCCCGGAAGTCGACAGCGCGGTGGTGGCGATGCATTTGGGAGATCACGGTGCCGTCGTCAATGGTGAACGCCGCGAACAGGCTTGAGGTGCCGTGCCGGACGTAGTCGTGGGTGCGTTTCTCCGGCATGCCCGGCATCATCGGGAAACTGGGCTGGCTGCGGGCCAGCGCCTGGATCTGCGATTTCTCATCGACGCACAACACGACCGCAGCCTCGGGCGGATCGAGGTAGAGCCCGACGATGTCGTAGACCTTCTCGGTGAACAACGGATCGTTCGACAGTTTATAGTGGTCAGCCCGATGTGGTTGCAGCCCGAACGCTTTCCATACCCGGCCGACCGTGGACTTGCTCAGACCGCTGCGTTCGGCCATCTTCGCCCGCGACCAGTGCGTCGAGTTCGGCGGGGTGTGCTCCAAGGTGGTGACAACCACGTCCTCGACCTTCTCGACAGTGATCGACGCCGGCCGCCCCGGCCGCGGATCATCGACGAGACCATCAAGTCGGGCCTCGATGAACCGACGCCGCCACTTGCCCACCGTCTGGGGGGTGACCCGCTCGCGGGCGGCGACCTCCTTGTTGGTCAGCCCTTCAGCACTGGCCAGGATGATCCGAGACCGCAACGCCAAGGCCTGACTGGATTTCCGTCGACGCGCCCACCTGGTCAACATGTCACGCTCGTCGTCGTCCACGATCAGTTCCGCCCTGGGTCGTCCACCTGCCACACCTCAGGATCCCACGCCAGGACGGGCCGGCTGGGCCGCAACAGGCCACAGTTATAGTTATGTTACGAATTTACGGCGCGGCACACTAGCCTTCTCTCAGTGCGTTCCGCGCACTGTGGACTATGTGGGTACAGCGCGGGCGACAGTGATAGGTCCCGAGGTCGGTGGCCTCGGGACCTATCACTGCAGGGTGGTGGGTATGGAGCGGCTAGCGTGCGGGGACGGCTACGCGGTGCGTCATCCACCGGTTACGTGTCCAAAAGGCGATAGCGCCGACAAACGGGACTGCCGACACCAGCACTGCCCACGCGAATCCTCGAGCTCTGCCGGTTGGTTCAGCGATGACAGACCACAGCGCGATCGGCCACATCACCAGCCAGATCGTCACAAGCCCGAAACCAATCATGCTGAACACGAAGTCCGCGCCGAGGCCGGCCATCTTGTTCTCGCACGCGTTGGTACTCGCCGCGCAGTCGGCCAGGTACGTAGCACCGCTCATAACTGCCGACGGTACCCCACCGTGCTCATCGCAGGCCCTCCCACGCGACCTTCGATCCGGAGCCGTAATCGAGGAAAGGTTTGGCGATGCCCAAAGTCATGCCTCGATACGCGATGTTGTTGGCCGTATCAGGATAGACGCCACTGCTGGCCTCGTCACCCCTGACGATCTGCCGGAAGTCGTAGACGTCAACGACGTGTGCTTGCTGCAGCAGCCGTACGCGATGATTGCCTGCGGTGCCGGGATAGGCGACGACCACCGTGGTGCACGAGAGCGAGAAGTCTCCCATCGCGTAGTGCAGGTCTTCCGATCCGTGAGCAATCTTCCACGGAGTGCTCAGACCGATCTTGGCCACTTCCTTGGTGGCATCGGCGCGGTTGATCGCCAGTGCCACCGTTTGATCCCGGTTCTCGGCGAGAATCTGGATCGGACTGGATGCCCCCTTGCTGTTGTCGAGCATCCACTGATCGACTGTCGATGTCGACAAGCGGTGGTCGGCGCCGGTGTTGCCGTAGTACCACGAGAACAGATCCCCGGACACGGAATACCCCTGTGCCTCGAAGTAGGCGGCGATCGTTGATGCCCCGAGCTGGTTGGCCGGAATCAGATCCCCGGTGGTGTCGCGTTGTGTGCGGTACTCGCTGAGGTCCACGGCGGGGTATCCCGGTCGGATTTCCGTTTCGAACCCGTAGATCTCCTCGTCACCGGCGACCGGGACACGAACTCCCTCAATGAAGCCACCGCCGTAGAGACGCAGCGTGCCTCTCTGGAACTTCTGGTGAGTGCCGTTGGCGTCGGTGACCGCATCTTCCACGGGGTAGCCGTACTGGCCGGCCTCGTAGCCGAACACTCCCCAGATCTCGCGCATCGCACCGACCACCGGGTGCGCACCGGTCGACGGATGCCAGTAGATCGCGCCACCCTGGAAGTTCGTGAACCGGCCCTTACCATCCGGTGCGACGATCTCGTCCGACGTCGGGAACTTCAGGACGCCGGTTTCGGCGCCGAAGGCCTTCCACTTGTCATAGATCAGGCCCTGGATACTGTGGGCTCCGGTGGCCGGTGACCAGTAGATGTGGCCGCCCTGGAACTCTTGACGGCGGCTGATGCCGTCAACGGTGAGCACGATCTCGTCGGTCTTCGGGTACTTGAGGAAGCCGGTCTCATACCCGTGATCGCCCCACTTGAACAGGAACTCATGCGCAACCGGGTGGGCGCCGGTGGCGCTCGACCAGTAGATGTTGCCGCCGATGAACTCCGAGCGTTTACCGGTGTTGCCCGGGTTGGTCAGCTCGTTGGACTTGGGCAGCAGCAGAAAGCTCGTCGGCCCGCCCATCTGGTTGTACTTGTCACGGATCGCCCCGCACACCTGAAACGAGGTGGGCGGATAGACCTGGCAGCCGGCCGCCACGGCGGCGGTGGCAGCCAGGGCCTGCGGCGCCGACGCAACGTCGCTGTCGAGGGTGGTGGACGCGGCCGTCGCCGTGGACGTGGTCTTGTCCTGCATGATGCGTACTCCTTGCGATTGTTTCAGAATCGCCGCCGTGGTGGCGACGGATGCTCGACGAGGTGACGAGCTAACGACACACTGGCACCCGACACCGACAATTTCACAAACCACCAGCTCACCCCAGAAACCGACACAGGAAGCACGTCCACCGTGCCAGAAAATGCGTTGAGGACACCTGTCCACAACAGATCACCGCAGATAAAACCACCCTTGCCAGGCTCCGACACCGTCGCTGCACGCCTGCCTGTCGGAGTGCTCCGATACTCCTGAGATCGGCAGTACAATGAGTGCTCCGATACTCCTGAGATCGGCAGTACAACTGGCCATTAGCGGACTCACGTACAGCCAGCAGGAGGCCGCACGGCGACAGACACTCTCGCCGCGCGCGGCTTCACCGAAGAAGCATCACCCATCATCCGAATGGAGTAACTAAGAATGTCTGACACATTGTTTGCCGATATTTCTGAGTGGCAACCACCGATTGATGACAGCTATTCATATGAATGGTTGTCCATTCGCTCGAATGACGGAACCTATCGTGACCGCAATTTCGGCCACAATTGGGATAGGGCGCGATCATGGCTCGATTCCGGACGGTTGCAGGGTCTCATCGTGTATTGCGTGTACCGGCCGAACTGGCGCGACGCGCTGGACACCCACATCGACCTGCAGGGCGAGAACCGTCCCGACGTCGTGTCGATGGTCGACGTGGAATCCTGGGGCGGACAGATCACCGGCGACCACAGCGAGACGATCAACGGGCTCGTCTGGGCGATCAGCGACTGGCGCGGCCCGCACATCCACGGCCGGCCGCGGCGGGTCATCGGCTACCTCAACCCCCATGACGCACCCATCTGGACCCGGCGGCCTCCGATCGGGTTCGTCATCCCCTCCTACGGGTCGCCGCCCTCGTTTCCGGCCGGCACCGAGGACCTGGGCGCGCAGATGATCGCCCACCAGTACACCAACGGCGAGGGTTACGGCAACGGGCTGCCCGAGGGCTACGGCACCGTGCGCTGCGACATGAACGCCGCCAACGGCTACGACCCCCACCAACTACGCACCGCCACCGGCATCGAGCAACCAGCGCGATCACCCGCCCGATGACCGCCGCCAGCTCGACCCGTCCACCTGTCACCCCCACCCCCTAAAGTTCGAACACACACTCGAACCGAAGGAGGTGTGATGATGCGGCCACACGCCACACAATCCGACAGGCGGACGGGCGGTACGACTCATAAGACCGTCAAGCGTGTCGTGGAGCGTTTCGAGGCCGATCAGTCCGGTCTGAAACCTGACTTAGCCTC
>NZ_JASXSI010000052.1 GCF_030315685.1 Gordonia sp. ABSL11-1 | reverse complement strand
AGTGACCAGAATTCGCATGAACAGACCACACTTTCTTAACAGCAGTTGAGACCGACGTGACGAGAATTTCTGCGCGACAACAGAATGCGAGTCGTATCACATCGTCCGTCGAGTCGCAGCAAAGGTCCTTCGCGCGTATTCTTCCATCATGCGCGGGATAATTCTTGCCGGTGGTACCGGATCACGGCTTCACCCCATCACGCAGGGCGTGAGCAAGCAGTTGGTGCCTGTCTATGACAAACCGATGATCTACTATCCGCTGTCGATGCTGATGCTCGCCGGCATCCGCGACATCCTGATCATCACCACGCCACACGACAGCGCCGCGTTCCGTGGACTGCTGGGCAATGGAGATCAGTTCGGCATCAACCTCTCCTACGTCACGCAGCAGTCACCGGACGGGCTGGCGCAGGCTTTCACGCTCGGCGCCGACCACATCGGCATCGACTCCGTCGCACTCGTGCTCGGCGACAACATCTTCTACGGACCGGGCCTCGGTAGCCAGCTACAGGGCTTCGACGATGTGGATGGAGGCGCGGTATTCGCCTACTGGGTGGCGAACCCGACGGCCTACGGTGTCGTCGAGTTCGACGCGAACGGCACGGCACTGTCGCTCGAGGAGAAGCCGGAGCACCCGAAGTCGAACTTCGCCGTCCCGGGCTTGTACTTCTACGACAACGACGTCATCGAGATCGCCCGCAATCTGCAGCCCAGCGCGCGCGGCGAGTACGAGATCACCGACATCAACGCCCACTATCTCGACCGTGGGAAGCTCGCCGTCGAGGTCCTCCCCCGCGGTACCGCCTGGCTCGACACCGGCACCTTCGATTCTTTGCTCGATGCCGGCAACTTTGTTCGCACCATCGAGCAGCGGCAAGGCCTCAAGATCGCCGTGCCTGAGGAGATCGCCTGGCGTAACGGTTTCATCGGTGACGACGAGCTGCTGGCCCGCGCCGAGAAGCTCCGCAAATCCGGATACGGCAACTACCTTCTCGAGATTCTCTCCCGCGGCCGTGAGTTCTCATGAAACTCCGGCCGCTGACGATCGACGGTGCGTGGGAGATCACGCCGGTCCAGCACGGCGACGACCGCGGACTGTTCGCCGAGGTGTTCAAAGGTGACCTGCTCGCCGAGGCCATCGGCCACCGACTCGAGCTGGCTCAGGTCAACCTCTCGGTGTCGGCCGCAGGCGTCCTGCGCGGCGTCCACTTCGCCGACGTACCACCCGGACAGGCCAAGTACGTGACCTGCCCATCCGGGGCAATCCTCGACGTCATCGTCGACATCCGCGTCGGCTCACCCACGTTCGGCACCTACGACACCGTGCTGCTCGACGACGTCGACCGCCGCGCGGTGTACCTGTCGGAGGGTCTGGGTCACGCCTTTTGTTCGTTGGCCGACGGGTCCACGGTGACCTACCTGTGCTCGACTGGCTACAACCCGACGGGTGAGCACGGGATCAATCCGCTTGATGCGGAGTTGGGGATCGAGTGGCCGACGACGGCTCGGGACGGCATGCCGTTGGAGTACGAGTTGTCGGCGAAGGATACGGCGGCTCCGGGGCTGGTGGAGGCGCGGGAGTCGGGGTTGTTGCCGCAGAACGACGATGTGAGTGCGTTTCTTCGGTCCCTGCAATCCGGTTGATCAGGCCTCGCCATCCGTGGCGTTCAGACCCGTCACGACGGCCCCACCGATATGCACGCCCGATCCACGTAGGTGGGAAAAACGCCCCAGCCGGCCGGGGAGGAACGGGCGGCGCGCTCAGTTCGTGTCGACAGGTGCTCAGCAATCGTTTCGTCGCAAACTGGCGCCGAATGCCGACGTCGTCGTCGAGCTGGATGGTCAGCAATCATCGGTGACCGGTCTGCTCGATGTAACTACTCTGCTCGATCACCTACGACCGTTGATCTCGGCGGCTGCGTCCAACAAGCTCACCGCCGCGCGGTCGATCGGTGTTGTGTCATCGAAGCTCGCGCTTGCCTCCGCGAGTGTCACCGCCGTGGTCGTGAGCGCGAGGACTGGGTCGACCAAGATGACCTCATTGGGACGCGGCGGTCTCGGACCCGGATGTCGCCACCAGTTGGGCGGCAGGACGATCGGGAGCGGCAACTTTCCAGTGCCATCACCATCGCCGTCGAATCGGCGTTCGCGATGCGCCCTACCCAACCTTCAGTGAAGCGCGCGAGCACCCCACTCTCTCTCCCCTCGAGACGAGGTCGACGGAGAAGTCTAGAACTCGAGTGCTGATCATGGCCGACTTCCATGCCGCGAATGCACCCCAAGGATCCATCGAGGAGGACCACGGCTGGGGAAACGGACTGAGCACCCATGGATCCGGTACGGGCCCTACGGGTCGATCCGAGGGTGGCGGGCCAGGTGGAACCGGCCACCGCGGATGCTCAGGCAAGGGCGGCGAATACACGATCGGCACGGCAGGTTGCCAACCTGTGAACTCCGACAACCACGGCGGGCTCACCAGAACCGACCGTGAGATCCAGCCGTCGACCGTCGAGTAGTTGTTCCACAATGTGGCATCTCGCGCGGACAGGAGTCGCGCAGTACTCGAATCCATCTTTGCCTCAGACGGTATTGACGGGTAAACGTGAAACAGCTTCGGTGCTAACCGATCCCAACGCTGTGTCGAACCTTGCCCCAGCCAGCTCGACTCGATCGAAATATCCTCTGAACGACCGACCACGTTCAATTCTCGGCTTCCGTTCTCCTGTCGGTGAACACCCGGGTTCGCGACACACCATAATTATCGGCCCTTCGACTCGGCGGCAGTAGACCCCGTCGAGAGAATGAGGAATCATCACACCCATGGAATCGGACAGGAGCTCTATCGCTGCAACCCCCGAACAAGAACGAATCGTCACTGCCGCCAGAAGCGGTGATGACGTCGTGATTCAGGCAGTAGCGGGGTCCGGTAAGACGACCACCCTGCGCATGATCGCCGATACAACTCGGTCCCGAGGGCTATACATCGCGTACAACAAGGCGACGGCGACCGAAGCCGCGTCGAAGTTTCCACGGAATGTCACATGCCGCACCGCGCATTCATTGGCGTTCAAAACATTTGGGCGAACGTACCGACATCGAATCGGCGGCCCTCGACAGACTTCGAAACAGGTTGCGGAAATCTTGGGCATCCGACGATGGCTGACATTAGATCACTCGACAATCAATCCGTCACAACTCGCTCGCATCGCGATCGAGACGGTGCTTCGGTTTTGCCATTCCGCTGACGACACCATCAATGAGCTTCATGTGCCGTGGCAGCGAGGCCTCGGTGCAGAACAACAACGCGAACTCACGAGGGCCGTGTTGCCGTTCGCGATCGACGCGTGGGACGACGTCTGCAATACGCACGGGCTCCTACACTTCGAACACGACTACTACCTGAAGTTGTGGGCACTATCCCGTCCGCAACTGCCCGCCGACATGGTCATGCTTGATGAATGTCAGGATTCGAACCCTGTTCTAGCACAGGTGGTCCAGAGTCAGATTGGCTCTCAGGTCATCGCGGTGGGCGACTCCTATCAGCAGTTGTACGCATGGCGCGGAGCCGTCGACGCCCTCGACCAATGGCCTGCGCACCACTACCTGTCCCTGTCGCAGTCCTGGCGTTTCGGCACACCGATCGCAGACGAGGCCAACAAGTGGCTGGGCCTTCTGCGTTCTCCGACTCTCGTCCGCGGTAATCCGCGCATGCAATCAGCGGTCACAGAATGTTCACAGCCTGATGCTGTGCTGTGTCGTACGAACGCTGAAGCAATGTCTCAGGCGATGACGCGAATGGCCGACGGCGCTGCCGTCGCGATCGTCGGCGGCAGCGACATCATCAAGAGACTTGCGAGAGCAGCCGACGAACTCAAGCATGGGCGGCGCACCACCCATCCTGAGCTGTACCTGTTCACATCGTGGGGGGAGCTTCAGGAGTACGCCGACAACGACATCGGCGGCCGCGATCTGAAACCGCTCGTCAAGCTCATCGACGCGTACGGCGTCGACAGCATCCTGGCCGCTGCCGATGCCGTAGTCGAGGAGGACAAAGCGCAGGTGATCGTATCGACCGCACACCGCTCGAAGGGCCGCGAGTGGCCAAACGTGTACATTGCCAAAGACTTTCATGAGCCCAGCCAGGACGAGGATGGGAACCGCCGAGATATACCGCGCCACGATGCCATGCTCGCCTACGTGACCGTCACTCGGGCGCGCACACGGCTCGACAGGCGAGGGCTGTCGTGGATCGACAACTACTTGGGCGTGCCGCCTGCTCATTCGTCGCCGTCGGAACCGGCGCTCGAACGAGCAGCGCACAGCAAGATGCAAGCGGGCGCCACCGAGTTGTTGCGACGCGGTGATGTCTCGCAGTGTCCCGCCGAGGATCACCCGATCTGGCAAGACATCGTGGACGCCGAAGATCCAGATATCGAGCCCGAGATGTTGCGGCGAATCTGGTGGCTCATCGGTTCGCGAGAGTCGGTCACTACGGCGGCGCTGGCCTCAATCATTCGTACCAAGCAGATCAACGTCTCCGATGGCGTCCGCGCGCTCGGGCGCTGGGACCTTGTGTGCCGTGACTCAGAAGCCGATCGGTGGACGCTTCCGTGGTCGGAGGCACAGAGCCCGAAATACATTGCGGCCGTCCTCGACTGGGCGTCCGGTCAAGGACGCTAACGGCGGCTAGCCACAATCTGCCGCCACGAGTGCCAGGAGGCTCTGAGAGCGCCGATCGTTTACCGATGCCAGTTGAGCCAGACTTGCACCTCAGCGTTCACCACGGTTTAGCCTCGGGCTTTCACGCTGATTCCGTGTCGCAAATGAC
>NZ_JASXSI010000051.1 GCF_030315685.1 Gordonia sp. ABSL11-1 | reverse complement strand
CCGAATAGGTCAAATCCTTCGGCGTGGTGTACAGGTTGATCCTTCGTTCGGGCGTGTCGGTTAGGTGAGTGCTTGTACCTCCTGGGCGGTGTCGGGTGTGGTGGTGGTGCGCGCCTTGGCCAGGACGTCGAGGCTGGGGTAGCGGCGTCCTTCGATCCATTCGTCGTGTTGTTCGGCCAGGTACGGCTCCGACGAGGCGGAACACCGAGTTACGGTCCGGGAATATTCCGACAACGTCTGTGCGCCTGCGTATTTCGCGGTTGAGTCGTTCGTTGGGGTTGTTCGACCAGATCTGGCGCCACACTTCTTTGGGAAGGCGGTGAACGCCAGGACATCGGCGCGGGCACCGTCGAGGTGATCGTGCACAGCTGGCAACGTCTCGGCCAGGGTGTCGAGCATCTTGTCGTACTGGGCAGCCACCGCGGCGGGGTCGGGCTGGTCGTAGACCGAGTGCAGCACCGCCTTGACCCCGGGCCACGCCGCTTTCGGGCACACGCTCATCAGGTTGGCCGCGTAGTGGGTGCGGCACCGCTGCCAGCTCGCACCGCCCAGGGTGGCAGCTGCGGCCTCCACGAGCCTGGCGTGGGCATCGGAGGTGACCAGCTCGACCCCGGACAGGCCCCGCGCGGTCAGATCGCGGAAAGAACGCGAGCCAGCCGGCGTGGGTTTCGCCGGTGGCGATCTGCACACCGAGTACCTCGCGGTGCCCGTCGGCGTTGACGCCGGTGGCCACCATCACCGACGTGGTGATCACCTGCCCACCCTCACGCACTTTCATCGTCAAAGCGTCCGCGGCGACGAACGTGTACGGTCCGGAATCCACAGGGCGGGTGCCGAACTCATCAACCTTCTCGTCCAGATCGGCAGCCATCACCGACACCTGCGACTTCCACAGACCGGTGATGCCCAACGACTGGACCAGCTTGTCCATCCGGCGGGCGGACACCCCGAGCAGGTAGCAGGTGGCCACCACCGAACACGACGCGGACTCAGCTCTGCGGCGCCGTTCGAGCCAGTCCGGGAAAATAGGTGCCCGACCGCAGTTTCGGGATCGCGACATCGATCGTGCCCGACCGGGTGTCGAGCTCGCGGTGGCGATAGCCATTGCAGGAGCTGACCCGGTCGGTGCTGCGCGTGTTGCAGCCGGCCCCGCACACCGCGTCAACCTCATTCTGCCGTGACCCTGATCATCGTCCGCGGCGCAGTTCGCGCTCGATGTCCTCCCCCGAGAGCCGCTTACGTCCTGCCATCTTCTACAGCGTCCCTCCTCCTCCGCCCTGATCGGGGCAATCTGGACTTGGAACCACTCGGGCCGGTTCACGGAATATCGGACAGTCCCATAAGCAGCACGGAATGCTCGGATCGCGATCTCACCACGATTGGCCACCAGGACTTTCTCGAACGCTTTGTCATTCCAGGGTGAGAGGGGGCCTCGGCAGCATGCTCCGGGACCCAGTTGACGTCTCCAGAAGTCCGGCGGACAACATGCTGTCGATCTCGTCTGCCTCGACACCGAGTTCGCGGGCGATTGCAACACTGTGCTGGCCAAGCGCCGGAACGGGGTCCATTCGTGCCTCGGTACCCATCTGGATCGGCGGCAACAGTGCTTGCACGCTTCCGCGTTCGGTGTGGACTGTGCGCCAACGGTCGCGCGCCTCGAGTACCGGATGATCGAGAAGCTCGCGGACCGTGTTCACGCCGGCAAAGGCAATGCGTGCCTGCGAGAGCCGATCGATGAGGTCGTCTACAGTGAATCGACTGAGGCGAGAAGTCACCTCACGATCCAACTCGTCACGATTGGTCACACGAAGGGTGTTCGAACGGAACCGAGGGTCGCCGGCCAGCGAGGGCGCATCGAAAACCATGGTGCACAATCGCTGCCACTCTGGTTCGTTCTGAATTGCGAGGAGGACCACGTGTCCATCTGATGTGGAGAATGGGCCGTACGGCGCGATCGTGGCGTGTTGGGCCCCAAATCGACCTGGTTGTGTGCCAGAACCGGCAGTGAAGTGCATCGGCTGTCCTATCCATTCTGCCAGCGCCTCGAACAGCGAGACCTCCAATGTTGCACCGATACCGGCGATCTCACGTTGGAACAGGGCAGCGAGCACACTGGCAAAACCGTACGTGCCCGCGGCGATATCAGCGATGGAGATGCCGACCTTCGTCATGTCGTCCGGGGTGCCGGTCAGAGAAAGCAATCCGGTCTCACACTGCACGAGGAGGTCATATGCCTTGCGCTCTGCCCAGGGGCCGGTGCTGCCCCAGCCGGTGATCGACAGGACGATCTTGCGAGGGTCGCGTTCGCGAAGTTCGTTGGGGTCCAGACCGAGTCGAGCTGCGGCACCGGGTCCCAGATTCTGTACTATGACATCCGCTCGATCTGCGAGGTCGGTGAGGATCGCATTTCCCCGTTCGCTCTTGACGTCGACGCAGATAGATTCCTTGGACCGGTTGAGCCACACGAAATAGCTGGCCAGTCCGTCGACGGATTCGTCGTATTGGCGAGCGAAGTCACCTGTTGCGGGTCGTTCGACTTTGATCACCCGTGCGCCGAGATCAGCAAGCTGTCGCGTGGCGAACGGGGCTGCGACAGCATGTTCGAGTGACAGCACGGTCACTCCACTCAATGGCAACATGCTCAGATCCTTCCTCGGGCGACGATCTGGCCGGCGATCACATTGCGCTGAATGTCACTGGTGCCCTCCCTGACGATCATCAGCGGTGCGTCTCGGAAGTACCGCTCGACGTCCAACTTGGTCGAATACCTGTAGCAGCCGTGGATCCGGACGGCTGCGAGCGCTATCTCCAAGGCATGCGGTTTGGCGATGTCCGCGTCCATATCGCATCGCTGACCGCGGTCGTACTGCTCGGCCTCACCGAGGAGTGCTGCTTCGGAACTGAGATTGGTCACCTGACTACCGATCGCTGGACGTACAAATACTAAGATTCGTACGGCCAATTTATTGATTTATACCGACAATGTCAACTGAGGGTACCTCACGGCCAACGTGGTGTGCGGATCGTCGCCGATGGTCTTCGGCGACGACCGGGCTCTAGGCCTCCAAGGAGAGCGAAAGGGTTGCGCCAGAATGCAAGAGAACACCCGTGGGCGTACCCTCCACGTCCGGCGGGGTTATGGTGGCCGGGGGTCAGCTGATGGCGCTGACGAGGGCGCTGGGAGTGGTGTGCATCGCGCGGGCGATACGAATGAGTGTGGGCGTGGACGCCGGACTCGATGCCGCGCAGGAAGGTCGATGCCGCAGTTCTGCGCGAGCAGGGCTGCCAGATCGCCGCACGCACCTACCGGGCTTGGCGTGCACGCCGACCGGCCGTGCGCACCATCACCGACGCCCAGACTGTCGATGCGATCCGCAACCTTGCCTGGCGGGTCGATCACCAGGCCGGCGTCGGCTCACCCCGGAAGGGCTCTACGGGCGGGTGAAGATGCGTGCACTTGTGGACCGTACCAGCATGCCGGGTGTCTTCTATGGTGCGGTGGATCGGGTGATGAAAGTGCTGGGCCTCAATGGTATTCGACGTTCGAAGGGTATACGGACGACTATCCCATCCGCGGATGGTATCCGGGCCGGGACCTGCCCAACCGTGCGTTCCACGCCGCCGAATCCAACCGGGTGTGGGTCACCGACTTCGCCTATGTCCGAACATGGGCCGGCTGGGCGTATGCGGTGTTCATCATCGACGTGTTCTCCCGCAAGATTGTGGCCTGGCATGCCGACGAGCAAGGACGTCACCGTGGTGACCATTCCGCTGCGAATGGAATTGTGGCAACGTGACCGCGATGGTCATCGGTCATCCGGTGAAAGATGGTGAACTAGTACATCATTCGGATTCCGCGTCGCAGTACACGTCCACGCGGCTGATGCAGAAGCTATCGCTGGAAGACATTTCTGCGTCGATCGGGTCGGCGGGAGATGCTCACGACAACGCGCTGATCGAATCGGCGAACGGCCTCGACAAGACCGAGTGCATCCGCACCACGATCTTCCATCACGGGCCGCACAAGACCATCGCGGACGTCGAATACGCCACCGCCGCCTGGGTCGACTGGTGCAACTGCAGCCGCCCGCACTCGAGCATGGGCCTGGTCCCACCCAACGAGTACGAATCCAGCTACTACGCTGAACTCGTACTTGAACAATCTCCCACATGGGAGGCGGCACAAAACCTGGGGTGATTCACAGCGCCGGTGGGCGTCGCCGATCGCCACCGGGACCGCCGCCGCCGTCATCGCGACCACCGGCCATTGGAATCCCTTGCGTCACTCACGCCGCATACTTCACAGCGAATGTGCCCAGTGTCAGCGGCGACACGCCGATCCGGTCGGACGCGCCCATGATGGGGCAGGATCGGGGCCATGCCAGTGCCGCCGGACTCGACGAAATCATCACTGTCGAGGAAACTCCGCGACCACGCCGCCACCAGCTGGCCGTCACTGAAAACTGTCTCCACACGCTTTCCGCGGCGAGTTCGCCCACGTCGACGCCGTGTGGCCCGACGACACCACCGAGCCGTTGAGGCGGCTACGTTACGGCGGGTCCGCCAGCCGATGGGGGCTTCGCGATCTACCTGGCCGGCAGCAACAAGTACGAAGACTCGATGCTGCCCATCGGAATCCCCAGCGGCAGCCCAGAAGAAGTATTCGACTGCGCCTGCGGGCTCTACCTGAACGACCCCACCGCCCGGCAGTAAGCCCCGACGAACGTACAAGACTGAACCACCAAGACCAGGTGGCCTCATTCACCGGAAACGGGCCAGGAGTTGATCCCTGCAGTCGTATTCGACAGTGGGAGAGCTGAACTCGAAATGCAATTACGTTCAACAAGGAGTGAACCTGTCAATTGTCGCAGTTCCTCCGTGGCTCCCGAGATCACTGCGCCATCGGCTATCTGGAGCAGCCACTCGTCATACTTGGACACGCTATGGTCGCGCAGGCACTCGTCATCCATTCGAACCTCCCGCTCACGCGTCCCCGGGTCGTACTGCCTCGGCGCAGCCATGACCACATCCTCCTAGCGCGTTCACGGTCTCCACCAGCCCCAGGTCACGGTTCACGGGGCCCACACCCGCCGACGTCCTTCGCGCAGCGCGGGTATTGAAGGTCAGCTCGACCTCGGGCTTTGCCACAGCGACTCGACGATCACGATGGCGACTATCAGTAGCGCGAGGTAGAGGGGAGCGACGAGTAACAGAGAGGCTTTGGCGAGCCCAGCGCCGATGCGACGGTCGCGGCGGGCGGTGATGACCTGACGTAAGAAGGTAGCTGTCAGCGCTGTGGCGACGATGATCAGTAGAATCGCCAGAGCTGATCGCCAGAAGTCCGGAACGTGGGTGTATCCCGCGAGCAGTAGATAAGCGTAGGCCAGTGACGCTGCAATCAGCATAGAGGTGGTACGCGTGACTATCTCGCGCCAGAACTGTTCTTGCTCGAGCCATGTGCGCGGAGATTCTCGGGGTGATCGCCGGGGCCGGATGCCAGCCCGCGTCGATGCCTCTGTGGTGATCGGGACCAGGGCAGCGTGTCGGTGGCTGGTCCAGCCGCTGTCGGTCGAATGGTGGTGTGGGCGTGTCGTCGGCTCTGCGGGCGATCGCCGGTAGCGGGTAGAGCCGGGGCGCAAATGTCGAGTACTGACGCTATGCGGCACGGTGCCCGCGGCTTCCGAACGATTCTGCAGCGCATCTTGATACAGGCGAATGGAGTGGGGGGGGGGGGGGGGCGGGCGGGGGGGGGGGGGCCCCGCCCCCCCCCC
>NZ_JASXSI010000050.1 GCF_030315685.1 Gordonia sp. ABSL11-1 | reverse complement strand
AAGTCGCACGCGGGTTGTCGACGGATTCGGCGATGCTCAGTACCGTTCGGCGTCTCTCATGGCCGTGAGCTCGCCGGACAACGGCGGACTCGCCACGGGGAGTGGGAGTTGACGTATATCGCGTCGCGGCGGACGGGCCGCGCCCGCGGCGATCAACCGCTGCAATGGCGACGCCGCGATCGGAGCCAACTGGGCAACGGGCCGTCCTCTATCGGTGATGATCACCGTCTCGCCGGCAGCGGCATCGGCGACGACCGCTGCAGCGTTCTTTTCGAGTTCGCGAACATCCACCTCGGTCATGTGGTCCATCGTCGCTCACCGAGCGTGAATCCGGACGGCCGTCGCGATCTTGCGTCCACAATGATGAGAGGCGACGTTTCGGTATCGACGAGAGGACCTCATGCCCGCCACGACGATCTCCACCTTCCTCACGGCCCTGACCTCCGGCGACCTCGAGGTCATTGATCTGACCACCCCGCTGAGCGCCGCCACCCCGGCGCTGCGGCTGCCCGAGCCGTTCGTCAACCTGATCGACTTCAGCCTCGAGGAGGTCAGCGCCTACAACGAGCCCGGTCCGTTCTGGCGGCACAACAACATCCACACCGGCGAGCACATCGGCACCCACCTCGACGCTCCGGTGCACTGGATCACCGGCCGTGACGGCGACGACGTCTCCCAGATCCCCGTCCAGCGTCTCATCGGGCCGGCCGCGGTCCTCGACCTCACCGCGCAGGTCGCCGACAACCCCGACTACCTGCTGACGATTGCCGACGTCGAAGCCTGGGAGACCACCTACGGTCCGCTCGCGCCAGGAGCTTGGCTGCTGTTGCGCACCGGGTGGGAGTCGCGTGGCGGTTCGGAGGCGGAGTTCCTCAACGCCGACGACACCGGCTCGCATACCCCGGGCGTCGCGGTCGACGCCGCCGAATGGCTGGCCACCCAGCGTCAGATCGCCGGCCTCGGCGTGGAGACCGTCGGCGTCGACGCCGGACTGGCCGGTGGCTTCGATCCCGCATTCCCGGTGCACAACCACTTCCTCGGCAACGACAAGTACGGCCTCACCTCGCTGCGCAACCTCGGTCGTCTGCCCGCGACCGGTGCGCTCATCGTCGTCAGCCCGTTGCCCATCGTCGGAGGCACGGGCAGCCCGTCACGTGTGCTGGCGGTCGTCGACAAGGCGGGTGCGTGACCATCTACGGACCCACCGTCGCCGACGTGGTCGGGCGCGTCCTCGCCGACCTCGGCGCCGGGCATTGCTTCGGGGTGGTCGGTAGCGGCAATTTCGTGATGACCAACGCCCTTCGCGCCGGTGGCGTGCCGTTCACCGCGGCCCGCCACGAAGGCGGCGCCGCAACGATGGCCGACGCCTACTCGCGGATGTCGTCCCGCGTGGGAGTTGTTTCCCTGCATCAGGGTTGCGGACTCACCAACGCGATGACCGGCATCACCGAGGCCGTCAAGAGTCGCACGCCGATGATTGTGCTCACCGCCGACAGTCCCGCGGCCGCCCTCCGCTCGAACTTTCGGATCGATCAGAATACGTTGGTGCGCAGCGTCGGTGCCGTCAGTGAGCGGGTCTATTCCGCGGACTCGGTGGTCGACGACGTGGTGCGCGCGTATCGCACTGCCGTCACGCAACGTCGGACGGTGGTGCTCCACGTCGCCATCGACGTCGCGGCCACGCCGGCCTCCGCTGAGGGGCCGATACTGTCGTCGTTCGAGCAGCCGCGTGTGCGGCCGAACGCAGGCGCGGTGACCGCCTTGGTGGACGCGATCCGTGCGTCGCGACGGCCGGTGTTCGTCGCCGGTCGAGGTGCCCGGGATGCGGGACCCGTGATCGCGGAACTCTCCTCGGCCAGTGGTGCTTTGGTGGCGACGTCGGCAGTAGCCAACGGGCTCTTCGTCGGCGATCCATTCAGTCTCGGGATCTCCGGCGGCTTCTCGTCGCCGACCACCGCCGAGCTCATCGCCGACGCCGACCTCATCGTCGGATGGGGTTGCGCGCTGAATCAGTGGACCATGCGGCACGGACGGCTGATCGGTTCGGAGACCGTCGTGGTGCAGGTCGACGACGACGTCGATGCGATCGGTGCGCACCGCCCTGTGGGACTCGGGGTGATCGGCGACTGCGGACTGACCGCTTCCGACGTCCTGGCCGAGCTCACCAGCGCCGAACCTGATGGTGCGCAGCGCTACCGCACGGACGACGTGGCGAAAAGAATCGCGGAAACATCACGCTGGCAGGATGTTCCGGTCGACGACATCTCCACCGACGATCGGATCGACCCCCGAGTCCTGACCATAGCGCTCGACGAGATCCTGCCCGCCGACCGTGTCGTCGCCATCGACTCCGGCAACTTCATGGGCTATCCGGCGACGCACTTGTCGGTGCCCGACGAGAACGGTTTCTGCTTCACTCAGGCGTATCAGTCCATCGGGCTCGGTCTGTACACGGCGATCGGTGCTGCTCTGGCGCAGCCGGATCGACTTCCGGTGCTCGGTACCGGCGATGGTGGCTTTCTGATGAGCATTGCCGAGCTGGAAACCGCTGTGCGGCTTGGCTTACCACTGGTGACGATCGTCTACAACGACGCCTCCTATGGTGCTGAGGTGCATCACTTCACCGACGCCGACCTTGAGACAGTGACCTTTCCTGATACTGATATCGCATCCATCGCGCGTGGGTTCGGAGCTGATGGCGTGACCGTGCGGTCGGTCGATGATGTCGATGCCGTGGGGGAGTGGGCCGACGGGTACCGCTCTGAGGGAACGGCTCGACCGCTGGTGATCGACGCGAAGATCGCGAATGACGGTGGGTCGTGGTGGTTGGCGGAGGCGTTTGCGGGGCATTGACGACTTTTGCCTGTTCGTTCTTCGCACGGCTACTCGACCAGTCGGTAGTCACTTGCCTGGCCCTAACCAACGTTGCGCGACTGGCTTGATAGCGCCCGAACGGCCGATGCGAATTCGCTCAGTGTCAGGCGTTTGTGGCCACCCTGAAGCGCTTGGGGAGAGATGCCGAGCTGAGCGGTGGTGACAACGACAAGCTCGCGCGGCACGAATCGCGGCCGGGTTCTGTTGACCCAAGGCCAACGTTTCCCAATCCAATCCTCGCCGCCGCTGTGCTCCGTCACGAAATCAGGTTTGTGGACGGCTGATTCGGTGATCTCCACTATCACGTAGCAGCCCTGTGTCTCTTTTGCATATATGAGTACCAGGTCTCCGGGCTTAACCTCGATCCACCGATTTGTTTGTGGCTGGGCGGTGAGTGGTAGACGAAATGCCCTGTCTGAGTGACAGAATGGGACTTGCGTAGGGTTCCGTTCAATCACAAAGAAGGGCATCTCGTAGATGCGATTGTCTCACAGTCTCCCGGTCAGGTCTGCATCGTTTGATGACCCGAATCTCCTTGCCGCGGCGGGCTTGGTTCCGGTGATGGCGTTGGCCGACGACGCTGGACTCGGTGCTCTGGCTCGTGAGCATCTGAGCGTGCCGACCGATAAGGGCGCCAACCCGTAAGGTTTGCCGAGCCGACCAGACCGAATTGACGATCGACGAGGTATGACTTTGCATGGAGGCGCTGCACGCTCCGGATGATGACGCCCGCGCTCAGCAATTCGCGTAGTCCACTGACTGACAGAAATCCTCCAGCGATTGCGACAGGATTCAGGCACACCAGGAGCCGCCAATGGGCAGACGA
Source organism: Gordonia sp. ABSL11-1 (assembly GCF_030315685.1). Lineage (GTDB taxonomy): Bacteria > Actinomycetota > Actinomycetes > Mycobacteriales > Mycobacteriaceae > Gordonia. The sequence continues at coordinate 2,446 of NZ_JASXSI010000050.1, read as the reverse complement.
TCTTCTTGCGCAGCTCGCCAATTCGCTGGCGACGTCCTTCGTCAGGTAGGGGCTGGACAGAAAGACGTCGTGGGATGCGCTTTGCAGCGCGCGAAACAGATGTTCCCCGGCTTGCGCAGTAACAGACTCCGATGACTCACCCATACCTTGAACGGTATTCCGACCGTGACTACGCGGAGGAAGACTCTGACGGATGTAATACCTCCGTGATGGTAGGGATCGCCGTCGAGGTGGTAGAGGTCGCGGTCCGTGATTGGACTGCCATCGTCGTGGCGCCAGTCGAGATAGGTGAGTAACGACGCAATCCGATCGCAGGGCAGTGTGCCGTCATCGGTTGTTGCGGCGAAGAACAGCAACAGGTAGATGGCTTCCGTGGTGAAACGGTCCTCGGTGAGCGGGATCAGCGACCGGGCGATGTGGTCGGCCAGAGCGCTGGGATCTCCGGCAAGACTCTTCCCGGTGCGGGTGAGTACCAGACGGCCTTTGAACTTGCGCAACAGCTTGTTCCGCTGCAGCGACTCTCGGAAGTACAGCAGCGGAGCTGCACTGCACCTGACGATTCTTGGTGCCGATCCAATGTCGCATGGTCGGCAGCACGGCGCTGGCCGCGGTGACGTCGGCAGGCTTGAGATATCCGGCCGACGTCAGCGCCAGCCCGTCGCCGTTCGCGCGGTCGAGAAACCACAGGTACGGCTGTAGATCAGCTCGGCGAGCCGCGGGTCCACGTCGGCGTCGAAGAGCCGGCGAACGGAGTCGTCGAGGGCTGCATTCACCTCGGTGACCTCGAAATACGCGGGGTCGTCCAGAACTGTGGCGAGCGATTCGGAGTCGGTCAGGCCGCCGCAGTCTTCTGGGGGTGCCGTACGTGGACCGTCGATGCATCGTGCTGCCGGCGTCCGTCCGTTGCTGCACGGCTGAGCGTGCCGAGTAGTGCCGGCAGCTCGCGCGGGTCCATGGTGGCGATCAGGTCCTCGAACCGCCTGCGGACCTCCTCCGGCCCCGCGGCGTCATTGGTCATGTGGCACAGGGCAGTGGCGACTCCGCGGTCGGCCTACTCCAAGACCCGCATGTCTTACATCCGTAGTACAATCGTCGCCATGCGAACGGTCAGCAAACGGGAGCTCAACCAACAAACCGCCGCCGTACTCGATCAGGTCAGCGATACGGACGACGTGGTGGTCACGGAACGAGGCAAACCCCGTTGGCGAATCAGTGCAGTCACGGTCCACGGATCAACGCTCGCGCGGCTGGAGCGAGAGGGACGATATACGCCCGCGTCCTCGGATCCGGCTCCGTGGCCCGATCGGCCGGGCGGACGGACGTACACCGACGCGGAGGTCGAAGACTTGCTGGATGAGATGCGCGGGGATCACTGAGACGTGGCTGGTGCATTGGTGTACATCGACTCATCGGTGGCCCTCCGCACGATTCTGGATGTGCCGGATCGTCGGCGCATTCAGTTGTGGATGCAGTCACCGGGAACGACGTTTGTGTCGTCGCGGCTCTTGCGTACAGAGGTGATCCGAGTCCTGCGTCGAGAGGGCCGGCCGCTCGCCGACGCCGCACCACTGTTGGATCGCGTCGGCATGCTCGAGATCGGCCCCGAAACCCACACAGTTGCAGAATCATTCGAGCCGCACGTCAAGACACTTGATGCGCTGCACCTCGCGACGGCGCTGCTCATCGGTGAGCCGGCCACCGTGGCCACGCATGATGCACGAATGAAGGACGTTGTGGCGCACTTGGGTCTGCGTGTGACCGATCCGATTGAGGCGGATCAATAGTCGTGCCGCCGACCACCCTGCGCTCACATCCCGGCGGCAGCTCCCCGAACGGGAACGCGCGATCGAAGACCGGAACTGATGTCGACGACACGGGTCCGCCAGACGGGGCCGCACTCGGTTCGTTCTGACCGAATCAGCGGTACCCGTTCGCCGATGGCGACCGCGCGATCGCCACTTCTTGACACAGGCATCGCCTCGACCGCTCAGGGTTCGGAGCGACAGGTGTGGCGGTCCGGATGGTCGACGACCTTGCTCCCCCGTACGTGAGTAGTTCAAACGATATGGAGGTTGCACGTGTCGGCGGGGTTGTGTACCTTCGAACGTAAGTTCGATGTGACTCACGGGGGGTGAGCATGGCCGAGGTGGCTATCGCCGACGGTGTGGCTGAGTCGTTGTCGGAACTGCCGGGCCTGCTCGCCGATCTGCAGTCGGTGCTCGATCGGCTGGGGGAGGCCGATCTGTCCCGGTGCACCGATGCCGAGTTGGTGGGGGCGGCTCAGGCGACGGAGCGGGCGATCAATCGGCTGATGTTTCAGGGCAACCGGCAGGTTCTGGATCTCTCGGATCGGGATGTGCCCCGGGCGATGGGTTTTCGGTCTCTACCGAATTTCATGAACGCTCACCTGCGGATCTCTGATGTGGGACGTCGCAAAGCGCAACTT
>NZ_JASXSI010000005.1 GCF_030315685.1 Gordonia sp. ABSL11-1 | reverse complement strand
TTGATCATCCGTCTCGGCGCTCCACGGGGAGGCGGCGAGACCGGTAAGGGATGAAGCCAGATCGATAGCGGCGCAAAACAAGTCAGTGTTCGACTGCGGCCTCACGACAGAATTCGATCACCGAATTCCACAGTATTCCTCGATCGGCGGCGATGTTGTGGCAGTGGAAGGCTCCCTGGAGGATCTGCACGCGCACATCAATCGAACGCCGATAGAAGGAGACCTCGACCAGCGGGTCAGCGACGACATCGCGTTCGCCGAAGCCGAGGAACAGCGGCACGTCGACGTGGGCGGCCGCGGACTGCGCGACCCCGGGCTCGAGTACCCAGTCAGCGACTGGCCCCGGCACCACGGTGGCCGCCGCCCGCACCGCGGCGTTGATCTCGCTCGAGAGGTTCGGCCCCAGATTGGTGTAGCGCACATCCACCTGCGAGCCAGCAGCATTGGCCGCCGTCAACGACCAGCGACTTCCGTCGGGACGCCACATTGTCATCGGCCCGCACGGACAGCCCAAGAGGGCGAGTCGCCCGAAGCTGCGATACCGCATCTGCTGGTGGAGCATCAGTACCGCCCCCAGCGAATGCGCAATGCCCACCGCCGGCAAGTGCTCGAGGCCGAGCCTCGCCAGCAATCCCGACACTGCCAAAGCATTGGCGGCGTTGAGATCAGCGGGCTCCGGCTCGGGCTCTGGCCGGCTGCTCTCTCCGGTACCCAGCGGGTCCAGCGCAATGACCGCCACACCTTTCGCCGCCGCCTGACGGGCGAAGCTGTACTCGTCACGCTCAGATCCCGCCACCTCCAGATCCCAATACTGTCGCGAGAATCGCCCGCCCGGCAGACATACCGCGACCACCTCGCAGAGCTCGGGAAGGTAGGCAGTCGCCGCGACGACGCCAACGCCGACCACCGTGTGACGTAGTTGCTGAATCTGCACTGTCTCCACTCTCAGAATTGTCGGGCCCACCGCACGATCGAACTATCGGGTCCACCGCGTCGACGCCATGTGCGATACCTACGTCGCTGACTGCGCGGCCTCACTGAGGAATGCAACATAGTCGGCGCTGATCGGTGATGTATCGGTCAGGCCACCATCAGCCGCGATGACATGACCGGTCACCATCCTCGAATCCTCGGATGAGAGAAATGCCACCAGGCGTGCAATGTCGATCGTCTCGGCTGTAAACCCGGTCGACATATTTCGGCGATATACGTCGACAAAAACCGGGCTCGCGTAGGTTTCGTTATTTCGTGTATTGACGAACGCCGGCGCAATTGCATTGGCACGAATACCGCGCCGAGCATACTGCGTCGACAATGCTCGGGTGAGCTGAATGACACCCGCCTTAGCGACACCGTAAGCAGTCAACGCGGGCTCACCCGCCATTCCGGACACCGACGCGATATTGACAATCGACCCCGATCCCCGATCAAGCATCGGCGGCAGTAAAGCTTTGGACATCAAGAACGCACCGAACACACTGCCACGGACCGTGTCCAGAAAAACTTGCGGTGACAGGTTGAGAACATCACCATCGAACTCGGTGAGCTCCAACGAGGCAGCATTATTCACGAGTGTATCGACCCGTCCCCAGCGCCCGCTTATTGCATCGACAAGCTGCTGTATCTCCCCTTCCTCGCGAATGTCGGTTGGTATCGAATGTGCGTCACCTCCAGCGTCACCAATCTGTGCAGCCACGAGCGAAGCTCGTTCACGATCAATATCGGCGATGACCACGGTGGCTCCGTATTCGGCCAACAACCGAGCGGTCGCCTCTCCTATTCCACTCGCACCCCCGGTCACGACGGCGACACGGCCCTCAAATGAATAGTCAGACATTTTCGACGGTACCCCTTCTCGATACTGGCGCCTAAAGTGGCCGTATCAGGCCGATACGGCCACTTCTCACATCGTAGCGCGCGATTCAGCGGCCAACCGGGACCTCAATCTTGTACAACTCGGCGGCATTATCTTGGAGAATACGCTTACGGCTGACGGGATCGAGGTCGCCCAGGACACGCGAGAAGTGCCCCTTGGCGTCGGGATAGAGGCAGGTCGGGTGCGGAATGTCGGTCTCCACGAGGATGTTGTTGACACCGATTTCCTCAACAAGCTTCGCGGGCGCCGACGACTCGAACCAAAACATGACGTAGATGTGGTCACGAAAATACTCCGTCGGCCGACGCAGCTGCAGTGCCTTCTCCTTGTCGGTGGTTACCATCTCATCGAGTTGATACTCCAACGCCTCCAGCAGGAATGGAACCCAACCGATACCGCTCTCGGCGGAGACGACCTTGAGGTTCGGGTACCGGTCGAACAGGTTGCTCATACACAGGTTGGTCACGATACGAACATTGCTCATGTACATCTGCGTAGCCATCACAGCCAACCACCGCTGAGGACCGAAACTGCGCCAGCTCGGCGCCGCCACCTTGGCTCCGGTCGTGTTGACGGTCATGGGGGACTTACCTGCCCGCTGGTCGCGCATCGACTGGCGCAGACCTTCTGACTCCTCACGCGTACCGCCCGCGCCGATATGAAAGTTGGCAACGGTCCTGGTCTCGTTGAAGATGTCCCACATCGGGTCGAAGTAGGCCTCGGGCAACTCCGGGAGCCCAAGCAGCTCCGGTTTGTCGGACAGAGTGAAACCGGCGATTCCTTGGTCGATGAGTCGGGTCATCTCCTTCACCGTCAAATCCATGTCCCAGATCGGGAGCATCGCCTGCGGCAGAAGGCGCCCACCCGACTCATGCTGTACCTCGACCAGAAAGTCGTTGTAGGTCTGCAGAATCTGCGTACGTTGCTTGATGTCGGAGATGGCAAAGATGTGATTCGAGGAAAAGCCGACCCCATTGGGATAGAGAATCTGAGCCCACACACCTTGCTCGTCGATGAGCTCCAGACGCTCGCGTGTCGACCACGCCGAATGATGAATTTCCTCGAAGGGCTGCAGCGTGTTGGTACCCAGCACCTTCTTGGGACCGTGACCAATCGTGTTGCCGCCGATACTCGCCCACATCTCGCCGTCGACATACCAGGCCGTCAGCCCGTTTCTGGTCTCCTGCTTCGGCATACGGTCCCGAAGCGTTGCCGGCACTCGTGCGCTCCAGAGGTCGGCAGGTTCCGTCAGGTGGGCATCACAGTCGATGACATGGATGTTCTCGGTCTCGATGAGGGTCGGCTCAGGCAGAGTTGCGGTCATCGTCGGTTTTCCTTTCACTGTCCACACCGCAGGTATGCGGTGTCGATTTGATGTCGTCTCAGTCGGTAGTCTCGGACCGGGAGTCATCCGGTTGTGGCCGTTGGGCACCGGCCCTTTTCGCTGCCGCGATGGATAGCGTTGCGATGTAGTCCGAGCCCTCGTCGGTGATGGCGAAGCTGTTCCCGGAACGCACGTCGCGACCTGCGACGCCCATCGTCCCGACAATCGCTGCAACCGCCGCCCGCGCCCTCGCGCGCCGTAATCCGATCAATTCGAACCACGCCACGGTGCCGTCGAGGGGACGTCCGTGCCGGATACCGTGCGCCACCATCGTTGCGCCTTCATGGATCCGCAGCGCAAGCACAGACGGGTCTCTTCCGCCGACAGAGCCGAACGCGGATTGATGCAACACTAGGCCCCCCTCCAGAAGGGATCGGCAGTTGAGATGTGACACACGAAACGGGCTGGTCGTCGTGCTGGTCATTCGTTCGGCCAAACGGTGTGACACGGACCACTATGCCCGGTCGACCGGCCTAGTGTCAAGATAACGCTGTATATGGTTTAGACACGTCTTGCCTGAGCGATTGTCCATCAGCGAGGTCACTTGACAGAACTACTGGCCAGCAGCATGATCGGCTAAGTAACCAGCTATATGTTTTAGATAACAGTTCGGCCCAACCATGGCGAGTGTCTCACTACGAGCACCGGTCGCGGCCCAGCGCACAGCCCACCGTCGGCCTGGAGGCGACCGCTTCACCTGAGGAGGAAGAAATGACCCACGTTTTCTCAGATCTCCGCGTTGTGGACCTCACCGAAGGAATGCTCGGGATGGCAGGCACCGTGCTCGCAGACTTCGGTGCGGAGGTCATCAAGGTGGAGCCGCCCGGCGGCGATCCGCTCCGCGGCCACCCCGGATTCCAGTTCTGGAATCGCGGGAAGCACAGTCGTGTCATCGATCTCACCGATGACACGCACATGGCGGAGCTGGAAGCATTGGTGGATTCCGCCGATGTCCTGATCCTCAGCCCGCTTCCGAGCTCGGACGCCTCACGCTTGTCAGCAGCAGCGGTCCAGCAACGAAACCCGGGACTGATCCACGTGTCCCTCACCGGGTTCGGGGCTGCCACCGACCTCGAGGTTTTTGGACACAGCGAACAGATGGTCACTGCGAAGACCGGCCGACTGATGGGCAACGACTCACTCAGCGGAGCACACGGTGACATCGACCGACCGCTTTATATCGCCTCGCCGGCAAGTACATACGGCGCCGCCATGCTCGCCCTGCAAGGGATCATTGGGTCGTTGATCCAGCGCGAGCGCACAGGTTTCGGACGAGCCATCGAGACCAGCTTGCTTGATGGCATTTCTGCGGCCACGATGCGACTTGCATTCGAACGCAAAGGTGATGCTGTGGTCCCCGTCGGTGCGCGGGGAGAAGGCGGCGTGCCCTTGCTCATGCGTGGCATCAGACTCTGCTTCCTCTCGGTGGAGACCAAAGACGGCCGGTACATCCAGATGTGCTGCCGGCAGCCCCGGCTCTACCGGAACTGGATGAATGCCATCGGTCTGGGCGACGAACTGCGCGAAGATCGTTGGAGCGCATTGCCCCTTGGGGTGCGTAGCCACGACGATGCCGACGAGTGGGAGGCACGAGTAAGGAACGCGATGCTGGACCGCACTCAAGAGGAATGGATGCACCAGTTCCGAACCCTCGACATCGGGGCCGATCCATTCCTCACCGAGGACGAGTTCCTTCGTCATCCTCAACTGCTCGCGAACAACCTCGTCATCGAGGTCGACGATGGACAACTCGGAACTATCACCGAGCTCGGGCCCATCGTCTCCGCAGAGGCAACACCTGCCGAGATCCGCCGTTCGGCACCACCCCTGGACTCGGCTGCCACATTCAGCCCGGTGCCACATACCGCCGATCCCAAGCCCGGGCCGGCCGGCACACCGCCCGTCGAACTCCCTCTGCAGGGCTACACAATTCTCGAAGTAGCCTCATTTCTCGCCGCACCGTTGGGTCCCACGCTGCTCGCCGAACTCGGAGCCCGCGTCATCAAGGTCGAACCGCTCGACGGTGATCCGTTCAGGAGCAGCGGCCTAGAGTTCGTCCACATCGGAAACGGCAAGGAGAGCATCGCGCTCGACCTCAAGTCCAGCGAAGGTCGCGCCATCCTGCACAAGCTCATCGCCCAATCGGATGCGTTGATACACAATTTCCGTCCAGGAGTCCCCGAACGACTCGGATTCGGCTACGCCGAAGCACGTTCCATCCGTCCTGATCTGGTGTATCTCTACGGCGCCTCATACGGAAGCAATGGACCCGAGTCCCACCGCGCAGCATTCCATTCCACCCCCAATGCTTTGTGCGGCGGTGGAATTCTCCAGGCGGGAAAGGGAAACCCACCGGTGAATGATTCCTACGCCGACCCGTGCTCAGGACTTGCGACCGGAGTCGCGCTGGCACTTGGTCTATATGCGCGCGAACACCACGGCATCGGGCAGTATCTGGAAACCAACATGCTCGTATCAGCGGGATGGGTGCACTCCGCGCGCATGGAAGCATACTCGGGTCGTGAACCACGTCCCGAACTCAATACCGATCAGACCGGATTCAGCGCATTCGACCGGCTTTATCAGTGTTCGTCCGGTTGGGTCATGCTCGCGTGCCACGACGACCGCTGGACCGACCTCACCACGATCCTCGACAAGACCAGTTGGCGAGGCGATCCGCGCTTTGCCGACAGGTCGGCGCGCCAGCTCCATGACCGCACACTGCAGTGGCTCATGGAAGACATATTCATCACGCGCCCGGCACAGGAATGGGAAGCAGCCGGACTCGCCACGGGAGTACCGATCGCATCAGCGGCCGACAACACTCTGGAAGAGTTCTTGGTGCACTCGGGCCTCCTCAGTGGCGCCGAACACCCTGCTTTCGGCAGCTATTGGCGGCTGCAGCCCCGAATTCGGGTCGCCAACTCACAACCCGTGGCAGGGCTGCCGTGCGAGGTCGGCGAGCATACCGAGGCGATTCTGATGTCCCTGGGACTGGATTCGACGTCGATCGCTCGGCTCAGCGAGTCGAACGTCATCGGAATCGCCCCACCCGAGCGGAGACATCCAAACGGTACGGGCGCGGTGTCCACCGACGCAGACATCGCGTTCAGTCGATGACCGACGGATTGAAAGGATCATCGAACCCGACCACCGACGATCCCACATCGGTAAGCCTTCTCAACGGACTGCGCGTCGTCGAAGTTGCGATTCTGGCTCCGAGCGCGCTGGGCGGTCACCTCGCAGAACTCGGGGCTGATGTGGTGAAGGTCGAGTCCGGCCGCGGCGACTACATCCGCTCGATCGGAGTCCGAGACGGTGACGGAACGTCCACGATGCACAAGCTCTGGAACCGGGGAAAGCGCAGCATCGAGCTCGACCTTTCGACTACGGACGGGCGCGAAGCCTTCCGCGTTCACGTTGCCAGCGCCGAAGTTGTCATAGAGGGACGCAGGCCGGGCTACCTCGCGAGATTCGGCCTAGGATACGAGGAACTCCTGAAGGTGAACCCGACCTTGGTCTTCATATGCCTTTCCGGTTTCGGTTCCACCGGCCCGTACGCATCCCTGCCCAGCCACGGACCGGCGTTCGACGCATACGCGGGGCTGTTGCGGCCCATCGAAGACATCCACGGGCGGCCACGGATTCCCCGGATGGAATTCGCCGTCGGCGTGACGACAGCACCCGTCTACGCCGCGATGGCCACTCTTTCGGCCGTCATACACACACGAGCGACTGGCCAACCGGTGTATCTCGACGTCGCACAAGCTGACGCCGCCATGTATGCGCGGGCAACCGAGTTGATGCGCGACGAAGACGAGGAGCACGCCGAGTCAGTGCCCGGCCCAGCGGCGCCCCCATCACCATCACCGGAGGGTCTGATGGACGGAGACCTCTTCGAGGACTCGGTCCTGGTCCAGTACTACCGGACCGCTGACGATCGCTATGTTCTCTTCCAAGCCATGGAGCCAGCATTGTTTCGGCGCTTCAGCGACGTTGTTGGCCATCCCGACCTTGCGTCGGCATTCCCGACCGGGCGCGAAGCAGATTGGTTACGCGGCGACAATCAGATGCGGGAGCGCCTCAGTCTGATCTTCGCCGAACGCACGAGCGCGCAATGGATCGAGTTAAGCCTCCAGCATGGGTTACCCTGTACGCCAGTAAATTTCGACGATTCACTGAAGACCGACCCACACTTTCGCAGTCGCGTCCGATGGCTCACGTCGTCTGGCGCCCGATCGGTGGTTGGCCTTCCCATCAGGTCACAACCACCACTCCGGTCGATCCGTCCCGCGCCTGAGTCCATCGGACAGGACTCGATGAGTCAGACCGAGTGAGCAGATCAACGGGAATTGCTCTGCGTACTCCCGACAAGTCCCCTCTGATCCCCGCGCGATCCGACGCAGGCACGGGACTGCCCCCGATTTGATTGACATCTGATCTGTGAGATTGCGATGCGCCGTATGGTAAGCCAGGTGCGGTGGGCGGCGGAGTGTAGGCCTTGTCCGCGCGCAGTTTGTCGGGGTGTTTCGTTCGTGGAGCGTCGCCGAATCCCGCCCCGACCGTGACGTCTGGCCCCTGAGTCCGCCCGCCCCGTGGCCGGCCTCCGTTCGACAACCCTTGGCGGCATGCGGCGACCGACGACGCCCGATCCCTGATCGTGAACAGCGAACCGATCATTCGCGTCACCGTCGCAGTTGTGGTCGACTATCTGACGTCGCTTGTGGACCCACCGGGAGATCCTCGCCGGCCCGGTCCTGTCGGCGCCGGGTTGGCGGCTGGGACTGCTGCCACGACTGCACGTCCCGTTCATCGCCGTGGACTCGGAGACCTCGGTGCACGTGCGGACATCGCCACGGCACCCGGATCGATGCCGTTGACGCGGATGCTGCGCTCGCCCACGGCGTCGAGATCACAGACCTACCCTGCACCAGAACGGCTTTCGCACTCGTGTCCTCGACCGGCCGGCGGGTCTGGTCGAGGTCGGCCGGGGGTGGCCCGGTCGTAGGGCGCAGGGCGGCCGTCCGGCGAGGTCGAGGCCGATGATCTGCGCCCCTCCGGCGGCGAGCCCGACGGCGTGCGCGCGACCTTCGCCACGTGCGACACCAGTGATGAAGGCCACCTTGTCGTCGAGACGACCCACGGGAGTGAACCCTTCGCTAGGACTTCGGTTGCAACGGGAGGCCCTGCTCGAGCAGATCGATCGCATCGAGCAACGTGGACAGGAGATCGTCGTCGAGCACGTCGTCGGCCGCGCGGGCGAAGTGGAACATGACGCCGCCGGCGGCAGCGATGAACACCCGCAGGCACAGATCGTCGGGATCGGTCCCGGTGTACTCGGCGAAGAAGTCCGGCGCCTGCGAGATCGCCCGGTCGGATTCGATCTGAAAGGCGGTGCGCAGCGCCGGTTCGGACTGGATGAGCCGCATCCGTTCGGGATTGCTGGCCCACGCATCGGCGGTCCCGATCTTGAACAGATCGGTCACGAGCCGACGCAGCAGGCCGAAGTGACCGAGGCCGGGCGGGATGGCCGCGAGAGCCTGGGTGCGCGCGTCCTCGAGGTCGTCGGACAGGACCACCTGCTCCTTGGAGGAGAAGTAGCGGAAGAAGGTGGTGTGGGAGACCTCGGCCTCCCGGGCGATCTGCTCGACAGTCGTCTGGTTGTAGCCCTGTTCGGCGAATAACCTCATCGCCGCGTCGCGGATCGCCGTGCGGGTGCGCATCTTGTTCTTCTCCCGCAGACCGATCCGACGACCCGAGCCGGCGGTGCCCGGGGTCGTCGTCGGTGTGGCCATACCCTGACCTCCTGGATTAGTGGAGTGTCACTCGAGACTCAGCTCGGTGATCCGACCGGTTCGCGTGGTGCGGCGGCGCTGTCCGAGGGCGGCAGGCCGCGGTCTCGGACCGCGCTGCCCTCGATGTCGAAGTTCACCACGAACCGATCCAACCATTTCGGCAGACCCCAGGCACGATCTCCGAGCATCGCGATGATCGCGGGCACCACCATCATCCGGATGATGAAGGCGTCGAAGGCGACCGCGACCGCCAGAGCGAAACCGATCATCTTCGCCGTCGTGTCGGGCGACAGCATGAACGCGGCGAACACGCTGATCATGATGATCGCGGCGGAGGTGACCACGCGTGAGCCGTGGCGGTAGCCGGCGATGATGGCGTCCTTCGCCGACATCCCGTGCACGTACTCCTCGCGCATCCGGGTCACCAGGAACACCTGATAGTCCATCGCGAGTCCGAAGACCAGGCCGATCAGGAAGATCGGCAGGAACGACAGGATCGGCTTGGTGTTGTCGATGAGGCCGAACGTGCCTTCCTGGAAGATCGCCACGGTGACACCGAAGGTCGCGCACACCGAGAAGATGAACCCGATGGTGCCGATCAACGGCACCCAGATCGAGCGGAACACCCCGATCATGATGAGGAACGCGAGCCCGACGACCACGACGAGGTACGGCAGCAGCGCCTTGTCGAGCTTGGCCGACAGGTCCGACATGATCGCGGTCTGCCCGCCGACGTGCAGTTGCGCACCGGCCGCCTCCGCCGACGGCGTGTAGGCCCGGATCTCCTCCATGAGGTCGTGGGTCGCCCCGTCTGACGGCGCGCTGGTCGGTGTCACCGAGATGAGGGCCGTGTCGGCACCCACATTCGGCGCGGGCTTGCCGTTGCCGGTCCACACCAGGGTGTTGGTGTTGGCGACGTCGTCCAGGGTCTTGATGTGGGCCACGGTGCGGTCGGCGGCGGCGGCCACGTCCCCGTTGTCGCTGTGCAGCACCACGAGTAGCGGTCCGTTGATGCCCTCACCGAAACCGCGTTGCAACAAGGACTGTGCGGGCGCCTCGTCGTCGCTCGTCATCGACATGCCGAGTTCGAGTTTCGTCATCGGAATGGCGGCCAGGACCAGTACGGCCAGTCCGGCGATGACGTACGGCAGCGGTCGCTTGACGACCATCCGCCCGAACTTCACGCCCAGCGTGTCCGCCGTGTCGGACTCCTCGGCGTGTTTGATCCACGGGATGCGCGGGGTGAACGCGAATCGTCCGACGGCTCCGAGCAGTGCCGGGATCAGGGTGAGTGCGGCGATCACGGCAACCAGGACGGCCGACGCGGCGCCCAGACCCATCTGGGTGATCAACGGGATGCCGATCACGGTGAGTGCGACGACCGCGATCATGACGGTCATCCCGGCGAACACGACCGCGGTGCCCGCGGTGCCGACGGCCCGTCCGGCTGCGTCGGCGCGACTGCCGCCGCGTCTGACCTCGTTGCGATACCGCGACACGATGAACAGTGCGTAGTCGATCGAGACGGCTATACCCAACATCGTGACGATCGCGGTGGCGGTCTCGTTGATGCTCAGGAACTTCGCAGAGAGGGTCAGCAACATGATGGTGAGCATCACGCCGACGAGTCCGGTGACCAGCGGGATGAAAGCCGCGACGAGCGCACCGAAGGCGACGATCATGACGACGAACGCGACGGCGAATCCGATCATCTCGGCCTTGCCGCCGGCCTCCATCACCTGCATCAGTGAGCCGGTGGCCTCCACCTGCAGTCCGTCACCGCGGTGGTCGGCGAGGATCTCCTGCAGCTGTTCCTTCTGATCGACGGTGAGGTCGGTCATCTCGATGTTCTGCCGGATCTGGATCAGTCCGACCTTGCCGTTGTCGCCGATCACCGACGATGCCAGGGCGGGCTGGGCCTTCGCCACGGTGTCCGGGTTGACGACGGAGGCCGGGTCGGTCAGATCCGGGAGCCTCTGCAGGTCCGTGACGAGTCCGTCGATCTGCGACGCGTGCGCACCGAGGCCGTCCTCGGCGGCGACGAGCACGCTGGTCGACGCCTGCGTCTGCTGCTTCATGACCTCGGGGAAGTACTCCTCGACCTGCGAGGTCGCCGTTCCGGAGTCGGTCCCGGGCAGGCTGAAGTCTTTCGCGAACTTCGGACTCAGCGCTCCCACGAGTCCGGCGACCGAGAGGGCGGCGACCAGCCAGACCGCGATCACCCACCACTTGTGTCGGAAGGAGAACCTCCCGATTCGATACAAGAACGAGGCCATGGGCCATCCCTTCGGAATCGTCGTACGAATGAGGCGGCCACAAAGTGTTAGTGACTACCACTTGGTACTGGATAACAGAAGATTCCGGATCGTGCCACCGTCCGGCGCCGCCTGTGGCCAACACCTCGACGGGCGACCAATCAGGATGAGGTCATCGAACATATGTTCGCCAGCTGCGCTAGGCTGGCCACCATGAGTGCCGGCATCCAGGGCTCGCTGTTCGACCAGCGCGACGACGGAACGCAGCTCGGCGACCTCGCCGGGACCCGGCGGCGGTCACTGTCGAACGGCGCCTGGATCGACTTGCGGCCGGGATGGATCTCCGGTTCGGAACTGCTCTTCGACCGGCTCCGCGACGACGCGGCCTGGCGTGCCGAGCGCCGCCGTATGTACGACCGGGTCGTCGACGTCCCGCGGCTGCTGGCGACCTACCTGGACGCGGCGACGTTCCCCGATCCGCTGCTTGTCGAGGCGCGCGATCAACTCACCCGCCACTATCGAGACGAACTGCCGGAGGGATTCGTGACCGCCGGCCTCTGCCTGTACCGCGACGGCAACGACAGCGTCGCCTGGCACGGCGACCGGATCGGACGTGGCTCCACCGACGACACGATGGTGGCGATCGTCTCGCTCGGATCACCGCGACCGTTGATGCTCCGACCGCGCGGCGGTGGGTCATCGTTGCGCTTCGTCGTCGGACCCGGCGATCTCCTGGTGATGGGCGGCAGTTGCCAGCGGACGTGGGAGCACGCGATCCCCAAGAGCCCGGGCGTCGGGCCGCGCATCAGCATTCAGTTCCGCCCACCCGGAGTGTGGTGATCACGGGACTGCCTCCACATGTCGTGGCGCAGTTCTTCGCGTAACCGACAGACCCGGCGCGGCGAGCTCACGAGGGCGCACCCCGGGGTGTCGAGATGGTCACGGAGTGGTTGAATCGGGACATCGTTCATGCCCCGGGGTCGAGTGAAAGAGAACCATGATCCGAAAGTCTGTCGCCGCCACCGCACTCACCGTCGCAGCAGCTGCGACCGCTCTCGCCGCACCTGCGGTCATCGGATCGGCCACGGCCGCGCCGCTCGACAGCCTGCTCGGGAGTTCGGGCAGCGCGGGCGGCTCCGGTAGCTCGGATCTCCTCGACACCGGCAGCGCCGCACTGGGATCGTCGGGCAACAAGCCGCAGCACTTCGGCAAACTCGGACGGCCGGACGCACCCAACGGAGTCAAGTCGATCAACGTCTGGACGTACGCACCGAAGGTGACGCCGATCTCGCCGAACGTCTTCCCCCGCAATTCGCGCCTCGGGGTGCGGTGGAACTCGACCATCGACTCCGGACCCGTGGTCGACGGCAACGAGTGCGGGATGCAGATCCGGCTCGACGGCCCGAAGGTGCCGAAGGCCGCGCAGCTGACCAAGACCCGCGACTGCACCGCGGTGAAGTCGTTCCTGCTGCGCGCGCCCGGCTCCTACTCGATCACCGTCACCGACGGCATCTCCGGCGCATCGAACTCCATCAAGTTCGACGTCAAGTAGTCGAACCGGGTCCGACGGCGAACGTGGTGTCGGTGAGCTTCTCCGACACCGCCCACAGGCCGTCGCGGATCGCGGTGTTGTCGGCGCGCTTGTTGTAGCCCGACACCCCGGGCGCGCCCCGCGAGCCGAACATCTGGGTGGGCCCGTAGAACGTGCCGTTCGTGGCGTCGGGTGACGTCGCCGCGTACAGGGTCGGCAGCGCTCCGGCGGCTGCGGACTGCGCGACCACCTTGTTCGCCAGATTCATGATGACGTCCTCGACTGTCTCCGACCGTCCCTGCAGTTCGGTCGCCGCATAGCCGGGGTGCGCGATGACCGACGTCGTCGTCGAACCCGCGGCCGCGAGACGATCCGCCAGCTCCTTGCCGAACATCAGGTTGGCCATCTTGGAGTCGCCGTAGGCGCGCCAGCGCCGGTATCTGCGAGTCTCCCAGTTCAGGTCGCCGAGGTCGATCCGGCCGATCTGGTGCATCGACGACGACAACGTGACCACCCGGTCGGTGATCTTGTCGAGCACCAGCGCGGTCAACACAAAGTGTCCGAGATGGTTGGTGCCGATCTGCATCTCGAAGCCCTGCGCGGTTCGCTTGTGTGGGATCGCCATCACACCTGCGTTGTTGATGAGGACGTCGGCGCCGGTGAGACCGTCGGCGAAGGTGCGGACCGAGTCGAGGTCGGCGAGGTCGAGCTGCGCGACGGTCGCCGCGGAACCGATCTCACGCGCGACGACATCGGCCTTCTGCGTGTTGCGACAGGCCAGGATGACCTGCGCGCCCGCGGCGGCCAGGGCCTTCGCGGTCTCGGCACCGAGGCCGCTGTTCGCGCCGGTGACGACCACCGTGCGACCGGACTGATCGGGGATGTCCGACGTCGACCAACCACTCATGCTCACGACCCCCTGCTCATTCGGCTGATGGCCCCACGCTATTGACGCCGCCGAAGACCGTCAACGGCCGAAGAGGCCGAGGGGCAGGCGCATGAGCCCGAGGAGTCCCGTCCGGCGAACCGGCCGCAGCAGTCCGGAGAGGACGCCGGTCACGATCGGCGGGGAGTTGGCCGCGGCGAGTTCCTCGGGGACGAAGACCTCGGTCGGACGTGGGCGACCGCGGAGGGTGCGCGAGCCGACCGATCGCCAGTTGTCGGCTTCGTCGCCGGCCGCGGCGACCGCGGCGTCGCCGGCGAGCACCGGGACCGCGGCACCCTTGGCGAGTTCGGAGAGCCGCGCACATTCGTTGACGGGATCGCCGATCACCGTGTACTCGTAGCGCTGTTCGGCACCGACGTTGCCGGCGAAGGCCATCCCGTACGAGACGCCGATCCCCCATCGCACGGGCAGCTCGTCCAGACGCAAGGCCAGGTCGCGGGCCGCCGCCATCGCCGCCGCGGCCGGCTCATCGATCGCGACCGGGACACCGAACACCGCGAGCGCCGCGTCGCCCTCGAACTTGTTGACGAATCCGGAGTGGCTGTCGACGACATCGGCGACGATCGTGAAGAACGAGTTGAGCAGCTTCACCGTCTCGCGCGGATCCTGCTGTGCGGCAATCGTCGTCGAGCCGACGATGTCGACGAAGAGCACACCGACGATCGCGTTGGTGCCGTGCATGCCGACGCCGCGTTCCAGGGCTAGTTCGGCGACCGTGTCACCGACATGACGGGCGAAGAGTTCCCGCATCCGTTCCCGCTCGTCGAGACCGGCGACCATCTCGTTGAAACCGTGCTGCAGTACGCCGAGTTCGGACGAATCGTAGACCGCCACCTGGGCGGCGTAGTCGCCCTGACCCACGCGCTCCACGGCGCGACGCAGGTCCGTCAGCGGGTCGGCGATGGCCTTGCCGACGAGGACGACCACGCGCACACCTGCCGCGAGACCCACGAGCGCGAGCACCACCGTCGCCCAGTCGACGGGCCCGGGGGCGGGCGGCAGCATCCCCGCCCAGCGCCCGCCGTTGATGATGAGCAGTCCGAGCATCGGGACCGCCGAACTGACCGCCCACACCGCGATCATCCGGGACCGCACGCCATGCATCACGTGGTGGGCCGGATTGTCCTGCAGCGCAACCACGGCCAGAGGTCGCGCGGCGCTCTCGGCGAAGATGTAGGTGATGCACGAGCTCGAGAAGCCGGCGAGCATGAACGCGACGGAGACGCCGACGACGGTCTTCGAGGTGAGTTCGTTCGCGGTCAGCACGTAGGACAGCACGGCCACTGCCCACGCGATCAGTGTGGTCATCACCTGGTGAATCGGGATGCGCTGCACCGCCCGACGCCGGGCGTGGTCGGCCGGACATCCGCTGACGAACCAGCGCAGCTGCGGCTTGAACACCGCGAGACCGAGCGCCACGTTGATGATGAGGCCGACGATGATCGCGATCACGACGGACGGGAAGTTGGGGGCGCCCAGCGTGGTGTCGACGGTGAGCTGGCCGCCGTTGAAGGCCAACTGCACGAGCAGGAACGTCTCGACACCGACAACGCAGTTGGTGGTGCCGATCGCGATGGCGGCGCCGACCGTGGCCCAGCGGGCCATCCAGGCCCGGTCGTCGACCGAGAGATCCGCCCAGTCTGGTGATCGCGGGATGCGTCGTCCCCAGATGCGAGTGTGCGCACGAAGGCCAACCCCCGACCCGACGGCGTCGGTGCGGGGGCCGTGTGGTCGTCCCATACGGCCACCTCCCTGCCCAGCGGCTGCGTCCCAGCCTACCGAACAGCACTATGGTGCCGGTCACAGACGAGGTCGGGACAGAAAGGGAGCCGACACCGCGCCGGGGTGCGCGCGGTGTCGGCTCTCTGTTCGGACGGCCCGGGCCCGACGCTGTGGCCGGGATCGGCGGACCGCCGGGTCAGGTGACCGGGATCAGGCCGGCTGGCCTGCCTCGATCTCGAGGGTGATGGTGACCTTGTCGCCGACGACGACGCCGCCGCCCTCGAGCGGCATGTCGATGTCGATGCCGAAGTCCTTGCGGTTGAGCACGGTGGTGGCTTCGAAGCCGGCAACCGGGCCGTGGCCCATGCCGGGGTTCACACCGTTGAACTCGAGCGCCAGCTCGACGGACTTGGTGACGCCCTTGAGGGTGAAGTCGCCGGTCAGGATGTAATCGTCACCCTTCGGAGCGACCCCGGTCGACACGAAGGTCGCCTTCGGGAACTTCTCGGCATCGAAGAAGTCGGCGGACTTGATGTGACCGTCGCGCTGCTCGCTGCCGGTGGTGATCGAGGTGACGTCGATCTCGGCCTGCACGGCCGGGGTGCCGTCCTCGGCGACCGTGATGGTGCCGGAGAACGACTCGAAGTTGCCGCGCACCTTGCTGACCATCAGGTGCTTGACGGAGAACGCGACCGCCGAGTGGGCGGGATCGATGGTCCAGGTGCCGGCGGCGATCGGAGCGGAGACTGCTGTGGTCATGGTGGTTCCTCCAGGTGAACTTCAACTGTGTTCGTAGGTTCTGGTCCGTGGGCCGTCGCGGCCCAACACCACTGTAAACGGACTATGGTCCGATTCCATTCCCGGTTGTGGGGATTTTTCCTGCCGGCTTCTAGCGCCAGGCGAAGACGGGCTGCTCGAACCCGTCGACCCGGGTGTGCCGGTCACGTAGGACGACCTCGGCGAACTGATAGATGACCGCGGCCGTCGGTGCGTGTACGAGCGCCCCGACGATGGGGAGCTGGATGACCGGCCGGTCCGACTCCGGGATGGTGAGGAATCGCGGCTCGACCATCAACTCGTCGAAGGTCACGAAGAACAGTTGCGACACCTCGTCGGGGTTGGGATCCGGGATGTGTGTGCCGTCGGACCAGCAGACGACCGGCGTGATGACAAAACCGGACCGCGTCGGGTAGTCGTCGAGCATGCCGATGACGCTGTCGGCGGGCAGGTTAATCCCGATCTCCTCGTGCAGTTCACGCAGAGCAGCCGTCGGCTGATTCTCACCGGGGTCGAGCCGTCCGCCAGGGAGTGCATACTGCGCGGCGTGTCGTCGCATCGTCGCGGGACGCTTGGTCAGCCAGATCCCGTGCCGACCGTCGCGCTCGGCGATGGTGATGGCGACGGCGGCAGCGCGCGCGTCCGGGAGGTCGGCGGCACGCCGTTCGAAGCCGGAGACGCGGGCGGTGACGGCTGCGCGATCGAGAGTGCTCACACCCTCAGTTGATCACGATCGGCGTCCGGCGCGGCGACCCGCGCTCCGAGGTGATAGGTGATGACGGCGAGCGCGAACAGTCCGATCGCCAGGTTGAACAGCGCACCGAAACCCTCGAGTGCGAAGTCGACGAGGGCGTTGGTCAGGGTGAAGACGAGCGCGGCCAGGCGCAGCGACCGCAGTGGCCAGACCCGATCGGTCCGGCGACGGGCGATCATCGCGGGCAGCGACAGCGCCAGCGTGGCGACACCGCTGATGAACAGAATCCAACTGGCCTTCGTATTGCGGCTGATCTCGAAATACAACGCGACGTCGCCCATGTCGCGGTTGTTGAAGGTCCAGCCGAGGATGCCGACGACGAACGTGCCGACCGAACTCACCACGAGAAGCCAGCCGACGATCGTCACCCACCGGGGACTGCGGAACATGCCGGGAATGAGGGCCGTGGCACGGTCGCGCAGACGCATCAGCCGGTCCGGCGAATCCTGACTCGCGTCGAGCAGACCCCGGATGTGTTCGACGACAACGGGGTCTGCACCGCGCGCGGACGCGACGTCGAGGAACTCGACGGCCTGTCGGCGGCGGCGGGCGGGCAACCCGTGAGAGATGCCGTCGGCGGCGATGGTGGCCGCGTTGGCCATCGACTCGGCAACTGTCGGCTTCTTGACGTCCCGCACGATCCTGCTGATCAACAGGATGAGGACGACCAACACGTACATGATCTCCGCGGACGGACCATAGAAATAGTCGTTGTCCTTGGTGACGAATTTGCCGACCTCGTCGAGGAACAGTCCGAAACCGATGCCGCCCATGATGATCGCGGTGATTCGCGTCGCCGGCCCCAGGAACAACCAGCCGACCACCAACGCGAGCATCATCAGCGCACCACCCCACAGCGCATGTGCGATGTGCAGGGTGCCGCCGCCGACCTGCGGGTATCCGGTCAGCTGCAGGTAGAGGCGCGTGACGAGGATCGTCCCGATGGCGAAGATCAGGAACCACTCGACGGCCGCGGTCCCGTAGATGCTGCGGACCACCACGGCGTTGGCGCGGTCTGTCATGGGAGCAGTATCGCCCGAAACGGGCACGGGAATGCGATTTCAGGAGATCACGAGATCACCGGGCCGGATGCAGGTCTCCGGACAACATCTCGACTGCGCCGAACAACTCGAACAAGAGCCGGGTCGAACGGTGTGCACCGCAGACGCGAATACGACCCTGGTGCGCCGACGAATAGTCGACGAGAACTCCGACCGCACGGGTGTTGATGAATGTCACGTCCGCCAGGTCGACAGTCACCTGGCGCGCCGAGGCCGTCGCCGCGTCGAGAGTGGCCCGCAGATCGGCCACGGCGAGCAGATCGATCTCACCGGCGAGCCGCACGCGTACCCGTCCGGCGGACTCGCGTTCGATAATGGAGTCGTACAACGCCTTACGCGGTCGGCTGCTGGACAGCCCACCGATGCGGAGGACATCGACGGCCGGGTCGACGTCTGTCGGGAGCGGGGCAATGGGGGCACTGGTCATGGATTCCGCCGATCGTCGCGCTGATGCTGCTGCCGGACACCGCGGGCTGCGTTGGCTCGACATCCCGACGGTGACGATGACGTTACCGCCGTCCTGCGACAACGGGAGTCCGCGCGGTGTCGGTGACACCACACCGATACGGCAGATCCCGGAACGGTAACGGCGCGCCGGTCTCGCGACTCACGCCGCCATCGTCACCACCCGGGGTACGACCGGAATCGTCGCGCACACAAGCCATATGGTCACACGAGGGCGATGCTCGTCACCCTCGGAGGATTCAGGCGGGAACTGCAACCGGGATCGCTCGACGGCGGCGTCCAGACGCGCCATCGCGGACGTGAGGTCATCGAGCGCCTCCTCGCCGCCCTCCGGTAACGACTCCGGGAGCAGAGACAGCGCTTCCCCGACACTCGTGCCAGGATCGGCCACGTCGTCGGCCACTTCGTTTCCGGGTCCGAGCGTCGCCACGACGATTCCGACGGCGAGCGCTCCCGTGAGCAGCAGGCGACAGCGGGCGGCCCCCGCACTCGCGCGCAGTGCCGCTACGACGTCCCACCACCGAATCGGCGCAACTGCGCAAGCATGTGTGCGCGAACATCTTCGATGATCTCCTCGCGGCGGCCGTCGGGTAGCCAGCCGCCGCGAAGGTCGTCGAGCTCGGCATCGATCGCCTCATCCACCCGACGCGCGAACTCGGCGTTGCGGGCGTTCTCGTCGGTCGCCCATCGTCGGAGGTCGGCGAGGTGGTCGTCGGTTCGGCCGGGGTCCGGAGTGTGGTCGGCCTCGATGACCGGCGACTCGAACGTGAGGTCCGGGAACTCGATGTTCTCGGCCCGGATGGACGCAGTGGCGAGATCACCCATCGCCGACTCGAGCGCACGAAATGCCGCGTCGAATTTATCGGTGTTCGTCATCTGGTCACCATTTCAGCGCCTCGAGCACCTTCTCGGTCTGAGGAACAGACTTGGTGCACAGATTAGCCGAACCATCCCCGGCTCCATCGATCTTCACGCCGAGCAGATAGCCGTCCGGAGTCCGCGGCGTACGTACCAGCGCCTGGCACATCGTGGTTCCGTCATCGTCGAACTGTTGATAGCCGGTTCCGTCACCGACCTTGTACTGGCTGACCGCAGTCGTCAGAACCGCATCGACGCTGACCGGTTTGAACACATCGATCGCCAACCACCCGTAGCCGTTCTCCACTGGCCATTTGCAGCCGGGCAGACCCAAGTTCATCGTCGGCTGGGGCTTGTCGGTCACCGTTCCCGAGGTCAAAGGCGCCATGTCCTGAGGCGTCAACGATGCGCAGATCTGCGCTGCGGTCATCGTGGTCGGCGGTTCGCCGTCCTCGGACACGGGCGCCTGCTCGGTCGGGGACTGCGCCGGTGACGCGGTCGCCGGCGACGTCGCACTGGACGATGATCCGTCGACGTCAGTTGCCCCACGGCAAGCAGTCGTCGCCAACAGCAGAGTCACCACGGCGATGGTCACGGCAACGATCCTCACGGCTGATCCTCCCAGATTCCCGGACCCGTTCCCGGGTCGTAAGCAGTCCTCGGCTGTTGTGTCACGCGGTCGATCTCGGTAGCTGTGGCAACGTCGTTCGCGAATGCGATCTTGTCCAATGTGTCGGTGAAGGGTCTCAACTCCTCCTTCACCTTTCCTTCGGCTTTGCCCGTGGCGAAACCTACCGGATCCTTGCAAAAGCTGACAAAGGTCGTGAGCGCGTCGATGGCCTTGTTGATCTCAACGATCATCCTTTTCGCTTCTATGGCCACTTCCGCGAGCAGACGAGTCACTTCGGCCACGGCGGCGGCGGTTCCGGCTCCGGGGACGGCTTTGGCGGCCAGCTTCAGAATGCCCTCGAAGCTGTCGACTTTCACGAGTCGGGACAGTCCCTTCTGCACCAGGGCAATGAGTGCCTTCGCGGCTGCCTCGAGTTGGTCCGCGGCCATCGTGAGGCCACGTTCCAGCAGACGGCCGACCGACCCTTCCCAGTTCAACCCGCGCGAAAGATCTGCACTGTAGGACGAGTACGAGACCGCGGCCTTACCGTCCCAATGGGTGTCGACCGTTCGGTGCCCGGTACCCAGGTCACCGGAGATGATGTCGAATGCGCTGCCAGCCTTCCCATACGTCTTGCCGATTCGCTTGAGTTCCATCCAGTTTCCCGCAACCGGTTCGACGGCCGACTGAATGGGACTCCAGTGGGTCAGGCTCGCGATCGCCGAGTCGGCGTCGGCCAGCCACCCCGCCGCACTCTCGATGATGGCGTTCCAGTTCACCGACTCGTTGGCGGGTGCCGTAACGTCGACGGCGCGCGGATCCCCGAAGCCGTAAGTTCCCGGGACGTCGTCGACCTGCTCGTAGGTGACCACCGGGTCGGGGACCAGGCCCAGCTGCACCTCGATCGGCGGAACGAACGGATTGCTGTTGTAGGTCTCGGTCCGCGTGTGCCGCAATCCGAGACCGGCTTCGCTATCGGTGGT
Organism: Gordonia sp. ABSL11-1; assembly: GCF_030315685.1. Taxonomy (GTDB): domain Bacteria; phylum Actinomycetota; class Actinomycetes; order Mycobacteriales; family Mycobacteriaceae; genus Gordonia. Next base: position 301,913 of record NZ_JASXSI010000005.1, on the reverse strand, counting down.
CGTGTAATCCCACGCTGCTTGCTTCAGGTTGACACTCGTGCCATAGAGGACAGGTGGGATTTCCTCGATCCGCGTCTTGGTTGCCGTGTGCAGACTGTCGATGGGTTCCTTGAGCTTGCCCATCAACCCCTTGAACTCGCCCGTCGACTGCGCGTGCGCACCAACCAGATTGACCGCCTTCCACGCACTACCGTTCAACGCCAGCACATAGTTGCCCAGACCGCTGATCCATTCCGGGTCAGCCTTGAGTGTCTCGCCCATCCGTCCCCCCACGTCTCATCGGAGCGATGCTCCCCGTCAACCCCTGCACAGAGTTGGACGCATCCGACGGGTAAACGGTTCCATCCGTTTCGATCGCCACCACAATTGGGGACAGCACGACGTGATCACGGTCACACGGCCATCCGTCCGCTACCCCTTCACCCTCGCCGCCCCGCAGCCGTAGCGGAAACCGTCTCCCGGCGCAGCGCGACCAGCAGTGCGGGTGCCCAGTAGCTCACCTGACCGAAGGTCGGCAGACAGCCCATCAGGAAGGTGGCCGCGCCGACGAGGATCAGGCTGAACTGCAGCAGCTTCTTGCGGCCGCGGCCGAAACGGCGGATCGCATCTGCGATAGTGCAGATGTGCCGTCTGACTAGCTCAGTTCCGACGACCTGCTGGTGCTGCTCGCGGTCGGCAGGAGTGGACGCTTCACCACCGCAGCCGACGTGTTCGGTCTCAACCACACGACGGTGGCGCGTCGGATCGAATCGCTCGAGCGGGCCGTCGGCGGTCGCGTTCTGGCGTGTGGTGCGGCCGGCTGGGAGCTCACCGACCGTGGCCGGCAGGCGTTCGCCGCGGCCGAACAGATCGAGGGTGCCGTCCGCAGGCTCGAGACCGACATCGACGGCTCACCGACACTCAGCGGAGTGGTGCGCATGTCGGCCACCGACAGCTTCTCCGCCTACCTCGCCGCGCCGTCCGTGGTGGCCGTACGCCGCAGACATCCCGGAGTCAGCGTCGAGATCGTGACCGCGACGAGGATTGCGTCGCAGCACCGCACCGGACTCGACATCGAGGTCGTCGTCGGAGAACCCCACGTCCATCGGGCGGAGGCGATCCGTCTCGCCGACTATCGGTTGGGGCTCTACACGTCGCGCACCTATCTCGCCGAGAATCCCACACCGGCATCCGCCGACGATCTCACCACGCACCCGTTGATCTGCTTCGGAGGATTCCGACGGCGAGCGCTCCCGTGAGCAGCAGGCGACAGCGGCCGGCCCTCGCACTCGCGCGCAGTGCCGCTACGACGTCCCACCACCGAATCGGCGCAACTGCGCAAGCATGTGTGCGCGAACATCTTCGATGATCTCCTCGCGGCGCCCGTCGGGTAACCAGCCGCCGCGAAGGTCGTCGAACTCGGCATCGATCGCCTCATCCACCCGACGCGCGAACTCGGCGTTGCGGGCGTTCTCGTCGGTCGCCCATCGTCGGAGGTCGGCGAGGTGGTCGTCGGTTCGGCCGGGGTCCGGAGAGGGCTCTGACCCGTCGTCATTCCTGCCCGTATCGACCACGACATCCGGGAACTCAATCTGTTGCGATCGGCTGACGGCGGTTCCGAGATCACCCATCGCGGATTCGAGGATCCGGAACGCCTCCTCGAATCCGCTTGGCTGGTTCACCAACCCAGCGCTTTCAGGACTTTCTCCGTTTGCGGAGCGGACTTTGTACACAAATTGTTTGTCAGGTCGTTCGAACCATTCATGTTGACCCTGAGAACGTATCCCTTGGGCATTCGCGGAGTTTGCACCAATGCCTGACACGAACTTGTGCCATCTGCGCTCAGCTGTTGGTACCCCGTTCCCCCGCCAACGGGATACCGGGCCTTGGCGACAGACAGAAGAGCATCAACATCGACGGGGTGGAAGACATCGACCTCGAGCCATCCGTATCCGTTCTGCACCGGCCACTTGCATCCGGGCAGCCCACGGAAGTTGCTCGTCGACGGTGAGTCTGTCACGTTCCCGTCGGTCAACGGTGCCACGTCGTCGGGCGTGAGAATCTCACAGAACCGTTGAGGTGTGAAGGACGTCGGGTTGGAATGGTTGTGGTCGGCCTCAGGGACCGATGCCACGGCGGTCGAGGTGCCCAACCCGGATGGCTCGGAGGCCTTATCACCGTCCCCACACGCCGCCGCTGTCACCATCGTCGCCAGTCCCAGCATCGCCGCTCCGAGCATCTTTCGCTTGGTCACTGACCGTCCTCTCGTAGTACTGCACCTTGACCCGGGTCGTACGCGTCGGACGGCCTTCGACCGGGACGGTCTAGCTGGGTGGCCGTTCCGATGTCATAGCCCAACTGAACCCGGCCTTCGACCTTGTCCAGGGCGTCGGTGAACGGTTTCAACTCCTCCTTCACCTTGCCTTCCGCTTTCCCCGTGGCAAAGCCGATCGGATCCTGACAGAAGGCGATGAAGGTCTTCAGCGCCTCCACTCCGCGTCTGATCTCGTCGAGCAGCACCTTCGTAGCGTTCCAGACGTCGGTCAACAGCCCTCGAACCTGCTCGATCGCAGCCGCGGTGCCCACATACGGGACCCACTTGGAGACCAATTTCAGGACGTCTGTGACGTTATCGACCTTGACCAACCGGCCCAGTCCCTCTTTGACGAGACGAATGATCTCCTGGGCAGCTTTCTGCAGTTGATCGGCTGCCAGCGCCAAACCTCTATCCAGAAGTCGCCCGACCGAGCCCTCCCAATTGAGCCCGCGAACCATGTCGGTCGTGTAACCGGTGTATGCCTGTGCGGCACGTCCGTTCCAGTGATCGTCGACCTCGCGATGACCAGTGGACAGATCGCCCGCGATGATGTCGAAAGCGCTACCAGTCTTACCGTAGGTTTGTCCGATTCGTTTGAGTTCCATCCAGTTACCGGCCACGGGGTCGAGTGCCGCCTTGATCGGGCTCCATCCGGTCAGGTCCTCGATAGCACCATCTGCATCGCTCAACCACCCCGCAGCGCCGTCGATCACGGCTCGCCAGTCGACACTCTGCGCAGGCGGTGGGGCCACCTCGACCTCGCGCGGGCTCGGATACGCGCGGGTACCGGGAACGTCGTCGACCTCCTCGTATGAGATCACCGGATTCGGCGCCCGACCCGAGAGGACCTCGATAGGCGGAATGAACGGATTGGAGTTGTACGTCTGCATTCGCGTGTGCTTGATCCCGAGTGCAGCGTCGTGATCCACCGTGGTGTAGTCCCACGCCGCTTGCTTCAGGTTCACACTTGTGCCCTGGAGGGCGATCGGCACCTTCTCGATGCGAGTCCTCGTCGCGCCGTGGAGAGTGTCCACCGGACCTTTGAGCCCCGACATCAACCCCTTGAACTCGCCCGTCGACTGCGCATGCGCACCAACCAGATTGACCGCCTTCCACGCACTACCGTTCAACGCCAGCACATAGTTGCCCAGACCGCTGATCCATTCCGGGTCAGCCTTGAGTGTCTCGCCCATCCATCCCCCACGTCTCATCGGAGCGATGCTCCCCGTCAACCCCTGCACAGAGTTGGACGCATCCGACGGGTAAACGGTTCCATCCGTTTCGATCGCCACCAGAATTGGGGACAGCACGACATGATCACGGTCACACGGCCATCCGTCCGCTACCCCTTCACCCTCGCCGCCCCGCAGCTGCGGGGTCGGGGTCCGGCATGCGCGGTCATCGAGCGCTCCACCCGCCGTCCATCGGATACGACGTCCCGGTGACCATCGCCGCGTCGTCGGAGGCCAGCCAGCCCACCAGGGACGCGACCTCGTCCGGTCGGACCAGTCGTTTGACCGCGCTCTCGGTGAGCATGATCTTCTCGATGACCTCGTCCATGTCGTGGACGCGCGCCTGGTCGGCGATCTGCTTGGTCGCCAACTCGGTCTGGACGTACCCGGGGTTCACGCAGTTGCTGGTTACGCCGTGCGAGGCACCTTCCAGCGCAGTCGTTTTCGTCAATCCTTCGAGGGCGTGCTTCGCGGCCACATACGACGGCTTGAAGGCGGAGGCCCGTAGGCCGTCAACGGATGAGATGTTCACGATCCGACCGAACCCGCGGTCGTACATGCCGGGCAGTGCCGCACGGATCAGGAGGAACGGCGCCTCGACCATCAGCCGTTGCATTCGCCGGAACGTGTCCGGCGACATCTCCTCGATGGGTGCTACGGACTGGAAACCCGCGTTGTTGACCAGGATGTCGACGTCAGCTCGAGCGAGTCCAGCTCCGCGGTGTCACAGAGATCGACATGCCACGCCCGGCCGCCGAGGTCGGAGGCCACCTGTTTGGCACCTACGTCGTCGATGTCGGCGACGGTCACCGTCGCTCCACGGTCGGCGAGGACACGGGCACAGGCCTCGCCGATCCCGGTAGAGGCCCCGGTGACCAGGGCTCGCGGTCCCGTGAGTTCGCCGCTCATGCCGACACCCCTTCACGCTGCGGAGCGGTGTCGAGATGCGCGGGCGCTGAGTGCCAGTGAGTGGCGGAGCATTGCGGGCCTCTTTCATCTCGTCATAGCGCGACGAACTTCCGTCGTGGAGGCGGCTATGAACCGAGTGCCCGCAAGGGGCCGTCCCGAAGGACCCGCGTAGTTGGAGAACCTGCCTCACCTACGAGTTTACGACCGTCCTTCGACATGCGGAACCCCATGTGCGGCAGGTGGTCGCGTACCTCGCCGGTGACCGTCGAGTAGAGAGGGCACCGATCATGGCGAGGCTGACCGAGCAGGCGCAGGGCAAGCGGGCGGCACGGATCGTCCTGTCGATGATCGCCGAACCCGGCGACCCAGCGACCGGCCACGTCCTCGCCCACCTCGGCGGTGTCGAGACGCTGCGGCTGCGAGTCCGACGAGCCGGTGCTCGGCCTTGGACGAGCGGACGCGGTGCTTTGGCGTGAACGCCTGACCGCGCGGATCGGTTCGGACTTGCTCGACCGGATCGCACAGGCCGAGCAGCAGGGCTTCGGCACGCTCATTCCCGCCGACCGTGACTGGCCCGCCGCGTCGAACGAGTTGAGCGAGCGCGCCCCCTACGTGCTGTGGACGCGCGGGCGACCTCGTCCCTGACCACGGCGCTGAGCGATCGGGTCACGATCACCGGCGCGCGCGCCTCGACCAGTTACGGCGAGCAAGTCACCGCCGAATTGGCAGCCGGCATGGCCGATGAGGAACGCATTTGTCGTCGCGGGCGGCGCCTACGGCATCGAAGCTGCCGCGCACCGTGCCGTGCTTGCGGCCAGCGGCCAGACGGTCGCCGTGCAGGCCAACGGCCTGGATCGGCGCTTCCCGAGCGGGAACGGCGAGCTGCTGAACCGCGTCGGGGACGTGGGACTCCTGCTCAGTGAGCTGCCGCCCGGCACGACGCCGACCAGGAACAGGTTCATCGCCCGCAACCGGCTGATGGCCGCGCTCTCGGGCGCGACCGTGATCCCCGAGGCCAGCGTCCGCTCCGGCTCGATCACCACGGTTCTGCAAGCGCGGGACCTCGGACGAGGCATCGGCGCGGTGCCCGGCCCGGTGACCAGCGCGGCTAGCACGGGCTCCAACCAGCCCATCAAGCAAGGCATCGCCTCACTCATCACCGAAGCCAGCGACGTGAGGGAGTTGCTCGATGCCGACCGTCCAGTTGGCCAAACTCTGGGCCGCTCGGAGATCACCTCAGGGTTTGAGCACCGGCGCGAGTCTCCTGGTTCGCTCGGCCCCTCCCTATGACCGGGCGGTCCGACAGGAGTTCGGCACGCCCGCCATGTCCCTTGCTCGTCCGGCGGGCACTCCCCGTCGACGCGACGCGGATCCTTTACTCGTTGCGGCGGGTGTCGGCGAGGAACTGGGTCAGCGCGTCGCGGCTGGTGGTCAGGCAGGCGATCTTGGTGTCCAGCACGATGATCTGGTCGCGGACCATGCCGGCAAGGATGTCGTCGCAGGTGCTGGTCCAGGGTGTGGCACCGGTCTGACGGTCGAGGACGATCTTGATGAACCGGATGGGCACTCCCGAGCGGGACAGGTCGCGGATCGTGCGGACCTGTCCCAGATCGGTCGCGGTGTAGTCGCGGTACCCGTTGGGATGTCGGCCCGGACTGAGAAGTTCCTGGTCTTCGTAGTAGCGCAGCATCCGGGGCGCGACGCCGGTGCGCTCTGCTACCTCGCCGATCTTCATGCACGGTTCCTTCCCGCTGTGGGCGCTGGTCGCCGCCGGGCTTGACCTTCACAGTGATGTCAATGTTTAGCGTAGCGGCATGCCCGCACGCTCGACCGTCTCGCCGCCCCGTTCCACCGAGTCACCCCGGCGCCTGTGGCCGGTCCTGGGCGTGCTGACGGCGGCGACGCTGTGGACGGTGACGGTGGAGATGCTGCCCTCGGGTCTGCTGCCGCAGATGAGTGTCGGGCTGGGCGTGTCGGAGTCCACAATCGGGGTCCTGGTCAGTGCCTGGGCGGTGACGATCGCCGTCGTGGGCATCCCGTTGGTGCGTGCCACGCTGCGGGTACCGCGCACGGCGCTGCTGACCGGATGCCTGGTGGTGGTCGCGGCGGCGAACCTGCTCACCGCCCTGGCACCCGGGTTCGCGCTCGCCCTGGTCGGGCGGATCGTAGCGGCGACCGCGCACGGCCTGTTCTGGGCGTTGGTCGTCTCCTACGTCGCCTCCCTCGTCGCACCGGAACGGCTCGGTCGCGCGTTGGCGGTCGTGCTCTCGGGTCCCACTCTCGCCGGGCTCGCGGGCCTGCCCCTGGCGGCGTTCCTCGCCGACCTCACCGACTGGCGGGCCGTGTTCGCCGGGCTGTCGATCATCCTGCTGCTCACCGCCGCCGCCACCTGGCTGGTCCTGCCGCGCGCCGCCGCCGCGGCCCCCGAGGCCGGCGGCGTCTGGACCCGCGGCGCCCTGGGCGTGCTCGCCATGGCCGTCGCCGGCGGGCTGGTGCTGGTCGGGCACTTCACCGCGTTCACCTACATCACCACCCTGACCACCGGACTCGGTGGACTGGCCGGGGATGCCATCCCGGGCCTGCTGCTGGTGTTCGGCCTCGCCGGCGCAGTCGGGGTCGTCGTGTCCGGCTTCGCCGCCGACCGCTACCCGCGGGCCGCGATCGGCGCGGCAGCGCTCCTGGTCTGCGCCGGCCTGCTGCTGCTCCTGCTCGGGGACGGGCGGCCCGCCGTGTTCACGACCGGCACCGCCCTTTGGGGCCTCGCGATCGGCGCCTTCCCCCCGATCCTGCAAGCCCGCGTGCTGCGCCTGTCCACCCCCGCCTTCCGGCCACTGGCCGGCAGCATCGTCGTCACCATCCTCAACCTCGGCGTCGCCGCCGGAGCCACCCTCGGCGGCCTCATCCTCGGTCACGGCCAGAGCACGCTCACGTTGGCAGCTGTGAGCGCGGCAGCGGCAGGGACCCTGTTGCTGATCCTGCTGCGACCCGCGCCACCCGCGACGAGCGACACCTGAGCCAGTCGGCACAGCACAGCGACGAACCGTCGACTCACGCCCGTACCAGCGGTGACGGTCGCAGCCATCCGGTGATCCTTCCGGTATCGGCAGCGGGCCGCGACGTGTTCACGAGTCGCGGACGGTGAGGATGCCGTGGCGCACAAGGCGTAGGAGCCTGTTGTCGCTTCCTCCGGTCTCGGCGAGCCAAGCGGCGGCGCCGATCAGGTCGAAGAGGTCCGCGGAGGTGACGTCCGGGCGCACACCGCCCGCCGCCTGAGCGGCGGCCAGCAGTCCGGTGCCGCACGCCTCCCTCGCGTGACAGGCGTCGGCGAGCGGGTTGTCGTCCTCGTGCCTTCCGGCCATCAGCGCCTCGGCCAGGCCCCGGAACCTGCTGCATGAGGCCACGGCCTTCTCGATCCAGGCCAGTAGCGCCTCCAGCGGCTCGTTCTCCCGCTCCAACCGCTCGCCCGCGGAGACCAGGGCCGCGTTGTCCTCGCGCAGGACCGCCTCGATCAGGGAAGCCAGTACCGGGAAATGCCGGTACAGGGTCGCGATGGACACCCCGGCCCGCTGCGCGATCGCCTCCAGCGACGCCGAACCGCCGCCGGCACGATGACCGACCGAACACTGACCATCGGGCTCGTCCTCGCCGCCGCGCTGAGGCCTGGCCCGACTCGCCGTCACCCCGTTCACCACCAGGCAAGCACGCGCCTGAGATGAGTCGTCGGCAGCCCACCGCGAACGACGTGCCCTGTCATCGGCGCTCGGGCGAGGACGGTTCGATAACGGGCCGCGCCTCGTGAGCTCATCCGGCAAGGCTTCGCGTCCCTCTTCGCCCAGCCAAGCCACTTGTTCGCTCAGGTTCGGCGCCGACGCCGACGCCGACGCTTGGGCGGGCGGTGACGCGGCCAGCGGTAGGGCGGGAGTTCGGCTACCGGCATGTGGCACGTCGCCGATCGGCATCTGCCTCAGCTTCGCTCGGCTTCGTTCAGATGGCGCCGGTGGCGATGAGTCCGGCGGCGCGCGAGACGGATCGTCGGGAGATGAGCCAGCGCCCGTCGAGGTTCTGGTAGTCGTCTTCGATGCGTCCGATGGTGGTCCAGTCGGCGGGTCGGTGTCTGCCTGCGTGGTCGTGGGTCGCCGTCCAGTGCCAGACGGTCGCGTATCCGGACAGGTGGGGTCGGTCGTCGTGCCAGCGGACCACGTGCTGCCCGGCGACGTGAGCCACGGCTTGCTGGCCTCGTTGTCCGCCGGCGGACATGAAGGCGGCGAACTCGTGTGCACTGTGGAACCGCTGTGGTGGTCCGGGCATGATCGTGTACTCGATGAACGCGTCGGGTGTGAAGCACTCGACGAATCGGTGGTGCTCGAAGGCGTCAGCAATCTCGAAGAAGCGGACGTGGTTGGCGTTGATCTCGCGTTCAGCGGCGAGCAGGTCGAGCAGACTGCGGGGCTGGTTGCTCATGCTGGTCCTTCACATCGCGTCATGAGGGTGTGGCCACGGTGGCCTCGACGTCGGCGAGGCGGGTCAGGAAGTCGGCGATGGTGGCGCGCTGGGCGTCGTCGTAGCCGGACAGGACTGCGCTCAGGCGCTGCCTACGCGCGGCGTCCTCGGCATGGAATCGCTGGTCATCGAGGGAGACGATGACCTTGCGACGATCCTTCGTGCACCGCTCCCGGGCCGCGTAGCCGGCCGTCTCCAGCCGATCGACCACCCCGGTCGTGGTGCCCGAGGACGTGAGATTGGTGAGTTCGGCGAGCCGGCCAGGGGTGAGCGGGCCATGCAGGCGCAGCAGGTTGATGAAGTTCGCCTCGCACGTGCTCAGTGTCAAGCCCACCGTGTCGGCGGCGATCTGATCGATCCGCGCCGATGCCGCCGCATACCGCTGTGCGGCGGCGGCGATCCGGTCGACGGTCTCGGACTGCGTGGCGGACGTGGTTGCCATGTCGCGACCCTTCTTCTAATCTCTCGTTATGACGACATACTCGTCATGACGAGATAAACGGTGGAGTGAGTATCTCGTGATGACGATGGTACTCGGCACAAGGAGAGCATCACTATGACCAGTCCGGCGACTGCCTCTATCGATCCTGGCGCTGTTCGGTATCCGCGGAGATGGGCTGCCATGGTCGTGCTCGTGCTGGGCTTCATGCTCGACCTGCTCAACGTCACGATCGTCAACGTCGCACTGCCCGCGATCCAGACCGACCTCGGCGGCACACCCTCGCAGGTCGGCTGGATCGCAACCGCCTACCTGCTAGCGTTCGCGATCGTCCTCATCACCGCTGCCCGGCTGGGCGATCTGTGGGGGCGCAAGCGCATGTTCCTGATCGGCCTGGCCGGGTTCGCACTCGCCGGGGCCTGGTCCGCGCTCGCGCACGGCCCCGGCGAGCTCATCACCGCCCGGGCGGCCCAGGGAGTGGCGGCGGGCCTGGTGGCCCCGCAGGTGATGAGCAGCCTCTACACCCTGTTCCAGGGGCGGGAGCGAGCCACCGTGCTCGGCCTGTTCGGGGTCATCGCCGGCATCGCGCAGGCCGGCGGTCTCCTGCTCGGAGGGCTGCTGATCGCCGCCGATGTCGCCGCACTGGGCTGGCGGGCCGTGTTCTGGCTCAGCGTGCCCGTCGCCTTCATCCTCGTCGGCCTCGGGGCATGGCTGATCCCGGAGAACCACGCGCCCCAGGCCACCCAACCGCGATGGCTGCCCGCCGCCGGCCTGACCCTCGGACTGGTCGCCATCGTGTTCTCGCTGCTGGAAGGGCGCACCTACGAGTGGGCGCTCTGGACCTGGCTCCTCCTGGCTACCGGAATCGCCGCGGTCGCAACGGTCGCCCTCGGCGAACACCGCAATCCCGTTCGCCGGGCCGGAGCCCTGCTGCCCCTGACGATCCTGCGCGAACGCACCAGCGCCGTGACCCTTCTGGTGCAGATGATCGCCTTCGCCGCCTTCAGCGGCTTCTTGCTCGTGTTCATCCTCTGGCTCCAAGACGCCCAGCACTATACCGCCCTGGCCGCAGGCACCGTGACCATCGCGTTCTGCGCCGGAGGCCTGGCCACCGCGGGATTCGTCGGCGTCCTCACCGTCCGCTTCGGCCGCTACACGGTCATGGCCGGCACCCTGCTGGGCGCTCTGGGCACCGCCGCCGTCCTCGCCACCGCCACCACGGCGGACGGGGACGTGAACCCCTGGCTGCTGGCACCCGGACTGTTCGTCCTCGGCATGGGCATCAACCTCGTCATGCCGCCCCTGACCACACTGTTCTTGTCCACCGTGCCGCCGCGCTACGCCGGATCAGCGTCCGGAATCTGGACCACCAGCCAGCAATTCGGCGCCGCCCTCGGCGTCGCCACCCTGAGTTCCACCTTCCTCGGCATCGCCGCAACCAACGGCTACACCCCAGCCCTGACCACCAGCACCGTTGGCATCATCACAGCACTCATCCTCAGCACCATCCTCTGCCTCACCCTCCCCACCCGATCGAAGATCGCCAGCCCATGAAGCCGCCCGTGTCCCACCCCTTCGCAGCCACGTTCGTCAACCGTGGCCCGTCTTAAACCTGGATCCGTGGACTGACCTGGGTTTTTGCGGGTGCCGCGATAGCGAAAGTGCCCTCTGAACTGGGATGATTGGTGTTGTCGAGACATCAATCACACAGTTCAAGAAAGGGCACTTTCAGTGAAAGTATCCCACACGTTCGGTCCAGATTCGGTAGCGCTCAACGACGACAATCTGGTCTCGCACGCTGGCCTGGTCCCCGGTCCCAGCATTGGCTGAGCGCACCGGCCTGCAGCAGTTGCTGGCGGACAAGGTGTCGATCACCTCGACGTCGGTGGCCTCGGCCGCAGCGAATATGGCACCGAAACTGACCACGATCATCGCCGGAATGTGCGGGAGCCGACTGTATCGATGACATCGAAGTCCTACCAGCCGGCGGCCACAAAACGCTGTTCACCGGGGTGTACGCCCCAGCAACAGTCGGACAAACGTTGCGCGAGTTCACCTTCGGACATGCCCGCCAACTCGACTCGGTCCTCACCGCACACTTGCGCGCGCTCACTGGACGCGTTGATCTGCTGCCCGGCGCCAGCGAGCGGACCTACATCGATATCGACTCGCTGCTACGTCCGGTCTACGGCCACGCCCCAAACAAGGCGCCTCCTACGAGCACACCAAAATCGCCGGAAAACAGATCCTGCGCAAGGGACTCGCCGTTGGCGACCACGCTCAGCACCGACCAAGCCGCTCCGGCGGTCGCCGGAATCCAGTTGCGGGCCGGTAAAACCGGGCCGGGTAAGGGTGCCGGCGGATGGTGGCCCAGGCCATCACCACCGCCCGGTCCGTCGGCGCCACCGGCACCATCATCGTTGGCGGGGATAGTGCCTACGGGTCGAGCGCAGTGGTACGAACCTGCATTCGGGCCGGGGTTCAATTCTCGGTCGTGATGACCAAGAACACCAAAATCGTAGCCGCCATCGAAGCCATCGACGACGACGCGTGGACCCCCGTGAACTACCCCGGAGCCGTGCAAGACCCTGACACCAGCACATGGATATCTGATGCCGAAGTCGCCGAAACCACCTACACCGCTGTCGAATCGAGCAAACATCCGGTCACCGCCCGGCTGATCGTGCGCCGCATCAAAGACGCCAACTATCCCGACGCAATGTTCCCGGTGTGGCGGTATCACCCGTTTTTCACCAACAACGACGAACCGGTCGATGCCGCCGACATCACCCACCGTAAACACGCGATCATTGAAACCGTGTCCGCCGAACCTCATCAACGGGCCACTGGCCCACCTTCCGTCAGGAAAGTTCGGTGCCAACAGCGCCTGGGTCATCTGCGCTGCCATCGCCCACAACGTGCTCCGAGCCGCACGAATCCTCACTGGCAGCCACGGCCGGGTTCGCGGCGCCACCTTACGCCGCCGGATCGTTGCGATACCCGCCCGCCTGGCCAGACCTGCCCGCACACCCATCCTGCATCTACCGACCGCTTGGCCCTGGTCGGTGCCATTTCTTCAGTTGTGGCGCGGCGCAATCACCGTCACCTGACACACATACTCCACTGCCGACCAACAACCAGGAACCAAGGTGAGAATGCTCGCTGCCGAGCTGATCGGGTGGATGGACGCTGCGTAAAACCTGGTGTCGCAGGCGAACGCGCAGCTGCACCAGCAGTACGGAACCGCCGACGTGCTGATCGCACGAGCAGGTACCCGCGCAGCAGCCGCCGCTGCGAGTCGGCAGGGGAGGGACGTCGAGGACGAGATCGAAGCGGTCGCCAAGGATCTTGGCCTGCCCTACGAGACGCGGACACGGTTCACTGGCCGGAACGATCGTACCGCGCCGTGCGACCTGGTGATCCCGAACTCCGGCGCCGCAGAGATCGTCGTCGCGGCGAACGGCTTCGACTCCACCGGCTCCAGGCTGACCGACGCTGTCCGCGAGATCGAGGAGATGGCCGAGGTACGGACACCGCGGCAGTTCGTCCCAGCGGTCATCGACGGGATCGGATGGAAGAACCGCATCTCGGACCTGCGGAAGATCCACAAACTGTGGGTCACCAACCAGATTGACGGAATGTACACGCTCGCCACACTCGATCAGTTCCGCGAGGACTTCGAGGACGCGGCGCGACTGCGCGAACTGCTTTAGGTGCAGTAAAGGCTTTGTTGACGCCACCCATCCCCGCCTGGCGGCTGTCGGCTCTCGGGCTGAGAAGAGGAAAGATTCTCGGTATCTCCGCGTGACGCGGTCGACTTCGACGCCGAGACCCTCGCGGTGACGAGCGCGGCTGTCCACAGCGGGCGGCGCGACGACCGGAGCACCGAAGGCGAAGAGCAGTGTCCGAACGCTGCCGATGCCCGACGATCTGACGGCCGCGCTGCGTCGTGTTCGGAAGCGGCAGAAGGAGGCGAAGCTCCCCTCGGATCGAAGTGGATCGACAGCGGCTACTAGGTGGTCGGGACGGTCTCGGAGCGGCGCCACACCCCGACACCCTCACTGCCGCGTGGCGCAAGGCGCTCGCCGGTGCCGGTCTCCCCATCGTTCGACTGCACGATGCGCGTCACTCGTGCGCGACTCTGAGGCACCTGAACGGCGTCCGCGTAGTTGTGACCGCCGTGTGGGCTCGGGCACCACGATGCCGGGTTCACCTTGCGGACCTATGCGCACTCGGACCATGACGCGCTGGCCGACGCGGCGGACATGCTCGGCCCGATCACGACCGGGAAGAAGAAGGACGCGAAGTGACACATCCCGTGTCCCCTTGGGGAGCCGCCGGACGAAAAAGCAACCCAGTGTCACCTCGTGTGACATGGGGCCGATCACGAGCTGCCCCATGAAACGACAAGAACCACCCGACGCCAGGTGGTTCTCGTGGTGGCCAGGGCCGGGATCGAACCGGCGACCTTCCGCTTTTCAGGCGGACGCTCGTACCAACTGAGCTACCTGGCCGGACAGCACCCGAACCGAATGCCAATCGCACACATGTGTTGCGACCCTGACGGGACTCGAACCCGCGACCTCCGCCGTGACAGGGCGGCGCGCTAACCAACTGCGCCACAGGGCCATGTTCTGTTATCCGCTCCCCGCGGCCCCGCAAGGGGCCGGACAAGCGTACCCCCTACGGGATTCGAACCCGCGCTACCGCCTTGAAAGGGCGGCGTCCTAGGCCGCTAGACGAAGGGGGCCGGTTCTCCGTAAGGAGTTCTCCGTTGGGAGCCGACTCAGCTTAGGACACTCGCCGAACAATTCACAAATCAGTAGGTCGGGGGTGATTTTCGGACTCCGGCGAGCGCGTCGGTGACAGCGACGTTTCCACGAGGTTCCGGACGAGGCCTTCGCTCCCTTCCATCCGGGGTTCATGATATGCAAGAGCGATGGGGGAACAACTCTTCGTGCGCCCGGTCGACCCGGACGACGTCATGGGGATGACGCCGTTCGACCGTGAGACGGTGGGCCGTTTCGTCGCTCGACATCTGCTCCCGGTGCCGATCGACGATCTCGACGCCGACGACGATGCGTCGCTCGTAGACCAGCGAGCGTCCACCGGGACGGCCTACATCGACCCTTCCGGTGTGCGCGTCGACATCGCGCCTGCGGCGATCGTCTTCCACGACCCGGGAACAGCGGCAGAGCAGACCGTCTTCGCGGCGCTGAACGAGGTCGGCGGGATCGCGATCGACCCGGAGCAGGCCTTGGCCGTCAGCTGTGACCAGTCGTGGCTGCAGACCGACCGCAGCCCGGTCGACACCCTGGTCGTCGTCTCGACCATCACCGAGATGCGACACGCGATGCGCGTGGGCGGCACCCGATCCGGCATCGTCGACGGCCGGTCCTGATCCCTGCCGCCACCACGTCGGGAATCGAGGTCGTCCGATCGGCGGGCCCACTCTGTCGGCCGCGCCCCTGCCTGTAAACTCGTCGACGCCCTGTCCGCAGGGCACGGCCCCTATAGCTCAGTTGGTAGAGCTACGGACTTTTAATCCGCAGGTCCCAGGTTCGAGCCCTGGTGGGGGCACTGTCACACGAAAGCTGGCGTCGTGGCGCGCCCGTCACGCTGCCGCCGCCGTGTTCGCCAGATCCCGCCGCAGTCGCGCGATCCGCCCCGGCGTATCGATCCCCACCGCTCCGACGACGCGTCCGTCACGGTGACTCAGGATCAGGTCATCGTCGACGGTCTCGAGAACCGATCCGGCCGTATCCCCGACGATCTGGATGCGATGGCCGTACCAGGTGGACCATGCGAAGGGGATGCCGTCGTGCACTCGCTGCGCCCCGACCGCGTTCGCTCCGGCGACGAATCCCTGGTCGGACGCCGACGTCCAGTGCCCGCCGACGCGTCCGGACACCGTCGCGACGTCGCCGGCCGCCCAGATCGCGGGAGCGCTGGTGGCCATCGCGGAGTCGCAGACGACGGCCCGGGTCGGCGGGTCCACGGCGATGTCGCCGGCAGGCACCCATCCCGACGCCGGAACCGATCCGATCCCGACGAACACCGCGTCGGCGTCGAGGACGTCACCGTCGTCGGTGATCAGCGATCGAATTCTGTTCGCGCGCAAAGAGATATCGACCACTCGCGTCCCGGTGATCAGCCGCACACCCGCTCCTTGGTGCAGATCAGCGAGCGCGCCCGACGCCCGCGGTCCGACACTGCGCCTCAGTGGTGTGGCCGACTCGTTCACGATGGTCACGTCGATCCCGCGAGCGACTGCCGCCGAGGCGACCTCGGAGCCGATGAATCCCGCGCCCAGGACGACGATCCGGCGCGCGGTGTCCAGTGCGGCGCGCACGCGCACCGCGTCGTCGAAGGTGCGGAGCGTGTGGATGTTGTCGAATCCGCTGAGGCCGACGACGGTTCGTGCCGCGCCGCCTGTGGCGATCACCAGTGCGCCGTAGGCGATCTCACTGGTGGACGTGATCAGGAGTCGCCGATCGACGTCGATGCCGACAGCGGCTGTGCCACCGTGCAGTTCGACGCCGAGCTCCTCCCAGCTGTCCGGATGGCGCAGGACAGGTACGGTCGGCTCGTCGGCGGCACCGAGGAGCGCCTTCGACAACGGCGGACGGTCGTAGGGCGGGTGGTGCTCGGCACCGACCATGATGATCTCGCCCGTCCACCCGTGAGCGCGGGCACCCTCCGCCGCCCGCACACCGGCCAGCGACGACCCGGCGATGACGAGGGGACCTGGCACGTGCTGTGTGGCCATCGGCATCTCGTCAGTCGACGATCCGCAGCGCCGACACAGGACACGACTCGACGGCCGCGCGGACGTACGCGCGGTCCCCGTCGGGGATGTCGCTGGTCACCACGTCGACGACGCCGTCGTCCCCGATCTGGAAGTACTCGTTGGCCTGGGTCTCACACATCCCGATGCCCTCGCACACGGGGCGGTCGGCGTGGACATGACTCATGGGTCGGTTCCCTTCTCCTGGTCGGCTGTGACTGCGCACCGACGTGCCGTCTGTTGTCATCTTCACCGGGACACAGCTCACAAACACTGGACTATCCGCCGAATCCCCCACTCACGACTGTGCGATCACACAGTCTGTGCCATCGTTGTGGCGTGACCGACCTACCGGGATGGCTCCAGGGATTCGCCGCCGACCAGCGAGACCCGGAAGAGGTCCGCCAGTGGGTGTCGTCGACCGCCGAGGCGATCGGCGAAGGGGTCGACCTGCCGGCCGATATTCGTCCGCTCCTCCTGCTCGCGGTCGAGGAGCACTGGTTGGCGTTCCTGAGCGGAGTCGCCGTCGAGGACGAGGTGGGCGTGACCCTCGTGCCCGCCGCGGCCGAACTCGCCATGGAGGTCGCGCGCCATCATCTCGGACTCCCGGTACTGCTGAAGATCTACCAGACGGCGCAGGAGGCGTCGTGGGCGTTCGCCGTCGACGTCGTGCGGCATGCGCCCGACAGCCTCGACCATGAGGCGTTGCTGGTGTGGTTCTGGACGAAGGCCAATCGCTGGTTCGGCACGTCCGTGGAACTCTCGGTCGCGGTCTATCAGTCGGAGGTGGATCGCATCCGACGACGCGGTGATGCCCGCCGCTTCGAGGTGGTCTCCGATGTGCTGGCAGGCGCCGGCGTGGCGACGTCGTCACTGTCTGCGGAACTCGGCGGTCACCCCATCAACGGAGTCATGCATGTAGCGGTGATCGCTCGGGCGGTCGACGCCGACGCAATCGAACAACTCGAGCCGGCGATCACTGCCCTCGCAGCGACCGTGCCGGGTGCGCGAGTCGTTCTCGTGCGGCCGGGAGGACGTGAGCTGTGGGGATGGCTGCCGGTGAGCGATGGCACACGCCAGATGTCCTGGCAGGCGGAGTTTCCCGAGCGCATCCGCGTCACCGTCGGAGGACCTGCCGGCGGCATCGAGGGTTTCGTCGGTGCGCACCTCGACGCCCGGTCAGCGCAGCGAGTCGCGCTCTCACCGAGCCGTCAGGTCGCCGTCACGCACTACGACGACGTCGCCGCCCTGACCTTGCTCGCACTGGATCCAGTTGCCGCCGAACGCTTTGTCCGCACAACTCTGGGCGGCCTCGACCAACAGGACCTGGGATCGCTGCGGGACACGGTCCGTGTCGTCCTCACCTCGACCGAGAACGCCGACGGCGTGGCGGGATCCTTGGGCGTACACAAGAACACGGTCCGCTATCGAATCCAACAAGCGGAACGCCTGCTCGGACATCCACTCAGGACCCGAGCAGGCGATCTGCTCCTGGCACTGGACTATTACGACGCCTTCCTGCTGTGACGCAGCACCGAACAGGTCAGGCCGTCGAACCGGTGAGCGGGATGAAGTCGACCTTCTCGCGCACACCGCAATCCGGACAGCACCAATCGTCCGGGATGTCGCGCCATGGCGTGCCCGCCGCGAATCCCTCGCTCTCGTTGCCCACTGCGACCTCGTACACGTGCTCACAGCCCGGACAACGCGCCGCGACCACGTCGTCATCGACCGCCCCGGGAGCGACCTCGGGCACCTCGTCGACGGCGACGTCCTCGACGGGCGCCGGGAATCGGACAAGCAATCGGCCGAGCTTGCCGGGTGCAACGTTGGCGAGACGGACGTCGCCGTCGAAGTGATTCACGACCCGCGGGTCCATGACCTTTCGCCACAGCGGCGGGATCAGTGCCAACAGGATCATGCCCGCGTATCCGGTGGGGAGCGCCGGCGACTCGCGGTAGTCGCGCAGGGTCTGGTAGCGGCGGGTGGGATTGGCGTGGTGATCGCTGTGTCGCTGAAGGTGATAGAGAAGCACATTCGTGGCGATGTTGTTCGAGTTCCACGAATGCATCGGCAGGACGCGTTCGTATCGCCCGGATGTCGTCTTCTGCCGGAGCATTCCGTAATGCTCGAGATAGTTCACCACCTCCAGCAGAGAGAACCCGATCACGGCCTGCAGCAGCAGGTACGGCGCGATGCCGATCCCCAGCCAGATGATCAGTGCACCCCAGATGCCCACGGTCATGAGCCACGCGTTGAGGACGTCGTTGCCGAGGTGGAAGGGGTGGGTGTCCTTCCGTCGGTATCGTTTCGCCTCGATGCCCCAGGCGCTGCGCAAGGATCCCCACACGGTTCGGAACCAGAAACGGTAGAAGCTCTCGCCCAGACGCGACGACGCCGGATCCTCCGGGGTCGCCACCCGCACGTGGTGGCCGCGATTGTGCTCGATGTAGAAGTGACCGTAAAAGCTCTGCGCCAGAGCGATCTTCGAGAGCCATCGTTCGTGGCTCTCCTTCTTGTGTCCGAGTTCGTGAGCGGTGTTGATGCCGATGCCACCGATGAATCCGAGGGTCACCGCGAGTCCGATCTTGTCGACGACCGGCCATCCCGCCGTCGCGATCAGATACATCGAGAGGAGGAAACCCGCGTACTGGATCGGGAGGAACGCGAACGTGACGTATCGGTAGTACTTGTCGTTCTCGAGCTCCTCGATCACGTCGTCGGGCGGATTGGTCGGGTCGAAGCCGGCGACGAAGTCGATGACGGGCACGATCCCGAGAACGACGATCGGACCGGTCCACAGGAACACTCCCCACCCGGTCAGCGCGTGACCGCCGAGCGCCACGAACGCGAACGACGGGACGATCAGGCCGATCAACCACAGATATCGTTTGCGGTCGCGCCACCGTTCGGTGGTGCCGTCGGCGACGGTACCGCTGGCCGTCAATGCCATGTGATTACCTCCTACAACAGGACTGATGAACGAACCTGCTGTCAGAATCGACGGGTTGGACGTCACAATCACCGTTCGATCGACCGGATTCGGAGGCGGAGACTGTGTGATTTCACAGCAGCGCCAGAGTGCGCGCTCCAAGAATCGACGTCTGGTCCGCTGAATTGACGTATGTCAATATTGACGAGTGTCGAATAAGAACCTCCTGCTGTCACCGGGCCGCGGCCTCAGTGGTGACCAGACCAGGGCTGTCGCCCCGTTGCTGAAGGCGCTCGCAGATCCGGTTCGATTGCGGTTGTTGTCGGAGGTCGCCGCGCGTCCGGGCGGTGAGGCGTGCGTCTGCGACATCTCCGGCCCGTTCGATCTCTCGCAGCCGACGATCTCGCATCATCTCAAAGTGCTGCGGCAAGCCGGCCTGGTGACGAGTGAGCGTCGCGCGACGTGGGTGTATTATCGGGTGAATATCGAAGTGCTGCAACAGCTCTCGGGCCTGCTGAGCGGCCTCACGGCGGCGGTGATGGGCGAGTCCCGCTCGTGCGAGCCGGACCAGTGACCGCCACCGAGGCCGCCGTTGCGGGCAAGTTGTCGATGCTGGACCGATTCCTACCGGCGTGGATCGGTACCGCGATGATCGCCGGACTGCTACTCGGCCGCATGGTGCCCGGTTTGGGAGACGCACTGGCGGCGGTAGAACTCGACGGTATCTCGCTGCCGATCGCACTCGGGCTGCTGATCACGATGTATCCGGTGCTGGCCAAGGTGCGTTACGACAGGCTCGATTCGGTCACTGGTAACCGTCGCCTGCTGCTGGGGTCGCTGGCGTTGAACTGGATCATCGGACCGGCGTTGATGTTTGCGTTGGCCTGGCTTCTGCTTCCGGATCTGCCCGAGTATCGGACCGGACTGATCATCGTCGGTCTGGCCCGATGTATCGCGATGGTCATCATCTGGAACGACCTGGCCTGCGGTGACCGCGAAGCCGCCGCCGTGCTGGTCGCCTTGAACTCGGTGTTCCAGGTGACGATGTTCACCGTGTTGGGTTGGTTCTATCTGTCGGTGTTGCCCGGGTGGCTCGGCCTGGAGCAGACGACCATCGACACCTCGCCGTGGCAGATCGCGAAATCGGTGCTGATCTTCCTCGGCATTCCCCTGGTCGCCGGCTACCTCACCCGCCGCATCGGCGAACGGGCCAAAGGCCGCGACCGGTACGAGTCGTCGTTCCTGCCGCGACTGGGTCCGTGGGCGCTCTACGGATTGTTGTTCACCATCGTCGTCCTGTTCGCGTTGCAGGGTGAGCAGATCACCTCGCAGCCCTGGGACGTCGCGCGGATCGCCGTACCGCTGCTGATCTACTTCGCGGCGATGTGGGGCGGAGGGTTCGTCCTCGGCGCCGCGATGGGGCTGGCCTACGAACGGACGACCACACTGGCGTTCACCGCGGCCGGCAACAACTTCGAGCTTGCCATCGCTGTCGCGATCGCCACCTACGGTGCAACTTCCGGTCAGGCTCTCGCCGGAGTGATCGGCCCCCTCATCGAGGTGCCCGTCCTCGTGGCTCTGGTCTATGTGTCCCTGGCGTTGCGGAAACGCTTCTTCGACCCCACCGCTGCCGGCCCCGATGTATCGAGGGAGACCGTTCGCGATGCCTGAGAACGTGCTGGACGACAGCCTGAGTCGCGGCGAGCGTCGCGCCCGGCCCGAGCTCCTGGTGCCCCATACCGCGCTCGCCCGCACCACCGCTGACCTGGCCTCCAAGTACGACGGCGTGGTCTCTCGGCAAATGGTCGAACGCTGTGTACCCACCGACTGCAAGGTCGACCGATGAGCACGTCACCCCAGGTGCTGTTCGTGTGCGTGAGCAACCGCGGCAAATCGGTGATGGCCGAGCACCTCACTCCCACAGTCACCGACCGAATCGTGCCGTCCTCGGCCGGCACCAACGCCAAGATCGGCAGCCAAGTCAACGAACTGTCCGCCCAGGTACTCGCCGAGGTCGGCGTCGACGTCGCCGGCCACCAACCCCGCCAGCTCACCGACGAACTCATGCGTGCCGCGGACCTCGTTGTGGTCGTCGGCACCGCCGAGGTCACCCCACCCGACGGGGTCGCCGTTGAGATCTGGGAGACCGACGAACCCTCAACCCGAGGCATTGGCGGTGTCGAACGGATGCGACTGATCCGCGACGACATCACCACCCGGATTCGCGCCCTCGCCGACCGCATCGAGCGGTAGGCGAGTACGGGCGGCGCGCCTCAGCAGCAGGCTGTGCGCGCCTCGGCCGAGTCAGCGGCGCTGCCACCGCAGCACACGGCACCCTCCTCGGCGTCCTCGGTGACGTTCTGTTCCAACAATTTCGGGCTGGTCCCAAACGTCTCGGAGTCGGCAAGCACGGTGTAGACCTCCCACTTCTCGTTCGCCGGGCCGGTCACCCACACCTTGTCCTGGGTCGCGAAACAACAGGTGGCGTTGATCTCCTCTTGAGTGAACAGACCTTCCCCGGACAGCCGGGCGATCTCGGCGTGCACCTTCTCGCTGGAGTCGACCTCGACGCCGAGGTGGTTGATGGTTCCGCCCCGGCCCGGATTCTCCAGCAGCACCAGTTTCAGCGGCGGCTCAACGACCGCGAAGTTGGCGTATCCCGGCTTGCGTTTGGCCGGATGGGTGTTGAACAGCTTGGAGTAGAACCCGATCGCGGTATCGAGATCATCAACGTTGAGCGCGAGCTGCATACGGGACATGACCATCACCTTCACCTGTGAGACATATATCGAACTCCGGACAACTGCAGAGTGCTCCACCTTTTCGACATATGTCAAGTGCGAGGCTACGATGGACGAATGCCGAAGACCTTGCCGATGGTCGACATCAGTGCCCCGATCTGCTGCGCCCCGGTGTCAGCGGCCCCGCTCGATGACAACACCGCATTGGAAATCGCGTTGCGGCTCAAGGCTTTGGCCGACCCCGTGCGGATCAAGCTCGTCTCGATCCTGCTCGCCGACACCGATGACGGGATCTGCACCTGCGACCTCGCGACGGCCGTCGGCCTCACCGAGGCCACGACGAGCCACCACTTGGGCCAGCTTCGGAAGGCCGGCATGGTCACACCCGACCGCCGGGGGATGAACGTCTACTACCGCGCGCGTCCGGACTCGCTGGACGCACTACGCAACGTCCTCAGCGCCACCACGGGGTGCTGCTGAACCGGCCCAGGCGCAGGCGTCACGGCACCCCGCTAAGGCTTCTAGGTCTGCACTCACGGGCAGCCTGAGCAAGTCGCGACCGCGTCGCTTGCGTCGGCCTTCTCTCGCATCGGCGAACCGCCGCCGATGCCTTGCGAGATGGCACAGAAAGTTCTGAGATTGGCCTTGCGCTTCGCACGCATGTTCGATAGATTGGATTCAGCAGGTTCGAGTTGATGTGCGTTACCGCCACACCCCCGGGGTGTGGCCCCAAGAATCCGATGAGTCTCCTGCTGACCTGATCTGTCGACTCTTGGGGGATTGCTGTGAGCATCATCGACGACATCTCGGACGCCGTGCACGATCTCTCCGTCGACGACGCAGAGATGACCGGGCCGCAAGCGTTCGACGCCATGCGGGCACTCCTTACTCTGCGTAACCTCATCGGTCACCACGCCGCGGTGCTGACCAGTGCGCTCGAACGGTTGCGTGTGGCGAAGGATCACGGGCGTAGTACCCGAGAGTTGTTGATTGTCATGGGGTTCGCGCCCGCCGTCGCGCAGCGACTCATCCGCGTCGCCGGATCGTTCACCACCCTGCCCACATTGGCCGCCCATGCGGCTGATGGGGTGATCTCCGGTGAGCACGCTGACGCCATCGTCCGCGGCGTCGAGCACATCGGGAAAAGATCACCGGAACCGATCGACGACGCCCAACGTCTAAACCATGTGACAGATCTTCTCGGACAACACTTCTCCGGCGCCACCCCCGCCGACATCCTCGATCGTGCCCGCACCCTGGGCAACCTCGTCGCCGACGACACCGACGGCGGCGTGCCTGCCGCTGAGGACCGCACCATCAACACCCTCGCCAAGAACAAGACCACCGACGGGCGCCTGCACGTCGAGGCCGACCTCGACACCGAAGTCGGCGAAAAATTCCAGGCCGCGATGGAACACTACGGCGCACCCCGGCCCGAACCCGACGGCTCCCCCGACGCCCGATCCACCGAACGACGCCTCGCCGACGCTTTGGAGACCCTGCTCGATATCGCCGCCGCAGGCGGACACGACGTGAGTATTGTGCCGAGAACTCATGTGGTCCTGACCATCCCCGCCGACAACCCCAGAGATTCGTCCCTCGAGTACATGGGATCGATCACCCCTGCCACGATGAATCGACTCGCCTGCGATCCGACCATCACACCACTACTCGTCGACGGCGAAACCGTGCCCCTCGACGTCGGCAGAGACAAACGGCTGTTCACACCCGCCCAACGCAAAGCCCTCTACATCCGCGACAAATGCTGCATCAAATGCGGAGCGCCCGCCGAACGCTGCCACGCCCACCACATCACCCACTGGAGCCAGGGCGGCGACACCTGCCTGGAAAACGGCTGCCTGCTGTGTCCGTCGTGTCACGCCGACATCCACCACAACGGATGGGACGTGTTCATCGGCGCCGACCACCATGCCTGGCTCATCCCACCAGTTGCCGTCGACCCCCAACGAAGACCCGTACCCAGCTACAGCAGACGCACCCTGACCCTCGACAACCTGCCCACCGCCGCCTGACCCCATAACGACTCTCCACCGACCACAATCTCGCACCCGGCCACGCCGGGACCGCATCCGTACCTTGACAACTCCACAGTGTGAAACCCGGCACCGCAGGATGTCGCATATCCGACGGCACCCGCAGACAACCCATCTGCCGGTGTGCGCGATCCGCGACACCCACAGCGGTCATCCATGCCCTGCCGCAATACCCTCCGCAGCAGCGGTGTCGCTTCTAGAGTTGGGGTCATGCAACCACGAATCGTCGGCACCACCATGCCGGTCCTGGAGCTGCGACTCGACGCCGGAGAACACCTCATTGCCGAAGGCGGTGACGTCTCCTGGCTCTCTCCGGGATTCGACATGGAGACCTCCACCGCGTTCGGTTCGGGTGGTCGCGGCGGATTCATGAGCGGACTCAAACGTCTGATCGGCGGTGGTCAACTCTTCTTGACCAAGTACACGGCTCCACGGGCCGGCGGCTTCGTCGCGTTCGCAGCCCAGCTGCCGGGGGCGATACGGCAACTGCAGATCGACGCATCAGATGTCTATATGGTCCAGCAGGGTTCGTTCATGGTGAGTACGAATGATGTGGAGATCTCGGTGGGACTCCAGAAGAAGCTGGGGGCAGGCGTTTTCGGAGGCGCCGGGGTGGTGTTCCAAAAGCTGTCCGGCAACGGCACGGCCTGGGTCCAACTCGCCGGCGAGATCATCGAGTACGACCTGGCGGCCGGAGAGTCGTTGTTGGTGCACCCCGGCCACCTCGCGCTGTTCCGCGCCGAGATGCCACTCGAGTTCGCCACGGTGAAGGGCGTGAAGAACAAGTTCTTCGGTGACTCGATGTTTCTGGCGCAGATCCATGGCCCGGGCCACGTGTGGTTGCAGTCGATGACGCCGTCGAAGCTCGCGGCAGCGATCGAACCCTATCTGCCGCAGGACAACTCACCCTCGGCCAGTAACTGAGTAGACCAGGCCGGAGTGAACTACGCGGGGCCGGCCAGGTGACGTCGCCGACCAGAACCCGCGCGATGGGTCTCAGGCTTCGATCGACACGTCCGACACAGCGTCCACCGCTTCCACGAACGGGGGGATGAAGAACTGCGCACCGAGCACGCAGCATGCGTGGCCACCGTCGACGTCGAATCTCCACGCACCCGGGATGCCGTCGACGAGCAGTTGCTGACGAGCGGGTTCGACCTGCCGGTCGCGGGTGGAGATGACCACTGACGTCGGGACGTCGACCTCGTGCAGCCATGGGCGCGAATCGAATTCACCGAGCCCGTCACCGAAGCTGCCCATGTGCGACAGGGGGGTGGAGAAGAACTGGCGCATCGCCCACACCGAGGTGTGCACGGTCGTGTCGTCGAGGCGGCCGATACCGGGCCGCGGAATCGCCTTGCTGAGGACTGACAACACACGGCCCAGCCGCTGGGACTGCGCCCGGAGCTCGGGATCGCGGGTACTGAAGTACGGGCCGGTGGAGCAGAGGACGAGACCGGAGACGCGCCCGCGGTGGCGCTGCCAGACGAGCTGTGCAATGCCTCCCCCCATGGAGAACCCGGCGGCGGTGAACTTCTCGATGCCGAGGTGATCGGCCACTGCGACGACGTCGTCGGCGCAGTCGTGCAGAGAGAAGTCGGCAGACCGGATGCCCCGACCATGCCACCGCTGGTCCATGGTGATCACCCGATACCGGTTGTTGAGTTGTGGGATGACCGGATACCAGCACAACAGTCCTGTGGTGAGGACCGAGTGCAGCAGGAAGACCGCCGGTGCGTCCTTCGGCCCGGAGTCGGTGACGTATGTCTGGCCGCGACCAGGCAGATCCAGCGTCGACCCAGGCGGGACGTCCCGGACCGGATAGGGGCGCAGGACGTGTCCGAAGGCACGGCAGACCCCGCGCGCGAACTGTGCACTCACCATGTCGACGGTACGCGGATCAGAGTGAGAATTACCTGTGGTCAGCGGTAGTCGATCCTGAATTCCCAGGGCAGGTGACCCAGAACACAAGGTGACGTGGGATGCTCGAAGAATGATGGACATCGACCGTCCCAAGATCGAGGGTTCCGTCGCCGTCGGCGACGGGCGGCGACGGATCGGCTTCGCGGAGTTCGGCTCGGCAACCGGGCGAGCACTGTTCTGGCTGCACGGCACACCCGGAGCACGGCGGCAGATTCCGACCGAGGCCCGCGCCTTCGCCACCGAGGCCGGAGTGCGCATCGTCGGTCTCGACCGTCCCGGTGTCGGGTCGTCGACGCCACACAGCTACCGCAACGTCTACGAGTTCGCGGACGACCTCGGCACCGTCGCAGACTCGCTCGGAATCGACGAGTTCGCGGTCATCGGGCTGTCGGGCGGCGGCCCCTATGCACTCGCGGTCGCCCACGCCCTCCGGAACCGCGTGGTGGCAGCCGGAATCCTGGGCGGCGTCGCGCCGACGGTCGGTCCGGATGCGATCGGCGGCGGGGCGATGCGGCTCGGTCGGCGTGCCGCACCCGTCCTGCAAGTGGCCGGCGATCCGATCGGGAAAGTCGTGAGTTCGGTCCTGTCGGTGGCGCGCCCCGTCGCCGACCCCGCGATCGCGGTGTACGGCCGACTCTCGCCACAGGGTGATCGAGAATTGTTGTCGCGCCCGGAATTCCGTGCGATGTTCCTCGACGACCTGCTCCACGGCGGATCTCGACGCATGAGCGCACCGTTCGCCGACATCGTCGTCTTCTCCCGCGAGTGGGGCTTTCGCGTGCCCGAGGTCGGCGTGCCGGTCCGCTGGTGGCATGGCGATCGCGACCACATCATCCCCTACAGCCACGGTGAGCACATGGTGTCGTTGCTGCCTGACGCGAAGATGTTCACGATGCACGGCGAGAGCCATCTCGGCGCGCTCGGCATGTCCGTGGACATCATCACGGAACTCCTCGCAGTGTGGGACCAGCCGCGGCTCGCCTGACCGACATCTGCGGGCACGGGCCGGCTGTTGATCAGGGCGCTGTGGTGGAGAGTTTGATCAGGGCGCTGTGGTGGAGAGTCCGACCGCGAGGCCGAGGACGACGCCCATCACGAGGAGTTCGATAGCGGCACGCCGCAGCGAATCCGCCTCGGAGCCCCGGTGCCGCTCAACCGCCGGAACCCAGGTCATCCGGTGCCGGGCGCCCTGTCCGATGAGCACGCCCATGCCGACGAGTTTGGCGAGAAGAATCCGGCCGTAGCCGGACTCGATGATCTCGCCGAGGCCACCCACCTCGATCAGCCCGGCGATCACCCCGCTGACAGCGACGACAACGACAGCCCACAGTGCTCGCGCCGAGAAGACCGGCAGAGCGGCCGCCCACCCCGCACGACCCCTGACGGTCAGGACCATGGCCGCGAGGGTTCCGCACCACCACGCCGCCGCGAGGGCATGCGCGCCGATCAGCACCGGACCGATGGCCTGCTGACTCGGATGTCCGGTGATGGAGGTGGCAAGCACGCCGATACCCGCGAGGATCGCATACGCCGCAGGTGGCGGATCGACGCGCTCCGTCAGGTCGAGAACGGCGATGACGATGATCATGCCCGCCACGATGAACTCGATGAGCTCCGGTGCGCCCGAAGCGATCGTGTCGGCGAACTGGTTGACTCCGACCGACGTCGGCGCCTCCCCCGCCTGATCGGCGGTCCGCATCCACGCGGTGACGAGCGCTGCGATCAACCAGGCACCACCGACTCCGCCGATCGCCCTCGCCGAGGGCTCCAGTCCCACCGTGGGCAGCGAGCCGAGCCCGACCAGGAGTACTGCGGCGCCCACCGCGACGGCAGCCGGTATCGCCAAGGCCTCGGGGCCGTCGGGAGCAGCGAGCACCCAGCAGACGCCGACCCCGACGAGCATCGCGAGCAGTGCGCCCGGCACGGTCAGGTCGCGAATCCGCGACCCCCGTCCCGATGCGCGACCACCCGCGATGCTCATGTCGGCGCCGTCAGACCTACGACGATGTTCCGGACCGGCGGGTCAGCCAGAACACCACACCGAGGCCACCCACCAGAACGACGATGCCGCCGACGATGAACGGCCACAACGGCGGCCCGTCGTCGTCGCTCGACGACGCGGTGTCCGCGAGCTCGCCCGGGGTGCCGCTGCCGGCGGTGGTGAGCTCGAACGACCGGCGGCCTTCGACAGGATGGCCGTCGGCGGAGGTCACGCGGTAATTCATCGTGTAGGTGCCCGCGGGTCCGAGTTCCCGCAACGCGGCACTCAGGCGCGGGCCGTCGACGGTGGCGTTGCCGTCCTGCCAGTAATGGCCGTCCGGCCCGACCACGGTCAGCACTGCGAACGACACCTGCAGTGGCTCGTTGAACGTGATGGTGACCTGCGCTGGACCGGACGCGACGGAAGCGCCGTCGGCGGGATCGGACGACACGACGCGGGAGTGTGCCGAGGCGACCGGCGCCGACCACGTACCGATCAGGCCGGTGAGCAGCACTCCGATCAGAACGAGGAGCGTCGAGGATAGCCGACGATCACGCATCGTCGCCCCGGTCCGACTGATCGCCGTCGGCCGTCGCGCCGCCACGTCGTCCGCTGCGGGTCAGTGCCGCCACGCCGAAGACGGCTCCGAGCGCGCCGACGACGAGTCCGACACCGCCCAGCCACCGGGCTGCGCCGTCGGTCGCCGAGTCCGACGCCGACGTCGAGGTGGTGGAGGCGGTCCCGGTGGACGACGTGCCGCCGTGGGTCGTCGAACCACCGTGGTGATCAGCGCCCTCTTCCGCTGCCGGAAGCGTCAGGGTCGGTGCCGGATGCTCAGGTTCCTCGCCGCCCTCGGTCATCGGCTGGGACCAATCGGCTTTCTTGCCGTCGGCGTAGGTCTGCAGGGCCGGCAACGACACCGATTCCTGCTCGGGGAACGGCCCGCCGGAGATCCGGAACTGAGCGAACTCACCGACCGGGACGCCCGGAGTGTTCGGCAACGCCGTCCAGGTGACCGAGGTGACCTCTTCGGTGGAGGGGTCCTTGGCGACCGTGGTCTTCCAGCCGGGCATCACCTCCGGGCGCGCTGACTTCAGCTTGGGCAGCGTAACCGTCAGCTGGGTCGTCGCCGCGGTGTCCGACTCGTTGGGTACGACGAGGGTGACCACCCCGTATCCGCCTTGGGTGAGGGTGGGCGCGTTGGCGGTGACGTGGGCGGAGGCCGCACCGACGCCGGCAAGGGTCGCGGTGGCGGCCATGGTGAGAGCGGCGGCCGGGACTGCCAGCCGTCGGATGATTCGGGTGTTCATTCAGATGTCTTCCTGGTTGCGGACACGGAGGGTGTCACGGGTGCGCCGGCGTCTCGTACCCTGTCTCGAGTTGCACCGCGCCGCCCACGATCGGGCGGGTCGCATGACCACGGCGCGGCCACGACCACAGCGCGGCCACGCCTGCGGAGGACGGAGACGCGGGAGAGCGAAACATGACAGGCGCGAATGTTCCGTCGGCACCGGAATCCGAATGTCGATGTCCTATGGACCCGGACGGAGGTGGTGCGACGGTGGGGCGGGATCAGCGCACCACAGGTGGTCCGCGTACGCCCGCGCCACCGATGACGACGTCGATGACCAGGAGCGGGGCGTCCCACCGTGCGGGGCGGACGCCCGGTACGGTGATCCGCGGCAGAGGCGCCAGGCGGCGGAACGTCCGAGTGACCGCATCCAGCAACGCAGCAGCGGCGACGATGCACACCGCGCTGACCGGAACCGCGACGAGGTGGGTCAGCAGCATCGGCAGCAGCGCGTCGTGATGCATCGCCGACGACGTGTGCCCGATGCTGAACGAGATGTGTGCGCCAACCTGAGCGAGGGTCAGCACGGCGATCGCGAGAACAGTTGCCGACGCCGCGGACTGACGACGTCGACCGCCGAGCACGAGTCCGACCAGAACGCCGATCGATGCGCTGAGCACCATGCCACCGCCGCCGGGCAGTGATCCGGAACCGAGTCCGTGGGCGGCGACGGCCACCACGGGGACGACGACACCCGCCGCGACGCGCACGAGCACGTCGGGCGACCGATCGTGCGTGGCGGGGCCCATGGTCGACAATCGTAGGGCGTGTCGCGAGTCCACCCACCGCCGCCTCGGGCGATGAAAGAATGGCGACATGTCGCACCCGTCGACCGGAGTCGAGATCCGCGAACTGGCGTCCCCTGGCGAACTCCACGAACTGACCCGCGTGTTCGACGATGTCTGGCACCCCGATCCGGGCCGTCGACCGGTGAGCGCAGACATGTTGCGAGCACTCTCCCACGCGGGCAACTACGTGGCAGGGGCCTTCGTCGGCGACCGACTCGCCGGTGGGAGCGTGGGATTCTATGCCGCCCCGGCCGGTACGACCTTGCACAGCCACATCACCGGCGCGTCGCGAATCGGCCGCGGGCACAACGTCGGTCACGCCCTCAAACTCCATCAGCGGGACTGGGCACGGTCTCGCGGCCTGCGGTCGATCACCTGGACATTCGATCCGCTCGTCGCGCGCAACGCCTACTTCACGATCGCCGAGCTCGGCGCGGTGCCGGTGGCCTACTACCGCGACTTCTACGGCGAGCTGTCCGACGAACTCGCCGGCGCAGACGAGAGAGATCGCCTCCTGGTGACGTGGCCGGTCGATGCGCCGGAACCCGAGCCGACGACCGAGACCGTCGATGACGTACTCGCCACCGGCGCCCGGCTGATCATCGAACTGGACGATGACCGCCCGCGCGTCGTCACCGACATCCCGGTCGGCGACACCCTGCTGATCCCGGTACCGCGGGACATCGAGGCGATGCGGCGATCGCGGCCGGTCGCCGCATCGCACTGGCGGCTCGCCGTGCGCGACGCGCTGACGCCGGTGTTCGCCACGAACGGCACGATGCTCACCCACCGAACCCGTTTCCTGCGCTCCGGCCACTACGTCGTCGAGCCGATCGACCGCTGACGACCACGCTCAGCCGGTACTGCTCAGTTGGCGCTGCTCAGACGGTGCTGCGACGCAAGGTGACCCGATAGGTGTAGTGCTCGGGCAGGAAGTGCGAGACCGCGAGCTCGACCGCGTGACCCTCGGCGTCGCTGTAGAGCCTGTCGACCCGCAACATGGGATGCCCGACGGCACAGTTCAGTTGCTCGGCCACCGCGGGATCGGCGGATGCGACCGTGATCGACTGCGCCGCTTCGGTGATCGGTCGCGGCAGATGGGGCTCGAGGAGTCCGATCATCGTGTACGCGCTGGTGGCGCCGGCCTGGACCTCCGGGCGGTCGACGACGAGCCGACCGATCTGTTCGGGCCACCACACGGTCGTGACGACGAACGGCACGACTTCGTGGAAACGACGAAACCCCATCCGGTAGACCAGATCGGTGTCGAGGCGGAGTCGCCCGGCCGCGTCGAGGTCGACCTGCCTGCGAGGGGACGACATCACCTCCATGGTGGTGTCGTCGGACAGGTTCATCAGGTCCTCGATGGACCCGAGCTGTCGGAGATAAGGCCCCCGCCCCTCGGTCGCGAAGGTACCCCGCCCGGGGACCCGGTACACCGCGCCCTCGGCCACGAGGTCCTGAAACGCCCGCCGCACCGTCTGCCGACTCAGGCCGAACTCGTCGGAGAGCTCCGATTCGGTCGGTAGGCGGGCCCCGCCGCGGTAACGTCCCTCCGCGATCTGCGCACGCAACGTCCCCGCCAGGGTCCGGTAGGCCGGGGCAGCGCCGTCGCGTGGGGTCATCGCGATGATCTTAGCCTCCGCTCAGATCCCACCCCGGGCGACGAGCTGGCTTGCGATCACATTGCGCTGGATCTCGTTGGTGCCCTCACCCACGATCATCAGCGGCGCGTCCCGGAAGTACCGCTCGACGTCGAACTCGGTCGAATAGCCGTAACCGCCGTGGATTCGGACCGCGTCGAGGGCGATGTCCATCGCGATCTCCGACGCATACAGTTTGGCCATGCCGGCCTCCATGTCGCACCGCTCTCCGCGGTCGTACTGTTCGGCCGCATGCCAGGTCAGCTGTCGGGCCGCGGTCAGCTTGGTGGCCATGTCGGCCAGATAGTTGCCGATCGACTGGTGCTTCCAGATCGGCTGGCCGAACGACTCGCGCTGCTGGGCGTAGGCCAGCGAATCCTCGAGCGCCGCGGTGGCCACCCCCAGGGCGCGGCACGCGACCTGGATGCGGCCGGTCTCGAGTCCCTTCATCATCTGGCCGAATCCCTTGCCGGGCACCGTTCCCAGAATGGCGGACTTCGGCACCCGGTAACCGTCGAACGAGAGCTCGCAGGTCTCGACACCCTTGTAGCCGAGTTTCGGCAGGTCCCGCGACACCGTCAGTCCGGGACCGTGTTCGCACAACACGATCGAGATGCCCCGATGGCGCGGCTG
This sequence comes from Gordonia sp. ABSL11-1, assembly GCF_030315685.1. GTDB lineage: Bacteria > Actinomycetota > Actinomycetes > Mycobacteriales > Mycobacteriaceae > Gordonia. Next base: position 269,704 of record NZ_JASXSI010000005.1, on the reverse strand, counting down.
CGCCGTCGGATCGGTCTTGCACAGCAACGCGATGAGACCCGACCGCCGGGCGTTGCTGATCCAGGTCTTCGACCCGGAGATCACCAGATCGTCGGCGTCCTCGCGTGCCGAGGTCGCCATGTTCTGCAGATCCGAACCGCCGCCGGGCTCGGTGAGCGCCATCGTCGCCCGCATCTCGCCCGTGGCCATGCGCGGCAGGTACTGCTGCTTCTGTTCCTCGGTGCCGAACAGTGTCAGCAGTTTCGCCACCACCGTGTGACCGCCCATGGCGCCGGCCAGGCTCATCCAACCGCGGGCGAGCTCCTGGGTGACCTGCGCATAGCACGGCATCGACACCGGCGAACCGCCATACTCCTCCGGGACCGCCAGCCCGTAGATGCCGATCTGCTTCATCTGCTCGATCCACTTCTCCGGGTACTCGTTGGCGTGTTCGACCTCCTGCACCGTCGGTTTGACGTCACGATCGACGAACGCGCGGATGGTCTCGACGAGGAATGACTCTTCGGCGTTCAGGCTGCTCATGGATTCCACCTCACGGGAGACACCACCGGGGGACGATCACCCGGCCCACATTTGTACGGCCATATTCGCAGCGTCGCGGCCACACTGTCAAGAGCGAGCCGGGTCGGAGGTCTCCAGCGCAGGAACGTTGCCGCTCTTCCGTTGCCCGGGGAGGTCTGTAGTAGCCTTCATGGAACACGATTTGGCCGCACATTTGTGCGCCAGGGAACGAGGATCTCGTGCATACACACCCACGACGGGCGGTGCTGGTGGCCCCGGCGTCCGACGACCGCAAGGCCCGTAAGGCTCTAGGCTCCGCCGCCGATGAGGTCGTCCTCGACCTCGAGGACGCCGTGACCGCCGACAACAAGTCGTCCGCGCGCGATACGGCGGCGGGCCTCGTCGCGGAGTTCGGCGACCGGCGACCTGTCTCCATCCGCATCAACGCGTTCGACACCGAGTGGTTCGACGCCGACGTCGCCGCCTGCGCGGCCATGGGGCCGTCCCTCGGATCGCTGATCCTGCCGAAGGCCGAATCGGTCACCCACCTCGCCGCAGTCGATCGACTCCTCGGCGACGCCCCGGCCCGGCTACAGATCCTGGTCGAGACGCCGCTCGGCATCCGCGACATCGGCCCCATCTGCGGCGCCTCCGACCGGCTCGACGCCGTCATCATCGGCTACGCGGATCTCGGTGCGACGCTGGGACGTTCGTCGACCGCACCGCGATCGGTGTGGCATCCGATCCAGGACGCGGTGCTCGTGGCGGCCCGCGCGGCAGGGGTGTCCGTCGTCGACGGACCGCACCTCACCATCGCCGACGACGACTCGTTCCGAAACGCCAAGACGTGGGTCCGTGACCTCGGTTTCGACGGGACGTGGGTCATCCACCCCGCCCAGATCGACTCCGCCACCGAGATCTTCACCCCGGACCCCGAGGCCGTGGCGGACGCTCGACGGGTGCTGGCGGCACTCGACGCGGCCGCCGCGCGCGGTGACGGCGCGGCAAAGCTCGACGGGCGGATGCTCGACGAGGCGCTGGCCGTCTCCGCACGCCGCGTGCTGGCGAAGGTCGGATCGGCATGAGTGGACAGACGATTCCGGTCGGCGGCCCCTACTTCGACGAACTGACCGTCGGACAGACCTTCGACGACGCCCCGTCCGTGACAATCACGACGGGTATGGCCGCGTTGCATCAGGCGATCCTCGGCGATCGCCTGCGTCTGCCCCTCGACGTCGCGCTGAGCACTCGGGTGACCGGGCGCGGGTCCGCCGTCGCCCATCCCGGTCTCGTCACCGACCTCGCAATCGGACAGTCGACCCTGGCCACCCACCACGTCAAGGCGAATCTCTTCTATCGCGGCCTGCGCATCCTGAGCGCACCCCACGTCGGCGATACGCTCACCACGACCACCGAAGTGGTCGGGTTGAAGGAGAACTCGGCGAAACCGGGCAGAGCCCCGACCGGACTCGCCGCCCTGCACATGGTGACGGTCGACCAGGACGGCGTCGCCGTCCTCGACTTCTACCGCTGTGCGATGTTGCCGCTGAGCCCCTCGCCCGATCCGGGACGGACCGCGCGCGCCGATGACCTGTCCGCGATCGGCACCGGCGCGTCCCTCGAACCTGTCCTTCCGACGTGGGATCTGGCGGCCTATCGCGCCACCGTCGGCGGCCAGCACTTCTCCCCCGACCTCGCCGGCACCGTGTTCGCCTCGAGCGGTGACGTGGTGTCGAGCGCACCCGAGCTCGCCCGCCTCACCCTGAACATCGCCGCCACCCATCACGACGAACGGGTGGGCGCCCAGGGCCGGCTGGTCTACGGCGGCCACACGATCGGCCTCGCCCTCGCCCAGGCCACCCGGGCGCTGCCGAATCTCGTGACCGTGCTCGGGTGGGAGTCGTGCGATCACACCGGCCCCGTCCACGAGTCCGACACCCTGACGAGCCATCTGCACGTCGAGGCGGCGACGCCGCTGTCCGCCGGCGGTGGCATCCTCGACCTGCGGTCGCTGGTCGTCGCACACGAACCCGACGGATCGCACCGTCCCGTCCTCGACTGGCGTTTCGGCGCCCTCATGGCCTGACGTGGACAAAGGAGAAGTACCTGTGACAACCGAGAAACCGCTCGCCGGACTCCGCATCGTCGAGGTGTCGAGCTTCGTCGCGTCACCTCTGGCCGGACTCACGCTGTCCCAGCTCGGTGCCGACGTGACCCGTGTCGACCCGATCGGCGGTGCAGCCGATGTGCACCGCTGGCCGGTCACCGCTGAAGGCGAGTCGATCTACTGGGCCGGGTTGAACAAGGGAAAACGTTCCGTCACAGCCGACCTCCGCAGCGACGACGGCCAGGAAACGGTTCGCCGTCTCATCACCGCACCCGGTGACGGCGGCGGCATCCTCCTCACCAATCAGGCGGGCCGAGCGTGGATGAGCCACGAGACCCTTGCGGCCCTGCGGCCCGACGTGATCACCGTCGAGATCCTCGGCCGCACCGACGGCACACCGGGCGTCGACTACACCGTCAACGCCGGTCTCGGGTTCCCGATGATCACCGGTCCCGTCGACCACTCGGGCGTCGTGAATCACGTCCTCCCCGCCTGGGACGTCGCGTGCGGACTCTATGCGGCACTGGCGATCTCGTCGGCGGTCCGTCGACGGGAGCGCACCGGTGCGGGCGCGCACGTCTCGCTGCCTCTCGAGGACACCGCGCTGTCCATCGCGAGCACCCTCGGTTACCTGACCGAGCCGCAGGTGACCGGGCAGGGCCGGGAGGGCACCGGCAACGCCGTGTACGGCACCTTCGGCACCGATGTGGCCACCTCCGACGGCGGCCGTTTCATGCTCGTCGCCCTCACCCCGCGCCACTTCCGCGATCTCGTCGAGCTCACCGGGGTCGCCGATGCGGTCGCCGCCGTGGAGAAGGCACTCGATGCCGACTTCCGCTCCGAGGCCGATCGATTCACTCATCGCGCCGTTCTCACCGCGCTCATCGAACCGTGGTTCGCCCGGCACACGTCGGCGGAGGCCACCGCGGCGCTGGCGTCGTCGTCGGTGCTGTGGGAGCAGTACCGGAGCTTCTCCGACGTCGTCGAGTCCGGCGCGCTGTCGGCGAATCCGATGTTCGCCGAACTCGACCAGCCCCGCATCGGCCGCTTCCTGGCCGCCGGACACCCGGCGTCGTTCGACGGCGAGCACTACTTCACCGGCCCCGCATCCGAATTGGGCGCGGACAACGAACGATAAGGCGCGGCCGACGATCCCTGGGGAGCGAGCTTGCAGGCAGGTGTCGGCCCCTGAGCTGAGGAGCGAGCTTGCGAGCGTCACGAAGGGCCATCCCGCCCACCGACGCCTGCAGCGACCTACAACTCGATGCCGAGTTCGGCGAGGATGGCATCGGTGTGCTCTCCCAGCGCGGGCACCGGACCCATCCGCATCTCGACGTCGGCGAAGGTCATCGGGGGCAGGACGGCACGGATCGGACCGACCTCTGTCTCTACGTCCCGCCACCGATCCCGTTGGGCCAGTTGCGGATGCCCGACGACACCGTCGAGTTCGCGGATCTCCGCGGCGGGGACGCCTGCGGCCGCAAGCTTCTCGTCGAGCTCGACCGTCGAGAATCGCTTGGTCTCCGACGCGACCTCTGCGTCGACCTCGGCCCGGCGCCGCACGCGTTCGATGTTGGTGGCGTAGCGTGGGTCGGCGGCCAGCTCGGGACGCCCGAGCACCTCGGTGACGAGAACCCGCCAACCGCGGTCATTCTGGACACCGATGAGGATCTCGCCGTCGGCGGTGGGATAGCGGTCGTAGGGCACGATGGCGGCGTGTCCGACGCCGGATCGTGCGATCTGCCGGTCCCCGTAGAGGCGCATGTACATCGGGTGACCCATCCACTCGACCGTGGCGTCGAACATCGACACCGCGACCGCGGCACCGGCACCCGTGGTGCCGCGACGGACCAGTGCGCCGAGAATCGACGTCACCGCGTACATGCCGGCGGCAATGTCGGACGTCGGGATCCCGGTCTTGGCCGCCTCGTCGGCGGTGCCCGTGACCGAGATGAGCCCTGCCTCCGCCTGCACCAGCATGTCGTAGGCTTTGCGCTCCCGATACGGCCCCGCATCGCCGTAGCCGGACATGTCGACCACGATCAACTCGGGATGCTCCGCGCGGAGCTCCGGTGCGCCGAATCCCAGTCGCGCTGCGGCGCCCGGTGCCAGGTTCTGGAGGAACACGTCCGACCGGTCGACCAGTGCGCGCAGGGCCGACTGCCCGGCCGGCGACTTCAGGTCGAGCGTCAGCGACTCCTTGCCGCGGTTGAGCCACACGAAGTGCGACGCGAGCCCGCGGACGGCGTCGTCGTAGTCGCGGGCGAAGTCGCCCTCGCCGACGCGTTCCACCTTGATGACGCGTGCTCCCATGTCGGCGAGATGACGCGTGGCCAGCGGTGCCGCGACCGCCTGTTCGAGTGCGACGACGGTGATCCCGTCGAGGGGCAGAGGCGACTGGTCGACTGTCACCGGGCAACGATCACCCACCCCTCGTCCACACGTCAATGCCCTCTCCCACGAAGCGCCATAGGCACTTCCTCATCAGGTCAGAGCCGGACCGACTTTGAGCGGGAACCGGCCGCATGATCGTATGGAAGTTGCGGCCCGCAACCTTCATCTGCGCGCGTGCCCGCACTCGAGCCGGTAGGAGGTGAGATGACCACCATCGAGGTCACCGGTCATCGTCAGCAGGAGGCGTGGGCACAGAAGGTGCTGCCGCCCGTCGAGGAGGTCCGTCCCGGACTGTGGTCGATCCCCGTGCCGATGGGGCCGAACCCGCTGCGCTACGTCCTCATCTACGCACTCGTGCTGCCCGACGGCGTCGCCCTGATCGACACCGGCTGGAACGCCGACGAATCGTGGGACGCCCTGGTCGACGGCCTGCACGCCATCGGTCACGACGTCACCGACGTCCGCCACGTGTCGATCACCCATCTGCATCCCGACCACTTCGGGCTCGTGCCCCGTCTGCTCGAACACGTGGACCCGGTCCTCGCGATGCATCGCCACGACGCCCGGCACCTGCACCACGTCGACGACGCCGAGATCGAGCGGCAGATCGAGACCGCCCGCCGCGAACTCGAGAAGCTCGGTGCTCCCGACACGATCGACAACGGGTTCCGCCAGATCGCCCGGCTACCCCGGGGCAGGACGATGGACGTCGAACTCGAGCACGGCGACCCGCTCGGGTTGCCCGGCTGGCACGTGCGGGCGCTGTGGACACCCGGTCACACGGCCGGTCATCTGTGCTTTGTCGACGAGGACGCCGGGGTCGTGTTCACCGGCGATCACCTCCTGCCGCGGATCAGCCCGAACGTCTCCACGAACGCCTTCCAATCGCACAATCCGCTCGACGAGTACCTCGTGTCGCTCGCCCACACCGAGCACGTGGGCGACCTCGAGGCGCTGCCCTCGCACGAATACCGTTTCCGCGGTCTGGCCGACCGGGTGACGGCGCTGCTGGGTCATCACGAGGATCGGCTCGCCGAGATCGCGACGGCGGTCCGCGACGACCCACAGAGCACGGCCTGGGAGATCACCCGGTCGGTCACCTGGTCGCGGCCGTTCGAACAGCTGTCGGTCGACCTGGCCCGCATGGCGATGCGGGAGACGCACGCGCACCTCGTCGTCCTGCAGCAACGCGGAACCCTCACCCCCACCGAGGGCTCGCCGACCCGGTGGATCGTCACCGAGCCGACCGCACCCTCGCAGTAGACATCGCGGACACCTCTGCAGCGTTCGATCTCATCCACCCACACCAGGACAGGAGCTCCCCTATGACCAACTCACCTCAGGCCGCAGTGCTCACCGAGTTCGCCGACGGCGTCGCCGTCATCACGATCAACCGGCCGGAGGCCAAGAACGCGGTGAACCGGGAGGTGGCCGAGGGCATCGCCGCGGCCGTCGACGAGCTGGAGTCCCGCGACGACCTGACCATCGGCATCGTGACCGGATCGGGTGGGACATTCTGTGCGGGAATGGATCTCAAGGCGTTCACCCGCGGCGAAGACGTCTCACTGCCGGGCCGCGGATTCGGCGGCCTTGCCGATTCGCCGCCTACCAAGCCGCTCATCGCCGCAGTCGAGGGGTGGGCCCTGGCGGGTGGTTGCGAGCTCGCGCTCACCGCGGATCTGATCGTCGCCGCCCGCGACGCACGTTTCGGTCTCCCCGAGGTCAAGCGTGGACTCGCTGCCGCCGCGGGCGGACTGCTGCGCCTCCCGAAGACGCTGCCGTATCAGCTCGCGATGGAGATGGCGCTGACCGGCGAGCCATTGAGCGCCGCCCGCGCCCACGAGTTCGGCCTGGTCAACCGGCTGACCGAACCCGGTGACGCCCTGGCCGGGGCGCGCCAGTTGGCCGCGACGATCGCCGCGAACGGTCCACTCGCCGTGCGGGCGACCAAGCAGGTCATGTCGATGGCCGTCCGCTACACCGATCCCGCACTCATCAAGGAGCAGTGGGAACATCTGGGACCCGTGTTCGCCTCCCAGGACGCACAGGAGGGCGCCATCGCGTTCGCCGAGAAGCGACCGCCCCGCTGGACCGGTCAGTGAGACCGGCCGGGTCGGCGAGGTCGATCGGTGTCCGGCGCCGGATGATCCGGACCGCCCGATGAGCCCGAGCACGCGATGACCCCGACCGTACGATGAGACCGTGGACCTGCACCTCGTCACCTACTTCGTCGCGGTGGTGGACCACGGCGGGATCACGAAGGCGGCGCAGTCGCTCTACATCTCGCAGCCGTCACTCTCCCAGGCCATCCGCACGCTCGAGCGCCGCCTGGGCGTGACGCTGTTCGACCGGACCGGTCGGCGTCTCGAACTGACCGACGCGGGTCGCAAACTCGATGACGCGGCGCGCCGCATCCTCGCCGACGTCGATCGGGCCAAGGCGAAGGTCGAAGCCGTCCGGGAGCTCCGCGCGGGCCGCGTCGACATCGTCACGCATGCGGCCTTCAGCATCGACCCTATGGTGGCGATGATCCGCGGGTTCCGCGAACGGTTCCCACGATTGGCCGCACGCGTCGTCGCCGCCGACGGCCCCAGCGGCGTGCTGGCCGCGCTTCGGCGCGGCGATGCGGAGATCGGGCTCATGGACGCCGGGGCTGATCATGCGACCTTCACCGCGATCCCGCTCGGTGAGCAGGAGCTCGTGCTGACCGTCCCGGCCCCGTTGGCCACCAATCTGACCGATCCGGTCCCCCGCGCGTCCGTGAAGGCGGTACCGCTGATCCTCGACCTCGGCGATCCGGGCGCCTCCTCGATCCTCGGGGACCTCATCGACGATGACGGCCGCAACGTCGTCGTCGACTGCGCCCACCCGGCCGCGGCCTGGGACCTCGTGGGCCGGGGCACCGGTGCGACGATCGCCCCGCGTGTCGTCGCCGAGGAACAGATGCCAGAAGCCTTGCGACATCGGCTGGATCCACCGCTGCGCCGGCCGTTCGGACTCGTCGTGCGGTCGGGCAGGCCGTCCCCGGCCGCGATGGCGTTCATCGCCGTCGCCAAGGGCCACGTCGGCGTGACGACGGACCCGACCGATTTCGGGGAGTGGTAGGTGATGGAGCTCCGTCAGGTCGAGTATTTCCTCGCGGTCGTCGAGCACGAGGGCATCGGCGGCGCCGCCACCGCTCTCGGTGTCGCGCAACCCACTGTCTCCCAGGCACTCCGGGCTCTCGAACGTGAGCTCGGGGTGCAGCTGTTCCATCGGATCGGGCGCGGCATGGTGCTGAGCGCGGCCGGACGGACCATGGTCGGACCCGCACGCCAGATCGTGCGCGACGTCGACGCCGTCGAGGATCTGCTGACGACGTCGGCCGACGAGCTGACGGGACGCCTGGACATCCTGGCGTTCCCGGCGATGGCCAGCGGGCCGATTGTCGACCTGATCTCCCGATTCCGCGACCGCTACCCCCTCGTGAACGTCAGGTTCGGCGAGCTACGCGACGAGACCCAGGCAGCGGCGGTGATCGAGGACGGACACTGCGAGTTCGTCGTCGCGCATCTGCCGATCGCCGGCGACGAACTCGAGGTCATCGTGATCGGCGAGCAGGAGTACGTGCTGGTCTACCCGCCCGGGACCGACGTGCCCGAGGGCCCGATCCCGCTGGGGAGCCTGCCCCCGGTCCCGATGGTGTTCGTACCGCGCGGACAGTCGGTGGCCGACGAGATCGAGGAGGCCATCCGGGCTGCGGGCGTACGTCCACCGCTGGCCGTCCTCTCGGAACATCGCGAGGAACGCCTGCCCATGGTGCTCGCCGGCATCGGCGGCACCATCCTGGAGAAGGCGATCGCCGAGACCGCCGCGGACCGCGCGGTCATCCGGACCGTCGAACCGCGTTTCGTGCGGCCGTTCGCGATCGCCTTCGATCCGGCGGCTCTCTCGCCGGTCGGTCAGGCGTTCGTCGGCCTCATCCGCTCGACGGCAACCCCGCCCTGACGGGCCGGACCCGCCGAGCGTGTCGACAGCTCAGCTCACCCGCTCGAACACCGCCGCGAGCCCCTGACCGCCGCCGATGCACATCGTCTCGAGTCCGTAGCGTGCGTCGCGGCGGTGCATCTCGCGGGCGAGCGACGCCAGCATCCGGACGCCGGTGGCACCCACCGGGTGTCCGAGCGAGATACCCGAGCCGTGCACGTTGGTGCGTCCGAAATCGCCTGCGCCGCAATTGAACCTGCCGAATCCCCATTCCCGGGTGACGGCCAGGGCCTGCGCGGCGAAGGCCTCGTTGAGTTCGATCACGTCGATGTCGGCGAGGGTGAGACCGGCCTTGCCCAACGCCTTCTCCGACGCCGGGACCGGCCCGATCCCCATGGTGAGCGGCGGCACCCCGGCGACAGCCCACGACACCAACCGGATCAGCGGCCGCAGTCCGTGGCATTCGGCGACCTGCGGCGTGGTGACGATGCACATGGCCGCCGCGTCGTTCTGGCCGCTGGCGTTGCCGGCGGTGACGGTCGCCTCGGGGTCCTGCTTGCCCATGATCGGCCGCAACTTCGCGAGCGACTCCGCGGACACGTCGGGGCGTGGGTGTTCGTCGGTGTCGATGATCGTCTCGCCGCCCCGGCCTGGAACCGCCACCGGGATGATCTCCTCTGCCAGGAGCCCGTCCTTCTGGGCCCGCACGGCACGCAGATGCGATTCGACGGCCAGCGCGTCCTGCTCGGTGCGGCTGATGTCGTACTCCTTGCGGAGGTTCTCGGCGGTCTCGATCATGCCGCCGGGGACGGGGTGGTTTCTCCCGCCGGCGGTCGAGCGCGCACGAACGAGACTGTCGTGCATGGCGATACCGGTGCGTGCACCGCCCCACCGCATGTCGACGGAATAGAAGGAGGCGTTGCTCATCGATTCCGTCCCGCCCGCGACGACGACATCGTTGTCCCCGTTCGCGACCTGGAAGGCGGCCTGGATCACCGCCTGCAGGCCTGAGCCGCATCGCCGGTCGATGTGCATACCGCCGACGGTCACGGGCAGTCCGGCGTCGAGGGCGACGACCCGTCCGATCGCCGGCGCCTCGCTGTTGCCGTTGCAGTGTCCGAGGATCACGTCCTCGACGGCCTCGGGGTCGAGGCCGGTGCGTTCGAGCATGCCATGCAGGGCCGTGACGCCCAGGTCGACTGCGGTCAGGTCCTTGAACATGCCGCCGTAGCGCCCGATCGGCGTGCGGACGGGTTCACAGATGACGACGTCGCGTGGCGGTGATGTCATGTCGGTCATTGCGGGCCTTTCGATCCGGGGCACGGCTGATGGTCGTGGAGGGCGGTCACATGAACCGTCCGCCGGTCACCTCGAGCACGGTGCCGGTCATGTAGGAGGACATGTCGGAGGCGAGGAACAGCGCGACCGATGCGACCTCACCGACCTCACCGGCACGCTGCATCGGGATCTCGGCCATCTTCTGATCCCACGCCTTCTGCGGCATCGCCTCGGTCATCGCCGACCGGATGAGCCCCGGCTGAATGGCGTTCACGCGTACTCCGTGGTGGGCCATCTCCTTCGCCGCGGCCTTCGTCATCCCGACGATGCCGGCCTTCGCCGCGGAGTAGTTCGTCTGCCCGACCATGCCGACCTTGCCGGACAGTGACGAGATGTTCACGATCGCACCATGTTTGGCCTCACGCATGATGGTGGCGGCCTTGCGGGTGCCGTTCCACGTGCCCTTGAGGTGCACCGAGATCACCAGATCGAAGTCATCCTCGGACATCGTGCGCATCGTGGCGTCCCGGGTCATGCCCGCGTTGTTCACCATGACATCGAGTGAGCCGAAGGCCTCGACGGCGTCGGCGAGGAGCGTGTCGACCTGCGCCGCGTCGACCACGTCGCATCGAACGGCGCGCGCGACCCCGGCCCCGCCGAGTGTGTCGGTCGCGGCAGTCGCCGCGTCGAGGTCGAGGTCCCCGATGACGACCCGCGCGCCCGCCTCCACGAAGGATCGGGCGATGTCGAAACCGATGCCCTGCGCGGCTCCGGTGATCACGGCGGTGCGACCGTCGAGCAGGGGCTGGGGTGCAGTCGAATCCATGCGTTCCGAATCTACCGGCAGTTCGAGGCGAGAAGGCCCGCCGATTCATTCGAAGCGGCTAAGGGACCGGAAGGGAGTTCGTTGTGGACCGCGCACGCGGGGGCGGCCAGAGTGGGAGGATGACCAGTGTCATGAACAGCTCAGCACCCGCACCCCAGGTCAGCGCCGACGATTTCGCCGACATTCTTGCCGCCACACGTGAATTCGTGCGGGAGAAGGTCGTCCCGCGCGAGCAGGAGATCCTCGACGCCGACGCGATTCCCGACGACGTCCGGTCGACGGCGAAGGAGATGGGGCTGTTCGGATACGCCATTCCGCAGGAGTGGGGTGGCCTGGGACTCGACCTGAGCCAGGACGTCGAGTTGGCGATGGAACTGGGGTACACCTCGTTGTCGCTACGGTCGATGTTCGGCACGAACAACGGGATCGCCGGACAGGTCCTCGTCGGGTTCGGCACCGACGAGCAGAAGGCCACCTGGCTGGAGAGAATCGCCTCGGGTGAGGTCGTCGCCTCGTTCGCGCTCACCGAGCCGGGCGCCGGCTCGGACCCGGCCGGGCTGCGTACCAAGGCGGTGCGCGACGGCTCGGACTGGGTCATCACCGGTGAGAAGCGATTCATCACCAACGCGCCGCTGGCCGATCTGTTCGTCGTGTTCGCCCGTACCCGCCCCAAGGACGAAAGTGGGACCGGGATCGCGGTGTTCCTCGTCCCCGCCGCCACCGCCGGCGTGTCCGTCGGGACCAAGGACCGCAAGATGGGTCAGGAAGGAGCATGGACATCGGATGTGCACTTCGACGATGTCCGCGTTCCGGAGGCGGCGCTCGTCGGCGGCAGCGAGGATGTCGGCTACCGGGCGGCGATGACGTCGCTGGCCCGGGGACGCGTCCACATCGCAGCACTCTCGGTCGGCACCGCCCAGCGCGCTCTCGACGAGTCCGTCACTTGGGCGGCGACCGCCACCCAAGGCGGCACCGCCATCGGCGAGTTCCAGCTGGTGCAGGCCATGCTGGCCGATCAGCAGACCGGGGTCATGGCCGGCCGGGCGATGGTCCGTGACGCCGCCCGCGCGTGGGTCGACGGCACCGACCGGCGGATCGCGCCGTCGGCGGCCAAGTTGTTCTGCACCGAGATGGTGGGCAAGGTCGCCGATCTCGCCGTCCAGATCCACGGTGGCAGCGGCTACATGCGTGAGGTCCCCGTCGAGCGGATCTACCGCGACGTCCGCCTGCTCCGCCTCTACGAGGGCACCAGCGAGATCCAGCGTCTCATCATCGGACGCAACCTGGTGAAACAAGCGCAGCGCCAGGGCGAGCTCCGCACGGGAACACGGGTCGAATCCCGATAGGCGGTGTGTTCCTTCGGTTCTCCTGGTCTCGATACGCCTCGGACTCGCTGCGCTCGCTCGCGGCTACTCGACCAACGGGTCTACGCCTCGGGCTGTCACTCGACAGGCAGAGATGTCCCTCAGACGAGCTCGAGGATGGTCGCGTTGGCCATGCCGCCGGCCTCGCACATGGATTGGAGTCCGTAGCGGATGCCGTTGTCGCGCATGTGATGGATCAGGCGGGTCATCAGGATCGCGCCGGACCCGCCCAGTGGGTGGCCGACGGCGATCGCTCCGCCGAGCGGGTTGAGCCGCTGATGGTCGGCGCCGGTCTCGATCTGCCACGCCATGGGTACCGGTGCGAAGGCCTCGTTGATCTCGAACGCACCGATGTCGCCGATCGTGAGGCCGGAGCGATCGAGCGCCTTTGCCGTCGCCGCGATCGGTCCGGTCAGCATGATGACGGGGTCATCTCCGGCGACGACCGCGGTGTGCACGCGGGCGATCGGGGTCAGCCCGCGCGCGGCGGCCGTATCGCTGCTCATCACCAGCAGGGCACCCGCACCGTCGGAGATCTGGGAGGCGTTGCCGGCGTGGATGACCCCATCCTCCTTGAACGCCGGCTTCAGCGTGCCCATGGATTCGACGGTGCCCCCGCGCCGGATGCCCTCGTCACCCTCGAGGACGCCGGTGATCGGGGCGAGCTGACCGTCGAACGCCCCCGAGTCCGCAGCGGCCGCGGCGAGTTCGTGTGAGCGCAATGAGAACTCGTCGAGCGCGGTGCGGCTCAACGACCACTTGTCGGCCATCATCTCCGCACCGACGCCCTGACTGAAGCGGTCGACACCGTAGCGGCCGAGAACGGTCGCCGGCTGATTCTCGCCGTTGGGTGCGGCGCTGCCCATGGGCACGCGGCTCATCGACTCCACACCTCCGGCGACGACGATGTCCTGCTGTCCCGAGATGACGGCCGCGGCGGCCATGCTGACCGCCTGCTGACTCGATCCGCACGCCCGACTCACGGTCGTGCCGGGCACCGATTCGGGCCATCCGGCGGCGAGCACGGCGGTGCGGCCGATGTTGGTGGCCTGCTCGGCCGTCTGGCTCACGCATCCCCACACGACATCGTCGATCACGCCCGGATCGATCCCCGTACGGTTGACGAGCGCCTCGAGCACATGCGCCGACAGGTCGGCCGGATGGATGCCGGACAACGCGCCGCGGCGCCGGCCGATCGGTGTGCGGACGGCGTCGACGATCACTGCATCAGGCATGGGTCTCTCCCTTGTCTCCCACGGTGGCGGGTTCGCGCCTGGCGCACGCGTTCCCCATTCGAATCGACCACGAGGCCGGTTGGATCACAAGTAGATTCACCCTCACGGTCGGATAGCCCCCGCCTATGACGCGTCGACGGGGCGCGCCCGGCACGCAGACCGTCTCGACGAGACCGAGGATGTCAGATCTCCACCCGATGCGTGGGCGGGCCTGTCCCCGATGACACCAGCGAGGACAGCCGAGGAGCCGGGCGACATCGCTGCCTGCTGTGGTGTCATCGGGGACAGCGTGCGGGTCAACGCGGGCGCGGACACGGGTTCATTGGCTGCCGCTATCGCTGTCTTAGCCGATCGCCCATTCCGCCGCGTCGGTCGGACGGGCATGCTGAGAGTTCACCGGTGTCGGCGTCCGTCGACACCGGACCACCCCGTGCGCACCTGCCCACCTGCGGCAGCGGAAGAAGGAGGTCGCAGATGACCCGCCTCGCCCAGACCCTCGGCCTGACCGAGATCCAGACCGAGATCCTTGCGAACGTGCGACGGTTCGTCGACAAGCAGATCATCCCGAACGCCCAGGAACTCGAGCACACCGATTCGTATCCGCAGGAGATCGTCGACGGAATGCGGGAGATGGGACTGTTCGGGCTGATGATCCCCGAGGAGTACGGCGGCCTCGGCGAATCCCTGCTCACCTACGCGCTGTGCGTCGAGGAGCTGGCCCGCGGCTGGATGAGCGTATCCGGGGTGATCAACACCCACTTCATCGTCGCCTACATGATCCGTCAGCACGGCACCGACGAGCAGAAGCAGCGTTTCCTGCCGCGCATGGCGACCGGAGAGGTCCGCGGCGCGTTCTCCATGTCCGAACCCGACCTGGGTTCCGACGTCGCCGCGATCACGACCACGGCCAAGCGCACCGGCGACGACGACTACTCCATCACCGGACAGAAGATGTGGCTGACCAACGGCGCGAGTTCCACTCTCGTCGCCGCCCTGGTACGCACCGAGGAGGGCCACGACAAACCGCACAAGAACCTGACCACCTTCCTCATCGAGAAGCCCGCCGGATTCGGCGAGGTGCTGCCGGGACTGACGATCCCGCGCAAGCTGGACAAGATGGGCTACAAGGGCATCGACACCACCGAACTGATCTTCGACGGGCACCGCGCGCCGGCCTCCGACATCCTCGGCGGCTCCCCCGGCAAGGGATTCGCACACATGATGGACGGCGTCGAGGTCGGCCGGGTCAACGTGTCGGCCCGCGCGTGCGGCGTCGCACAGCGCGCCTTTGAGTTGGCCGCGCGATATGCCCAGCAGCGCAGCACATTCGGCAAACCGATCGCCGAACACCAGGCCGTCGCGTTCAGTCTCGCAGAGATGGCCACCAAGGTCGAGGCCGCCCACCTGATGATGGTCAACGCCGCACGCCTCAAGGACTCCGGCGAACGCAACGACGTCGCCGCCGGCATGGCCAAATACCTGTGCAGCGAATACTGCTCGGAGGTCACCCAGGCCAGCTTCCGGATCCACGGCGGCTACGGCTACTCGAAGGAATTCGAGATCGAACGACTGATGCGCGAGGCGCCGTTCCTGCTGATCGGCGAGGGAACCAGCGAGATCCAGAAACAGATCATCAGCCGCGGACTGCTCCGCGAGTACCGCGAGAACTGAGAACCGAGGGGAAAATCCATGCAGCGCACCGTGTTCACCGAGGACCACAGGACCACCACGCCTTCCGCAAGACCGTCCGCGACTTCATCGCCAAGGAGGTCGTCCCGCAGCACCACGACTGGGAGAAGCAGGGCCACCCGGCGCGCGAGTTCTACAACCGGCTCGGCGATCTGGGTGTGCTCGGCATCGAGGCGCCGGAGGAGTTCGGCGGTGGCGGCGCCGACGACTTCACCTACTCGATGGTCATCGCCGAGGAGACGTCGGCAGCCGGAGTCACCTTCGGCAGCGACTCGGTGCCCTCCAACCTGATCCTGCCCTACCTGCTCGAGCATGCCACCGAGGAACAGAAGCAGCGGTGGCTGCCCGGATTCTGTTCCGGCGACATCATGTTCGCGATCGCGATGACCGAGCCGGGCACCGGTTCGGATCTCGCGAACATCTCCACCACGGCGAAGCTCTCGGAGGACGGCAGCCACGACATCCTCGACGGCGCGAAGACGTTCATCACCGGCGGTGCGCTCGCGGACCGGGTGCTCGTCGTCTGCCGCACCTCCCCGTACGACGCGCAGAACCGACGCGCGGGCCTCTCGATCCTCGTCGTCGACACCACCTCCGAGGGCTACACCGTCGGACGCACACTGGAGAAGATCGGACTCAGGGCCTCCGACACCGCCGAACTGTCGTTCAGCTCGGTGAAGGTGTCCGTCGAGGATCGCCTCGGCGACGAGGGCGAGGGTGTCACCTATCTCACCCACAACCTGGCGCAGGAACGGCTGACCATCGCGATCGGGGCGTCGGCGACGGCCGCTGCGGCGGTGCAGCATGCGCTCGCCCACACCAAGGAGCGCGACGTCTTCGGCAAGCCCGTCGCGTCGTTCCAGAACACCAAGTTCGTGCTGGCCGAATGCTCCGCCGAGGTGGAGGCGATCCGGCAGTTCGTCGACCGCGCACTCGAACTGCACAACGCCGGCGAACTGACGGTGCCCGACGCCGCGCGGGTCACGTTGTTCGCGACCGACACCGCCGGCCGTGTCATCGACAAATGCCTGCAGTTGCACGGCGGCTACGGCTACATCCTCGAGTACCCGATCGCGCGCCTGTACGCCGACACCCGGGTGTCGGCGGATCTACGGCGGCACCAACGAGGTGATGAAGACGATCATCGCGAAGGATCTGGGGTTGTGACCCACTAGGCTCGAGGAGTGTCTGTCTACGATCACGGATTCGCACGGGTCACCGGGGCCGTTCCGGTCGTCTCGATCGCCGACCCCGCCACCAACGCCGAACGCACGGTCACGCTTCTGCGCCGCGCCGCCGACGACGGCGCCGCACTGGTCGTGTTTCCCGAACTCGGGCTGTGCGGGTACAGCATCGACGACCTGTTCCACCAGGACGCTGTCATCGACGCGTGCCTGGCGGGTCTGGCAACCGTCGTCGAGGCGAGCGTCGGTGTGCGTCCGCTCATCGCGGTCGGTCTGCCCCTCGTGGTCGGCGACGGCATCTACAACTGTGCCGCGGTCGTCCACGACGGTGAGATCCTCGGCGTCGTCCCGAAGTCGTATCTGCCGAACTACCGGGAGTTCTACGAGCAGCGCTTCTTCGCCGCCGCCCGTGACGCCCCCGTGGCGACCGCGACCGTGCTGGGCCGCGAGGTCCCGTTCGGGGCGGATCTGATCTTCGAGGCCACCGACCTCGCCGGCTTCGCCGTCCACGTCGAGATCTGCGAGGACGGCTGGGTGCCGATCCCGCCGAGCACCTGGGCGTCGCTCGCCGGCGCCACCGTACTGGTCAACCTCTCCGGCAGTCCGGTCACCGTCGGCAAGGAGGGATACCGCAAGTCGTTGTGCCAGGCCCATTCCGCACGCTGTGTCGCGGCGCACGTGTATGTGGCCGCAGGATTCGGCGAGTCCACCACCGACCTCTCCTGGGACGGCGACGCACTCATCACCGAGAACGGCACACTGCTGGCACGCTCGGAACTGTTCTCGATGGACGAGCAGACCATCACCGCCGACATCGATCTCGATCGCCTACGGCAGGAGCGGATGCGGATGATCAGCCTGCGCGACCAGGTGGGTGATCACGCGGATGCGCTGAAGCCGTTGCGCCGCATCAGATTCACCCTGGGTTCCACCGACTCGGTCGACGACGAACTCCGGCGTCAGGTGGCGCGATTCCCGTTCGTGCCCGCCGACTCCGCCGACCGCGACGCACGCTGCCGCGAGGTGGGCAACATCCAGGTGCAGGGCCTTGCGGCCCGCCTGCGCGCCACCGGCATCGAGAAGATCGTCATCGGCGTCTCCGGGGGACTCGACTCGACACTGGCCCTGCTCGTGGCCGTCGACACCTTCGACCGTCTGGGTCTGCCGCGCGAGAACATCCTCGCCTACACCATGCCCGGGTTCGGCACCGGCACAGCGACATTACGGCGGGCGCACGTCCTGATGGACACCCTGGGTGTCACCGGCGCGGAGATCGACATCCGTCCCTCGTGCGAGCAGATGCTGACCGATCTCGGCCACCCGTACGCCGACGGCGAGAAGGTCTACGACGTCACCTTCGAGAACGTGCAGGCAGGCGAACGCACGTCACACCTGTTCCGGCTGGCCAACCATCACGGCGCCATCGTGCTCGGCACCGGAGACCTGTCCGAACTCGCGCTCGGCTGGTGCACCTACGGCGTCGGCGACCAGATGTCGCACTACAACGTGAACTCCTCCGTGCCGAAAACCCTGATCCAGCATCTGATCCGGTGGATGATCACCACGAGCGCCTACGCGCAGGAGACGACCGACGTCCTCGCCGAGATCCTCGACGACGTCATCTCGCCGGAGCTGGTCCCGGCCGGCGACGACGGTGCCATCCAGAGCACCGAGGACACTGTCGGCCCGTACGAGCTGCACGACTTCTTCCTCTATCACCTGACCCGCTTCGGCTATCGCCCGGCGAAGGTGGCCTATCTGGCGTCGGCGGCCTGGGGCGATCGCGAACGTGGGGCGTGGTCGGAATTGATCGTGACGCAGCGGCGCAACCAGTACGAGCCCGAGACGATCGATCGGTGGCTGCGGGTGTTCCTGAAGCGATTCATGAGCAATCAGTTCAAGCGCAGCGCGATGCCCAACGGTCCGAAGGTCGGTTCCGGTGGGTCGCTGTCGCCGCGCGGCGACTGGCGGTCGCCGAGCGACGCGAGCAGCCGCGCGTGGCTCGAGAGTTTCTGACCGGTCCCGTCAGTCGCACTGTTCGAGGAGTTGCTTGAGCTCCTCGTCGAAGGCATGCGCGATCGCCCAGACGTCAGGGGTCTGATCGGTGCAGGCGACGATGCCGACATTGAGGTGGCCGTCGGCGGAGAACACGGTGATGTTGAGCCCCAGGCCGTGGAAGATCGGCCCGAGCGGATAGACCGACGCGACCCTCGCCCCGAGGAAGTAGAGCGGGAAGTCCGGCCCGGGCACGTTGGACACGAGCACGTTGAAGATCGGCGGATGACTCATCGCCAGGCGTCGGTCGCCGTACAGCTTCATCAGTGTGGACATCGTCGTGCCCGGCGCGAACTGCGCCCAGCCACGCAACATGTTGGCGTCGATCTCGGCGTGGTGTTCCTTCGACGTCCGCGTCATCGACGCGGCGCGTTCGATCCGCTCGACCGGGTCGTCGAGGTCGGAGGGCAGACGGGTGAACATGCCGGTGACCTTGTTGGTGCCACCGGTGACCAGCGCGCTCTCGTCCGCACCGTGCACCGACACCGGCACCATCGCGACCAGTGGCTGTTCGGGCAGTTCGTCGTGCGACTGCAGGTAGGTGCGCAGCGCACCGCCGGTGATGGCGAGCACGACGTCGTTGATCTTGACCCCGAAGCGGTTCTTCACCCGCTTGATGTCCTCGAGTGACAGCTGGGTCAGCGCGATCGAGCGGTGTGGGGTGATCGGCGCGTTGAACCGCGTCCGCGGCGCCTGGAAGGGTGCCGGCATGGCCGAGTTGGACCGGCTGCGCCGCAACCATCCGACCGGCACGCCGACCGTGCCGGGTACGAGCTTCGCCATCGCGATCGGCCGCTGCACGAAGTAGTTGAGTGCCCCGGTCACCGCCATCGTCGTCCGCGACGACGGTCCGGCCGTCTCCGCCATCTTGTCGCTGTCGAGGTCGGGGGACTCCGGCGTCAGCGTGCACATCTGGGCCAGCATCTCGGCGCTGGTCACGCCGTCGGTCGAGGCATGGTGCATCCGCAGCATCGCGGCGACCTTGCCGTCGGACATCCCCTCGATGATCCACAGCTCCCACAGCGGTTTGCCGCGGTCGAGGGTCTGGCCGGCCAGATGACCGCACAGTTCGGCGACCTCGATCTCACCACCGGGTGCCGGGACGGCCACCCGGTGGACGTGGCGTTCGATGTCGAAGTCGGCGTCCTCGATCCACACCGGGTGATCGATGTTGAGCAGAGAGTTGTCGAGCTTGCGCCGAAACGCCGGCATCGCCGAGATCCGCCGTTCGAGTTCTTCGCGCAGCCGCGGGAAGCTGTAGCCGCCGGGCACGGTGCTCGGGTCGAGTTCCATGAGCCCGATGACCTGCATCAGCTGGGACCGCGTCTCCAGATAGAGGAAGGACGCATCGAGTCCACTCAGCCGCTGCATCGCACCCTCCACCCCTCGCCGACCAGACCGCCGCGGCCCGGCGTGACCATGATGCACCCGCGGAACGGCGTGCCGCATGCGAACGTCCATCAGTTCGGTCACGAACAGCATTTCTAGAACACGTTCCAGTATGCTTCAGCTCGATGAACACATTCACCGCCGCCGAGCTCGACGACGCCTTCCGCGGCTTCCAGAAGACCGTGGCCGAGATCGCCCAGACCCGTGACTGGGACCGATTCGCCGAACTGTTCACCGAGGACGCCGACTACATCGAGCACGCGCTCGGCACGATGTCGGGTCGCGAGGAGATCCGCCGGTGGATCTGGAAGACGATGACCGCCTTCCCCGGCAGCCACATGACCGGATACCCGTCGCTCTGGCACGTCGTCGACGCGCCGACCGGCCGGGTGATCTGCGAGGTGGACAACCCGATGCGCGACCCCGGCGACGGCACGATGATCACCGCCACCAACATCACCATCCTCACCTATGCCGGGGACGGCCGGTGGAGCCGCGAGGAGGACGTCTACAACCCCATGGAGTTCGGACAGGCGGCCATGAGGTGGTGTGAAAAGGCCTCCGAACTCGGTACCCTCGACGACGACGCGGCCCGTTGGATGGAGACCTTCGGGGCCATGTTCGCCCGACGTTCCTAGCGACGTCGACGTCGGGTGAGGGGGGATTCGTCGGCAACGGGCGGTGCGCCGCCGGCCTGCGAATCGGCTGTGAATCCGCGTCGACGAGCTGCGCACAGGTGCCCTGATCGGCCATGATCGGTCGGGCGCGCACGGGCTCACCGGGCACGATCCGACCGTGACCGGCGCCACGCGAGCGAACTGTAACGACGCCCAGGCGTGGTTACGATGGCGTAAGTACGGACTTGGGCCGACCTGGGAGGGTGTCGTACCCTGGACCACTGATCACCATGCGAGTCCCGCGCCGAGACACCGGTCAGAACGGACACGCACATGCGGACCACCACCATTCGGAGGAAACAATGGCACGCAAGCTTACTCAGCTTGAACTCCTCAAGGAGCTGGCGCCGGTTGCCGAGGACAACGTCAATCGGCACCTGAAGATCGCCAAGGACTGGAACCCGCACGACTACGTCCCGTGGGACGAGGGCCAGAACTTCGCCGCTCTCGGCGGTGTGGACTACGACCCCGAGCAGTCTCAGCTCGGCGAGGTCGCCAAGGCCGCCATGGTGACCAACCTGCTCACCGAGGACAACCTGCCGTCCTATCACCGCGTCATCGCCGAGAACTTCTCGATGGATTCGGCGTGGGGGCACTGGGTCGGTCGCTGGACCGCCGAGGAGAACCGGCACGGCATCGTGATGCGCGACTACCTCGTCGTCACCCGCGGCGTGGATCCCGTCGCCCTCGAAGAGGCGCGGATGATCCACATGACCAACGGGTACGACCCGATGCTGGCCGCCGCCGGACGCACCGACGAACTCGAGGACTACGCCGACGAGCTCGGCCTCCTGCACTCTGTCGCGTATGTGACTTTCCAGGAGCTCGCCACCCGCGTCAGCCACCGCAACACCGGCAAGGCGTGCAACGACCCCATCGCCGACCGCATGCTGCAGCGCATCGCCGCCGACGAGAACCTGCACATGATCTTCTACCGCAACATCTGCGGCGCCGGCATGGACATCTCGCCGGACCAGACGCTGCGCGCGGTCACCGACATCGTCACCAACTTCCAGATGCCCGGCGCCGGGATGCCGAACTTCCGGCGCAACGGCGTCCTGATGGCCAAGCACGGCATCTACGACCTCCGCCAGCACCTCGAAGAGGTCATCATGCCCGTGCTGCGCAAGTGGAAGGTCTTCGAGCGCGAGGACTTCACCAGCGAGGGCGAGCAGACCCGTGAGGAGCTCGGCGCCTTCCTCGAGCAGCTCGAGAAGGACACCATCCGCTTCGAGGAGATGCGCGACCGTTCACTCGCCCGCGAGGCCAAGAAGCGGGAGCAGCAGGCATCCTGAGCACGAGCACGATCAGCCGGCCGGCGCCTTCGGACACCGAGGGCGCCGGTTCGCTGCTGCCCGCAGACCGTGCCGCTCTCCGCATCGGATCGGTCGAGCTGGCCAGTCCCGTGGTGCTTGCACCGATGGCCGGTGTCACGAACGTCGCGTTCCGAACCCTGTGCCGCGAGCTCGAACTCGAGCGCACCGGGACCGTCTCCGGACTGTACGTCTGCGAGATGGTGACGGCGCGGGCCCTCGTCGAACGCCATCCCGTCACGATGCACATGACCACGTTCGGTCCGGACGAGAACCCGCGGTCGATGCAGTTGTACACGGTCGACCCGGAGAACACGTACGCGGCGGCGAAGATGATCGTCGACGAGAATCTCGCCGATCACATCGACATGAACTTCGGATGCCCGGTCCCCAAGGTCACCCGCAAGGGCGGCGGATCGGCGATTCCCTACAAGCGCAAGCTCTTCCAACGCATCGTCGCGGCCGCGGTCCGCGCGACCGAGGGCACCTCGATCCCGGTGACGGTCAAGTTCCGGATCGGCATCGACGACGATCACCACACCCACCTCGACGCCGGGCGGATCGCTGCGGCCGAGGGTGCGCAGGCCGTCGCGCTGCACGCCCGGACCGCGTCGCAGCGTTACTCGGGCACCGCCGACTGGGACGAGATCTCGCGTCTCAAGGAGCACGTGACAGACGTCCCGGTGCTCGGCAACGGCGACATCTTCGAGCCGGCGGACGCCATCACCATGATGCAGCGCACCGGTTGCGACGGTGTCGTCATCGGCCGTGGCTGCCTGGGCCGCCCATGGCTGTTCGCCGAACTCGCCGCCGAAATCAACGGATTCGACTCCCCCGCCGCCCCGAACCTCGGCGAGGTGTCGGCGATCATCGTGCGTCACGGCGAGTTGCTCGCCGCACACCACGGTGAGGACAAGGGCATGCGGGAGATCCGCAAGCATGTCGCGTGGTACCTCCGCGGCTTCCCCGCCGGATCGGACCTCCGCAACCGGTTGGCGCTGGTCAGCACCCTTGACGAACTCCGCGACCTCGTCGACACCCTGCCCGCCGACGCCGAGTTCCCCGAGGACGGCCACGGGCCGCGCGGTCGCCAGGGATCGCCGGCCAAGGTCGCGCTGCCCGACGGGTGGCTCGACGATCCGTATGAGGACGTCGTCCCGGCGGGCGCCGAGATCATGCATTCGGGCGGCTGACCTCACAGTTCGGTCAAGTCACGTGGTGGCTGAGACACGTTCTCAGGTGCAATCAGTACTATGACCCGAGGCCTCGCACGTGCGGGGCCCGCGTTCTGGTGCTTCACGAACGGCTGACCGCCACATCGAGATCACCGACCACAGCCAGGTCAGGTCGAGGGGAAGACCACGTTGAGTCGTAGGAATGCAGGACCGGACGAACCGGCCGACGACGGCAGCACGCCGCGTCGCAGCCGGCGCGCCAACCGGTCCGCCGGCGCCAACGACTTCTCGCAGCGTTACGGACAGGCCCCCACCAACGACAGCCCCGCGCACGGCGCACTGCACGAGCCGCGCGCCACCGACCGCTATGTCCGCGGCCGCACCCGGCTCACCGTCCGTGAGCTGATGGAGCAGATGAACGCCGGCGGCGACGTTGCCCCCGCCGGTCCGGCCGCGCCGCAGCCACCCGCCGACGACGACCCGACCACGGTCCACCGGTTCGGCGACCTGACCCGCTTCCCCAACGAGAACGAGGTCACCCAGAAGATCCCGACGGTCCGTCCCGGCGACGTCGACGTCGATCTCTCCGATGACGCGACACGTCAGCGGGTCACCGAGGAGTCGCGCGGGCAGGGCAGCCGTGCCCGGCCGCTGCAACCGACCCCGGATCTCTCCGACACCATCCCGCCGCGCTCACGCCCGCGTCGTCACCCGGCCACCGACGCCGACCGTCGTCGCGCCCTGAGCCGCAACGTCACGACCGGCGGACGCATCATGGTCGCCGTCGCCTGCGTGATGGCCCTGGTCGGCACCGGTTTCGTCTGGGGCTACATGAAGTCGGTCAACGGTAGCTGGAAGACGATCAACGCGGTAAACCCCGAAGACTCCAACATCCGCAAGAAGGACGCCCAGTACGGCGACGAGAACTACCTCATCGTCGGCACGGACACCCGCACGGGCCAGAACTCCAAGGTCGGCGCCGGCACGACCGCCGACGCCGAGGGCGCGCGCTCGGACACGGTCATCCTCGTGAACATCCCGGCCAACCGCAGTCGTGTCGTCGCCGTCTCCTTCCCGCGTGACCTGCAGGTGGACCGACCCGACTGCCAGCAATGGGACAACAATGCCGGCAGCTACGGCGCCGCACTGCCCGCCGCCGGCGGCGTCAAGCTGAACAGTGTCTACGCCGATGGCGGGCCCAAGTGCCTCGTCAGTGTCATCACCCAGATGAGCGGCCTCAACATCAACCGTTTCATCGCGATGGACTTCTTCGGTTTCGAGAAGGTCGTCAAGGCCGTCGGCGGTGTACAGGTCTGCTCACCCACCCCGCTCTACGATTACGAACTCGGCCAGATCCTGCGGAAACCGGGCGAGCAGAAGCTCACCGGCCGTCGCGCATTGAATTACGTCCGCGCACGCAACATCGCGTCGGAGGGCAACGGCGACTACGGGCGCATCAAACGCCAGCAGCTGTTCATGTCGTCGCTGCTGCGATCGACGCTGTCCGGGAACGTGTTGTCGAACCCGAACAAGCTCAACAGCATCGTCAACACATTCATCCAGTACAGCTTCGTCGACGGCGTCAACACGCAGTCGCTGCTCAATCTGGCCGAATCCATGCAGGGCATCGAGGCCGGCCGGGTGACGTTCGTGACGGTCCCGACGTCGGGCACGTCCACCGACGGGCAGAACAACGAGATCCCCCGCACCGACGACATCAACGCGATCTTCAACGCGATCATCGACGACGACCCGCTGCCCGGCGAGAAGGCCAAGAAGCAGGCAGCCGGCTCGAGCACCTCGAAGTCGAGCAGTTCGTCGAGCCCGACCTCGTCGTCGACGCCCACCCGACTGTCGGCGACGGCCCAGGATCCCGGCAACGTCGGCGTCCGGGTGCTCAACGGTTCCGGCCGGACCGGTGCCGCCTCCGAGCTCTCCGATCAGCTGGTTCCGATGGGCTTCGATGTCCGCGGGGTCGCCGACGCCTCGGAGAACCGCGATGACACGGTCATCCGCTACGGCACGGGTGAGCAGGACTCCGCCGCGACCCTGGCCGCGATGTTCCCCGGCGCCTCGATCCAGCTCGACCGGAACGTGAAGTCGGGTGTCGAGGTCATCGTCGGCAAGAACTTCGACGGGTCGATGAACGCCACCCCGGCCTCGGGTAGCACGATCTCGGTCGGACAGCTCCCGCCCTCCAGCAGCACGTCGACGTTGCCGAACGATCTCGCGGTCACCAATGCCGGCGACACGACCTGCTCCTGACCGGCCTACCCTCTGACCTGCACCGACCGGTGGATACCCGGGGGTACCGGCCGTTCACGGGGAGTTCATCCGGTCAAGGCCGGGAATCCGGGCAGGTGACAGTACCCTGGATACATGCGTACCGCCTACCATGAGCAGCTCGAAGCGCTCAACACCATCCTCGGCGAGATGTGCGATCTCGCCGGCGCGGCCATGGCGCGGGCCACCCAGGCCCTGCTGCAGGCCGACCTCGCCGTCGCCGAAGAGGTCATCACCGACAACGACCGGATGAACGAACTCTCCGCGCGTGCCGAAGAACGCGCCTTCGCACTGCTCGCGCGGCAGGCACCTGTCGCCGGCGACCTGCGCGGGATCGTCAGCGGCTTTCAGATCGTCGCCGACGTCGACCGTATGGGCGCACTCGCCCTGCACGTGGCCAAGGTCGCCCGGCGTCGCCACCCGGCCAAGGCACTCCCGGAAGAGGTCAACGGCTACTTTGCCGAGATGGGTCGTTTGGCGGTCGCGCTCGCCGGTACCGCCCGCGAGGTCCTCACCACGCAGAATCCCGAGGATGCGCTCCGCCTGCAAGAGGACGACGACGCGATGGACGATCTGCATCGGCACCTGTTCACGGTGCTGATGGACCGCGAGTGGAGCCACGGGGTGGCCGCCGCCGTCGACGTCACGCTTCTCGGCCGCTATTACGAGCGCTTCGCCGATCACGCGGTGCTGATCGGCCGCCGTGTCGTCTTCCAGGCCACCGGTCAGACGCCCGAACAGTATTCGGAGGTCTCCTGACCGACCGCGCTGTCGAGCATCCTGCGAGACCCGGTGAGGCCATGAGCCACACCGGGTCTCGTCGGCTCTGCGACCCGAGCCGCACCCACGACGACGGTGAGATGGTGCTCACCGGAAAGTGTGACGGATTTCTCCGTGCGCCCGACAGCGCGTTAGGGTGGCGACATGGGTCAGCACTATTCTGCGGAACCAGATTTCAACGCCGTCACCGACGAGGAGCACGCCGCCGCGGCGCACCGTCGGCAGATCATCGTCTACGGCGGGGTCACCCTGTCGCTGATCGCGTTGCTGGTGATCCTGCTGATCAACATGTGAGCTGCCGGCGACAGCAACAACGCCGGGAGCCGATGACTCGACTCCCGGCGCGAATGCCGTGACGTGGCTCAGACGAGCTGCCGCCTGATCAGCCGAAGCGTCCCGAGATGTAGTCCTCGGTCTCCTTCTTGACGGGGTTGGAGAACATCGTCTCCGTGTCGTTGATCTCGACGAGCTGACCCGGCTGGCCGACGCCCTCGAGGTTGAAGAACGCGGTCTGATCGCTGACGCGGGCTGCCTGCTGCATGTTGTGGGTGACGATCACGATGGTGTACTCCTTCTTGAGCTCACCCATCAGGTCCTCGATCGCCAGCGTCGAGATCGGGTCGAGCGCGGAGCACGGCTCGTCCATCAGCAGCACGTCCGGCGACACCGCGATGGCGCGGGCGATGCACAGACGCTGCTGCTGACCGCCGGAGAGACCGCCACCAGGCTTGTCGAGACGGTCCTTGACCTCTTCCCACAGGTTCGCACCCTTGAGGCTGCGCTCCGCGACATCGTCGAGCTGCGACTTGCTGCGGACGCCCTGCAGTTTCAGGCCGGCGACGACGTTGTCGCGGATCGACATCGTCGGGAACGGATTGGGGCGCTGGAAGACCATGCCGATGGTCGACCGCACGCTCACCGGGTCGATGCCCTTGGCGTAGATGTCCTCACCGTCGAGAAGCACCTTGCCCTGCGCGTAGGCGCCAGGGGTGACCTCGTGCATGCGGTTGAGGGTCCGCAGCACCGTCGACTTGCCGCAGCCGGATGGACCGATGAAGGCGGTGATGCAGCGCGGCGGAACCTCGAGGCTCACGTCCTTCACCGCATGGAAGTCGCCGTAATAGATGTTCAGGTCTTTGATGTCGAGGCGCTTGGCCATGATCTGTCCGTTCGTGTTTCGAGAAGTGGTCGGGGTCGTCGAGGTCGCGTGGTTCAGCCCTTGGGGGCGAATACCTTGGATACGACCTTGGCGCCGAAGTAGATGATCGCGACGAGGATGACGAGGGTGAGCGCCGCACCCCACACCGTGTCGAAGGCACTGGGCCCGTTGTTGTACTGCTGAACCATCATGAGCGGCAACGACTCCTGGTTCCCATCGAAGGGATTCCAGTTCATCGCCCGGGTCGCGCCGACCAGGATCAGCACCGGCGCTGATTCGCCCATCACGCGGGCGATCGCGAGCATGACGCCGGTGATGATGCCGGACATGGCCGTCGGCAACACGATCCGCGCGATCGTCTTCCACTTCGGGATACCCAGGGCGTAGGACGCCTCGCGCAGATCCTGCGGGACGATCTTCAGCATCTCCTCGGTCGCACGGACCACGAGCGGCACCATGAGCAGCACGAGCGCGATCGCGACGACGAATCCGGATCGGGGCAGCCCCAGCGTGGTGCGCCACACCGCGTAGACGAACAGCGCGGCGACGATCGACGGCACACCGGAGAGGATGTCGACCATGAAGGTGGTGGTCCGGGCCAGTAGCGACTTCCGGTTGCTGTACTCCACCAGGTAGATCGCGACGAAGATGCCCAGCGGCACCGAGATGACCGCGGCCAGGGCGGTCTGGATCAGCGTGCCGACGATGGCGTTGGCAGCGCCGCCGTACCGTTCGGCGCGGAACCACCAGTCCGGATCGAGGATCGGTTCGATACCCCGCACAACGAGCGTGATGACCAGCCAGAAGAGCGGCACCAAGGCGATCAGCAGGGCGAGGGTGACCAGCACACCGGCCGCGCTGTTGCCGATCTTGCGTCGGGGGGAGAGCGGGATGAATCCGGCCGGGCGGGTCTTGACCGGGTCGGCGCCCGGATTCTCTGTGGTCACGGACATGTCACTTCTTCTTTCCGGTGACCACCGCGCGGGCGGCGGCGTTGACGAGGAAGGTCAGCACGAAGAGGGTGAGGCCGGCCGAGATGTACGCACCGGTCTTGGCGGGCGAGTCGAACTCGGCCGCGTTGTTGGCGATCTTCGTCGCGAACGTCTCGCCGCTCTCCATCAGGTTGAAGTTCATCGGCCCGGCGGTCGAGATGATCAGCAGCAGCGCCATCGTCTCACCGAGCGCGCGACCGAGGCCGAGCATCGAACCGCTGATGTAACCGGAGAAACCGAACGGCAGCACGGCGACGCGGACGACCTCCCACTTCGTCGCCCCGAGCGCGAGGGCGGCCTCACGCTGCCCCTTCGGCGTCTGGATGAAGACCTCGCGGGTGACCGCGGTGATGATCGGCAGGATCATCACCGCCAGCACGATGCCGGCGGTCAGGAGCGTGCCGCCGGTGGACATGTTGGCGACCTGGGTGGGCTCGGAGAAGAACGGCAGGAAGCCGAGGTTGCCGACGAGCCATTCGTTGACGGGGACCAGCGCCGGTCCGAGCACGAGGATGCCCCACAGTCCGTAGACGATCGAGGGCACCGCGGCCAGCAGGTCGACGGTGTAGGTGATCGGTCCGACGAGCCGCTTCGGCGCGTACTCGGTGAGGAAGATCGAGATGCCGAGCGCGATCGGCATGGCAAGGATCAGCGCGATCACCGAGACCACCACGGTTGCGTAGAACAGCTGCGGGATACCGAACTTCAGCTCGGTCCCGGTGGTGATCCACTCGCCCTGATAGGTGAAGAAGTTCGCGGTGTTCTTCGCGAGTGAGGGGATCGCCTGCGCCAGCAGGAACAGTGCGATCAGCGCGATGATGACGGAGACGAGGATGCCCGAACCCACCGAGAGGGTCCGGAAGATCTGGTCGCCGAGTCGACTGCTCTTGCCCGACCGCAGACCCTCGGTGTCGCCTCCGGGTTCGGTGGGGCCCCCGGGCAGCGTCGGGTCACCGGGGTGTTCACCCTGCTGCTCGCTGAGAGAGGTCATGCGTCCTTCTGGTTCGGCTCTGGTCATGCCGGTCACTTCCCGTGATCGTCAGGTATCAGTCTGTCAACCGATGTCGCGGGGCCGCAAAAGATGGCGGCCCCGCGACATCGATCAGGTGGTCACTGGGAGTTCGAGCCGCCCGAGCCCTGGCCGAGTGCGTCGACACTGCCCTGCAGGGTGGTCTTGAAGCCCTGCGGAAGTGCGACGTAGCCGATCTCGGCGAGGCCGTCCTGGCCCTGATTGAGGATCTCGGTGAACGCCGACTTCAGCGTGTTCGAGGTCGCCTCGTCGGCGTAGCCGGCCGAGCAGACGATCGAGTAGGGGGTCAGCAGCAGCGGGTAGGAGCCCGCTTCCTTCGACGCGTACAGCGAGTCGGTGTCGACGACGAGATCCTTGCTGCCCGGGGTCTTGAACGTGACGGTGTCGAGCGCCTTGCCCGCGGTCTCGTTGGTCAGCTGGACCGGTCCGGCACCGAAGTCGACGGCGGCGACGCCGAGGTCGTTCTCGGTCGCGAAGCCCCACTCGACATAGGTGATCGAGCCCGGGGTCTTCTTCACCGTGTCACCGACGCCGGTGGACTTGGCGGCACCCGAGCCACCCTTGCCCTGGAACTCCTTGCTGTGCTCATACGGCCACGCCTGGGGAGCCGAGGCCTGCAGGAAGCGCTGGAAGTTGTCGGTGGTGCCCGAGCTGTCGCTGCGGTGGACCGGGACGATGTTCTCGGCCGGAAGGGTCACGCCCGGGTTCAGTGCGGCGATCGCCGGGTCGTTCCACGTGGTGATCTTCGAGTCGAAGATGCCCGCGAGAACGGTCGGGTTGAGGTTGAGCTTGTCGACGCCCTCGACGTTGTAGGCGATCGCGACCGGGCCCGCGACGAGCGGCAGATGCCATGCGTCGTTGCCGTTGCAGCGCTCCTTGGCCTGGGTGATCTCGTCTCCCTTGAGGGCAGAATCCGATCCGGCGAAGTCGACGTCGCCCGCGATGAACTTCTTGATGCCGTCGCCGGAGCCACTGCCGGTGTAGTCGAGAACGATGTCGGAGTTGTCGGTCAGCACCTGGCTGAAGTGCTCCATCGCCTTCTGCTGTGCGGTCGACCCCTCGCCGCTCACGGTCTGGCTCTCCCCACCGCCACCGCACGCACTGAGCAGGGCCACCGCTGCGATGGTCGACACTGCTGCCATCGCGCCATTCCGATAGATTTTCACCGCGTCACGTTGCCTTTCGATCGATGACCCCGGCACTCCGGGGTGTCCGAATTGAGACGCTAGGCCGGGCTGGTGGACGGTCTGCCGACACCAGGTGAACGGAGGGTGAATTGGGCGCGCACTGTAGTAAGGTCTCCCTTTGCTACGCTGGTCAGCGATCATCATGAGCATCCTCTCTGCGGCCGCGCACGCCGCGGCGGGCACATCCCGCTCGTCCGTCCGGGTCGCCGCAGTCGATCTCCAGCACAGTCGCCGTCGCTCGTCGGCGGTGTTCGGCCCGATGACCGTCCCATCGCGGGACGTCGCCGTCGAACGACTGCGGGCGATGTCCGCCGCCGGGCCCGAGTTCCGCATCGGATTGGTTCCGTCGGCATCGGAAAGCCGTTGGCGGACAACAGAATCTGACATCGGCGACTCCGTCGTGCAGGTGACCCGCCTGTCCCCGGGCACGGATCCGCTGACCCTGCTGGACACCGTCCGGTCACTGCCCGACGCCGGGGTGCGGGTCGTCCTCGCCGGTGACACCACCGCCATCGATTTCAGCCACGGCCTGGGCGATGTCGCGTTCGCCCAGGCCGTCGCCGACGTGATGCTGGGCGGGGTTCCGCTGACCGACGCCCACTGGGATCCGTATCGACGGCGCGGGTCACGCCTGCTGGCGGCATCGGCCCGGACCTTCGGCAGCGACCCTCGACGTCTGGTCGACCTCCTGCGCTTCCACCGCCGCCGACTACCCACGGTGCCGGCGGACACCCGCGCCGTCCGAACGATCGAGCGCTCGGCGCCCGACGCCCGCGTGGTCCGACTGTCCGACGACGACGTCGCCACACTGCGTTCACTGCGGGACCGCCACCTGCCCGGGGTGAGCATGTTCGTCATCCACACATGCGCGCTGCTCGCCGCCCTCGACCACGCGGGTATCGCGGTCAACCGCGACGTCACGATCCCGTTCGACGCGCGACCCTACCTCCCCGCGTCGATGGGGACGCTCGCCTCCTTCTCGGCCGGGCTGGCGTTCCCCGTCGACGCCGCGACGCGGGCAGGCGAGTTGCAGGCGATGATGACCGCCGCGGCCCGGATGGGACGACCGGTCGCGAACCTGGCGGTCAGCACGGCCAAGGTGCGCCTGGCCCGTCGATCGCACCTGCACGCCGACGGCCCGTGGACCGTCACCGCCACGTCACCGCGCGCCGATCTGCTGCACTCGTTCGTGGGTCGCATCCCGCAGACGACGTACTCGCCGTTCACCGACCCCGGCCGGGCCAGGACGCTCATCGTCAGCGATCCGGTCTCACCGGCGGGCATCACCGTGACGTCTGCGACGTCCGGCGACAATGCACTCTGCGTGACGGCCGCGTTCCACGCGTCGGTGTTCGACGGAGACCGGATCGACTCGGCCCTCTCCGGTCTCACCGACCACGCGAGGCAGGTCATCAGGGCGTGACGTCGAGCACATTCTGATAGGCAACCCTCAGCAAGGTAAGCCTCCCCTTAGAGATGCGCTACTGTAAACCACATCTGTTGTACTTCCTGCGCTCGAAAGTTCCGTGGTCTCGTGTCTGTCCCCGCTCCGACGGTGCCGCCGTCGCCTCCCTCACCCACCCTGTCGGTGATCATCTGCTGCTACACGACAGACCGCATCGATGCGCTGCGTGCCGCGATCGACAGTGTCACCGCACAGATCGGCACGGCCGACGAGGCGATCGTCGTCGTCGACCACAACCCCGGACTCCTCGGGCGACTGCGCGCCGACGACACCACCGGCCGTGGTGTCCGCGTCGTGCCCAACGACGAGACCCGGGGACTCTCGGGCGCCCGCAACACCGGACTGGCCGCCGCACGGGGTGACGTCGTCGTGTTCCTCGACGACGACGCCGCGCTCGAACCGCAGGCACTCTCGGGCATCCGCACCCGGCTCGCGGGACCCGAGATCGTCGCGGTCGGCGGCGCGGTCGATGCGCAGTGGGACGACGATCGTGTGCCGTCGTGGTTCCCGCCGGAGTTCGGGTGGGTCGTCGGCTGCGATTACCGGGGTCTCCCCGCCGACGGCGCGACCATCCGCAACCCGATCGGCGCAGCAATGGCCGTACGACGCGACGAGCTCACCGCTATCGGCGGCTTCTCCCACCGCCTCGGACGGCGGGGCGCCTTCCCCGCCGGATGCGAGGAGACATTGATGGGAATTGCTCTGCGAGAACACTTCCCGTCCACCGAGATCGTCCGCGACACCGCGTTCCGTGTCCGCCATCGGGTCACCGCCGACCGCGCGACCGTCCGCTACTTCGTGCACCGCTGTTTCCAGGAGGGCCGGTCCAAGGCCGTGCTCGCCACCCTCGCCGCCACCTCGACGGCACTGTCGAGCGAACGTTCCTATGCCGCCCGGACGTTGACGTCGGGACTGTGGCTCCACCGGCGCTCACCACTGCGGCTGCTGGCGCTCCTCGTCGGATTCGCCTCCACCACCGCGGGTTTCGTGGTCGGCACCGTCGCCACCCGCCTGCGTGACCTGCCCCGAGAGGACTCCCGACGATGAACCGAGCCGCCACCTTCCTGCGAGATCCCCTTCTCGCCCGCATCAGCGCGATCGTGCTGCTGCAGTACTTCGCCGTCGAATGGGTCGTATCCGCGACGTGGCGCGGTGAATACGGCTATCGGACCAACACCGTCGGTCCGCTCGGCATCCCGTTCTGCGGTCCGCAGGGCACCTGGCCGTGCAGCGCGCTGTATCCGGCCATGAACGTCTCGTTCGTGATCACCGGCCTGGCCGTCGCGGTCATCGGTGGATCCTGGCTCATCCGGCGTTCCGTCGCACAGCCGGCGGGTGGTGCACTGGTCATCGCCGGCGGCGCACTCGTCGTCGCCGGGGGCATCACCGAGAAGACCGACTACCCGGTGCATGTCACCGCGATGACCGTCTTCTACGTCCTCGGCGCACTGGGCTGTCTGCTGATCGGTCTGTCCGGATCGACGCGACTGCCGACGGCCCCACGCTGCGCACTCACCGTCGGCGGCGCCGTCGCGACCCTCGCCTACTTCTGCTTCGCCGGCGGCCTCACCGGGTGGCTCGGCAGCGGCGGCACCGAGCGGGCGATCATCTACGGCATTCTCATCGGGCTACTGGTCGCCGGTGTCGCCGGGAGCTCGTCCGCCCCGACCCGACGCCCTACCGGCACTCACCGCGCCGAGGATCGCGACGACACCGAGACGACCGAACTCGCCACGACCTCGGGTCCCGCATGAGACCGCCGCGCCCCGCCTGGGGCGTCGTCGCCGGTGCGCTCACGATGACCGCGTGTCTGTCCGCGTGCGCACTGCCGTTCGGCAACGCCAGCTCTGATCCGTCCGTCGGCCGCACACTGTTCGCCGACGAATTCGACGGTCCCGCAGGACCGGTCGGGGCACCATGGCTGGCGCAGACCGGTGGTGGTGGCTGGGGCAACGACGAGATGCAGTTCTACACCGGCGATCTGGCCAACGTCCGCGTCGACGGCAACGGGCACCTCGCCATCACCGCCCGCTACGACGGCACGACGATCACCAGCGCCCGACTGAGCACCGCGGGCAAGCAGTCGGTCACCTACGGTCGCGTCGAGGCGCGCATCTCGCTGCCCGCCGGGCGGGGACTGCATCCCGCGTTCTGGCTCCTCGGCGACGATCTCGATCAGGTCGGCTGGCCGCGGGCCGGAGAGATCGACGTGATCGAGACCGTCAACGACGCCGGCGAGTTCCACAGCAGCATCCATGCACCGCAGGAGTCGTCGGTGCGCGGGCAGACCGTCTCGGCCTCCGGGACGCCACCGACTCCGATCGCGGGCACGTTCCACCGGTACTGGATGATCAAGTCCCCCGGCCGGATCGAGACCGGCATCGACGACAGTTCCCTGTTCGTCGTCACCCCCGCCGACCTCGCTGCCGACTCCCAGTGGGTGTTCGACGCCCCGTTCCATCTGCTCCTGACGCTCGCCGTCGGCGGCAACTGGCCCGGCCCCCCTGACGAGTCGACACCCGATCCGTCCACCATGCTCGTCGACTGGGTACGGGTGAGCGCGCTGTGACCGACCACATCCTCCGTCCCGCGATGTCCGTCGAGGGAGCACCCGAATGGCCGGGCGCGACCTGGATCGGCATCCTCGACATCGCTGAGCTCGCGGCCGACCCCGAACCGGGTTCCGGCGATTCATCCGGTGACGATCCGACGATGACCGAGGCCGTCTGCGTCGCACCGGCATCCGACGGCTTCGGACGGGCCCGCATCCTCATCCGCGACGGACTCGCCCCCGTGCACTTCGTCGAGGCACCGCTCGACGACGGACGCGTGCGGCTGCCCCTGCCGTCGCGATCCGCTCCCGGCCCCGACGCTCCCGCCGACATCCCGCTCCCACCGATGTCGGTGGTGCTGTGCACCCGGGAGCGCCCGGATCACCTGCGCGGCGCCCTCGCATCGCTGCTGCTGGTCGACCACCCCGACTTCGAGATCATCGTCGTCGACAACGCGCCGACGACCGACGCGACCGAACTCGTCGTCGCCGAGGTGTCCGACGACCGGGTGCGCCGGATCGTCGAACCGGTGGCCGGGCTGTCGAGCGCACGCAACGCCGGACTGCGCGCCGCGCGACACGAGTTCGTCGCCTACACCGACGACGACGTGGTCGCCGATCCCGGATGGCTCCGCGGTCTGGCACTGGGCTTCTCGCGTTCCGACGATGTCGTCTGCGTGTGCGGCACAGTACCCAGCGGTGAGCTCCGGACCCTGCCGCAGGCCTACTTCGACTGGCGGGTGTCCTGGGCCGACAACCTCGAACCGCGCGTGTACTCGATGGCCACTCCCCCCGAGGACGTCCCGCTCTTCCCGTTCCAGGTCGGCGTCTACGGCACCGGCGCCAACTTCGCGATCCGGCGCGATGCCGCGATCGCGTTGGGCGCCTTCGACGAACGACTCGGCGCCGGCACCCGCACCCGCGGCGGCGAGGATCTCGACATGTTCTTCCGGGTGCTGGTCGGCGGACACTCGCTGGCCACCGAACCGTCGTCGATCATCTGGCATCGGCACCGCAGCGACAACGACGCACTCCTGTCGCAGGCCCGCGGTTACGGGGTCGGGCTGGGCGCCTGGTTGACCAAGGTGGCCGTGACCCGCGAACACCGCCGACTCGCGTTCTCGGTGCTGCGCAGGCGTCGTCGCGCCGTGGCACGGGCGGGTGCCGCCTACGGCGCGATCGCCGCCCCACCACCCGAGTTCCTCAGCAGTGTGCCGCCGTCGGTGGGTCGGGTCGAGGTCTTCTCGGTGCTGGCGGGACCGAGCGCGCTGTGGCGGGAAGGCCGCCGACGACGCGCCCGCGCACGTCGGGTACCAGCGAGCACCCACCGGGCAGGACAGCATTCATGACCGCCACCATCGTTGCACCCGGCACACAACCCATCGACGACCCGCAAGGCCCGGTCTCCGCGGACCGGATGATGCGCCCGCGCAGGCGCTTCCGTCCCGCCGACCTCGCGATCGTCGCCGCCACCGTCGGTCTCGCCGGACTGCTGCCCCTCGGCGCTCCGCTCAAGGCCCTCCTGGTGATCACCTTCGTGCTGCTCGGTCCGGGCGCGGCACTGGCGACCTGGGTGCGCATCCCGCGGCCCGCCCGCGCCGCTGCGATCCCCACACTCGGCATGGCGACCGCCACCATCTCCTCGATCACCGCGATGTGGTCCTACCGGTGGGACACCACTGCGATCCTCGTGCTGCTCTGTCTTGCTTCCGCCGGTAGCAGCGCAGTCTGGTACGTACGTACCGGCGCATGGCCCGACGTCCGTCACTGGCCGACCGCTGCCGCACACACCGGCCGTGCGGTCATCACCGCTCCCGGACTCAATCCCCCCACTGTCATCGTCGCGATCGCGCTGATCGTCTGGGCCGTCGCCCTGCCGACGCTCCCCGGCACCGACGCGAGCTTCTACAGCCTGCTCGCCTCGGGCAGCGGACGTCTGCTGATCCCGGCGATCCTGTTGTCCGCCATCGCATTCGTCTGGGCGATCGCCACCCGACGGCTCGCTGCGGCGGTCCTCGCGATCGGCGCCGCGATCGTCGTCGCACGGGTCACGACCTGGCTCGGCACCGAGGTCCCGCTCTACGACTGGACCTACAAGCACATCGGCGTCGTGCGCTACATCGTCACGTACGATCTGATCCAGCCCAACGGCACCGACATCTACGCCCAGTGGCCGGCCTTCTTCGTGACGTCGGCGTGGTTCTCCGAGGTGACGGGTCTCGACCCGATGACCATGGCCCACGTGTTCGCCCCGTTCGTACACCTCGTGCTGGCCGTGATCGTGTACTCCGCCGCACGGGTTCTCGGGCAGGGGCGCCGCGTGGCCCTCGTCGCCGTGTTCTTCGCCGAGGTGACCAACTGGGTCGGGCAGGACTACTTCTCGCCGCAGGCCTGGACCCTGCTGCTGGCCTTCGGATTGCTCACCCTGCTCCTCGCGTCGCGCGGCGCACCGCAGACGGCGGTCCTGGCGATCATCCCGTTCGCCGCAACCGTCCCCACGCACCAGCTCACCCCGTTCTGGTTGCTGGGGGCGGCCACCCTGCTGGTGTTCTTCCGCCGTATCCGGCCGTGGTGGGCCGTCGCCGCGATGATCGCGATCGCGGGCGTCTATCTCGTGTTGAACTTCGACGCCGTCGCGCCGTACGGAATCCTGTCGGGCGGCAACCCCGTGGAGAACGCGACGAGCAACATCACCGCCGCCGGTGTGCCCGCCAAGGAGTTCACGTCGCTCATCTGCCGCGGGTTGTCGGCGGGGGTGTTCGCGACGGCGGCACTCGCGGCGATCTGGGCGTGGCGCACCGGCCGACGGCACGTGCTGACCCGAGTGATCCTCGCGTTCTCGGCCCTGTGCCTGTTGCTCGGCCAGAGTTATGGCGGGGAGGCGATCTTCCGCGTCTACCTGTACAGCCTGCTCGGCTGCTCGCTGCTGATCGCCCCCGCCGTCGTCGCGTTGCTCGACGGGTGGCGTCGCGGAGTGCTGCGTTCGCTCGGCGCCGCGGTCGCGACCGCCGGCATGTGCATGGCGTCCCTCGCCGGCCTGTATTCCTTTGTCGCACTGTGGCCTCTGGTCTCGGAGACACGCACGCAGATCGACGTGATGAACTCGCTCGTGGCGTCGAGCGAGCCGGGTACCCGGATCATGATGATGACGCCGGGCGGCATGCCGAGCCGGACCACGGCCGACTACGCGGCGTTCACGCTCGCCAATCCCTACTTCGACTATCCGTTGAGTTACGACCTCGCCGAACGCCGATTCTCCTTCCCCACAGCCGAACAGCTCGGTTTCCTGGACTGGCGTGCCGATCAGCAGGACCACCCGACGATCGTGGCGTTCAGCACGCAGTCCGAACGCTCCATCGAGTACTACGGTGAATACGCGCCGGGCTCGGTCGATCTGTTCAAACAGGCGCTGTCCGAGTCACCGGAATGGACGTTGCTGTACCAGAACGGCGACAATGCGATCTTCCGTCACGACGCGGGCACCCGACCGCGCTGAACACCCGGGGGCATCACTGTCGTGAAATGAGACACACAATAGCCTGAGCATTAGGCTAGCATTACCTAAGAGAATAGTATTGTGACCAGCCGATCATCTGCATCGTCCGGCCGGGGGTTCGGAACACATCCGCTCAGATGCACGGTCTCTAATTTGGAGGGTTTCCCTTGACCAACGCTTCTGATGACCTCGGCGCGGCACCGGCCGTCGCCACCCCACCGGTCGGCGACATGAGCGAGTTCGAGCAGGACTTCGACTTCTCGGGCACCGCGGCGCCGGCCGACGACGGTCCGACGAACTCCGCACCGTCAGAGGACGACCCGGCTCTCGCCGGCGTCCCGGTACGGGTGACCGTGGTGATCCCGACGCGCAACGAGGCACTCAACCTCCCCTACGTCGCCGAACGGATGCCCGAGGTCGACGAGATCGTCGTCGTCGACGGCGCATCAGTCGACAACACAGTCGAAGTGGCGCAACGACTCTGGCCGCAGGCCGTCATCGTCCACCAGACCCGTAACGGCAAGGGCAACGCTCTCGCCTGCGGGTTCGCCGCCGCGACCGGTGACATCATCGTCATGATCGACGCCGACGGATCGACCGATCCTGCCGAGATCCCCGCCTTCGTGGCCACCCTCGTCGAGGGGGCGGACCTCGCCAAGGGCAGCCGATTCTCGCTCGGCGGCGGCAGCGACGACATCACCACCCTGCGCCGGTTCGGCAACAAGGGGCTCAACTGGCTGGTGAACCGCATCTTCGCGACCCAGTTTGCCGATCTCTGCTACGGCTACAACGCCTTCTGGCGTCGGCATCTGGCGGTCATCGATCTGCCCGACGTCGACGCGACCGAGTCGCAGTGGGGCGACGGATTCGAGGTCGAGACGATCATCAACGTGCGGATGGCCCGCGCGGACATGATCATCCACGAGGTCGGCAGTCACGAGAGTCGGCGCATCCACGGCCGCAGCAACCTCAATGCGTTCAGTGACGGACTGCGCGTCCTGCGCACCATCGATCGCGAACGGCGGTCGCGGCGAGCCGGACAGCGGAGCATGAACTCGGCTCCCGCCCGCGTCGCGGACTGAGTCGCCTGACACTGCACTCTCCCGCACCGCACTCATCAGCGCTGCACTCCCGCATTGCACTCCTCAGCACTGCACTCCCAGATCGAGAAGACATGATTGACAACGAGATACGGTGCCAGGTCGCCATCGTCGGCGCCGGCCCGGCCGGCCTGATCCTGGCACACATGCTGCATCTGCAGGGCATCGACACCGTCGTGGTGGAACGGCAATCCGAAAGCCACGTCCGGGCGCGGATCCGTGCGGGTGTTGTCGAGCAGACCACCGTCGACCTGCTCACCGAGATCGGACTCGCCGACCGCCTGCACCGAGAGGCTCTGGTGCACGACGGCTTCTACATCCGGTTCGACCGCACCACTCACCATCTCGACTTCCACCGTCACCTCGGTCGACACGCGTTCGTCTACGGGCAGACCGAACTCGTGGCCGACCTGATCGACGCCCGACGGGCGACCGCCCGTCCGCTGTACTTCGACGCCGACGACGTCTCGCTCGGTGAGATCGACACCGATCACCCCACCGTCGAGTTCACCCACGACGGATCACGCACACGCATCGCAGCCGACTTCGTCGCCGGTTGCGACGGGTTCCACGGCGTCTGCCGGCAGGTCGTCGACCCGACCGCCATCCGCGTCATGGACCGGTCGTATCCGTTTGCCTGGCTGGGCATCCTGGCCCGCACCACCCCGGTCACCGACGAGGGCATGTACTGCGCGCACCCGGATGGTCTGTCGGTGCACAGCATGCGGGGGCCGGAACTGACCCGGCAGTATCTGCAGGTACCCGCCGACACCGACCTGGCCGACTGGTCCGACGAGCGGATCTGGACGGAGCTGCGCCGCCGCAGCGCCGCCGACGACCACCCGGAACTCGAGACGGGCGAGATCATCGAACGATCGCTGGCACCGCTGCGCAGCGTGGTCACCGATCCGATGCAGCAGGGCTCCCTGTTCCTGCTCGGCGACGCCGCGCACATCGTCCCGCCCACCGGCGCGAAGGGCCTGAATCTCGCGGTCTCCGACGCCTGCGTCCTGTCTCACGCCCTGGGCACCTGGTACGCCCTCGCCGACCGCTCCGCGTTGGATGCCTATTCGGCGACCGCACTACCGAGAATCTGGCAGGCACAGGCGTTCTCGTGGAACCTGACCACCACCCTCCACCGCCTCGGCGAGGGTGAGTTCGACTGGCAGCTGCGCCGGGCGCGGCTGCAGCGGTGGACGTCGTCGGCCGACGAGGAACGCGCCCTGGGTGAGGTCTACCTGGGACTGCCGTTCCCCACCTCCTGGCAACCCGAGCTGGTGTCGGCATGACCGGCACCTCCACTCTCGGCTCCCCGTCCTCGACCTCCCCGGCAACCGCCTCCACCGATCGGAGAACGATGTGATCGACAACCACGAGTCCCGTCGGCACATGTTGTCGGGCAAGCAGATCCGGCTCTCACGCATCTTCGGCACGGCCAGTCGCCGCGCTCTGGTGGTGCCGATGGACCACTCGGTCACGATCGGACCCCTGGGTGCCTCGACGCACGCCGATCAGACCGCCGCCGTGCTGGAACGAGCGGGCGCCGACGCGCTGATCGTCCACAAGGGCCGTGCGCGTACCATCACCCCGTCCCGCTTCGGGTCGATGGGCCTGATCGTGCATCTCTCGGCCGGCACCAGCCTCGCCGTCGACCAGACGCGCAAGGTCCTCGTCGGTTCGGTGGAGGAATGCCTCGCCCTCGGCGCCGACGCGGTGAGTGTGCACGTGAACGTCGGTGCTCCCACCGAATCCGAGCAGCTGACCGATCTCGGCGTGGTCGCTGCCGAGTGCGACCGTCTCGGGGTCCCGCTCCTCGCGATGATGTACGCACGTGGCGGTATCGCCGATACCGGCAACACATCGGTGGCCACGCTCTCCCATCTCGGCGCCATCGCCACCGATCTGGGGGCAGACATCGTCAAACTCGACTATGCCGGGTCGTCGCAGAAGATGAACGCGGTCGTCGACACGTGTCCGCTGCCGATCCTCGTCGCCGGCGGGCCGGCCACCGCATCCGACGATGCCGCGATCGACTTCGGTCTGCAGGTCGTCGAATCACGGGTGGCCGGACTCAGTTTCGGTCGGCTGATCTTCGGCGCCGAGCATCCGCACCGGGTCGCCTCCACACTGGCCGACCGGCTGCATCGCGAGGCGATACCGGCCCGGCCGCTGACCCCGGCACTCGAACTCGCCTGAACCGCAACGGCCCACCCGACCGACAGTCGATCACGGCCGGACAACCACCGAAGCCTCTGTCCCGACAGCCAGAAAGACCATCGTGAGCACCTCCACCGACATCGTCACCGACGACATCACCCCGCTGTCCGCAGTCACCTCGGACACCGTCACCTCGGACACCGCCTACGCCGCAACCGGAACCCCGTCCCGCCGTGAACACCTCGCCTGGATCGACATCCGCGGTGTGTCCGATCACCTCCGGGACGCCCTGGTGCAGGCCGCCATCCATCACCGCATCAGCGGCATCGTCAGCGACGACCCGGAGGTGCTCGCCGACCTCCCGCCGACGGTGCGCCGTGTGCTCGCCGTCCCCGCGCCGGCTGTCGACACCGACGTCGCCGCGACCGTCGACGTCGTCCTCGGTGTGCATTCCGGTGACGACGAGAACGTCCTCGTCGACGCCGGGCCCTCCACGGAGGCCGGTGTGCACGTGGTGGTCTCGGACGCCGACACCCTGCGTCATGCCTGCGAGATCGTCCGTCGTGCACCCTGGACGGTGCTGACCTTCACCGACCCCACGAAGATCCCGCTCGAGATCGTCATCGCGGCCGCCGAGAACTCCGGTGGCCGCACCGTGACCGTCGTCAACGACATCGAGGACGCGGAGATCGTCAAACTGGTCCTCGAACACGGCTCCGACGGTCTGCTGCTGAGTCCGCGCTCGGCCGACGACGTGGCAACTCTCGCCGAGGTCATCCGACCCACTGCCGATCGCATCGAGCTGGCCGAACTCACCGTCACCAAGGTCGAACACATCGGCATGGGTGAGCGCGCGTGCATCGACACCTGCTCGTTGCTGGAGAAGGACGAGGGCTGCCTGATCGGTTCGTTCTCCACCGGGATGTTCCTGTCGTGCAGCGAGACCCATCCGCTCCCGTACATGCCGACCCGGCCGTTCCGGTGGAACGCCGGCGCGGTGCACTCCTATGTCCTGGTGCCCGACAACCGCACCCGCTATGTCAGCGAATTGCAGGCCGGTCAGCCGATCCTGGCGATCCGCAGCACCGGGGAAGTCCGGGAGGTCCGCATCGGCCGTGTGAAGATCGAACGGCGCCCGCTGATCTCCGTCTCGGCGACCGCACCGGACGGCCGCAAGGTCAACGTCATCGCCCAGGACGACTGGCATGTCCGTCTCCTCGGCCCCGGCGGGTCGGTCAACAATGTCACCGACCTGAAGCCCGGCGACAAGCTCCTCGGCTACGCGCCCGCGGAGTCGCGCCACGTCGGACTGCCCATCACCGAGTTCTGCGACGAGCGGTAGGTCGTCGTGAGCATCTCCGCACTCGCACCCGAGCGCGACGCGGATTCGGAACAGACCGCCCCGCAGGTCCTCTGGTACATCAACCCGACCGACGGTGACGTCCCCTGGGAACCGTCGCACCGGGTCCCACCGACGTTCGACGTGATCCGCCATCAGGCGCGCACGCTCGACCGACTCGGCTACTACGGGGCGCTCACGACGGCCCGCGAGGCGATCTCGCTCGTCGCCGACACCCAGAATCTGCGGTTCCTGATCCCCGAGTACCCCGGCGTGAAGCCACCGGTGCTGCTCGCCGAGGAGGCGCAGGTCTTCGATCAGTACTCGGGCGGCCGGTTGATCTACAACCAGGTCAACGGAGCCGATCCCGTCCTGCACCGATATGGCCGTTTCGGGTCGAAGGCGGAACGCTATCGGGTGTCGGCCGAGTACTGGACCCAGGTCAAGCGGCTCTACCTGGACGACGTCGAACCGTTCGACGGCGAGTTCTTCTCCTACGGTCCGCGATACAAGCCGCCGATCCCCGGACCGCGGCAGCCGGGCGGCATCGAGGTGTGGGGTACCGGCGCGTCATCCGAGGGCATCGCCCACGCCGCCGAGGTCCTCGACGTCTACCTGTCGTTCATGTCCGAACCCGCCGCCCTCACCGGACTCTTCGATCGGGTCCGCCTGGCGGCCGCGGAACGTGGACGGACCCTGCGCTTCGGGGTGCTCGCCAGCGTGATCGTGCGAGAGACCGACGACGAGGCGTGGGAGCGTTTCGAGTGGCAACTGGGCCGGACCCGGCCGGAGACCGTGCTGGCCACCGCCGACCGCAACCTGCGCAGCTTCGGCTACCCCGGCCTCGACGAGATCCGGAGCGACAACCCGCAGGTGCAGGGTCGGATCGAGGCCCTCCGCGCAGGGCGGCTGCCGGGTCGTGCCGATCTCGAGTTCGCGCCCAACATGGCTGCCGGACTCACGACGTGGACCGCGGCCGAGCCGCCGTTCGACATCGCCGGCAAGGGCACCGGCACCTACTTCGTCGGCAGCGCCGAGAACGTGGCGGCGGCGATGTCGGCGGTCGCCCGCCGGGCCGGGATCGACGTGTGGATCCTGTCCGGATGGCCGCTGGCCGCCGAGGCCGAGATCGCCGCCGACCTCTTGCTGCCACTGCTCCTCCGACAGGCTCCGGCGCGGGCTGTCGGCGTCACGCGATGACGGCGCGCCGGTGACGGCCACGACGGACAACCGCGGTCGGTCACTGCTGCGCCGGGAATCCGGCGGGCTCGGCGTCGACATCGTGGCCATCATGACGTCGAGTCTCGCCACGGGCGCCCTCGGATTCGTGTTCTGGACCATCGCCGCCCGCGGCTACACCACCGCGGAGGTCGGTCGTGCCTCGGCCATCATCTCCTCGGCCACACTGCTGGCGACGCTGTCGAATCTCAGCATCAACAGCCTGTACGAGCGATTCCTGCCGGTCGCCGGGGGTCGCGCGCATCGCCTGCTCGTGCTCGGGCGGTCGGTCATCATCGCGACCGCCGCCGTCCTCGGCGTCGGCTTCGTGCTCCTCGGACCGCGCGACACCCTGTTCACCTCGAG
The DNA here is from genome assembly GCF_030315685.1 of Gordonia sp. ABSL11-1. Lineage (GTDB taxonomy): Bacteria > Actinomycetota > Actinomycetes > Mycobacteriales > Mycobacteriaceae > Gordonia. The sequence continues at coordinate 225,428 of NZ_JASXSI010000005.1, read as the reverse complement.
CACCCAGGCGTGGCTGTACCCGGCGTTCGTCGTCGTACTGGGCATCTTCGCCATCCAGGATTCGATGCTGATCGGTCTGGGCCGGTCGCGCACCGTCGCCACCAAGAACATCACGCAGTCGACGATCAAGCTGATCCTGGTGGCCGCACTGATCCCCCTCGGCACCGGGTCCGCCGTCGTCTGGGCGTGGGTGCTTCCCGCCGCGGCGATCTCGCTGTGGATCGGGATGACCGCGATCCGCGACGGCGCCCGCGCGATGACCGGACCGTCGATCCTGCCGCGCCGCACCGAGATCGTCCACTTCTACGCCGGTTCGTTCGCGATGACCGCGGTCGGAGTGGTCGTGCCGCTCGTCGTGCCGCTCGTCATCGTGGCGCGTCTCGGCGCGGAGATGAACGCGTACTTCACCATCTGCTGGCTCGTCATCAGCACGGCGGCGGTCCTGCTCAACGCCACCGCAGCGCCGTTCGTGGCGACCGCATCCGAGCCGGGCACCGATCTGCGACAGGCGACGCTGCGTTTCATCGCACTCTGCGGTGGCGCGAGCATCGTCGGATGCGTCGCACTCGTCGTGACCGCACCGTGGATTCTGTCGATCATGGGTCCGCAATACGCCGCCGAGGGCACCGACCTCATCCGACTGATGGCACTGACGTTGCCGACGGTCGCGTTCGTCACCATCTACACCGCGCTCGCCCGCGTCGAGCGCCGGCTGCGCCTCGCCGTCATCACGCAGGTCGTGTTCGGCGTCGTCGTCGTCACCGGCATCGCCTTCAGCACCGACCACTGGGGAATCATCGGCGTCGCGTACGTGTACCTGACCGCCGACGTCATCATCGCCGCCATCGTCGCCATCCCCGGCATCCGGATGATCCGCCGGGCCCTGCGCACCAGCGCGCGTCGTGACGTCAGACACGGTCACGAGGACGACGAGAACCCGGTCGCCCCGGGACGACATCGCGCCACACCGGAGCGTCCGGCCGTGGTGCTATGGCCGTATCCGGACACACCGGCCTCCGCGACACCGGCATCCCCGACAGCAGCATCCCCCACAGCAGAGCACGAGCCAGCACATCCGGAGAAGACAGAGTGACGACACGCATTCCCGTCGAGCACACCGACATCGCGTCCACGGCACACCCCGCGATCCGCCGTCCCCGCGGCGAGAGCGGACGCTCGACGAGCGTCGCCGGCCGGATGGCGGCGGCCGCCGAGACGTATGGCGACGCCGTCGCGCTGCGGACCGCTGACGCGGGCACCACCGAGGGCATCGGCTATCGCACCCTGCTCGACCGGGCTCGACGAATCTGCTCGGCGATCGACTCGACCACCGCACCGGGCGATCAGCCGGTCGTCGTGCAGGTGGCCATGTCCGGCGACGCGGTGGCCGTCGTTCTCGGAGTCTTCCTGTCCCGGCGGCCGATCGTCGCGATGGATCCGGCGCTCCCGGCGGAGCGCGTGCGGGTCATCCTCGATCAACTGCGCCGGCACGGACGTCCGCCCGCGATGATCATCGCCGACGACGCCCACCTGGCCGTCGCACGGCAGGCCGCCGACGACACCCTCGAGATACGCCGCGTCGACGAGCTGTCGACCGACGCCGCGAATTCCGTCGCCAGAGCCGCCGCATCGCGGGCACACGACGAGTCGCACGCCGTCACCAGCATTCAGTTCACCTCGGGGTCCACCGGAACCCCCAAGGGCGTCCTGCATCCCAACGCCATGTGGCTGTGCGACGCCGATCTGATGAACGGGCCCTTCGGAATCGGGCCCGGCCGGCGGGTGGCGCTCTGCCTGCCGATCAGTTTCGGGGCGGGCCTCAACGTCCTGATCGGCTCGCTCCTCAACGGTGCCGAGGTGACCGCGATCGATCCCCGGTCGACCTCGCCGGAGCAGTTGCTCGACCAGATGTCCGATGCGGGCGCGACGATCGCGTTCATGACCCCCTCGCTGCTGCGCGCCCTCAGCGGCATCAGCGGTCGTGACCACCGCGCGTGGACCGGTCTCGGACGCGTCATCACCACCGGCGAGGCCCTCCCCGGCGACGTCGCCCGCGCAGCCCTGGACCGCTCACCACATCTCACGGTGACCAACTGGGTCGGGTCGTCGGAGACCTCGGCCCTCGCGTACTTCGATGTGCGTCAGGGCGACACGATCCCCGCGGGAATCCTCCCGGCCGGACACGCCGCCCCCGAGAAGCTCATCGACATCGACACCGACGGACGGATCGTGGTGTCGTCGCCGTACCTCGCGCTCGGCTATCTGGATCCCACGTCGGACACCGGACATTTCGAGCGGGACTCCCTGGGCCGCAGCATCTTCCGGATGAGCGACCGAGGCGAGCTAGCCGAAGGTATCCTGCATCTGCGTGGTCGCGCCGACAACGCGGTCAAGATCCGCGGCTACCTCGTCGAGCCCGCGGAGATCGAACGGGCGTTGTTGGCCGACGGCGACATCGCCGAGGTGGTCGTGATCGCGCAGCAGACCGGCACCGCCGCCGACACCGCGAATGCTGCGGCCGATGAGGCACCGGAGCCGCCCGCTGGACGATCCGCACCGACCGCTCCCGACGCGACTCTCGTCGCCTACGTGGTGCCGAACGGTCGAGTGCGCACCCCGGCACCGTCGGAGTTGCGTACGCGGCTGCACGAGACGCTGCCGCCATGGATGGTGCCGGCGACGATCGTCGAGCTGTCCGAACTCCCGAGGACCGCGCGCGGCAAGGTGGACCGGGCCGCGCTGCCCGCACCGCGGCGTGTCATCGAGCAGCCCCGCGGGCACCTCGAGGCGGCGATCGCCCACATCTGGGCACGCGAACTCCATCTCGACACCATCGGCCGCACCGAGAACATCTATGCGCTGGGCGCGGATTCGCTGACCGTGCAGCAGATCCTGGTGCAGATCACCGAGCAGCTGGGCGTCGCCCTCACCCAGTCGGAAGCGGCCGGCGCACCGACCGTCGCCGAGATGGCCGTCGCCGCGAGCGCCCACCGGTCCGGCCCGCGTCGACGTCCGCGCGGCGGTCTCGCCCCGACCACCATCCGTCTGCGCGCCGCGGAGGGCCGGACGGTGTTCTGCTACACCGGTGCCGGGGCATCAGCCCTGGCGTTCGTACCGCTCGCCGACCATTTGTCACACCTCGACGCCATCGGCTCGGTCCACGCCTTCCAGCCCCACGGACTCGACAACCGCGGCCTTCCCGATTGGACGATCGACCGCGCGGTCCGCCGTCATCTCCGTGACCTCCGTCGACTGCAACCGTCCGGCCCCTATGTGCTCGTGGGCCATTCGCTCGGCGGGTTCCTTGCCCTGGAGACCGCCCGGCGACTGCGTGCCGCCGGCGAGCAGGTCGACATGGTGGTCGTCCTGGACACCTTCGTGCCCCCGCGGGTGACCGGAGCGGTCCGCGACAGCACCCCCGATCTGACCGTGACCCCGGACGAGGCACCGCTCCCGCGCGCCGAACTGTGGCGCCGGCGTGCGCGTCTGCCGCTCGCCGGGATCGTCCCGATGTCGCCGGTCGCGGCCGCCGGCGCGATGGAGGAGGTCGGTCGACGCGTCGGCCTGCTCCACCGGCCCCGGCCCTACGACGGCCGGGTGCTGCTGGTGCAGGGCAGCGAGAACCACGACGACCCGCGGATCTGGTCCGAGCACATCACGACCGGCGACCTCACCGTCCGACGACTCGACTGCGACCACATGTCGATCATCCGGGCACCGCACATCACCGAGGTCATCGACGCAATGAGCGAGTCCCTCGACCTCCACTGAGCCTCGGCCGGGGTGAACGCGGTCGGCGTCGACCGCAGTGGTCGGCGCCGCGTATACGCGTGCAGCACGAGAAGGCCGGGGCGACAATTGTTGTCGTCCCCGCCTTCACATTCCGCTGCAGTATCGTCGCCACGTCTGGCTTCCGGGGATCAGCCCAGATGCACGTGATCCGGGCGCCGGCAAAGGATGCGCGAGTACAGATTCGGGGTGAGGACGATCCCGGCGGCGAAGACCGCCGACCGGACCTGCCGGTCGGCCAGCAAGGGCACGACATCGCGCAGGGAGCTGCGTTCACGGGCGCCGACGAGGAGTCCGTCGATCACCTCTCCGCCGGCGGCGCCGTCGTGGCGGGCGCGCATCGCCATGTGGGCCGCCGGGATCAGCACCTCGCGATAGGCGAAGCGTCGTCGGAGTCGGCGACGACGCCGACCAGCCGCGATCGTGTCGATCACCTCCGACATCTCATCGCCCATCTCGAACAGACCCAAGGTGTGGCCGTTCACCGTGCGCGACACCGAGTCCGCGCGCTGCCGGTATCGATACAGGGCGACGCCCACCATGGCCACCCGATCCGAACGCAGGGCCATGCGCGCCGTCGCGACCATGTCCTCATACGCGCGACGCTCGTCCCACGGGGCGGCACCGAGGACGTCTCGCCGGAAGACGTGTCCACCGGGCAGCGCCTTCACCGTGCCGGTCACCAACAATTCGACGAATCCCGAACCGGTGACCGCGCCGTTCGGCGCCGCGTCCTCCAGAACCCCTCGCGCGCGTCCGTCCGGGCCGACGAGCGCTGTGCGGCAGGCGGCGACGTCGGCGTCGAGGTCGGTGAGTGCGTCGACCATGATCCGGGTGAACGCCGGGTCGGCGAGGTCGTCGCTGTCGAAGAACCAGACGACCTGTCCGGACGCGGCCGCGACCCCGGCGTTGCGTGCACAACCGGCGCCCCGATTGCGGTCCTGGCGGACCACGGTGTGGTCGACACGCGCCGCGGTCAGGACCTCGACGGCGATCTCGATGGAACGATCTCCACCGAGGTCGTCGACGAGCACGACCTGATCGACAGGATGTTCCTGGGCGAGGACGGCATCGAGGCACTCGCGGATGTACCGCTCGCTCCGGTGGATCGGGATGACGACCGACAGCGACAGCCGCTCTGTCCCGACGTGCTCTGACAGATGTATCGTCGGCGTGCTCCGATCACCATTGAGCACGCCGTGGTCACTTTCTCCCTGCCGGACACCGATGGAGAAAGGGTAACCTAACCTGCGTCATCGTCCCAGTTCGGGGCCGGTGAGACGAGTCACCGACAGGCCGATGGCCATTCGCCGGCTCCGTGACCACCGCTCCCGGATGCTCACAGCCGCACGGTCGCGAGCACTCCATGATGATCGGAGCCCGGTAGATCGATCCGTCGAAACGAGGTCGGTGTCGGACCGTTGCGGGTCAGCACCCGGTCCAGCGCGAGCAGCGAGGGATAGGGCCGGCCGGCGGGATAGGTCGCGACGATGCCCGATCCGAGGTGCTCTGCGGCGTCGGTCAGTTGGGGTGAGTCCGGTGCGTCGGAGCCCGACAGCAACAGCCGGAAGGCGCGGTGATCGTAGGTCGAGTTGGCGTCGGCGCCGATGATCAGCGGCGCCGCGTCGGCGGAGAGGATCGACCGCAACTCGCGGAGCTCGGCATCCCAGCGCCACGACGGCTCGGGATACGGCGGCAGAGGGTGCAGTGCATACACCGATATGGGCCTTCGGTTCGGAAACGAGAGTCGCGCATGGAGATTCGACAGCTCGAAACCGCGCAGGAGCTGCCCGTCGGTGAGCGGGGCCCGCGCATAGATTCCCGCGCCGCCTCCACCGTCGCGCGGATGCAGGAACGCGAACGGCAGCGCCCGGCGCAGTCCGGCGCGCTCGAGGGCCCCCACCGCATCGGGCGTCAGCTCGATCACCGTCAGGACGTCGACGTCGGAGTCACGCACCCGCGACACCAGTGCGTCCGGGTCGGCCCGCCCGAGAAAGATGTTCGCCTGCATCACGGTCAGGTCCGAGTCCGAGACCTGTTCGTCCACCCCGCGATACAGCGGAGCCTGTGACAGAACGCCGACGGCGACGACGAGCACGGCGACCGCCGCGGAGATCCAGGCGCGCGCGAACAGCAACAGCACCAGACCGAGGACGCCGACGAGGATCAGCACCGGCGTGAACGACGCCACACGGGACGCGAGATTACTGACCAGACCGGAATGGTGGGCCGCGATCCCCGCGATCGCGACGACGACCGCACCCCACCCGAGCAGTCGAACCAGTCCACGCATGCGGTCGATCCTGTCATGGTCGCCGTCAACGGTTTCCACCGCGTCGGCCCGCGGCGGCACCGTGTCGGTGGGGCCGCTCAGCCGTAGGCGACGTCGATGGCGTACTGCGTGAACCCGAGCCGGTCATAGGTGTGCAGGGCCGCGGTGTTGTCGCCCTCGACGTAGAGTTCGACCTCGCTCAGGCCCCGGTCGGCGAGGTGATGCAGTCCGGCGAGGGTCAGGAGCCGGCCGAGTCCGCGACCCTGGGCGTCGGGGTCGACCCCGACGATGTAGACCTCACCGAGTTCGGCATCGTGACGTTTGGTCCAGTGGAATCCGAGGAGCCGCCGCGGATCCCCGGTGTCGAAGGCCAGGAACAGGCCTTCGGGATCGAACCACGAGCTGTTCACGCGCTCGGCGATCTGCGCCGTCGTCCATCCGCCTTGCTCGGGGTGCCAGTCGAAAGCCGCATTGTTGACCCGGAGGATCTCGGCGTCGTCGGCCGACCCGGCGTACGTGCGCAGCACGAGCGAGTCGCCGACCGCGAGCGCGGGGAGCTCGTCGGCCTCGGGCCCCAACGGCCGTCGGAGCTGCAGGAGTTCGCGTCGCCGACGCAGACCCAGCGACGCGGCCAGCGCTACGGCGCCGGGCAGATCGCCGTGCGCCCAGGCACGCGGCGCCGGATCGGCGACGAGGTCGCGGGCGACGTCGAAGGCCACGGTCAGCAGCGCCCGGCCGTGGCCACGACGTCGGGCGTCCGGGCTCACCACCGCCTCGACCATCGCCGGTTCACCATCCCGGCCGGCCACCACATTCGCATATCCCACATCGGAGACGACATGACGCACACCGTCTTCCGCGCCGGAGCCCATCGCGTGAATCGCCTGCTCGGCCAGCGGCGACACCCCGTCGGAGTCGGTGGCGGCCGTGACGAGACCGCGCGCGAAGTCCGCGACATCCGGGGTGAGCCGATCGTGGACCGCCGGGGCGGGGCCGGCCGGATCAGTTTCCGTTGGCGCTGGCACTGAACTCCTCGTCGAACGGGCCGTCGAGATCATCGGGATCGAGATCGTCGTCCTCATCGTCGACGACGACATCGAGATCGCCACCACCGCCTGCCGCGCGGCCCCGATTCGGACGCACTGCCTTGTAGCCGACGTTGCGAACGGTGCCGATCAGGGATTCGTGCTCGGCACCGAGTTTCGCGCGCAGGCGCCGGACGTGCACATCCACGGTGCGCGTGCCGCCGAAGAAGTCGTATCCCCAGACCTCTTGCAGCAGTTGAGCTCTGGTGAAGACACGCCCCGCGTTCTGGGCGAGGTACTTCAGCAGCTCGAACTCCTTGTAGGTGAGATCGAGAGGACGCCCGCGCAGTCGGGCGGTATAGGTGCCCTCGTCGATGATGAGCTCGCCGAGAGTGACCTTCCCGCTGGCCTCCTCGGTGGTCATCCCCCTGGTGCGCACGACGAGCAACCGAAGGCGCGCATCGAGTTCCGCAGGCCCGGTGCCGGGTAGCAGGAACTCGTCGAGTCCCCAGTCGGCGTTCACCGCGACGAGTCCACCCTCGGTCAGTACGGCCGCCACCGGCACCGACGATCCGGTACTGCCCAGCAGGCGACACAGTCCACGCGCAGCTGCGAGATCGGTACGGGCGTCCACGATGGCGACGTCGGCGTTGCCGGCCTCCATCAGGGACGACACCTCGGTCGGCGCGACCCGAACCGTGTGCGCGAGCAGAGATAGCGAGGGCAGGACGGATTCCGGGTTCGGATCGGCTGTCAACAGCAAGAGATCCATGAACAACTCCGATCTCGTTCGTTCCCCGGTCCGGTCGTCTCCGCACCGTTTCGGCCCATGATCTCCGACCGTCCCGTCGCGGTTCGCGCGGCGACGCATTGTTTACGCCGCCTTACCAACGTGTGCGCGATAGGTGACAGAATAGCGCCAATGTCGGGATCCGCTGTCAACAAGGCGCTCAGGGGAGGCCGAGGCGGGCGCACCCGGGCCGCGCGAGGTCGGTCACACCCCGGGCATCGCATACTCGGGGTCGGCATCATCGCAGTGATCGTGGTCACAGTCGCCGTGCTCCTCACCGACACCGTCACCGCCATGCGCACGGAACACGGCTTCTCGCGTGCGTTGCTGGCATCCCCGCATCTGACCTACGAACCCGAGGTCACCATCAGCGGCTTTCCCTTTGTCACGCATGCACGCACCGACCGGTTCACCGGCGCGGTCATCACCGCCCGCGGCGTGCCGGTGGCGTGCCCGCCGCGCGAGCGCTGTCACGCCGAACTCGGCGCCACCCTGGGCCCGATCACAGTCCCGGACGGCTTCTCGATCGCATCGAGTGACATCGTGCACACCGACTCCCTGAGCGCGTACACCCGGCTGGACTCGGTGAACCTGGGCCGCATGCTGGGGATCGTCGACCTCACCGTCAGCACCCCTGCCCCGACCGACAAGGCGGGTGGCGGGGGGCCCGGCGACGGGTTGCTCCGGCGATCGAGCGGAGTCGTACTGACCGGGACCGTCCCGCTGCCATCGGCGCGCGCATCCACGGACCCGCCGTCGGCATCGACGTACGATGGTCCGACCGCGCGGGTCAGCGTCCTCGTCGACCTGTCCGTCGTCGGCGGGCGGCTGCATGTGCAGGCGACCGACTTCTACCGCGGCCCCGAACGCCACGCGGACGACGAGGTGGCCGATGATCTCCGCGAGAATGTGCTGTCCGCGTTCACCGCGACCCTCCCCGCTCTACCCATGCCATGGGATGTCGCCCCCACCGGCGCGCACAGTGAAGGCAGCGACGTTCTGCTCGCCGGCGACGACGGGCCCCGCGACCTGCGGCCTGACGAGTTCTGAGTTGCACCGGGGGGCGCCGCGGGGCGGGGTTGGGGCCGCCGGTGCGTCTCTAGTACCCTGGTCCGCATGCAACTGCGCCGTGAGTTCATGCTCACTCGCCGTCGTGCGATCGACTTCTGTCGCGTCGCCGATTGTTGCTGTCGTTAGACAGTGAACGCGGCGCCTCGTCGGCGCGTTCACCGCGACGATGGCGGCCGGTGCGGTTCTCTGCATGTCCTCCTCCCACCTCGCGTCTGATCCGAGTCTTCGTCGGTGAGCGCGGTGCGTGACGGATCAACCGGTCGACATCACCTCGAATCCCCATCGAAATCAATGTCCTACAAGGAATCCGGGAAGGATCAACCATGGCACGTTCCGACGTCCTGGTCAGCGCCGATTGGGCTGAGCAGAACCTCACCACCGATGGTGTCGTCTTCGTCGAGGTCGACGAGGACACCTCCGCCTACGACGGTGGGCACATCGCCGGCGCCGTGAAGCTCGACTGGAAGACCGATCTGCAGGATCCGGTCCGTCGTGACTTCGTGAACGCCGAGCAGTTCGGCGCACTGCTGTCCGAGCGCGGCATCTCCAACGACGACACCGTGGTGCTCTACGGCGGCAACAACAACTGGTTCGCCGCCTACGCCTACTGGTACTTCAAGCTGTACGGCCACAACGACGTCAAGCTCCTCGACGGCGGCCGCAAGAAGTGGGAACTCGACGGGCGCCCGCTGAGCACGGACGCCGTGAGCCGTCCGGCCACCACCTACAAGGCCGGCGAGCCCGACCTGACCATCCGCGCGTTCCGCGACGAGGTCGTCGCCGACATCGGCGTCAAGAACCTGGTCGACGTCCGCAGCCCTGACGAGTTCTCGGGCAAGATCCTCGCGCCGGCCCACCTGCCGCAGGAGCAGAGCCAGCGTCCCGGCCACATCCCCGGTGCCATCAACGTGCCGTGGAGCAAGGCGGCCAACGAGGACGGCACCTTCAAGAGCGACGACGACCTCAAGGCGCTCTACGACGAGGCCGGCCTCGACGGCTCCAAGGACACCATCGCGTACTGCCGTATCGGCGAGCGCTCGAGCCACACCTGGTTCGTGCTGAAGGAACTGCTCGGCCAGCAGAACGTGAAGAACTACGACGGCAGCTGGACCGAATACGGCTCGCTGATCGGCGTCCCGATCGAGCTCGGAGAAGGAAAGTAATCATCATGTGTGCTGCACCCAAGCAGGGACAGAAGCTGCCGGCAGGCGTCGACGTCGAGAAGGAGACCGTCCTGACCGGGCAGGTCAACGACTCGTCCGGCACCCCGGTCGCCGGCGCCTTCGTCCGGCTCCTCGACTCGACCGGTGAGTTCACCGCCGAGGTCGTGGCGAGCCCGACCGGCGACTTCCGGTTCTTCGCCGCCCCCGGTACGTGGACACTGCGTGCGCTGTCCTCGGTCGGCAACGGCGACGTGACCATCTCGCCGGACGGCCCCGGGGTCCACGAGCACGACATCGTCGTCGCGAAGTAACCTCCGGACATCCCCGGCCTCAGGGCCCGGTCGCCGCACGGTGACCGGGCCCTGAGTCGTCTGTTCCCTCCGGGGCTCCGGCGTCCCCGGGTCAGCCGCGTTCGGCGCGCTCCGCCAGGCGATCGAGCGAGGCCCGCAGGCGGTCGGGGGTGGTCTCGCGCGCCCTGGGCAGACGGTTGGGGTCGTGCAGGTCGGTCCAGTCGTAGGTGTGAACGACGCGACTGCCGCCCTCCTCCGGCGTGATCGCCCAGCGCCACAGGTGACCGACCGGCGCAGCAGAGGGTTCGGCCGGGCGCCATGCGATGAGGCGCCCCTCCTCGAACTCGACGACGTGGTTCTCGCGCACCTGACCGTTGGTGAGGGTCATGGCGAACACGTCGCCGACACCGGTCACCCGCTGTCCGGGGGCGGCCTCCGCCAGGTTGTCGTTGCCGTCCCATTCCGGTTGGCGGGTCGGGTCGGCGATCAGCTCGAAGATCTCCTCCGGCGCCGCCGAGATGAGTCGGGATGCCGTCGAGATGCGCGTGTCATCGGTCATCTGCTCATCCAATCGCATCACCCGACCTCAGGTCGAGAGCGTCCGGCGCGCGCGGTAAACTGCCCATCGTGGTCATATTCTTCGAGATCCTCCTGATCCTGGCGTCGATCCTGATCGCCTGGTTCGGTGTCTACGTCCTCTACCGTCTGATCACCGACGAGTCGTGACCTCCGCCGACGCGGACAGCAACGACGAGAACGGTCGGTCGGACCTCCGCCGATCCGGCGACGAGGCGATCAACCGGGCGGCCGAGCGCGCCAAGGAGACCGCCGAACGCAACCTTCCCGAGTGGGGTGAGCTCCCGCTCCCCCACGACACCGCCAATCTGCGTCAGGGCGCCGACTTGCACTCCGGGCTGCTCGCCCTCCTGCCGATGGTCGGGGTGTGGCAGGGCGAGGGCGAGGGCAACGACCCGGAGAGCGGCGAGGATTATCACTTCGCGCAGCAGATCATCATCAGCCACGACGGCCAGAACTTCCTGAACTGGCAGTCGCGTTCCTGGGTCATCGACGAGGACGCGCGGTTCGTGCGACCGGATCTTCGCGAGACCGGATATTGGCGGATCGGTGAGGACGACTCGATCGAACTCCTCCTCGCGCACGCCGAGGGGTCGATCGAACTGTTCTACGGTCGGCCACTGACCCAGACCTCCTGGGAACTGGCGACCGACGTCGTGATCAAGGCCGATTCCGGACGGCGGACCGGCGGGGCCAAGCGGCTCTACGGTCTGGTCGAGGACGGCGATCTCGCCTACGTCGAGGAACGCGTCGACGCCGACGGTGATCTCATCCCGCGACTGTCGGCCAAACTCCGCCGCTACGCGGGCTGACCGCATCGGCCTGCGTCACCGGCCGCGACGCAACCACCGGCGATCCGACCACGCCAGATAGAGATTCTTCTTCGGGATCGCGCTGTACACGACGGTCCCCAGCATGATCACCACGGAGCCGTAATTCGTTGCGGTACCGGGTTTCCCGCTGGTGCCCGGGATCACGGCGCCGGACGTCGCGAACGACGCCGACCGCCCCGGCCTGCTGTCGACTCGCTCCCCGACCACCGAGAACACCTGTCCGGCGTCGGCGTCAGCCCGTACCGGGAAGGTCATCGCCGTGCGCGGTCCGATCTCGGCGACCGCACGCTCCTCGCCACGGTTGAACAGCACCGCGACGGACTCCTCGCCGGTGTTGCGGATCGTCATCGTCTCCGCGCCCGTGCGGTATTGATAGGTCACCCCGGACGCCTCGGCGTCGAGATAGATCTGCTGGGGATAGCCGCAGTCCCAGTCGGCGCTCCAGGGGGTCAGGAAGTGGTAGTCGAGATACTCCCGACGTCCGGGGACCGGCAGCACGCTGGGCATCAGCTCACCGCCGGCGAACCACATCACCCCGACCAAGGTGGGGCTGCCGTCGGTCCGCGGCGCCTGGACGTAGCAGACCGAATCGCCGGGCGGCACCGGAACCGACTCGCCGGGCCGCGCGATCACCAGATCCAACGGGCCCGCGGCACCGACCGTGAGGACGCCGACCGGGCCCGCGCCGCGGTTGTGAATGGCCACCTCGCCGTCCACGCGAGTGTGATGCACGCCCGCCGCCACCGGGTCGGCGAAGACGAATGAGGGTGACGTCGGTACGCCGAAGTCGACGTCGCCCGGCTTCCAGAACAGACCGTCCGGATCCCGGTCGGCCCAGCGCACCTCGTCGGGTCCCGGTCCGTCGAGCACGAACCGCGGCTCGTCGCCGTACGGGTCGGTCGCCGCGCTGATCTGTCCGACGCACACGGGACGGCCGTCGACCCGCTCGGTCTGCAGGATGTGGAACTCGGCGGCCGGGAGCTCCACCGAATCGCCCAACGGCACATGGGTGAAGCGAGTGCCGTCGATGCCGGGCAGTTCCGGCGTCGACAGGACACCGAGGTCTCGGTGGCCCCGGTTGTGCAGGATCACCCGGCGCGAACCGGCGGAGTGGCTGTAGGTGACGCCGGTGACGTGACCGGGCGTCCACGTCGCCGCACCGTCGTTCGTCCAATCGGCGTCGTCGGGGGTGAGGAACCGACCGCGGATCCGGTCGTCGGCGCGGCCGTCGGAGAGATGCCGGTCGATGCTCGGGAGTTCGTGCACCGGTGCGGGTGCTGCGAGCAGCGAGTCGTCGGCGGACACCACGTGCGCATGTGTCGTGGTCATGTCGGTCTCCCTCGGAAGTGATCCTCGTGTCAGTGATTCGCATCCCGGCCGGTCTCGGATGGGATGGGTGATCGGGGTCGATCACGCCTCTGAGGCAAGTTCACGTCAGATCCGGTACGCGAGCACGAGTAGTCGACTACTTGACTTGGTGGTCGCACCCTGGGTGACCTGCGTTACACCATCGATGTGGTACGAACGGACCTTTCGGGACACGACGTGGCCCAGACATGGAACGGCCCCCGCACCACCCGTGAGACGGGCGACGTCGATCGGACAGGATCGAGGTGCGGGGGCCGGGTGACCATCGGGTATTCGCCGGCGCGGCGTGTGCGGTACGGGTTCGGGGTCCGAACACCTCCGGCACACATCCGGGCAGTGAATGCCACGGGGTCCGCGCTAGCGGATGGTCACCTCACGTGTCCAACAGTCATACAACTTCGAACCACCTCCTTCCTCGTGTACAGCCGAAGATACGCTCGCCGACGACGACCGGCAACGGATTTACCGATCTGCCGCGGCAGGCGCGATGTCGAGCAGCCTGCAGTCCGGGTTCATCGCGGAAACTTCGTGTGGCGCAACGTGATGCGTGACGACGATGACCGTCCGCCCGCGACCGAACCAGCCGCCGTCGGCGGCCACGAGCCGGCGCATGACCGCGGCCGCGTCGTCGGCGTCGAGGTGTTCGGTCGGTTCGTCGAGCAGCACGACGGGCGCCGGGTGCAGCAGCGCTCTCGCGAGCAACAGTCGACGACGTTGGCCGCCGCTGACGGCCTCCCCGCCACCGACCAGATCGGTGTCGAGCCGCTCGGGCAGCGACTCCACCCAGGAGCGCAGGCCGACGGTGTCGAGCGCCGCCATCAGGTCGTCGTCGCCGGCGTCCCCGCGCGCGAGCAGCAGGTTCTCGCGGACCGTCGTCGAGAAGACGTGGCCCTCTTCGGCGAAATAGCAGACGGCGGATCGCGGATCGACGGGGCCGCCGGTGTCGTCGACGACGGTGACGCGCCCGGCACGTGAAGCGAGAAGCCCGGCGATCGTGACCAGCAGCGTCGACTTGCCCGATCCGCTCGGCCCGACCACCACCATCCGTTCACCGGGCCCCAGACGCATCGTGAGTCCGTCGGCACCGATGAGATCGCGGCCGACGAGATCCTGGTCGGCCAGGTCGGGGCCACCCGGCCACCCCCAGTGCAGCGCCTCCGTGGACACGGTGACCGGCCCGGTGTGCGGCGGCAGATCCCACGGGCCGGTCACCGATTCGTCCTCGGCGGGCCCGGCGACGGACGCAGAGGCGACAGGTGCAGCGGCGACAGGTGCAGCGGCGACAGGTGCAGCGGCGGCGGTCGCGGGTGCACCGGCCCGATCGACGAGCGCCATGACACGTGCTGCCGCCTGCCGGCTGCGTTCGAGCTGGATACCCGCCTCGGTGAGCGGGGCAGTCGACTCGAACGCGGACAGCGGCAGCAGGATCAGCACACCCAGGATCATCGGGGTGAGCCCCTCGCCGGAGGCCACCGACGCGAGCGAACCCGACACCGTCGAGGCCAGATGCACACCGATCAGGCAGGCTGCGAGCAGGGAGACCCCCAGGGACAGCGGGGTGGCCGCGGCGGCCGCCGCCTCGTGGCGCAGTCCGCGGTCCGCCGCCGCACGGGCGGCGAGGTCCGCCCGGGCCGCGGTGGCGAGCACCTGTTCACGGCGCCGGGCGACGATGAGTTCCGGCGCATGCCACAGTGCGGCCATCACCGCTTCGGAGGTCTGCGTCGACGCCGTCGACCCGTCGGCGATCGCAGTCGCGGCACCGCGGGCGGCCAGCCACGGTGCGATGACGCCACTGACCACGAGTGCGACCGCGAGAACGATTGCCGCCCACAAGGACACCAACGCCATGATGACGACGGCCGCCACGCTGGTCACCGCGCCGACCGCGATGGGGATGACCCCGCGGATCAACGCGTTGCCGATCTCGTCGATGTCGTCGCCGGTCCGGGCGAGCAGATCTCCGCGCCGCAACATCACCGAGTAGGCGGGTGACCCGGCGGCCAGCGTCCGGTAGATCCGTTCGCGCGCAGTCGCCATCGCCCCGAGCGCCAGGTCGTGGGTGGCGAGACGTTCGAGGTAACGGAAGACGCCGCGCGAGATGCCGAGTGCGCGGACCGCGGTGATGGCGACCGACAGATAGAGGACCGGTGGCATCTGCCAGGCGCGGGTGATCAGCCACGCCGACAACGCGGCCAAGCCCAGTGCCGACAACGCCCCTCCGACACCCAGCAGTACCGACGACACCATCGGGCGACCACGGAGTCTGAGGAACGCGAACGCGCGGCGCAACGGATCGCGGCCGGCCCCGTCGACGCTCGCCGTCTCGACGTCAGACACCTTCTCCTCCACCCACGTCGATGATCTGATCGGCGAAGGTCCGCGCGATCGGCTGATGGGCGATCACGACGACCGTGTCGCCCGCACGGGCCCGCGCGGTCAGTGCGTCGAGTACGCGCGCCGCGGAGACGTCGTCGAGGTGGGCCGTCGGCTCGTCGAGCAGCATCAACGGCGACGGTGAGGCGAGCACGCGGGTGAGTGCCAGACGCTGGCGTTGTCCGGCCGACAATCCCACCCCGCCGGCCCCCAGGATGGTGTCCGGGCCGGCGGGCAACGACGCCAGCACACCGTCGAAACCCGTTGCCGCCGCGGCGCTCCGGATGGCCGCCGCGTCCAGGGTGCCGAACAGCGCGAGATTGTCGGCCACGGTGCCGGGTACGACGACGGGTTGCTGGGGCAGCCACGCCATCTGTTCGTGCAGCGCATCCGGGTCGAGCTCGGCGACCGAGATCGAGCCGATCAGCACCGACCCCTCGTCCGGATTGAGCAGCCCCATGACGGCGAGCAACGCCGTCGACTTCCCCGCGCCGTTGCGACCGGTCAGCACGGTCAGCTCACCGGGCCGGATGACGGCGCTGAGACGATAGGGGGCCCAGCCGTCCCTGCCGTGTACGCCCACGTCCAGCAGCGTGATCGGCGTGCCCGCGACCACGCAGGTGCGAGTACCCGGTGTCACCGCAGGTGCGTCGTCCGCGCCCTCGATGAGGTCGATCACCTCGCCCGCGGCCGCCACGCCGTCGGCGGAGTTGTGGAACTGCGCACCCACCCGACGCAACGGGTGATAGGCCTCCGGCGCCAGGATCAGCGCGAGAATCCCGGCGTACAGGCTCATCTCGCCGTACACGAGGCGGAGGCCGATGCCGACGGCCACCAGGGCCACGCAGAGGGTGGCGAGCAGTTCGAGGACGGCCCCGGACAGGAACGCCACGCGCAGTGCCGACATCGTGCTGCGCCGATGCGCCTGGCCGAGCACGGCGACCCGATCGGCAGGTCCGCGCGACCGGTTCATCGCACGCAATGTCGGCAGTCCCGCGATGAGGTCGAGCAGCTGGGCCGTCAGACGGCTCATCGTGGCCAGTTTGCGGGCCGTCCGGTCGCGGGTCATCAGACCGATCAGCACCATGAACAACGGGATGAGCGGCAGCGTGATCAGGATGATCAGCGCCGACGGCCAGTCGGTCACGGCGATCACCGCGACCACCGTCGGGGTCACGGTCACGGTGACGATCAGCGCGGGCAGGTACCCGGACAGATAGGGCCCGAGGCTGTCCAGTCCGCGCAGCAGCACCGTCGTCGCGTGGTCGCGGCGTGCGAGCAGATCACGCGGCGACGTCCGGGACGGATCGGTGAGCACCTCGAGCGCCTGGTTGCGCAACTGTGCGATCACCCTCGCCGACGCTCGTTGGGCGTACCGATCGTGCAGGAAGCTCATGAGGGCGCGCACCCCCAGCGCCCCGGCGAGGACGACGAGATGTACCTGCTGGGCGGCGATCGAGCGCGCCGGCGGATCGACGATGATCTCGGAGACGATGGATGCGGCCATCGCCGCCGTCACGATGATCGCGATGACCGTCGCCGCCGAGAAGGCCGCGGTGACGATCACGTACCCGCGCGCCCGCGACGAGTGCCGAATCAATCTCGGATCGATCGGCCCGGTCCGGACTCTGGCGGACGAGCCGCCGTCGTCGACACCGAGCGTGTCGTCGGCGACCGTTGCCCGGGTCATTCAGTCGGCACGCGCAGCGACGGCAGGCCGCTCGGCTCCGGGATCTGGTCCACCGAGATCCGCTTGCGGAACACCCAGTAACTCCAGGCCTGGTACCCGATGACGACCGGGGTGATGAACAGTGCCGCCCAGGTCATGATGGTGAGCGTGTAATGACTCGACGACGTGTTGTCGATCGTCAGGTTGTAGGCCGGATTCGTGGTCGACGGCAACACATTCGGGTACAGCACCGAGAACAGGGTCGCGACGGTGCCCGCGATGGCCACCGATGTCGCCAGGAACGCGATGCCCTCCCACTTGAGTCGGGTGGCGAGCACCATGACCACGGCGGCGACAGCCGCGATCAGAACCGGGATCCACGTCCAGCCGTTGCCGTAGGCGAACTGGGTCCACAGCAGGAACGCGGCCGCGACGACGAGCGTCGGGATCGCCAGTCGTGACGCGTACTTCATCGAATCCTGCTGCAGCACACCGTTGGTCTTGAGGGCGAGGAACACCGCACCGTGAGTGAGGAACGCGAGCAGGGTCGTCGCACCGCCGAGCAGCGCATACGGGTTCAGCAGGTTGAAGAAGCCTGCCGTGTACTGCGCGTCGGCGTCGATCGGCAGACCGCGGATGACGTTGGCGAAGGCCACCCCCCACAGGATCGCCGGAATCCATGACCCCAGACCGATGCCGATGTCGGCCCACGTCCGCCACTTCGGATCGTTGATCTTGCCGCGCCACTCGATGGCACACACCCGGGTGATCAGACCGACCAGGATGAGGAACAACGGCAGATAGAACGCCGTGAACATGGTTGCATACCAACCACCGAACGCGGCGAACAGAGCGCCACCCGCGGTCAGCAACCACACCTCGTTGCCGTCCCACACCGGACCGATGGTGTTGAGGATCGCACGACGACGCTTGTCGGGGTCGGCGAGGACGTCGCCGGCCGCGACCTGATCGTCACCGCCGGTGTGGCTCGAGCCGAGGAACGGCATGAGCATGCCCACGCCGAAGTCGAAGCCCTCGAGTACGAAGTACCCGACGAACAGCACCGCGATGATCAGGAACCAGAACTCGGGAAGTCCCATGGGTGGTCTCCTCAATACGCGAACGAGAGTTGCTTGGGCTCATCGGAATCGGAGTCCGACGGTTCGTCTGGTGGCACGGCGTCGTAGGTCGCCGGCCCCTCGATCACATAGCGGCGCTGGAGCATGAACCACACCACGCCGAGAGCACCGTAGAGGAGGGTGAACCCGATCAACGTCACCCAGACGGTCGCCGCCACGTGATTGGACACACCGTCCTGCACGAGCATGTGGATACGGGTCGGATCGAGGTCGTCCTGCCAGTTGGGTGCGACCACCCAGGGCTGACGGCCCATCTCGGTGAAGATCCAACCGGAACTGTTGGCCAGGAACGGCGTAGGGATCATCCACAGCGCGAGGAGGCCGAATCTGCGCGATTCCACCACCCGTTTCTTCCTGGTCAGCCACAGCCCACCGAGGGCGACCACGACCGATCCGAGCGCCCAGGTGATCATCGCGCGGAATCCCCAGTAGGTGACGAACAGGTTCGGCGCGAAGTTCTGATTCGGCATCTGCAGCGCCTCCTCGTACTGCTCCTGCAGCTGATTCACGCCCTGCAGGGTGGAGTCGAAGGTGTGCGTCGCGAGGAACGACAGCATGCCGGGGATCTCGATGATGTGTTCGATGTTGTCGCAGTTGTTCTGCCTGCCGATCGACAGGACGGAGAACCCCGCACCGGTCTCGGTGTCGCAGAGCGATTCGGCCGCCGCCATCTTCATCGGCTGCTGCTTGAACATGATCTGCGCCTGGGTGTCCCCGGTGATGACGAGCGCGACACCGGCGACCAGGGTGAGCCACAACGCGAATCGCGTCACCGGCCGCCACAGCTGGTGGGCGTCTCGTTCGAGAGCCTCCGGCGTGGCGTCGATGTGGCTCGGTGACGTCGTCTTCGGCATGTCCGACGTGTCACCGGTCTCGATGGCCTCGCGCAGTTTCTTGGCGCGCCACATGTTGCGGGCCATCCACCAGCATCCGATCGCGGCGACGAACGTGCTCGCGGTCAAGAATGCCCCGGCTATCACGTGTGGGAATGCCGCCAAAGTGGTGTTGTTGGTGATGACCGCCCAGAAGTCGTTCATGGCAGGGCGGTTTCGGACGGGATCCCACTCGACGCCGACGGGATGCTGCATCCACGAATTGGCCGCGATGATGAAGTACGCGGATGCGTTCACCCCGATGGCCGCCAGCCAGATGCAGGCGAGGTGGACTCGACGCGGCAACCGTCCCCACCCGAAGATCCACAGACCGATGAACGTGGACTCGAGGAAGAACGCGACGAGTCCCTCGAGCGCAAGTGGAGCGCCGAAGACGTCGGCGACGAACCGGCTGTACTCGCTCCAGTTCATGCCGAACTGGAACTCCTGCACGATGCCGGTCGCCACACCCAGCGCGAAGTTGATGAGGAAGAGTTTCCCGAAGAACTTGGTGGCCCGCAGCCACTGTTCGTTTCCGGTGACATGCCAAACGGTCTGCATGACCGCGATCATCGGCGCGAGACCGATGGTCAGCGGGACCAGGATGAAGTGATAGACGGTGGTGATCCCGAATTGCCAACGGGAGACATCAAGAGCGTCCATGTCGCCTCTATCAGAGTCGGTGCACCGGGCTGCGGTGCACGGCTGGGCCGGTGTCGAGATGACTGCCGAACCGTTCCTACTACACACAGTAGTAGAGATACCCCTCCGACGCTACGCTGCACCGATCGGACGATTCAAGCGACCAAAGTCCTCATCGCACCGGGATTGAATTGTGGGCTGGATCCCGACCGCACCGATAGGCGACGTCGATCACGGCACCGATCACCACGAACTGCACGGACGTGCCACCATTCTCAATCAACGCAAATGGCGCGGTCCACCAATTGGGCGAATTCGTCATTGTTCGGTGACTCCGGCATCACATATCTGTTCAACGACGTGACCCGGGCGGCGAGCGCCACGCTGCTGACCAGCCAGACGGATTCGGCCGCGATCAGGTCGGCGCGGCGCAGCGGTTCGGCCCTCGTCGTCCATCCCTCCTGCGCGGCCGTCTCGAACACCGCACGTTGGGTGGTTCCCGGCAGGATGCCGAACTCCGCGGGCGGCGTCACGAGCGTCCGCCCGGTCACCGTGACCACGGTCGATCGCGGTCCCTCCAGCACCGATCCCTCGCTGCTGAGGTAGATGACATCGTCGAAACCCTGTGCGGCGGCGTGCCGCAACGCCGCCATGTTGGTCGCATAGCTCAGCGTCTTGGCCCCGAGCAACTGCCAGGGCGCCGCGTCGGCGAGGTCGGTGGAGAACCCCCGCTCGAGGGTCACCACCGAGATGCCGTCGGCGCGGGCGGTCCGGACGCGATCGGCGACCGGGCCGACCATCACGTACGCGGTGGCACCGGCGTCGGGACTGCTTTCCCGCCCTCGCGAGTAGACGAGGCGCAGCCAGGCCTCACCGGCTCCCCCGGCACTCGCCGACCATTGCTTCTCGGCCACCTCGATGGTCGAGCGCCACGCGTCACGGTCGGGAGCGGGCAGATCCATCATGTCCGCGCTGCGCTGCAGGCGATCGAGATGAGCGCCCACACGCCGGACGCGGCCGGAGCGGATCAACAGCGTCTCGAACACCCCGTCGCCACGCAGCGCTGCCAGGTCGTCGGCGTGCAGGAACGGGGCGTCGGAATCATGGACCGTACCGTCGAGAGTCACCAGGATCTGCTGCGCCATGACGTCGAGGCTACGGGCCGGGCGGGGCGCGCGGCTGTCATCACCGGCGGCCGTGTGGGCGTGTCGACCCGTAGAATCGACACGTGACCGCGTCACCCATTCTGACCAGGCAATCCACCCACGGTGCCGTTCCCGGCCCGACCGCAGCCGACGGCCCGGACGACCTCGTCGAGGTCGCCTGGCATTACGGGGATCCCCTCGGCGAACAGCGCACCGCCGAACGCTCGGCCGTCATCGTCGACCGATCCGATCGGGCCGTCCTCGAACTCCCCGGCCCCGAACGGCTCACCTGGTTGCACACGATCTCCAGCCAGCACGTCCAGGGTCTCCCGGACCGTACGAGCGCCGAGAACCTGTCCCTCGACCTGAACGGGCGGGTGGAAGAGCATTTCGTCCTGACCGATGTCGACGGCGTCACCTGGATCGACACCGAGGGCGCTCGCGGCGGGCCCCTGCTCGACTTCCTCACCAAGATGGTGTTCTGGGCCCAGGTGCAACCCGGCGCTCGGCCGGACATGACGGTGCTCACCCTCATCGGGCCCGACGTCGTCCGCGGCCCGATCGCCGAGCTCCTCGAACTCACCCCGGACGCCCCCGTGTACGCCGCGGGCGACCTCCCCGAACTCCACCACGAGGAGGAGCCGATCGGTTTCTGGCGAGTGATGCCGCCGATCGGCGAGGGCGGACGCATCCCCGTCGTCGACCTCGTCATCCCCGAGTCCTCGGCCGACGCGTGGTGGACGCAACTGACCGACGCCGGGGCCCGCATGGCAGGCACGTGGGCGCACGAGGCCCATCGCGTCGCCGCGCTGCGCCCCCGATTGGGCGTCGACACCGACGACCGTACGATCCCGCACGAGGTGAACTGGATCGGCGATCCGTCCGAGCAGGGCGCGGTCCATCTCGACAAGGGGTGTTATCGCGGGCAGGAAACCGTTGCGCGTGTGCACAATCTCGGCAAGTCGCCACGCAGGCTCGTGCTGCTGCACCTCGACGGCAGCGCCGACGAACGCCCGGTCCCGGGCGATCCGGTGACCGCGGCCGGCCGTGCCGTCGGTCGCGTCGGCACCGTCGTGGACCACTTCGAACTCGGCCCGATCGCGTTGGCCCTGGTGAAGCGTGCCGTCGGCGCCGACGTCGATCTCCTCGTCGACGGCGAGCACCCGATGAGCGCACGGATCGATCCCGACTCCGTACGTGCCGACGATCGTCCGCAGGCCGGGCGCGTCGCCATCGAACGCCTCCGACGCGGTCCGGCCGACTCGTGACGAGAGCACCCGACGTCGGCGTGGTGCTGGCCGTCTGCGCCGCGACCGACGATGTGATGCTCGACAAGATCGGTGCCAGTGGCATCGACAAACGACCCGTCGTCGGCCGGGCGACCGTGGGGGAACTGGGCCTGACCTCCGACCACAGCGTCGACACCAGACATCACGGTGGAATCGACCAGGCGGTCTACGCCTACAGCGAACACGAGGCACGCCGCTGGGCGGACGAACTCGGACGCCCGCTCCCGCACGGCTGGTTCGGCGAGAATCTTCGGATCGACGGCATGCCGGTGACCGACGCCGTCGTCGGCGAGCAGTGGGCCGTCGGCGACGACGGGCTGCTCCTCGAGACGACGATCCCGCGCACTCCGTGCCGCACCTTCGCGGTGTGGTCGGGTGAGGCACAGTGGGTCAAGAGGTTCATGGATCGCGCCGATGTCGGCGCCTACCTGCGTGTTCTGCGTCCCGGCACGGTCGGAGTGGGCGACACCGTCAGCGTCGTCGCGCGACCCGACCACGGCGTGCTGGTGCGTCAGCTGTTGCCGACCGTCGAGGCCGATGACGACGGGTTGTCGGCGTTGCTGTCCGCCCCGGATCTACCCGCCAAGGTCCGACGAGAAGCGTCGCGCAGACTCGCCCGCGTCTGAGTGTTCGACCCGCCGTGATCACGTCGTCGCAACTGGTCGCGGCGTCGTCGGCAGGGCGATCCGCATTATCGAGACGAGCGCGCTAAACTGGGTCCCACGACAGAATCATTACCTAGAGAACGGGGCCGCCAAGTGTTTGGCCGCCCCGTCATTGTGCGAGGGGGTCCCAGATGGGCCGCGGCCGGGCAAAAGCAAAGCAGACGAAGGTTGCTCGTCAGCTGAAGTACTCCACTCCGAACACCGACTTCGACAGCTTGCAGCGCGAGTTGTCCGGGTCGGAGGACGCGGCGCCGGAGCGCCGTGATCCGGTGGATGAGTGGGCCGACGAGGACGAGTGGCGTCGAGCCTGACGCCTCCGACGTCGGTATCACCCTCCCGTCGTTGCACCGATCTCGGTGCACAACACTGTAAGCCACACCTGAGCGGTTCGTCGTTGGCACTGTCCTCCCGTCGGACCCTCGGGTGTGGTTGTGTGCTGTGCTGACGGGCAGGCTCCCCAGGCCGACCGGGTCCAGAGTTTCGCCGACCGTGCCCTGTTTCGAGCCGATCGTGCCCGGAATCGGGCTGTGGGGCATGAGATGAGATCGATTCAGGCCCTTGGCCTTTCGCCGTGGACCCGGTCAGCGAGAATCTGGGCACGCTCGGCGAAAGCCTGGACCCGGGCGGCGTGACTCTGGACACGATCGGCGCGAACGTAACGCCGGATCGGCGATACCGTCAGAGGCGATACCGTCAGAAGCGGGGGTGCTCTCCGGTCAGCGCGACCCGGGGCAGATCGTGATTCTTGGGTTCCGACGACCGCTTCACCGATCCGAGGACCCAGTTGTCGACGTGCCGGGCGGTCAGGACCGCCTGTGCACGCTCGGTGTCCTCGGGCGCGACGACGGCAACCATGCCGACACCCATGTTGAAGGTCCGTTCCATCTCCTCGCGCGCCACACGACCACGCTGCGCGATGAGGGCGAACACCGGCGCGGGCGTCCAGGTACCTCGTTCGAGCTCGGCGACGAGACCGCCCGGGATGACGCGTGCGAGGTTCTCGGCGAGTCCGCCGCCGGTGATGTGTGCGAACGTCCGCACATCGGTCTCGGCGGCAAGCGCGAGGCAGTCGCGTGCGTAGATCCGGGTCGGCTCCAGCAGTTCTTCCCCGAGCGACCGGCCGAATTCCTCCACGTGCCCTTCGAGGTCCATGTGCCCCCATTCGAGCAGCACCTTGCGCGCCAGCGAATACCCGTTGGAGTGCAGGCCCGACGATCCCATCGCGATGACCACGTCCCCGGGACGGACCCGCTCCGGCGACAGCAGCGCGTCGGCCTCGACGACGCCGACGGCCGTGGCCGACAGGTCGTAGTGATCCTCGTCCATCAGTCCGGGGTGTTCGGCGGTCTCCCCGCCCAGCAGTGCGCATCCGGCGTCGACGCAGCCGTCGGCGATACCCGCGACGATCTGCGCGACCGTCTCGGGAACGACCTTGCCGACGGCGATGTAGTCCTGCAGGAAGAGGGGTTCGGCGCCACAGACGACGAGGTCGTCGACACACATGGCGACCAGGTCGCGGCCCACGGTGTCGTGCTTGTTCATCGCCTGTGCGATGGCCAGCTTGGTGCCGACTCCATCGCTGGCCGCGGCCAGGACCGGCTCGCGGTAGTTGCCCTTCAGCGCGAACAGCCCGGAGAAACCACCCAATCCGCCCATCACCTCGGGCCGCGACGCACGTTTGGCATGGGGTGCAAACAGTTCGACGGCCCGCTCACCTGCGTCGATGTCGACGCCCGCCGTGGCGTAGGACACCGGATCACCGGAGGTGTGCGAGTGGTTGGTCTGATTGTCGGCAGCCGAATCCCGATCGGTCATCTAGCTGAGCACCCCTTGTCGAAATCCAGATGGTTCGGATCCCCGGATGGTTCCCCAGGCTCCGTCGTCACGTGTTCGGGCAGGCTCGCGCTCTGGCGGTCACACACGAGTCCCCGACGGCGAATACGCTACCCGACGTCGGTCCGGCCGTACGGCTCGGTGTGGATGGATGTGGACGCCGCAGTCCAGGATGTGACGGCCCCGAGGTTCAGGGCCGCATCACCGCGCTCACGTTGTCGTTGGTGCCGGTCAGCGGATCGACGCGATCGGTGTCGCCGGCGGCGTTGGCCAGCATCTGCTCGAGCACCGCCTTGCCCATCGACGTCTCCTTCGGCAGCTCGATCGGGTACTCGCCGTCGAAACACGCCGCGCAGAGGTTGTCCGAGGTCTGATCGGTCGCGGCGATCATCTCGTCGATGCTGATGTATCCGAGCGAGTCGGCGCCGATGGCCTGCCGAACGCCTTCGACCATCCCGGCCTCGGATTCCATGCCGTTGGCGATGAGTTCGGCGGGCGACGCGAAGTCGATGCCGTAGAAGCAGGGCCAGCGGACCGGGCTGGACGCGATCCGGACGTGGACCTCGGCCGCCCCGGCCTCGCGGAGCATACGGATCAGCGCGCGCTGCGTGTTGCCGCGGACGATCGAATCATCCACGACGACAAGACGTTTGCCGCGAATGACCTCTTTGAGAGGATTGAGCTTGAGGCGGATGCCGAGCTGACGGATGGTCTGCGACGGCTGGATGAAGGTGCGCCCCACGTAGGCGTTCTTCATCAGGCCCTGGCCGTACGGGATTCCGGATTCCTGCGCGAAGCCGACGGCGGCCGGCGTACCGGACTCCGGCACCGGGATCACCAGATCGCCCTCGGCCGGATGTTCCCGGGCGAGCCGACGACCGATCTCGACGCGGGTGGAATGCACGGAACGGCCGTGGATCACGCTGTCCGGGCGGGCCAGATAGACGTACTCGAAGACGCAGCCGCGCGGGGTGGGCTCGGCGAAACGCGAGCTCCGCACACCGTCGGCGTCGATCGCGAGCAACTCGCCGGGTTCGATGTCGCGGACGAAGGAGGCGCCGACGATGTCGAGGGCCGCGGTCTCCGACGCGACGACCCATCCGCGGTCGAGACGACCGAGCGACAGCGGGCGCACACCATGCGGGTCGCGGGCGGCGTAGAGCGTGTGCTCGTCCATGAACGTCAGGCAGAACGCACCGCGCAGCGTCGGCAGCAGTTCCATCGCGGCCTGCTCGAGGGTGCTGTCGGCGGCGCCGTGCGCCAGCAGCGCACCCACCAGATCCGAGTCCGATGTCGCCGCCGTGCTCATCACACCGAGCGAACGAGCGCTGCTGGCGAGATCGGCGGTGTTGACGAGGTTGCCGTTGTGCCCGAGAGCGACGCCCGTTCCCGCCGTCGTCGTACGGAAGATCGGTTGCGAGTTCTCCCACGTCGTCGAACCGGTGGTCGAGTACCGGCAGTGCCCGATCGCCACGTGACCCGACATCGCGCCGAGGGTCTGCTCGTCGAAGACCTGGCTGACCAGACCGAGATCCTTGAAGACCAGGACCTGCGAACCGTCACC
This sequence comes from Gordonia sp. ABSL11-1, assembly GCF_030315685.1. GTDB lineage: Bacteria > Actinomycetota > Actinomycetes > Mycobacteriales > Mycobacteriaceae > Gordonia. The sequence goes on along the minus strand of NZ_JASXSI010000005.1, from coordinate 199,060 downwards.
GACGGCGATCCCGGCCGCCTCCTGACCGCGATGCTGCAGGGCGTAGAGCCCGTAATACGAGAGTTTCGCGACGTCCTCCCCCGGTGCCCAGACGCCGAAGACGCCGCATTCCTCACGCGGTTCGTTCTCCGGTTCGTCGATCGGGGAAGCGGTACCGCAGGTACGCGCCGGTGCGAGGAGGTTCTTGTTGCTGATCGACAAGTCGGTCATTCGGGTGCGCTCCCTGGGGGCTGCGAGAGACGTCGCGACGTCGGTGGGCTGGGAGGACCCCGAGTTTACCGGTCGGTAGACGCCGATTGCGAATCATGCAGCGGCGGGGCGAGTCCGGATATTCCCCGTGTGAGGTGCGCCACGCGACCCGACCCGCCCGATCCCGCGCCGTCGCTGGCCATTGGCGCCGTCGGATCGAACCCGCCGCCTGTCCGGCGACCGGGGAGTGAACGTCGTTGCGGGAGCGATCACACCGGGAACAGTGGCATCCAGCGAGCGATCTCGCCGGCGCGTGACCCCGAGGCGCTGACCGCTCCCTGCTCGACCAGATCGGACAGCTCGGCGTCGCCGACCACGAGTCGCAACCAGGCGCGCGCATCGGTCTCCACCACGTTCGGCGGCGTACCCCGCGTGTGTCGCGGACCCTCGATGCACTGAACGGCCACGAACGGCGGGACACGCACCTCGACCGACGACCCGGGTGCGATCTGCGCGAGCGTGCGAGCACTCATCCGGACCGCGGCGGCGAGCGCCGGGCGTGCGGGTGCGGGTGACGAATCGTCACGGATCCAATCCACGACAGCGACGACCGCAGCGCGGGCCTCGCCCGGATCGATCGGTTTGCGCGCTGTCACGCCGACCATCATGCACCATGGGTCCATGGGCACCGACGTGGGCAAACGCGAGTTCACCGGCGAGGACCGGGTGCGGTTCCGGCGGCAGGTCGGCCGCGGGACCGAGGCGATCGCCCGGATGCTCGCCGACGGGCTGTTCACCGATCACGGGCAGCCACCGGAACCGCTACTGGGCATGGAGGTCGAGCTCAATCTCGTCGACGACGACATGAACCCGGCGATGGCCAACGCCACGGTTCTCGACGCCATCGCCGACCCCGACTACCAGACCGAGCTCGGACAGTTCAACATCGAGATCAACGTCTCCCCACGACCGTTCGTCACCGACGACACGATCTCCCTCGAACAGGCGTTGCGCACATCGCTCAACCGTGCGGAGAAGCGCGCGTCCCAGACCGACAATCATCTCGTGATGATCGGCATGCTGCCGACGTTGCGTTCCGAACACTTTGCTCATCAATGGATCTCGGCGAATCCTCGATACGATCTGCTGAACGAGCAGATCTTCGCGGCGCGCGGCGAGGACATCGAGATCGACATCAGCGGAATCCCGTTGGGCGAGAACCACTCTACCGAGCGACTGCACACCGCCATCGACTCCATCCTCCCCGAGGCCGCCTGCACCTCACTGCAACTCCATCTCCGGGTGGCGCCGGAGGACTTCGCCGCGCATTGGAATGCGGCGCAGAGCATCGCCGGCATCCAGGTCGCGCTCGCCGGCAACTCGCCGTTCCTGGCGGGCACGGCGCTCTGGCACGAGAGTCGCATCCCTGTCTTCGAGCAGGCCACCGACACCCGCCCGCTGGAGCTGAAGAACCAGGGGGTGCGGCCACGAGTGTGGTTCGGCGAGCGATGGATCAACACCATCTTCGACCTGTTCGAGGAGAACACCCGCTACTTCCCGGCGCTGCTGCCGGTCTGCTCGGACATCGATCCGATCGAGGAACTCGACGCGGGCCGCACACCGACACTCGACGAGTTGCGACTGCACAACGGCACCGTCTACCGCTGGAACCGCCCCGTCTATGACGTCATCGACGGCCATGCACATCTGCGCGTGGAGAACCGGGTCCTGCCCGCCGGTCCGACCGTCGTCGACACGATGGCCAACGCGGCGTTCTACTACGGCGCGGTGCGCGGACTCGTCGAGTCCGATCGCCCACTGTGGTCGCAGATGTCGTTCAACGCCGCCGCCGAGAACCTGCAATCGGGGGCCCGTGGCGGGCTGGAGGCCCAGCTCTACTGGCCGAATGTGGGCTGGGTCCGGCCCGATGAGTTGACGCTGCGCCGGCTTCTCCCGCTCGCCGATGCCGGCCTGCAGTCCTTCGGGGTGTCCGGCAAGGCGCGATCACGCTACCTGTCGGTGATCGAGGGCCGCTGCATCAACCGGCAGACCGGATCGGCCTGGCAGCGCAGGGCCGTCCTGGCCCGCGAGGACGCGGGCGACAGCCGTGACGCGGCGCTGGCGGGCATGTTGCGTGACTACGTCGACCTCATGCACGAGGGCGAGCCGGTGCACACCTGGACATTGTGAGCCGCATCACCTGTCACCGCGGGTCGTAGCGCACCCCACAACACCATCCACCCCGGGATGGTTGACCGTTACTTCACGTCACAGATACCTTCCTCCTATCGACTATGTCGTCCTGCATACATAGTTCTGCAGACATAGTCCGGGGAGGGGAGTTCAGGTGGCCGCATCGACTCAGAGTCGCGCACTGACCGTCGCGGGAGGGTGGATCCACCGGCATGCCGGGGTGGTCCTGCTCGTCTGGATCGCCGTCGCCGCCGGACTCAACCTCGCAGTCCCCCAGCTGGAACAGACGGTGGCGAGCCGTTCTGCCGATTTCCTGCCGCGCGACCTGCCCGCCAATCAGAGCCTCGAACGCATGGCCGCCGACTTCGGTGTGCCGGCGTCGAATGCGGTCAGCAGCGTAGTCCTGGTCGACGAGAGCGGGATCGACGCCGACGACGAACGCTATTACCGGGAGTTGTCGGCGCGCCTGGTCGCCGACAAGGACAACGTCGCCTACGTACTCGACACCTTCGGCAACCCGGTCACGCGCAGCATCGCACTGAGTCCCGACGGCAAGGCCGTCACCCTGCTCGTCGCCTCCGAGGGCTCGGTGGGCTCGACCCGGGCACACCACTCCACCAACGGGATCCGGGCACACATCGACGCCATCGCGAAACCCGAATCGCTCCGCGTCCACTACAGCGGCCCGACAGCGACTCTCGCCGACCTCTTCAGCGCCATCGACGTCTCGCTCCTGATCATCACCGGCGTCTCGATCCTGCTCATCACCCTGCTGTTGCTCATCGCCTACCGCGACCTGGTGACCGCGCTCGTCCCACTCGCGACGATCGGTATCACCCTCGCGGTGGTCCGACCGATCATCTCCGCGCTGGGTTCGACCGGCGCACTGTCCATCTCGAACTTCACGATCGCGATCATGACCGCACTGGTGCTCGGCGCCGGTACCGACTACGCGATCTTCACCATCGCCAACTACCACGAGGGACGCCGGGCGGGAGCGTCCGTCGGCGACGCCGTCGCCCGCAGCTCCGGGCGCACCGCACCCATCCTGATCGCCTCGGCGCTGACCATCGCCGCGGCCTGCGGGTCGATGATCTTCACCAAGATCGGGATGTTCACCACCGCGGGGCCGCCGACGGCCCTGGCCGTCCTGATCACCCTGGCGATCGCTCTCACCCTGCCCACAGCACTGCTCTCCCTCGCCGGGCGACGCGGCTGGGCCGAGCCCCGCGCCTCCACCGAGCGCGCCTGGCGCCGTCGGGGTGCCCGGGTGATCCGACACGCCGGGGTGTACACCGCTGCGGCACTGATCTTCCTCGTCGGCACGGCCCTGATCAGTACGACCTACCGCATGAACTGGGACGAGTCGGCGATGCCGGTCCGGCCGACGGACTCGACACGCGGTTACGACGCGGTGGCCGAGCACTACGGCCACAACGAGATCGCGCCCGAATACCTCACCGTGCGCGCCGATCACGACGTCCGCAACACCCGTGACCTGGCCGCGCTGGAGCTTGCCGCGATGTCCGTGGCAGCGATGCCGGAGGTCGCGGTCGTACGCTCGATCACCCGACCCGACGGCAAGCCGCTTCCCGAGGCCGCCACCGGATACCAGAGCGGTGTCGTCGGCGCCCAGCTCGGCGATGCGCATCGTCAGATGGTCACCGCGACACCCGAACTCAAGCGGCTCGCCGCCGGGGTCGGGGAGCTCGCGGCCGGCGCCGAGTCCGCGGTCACACGGATGCCCGAGCTCGTCGACGGCACCCGCGAGGTCACCTCGATGGCGTCCACGGTCCTCGACGGACTCGACCGCGCCGAACGGATCGTCGCCCTGTCCACCGACGGGCAGTCGCTGAGTCAGGTCCTGCCGACCCTCCGGGCGACGATGGCCTCGCTCACGACGATCGTCGCGGCCCTCGACGGACGCGATCGCGTGGCCACCTCGGCGCTGCGCCAGGTACAGACGACGTTCGGGCCGCTCCAGGGCGGACGACCCACGGCGGCATGCCATTCCGATGCCCGGTGCATGGCGGCGCGGGCAGCGTTCGCCGCTCTCGACCGCGCCCTCGGTGGTCGCGCCTCGGCTGCGCTCACCGAACTCGACGTCGCAGCAGATGCCGCGCCGGCCATCGTCGAACGGCTCCGGGCGCTGCTGCCCGAGCTGCGGGCGGCACTGCACACGGTCGACTCCCTGACCCGCCAGCTCGGCGGCCGCTCGAGCGCGGACATCCGTGCCGACCTGACCCGTCTGTCCGATGGTGTGACCGAACTCGCCGGCGGTATGGGACGTCTGGCCGACGGACTGCGGCAGGTGAAGGCGGGTACCGACAAGACCGTGGCCCTGACCGGGCAGCTGAACGACGGATTGCGGCGCGCATCGGAGTACCTGTCGACGATGGGGCACGCCACACGGTCCGGGCCCGGTGCGGGCTTCTATCTCCCGCCCGAGGCGCTGACCGATCCCCGGTTCGTCGAGGGCAGCAAGCTGCTGATCTCCCCGGACGGCCGAACCGCGCGCATGCTCGTCACCTGGAAGATCAACCCCTATGGGCAGGAGGCTCTCCGGGCCAGCCGCGAACTGCCGGACGTCGCAGCGCGCGCCCTGGCCGGGACGGTGCTCGACGACGCGGAGGTCTCCACCGCCGGTCTGGCGTCGCTGTCCGCCGACATGCAGGATCAGGTCCGTCGTGACTTCCTCCTGTTCGCGACCGTCGCCGTCGTGGCCGTGCTGCTCATCCTGATGGTGTTGCTCCGCAGTGTGCTCGCGCCGGTTCTGCTGGTGGCCACGGTGATCCTGTCGTTCGCCTCCGCCGTCGGCGTGAGCGTCCTGGTGTGGCAGCACATCATCGGTGTCGACCTGGACTGGTCGGTGATCCCGGTGTCGTTCATGGCGGTGATCGCGGTCGGCGCCGACTATTCGATGCTGTTCGCCTCACGCATCCGCGAGGAGTCTGCGCGTGGCGGCATGGTCCGCGGGATCATCCGCGGCTTCGGCAGCACCGGTGGTGTCATCACCACCGCCGGAATCGTGTTCGCGCTCACCATGTTCGCACTCATGAGCGGCACCGTGCTCAACCTCGTGCAGATCGGCTTCACCATCGCCGTCGGACTGCTGCTCGACATCGCGATCGTCCGAACCATCCTGGTGCCGGCCGCGATGGCCGTCGTCGGAGACCGGATCTGGTGGCCGTCGACGACGGCCCCTCGCCAGACGTAGCGGAAACCGTCTGCGGGCGACGATGTCGGCTACGTCTGCAACAGTCTCACCCGCGGGCGACCAACCCTCGCCCCGCCACCATCGGCAGGTCCAGCGCGGTCACCAATCCGGGTTTGGCATCCACCACGGCGGCAACCGAATTCACCAGTCGCATCGCGGTCACGATCATGCCCGACACGTTGTGGTCGCCGTTCTCGCCGTGGTGGGAGAACTCCACCTTCATCTCGGGCTCACCCGAGATGAGGATGCGGTAGCAGCCGTCCCCCTCGGCCGGCGTCGGCCACTCCGGACACTGATCGGGATGCGTGCGTGTGTAGTGCTCCAATACGATGCGATCGACACCGTCGACCTGGCCGACGACCTCGAAATGCAGTGCTGCCATGGTTCCCTCGGCGATGTCCACCGACACGGTCGGGCAGTCGCGGTCGGCGGCCACGCACTCGGTCCGTTCGATCAGCGGTTCGTCGAGCGTCAGGCCGAGTCCCGCCGCGAGTTGACGGACGACGCTGCCCCAGCCCATCGACAGCACCCCGGGCAACAGGAGCAGCGGCGTGGCATCCATCGGCTGCCCGAAGCCGAAGATGTCCTTCATGACGACGGGTTGGTAATAGGTGGAGTAGTCGGCGATCTCGAGGCATCGGATCTCGTCGATGCGCTGCGAGAGGCTGGTCATCGCCAGCGGCAGGACGTCGTTGGCGAAGCCCGGATCGATGCCGTTGACGTGCAGGCTCGCATTGCCCGTACGCCCGGCGGCGGCCACCCGGTCGAGCAGGTCCTGGTTGAGGATGCCCTCGGGGAACTGCAGCACGACGGGTCCGCTGGACACCACGTTGATCCCCGCCTCGACGAAGGAGATCAGGTCGTCGATGGCCTCGAAGATGCGGTCGTCGGTCATCGCGGTGTGCACGATGCAGTCCGGCCGCAGCGCGAGGAGCTCGTCGCGATCGTTCGTGGCGGACACCCCCAGGTCGCGTCCCAGGCCGGACAGATCCCCGGCGTCCCGGCCCACCTTCGCCGGGTCCGACACCCACACGCCGACGAGTTCCAGATCGGGATGGGCGTCGATCCCGGCGATGGCATGGCGTCCCACGGTTCCTGTCGACCACTCGACAACACGAAGAGTCATGCGCCCAAAGTAGAACATGTTCCAATTCCGGGGAGGCGTTTTCGCGCGGGCGATGGGATTGGTTCCAGGACACCTGCAGTGTGCCGAGCTCGCGTAGCGTCGAGGACCGTGACCGACTCCTCTGCTCCGGTGGCGATCGTCCGCGGCGGCCACTCGACCGCCCTCAAGTGGCATCGTGCACGACGCCGGGCCGGTGACCCGGCGTTCACGGCGCGCCGCATCGTCGAGGGGATGCGGGCCGGCGCCGCGGTGGAGATCGACCTCGTGATCCATGCCGACCGCGGATTCGCGGTCCTGCACGACCGCGACGTCGCGCACGGCACGACCGGCCGCGGTCACATCTCGCAGCTGTCGGCCGACCAGGTGCGATCGCTCTTGCTCCGCGCCGACGACGGCACGCCCCTCGACGACCCGGTGCTGCTGGTCGAGGATCTCGCCGAGATCCTGTCCGACGTCGACGTGCATCCGGACGCGCTGCTGCAGTTGGACTTCAAGGAAACCGCGGCAGACCTCGACGAGCGCGCGGTGACGACGTTCGCCGACGCCGTCGCTCCCTTCGCCCGCAGCGCGATCCTGTCCTGCGGGGACGCAGCGGCGGTGGCGCTGCTCACCGACCCCGTCCGCGACATCCGCATCGGCTTCGACCCGTGCCACGGCGGTGCCGTCGACCGCGTGCTGCGCTCCGGGCGCTTCGACGAGTTCGCCGACGCGGCGGTGGCGGCCTCACCCCGCGCGGAGATGGTCTACCTGGAACGGCGTCTCGTCCTGGACGCCGATCGGCGCGGACACGACCTCATCGCGGCGTTCCACGATCGCGGACGCACCGTCGACGCCTATACCGTGTACGCCGCCGACGACGCGTCGGTCCGCGACGTGCTGCGGCTCGTCGAACTGCGGGTCGACCAGATCACCACCGACGACGCCGAAGGTCTGCTCGCCGCGATCGGGTCGCCGATCGACTGATCGTCGCGAACCGGCTCAGCTGAACAGCGCGGGCAGCGTGGCCTCGTGGACGTCGCGGAGCTCGTCCAGGGTGATCTCGAACTGATCCTGCACCGACACCGAGTCGCTGCCCTGGTCGACCACACCGATGCGCACCCACGGCATGCCGCGGGCATCGAGCATCGAGGTGAACCGCGACTCCTCGGTGCGCGGTACGGCGACGACGGCCCGGCCCGACGACTCCGAGAACAGCCACACGAACGGGTCGGCGTCCTCGGGAAGCAGGATGCGGCAACCGGTCTCGCCGGCGAGTGCCGACTCGACGACGGCCTGGAACAACCCGCCCTCGGACAGATCGTGTGCGGCCGAGACGAGTCCGTCGCGCGAGGCCGCCACCATGATGTCGGCGAGCAACCGCTCCCGCTCGAGGTCGACCTGCGGCGGGACACCACCGAGGTGGTCGTGTGCGACCTGCGCCCAGATGGACCCGTCGAACTCGTCGCGCGTCTCGCCGAGCAGGATCAGGGTCTCCCCCGGTTCCGTGCCGAAGCCGGTCGGTACGCGACGGTGCACGTCGTCGATCACGCCGAGCACTCCGACGACCGGGGTCGGCAGGATGGCCGTCGAACCCGTCTGGTTGTAGAAACTGACGTTGCCACCGGTGACCGGGATGCCCAGCTGCGCGCAGCCGTCGGCGAGACCGCGTACCGCCTGCTGGAACTGCCACATCACGGCCGGATCCTCCGGCGAACCGAAGTTGAGGCAGTTGGTGACCGCCTTGGGCGCGGCGCCCGAGACCGCGACATTGCGGTAGGCCTCCGCGAGCGCGAGCTGCGCACCGCGGTACGGGTCGAGGAAGGTGTACCGACCGGACGCGTCGGTGGCCAGTGCGATGCCGCGTCCCGACGCCTCGTCGATCCGGACCATGCCGGAGTCGGCGTTCTCGGCGAGCACCGTGTTGCCGCGGACGTAGCGGTCGTATTGCTCGGTGATGAACTTGCGGCTGCACAGGGCGGGCGAGGCCACCATCTGCAGGGCGGTGTCGCGCAGCGCGTGCGGGGTGTCGGGACGCATCAGCGGCGCCGACGTCGACTCGATGACCCCGTCCTGCCACTCGGGACGGGCCACCGGACGCTCGTAGACGGGACCGTCGTGGGCGACCGTGCGCGGCGGCACGTCGACGACGGTCTCACCGTCCCACGTGATCACGAGGTGATCGCCGTCGGTGACCTCACCGATCACGGTCGCGAGCACATCCCACTTCCGGCAGACGGCGAGAAAGGCGTCGACGTTCTCCGGCGTCACCACCGCACACATGCGCTCCTGCGATTCGCTCGAGAGCACCTCGGCCGGGGTCATGCCCTCGGCGCGCATCGGCACCTTCTCGAGGTCGATGTGCATGCCGCCGTCTCCCGCGGCGGCCAGCTCCGACGTCGCGCACGACAGACCAGCACCGCCGAGATCCTGGATACCGACGACCAGCCCGGCGTGATAGAGCTCGAGGCAGCACTCGATGAGCACCTTCTCGGTGAACGGGTCGCCGACCTGCACACTCGGCAACTTCTTGCGATTCGGACCGGCGTTGTCGCCGGAATCATCGAAGGTCTCCGACGCCAGCACCGACACGCCGCCGATGCCGTCGAGCCCGGTGCGCGCACCGAACAGGATGATCTTGTTGCCCGCGCCCGACGCGAACGCCAGGTGCAGATCCTCGGTGCGGAGCACGCCTGCGCACAGCGCGTTCACCAGCGGGTTACCTGCGTAGCTGGGGTCGAAGACGGTCTCACCGCCGACGTTGGGCAGGCCGAGGGAGTTGCCGTAGCCGCCGACACCGCGGACGACGCCGTCGACGACGCGGCGCGTGTCCGGAGCATCCGCGGCGCCGAAACGCAGCTGATCCATCACCGCGATCGGGCGGGCGCCCATGGCCATGATGTCGCGGACGATGCCGCCGACGCCGGTCGCCGCACCTTGATACGGCTCGACGTAGCTCGGGTGATTGTGCGACTCGACCTTGAAGGTGACCGCCCAGCCATCGCCGATGTCGACCACACCGGCGTTCTCGCCGATGCCGGCCAGCATGCTCGCTCGCATCTCCTCGGTGGTGGTCTCACCGAAGTACCGAAGATGCACCTTCGACGACTTGTAGCTGCAATGCTCCGACCACATCACCGAATACATCGCGAGTTCGGCGTCAGTGGGTCGACGGCCGAGGATCTCACGGATCCGCGCGTACTCGTCGTCCTTCAGTCCGAGCTCCCGGAACGGCTGGGGTTGATCGGGGCTGCCGGCTGCGGCTGAAACGGTATCCACCTGCGCACTCACTCTGACAAGTGTAGGTGAGGCACCCACATGGCCGTGTGGTGGAGTGATCGGGCTCGAGGCTAGGCTGTGGTCCTGACACGGACAGGTCGTCGGTGGGGACGTGACCTGCACGAAAAATGCGTCTGGGGGGACCGTGATGGCCGACGTCCGCAAGGCCCGGCAACTGTTCGAACTGGGTGTGCTGTCGCTGGGCATCGCCGTCGAGGGGCAGGAGCCGGTCAACAACCCGCAACAGGCGGCCAAGGCATTCACCCGCGCCAGCGAGTGGGACCCCGCGATGGCCGACGCGTGGCTGGGGCGTCTGGCGTGCGGGGAGAACACCGACGAGGTGTTGCTGGCGCTCTACCGGACCCGATCGGGCATCGGTCATGAGCAGCGCCGGCTCGGACTGCCGCAGCGCACCCTCGCCGGCCGGTGGACGGTGGATACGTTCATCACCTACCCGCTGTCGGACACCACCACCGCGACCGCGGCCTACGCATCGTCGCTCGCGCGCGGCGACGACTTCCCCGGCGCCCAGGAGGTACTCGACGAGATCCCTGCCGCCCATCGCATTCCGATCGTGGAGTACGTGCAGGGGTATCTGTACACACGGGCGCACCGGTGGCCGGACGTCCTGACCGCGTTGCACCGTTCTGATCGTTGGGACGACGAGTTCCTCGGTGTGGCCGCGGACTTCATGGCCGGATCGGCGTGCGCCCAGCTCGGCATGTTCGGCGAGGCGACGCGACGCCTGCAGACCGCGATCGACGGACCGTTGCCCACCCTCGTCGGTGAGTCGATGTTCGTCATGGGCATGGCCATGCGCGAGCAAGGTCAGGAGGACAAGGCGCGGTTGATGTTCGAGCAGGCCTACGCACGCAACCCCCTCTCGGCGGCGGGGCAGGCGCTGAAGTCCCCCAGCTTCCGACTCGTCATCACCACCCCCGACCAGATCGCCGAGCGTCGTGACCCGTGGGACCCGACGTCGGCGGCCGAACCCGCTGAGACCCTCGTCGCCGACAACGCCGGCCGGCCCGAGATGACCGAGATGGTCACCGCGGCCCAACGCGAGCTGGCCGACCAGATCGGCCTCGACTCCGTCAAGGAGCAGGTCGCCAAACTACAGTCGGCGGCGACCCTCGCCAAGGTGCGCGCCGACCGCGGACTCACCACATCGGCCCGCAGCCTGCACCTCGCGTTCACCGGACCACCCGGCACCGGCAAGACGACGGTCGCGCGCATCGTCGCCAAGATCTACTGCGGACTCGGATTCATCAAGACCGACAAGGTCGTCGAGGCGACGCGTCGCGACATGGTCGGCGAGCATCTCGGTTCGACGGCCCCGAAGACGTCGGCGGTGATCGACTCGGCGATGGACGGGGTGCTGTTCATCGACGAGGCCTACACACTGATCCAGCAGGGGCTCACCGGCGGGGACGCCTTCGGCAAGGAGGCCGTCGACACGCTGCTGGCGCGGATGGAGGACGACCGGGACCGGCTCGTCGTGATCATCGCCGGGTACGACGGGGAGATCGACCGGTTCCTGCGCTCGAACGACGGACTGTCGTCGAGGTTCGCTCGCCGGGTGCGGTTCGAGTCGTACACCCCCGACGAGCTCTCGCGGATCGGCGACTTCATCGCGAATCGTCGCGACTCGCTCCTCACCCCTGACGCGCTGGCGGAGCTCGAGCAGGCCTGCGTCCCGCTGTATCACGATGTGCGCGAAGATGTCTCGGGACCACGACGCGCCACCGACATCGCGGGTAACGGTCGCTTCATCCGCAACGTCGTCGAGGCCGCGGAGGAGGAGCGCGAGTACCGGCTCTCCACGATGGGCGACCTCGAGTCGCTCACCCAGGACGACCTGATGCGTATCGAGGTGGACGACATGCGCAGCGCGATACGCAGCGTGCTGTCGGGATTGCGGCGATGAGGCGCGGTGCGGCGCTCATGGCCGCTGCCGCCTCAGCTCTCGTGATCGCGGGATGCACCGTCGACGGCACGCCGGTCGCCGACCCGGCCGCACCGTCGACCTCCACGACCACCTACTCGTCCGTCCCGGGCTATTCCGGCCCGAGCTATCCCACCCCGAGCTATCCCACGAAGCCACCGTCGTTCGCACCGCCGCCGGACGACACGGTGCGCGAGGTACCCGCGCCGGCCAACTGGGCGACGATGACCTGCCGCGAGTACATCGACCTCGACCTGTCGACGCAGGTCGCCGTGATCAAGGCCCTGGGTGCGACGCGCAACTTCGTTCCTGTCGCCCGGATCTTCTCGGTCCTGTGCACCGGGCAACCGGAGACCACCGTCGCGGACATGCTCCGCCGGGGTGGCCCGAACTGATCAGGGCGCGCACAAGTGATTCCCGGCGTGCTCGTGATGTTTACCCTGGGCTCATGAGCAGTGACGTCCCCACCATCTCCGCGGACCCGGCCGAGCAGTACGCCGACCTCGCCGACGCCGCCCGGGCCCTGGTGGCCGGCGAGAGCGATCTCGTGGCCAACGCCGCCAATCTGTCGGCCCTCGTGTACCACGCTCTGCTGCAAGTCAACTGGGTGGGTTTCTACTTCTTCGACGGCACCGAGCTGGTCGTCGGGCCGTTCCAGGGTCAGCCGGCGTGTGTCCGCATCCCACTGGACCGGGGCGTCTGCGGGGCCGCTGCCCGCACCCGCGCCACGCAGCGGGTCGCTGATGTGCACGCGGTGCCCGATCACATCGCGTGTGACGCGGCGAGCCGTTCCGAGGTGGTCGTGCCGCTGGTGCGTGGCGACGAGTTGATCGGCGTCTTCGATCTCGACAGCCCGGTCACCGACCGGTTCTCCGAGATCGACCAGCACGGCCTCGAATCGATCGGGCAGATTCTCGTCGAGTCGATCAGCTGACCGGCCGCCCCCCAGGAAGCCAGACGCGCCGGCACCCCACACCCGATCCCTGAGGAAGCCCGGAGCGCCAGCGGAGGGCTGTCACGAAGGGTCCCGCCCTCGACCCGATCAGCCCGCGCCGGTGACCGCGATGATCGCGTCGCGATAATCCGGCCTGCAGATCACGAGATCGGGCAGGTAGGTGTCGTCCTGGTTGTACACCAGCGGCGAACCATCGATACGGCCACACCACAGGCCCTTGGCCTGCGCGACGGCCACCGGCGCCGCAGAATCCCACTCGTACTGACCGCCCGCGTGGACGTAGGCGTCGGCCTCACCGCGGACGATGGCCATCGCCTTCGCGCCGGCCGATCCCATCTGCAGCACCTCGCCCCCGATGGCGTCGGCGGCCGCCTGTGAGAAGGCCGGTGGCCGAGAGGCGCTCACCACCACGCGGGGCCGGTCGGTCCGCGGCATCGCGGCGAGCCCGTCGGTCGGGGCGACCGTCGCAGCGTCGTCGAGATAGGTGACCCCCAGGGCCGGCAGGGCCACCGCTCCCGCGACGAGGCCGTCGGTCGCCGACCAGAGCGCCACGTGCACCGCCCAATCCGTGTGGCCGTCGGTGCCGTACTCCCGGGTACCGTCCACCGGGTCGACGATCCACACACGGTCCGCCGACAGCCGGTTCTTGTCGTCGGCGGACTCCTCCGACAGCACCGCGTCGTCAGGCCGCTCGGCAGCCAGTCTCTCCAGCAACAACTCATTGGACCGCAGATCGCCGGCCTTGCCGAGCTCTTTGCCCGTCAGCCCGCTCGTGGCGCGGATGTCCATCAGCAATTCGCCTGCAGCCGTTGCCAGTTCACCGGCGAGTGCACGGTCGGTCGCCACGTCTCTCCTCTACAGTCCCAGATTGCGGATGACCGAGTCGGCCACCTCCGCGGGTGATCCATCCGACGGCGACACGACGATGTCGGCATTCTGCGGCCGTTCGTATGGCGAGTCGATGCCGGTGAACTGACTGATCTCACCACGACGAGCCTTGGCATACAAACCTTTCGGGTCACGCTGTTCGCAGAGGTCGAGAGGGGTGTCGACGAAGATCTCGAAGAACGGCAGGCGCTGCTCCGCGTGGATCTCCCGGGCGCGTTGACGCTCTTCGGCGAAGGGACTGATCAGCGAGACGATGGCGACCGCGCCGGAGTCGGCGAACAGGGCGGCGACCTCACTCGTCCGACGGATGTTCTCGCGCCGGTCGTCGTCGGAGAAGCCGAGATCCGAGTTGAGGCCGTGACGCAGATTGTCCCCGTCCATCAGGTACGCCGGGCGTCCCTCGGCGACCAGCCGCCGTTCGAGCTCGGTGGCCAACGACGACTTCCCGGAACCCGACAGACCGGTGAGCCAGATCGTCGCGCCCTGGTGCGCGCGCTGATCGCGGGCCACCTTCGTCGTCTGCCACACCACATGACTGTCCATACTGACCGGCGCCGTGATCATCCCGGCGGCGACGGTCTTGTTCGTCGCCTCGTCGATCAGGATGAAACTCCCGGTCTCACGGTTCTTGCGGTAGGCATCGAACAGCATCGGCTGTTGCGTGTGCAGCGTGATCCGGGCGATCTCGTTGAGCTTCAACGAGTCCGCCGACTCGTCACGATGCAGGCTGTTGACGTCGAGTCGATAGTTGAGCCCACCGATCTGGGCTCGGGTCAGTCGCGTCCCGCACATCAATTGGTAGCGGTTGCCGGGCCGCAGTTCCGTGTCGTCGGAGAACCAGCACACCATCGCGTCGAGGTCGCGGCCCACATACGGGCGGTTGTTCGGGCGGGCAAGCATGTCACCGCGGACGATGTCGATCTCGTCGGCGAGTTCGATCGAGACCGCCATCGACGCGAACGCCTCGTCGACCTTCGCACCACCCGGACCCCAGATCTCGGTGATCGTGGTGCTGAAACCGCCGGGCAGCACGATGATCTCGTCGCCACGCGCGAAGATGCCGCCCGCCACCGTGCCCGCATACGCCCGATGATCCGCACCGTCGCTGCGTTGAGGCCGGATCACATACTGCACGGGCATACGGGCGTCGATGAGATTGCGGTCCGAAGCGATGTAGACGTTCTCGAGGTGACTCAGCAGCGGCCGTCCCTCGTACCACGGCATGTTCACCGACTGGTCGACGACGTTGTCACCCGCCAGCGCCGACAACGGGATGAAGGTCAGATCGGTGACGTTCAATTTCGCTGCGAAAGAGACGAAGTCGTCGACGATCTCGTCGAACCGATCCTGCGACCAGTCGACCAGATCCATCTTGTTGACGCAGATGGTGAGGTGCGGGATGCCCAGCAGGGACGACAGGAAGGCATGTCGCCTGGTCTGTTCCAGCACACCCTTGCGGGCGTCGATGAGGATCATCGCCAGGTCGGCGGTCGACGCCCCCGTCACCATGTTGCGCGTGTACTGCACGTGACCCGGGGTGTCGGCGATGATGAACTTGCGACGCGGCGTGGTGAAGTACCGATAGGCGACATCGATCGTGATGCCCTGCTCCCGTTCGGCACGCAGCCCATCGGTCAGCAGCGCCAGATTCGCATATTCGTCGCCGCGCTCGGCACTGGTCCGTTCGATGGACTCCAACTGATCGGTGAAGATGCTCTTGGAGTCGAAGAGCAGGCGTCCGATCAGAGTCGACTTGCCGTCGTCGACCGACCCGGCCGTGGCCAACCGCAGCAGCTCCTTCGCGCCTCGGCCGGGCCCGCTCACTTCGTTCCCGGCGCCCATCCAACCGGGCCCGCTCACTTCGTTCCCGGCGCCCATCAGAAATAGCCTTCTTTCTTGCGATCCTCCATGCCTGCCTCCGAGATCCGGTCGTCGGCGCGTGTCGCCCCCCGCTCGGTGACCCGGGTGATCTCGATCTCCGAGATCACCTTCTCGTTCGTGTCGGCATCACTGAGCACACAGCCGGTGCACGTCGCGTCGCCGACGGTGCGGAACCGGACCGTCGCGGTCTCGACCCGCTCACCCGGATACTGCTGCAGGAAGCGGGTTTTTGCGAGGAGCATGCCGTCGCGGGGGATGACCTCGCGTTCGTGGGCGTAATAGATGGGCGGGAGTTCGATGTCCTCGGAGCCGATGTACTGCCAGATGTCGAGCTCGGTCCAGTTGCTCAACGGGAAGACCCGGATGTGTTCACCCTTGTGGTGGCGTCCGTTGTAGAGCCGCCACAGCTCTGGTCGCTGCGCGCGCGGATCCCAGGCCCCGAACTCGTCGCGGAAACTGAAGACCCGCTCCTTGGCACGGGCCTTCTCCTCGTCCCGGCGCGCGCCGCCGAACACCGCGTCGAACCTGTTGTCGGTGATACCGCGCAACAATGCGGTGGTCTGCAGACGATTCCGACTCGCCCCGGGACCCGTGTCCTCGACGACCCGACCGGCGTCGATGTCGTCCTGCACGGAACTGACGACCAGGCGCACGCCGGTCTGTTCGACCACCCGATCCCGGTACTCGATGACCTCGTCGAAATTGTGTCCCGTGTCCACATGCATCAGCGGGAACGGCACGGGCGCCGGCCAGAATGCCTTGCGGGCCAGGTGGAACATGACGACCGAGTCCTTGCCCCCGGAGAACAGCAACACCGGCCGCTCGAACGTCGCCGCGACCTCCCGCATGATGTGTACGGACTCGGCCTCGAGGGCCGCGAGGTGCGTCAGTTCATACCCATGGTGCACGCGTTGATCTCCCGCGTCGGTCGTGCTCGACACCGTGACCATCTCCCTTGACATGTCGAATATTCGACACTAAGTATTGACTATGTGACACAAACCGTAGGTGACTCCGCCGACGCGCGTCAACCATCGCGCGCCGCCTCACCTCCGACGTCCCGGGTCGTCAGCATCGTCGAACTCCTGGCCGGCGCGGACCAACCCTCGTTGACCCTTGCCGAGATTGTCCGTCAGACCGGTCTCTCGCGCGCCACGGCGCACGCGATCGTCGGCGAACTGGTCGAGCAAGGCTGGCTGATCCGCGATCCGGTGGCCGGGACCTTCGGTGTCGGCCCCGGATTCGTCGCCCTCGCACGGACCGCCGGTAGCGCGGATCTCCTGAACCGCTGGGCGTCGTCGGCCGCACACCAGTTGAGCGACCGCTTCGGCATCGCCTGCTTCGTGGCGCGACGGACCTCGACCGACATGATCACCGTCGCCGCACACGCGGTGCCGGCACATCTGTCCGACGGCTCGGAACCCTCGCCATGGTTCCGTCACGGGAGCCGAATCCGACTGCGCCCGCCGATCTGCCGTGAGTTCATCGCGTGGGAACCCGCGGACGCACGGGCGGAATGGGTCGCGCAGGCGCCGGAGCCGACGCGCACCCGCCTGCGAATGGTCCTCGACGTCATCGCCGAGCGCGGCTACTCGATCGAGCGGATGACCGACGACCACGTCGCGATGGTGGAGGCCCTCAGTTCGCTGGACACGATGTCGGAGAGCCTGCGCGCCCGGGTCGGCGACCTGTTGACCGAGCTGTCGGTGATCGATTATCTGCCCGACGAACTCGACGGCGAGATCGCCGCGGTGACCGTCGGCGCACCGATCGTCGACGCCACGCAGCGGGTGGTGGCCTCGATCGTCGCCTGCCCCAACTCGACTCTGTCCGTCGGCGAGCTCGACGACCTCGCCGCAGCGACTCGGTCGGCGGCCGACGGGATCTCCGCGCACCTGGCGTGAACGGACGACGCTGTCCCCACTGACACCTCAGCGACTGATCGGCGCACGGTGCGGGCCCGATGCCTCGCTGACGTGTCATCTGGGACAGCCCACATCGCATAACCGTGTCCGTCAACAGGACGACATCGGGCCACAGAAGCATCACGTTTCCGACAGTCGTGAAACACCGGACACATCCGTCACGAATCGTTGGGCAGCACCCCGCTCTCCACGGAAGGACACAGACATGCGATCACGGCCCACCCGCACCCGACTCGCCGGCGCCCTGCTGGCTGCCACCGCGGCGGTCGGCCTCGCCACGGCCGGGACGGGTACCGCGTCCGCGGAGACCGTGGTCCCCCTCGAGCGCTGCTGGGGAGTCAGCCCGAACATCGTCGACCAGCCGTTCAGCACGGCCCGCCTCTTCGTCAGTCCGGAAGGCCGTGGCCGGGTCGTCGCCCGGGTGCGAGATGTGTCGAGCTTCTGGATTCCCACCGGTGGTTATCAGTCGGTCGGACGGCTGGACTGGCACAACCTGACCACCGGCCGCAAGGGCACCTCCGTCAACGCCGCATCGATCGGCCTCTACGTCGGCGGCCCGACGTTCCACCTCACCACCGGACCGGGCACAGTGCGCGTCACGTTCAGTGCCGTGAACCGGAATGCGCTGTGGGCCATCCCCAGTACGGCGTGCAGCGGCACTATGCGGGTGGGGTGACGGCGGGGCCGACGTCACGCGGCGCCATGCGGATTCGTTGGGAGACAACCGATCAGCCGCATGAGAGTCACCGGAGAACGCCGATGAGTGGATAATCCACATATCTCCGCTCTGGGGTGAGCCTGATGCGGGCCACGCAGGATGTCAACGTCTGTCAGTCGTAGCCGTCGACGTCACGCGTGGTACGCGATGGAATCCGGACCCGGTAGGTCGACTGGCGGATCTCGGGTGAACCAGGCGAACTCGAAGGAACTGAGACGCCCCTTCCTCACGAAGACGATGATCTCTCCGACGAACTCGTTCTCCTCCCACACCTCGGCCGACACCGGGAGTGGACCGTCGGCGATCCGGGCGGGCCGAACCGACGGGTTGTCGAACTGCCAGAAGAGCTGTGCCCGGCCATCACCCGGGATGATCCTGAGTTCGTCGAGTTGCGTCCGCAGGATCGCACCTGCATCTCCGGACACGAGACGGAGGATGTGCGAGAGGATGTCGATCTCACGACCGGTGAGCGGTCGGGCCGCTCGTGAGGTCCGCAGTGTCCGGTCGGGTCGGTCCTCCGCGGAAGGATCAATCACACCGCTTCGAAGCGTATGGAGTCAAAAGGCGGGAACGCAGTGGGTCTTTCGTCGGTCACCCACGCGAACTCGAGCAAGGACATCCGGCCGTCCGAGAGAAACAGCATCACCTCGCCGAGGTAGTCTGCGCCGTCCCACGCCTGGGCGGCGACCGGCAGCGGTCCGTCGGACAACCCGGAAGATCTCGTCGCCGAGCCCACGCTGAGTGACACCTGAATCGGCGAATCGCCGCGTACCGCGGACGCGTGCTCGAGCTGGCTCTGGAGTACACCTCGCTCGGATTCAGGTAGCACGTCGATGAATTGGGCGATCAGACCCACCTCGTCGGTAGTGAGTTGGCGTCTGTGGTCAGTGCACAACGGAACTCCTTTCTCCGTGCGGAGACATCATCGCCGTCGTCGCCGACAACTCATGGCCCGAATCCACGCTCCCTCGCGCCTTTTGACCGTGATCCGACAGCATGAGAGTCACCAGAGAGCGCAGACAAGTGGATTATCCACTTTCCTCCGCTCTCCGGTGATCCTGATGCGGGCGAGCCCGCCCCAACCATCACGTCTTCGTCACAGATCATCGACATCCCTCGCGCAACGGCCCCAGAACCGCTGGCATGGCAGATGACATGCACTACAGACGGTGCCGACGTCGGGGAGCTCCATGCGAAGCAGAAGTCTGATTTTCGTGATCGCGATGACGCTCGCGATGCTGTCGTGGTCGGCGGCGCCTGCCCAGGCCCGGCCGACCATCCCGGCCGCCGGATACGGGTTCAGCGACGGCGGCGCGATGATCTTCACCAACGGACGCGCCGACACGACACGCGAACTCGACGCGATCCGCGAGGCAGGCGGCTCGTGGATGCGGCTCGGCGTCGACTGGAGTCGGATCGAGCCGCAGCGAGGAAAGCCGAACTGGTCGACCCTTGACTACATCTGCGACCAGGCGCAGGTCCGCGGCATCAGGATCCTCGCCAACCTGACGTTCGCCCCGACGTGGGCGAACGGCCGCGTCGGCGTCGTCGGCCGCACGGCGCCGCCGCGCGATCCCGCCACTTTCGCGACGTTCGCCCGTCAGTACGCACAGCGTTACGGCACCCGGACCGATGCCTACGAGGTCTGGAACGAACCGAACCTGCCGATCTTCTTCGGCGGCCAGTGGTCGAACCGCGCGGCGAGCTATACCAAGATCCTCCGAGCGGCATATCCGGCGCTGAAGTCGGTTGCGCCGACGACACCCGTCGTCGCCGCCGGACTGTCCCGCGGCGACGGGGCCGACGCCCCGCCCGCCTTCGTCACCGCGATGTACGGTGCGGGCGCGCACGGATTCTTCGACGCCCTGGCGATGCACCCCTACATCGCCGGCGGCGACGGCACCCTGGCCGGGGCCAGATCACGAGGCTGGCTCGACGTCGCGTCGGTTCGGGCGCTCATGGTCTCCAAGGGCGACGCGTCGAAGAAGATCTGGTTCACCGAATTCGGAGCGCCGACCGGCCCGCGGTGGGGTCCCGCCTGGCTCGCCACGCTCGGCGGCGCGTTCAACGTGACCCAGGCTGAGCAGGCACGGCAGATCGAGTTGGTGATGAGCTCCATCGCCGACCTCGACCACGCGGGACCGGCGTTTGTGTACTCCATCCGCGACACCAACACGCGGAGCACGCAGGGTGAGGCGAACTTCGGGGCGCTGTACACGACCGACTGGAAACGGAAAACGTTCTTCGATCACATGACGTCCTGATCCCGCCGCGACAGCAGCGACAGCAGCCCTCACTACCAACCAAGCACTTGCTAGGTTACCCTCGACGGCATGAGTGATGCCGTCATCCCGCCTGCACTCGGACTCGACGATCTCGGCCCGGAGTCCACCCCGGTCGCCTACGAGGTCGGCGGGCCGGACAACGCCGTCGCCTACGTGACCCTCAACCGTCCCGAGTACCGGAATGCGCAGAACTCGGTGATGACGTACTCGCTCGACGCGGCGTTCCGCAAGGCCGTCGACGACCCGGCGGTCAAGGCCATCGTGCTCCGCGCGAACGGGAAGCACTTCTCCGCAGGCCACGACATCGGCACCCCCGAACGCGACTTCGACACCCACTACGACAACGTCGCCGCGCTGCACTGGGATCACACCGACAAGTCCGGCGCCGATCAGCGTCTCGCCCGCGAGACCGAGGTGTACATGGGCATGTGCCGGCGCTGGCGGGAGATCCCGAAGCCGGTCATCGCGCAGGTACACGGGGCCTGTATCGCCGGCGGGCTCATGCTCGCCTGGATATGCGACTTCATCGTCGCCTCCGATGACGCGTTCTTCTCGGACCCGGTCGCGCGCATGGGTATCCCCGGAGTCGAGTACTTCGCGCACGCGTATGCGCTCGGCACGCGCCGCGCCAAGGAGATCCTGTTCACCGGCGAACGGTTCACCGCCGCGCAGGCCGCCGATTGGGGCATGGTGAACCATGTCGTCCCGCGCGACGAGCTGCCGGCGACGGTCGACGCGATCGCGGAGAAGATGGTGGCCATGCCGCTGCAGGGACTGTTCCTCAGCAAGAAGGCGGTCAACATCTGCGAAGACCAGATGGGACTGCGC
Source organism: Gordonia sp. ABSL11-1 (assembly GCF_030315685.1). Taxonomy (GTDB): domain Bacteria; phylum Actinomycetota; class Actinomycetes; order Mycobacteriales; family Mycobacteriaceae; genus Gordonia. The sequence continues at coordinate 177,655 of NZ_JASXSI010000005.1, read as the reverse complement.
AACTCGATGGACTCGGTCTTCGGCTGGCATCACTTCGCCCACGCCGCCAACGCCGAATCCGGTGGCGACTCGCTCGGCGGGATGGACGCCAAGTCGATGAAGGCCTCGTCCGCGAACGGTTCTGGGAGCTGACATGGACCTCTTCTTCGACGACGCAGCCCAGAAGTTCCGCACCGAGGTCCGGTCGTGGCTCGCCGATCACGTTCCCGCGCAACCGCTCCCGTCGATGGACACCGCCGAGGGATTCGAGGCGCACCGCGATTGGGAGCGCACGATGGCCGCCGACCGCATGTCGGTGGTCAGTTGGCCACAGGAATACGGCGGTCGCGATGTCCCGCTGCTGCACTGGGTGATCTTCGAGGAGGAGTACTACCGATCGGGCGCGCCCGGCCGCGTCAGCCAGAACGGGATCTTCCTCTTGGCGCCGACCCTGTTCGAGCACGCCCATCCCGATCAACTGGCCCGGATCATGCCGCGCATGGCGCGCGCCGACGACATCTGGGGGCAGGCCTGGAGCGAGCCCGAGGCCGGCTCCGACCTCGCCTCCCTGCGGTCGACGGCGACCCGCACCGACGGCGGCTGGTTGCTGAACGGACAGAAGACGTGGAGTTCGCGTTCGAGCTTCGCCGACTGGGCGTTCGGATTGTTCCGCACCGACAAGGAAGCACAGCGCCACCGTGGCCTGACCTACTTCATGTTCGACCTACGCAGCCCGGGCGTCACGGTCCGTCCGATCGCCCAGCTCGACGGCGAGGCAGGTTTCGCGGAGTTGTTCCTGGAGGACGTCTTCGTGCCCGACGACCCGGACAACCACGGGGACTCCGGTGTCATCGGCGCGGTCGACAACGGCTGGAAGGTGGCGATGAGCACCGCGGCCAACGAACGCGGACTCTCGCTGCGATCGCCCGGTCGCTTTCTCGCCACCACCGACCGTCTCGTCCGGCTGTGGAAGCAGAGCCGTGACGGCGTCTGGCCCACCGCCACCACCGACGCCCGGGTGGCCGACGCGTGGATCGGCGCACGCGCCTACGAACTGTCGACCTATCAGACGGTCAGCCGCCTGGCCGCCGGCGGACAACTCGGCATGGAGTCGTCGATCAACAAGGTGTTCTGGTCGCAGTGGGACATCGCCGCCCACGAGACGGCGCTGGACCTGCAATGCACCGACGCCGAGCTCGACGACGCCTGGATGGACGGGTACCTCTTCTCCCTGTCGGGCCCGATCTACGCCGGCACCAACGAGATCCAACGTAACGTCATCGCGGAGCGCCTGCTCGGCCTGCCGCGTGGGGACAGGTGAGACGGATGGAATTCCTGCTTTCCGATGTACACGACGACCTGGCGTCGACCGTGGATGCAGTGCTCACGAAGGCCGACGTGCCCGCACGCACCCGCGCCTGGGTCGACGGCGATCGCGGGCCCGTCGACGAGGTGTTCACCGCGCTCGCCCAGACGGGGGTCAACGGCCTCCTGATCGACGAGTCGGCCGGCGGCTCGTCGGCCGGTGCGATCGAGATGGTGGTCGCGGTCGAGCAGATCGGGCGTCATGCGCTCCCCGGGCCGGTGGTGGAGAGCATCGCCGTGCTGCCCGTGCTCTTCCGGTCGGCCGGCGTCACCGGCGAGCGACTCTCGGCGCTTGCCGAAGGCGCCTTCGCGACGTGCGCCATCCCACCGGTCGCACCGCTTGCCCCGGTCTCCGACATCGCCTATCTCGTCCAGGACGGTGTGCTCAGCACGGCGACGGCGGCCACCGCGGTCGCCACGGTCGACCCGACGCGGCAGGTCGCCGAGCTCGGTCCGGTCGAGACCATCGCCGAGGGCGTCGCCGTCGACGACGCCCTCGACATCGGCACCCTGGCGACGGCCGCCCAACTCCTCGGCATGGCGGGCGCGATGCTCACCCTCGCCGCCGATTACGCGCAGGCCCGCCATCAGTTCGGCCGCGCGATCGGGTCGTTCCAGGCGGTCAAACATCACCTGGCAGACGTGGCGATCGCGGTGGAGATGGCGCGACCGCTCGTCCACGCCGCCGCTCTCGGCATCGACGGACTCGTTCCGGAGGACACCGACGTCCGCCGAGACGTCGCGGCAGCCAAGGTCGCGGCCGGCGACGCCGCCCACCTCGCGTCGCGCCGGGCCCTGCAGGTGCTCGGCGCCATCGGCTACACGACCGAACACGACCTGTCGCTGTACCTGACGAAGACGCGTGCACTGCTCACCGCATGGGGCACACCCGCCGCCCTGCGGCACCGAGTTCTGGAGTCACTGTGACGATCTCCCCCGCCACCGCCCAGTCCGCCATCTCGGCCGAGGAACGCGAGGCGCTGTCCGAGGCCATCCGTGACCTCGTCCGTCGTCGTGCCGACTCCGCGACCGCCCGCGCGGCCATGCGCGCCACCCCGCGCATCGACCGCGAGCTCTGGCAGACCCTGTGCAGCGAGATCGGTGTCGCCGCCCTGCCCATCCCAGAGGAGTTCGGCGGGGCGGGAGCCACCTTCGTCGAGACCGCCGCCGTGCTCGAGGAATTGGGCCGGACATTGAGTCCGGTACCCGTGTTCGCAACCGCGTCGGCCACCGCGGCGCTGCTGCTCGCCGACGACGAGGAGATCAACCGGCAGCTGCTGCCCGCCATCGCCGCGGGCGAGCGCATCGTGACGGTGTGCTGGGCGGGCGCCACCGGCTGGGACACTCCAGGGGTGACCGCAGACGCCGGACTACTCACCGGCACAGCCGAATACGTCATCGACGGTGAATCCGCGGATCTGTTCCTGGTGCTCGCGGGCGGCGGTGGGGCGCTCACCCTGCACGCCGTCGACACCGATGCCGAGGGCGTCACCGTCACGCCGCTCCCGGTCGTCGACCCCAGTCGGCCGCTGGCCCGCGTCGCCTTCGACGAGGCGGCCGGCGTCTCGATCGCCTCGGACTCCGACCTGTCGACCCGATTGCGCTCGCTGTCCTGGACGCTGCTCTCGGCCGAGCAGGTCGGTGGCGCCACCGCGGCGCTCGAGCTCACTGTGGACTACACCCGGTCGCGCAGACAGTTCGGCCGGACCATCGGCTCCTTCCAGGCGCTCAAACACCGGATGGCCGACATGTACGCGTCGGTCGAGACCGCGCGGTCGATCGCGCGGGCCGCCGTGGCGGCGGCCACCACCGGCTCCCCCGACGCCGACGAGCTCGCCTCCGCCGCACATGTCTATTGCTCCGAGACGTTCACCACGGTGACCGGTGAGGGCATCCAGCTGCACGGCGGCATCGGGATCACCGCCGAGCACGACATCCAGCTGTACTTCAAGCGAGCACACGGATCCGCTCAACTCTTCGGCCGGCCCCATGAGGTGGTCGCCGAACTCTCGGCACGCGCATTCGGCTGAGATCACGGCGGTCCGGGCACACCGGGCCCTCGTGGGTTCGCAGACGCCGGTCTCCACTCCTGGGCACCGAGGCGACGAGGATGCACGGCCACCCCTGATCCATGACGATCGGAGACCACGCGGACTATCGTCGCTGACAGGTCCCCGACGACTGCGACTCCTGCAACCCAGCACGAGTCCTCACGCTGCGGTCGGGGCAGGGAAGGCATGACCATGCAGGACAACAAGCACACCCGGCGCCGCGTCCCCAAGCCTCGCGACCTGGCACCGCTGATGCAGTTCAAGAAGCCGCAGTTGGACGCGAAGAAGCGTCGGCTCGACGCGGCGCTGACGGTCGAGGACCTGCGCACCATCGCCAAACGCCGCACCCCGAAGGCCGCGTTCGACTACACCGACGGCTCGGCCGAGGCCGAACTGTCCATCGCGCGGGCACGTCAGGCGTTCTCCGACATCGAGTTCCGCCCGGCGATCCTGCGAGACGTGTCCAAGGTCGACACCTCCTGCACCATCCTCGGCGGACGCTCGGAACTGCCATTCGGCATCGCGCCGACCGGTTTCACCCGCATGATGCAGACCGAGGGTGAGTACGCCGGTGCCCGCGCCGCCGCCCGCGCCGGAATCCCGTTCTCGTTGTCGACGATGGGCACCGCCTCCATCGAAGACGTCAAGGACGCCAACCCCCACGGCCGCAACTGGTTCCAGCTCTACATGTGGAAAGATCGCGAACGGTCGATGGCTCTGGTCGAGCGCGCCGCCAACGCCGGCTACGACACCCTGCTGGTCACCGTCGACGTCCCCGTCGCCGGGGCGCGACTGCGCGACAAACGCAACGGCATGTCCATCCCACCCGCGCTGACCGCCAAGACCGTGCTCAACGCCGTGCCCCGGCCGCAGTGGTGGATCGACTTCCTCACCACCGAACCACTGGCGTTCGCGTCGCTGGACCGTTGGTCGGGAACCGTCGCCGAACTGCTCGACACGATGTTCGACCCGACGGTCACCTTCGACGATCTCGCGTGGATCAAGAGCCAGTGGCCGGGCAAGCTGGTGGTCAAGGGCATCCAGACCGTCGCCGACGCCAAGGCGGTCACCGGCCTCGGTGCCGACGGCATCGTGCTGTCCAACCACGGTGGACGCCAACTGGATCGGGCACCCATCCCGTTCCACCTGCTGCCCGACGTCGCCCGCGAGGTCGGCGCCGACACCGAGATCATCCTCGACACCGGGATCTCCTCCGGTGCCGACATCGTCGCCTCCATCGCATTGGGTGCCCGCTTCACCCTCGTCGGACGCGCCTACCTCTACGGCCTGATGGCCGGCGGTGAGGCAGGCGTCGACCGCATGATCGCCATCCTCTCCGAACAGATCACCCGCACCATGCGACTGCTCGGAGTGTCCACACTCGACGAACTCGGGCCCGGGCACGTCACCCAGCTCGAACGGCTGGTCCCCCGGAGCCGGGCGTAGGTGCGAGATCGCAACCGGTGTTTCACCGGTCAGCTTCCGGTGACGGCGGTGCGACGTTCCGCGATCTGATCGGCCAGACCGACGGCCAAGGCGACGAGCACCAGCAACGCGGCCGTCGCCAGGCCGAGCTGGAATGCCCTCGCCCAGTCCCCGTGAGTACTCGCCACCTGGGCGAAGAACACCGCACCGACGAGGGCGATACCGGCCGCCGACCCGATCCGTTGGCCGGTCTGCAACACGCCGCCGGCGATTCCAGCCTTCGACACGGGGACCTCGTCGAGGCTGAGGGTGAGGTTGGGCGAGATGACCAACCCCGAACCGACACCCGCGATGAGCAACGGGAACGCCGCCGCGTAGCCGACATACTGTCCGGGCACGAGGTACGCGGCGATGATCGTGCCGACCATCCCGAGGAACACGAGGAGCAGTCCTGCGATCACGAGCCGCCGTCCGACCCGGTTGACGATGTCACCGCCGATCTTGGCCGATATCGCCGACCCGAGGGCGAACGGGGTGACCGCCAGACCGGCCATCAACGCCGAATACCCCAGGCCCTGTTGCACATACAGCGTGTAGATGAAGAAGACCGTCGTGAACCCGGCGAAGTAGACGAGCGCGATGACGCAGCCCAGTGAGTACGACCGCAACGAGAACAGGGACAGGTCGACGAGCTGCTGACGGCCGCGACGCCCCTGATGCCGCTCCCAGAACACGAACGCCACCACCAACACTGCGGCGACGACGAACAACAACCATTTCCCGGCGCCCGGCCATTGCCGCTCCTGCACCAGCGGCAGCATCACTGCGACGACGCCCGCACCCAGCAGGAGCACCCCGAGCGGATCGAACGACGACGCCCGCAGCGGTTGTTTGGTCTCTGCCGGCCGCGCCGGGATCAGCCGCATCGCGGCGACGAACGCGACGACCCCGATGGGCACATTGACGAAGAACACCCAGCGCCAGCCGTGTTCGACACCACCGAGTTGGATCAGGACGCCGCCGAGGAGCGGACCGACCGCGGTGGAGATTCCGATCGTCGCGGCGAACATGCCGAAGGCCCTGCCCCGCTCGGCACCACGGAACAGCAGCTGGATCAGACCGGACACCTGCGGGCTGAGGATGCCGCCTGCGACACCCTGCACGAGTCGCGAGATCACCAGCATCCCAGGCCCCTGCGCGAACCCGCACGATGCGGAGGCCAGCACGAACAACGTCAGACCGACGAGGAAGGTGGTCTTGCGGCCACGGGCATCGCCGACCCGGCCCGCGGGCACCAACACCAGACCGAAGGTCAACGCGTAGCCGGACACCACCCACGAGAGGTCCGCAGAGGTGGCTCCCAGAGCCTTCTCGATCGACGGGAGTGCCACGTTGACGATAGACACGTCCAGCAGGGTCATGAATCCGACCACGAGGCAGACGGCCAGCGCCTTCCACCGGCGCGGATCCGGCTGGTACTGATCGGAAAGCGGATCGGTGGACATCGACATCTCTGTAGTGAACCATCCGGCGGCGGGTCGGGCGGTCCGCTCGGCTGCAGGCGATCTGGTGCAATGAACGCATGGGAGTGAGCATGCGTGACGCCGCCGCCGCGTCGGTGTCCGTCGGCACGGTGTCGAATGTGCTCAACTCCCCCGACGAGGTCGCACCGGCCACGGTTGCGCGGGTCCAGGCGGGGATCGACCAGCTGGGACTCGTCCGCAACGACGCCGCACGCCAGCTCCGCGCCGGACGGTCGCGGTGCGTCGGACTCGTAGTGCTCGACGTCGGCAACCCGTTCGTCACCGACATCGGCCGCGCCGCCGAGCGTCGGGCCGGCGAGAACGATCTGACCGTTCTCCTCGGCACGTCCGACGACGACGTGTCCCGGGAACAGGCCTACATCGACGCGTTCGACGAGCAACGCGTCTTCGGATAGCTGGTCTCGCCCATCGGTGACGACCTCGACCGCCTCGACGTCCTGCGTCGACGTGGCACACAGGTCATCCTCGTCGACCGCGACGCAGGCCGCTCCCCGTTCGACTCGGTCGCCGACGACGACATCGCCGACGACCGCCCGGATGCGGTGTCCTGTGCCAACGACCTCCTCGCCATCGGTGTCCTGCAGGCGTTCACAATGCTGGGGGCTCGGTGCGCGTGCCCGAGGACATCGCCCTGATCGGCTACGACGACATCGACTTCGCACGTTCCGCGGTCGTCCCGCTGTCCTCGATCCGACCAGCCCACCGCCCGGATCGGGGCGACGGCCGGCGATCGGACCCGACAGCACAAGCAGGAACAGCGGCCACACACTCGATGTCGGGAAGATCGCCGCGACCACGAGCGCCACGAACAGTCGCGCTGCCGTTCGACATCGCGCTCTCTTGCTCTCTCACCGGGAGCCTGACGGACCCAGCCGGGAATGTCCACCGAGGGCAGGACGAGAAGGGCCAGGCCATCGCCACCACCGCATCCGAGAACGTGATCAATCGACGAAAGACCTCTTCGGTCTGACGTGCAACGGCCATGAAGCGTCACAGCACCGCCAACCGGGCCCCGACGTAGGAAACCTCGGAGTGCGAGACATCAGCCGGGCGAATCCTCAGCGGCCGAACGCCTCCGCGACAGCGGCCTCGGTCAGCCCGTAGTCGGCGAGGCTGTACCGGTGCTGCGGCTTGCGATCTCCCGACTTGCTGTCATCGTCGAGTGCCACCATGGCGGCGCGAGCGTCGTCGGACACCTCGGCACCGAGCGACTCATACACCCGCTCGACGGTCCCGAACGGATCGTTCCGCAGGTCACCGAAGTCGACGTCGACGAACTGAGCCGGGTCGTATTTCGCCCGCGCCGATTCGAACTCACGCAATCCGCGAGACCACAGCTCCAGCTGTGCCGCGCCGATGGTCTCGCCGACGAAGGTCGTCGACCATCCCGGTGTCGCGTTCTCGGCGAGGCTGCACATCGAGGCGATGATCGTCTCCGGAGGACGATGCGTCTGGATCACCAACGCATCCGGGTAGGCCTCCATCAGCGCGTCGAGAGCGAACATGTGACTCGGGTTCTTCAGGACCCAACGCTTCTCCGGATCGTTGAGTCCGATCATCTGCAGATTCCGCCGATGCCGACGATACGTCGGAGTCCAGTCCTGACCGGCCAGCCACCGCGAGTATGTGGGCAGGTAGGCCAATGACTCGTACGAGATCGACATGACGTTCTGCCGCAACAACTGCCAGCATTCCTCGACCTCGGCGGCGTCCATGTAGTGCAGGCCCATGAACTCCGGGTTGTCGACGTGGTGCTTCTCGAGACCCGCGTTGATCTGCTCGAACACCGGATTCGACGACCAGGTGTCGCGCGGCGGTCGCGGCTGCGGGAACTCCGCCAGCCACATCTCGAGGCCCTGATGGGACGGGTCCGCGGTGAGCAGTCGGTGCAGCGCGGTGGTACCGGTGCGTGGCAGACCGGTCACGAAGATCGGCCGGGTGATCGGGACGTCGGCGTACTCGGGATTATTCTTCCACGACGCCTCCGACAGCAGGCGGGCGATCAGCGCACCCTTGAGGAAGAACCGGAACATCTTGCTGCCCAGTTCGGTGAGGTCGGCGTCGCGCGCATACGATTCCAACAGCACCTCGAGCGCCTCGATGTAGTCGCCGCGATCACCGAAGTCGTCGAGCCCCGTCGCGCGGGTCGCCGCCTCGTGCAGATCGTCGACGGTGCCGACGTTTCTACGCAGCCCGCTCGCTTGGCTCCCGGCGCCTGGTGTACGCGGCCCGCTCGCTTCGCTCCCGGCGCCTGGTGTACGCGGCCCGCTCGCCGTCGGACTAGTCATGGTACTCACCGCAATTCACGTCCAGCGTGTGGCCGGTGATCGCACTGGCCATCGGCGAGGCCAGGAACACCACGGCCTCCGCGATCTCGTCGGGCTCCGGCAGCCGCTTGAGGTCCGATTTGCTCGCCGTCTGTTCGTAGACCTGTTCGGGGGTGATCCCGTACTTCTTGGCGACCTCGCCGAAGTACCACTTGAGCTGGTCGTCCCAGATGTAGCCGGGTGCCACCGTGTTCAGACGGATGCCCTTGTCACCCAGCTCGGTGGCGAGCGTCTGCGACATGGCCAGCATCGCCGATTTCGCCAGTTTGTAACTGCCGTAACGCGGTTCGGAGTGCCGGATCACCATCGAGTTGATGTTGACGATGGCACCCTTCGTGTTCGCGAGGGGCTCGGTGAAGGCCTTGATCACACGCAGTGTTCCCAGCACGGTGAGGTCCAGACTGGCAGCGATGAGGTCGAAGTCGGTGCGGGCCAACGGTTTCATCGACGGCAGCGCAAATGCGTTGTTGACGACGACGTCGACCCCGCCGAAGTGCTCGGTGGTCGCGGCGACCAGAGCGTCGACCGCGGCGTCGTCGGTGATGTCGGTCGGCACCACGAACGAGGTCCCGCCGGCCACGTCGATCTCGGCGGCCACCTCTTTCAGCCGCGACTCGGTGCGGGCCGCGAGCACGACCTTCGCACCCGCAGCCGCGGCGCGCAGACAGATGGAGCGGCCGAGCCCCGGTCCCACCCCGGAGACGACCACCACCTTGCCGGCGAGCAGGCCGCCCGTCGCGACACCCCCGGTCGTACGCTCGGCCGTCATCCCAGCATCCTCTCGGCGAAGGCGCGTTGACGCGCGGCGATGCGGTCGGCCCACCCGGCAGCATCGATGGAGTTGTGTGCGAAGTACGGCAGATGCGCCTCGACGTCGTCGAGGTCGATCACCTGGGCGCTCGGTCCGCCCTCCACCGGGATCGGGTGATCGACACGCTGCCACCGGAACTGCATGATGCCGGTGACACGGCCGGTGGTCTCGATCCAGTTGGCGACACCGGGATCTCGGCGCGACACCACCATCCGGATCATCCCGTCCGGATCGACCTGCGCCTGAGCGGAGTTGAGACTCGTCTGGTGGTTGACGTAGTCCAGCGAGATGTACCACATGCTGCCGAGCTGGAACCCCTGATAGGGGGCATCCGAGCGCGGCACCGTGATCACCATGGCCTCGTTGTCGGCGAGTCGAAAGTGCCCGACCGACGAGTACTGCGTGGCCAGGCCACCCGGCGTCAGCCGCGGGGAGGTGAACGTGTTGACCGGTTCATCGAGGTAGAACCACTTGGGAAAGTTGAACCAGGTGTTGATGCGGGAGGTCAGCATCTTGCCGGCGGTCACGTAGCGACGGGTCACCCGCGCCAGATCCGGCTCCTCGGGCGGCGTGCCGACGGTGTCCACACGTTCGATCGAGATCGTGCCCTTGGTCTGCGTCCAGTCGCCGTACACCTCCCGCACGGCCAGCATCGACGCGCCGTCGGGCAGGACGAAATAGTCGTCCCGCTCCTCGGCGATCGGCGGACCGAAGGTGATGGTGAAGTCACCGGCGGAGTCGATCGGGATGCGGCGGTCGTCGAACGCCTCGTCGCCACCCGGTACCGCGTCCGGGGTGTAGTCACCACTGAGCACCTGGAAGCTGAGGTCGGCCGTCGTACCCCGATGTCCGCGAACCAGATACGTGCCATCGGGCTCGACGTCGGCGTGGTAATAGAGGGTGTCGGGATTGTCGAGCCCCATCTTCGTCGTCGGCCCCGTCGACGTGATGAAGTTGGGATGGCTCTTCTGCCGCGACCGCACGAGCTGCACGATCGCGGCGATGCTCCCGGCCAGATAGTCGTAGCCCTCGGCGAGATCCTGCTCGCTCTCCACGAACTCCGCGGAGGCGATGAGCTTCTCGGATTCCGCGATGGCGTCGGTCAGCGGACGGGTGACGTCCACGGGTCGTTCGACGGCGGTTCCGGCCGTCGTCTGCGCCTCGGTGCTCATAGCCAGGTGTCGCCTCCGGTCCAGGTGAGGAAGTTCTCCAGTTCGGCCTGTGCGGGCGTGACCCGCGGATGCTCGGTGGACAGGTAGCCGCCGCGATAGAACAGCAATGGCTTGTCCTGCAGCACTTCTCCCAACGTGAGAGCACGCCCGATGACGATGTGATGGTCCCCGCCGTCGGCGATCTGGTCCACGTCGCACTCCACCCACGTGAGCGCGTGCCGGATGACGGGCAGCCCCGCAGGCGACGGATCCCAGGTGACGTTGCGGAACTTGTCGTCGCCCGGTGCGCCGAACGCAGCACTGACATCCTGCTGCCGATTCGACAGCACGTTGACGCAGAACTTGCCGGCCGACTCGATCACCGGCCAGCTGCGTGAGGTCTTCTTGGGACAGAACAGGACCAGCGGCGGGTCGAGTGACAGAGCGGCAAAGGACTGACAGGCGAAGCCGACCGGGGCTCCACCGGGGTCGATCGTCGTGATCACGGTGACGCCCGTGCAGAACTGGCCCATCGCCGTCCGGAACTGGCGCGAATCGAACTCCGCGGAACCGTAGGGAGTACGAGTCATGTCGGGACTCGCCATCTCAGCGGAATCCGACGGTGAAGTCATGGCCCCACAGGCTGACCGCGGTGCTCTCGCGGGCGATCCACTGGTTGTCGTCGACAGTTCTTCCCTCACAGCCGAACTCGATGTCGAATCCTCCCGGTGTCTTCATGTAGAACGACAGCATGAGGTCGTTGACGTGGCGGCCCAGCGTCGCCGACATCTTCACCTTCTTGCGTAGGGCGCGGTCCAGGGCGAGCCCGACGTCGTCGGAGTTCTCGACCTCGACCATCAGGTGGACGATGCCGGTGCTGTTCGGGATCGGCAGGAACGCCAGCGAGTGGTGACGCGGGTTGCATCCGAGGAATCGCAGCCACGGCGCCTCGTCGCCCTCTTCCCGACCGACCGCCTGCGGCGGGAGCCGCATCGAATCACGCAGCGAGAACCCGAGGACGTCGCGGTAGAACGCCAGTGCTGCCTTGTCGTCGTCGCAGGTGAGGACCACGTGCCCGAGTCCCTGCTCCTCGGTGACGAATCGATGTCCGTACGGACTGACGACGCGTCGGTGTTCGAGTGCGACACCGTGGAAGGCCTCGATGGTGTTGCCTGCCGGGTCGTCGAAGACGACCATCTCGACCACGCGACGGTCGGCGAGTTCTTCTTCCTTCCCCTCTCGGAAGATGACTCCCGCCGCCGCCAGTCGATCACGGACATTCTGCAGCGCTTCGGCATTCGGGCACTCCCAGCCCGAACTCCGCAGTCGGTCATGTTCGCCCGGCACGATGACCAGGCGCGCGGGGAAGTCGTCCATCCGCAGATACAGGGCACCCTCGGTGAGGCCCTTCCCCTCGATCATGCCGAGTACCTTGAGCCCGTATTCGCGCCACGCCTCGACGTCGGTGGCCTCGATCCGCATGTATCCGAGCGACCGGATCGGACTGTCACTCATGTGTTGATCCCTCTGTGTTCTGCCCCGTGCGGGGCGAGCGTGTCCCGAACTGCTCCCCGAGGAGCGAGCCTGCGAGCGTCACGAAGGGCGGCCCTTCGTGACGCTTGCTCGTTCCTCGCGGGCTCCTCATGGACCGGACGGACGTTCGACGGTGACATCGGAGAACTCAGACCATGGTGTCGCCGATGGGAATCCCGAACTCGCCGTTGCCGAAGGCGACATAGGCGCGTTCCGGATCGTTGGCGGCATGGACGCGCCCGGCGTGTGCGTCACGCCAGAATCGCTGGATCGGCGTGCCGTTCTCGAGCGCGTGGGCGCCGGAATTCTCGAACAGCAGGTCGATCGCGGCGATCGCGCGTCCGGTGGCGCGCACCTGGTCGCGGCGTGCGGCCAGACGCAGTTCCATCGGGATCTCCTCGCCGGCGAGGACGAGGTCGTATTCGGCCTGCAGGTTGCCCGACAGCTGCCGCCATGCGGCGTCGATGTCGCTGGCCGCCTCGGCGATCCGCACCTTGGCGAACGGATCCTCCTTGGCCTTCTCCCCCGCGTAGGCGGCGCGCACGCGCTTGCCCTGGTGTTCGACGTGGGCATGGTAGGCGCCGTAGGCCATGCCGACGATCGGCGACGCAATGGTGCTGGGATGGATGGTGCCCCAGGGCATCTTGTAGACCGGGGCGGTGTTCTGCTCGAGCCCGGGACTCTCGCCCATGCTCATCGTGCGCATGCTGAGCATCCGGTGACGCGGCACGAAGACGTCCTTGACCTCGATCGTGTTGGAGCCCGTGCCCCGCAGACCGACGACGTTCCAGACATCCTTGATCGTGTAGTCGCTGCGCGGGATGAGGAAACTCACGAAGTCGACCGGCTTGCCGTTCTTGATCACCGGACCACCGACGAAGACCCAGTCCGCGGTCTCGCAGCCCGACGACCATGCCCACGAGCCGTTCACCTTGTATCCGTCGTCGACGACCTCACCCATGCCCATGGGCGCGTACGACGATGAGATCCGGACGTTGGTGTCAGAGCCCCACACGTCTTCCTGTGCCTGCTGGTCGAAGAGGGCGAGGTGCCAGTTGTGGATGCCGATGATGCCCGACACCCAGCCGGTGGAGCCGCACGCCGAGGCGATCCGGCGGACCGCCTCGTAGAAGGTGACCGGGTCGACCTGGTAGCCGCCCCACTGTTCGGGCTGCATCAGTTTGAAGAAGCCCGCACCCTCCAGGCTCGAGATCGTCTCGTCCGGGATGCGACGCAGGTCCTCGGTCTGCTGGGCCCGCTGCTCCAGTTCCGGGAGCAGGGCGCTGATCTTCTCCAAGACCTGCTCGGCCGCTTCGCTCCGTCCGTGGCCGGACCCGCCGGCTGCGCTCCCGGCGCCGAATTGTGCTGGCATGTCGCCCGCTCCTACTCGTTGCTCGACGACCCTCCGGTCGCCCCTTATTCTCGTCTGTTCATGAGATTAGAACACGTTCTCATTTATGTCGAGCACGGGGCCTTTGTGCCCATTTCCTGGCCTGATCACGACCCGGGGCCGGGATCGGCTCCCCATTTTTGTAACATGTTCTAGTATTGGATCGAGGCGATTCGCACCGAACGAGCGAGTCACGCGCCAGAGGACAGGAGTGAGGGATGTCAGCGACACCCGAGACGATGACCGGCCAGGCAGCCCCTGGCGACGACGTCGACGTACGAGAGATCGACACCGGGGCACCCCCGACGCGTTTCGCGCGCGGATGGCACTGCCTCGGACTGGCCGAGGAGTTCCGGGACGGCACGCCGCACTCGGTGCACGTCTTCGGCACCAAGCTGGTGGTGTGGGCAGACCAGAGCGGTGAGGTCAACGTCCTCGACGCCTACTGCCGGCACATGGGTGGAGATCTCTCCCAGGGCAGCGTGAAGGGCGACAATGTGGCCTGCCCGTTCCATGGCTGGATGTGGAAGGGCAACGGACGCTGCGCGGGCGTGCCCTACGCCAAGCGCAACCCGAAGCTCGCCAAGACCCGGGCGTGGCCGACGATGATCCGCAACGGGCAGGTGTTCGTCTACAACGATCCCGAGGGCAACCCGCCACCGGACGAGTGCATCATCCCCGAGCTCGACGAGGTCGAGTCCGACGAGTGGACCAACTGGACGTGGAACCGGATCGTCATCGAGGGCTCGAACTGCCGCGAGATCATCGACAACGTCGTCGACATGGCGCACTTCTACTATGTGCACTTCGCGCTGCCCGACTACTTCAAGAACGTCTTCGAGGGTGAGATCGCCGCGCAGTACATGAACTCACACGGACGCCCCGACGTCACCCTCGGTACCAACTACGGCGACAGCCGCCTCGAGTCAATCGCCGCGTACTACGGTCCGTCCTACATGCTGAACCCGATGGTCCAGTACTACGGCGGGTACGCGGTCGAGACGATCCTGACGAACTGCCATTACCCGATCGACTCCAACTCGTTCGTGCTGATGTACGGCGTGATGGCCAAGGTGCCCGACGGGCTCACCGCCGAGCAGGCAGACAAGATGGCGAAGAAGATCACCGCGGGCGTCGAGGTCGGCTTCCTACAGGACGTCGAGATCTGGAAGAACAAGACTCGGATCGACAACCCGCTGCTCGTCGAAGAGGACGGCCCCGTCTACCAGCTCCGCCGCTGGTATGACCAGTTCTATGTCGACAAGGCCGACGTCGACGACGACATGACCCAGCGCTTCGAGTACGAGATCGACACCTCCAAGGCACTCGAGAGCTGGGGCATCGAGATCGAGGAGAACCTGAAGCGCCAGCAAGAGGAGGCAGCCGAGGACTCGGACTCCTCGGAGAAGTCCGGGTCGTCGGAGAAGGCGGAGGTCTGATCTCATGACGCGGGCGGTCGAGCGCGACGGGATCACCGGCGGGGAGTGGGCGAAAGCACCCGACTTCCACGGTGACCCCGATCGGCTCGCTGCGGTCAGCGCGGCGACTGCACGCGACCGCGCCCACTACCTGCGAGGCGGGATGAGCGAGATCGAGTGCCGATCGTGCCATGCCTGCGTGCTGGTGAAGAAGACCAGCTCGTTCCACACCAGCGTGCAGTGGACGACCGATGCGCGCGAACGATGCAACGAACTCGAGCCGGCCGACGACTCCGGCAAGGCACTGCTCCCGGGTGCGATGATGCCGACCTGCCCGCGACTGTCGGCGAGTATCGATCACGGGGTGGCCGAGGGGATCATCCCCGCAGAGTCGCCGGAGGAGGACCCGGACGGTTACTGGTGAGCGGACTCCGTTCGCCACTTCGGTAACATCTTCACCACTCTCCAGCGAAGGTCGAGACAAGTGGAGAACGGTCCGTCACCCTGAGGGCATGCCCAGTCTCCGGTGCCGCGCGGTCGGCGTTCTCTGCACCGCGTGCGTGGCCGCGGGCGTCTCGGTCACCTCGACCGGTCCGGTGTTCGCCGACACCGGATCCTCCGGGTCATCAGGGTCGGTCGAGATCTACCTCCCGGTCTCCAGCCCGGCCGGCATGCAGGCCCTGACGGCCGCGATGACGCAGGTCGGCCGACCGTACAAATGGGGCGGGACGGGCCCCTGGGCGTGGGACTGTTCGGGATTGGTCCAGTGGGCCTTCTCGACCGCGGGGATCCGCCTGCCCCGCACGAGCCAGCAGCAGGCCAGGGTCGGGCACGCCATACCGCTGTCGGCGCTGGCGCCCGGCGACATCATCGTCTTCTACCGGGACGCGAGCCACGTCGGCATCTACGCCGGGTTCGGTCAGGTGTTCAACGCCTACGGCCCGAACGGGGTGCCGATCGGCTTCACGCCGCTGAACCACTGGTCACACATCAAGACGATCCGGCGGTTCGGTTGACGATGCGGCGGGCAGACCGCGCACGCCGAGACGCATGACGATCGCGGTCACCGAACCGACGAGCACGACGGCCGCGACGACGAGCGTCCCGATCAGCCCGTAGCCAGGCATGAGGATCGTCGACGGCGCGTCGAGCGCCCCGAGCACACTGTCGTCGAACAGGTGCTCGTCGGGCGCGGTCAGCACGATCGCGGTCCACACCGTCACCGCCGCGGAACCCGAGGCCACTACCAGGATCGCCGGCCAGAACGCCGACTGCCGCCACCATCCGACAACGGCCGCGATGGCGATGACGGCCGCGAGCATGATCACGACCAGCGCCGGCCGCTGCGTGTGGTTCTCCAGGAACGCCACATCCTCGGGGGCGGCACCCGGCACCGAGACACGGCCCACCCCACTGACTTTCGGTCGGACACCCTGGTCGGACACGCCCCACGGCGCGAGGCCGAATGCGACGAGCAGCAGTCCGCCGACGAGTGAGGCGGGCCACAGGAAGCGGCGGACCGGATCGATACGAGATGTCAGGCCCACCCGGTCGGCGGGATCGGTCGGGTCGGTCACCCCTCCAGGGTGCCATGCGGCCAGAAGGGTTCCCGGCCACAGAGGGCGAGAAGACGGTCGAGCAGAGGTGCGTCGTCGGGCACCTCCACGACCGGACCGAACATGCCGTCGCGCTCGCTCTGCGGTTGGGGTGGATGGTGCAACTCGAAGACAGGTGCCAGCACGTCGTCGGCGACGCGATAGTCGCCGCCGACCGCCCGAGACACGTCCCATCCGTGCAGCACGAGCTCACTCAGCGCTGTCGTGCCCATGATCTCGGCCGGCGCGTCGACTCCGCCCGCCTGTGTCATCCCCTCCCACGCCTCGGCTCCACGCCAGCTCTGGACGAGATCGCGGAGGTTGATGGTCAGCTGTTCGCGCCAGTCGGCGGGCAGTTCGGCCGCGGCGGGATCGGGTGGCGTCGAGGTGAGCGGGCCGAACTCCTTGCGGCCCGCCGCCGCGAACGCCTGGCACAGTCCGATCACGTGGCCGAACAGTGCGGAGAGATCCAAGGCGTCACATTGTGTCGGACGGTGCAGCTCGTCGTCGGTCACCTTCGAAGCGAGGTGCAGCATCTCCTCCGCGGCCGCCTGCAGCTGATCGGTGCGGGTCGTCGGTTCGGTGCGGGTCGTCGGTTCGGTGTGCATGGTCGGTCCTGTCGTCGGCGGGTCGTCAACAGGTGTGACCGCGTTCGTCGTCGGAACTCACCGCACGAACAGATGACGAACACACGAATCAGCGACGCCGGCGATGAGTTCTGCGCACGCTGGGTGTCAGTCGCTATGAATCGACACCCTCTCGAAAGGATCTGTCATGTCCGACTACTCCGCGCCCCTCGGGGCGCCGATCTGGTTCGACCTCATGAGCAGCGACACGGGCAAGGCCGCGGGCTTCTACAACGCGATCTTCGGCTGGGAGGTGGAGGGTCCGCCCCAGGAGGAGTTCGGTGGCTATCAGAACTTCACCAAGAACGGGAAACGCGTCGCGGGACTGAGTCCGTACTGGGAGGCGGCGGGTGGCCCGCCCAACATCTGGTCGGTGTACCTGCACACGGCTGATGCCGACGCGACCATGAAGGCGGCTGAAGGCGCCGGCGCATCGACGATGGTGCCGCCGATGCCGATCGGCGACATGGGTTCGATGACGGTCGTGACCGACCCGGCCGGGGCCGTCATCGGTTTCTGGCAGCCGGGCAGTCACGTCGGGTTCACCGAGTGGGGCGACCACGGCACCCCGTACTGGTTCGAATGCCAGAGCAAGGACTACAAGAAGTCCATCGAGTTCTACACCGACGTCATCGGCGCGAGGGTCGAGGAGGTGGGCACCGGTGGCGACCCGCACGCGGTCGGTCCGGATTTCTACGGCCAGGTGTTCGTCGGCGAGAGCTCATATTCCGGGATCATGGACGCAGTCAAACTGTTTCCTGCCGAGGTCCCGTCGTTCTGGCAGGTGTACATCACCGTCGACGACGTCGCCGCGACGGTGAAGCAGTCCGAGTCGCTCGGCGCCGAGATCCTGATGGGCGGCGAGGTCACGCCGTACGGCACGCTCGCAGCCATCAAGGATCCCAATGGCGCCCTCATCTGCCTGGGGCATCCGCCGGCCGGGATGTAGACAACCGGACGCATGAAAGTCACCGCAGCGGCGGGCTGGGTGGATAGTCCACTTGTCCGCGCTCTGTGGTGACTTTCATGCGCACATCGACCTTTCGTCTTCTCAGACGCCGGCGTTCGCGTCCTGCTTCTTCTTCAGCTCGAGAGCGATGTCGATGAGCTGATCCTCTTGTCCGCCGACGAGTTTGCGATTGCCCGCCTCGATGAGGATGTCTGCCGCCGAGACGTTGTAGCGCTCGGCGTGACCTTCGGCGTGCTTGAGGAACGAGCTGTAGCACCCGGCGTAACCCATCATCATCGACGACCGATCGACCAGGCACTCCGACGGCATCACCGGACGCACCACATCCTGGGCGGCATCGGCGATCTTGAGGAAATCGACACCGGTGGTGATGCCCAGCTTGTCGCACACCCCCACGAACGCCTCGGTCGGCGTGTTACCCGCACCGGCACCGAAACGACGGATGGAGCCGTCGATCTGCTGCGCACCCGCACGGATCGCGTTGATGGAGTTGGCCACCGCGATATCGAGGTTCTCATGTCCATGGAACCCGACCTGGGCGTCGTCGCCGAGTTCGGCCCGCAGCGCCTGCACACGGTAGGTCACATCCTCGAGCACGAGCGCACCCGCCGAGTCGACGACGTAGACGCACTGACATCCGGCATCGGCCATGATCCGTGCCTGCTCGGCCAGTTTCTCCGGCGGCTGGGAATGACTCATCATCAAGAAACCGACGGTCTCGAGCCCGAGGTCACGGGCAAGCCCGAAATGCTGGATCGACACATCGGCCTCGGTGCAGTGCGTGGCGATCCGGCAGATCTGCCCACCGTTGTCCTGCGCCGCCCGGATGTCGTCCTTCGTACCCAGACCCGGCAGCATCAAGAACGCGATCTTGGCCTGCGTCACCGTCTCCGCGGCGGCCGTGATCAACTGCTGCTCCGGCGTCTTGGAAAACCCGTAGTTGAACGACGACCCACCCAACCCATCGCCGTGCGTCACCTCGATCACCGGCACACCCGCACCGTCGAGCGCGCCGACGATGTCGCGCACCTCCTGCTCGGTGAACTGATGCCGCTTGTGATGACTGCCATCACGCAACGACGAATCGGTGATGCGGATGTCGAGGGTGTCAGAGTATTTGCGTGCGTTCGCCATCAGGTCAGATGCCGCGGTCATGCCGAAACTCCCAACTTTGTCTTCGCGATCTCTTCGCCGACCTTGGTGGCGGCGGCGGTCATGATGTCGAGGTTGCCCGCGTACGGCGGCAGGAAATCGCCTGCACCTTCGACCTCGACGAAGATCGACACCCGCGCATGGCCGCCGTTGATCGTCGACGGCGGATCGAACTGCGGATCCTGCAACAGCCGATACCCCGGCACGTAGGCCTGGATCTCCTTCTCCCGCCGGTGGATCGACTCGGCGATCACGTCGGTGTCGGCATCCTCGGGGATCGCGCAGAAGATGGTGTCGCGCATGATCATCGGCGGATCGGCCGGGTTGAGGATGATGATGGCCTTGCCTCGCGAGGCACCACCGATCGTCTCCACCCCTTTCGACGTCGTCGCCGTGAACTCGTCGATGTTGGCCCGCGTGCCGGGACCGGCCGACACCGACGCCACCGACGCCACGATCTCGGCATAGGCCACCGGCACCACCGACGACACCGCATGCACCATCGGTATCGTCGCCTGCCCGCCACAGGTGATCATGTTCGTGTTCGGCGCATCCAGATGCTCACGCAGATTCGCCGGGGGTACCACCGCAGGACCCACCGCCGCAGGCGTCAGGTCCACCGCGACGATCCCGGCCTCCTCGTACTTGGGGGCATACTCGCGATGCACATACGCCGAGGTCGCCTCGAACAACAGATCGGGCCGCTCCGCCGACCCCAGCAGCTCATCGGCCCCGCCACTCATCGTGATCAACCCATGATCGGCGGCCCGCTTCATCCCCTCGGAATCGGCGTCGATCCCCACCATCCAGCGCGGCTCGATCACCTCGGATCGTTCCAGCTTATACATCAGGTCGGTACCGATGTTGCCCGATCCGATGATCGCTGCGGTCAGCTTCGCTGCCATGTACAACTCCTCTCGTTGGTTTCGCCCCGGTTCCTGAGGAGCCCGAAGCCCTGCGGAGGGCCGTCACGAAGGACCTGCCCTTCGCCTTCGTGACACTCGCAAGCTGCCTCCTCAGGGACCGAAAAGTCTGCTAGTCGAAATCGAGGGTGACCGAGCCGAGCCCGGCGAACTCGGCGACGAAATGATCACCCGAGGCGATGTCGATGGCGCGGGTCGCCGTGCCCGGCAGGATCACATCACCCTTGCGCAGACGCACACCGAAACCCTCGACCTTGCGCGCCAGCCACGACACCGCGTTCAGCGGGTGGCCCAGCACCGCCGACGAGTTGCCCTTCGCCACGATCTCCCCATTGCGGTGCAGCACCGCATCGATGTCCCCGGTGTCGATCTCGCTGATCGGGACACGCTGTTCCCCAAGAACCCAGCCGCACGACGACGCGTTGTCGGCGATCGTGTCGCACAGCGTGATCTTCCAATCGGTGATGCGCGAGTCGATCAGCTCGATCGACGGCACCACCCACTCCACGGCGTCGATGACGTCCTCGTTGGTGCAGCCCGCACCGGGCAGATCCTTGCCGAGGATGAACCCCACCTCGACCTCGACCCGCGGAAAACACAGCCGCGACCGATCGATCGGCGTCGACTCGAAGTACTGCATCACATCGAGCAGATGACCGTAATCGGGCTCGTCGACGTTCATCATCTTCTGCATCGCCTCGGACGCCAGCCCCACCTTGTGCCCGGCCACCGTGGCGCCGGCGTCGAGCCGCTTGCGGATGTTGATCAGCTGGATCTCGTAGGCGTCGACGACATCGAGCCCGGGATGGGCATCTGTCGGCCGGTCGATCGCCACCGCGGCCCGCTCCGCGTTCCACAGATCAGTCGCGATCTGCTCGCGAATTACCTGATCGACCGCCATTTTCTCCCCAATCCCATCGAGTGAACATGTTCTAGTTTAGAACATGTTGCAGTTCGGCGACATGCCCGATCAGCGACACGGTGTCATTCACCCGTGCGAACCGCCGTCGACCCGGATCCCGGCCCCGGTCATGGACGACGCGTCCTGACTCGCCGGCATCGCGACGACAGCGGCGACCATCTCGGGTCCGGCGAAACCCTGACCCAGGACCAGGGAACAGCGAGAACTCCGCATCGTCGGTCATCACCCGAGGCCATCGAGCCCGGCTCACGGCGGTGAACCCGGACACCCGCCTTGCCGCACTCCGCCGCCAGCGCGTGGGTCACCGCCATCGATGCCGCCCGGGCACGCAGCGCCCGCACTCACAGACATGCTCGCGGGTTGCTCCAGCGAAGTCCATCACGCCCGCAGCGGGACTCAGGCAGCGACCGGCAGCGACCGGCAGCGCCGGATGGGCACTCCATCCGGCCCGCCCCTGGCGCCCCATTTCTGTAACGTGTTCTAATTCTAGGGAGAACACGTTCCACCCGTGGCGCATGAAGGGACCCCCATGGCCGGCGCGACCGAACCCGCAGCACAGAACACCACCACTCCCGAGACGTTCGACGTCATCGTCGTCGGCGCCGGCGCGGCCGGCCTCAGCGCGGCCATCACCGCGGCGGCGAGCGGGCTGAAGACCGTGATCATCGAGAAATCCCCGTATTGGGGCGGCTCGACGTCCCGCTCGGGTGGCGGCGTGTGGATTCCGAACAACTCGGTACTGCGGCGCGACGGCGTCGACGACACGGTGGCGAAGGCGCGTGAGTACGTCCATGCCATCATCGGCGAGCACGCGCCGGCCGAGCGGATCGACACCTACATCGATCGTGGCCCGGAGGCGCTGGACTTCCTGATGAAGCACGCCCCGCTCGACCTGGAATGGGTGAAGAACTACTCCGACTACTATCCCGAGGCCCCCGGCGGCCGGCTCGCCGGGCGGTCCGTCGAGCCCCGCCCGTTCGACGCCCGCGCCCTCGGCGACGACCTGAAGACGCTGCACCCGCAGTACACCAAGGCCCCGCTGAACATGGTCGTGCTGCAGTCCGACTACCGATGGCTCAACACCGGTCTGCGCCACTGGCGGGGCCCGGTGCGGATGGCGAAGGTCGGTTCGCGGTTCTTCTGGGCCCGCTCGCGGGGCAAGAAGCTCATCGCGATGGGTGCCGCGCTGGCGGCCGAACTCCTGCTCGGCGTCCGACAGCTCGGGGTTCCGCTGCGCCTGAACACCGGCCTCACCGATCTGATCACCGACGACGGACGGGTCGTCGGCGTGATCGCCGAATCCGGCGGTGCCACCTACCGGATCCACGCCCGGCACGGGGTGATCCTGGCGTGCGGCGGGTTCGAGAACAACCCCGAGATGCGCCGTAAGTACCAGCGGGAGCCGATCGGTTCGGACTGGACGACGGGTGCACCGTCGAACACCGGTGACGGGATCAACGCGGGCCTGAAGATCGGCGCGTCGGTCGCCCTGATGGACGACGCCTGGTGGGGACCGACGATCCCACTGCCCCGCGGGCCGTGGTTCGCGCTGTCCGAACGCGCCGTCCCCGGCACATTCATGGTCAACGAGCGTGGTCAGCGGTTCATGAACGAGTCGCTGCCCTACGTCGAAGCGGTTCATCAGATGTACGGCGGCGAGTACGGCCAGGGCGACGGTCCGGGTGAGAACGTGCCGGCCTGGCTGATCATGGATCAGACCTGCCGCAACCGCTATCTATTCGCCGGAATCAATGCACGGCAACCGCTTCCGAAGAAGTGGTTCGACTCCGGTGTCGTCGTGAAGGCCGGCTCGATCCGGGAGCTCGCCGAGAAGATCGGCCTGCCTGCCGACGCGCTCGCACAGACGACGGAACGCTTCAACGGATTCGCACGTTCCGGTATCGACGCCGATTTCGGTCGTGGCACAAGTGGATACGATCACTACTACGGCGACATCACGAACAAGCCCAATCCGAGTCTGGGCACACTCACCAGGGCCCCGTTCTACGCGGTCAAGATGGTGCCCGGTGACCTGGGGACCAAGGGTGGCCTCGAGACCGATTCCGCCGGACGCGCTCTGCGAGCCGACGGATCGGTGATCGAAGGTCTGTACGCCGCCGGCAACACCAGTGCGCCGGTCATGGGCCACACCTATGCGGGCCCCGGGGCGACCATAGGACCAGCGCTCGTGTTCGGCTACCTCGCCGCGCTCGACACTGCCGCGAAGGCAGCGGCCACCTCCACCACATCGACCAGCACAGGAGCCTGAGACCGTGGCCATCGATCCGTCCGTGGCGCTCGGCGCCGAACTGCCCGAGGTCAGCTTCGAGTGGTCGGCGTCGGACGTCGCGCTCTATCACCTCGCCGTCGGAGCGGCCGCCGACCCGATGGACACCGCAGGACTCGCCTACGTCGACGACGTGTCGCCGAAGGTGTTGCCCTCCTTTGCCACCGTCGCCGCGTCGTTCCACGCGACCGAAGCGCCCAAGGTCTCCTTTCCGGGGATCGACATCGACCTCGCGAAGGTCGTGCACGGCAGCCAGCAGGTGACCGCGCACCAGCCACTGCCCGCGAGCGGCAAGGCGACCACCCGGACCACCATCGCGGAGATCCAGGACAAGGGATCGGCCGCGGTGATCATCCAGGAGTCGGTCACGGTCGACGAGGCCGGCAGCCCGCTCTGGACAGCCAGGTCTTCCATCTTCGCCAAGGGCGAGGGCGGTTTCGGCGGCGAACGCGGGACGTCGACGAAGATCGCCTACCCGGATCGCGTGCCGGATCACCGACTCTCGGTTCCCACCCTTCCGCAGCAGGCCCTCCTCTATCGGCTGTGCGGCGACCGCAATCCGCTGCACTCCGATCCCGCGTTCGCCGCGAACGCCGGATTCCCCCGCCCGATCCTGCATGGCCTGTGCACCTACGGCACGGTGTGCCGAGCGGTCACCGATGCTGTCCTCGACGGGGAAGCCGCGGCCGTTGCCGACTTCTCGGCCACCTTTGCCGGCGTGGTGTTCCCCGGCGAAACACTCGATGTCGAGATCTGGGACGAGAACGGCCGACTCCTGATCACCGCATCGGTGGCCGCCCGCGACGGCTCGCCCGCGCTGAACAATGTCGTTCTGTCCGTGGCGGGTTGAGGTCGTCGCGACGACCAGGTCACCACAGTGCCCGAAGAGCACCGTCACCACAGTGCCCGAAGAGCACCGTCACCACCGTGCCCGAAGAGCACCGTCACCACAGTGCCCGAGGAGCGAGCTTGCGAGCGTCACGAAGGCCCTTCGTGACGCTCGCCCCTCAGCGTCGTCGGCCTGACCCGCAACTCCGGGATCGAATACGGGCAGTACGGCATCACCGTGAAAGCCATTGCGCCCGGGTCGATCATGACTCCGATGGTCGAGGGATCGCTCAAGCAGATCGATGCCGACAACGGGGAAGAGGTCGGACGTGAGTTCGTGAGCAGCAGCCCGATGAAACGCTTCGGCCGCCCCCGGAGGTGGGCGCCCTCGTCGCCTTTCTGCTGTCCGGCCAGGCGTCGTTCATCAATGCCACCGTCGCGCCGGTCGACGGAGGTCAGGTCAGAGAAGTACTGATCGGCTAACCTCGACGCGGACCACATCCGCCGAGAAGTTGATGCCCGCCCGGGCGCCGAGGAGATCCCACATGAGTGATTCGCTTCAGTCCCTGCTCGACACCGACCGCACCGCCGTGGTCGCCGATCTGGCCGACGTGATCGACGCGGAGGTGTCCGACCAGAGGGGATTGGGCGGTGCCGCCGTCAAGACGGCCTATGCGGCCGCACAGAAGGTCAAGCCGGGCGTCGTGGCGTCCGCGACCGACAAGATGCTGCCAGACTTCCTGTCGGCTCTCGCACCGTTCTGGGATTCGCACCCGGCCGGGGTTGCGTTCGCCGATCATCTGGTCGCCAACGACGATGCGGTCGCCGAGGCCCTGCTGACCGTCACCGACGATCAGGCAGCCACTGCGAAGCCCGCCCTGGCCAAGGCCTACAACTCCTTGCGCGGTAAGGCCAAGGGCTATGTCATCGCGGCGCTGCCCCGTGTCGGCGGCGTCATCGAGAAGCACGCCGCCTGAATCACGACTTCACACTCTGCGCCTCGTCGAGTCCACTCGGCGGGGCGCAGTTGCGTCTCAGCCGGTCAGGCTGCCGACGTCACGATGACGAGAAGGCCCGCGACGACCGCGACCAGCGCCGCGAGCATCGACACCACACGCCATACATGTACGCGAACAGGTGTGTAGTCGGTACCTTGTGAAGAGGCGACCTGAGGTGAGGCCATGATCTCTCACTTTCGGTAGTCCCGGACGATTGACCAAGAGGACAGCTACCGGGTTCTTGTTACTGCAGTGATAAATGTGTCACATGTTGCATCAAGATGGTGGTCGCCCACACTGCGTGTCGCGATAACGATCAGGCAACACGTTCGGCAGGTACTGCTTCGAAGGGTGACGATGACGAGGTTGCGCTCCGCCGATCTCCGCTCGATCTGGTTGATAGCCATCGCGTGCGCCGCGGTCAGCATGGTCGTCGCCGCGATGGCCGCGCTCAACACCGCGCTGCCCGACATCGCGATCGACACCGGTGCCGACTCGGGCCAGATGACCTGGATCGTCGACGGCTACACCCTCGCCCTCGCCGCGCTCCTGCTACCGGCAGGTGCGGTCGGCGACCGTTACGGACGACGCGGCGTCCTGATCGTCGGACTGTTCGTCTTCGCCATCGCGTCCGTGCTGCCCGTGTGGATCAGCGATCCGACGCAACTGATCGCCACCCGGGTCCTCGCGGGCGTGGGCGCCGCGCTGATCATGCCGACGACGCTGTCCTTGATCACCTCCGGTGTCCCGGAGAGTCGCCGCGCGCTGGGGGTGAGCATCTGGGCCGCCGTCGCCGGTGGCGGCGCGATCGCCGGTTTCCTCGTCACCGGCATCCTGCTGGAGTTCTTCACCTGGCATTCGATCTTCATCACGTTCGCCGCGTCCGCGGTCCTGACCGCAGCACTGTGTTTCACCATCGGCAGTTCGCGCGACAGCAGCCCCGGACGATTCGACGTCGCCGGTTCGCTCACCTCGATCCTCGGCATCACCGGCATCGTGCTGGGCTTGCTCGAGGCCCCACATCGCGGCTGGGCCGATCCGCTGGTCCTGATCGGGCTGATCGGAGGGATCGTCCTCGTCGTGGCGTTCGTGTTCCTCGAACTGCGCCGCGCATCACCGCTTCTGGACGTCCGCCTCTTCACCAATCGCGCGTTCGGCTCGGGCTCCCTGGCCATCGCCATGCAGTTCTTCGCATCGTTCGGCGTGTTCTATCTGATGCTGCAGCAACTGCAGCTCGTCTTCGGCTACTCACCGCTGCAGTCGGCGTTCGCCCTCATGCCGATGGTGGCGGGAGTCGGGATCTTCGCGCTGCTGGGCAACTGGCTGGCGGTCCGCTTCGACGCCCTGCGCTTCGTCCTGGCCGGCGGCATCCTGCTCGCCGGCGTGGGCATCGTCCTGCTCGGGATCGTCCACTACGAGACGTACTGGACCGCCATCTGGATCATCGTGTTGTGCGCCATCGGCATCGGGCTCGCGACGGCGTCGTCGACGACCGCCATCATGTCGAACACCCCACTGGACAATCAGGGCGTCGGCTCCGCGGTCAACGACACGGCACGAGAGATCGGCGCGGCCATCGGGATCGCCGTGGCGGGCAGCATCATGGCGGCCGGCTATTCCAACCGGATCGGTGCCGTCGCCGACAACGCCCGCACCCAGCTGACCGCGGCCGGTGAACAACGCATAGCGGCCGGCGATCAGCTCGGCGGCCAGATGCTGGTGCAACAGGCGGGCCAGGCCGCCGACCACATCCGACGCTCACTGGCCGAGGCGACCGCCGTCGTCGAACGCCTCGCGGACCGTGCCGGACCGCTGGCGGCGCAGATCGCCCACGACGCCCAGGACGCGTTCCTGGAGCCGATGCGGCAGGCCTACATCGTCCTCGGGGCCGTCCTCGTCGCGAGTGCATTCGTCCTGGCGTGGCTCGCCCCTCGCCGGGTGGTGACCGTCTCCCCGGATGCTCCGACCGCCGGCGACGACATCCCAGCGGCCGACGGTGCGGCACAGGAGAATGTCGGTGTCGGTGCACGAGCGGCGGACGCGTCCGCTCCGCCGCGCACGGACACCGCTCCGGACTGACGGTCGTGTCGGCCTCCGGCGTCGTCGGCAGCATCATCGCCGTCGCGCTCCTGGTGATCGTCATCATCACGACGGTCGGTGCCCGGCGCATGCCGGCCGCGCTGGTGGCGGTGCCCGTCGCGATACTCGTTGTGCTGCTGGGTCTGACGGGGCTCGACGACGCGGTCGACGAGATCCGTTTCATGGCACCGACCATCGGTTTCCTGGCGGCGATGCTCGTGGTCGCGGATGTGTGCGCGCGTACCGGGGTGTTCACCTGGATCGGAGCAGTGCTTGCCACGTGGAGTCGGTCGTCACCGAACCGCCTGCTGCGCATCGTCTTCCTGGTGGCCGCCGTCACGACCGCCGTCCTGTCGATCGACACGACGATCGTGTTGCTGACACCCGTCGCGGTCGCCACGGCCCGCCGAGTCGGTGCGCGGATCGCACCAGTCGCCTACGCCAGCAACCATCTCGCGAACAGCACCTCCACGTTGTTGCCCGTCTCCAATCTGACCAATCTCCTGGCGTTCGGCGCGACGGGCCTGACGTTCCTGGGCTTCACCGGCCTCATGGCCGCGCCGTGGGCGGCCGCGATCATCGTGGAATATCTGATCTTTCGATGGTTCTTCGCCGACGCTCTCGCGGCGCCGTCGCCGCGACCGGCCGAGAGAGACGACACCGAGAGCGTCACCGGCTCGGCGACGGCCCCAGACGTGTCGGCCCCGCACGCACCGCGGGGAGTGCTGATCGCGCTGTGCCTGCTGCTGGTGGCCTTCGTCGTCGCCGAACCGCTCGACATCCCGCTGGCGGCGGTCGCCGGCGCCGGGGCGCTGATCATGGTGATGCCGTTGCTGTTCCGCGCGCCTGCGGAGACCCTCGCCCATACGGTCCGCGCGGTGAACGTCCCGTTCCTGGCCTTCGTCGCCGCACTGGGCGTCATCATCCTGCCCGTCCGAGAAGGGCCACTCGGAGATGTCGTGAGTTCGTTGATCCCGTCGGGTACCGGACTTCTGGCACTCCTCGGCGTCGCGGCGCTCGCGGCGGTGCTGGCGAACCTGCTCAACAACCTGCCCGCGACACTGCTGCTCGTGCCCCTGGTGGCCCACCAACCGGCCCTGGTGCTCGCCGTACTCCTGGGAGTGAACATCGGGCCGAACCTCGCCTACTTCGGGTCATTGGCGAATCTCCTGTGGCGCGACGTGATGCACCGCCAGGGCACGCACCCGGCATCGCGTCAGTACCTGATGCTGGGTGCGTTGACGGTACCGCCGACGTTGGCCGCGGCGGTCGTCGCGCTCTGGGCGGGGTTGTCGATCAGCTAGCGGCGCCTGCGGTCTCACCCGCCGCTGCCGCCGCAGATTTCGCCCACCGATAGTCGGCCTTGCCTGCCGGGGTCCGCTTGACCTCGTCGACGTAGACGACGGTACGCGGCACCTTGTAGCGGGCGAGGGTCTCTCGACAGTGCTCCTGGATCTCGTCCAACGACGGTTCGATCGCACCGTCGGCGACCGCGATGACCGCTGCGACCCGCTGACCGTAGCGTTCATCCGGCACCGGCACGACCAACGCATCCGCCACCGCCGGGTGGGCGTGCAGCGTCGCCTCGACCTCTTCGGCGTATACCTTCTCGCCGCCGGTGTTGATGCACTGCGAGCCGCGACCGAGGAACACGATGCTGCCGTCGGCCTCGACGGCGCCCATGTCACCGAGGATGGAGATCCGCGTACCGTCGGCCAGAGTCGGGAATGTCTTGGCGCTCTTCTCCTCGTCCTTGTAGTAGCCGAGGGGAACATTGCCGATGCGGGCGATGTAGCCGACCTCGCCGGAACCGGGCTCGATCCTGTTGTGCCGTTCGTCGACGACCATCATCTTGTCGGTCGGAGGCACCCGCAGGTTGCCGTTGTCGTCCATCATGATCTCGCCGTCGTTACCGGACTCCGACGCGCCGAAGTTGTCCCGCAGCACCAGATCCGCTTTCACCCCGAGGAACCGGTCGCGTACGTGCTGCGACCAGATCGCGCCGCCCGAGGTCACCGAGAACAATGACGACAGGTCGACCTCTCCGGCGCGGCGCTCGAACTCCTCGACCAGCGGCATACCCATCGCGTCGCCGACGATGAGGATGATCTGCACCTTCTCCTTCTCCACCTCGGACACGATCGCCGCCGGGTCGAAGTCCCGTTGGATCACGAGCCGCCCGCCCAGGGTGAAGAACGTGAACAGCGAGTACGACGCGGCACCGTGCATCAGCGGCGCCGCCAGCAGAAATGCCATCGACGGAAAATCCTTGACCGCCGAGGCGATCTCGTCGAGATCCTTGCGCGCTTCACCATACGGGTTGCCGCCCGAGAGCGGCTTGCGGAAGAAGTCGTCGTGCTGCCACATGACGCCCTTCGGGTAGCCGGTGGTGCCCCCCGTGTAGAGGAGGTAGAGCTCTTCACCGTTGCGGGCCTCGAAGTCGCGCTCGGTGGACTGCCCGGCGGTGTCGGCGAAGGACACGATCTGCACCGTCCGCCCGTCGGGCAGGCCCGCGGCGGCCGCCGCCAGTGCATCGTCGACCTCACCGATCACGAACACGGCCCGCACCGTGGACAATTCGGGCAGCAGGGCGGCGACGCTGCGCTGATGTTCGGGCACCTCGACGATGATCGCGCGTGAGTCGGAATTGTCGAAGATGTACTGCAGCTCGGCGTTGGTGTAGCGGTAGTTGATGTTGACCGGTACGGCGCGGATCTTGAGCAGACCGAGCAGACTCGTCACGTGTTCCACACTGTTCTTGAGGAACAACGAGACGTTGTCGTGCGCACCGATCCCGGCACCCGACAGCAGATGCGCGACCTGGTTGGCGAGACCGTCGAGTTCGGCGTAGCTGATCTGCCGACCCTCGTAACTCAGCGCGATGCGCTCGGGCACCGCGTCGGCGACCGTCTCGAACACGTCGGCCAGATTGAACTTCATCTCTACTCCCTCTGCTGAGCTCGCCGCTATCGGCTGGACTGCGTGAGTACCAGTCCGCTGGTGGGAACGCCCGTACCCGCGGTGACCACGATCTTCTCGGCATTCTCGACCTGATTGACCGAGTCGCCGCGTATCTGCCGGACCGCCTCGGCAATGCCGTTCATCCCGTGGATGTAGGCCTCACCGAGTTGTCCCCCATGGGTGTTCAGCGGAAGCTGACCCCCGACCTCGAGTGCACCCGGTTGGCGCACAAAGTCTTTCGCCTCACCGCGACCACAGAAGCCGAGCTCCTCGAGCTGCATCAGTGTGTATGGCGTGAAGTGGTCGTAGAGAATCGCCATGTCCATGTCCGACGGCCCGAGCCCGGACTGCTTCCACAGTTGCCGTCCCACCAGACCCATCTCGGGAAGGCCGGCGAGATCGTCCCGGTAGTAGCTCGACATGATGAACTGATCGTCAGCGCTTCCCGCCGCGGCGCCGGCGATGACGGCCGGGGTGTGCGGGAGGTCTCGCGCACGCTCGGCCGACACGACGACGATCGCAACGCCGCCGTCGGATTCCTGGCAGCAGTCCAGCAGATGCAGCGGCTCGGCGATGTACCGCGACGCCTGGTGGTCCTCCAGGGTGATCGGCTTGCCATGGAAGAAGGCGTTCGGGTTGACCGCGGCGTGCTTGCGATCGACGACGGCGATCCGTCCGAAATCCTCACTGGTGGCGCCATACTCGTGCATGTACCGCTGCGCGACCATCGCGACGAACGCTGCCGGGGTCGAGAGACCGTGAGGATAGACGAACGCGTTGTCGGTGCCCGACGAGTTCTCCTGGTTGGCGACGGCGCTGTTCACCTGACCGAAGCGCAGTCCCGACCGCTCGTTGAAAGCGCGGTAGGCGACCACGACGTCGGCGACGCCCGTCGCGACCGCCATCGCCGCCTGCTGCACCGTGGCGCAGGCCGCGCCACCCCCATAGTGGATTCGGGAGAAGTAGGTCATCTCCTTGATCCCGACCGCACGCGCCACCGCGATCTCGGCATTGGTGTCCATGGTGAACGACACCAGTCCGTCGACGTCCTCCGGCTTCAGTCCCGCGTCGGCGACGGCCGCCGACACAGCCTCCGCGGCCAGTCGCAACTCGCTGCGGCCCGAGTCCTTGGAGAACTCGGTCGCCCCGATACCCGCGATCGCCGCCTTACCCGAGAGGCCGGCCATCAGAAGTCACCACCGATGGTGAGGGTGACCGTGGAGATCACGTGTTTCCCCAGCGAATTGGTGCCGGTGACCGATACCGTCATCACGTCGTCGGCGATCTCGGTGACCTCACCGGTGAAGGTCACCGAGTCGTAGGCGTACCAGGGCACGCCGAGTTTGAGGTTGATCGACCGGATACGGGCCGTCGGGCCCGCCCAATCGGTCACGAACCGCTCGACCAGACCGGTGTCGGTGAGGATGTTGACGAAGATGTCCTTGGAGCCCTTGGCCTGCGCGAGGTCACGGTCATGGTGGACATCCTGGAAGTCACGGGTGGCCAGTGCAGTCGCCACCACGAACGTCGGACTGGCGTCGATGGTCAGCGGCGGGAGTGTGTCGGCGACCCGGACCGGTTGTGTCGCAACGCTGGTCACTTCTGCTCCTCGGTGTCGATCGGCGTCCACGCGTACAGACTCCACGCTGCGGTCCCGGTGTCGTCGTCGGCCGGGAAATCGAGGAAGGTGACCTCGACGGGCAGTCCGATCCGAACCTGCTCGGGCGCGATCCCACGGAGCTCACCGAGCATACGCACGCCCTCCTCGAGTTCGACGAGCGCCACCACGAAGGGCAGCTGTCGGCCTGGGACCTTCGGTGCGTGATGCACCACATGACTGAACACGGTGCCGCGCCCTGAAGCGACGACGTAATCCGTCTGCGGGACAGTGCCATCGGACTGTCGAGCCTTCCAGATCGCGGGGATCGGCGGATGCCGCAAGCTACCGTCCTCGAGTTGCTGGATGCGCAGTTCGTGCGCCGCGACGCCCTGCCAGAAGAACCCGGTGTCGCGGGAAGAACTGGGGCGCAGCATCCGTGAGGGATCGAGGTCGTCGGGCACCGACGACTGCTCGGCATCTCCGGCCGCGGCGTCGTCCTGCTCTGGCGGACGGAACTTGAGGATGCGGAACGACATCTCCGCGACGACCTCGTCTCCGACCGACCAGACGTTGCGGGTGGTGAAGAACCATCCCTCACCGAGCGCGGTGTTCTTCGGCCCGGCCACATCGGTGAGTTCGGCGGAGAGCGTGACCTCTTCGCCGGGACGGGTGTAGCGGTGGTAGACCGTGTCACAGTTGGTCGCGACGACCGAGGTGTAGCCGGCCTCGTCGAACATCTCGGTGGCCCTGGCCAGCGGATCGTCGGCGGTGCGACGGCCGTGCAGGCCGCGCATCGTCCACACCTGCGCCATCGCGGGCGGCGCGACGATGCCCGGGTGCCCGGCGGCACGGGCCGCGGATTCGTCGACGTAGATGGGATTCTCGTCACCCATCACCTCGACCCAGTTGTGGATCATCGGCTGATTGATCGGGTCACGCCCCGCGGTCGGCGCGCCGGGCCCGTCGGCCTTGATGGCGTCCGCGGCCGCGTGGATCTCGTCGCCGGTCGAGATGGTCATCGCTTGGCCCTCGGCAATCCCAGTCCGGCGGTGGCGATCATGTCGCGCATGACCTCGTTGACGCCGCCGCCGAAGGTGATGACGACGTTGCGCTTCTGCTGCACATCCAGCCAGTCGACCAGCGCGGCGGTCGCGGGATCGGTGAAATCGCCGTGCCGGCCGACGATCTCGTTGATCAGTCGGCCGATGTGCTGGAGTCGCTCGGTGGCGAAGACTTTGGTGGCCGCGGCGTCCGCCATCGAGATCGCCTCACCCGTCGAGGCCACCTGCCAGTTGAGCAACTCGTTGATCCGGGCATAGGCCTCGATCTCGGCGAGGGCGCGTCGGACGTCGGGATGCTTGGCGATGACGGTGCCGTCGGGTCCGGGCTGCTGGGCCCAGGCGCGTACCCGCGCCGCCAGGCCATCGATGCGACCGGCCGGGCCGAGCATGACGCGCTCATGGTTGAGCTGAGTGGTGATCAACTTCCACCCCTCGCCCTCGGCGCCGACCCGCATCGACACGGGCACCTTGACATCGTTGTAGTAGGTGGCGTTGACGTGGTGGGCACCGTCGGCGGTGATGATCGGCGTCCAGCTGAACCCCGGATCCGTGGTGTCGACGATGAGGATCGAGATGCCCTTGTGCTTGGGCGCCTCTTTGTCGGTGCGTACGGCGAGCCAGATGTAGTCGGCGTCGTGCGCGCCGGTGGTGAAGATCTTCTGTCCGTTCACCACATAGTGATCGCCGTCGAGAACCGCACTCGTGGTGAGCGACGCGAGATCGGTACCGGCGCCGGGCTCGGTGTAGCCGATCGCGAAATGTACCTCACCGGCGAGGATGTCCGGCAGGAACCTCTGCTTGAGCTCATCGGTGCCGTGCTCTTGCAGCGTCGGACCGACGGTCTGCAGGGTGACGGCGGGCAGCGGGACGTCGGCACGGACGGCCTCGTTGGTGAAGATCTGCTGTTCGATCTGTCCGAACCCTTTGCCGCCGTACTCTTTCGGCCAGCCGACTCCGAGCCAGCCATCCTTGCCCATCTGGCGGATGACCTTGCGATAGGTCTCGCCATGACGTTCGGTGAGCATGACCTCCGCGTCGGCGGGGCTCACCAGCCCGGCGAAGTACTCACGGAGTTCGGCGCGCAACGCCGCCTGCTCCGGGGTCAGATCAATGAACATGTGCTGCCTGCGCTTTCGGGTCGAGCCGCGCATCGGAGTCGTCGGCGACCTCATCGAGGCGCGCGTCGGCGCCGCCGACGAGACGGGCGAGGTCCTTGGCGATGGAGAAGTGCCGGTGCAGCGGGTAGGTGACGTCGACGCCGATCCCCCCATGCAGGTGTGTCATCGTCCGCAGAGTCGCCGGGACCTCCGCCGCCAGCCAGTAACCGGCGATCCCGAGATCCTGCGCGGCGTCGAGACCTTCGGTCATCCGCCAGGCGGCCGCCGTGGTGGCGAGGCTCAGCGACCGGCCGACGATGTAGACATCGGCGAGTTGCTGGCCCACCGCCTGGAACAGCGCGATCGGCTTGCCGAACTGCTCGCGTTGCGTGACGTGCTCGGCGGTGAGGCGCGCGGCGCCGTCGACGAGTCCGTCCGCGTAGGCCGCCAACAGCAGGCGGTAATGGTCACGCAGCACATCGACGTCGGCGGTCAGCACGTCCGTCTCGTCGAAGGCCACATCGTCGAAGCGGACCGTGTACTCACCCCACCCGGCCGACGACGGGGTGCGCGTGAGCGACACCCCTGGACTGTCGGCGCCGACGACGACCACACCACCGTCGGTCGCGACGACGAGAGCCGACGCACCGTCGGCGTGCAGCACACCGGTCTTGGTCCCGGTCAGCCTGCCGTCGCGGATGGTGGTGTGCGGTGTGGAGGTGAGCGCGTCGCCCTGCTCGCCGATCGCGATCGCGTGCCACCCGCCGTCGGCGAGCGTGCGACCCCACTTCGCCATCGCCGCGTCCGACGCATGGCGCAGCGTCAGCGCCGAGACGAGCGTGCCGATCGCCGGCGTCACCGCCGCGGCCGACCCCATGGCCCGTAACAACGGGAGCAGATCGTTCACCGCCACCTCGTCGCCGTCGAAGTCGGCGGGCAGCGGCAGCGCCAGCAGTCCGGCGGCCTTGACCGACGCCCAGAGGGTGTCGTCGAAGCCGCCGCCCCCGGGCGTGTCGAACCTGCTCTCCCAATCCGGCTGATGCCGGGCGAATACCTCCGCGGCCGCATCGCGAACAGCGACGGCCGTGTCGTCGAGGGCGAAGTCCACCCCACTGCCTCCTTGCGACAAATTAGAACTTGTTCTAGTTGTATCAGACGCCACGACCTCAGGGGTCGGTATGGGTCCTCAACTGCCGATTCGAGGCATTCTCGGGGTGTCGCGGACAGTCAGCCGCGCGGCAAACCGAGAATGCGTTCGGCCGCGGCGGTGCGCAGGATCTGCGTGGTTCCACCCGCGATGGACAGGCACCGGTTCTGCAGGAACGCCTCGGAGGCGTCGCCGGCGGCCACGCCGTCGGAACCCAGAAGGTCGAGAGCGAACTCCGGGACCGCCTGGCGATGCCGGACCCCGATGAGCTTGCGCACGCTCGACAGCGCGCCCGGATCGTGGCCGGCCAGCCGTTGGGTGACCGCACGTGCGTCCAGGACACGACCGACGTGCGCCTCGGCGACCAGGCCGCCGAGCGCCGCCAGTTCTCCCGGCTCGAGGTCTCGGCCCGAGTCGGAGATCTGGGTGAGCACGGCGTCCATCTCCTTGCCGAGCCCCGAGCCGCCCATCGCGACACGTTCGTTGGCGAGGGTGGTGCGGGCGAGTCTCCAGCCGCCGTTGATCTCCCCGACCACGCAATCGTCGGGGACGAATACGTCGTCGAGGAAGACCTCGTTGAAGTTGGCCCGGCCGGTGAGTTCGCGCAGCGGGCGGATGTCGATGCCCGCGGCG
Source organism: Gordonia sp. ABSL11-1 (assembly GCF_030315685.1). Taxonomy (GTDB): domain Bacteria; phylum Actinomycetota; class Actinomycetes; order Mycobacteriales; family Mycobacteriaceae; genus Gordonia. The sequence continues at coordinate 141,782 of NZ_JASXSI010000005.1, read as the reverse complement.
GCCATGTCGATCAGGAAGTAGGTGATGCCCTTGTGCTTCGGCGCGTCCGCGTCGGTGCGGGCCAGGCACACACCCCAGGTCGCGTTGTGGGCCTGCGACGTCCAGATCTTCTGACCGGTCAACGACCAGCCCCCGTCGACGCGGATGGCCCGGGTGCGCAGGGCTGCCAGATCCGACCCCGCCTCGGGCTCACTGAACAGCTGGCACCACACGAGATCACCGGCAAGCGTGGGCCCGACGAACCGTTCCCGCTGGGCGTCGGTGCCGTGTTCGAGGATCGTCGGGATCGCCCAGGCACCGATCACCAGGTCGGGTCGGGCCACGTCCGCGCGGTCGAACTCGGTGTCGATCAGCAGTTGCAGTGCCGGTTCCGCGGCCAGCCCGTACGGGCGCGGCCAGTGCGGCATCAGGTAGCCGGACTCGGCGAGGACCTGCCGTCGCCGGTCGGGCTCGGTCGCCGCGATACGCGCCACCTCCTCCCGGATCTCGGCCCGCCGATCCTCGACCGACGACAGGTCGATCTCGAAGTCGCGTCGGGCGCCGTCGAGGCCCAACTGCCCGAGAGCCCGTCGTGAGCGCGTCGCCCGAGCGAGCGCCGACCGGGCCGTCGTCGCCGACCGCAGGTACAGATGTGCGTCGTGCTCGAACGTGAAGCCGATGCCTCCGAGGATCTGCACGCAGTCCTTCGCGTTGGCGACGGCGGCGTCGGCGACGACCACGTCGGCCGCATACCGGCTGAGGGTCAGCTGCGCGATGGCGTCCTCGTCGGCTGCGCCGGAGAGCATCTCATCGACCGCGCGCGCGAGATCCCACGTGGCCGCGGTGAGTTCCTCACTGCGACAGAGCATGTCCGCGCAGATGTGTTTGATGGCCTGGAACGACCCGATGGGCGAGCCGAACTGCGTACGCACCTTCGCGTAGTCGACGGCCGTGTCGAGCGACCAGCGCGCGACGCCGCTCTGATACGCCGCCGACATCGCCGACAGCACGCCCGCCACCAGGGCCGTATCGCCGGGACCACCCGCACCGAGCGCAATGAGATCGTCGGCGACGAGGCCCGACAACCGGACCTTCGACACCGATTCGGTGCCGCTGACGGGAGCGTGCGGCGCGACGTCGCGGGTACCGACACCCGGCGGAACGATCCACCACACGCCTGCGCGGTCGGGCACGGTCATCGGCATCATGAGCGCGCCGTCGTCGACGGCAGCGGGGACGAGCCCGAGGTCGATGCCTCCGTCGACGAGCTCGAGTGTGTCGTCGCCCCCGTATGCGCGGGCCGGCACCGCCACCGCCACCTCGCCCGCGACCACCCGTGCCAGCAGGTCCGCGGCGCCGTCGTCGGTGCTGCGGGACAGGCCGATGGCGGCCGCGACCATCGGGCCGATCGGACCCGGCACGAGACTGACGCCGCATTGCTCGACCATCGCGGCGACATCGGTGAACGTGGCACCGAAGCCGCCGTGCTCCTCCGGCAGGGCGCCGGCGAAGACACCGAACTCGGCGAGCTGCGGCAGGAGACCGGACCACTGGTCGGTCGGTTTGTCGATGTCGGCGCGCACCAACCCGGTCGTGTGGACGCCCTGCGCCCAGGTGGAGATCGCGTCGCAGACGGCGATCTGCTCGGTAGACGTGGCGATTGTCACGTGATTCCTCTGTATGTCAGGTTGTGACGGGCAAATAGAACCTGTTCTAATATGCCATGGGTGGTTGCCGACCGGTAGGCACCCCGTCACGACCGATCACGTGAGGATGTCTGCGAACACATGGCACGTTCTGCACCGGCCAACGCGTCTGTCGACTCGGCGGCGACCACCGCCCCGTCCACCGGCACGTCGACGTCCGTGGGAACCGAGACCGGCTCGGCGGCCCAGCGTGAACGCCGCCGTCGCATCCTCGACGCCACACTCGCGTTGGCGTCCAAGGGCGGTTACGACGCCGTCCAGATGAGGACCGTCGCCGACAAGGCCGACGTCGCGGTCGGCACGCTCTACCGGTACTTCCCCTCGAAGGTCCACCTGTTGGTCACCTCGCTCGCCCGCGAACTCGGACGGGTCGAATCACGGGTCGACCGCTCACAACTGCGCGGCGACAACGCCGTCGAACGTCTGCGGCACGTCCTCGACATGATCACCTATGCGATGCAGCGCGATCCGCTTCTCACCGAGGCCATGACCCGCGCGTTCATGTTCGCCGACGCCTCCGCGACGGCCGAGGTCGATCAGGTCGCCGGGATCATCGACCGACTGCTCGCCGGAGCGATGGTCGACGAGGGTGAGCCCACCGAGGAGGATCTCGCGATCGCCCGCGTCCTCGCCGACGTGTGGATGTCGAATCTGGTGCAGTGGCTGACCCGACGCGCCTCGGCCACCGACGTCACCAACCGCCTCGAACTCACCGTCCGGCTGCTGCTCAAAGACCGCTTGTAGTCGGAGTCAACGGCGCCGACCGTGTCCGATTTCGCGCCGACCGTGCCCAGAATCTCGCCGATCGGGTCCAGTTGCGCACTCAGCGACCGGCAACCGGCGCGACCTTCTTCGCGGGGGCCTTCGGCGTGAGATCAGCCGCGATCTTCGGCCACGTCCGACGCAGGTCGGACTCCCAGTACTCCCACGAGTGCGTGCCGTTGGGCCGCGACAGCATCGTCATCGGCACCCGCAGGCTCCGCATCCGCTGCGCCATCTGCTGAGTGCACTGGTTCACCGCGGCCTCGATGATCCCGCCGAGCACGACCTGATTGGCCAGCGTCAGCGGATTGCCTTGGATCAGACGGGCTTCCGGCCGATCGTACGGACCCGGCAACCCGGTTCCGGTGGTCATGTAGACCTTCGTCGAGCGCAGTTTGGCGGCGTTGACGAACGGATCGTTCTGTCGCCAGCCGGCACCGCCGACCGGTCCCCACATGTTGTCGAGGTTGCCCTGCCCGCGGTCGGCCACGACCATCCGAATGTAGGCCTGACCCACCGGATCACTGGTCCGCGCGCATCCGCTGTAGGCGGCGACCGACTTGTAGAGGTGCGGAGCGGCGATCGCCAGATTCAGCACGGACGTCCCGGCCATGGAGATCCCCGCGACCGCGTTGACCTTGGTCGTGTCGAACTCCTTGTCGATGAGCGGCGGCAGTTCCTTCGTGAGGAACGTCTGCCACTTGTTGCGACCGAGGACCGGATCGTCGCGCTGCCAGTCGGTGTAGTACGAGAAGGCCCCGCCGATCGGCGTGACCACGTTGACGTTCTTGTCGGCGAAGAACTTCACGTAGTCGGTCTTGGCCGCCCAGGTCGCCGAGTCCTCACCACCGCCCGCGCCGTTGAGAAGGTAGAACGTGGGCCGCGGCTTGCTCGCATCGCGCGGGCGCAGCACCGTGATCGGGATCATCTTCCGCATCGCCGCCGAGTACACGATTGCCGTGACCTGCTGCTTGTTGTCATGAATGATCGTGTCGATCCGAGACACGTTCGGGTCCGGCGTGGGCGCCGCCTGCGCCGCTGCGGCCCCGATGGTCAGCGCGACCGCCGCTGCCACTCCGGCGCCCATCCACGCCAACCGTCCCCGACCCGAACGTGCGCCCACCGCTATTCCCTTCAGTAACAATTGTCACAACTGTCTCAGATCGTATCTGCCGGAGGCGAGACGCCCCAAGTCGAGAACGGCCTTGTTAGGCGTTTGTGACGTGGGGTGTGCGTGGCACCATCAACCCGAACATCACGCGGAGACAATCGGCCAGATCCGCATCGGGCGTGGCCAGCCAGCGCTCGTGGCCCGCCGACGACGCGGCGAGAACCGCATACGCGACGGCCACCGGGTACTCGTCGGCCGCTCGCCCGCCCGTCCGCAGCGCGACGAAGTCCGCGACGACCGAGCGCCATTGCCGGTAGACGGCGTTGGCATGGGCCTGGACGGCCGGAGTGTGCAGGATCAGTTGAGCGCGCTGGCGTGCCCACTCGAGCTCGGCGCCACGGTGATCGATGGCCGCGATGAAGGCCTCTTCGACGACGTCGACAAGATCCGCGGACTCTGGCGCCGCCTCGATCATCTCGCGGAACTGGGCCAGTTCGGCGTCGGACTCCACCCAGACGACATCGGCCTTGGTCGCGAAGTACCGGAAGAACGTGCGACGACTCACCCCGACCGCTGCCGCGATGTCCTCGACGGTGGTCTGATCGAAGCCGTCCCGGAGAAAGAGTCGCTGTGCGGCGGCGGCGAGCGCATGCGCACTGGTACTCGCGGGCCGGCCGCCCCGGTCGACCTCCGCGTGAACGTCGAGCCCCGCTCCGGTCGGCACGCGCTGCTCAGCCATCTGATCATCGTCTCACCCGCGCGGCCGGAAATCCGGGCGTGACACCCTGGCGTTGTGACACCGAGTGACATATCCTTCGGGCGAGACGTGGCTCACACGTCAGAGCGAAAGGGAGAGGTCACATGGGCAAGCTGGACGGCGAAGTCGCCTTCATCACCGGAGCAGCACGAGGCCAAGGACGCAGTCACGCGATCCGCCTCGCGCAGGAGGGCGCCGACATCATTGCGGTCGATGTCAGTGAGCAGATCGCGACGGTCCCCTATGACACCGCGCGTCCGGGCGACCTGGACCAGACCGTCAAGGAGGTCGAGGCGCTCGATCGGCGGATCATCGCCTCCGAGGTCGACGTGCGCGATCTCACCGGCCTGCAGAAGGCGGCCGACGACGGTGTCGCCGAACTGGGCCGCCTCGACATCGTCCTGGCGAATGCCGGCATCAACACCATGTCGCCGACGATCGAGATGTCCGAGGAGATGTGGGACACGATGATCGGCATCAATCTCACGGGCGTGTGGAAGACCGTCCGGGCTGCGGTTCCCCACATCGTCTCCGGTGGCCGCGGCGGGTCGGTCGTCTTGACCAGTTCTTTGGCCGCTGTCATCGCCTACGAGGGCATCGCGCACTACTCCGCCGCCAAGCACGGACTCGTCGGCCTGATGCGCACGCTGGCGAAAGAGCTGGGCCCGCAGGGAATCCGGGTGAACACAGTGCATCCCACGACCGTCGCGACCGACATGGTGCTCAACGACGCCACCTATCAGGTCTTCCGGCCCGATCTCGAGCACCCATCCCGCGCCGACTACGAGCAGGCCGCACGAGAGATGAACACCTTGCCGGTCGCGATGGTCGAGCCGATCGACATCTCCAACGCAGTCCTCTATCTGGTGTCCGACGACGGCCGGTACGTCACCGGAACGACCCACGTGGTCGACGCCGGCGGACGCCTCTGATCCACGCCCGGTCACCACTCCACGACGAAACACTCTCTTCCACAACGACAAAGGAGTCACAGTGGGCCTCTTGGACGGCAAGACAGTACTCATCACCGGCGGCGCCCGCGGACAGGGTCGCGCACATGCCGTGACGTCGGCGCGTGAGGGCGCCGACGTCATCCTCCTCGACATCACCACACAGATCGATTCGGCGGACTACCCCCTCGCCACCGCCGACGACATGGCCGAGACCGTCCGGCAGGTCGAGCAACTCGACCGGCGCGCACTGTCGTTCGACGCCGACGTCCGGGATCAGGGTCAGCTCGACGAGGTCGTCGCCGGAAGTATCGCCGAGTTCGGCAAGATCGACATCCTCATCGCGAACGCGGGCATCTGGACCCGCGCACCGTTCTGGGAGATGACCGGCGACATGTGGCAGGACATGATGGATGTCAATCTGACCGGCGTCTGGAAGTCGGCGAAAGCCGTGGCACCTCACATGATCGAACGTCAGACCGGGTCGATTGTCATCACCTCGTCGGTCAACGGCCTCGAGCCGGGCATGAACTATGCGCACTATGTGGCCACCAAACACGGGGTCATCGGGCTGATGAAGAACATCGCACTGGAGCTCGCCCCCCACGGAATACGCTGCAATTCCATCAATCCGGGTGCGATCCTCACGCCGATGACCAATCAGCAGGGCGCGTGGGACATGTTCGCCGGACACGAGGGCGGCACGCACGATGATCTGATCGCCGGCGGCTACAGCTTCCACGCGCTCAAGGGCACCTCTTTCATGCCGCCCGAGGTCATCGCCAACACCGCGTTGTATCTGAACTCGGACCTCGCCGCGACGGTGACCGGTGTGACCATCCCGGTCGACGCCGGTCACATGCTGCTGACCGGCGTCAACCAGGAACCGGTGACGTGACCGTCAACGCTTCGGCGCGTCACGGTGTCGACGACCTCGCCGCGATCCGGAATCGGATCGCCGCGCAGGTCGTCGGCCGTCACCGTGAACTCGACCTCGTACTCGCCGCCGTCGCCGCCGGGCGCGACCTCATCCTCGAGGGACCGCCCGGCACCTCGAAGAGCACGCTGCTGCGGGCGATCACCGCGGAGTGGGGCATCCCCCTTGTCCTGGTGGAGGGCAATGCCGACCTGACGCCGAGCCGGCTTGTCGGCCACCATAATCCGTCTCGGGTGCTGCGTGAGGACTACAGCGCCGCCAACTTCGTCGACGGACCACTGCTCGAGGCGATGCGCGGCGGCGGGTTCCTCTATGTCGAGGAGTTCAACCGCGCGCCGGAGGACACCATCGACACGCTGCTGACGGCGATGGCCGAGCGGGTCGTCACCGTCCCCCGTGTGGGCGCGGTGACCGCGCACCCGACATTCCGGGTCGTCGCCTCGATGAACCCGTACGACAACGTGGGGACCACCCGCCTGTCGACCTCGGTCCACGATCGGATGTGCCGTCTCGTCGTCGACTATCAGGATGCGGAGGCCGAAAGCGAGATCGTCTCGCGCAGAGCCGCTCCGGTCGGCGCGCGGGTCGTCGCCGACGCCGTCACCGTCACCCGCGCCACACGCGACCGCGACGACGTCCGCCAGGGCAGCAGCGTACGGGGTGCGATCGACCTGGCGCTGGTGGTCACGCAACTGTGCGCGATGCGCGATGTCATGATTCCGACGGCACCGGACGTCGCCCCGCCGTGTGATCTGAGGACGGAGTACACGACCGCATTCCTCGACGCCATGCTGGTGACGCTCTCCGGGCGAATCCACCTCGACGACACCGCCTTCACCACCGCTGAGGGCATCCTCACCGAGATCTGGCAGGATCACTTCCTGCTGCATCCGGCCGCCGCCGAGCCGGGTTGAAGAGCTGTCGAGGCGGACTCGCCGCTGACTCGGCCCTCCACACGGGATCGAACTTCGCGGCCCCTGAAACCCCTGCGCCGACGACCCAAGACCCTCGAGGAGAAGCCCGACCTGCTCGTCGCGTCGTCGTCAGGCGGCGGTTTCGTGGTCGCGGATCATCGGCCCGGGAAGTCCGGCCGGATCTCGCCTCCCGGCGGGCACGGCGCGCCGTCGGTCACCGCCGAGGACGGTGAACTGGACTCGGAGACAGACGCTCTCGTCGTCGTCGACGACGTCGCTCGGCAGCGTGCCCGCCGAATCGCCCGAAAACTGGCACTCGCGCAGGTCCTGCACACGCGCCGCGCGCCACGGGGTGCGACCGGAACACTGGTGACCAGGCGGTGGCGTGGCGACTCCGACGAGATCGACCTCGACGCGACGCTCGAGGCGATCGCCGCGAATCCGCTGCCCACCGACGACGACATCCTGGTCCGGCAGCGGGTTCGCCGCCGTCGGTCGATCATGCTCGTCGTCGACATCTCGGGATCGGCACGCGGAGAACAGGTCCGCACCGCAGCGGCGACGGTGGGCGCGCTGGTCGGCGAGCTGAGTCGAGACGCCGTGGGCGTCGTGGCCTTCTGGTCCGCCGCTGCACTGATCGCCCCGCTCGGAGAGACGATCGAGCCCGATCGCGTTGTCGATCAACTGCTTACACTGCCCTCGCAGGGGTTGACCAATGTGTCGTTCGCCCTGTCGGTGGCGGCCGATCAGCTGCGCGGGACATCTTCCGCTGATGCGCGCGTCCTGCTGCTCAGCGACTGTGTCCACAACGCCGGACCCGATCCACGGATCGTCGCCGCGACCCTACCCCGTCTCGACGTCCTGCTCGATGTGTCCGGTGAGCACGACACCGACCTCGGACGTGATCTCGCCCGGGTCGGGCATGGCCGAATCATCCCGATCCGGACCGATCACGACGTCGCACCGGCGTTGCGTCGGATCTTCACGGGGTGAGAGTGGGGTCAACGCGGTCGCTGAGGAGCGCATCCAACCCTCAGCGATGCGTGAAAGCAGGGTCCCGCTTCTCGACGAACGCAGCCATTCCCTCGGTCTGGTCGTCGGTGGCGAAGGTCGAGTAGAACAGCGCGCGCTCGGCGCGAATCCCCTCGGCCAGACCGGACTCGAAGGAACGGTTGACCGCGTCCTTGGCCAGTGACGCCGCGATGAAGGATTTCGACGCGATCGTCGCGGCGACCTCCTTGGCCGTCGCGAGACAGTCCTCGGCGGGCACCACCCGCGACACGAGACCCAGTCGGTCGGCCTCGTCGACCCTCATGTTCCGGCCGGTGAGGATCATGTCCATCGCCTTGGGCTTGCCGACGGCACGCGTGAGCCGTTGCGAACCACCGATTCCCGGGATCACACCGAGGTTGATCTCGGGCTGACCGAAGACGGCGTTGTCGCCGGCGATCAGGATGTCACAGATCATCGCCAGTTCGCAGCCGCCGCCGAGCGCATAGCCGGTGACGGCGGCGACGATCGGTGTGCGCAGCCGCGAGAGATCGTCCCAGGCACCGAAGAACTGCTCACCGATGACATCGCTGTAGGTCTTGGACGACATCTCCTTGATGTCGGCACCGGCGGCGAACGCACGTTCCGATCCGGTGATGACGATCGCGCCGATCCCGGGGTCCTTGTCGAACTCGGTTGCGGCACCGACGACCTCGGTCATCACAGTGGTGTTCAGCGCGTTGAGCGCCTTCGGCCGGTCCAGTGTGATGACACCGACCCGCCCGTCGCGCTCGACGATGATCGTCTCGTGATCAGACACTCGAATCCTCCTGTGGTGCAGCGTTGATGGTCAGCTCCAGATCATCCGGGAGCGGTGCGAAGTAAGCGTCGACCTCGGCCGCCGGGACATCGCGGTGTTCGGCGTGGCGCCAGGACGGGGTGCGATCCTTGTCGATGACCTGGGCACGGATCCCCTCGGCCATGTCCGGATGCAGCAGGCTGCGCAGCGACACGCGGTACTCGCGCTTGAGCGTCTCGGCCAGGGTGGGCTTCTCGTCACGCAGCGAGCGCAGTGTGACTGCCAGGGCGGTCGGACTCTTCGCCGCGATCGAGGCGGCGGTCTTGTCGGCGTCCTCGGTGCCGACCGCACGGCAACGCTCGATGATGTCGGCCACAGTATCGGCGGCGAACGCATCCCGAATCCAGTCGCGCCGGCCATCGACCGCGGACTCCGGCGGCTCCTGCGCGTACTTCGCCAGGGCGTCGGCCGGTCCCGTCTCGCCGACGGCCCGCAGAAATGCGTCGAGATCCTCGGCGGGGACGAAGTGATCGGCCAGGCCGAGGGCGACCGCGTCGGCGCCCGACAGGTGCGTCGCGGTGAGACCGGCGTACACACCCAGATTGTCCGGGACCCGGGCGAGCAGATGGGTGCCACCGACGTCGGGCGCGAAGCCGATTCCGACCTCGGGCATCGCGAGACGCGTGCGGTCGGTGACCACGCGGGTGTTGGCGTGCGCGGAGATGCCGACGCCACCACCCATGACGATGCCGTCCATGATGGCGATGTACGGCTTCGGGTACCGCGCGATGTCGGCGTTCAGGTGATACTCGTCGGCCCAGAACAGGGCGGACGCGCACGCGGCCGCCTCGTCATCGCCGGCGTTCGACCCGCTCAGGGCGGAAGCGTCGCGGTGGATCGCGACGATGTCGCCACCCGCACACAGACCGCGCTCACCGGCACCGACGAGCACGACGGCGTTCACGTCAGCCTCGGCAGCCCAGCCACGCAGCAGTTCGTCCATAGCGGTGACCATCGGATGGTCGAGCGCGTTGATCGACTTGGGACGGTTGAGCGTCAGGGTCGCGACCCCGGCATCGACCGTAGACAGCACAGATGGTTCGACCGTCATGACCTGGTCTCCTCGCAACCTCGCACGATTGTCCGATTACCTCACCGATAGTTGCATATCCTAGTAAAGGAGTACAGGGGTTGTCCCGTCACCCCTGGACGCACGATCAGGGCCGAGCCCGGACGAGGACCTCGATGACGGTGGTCAGCACCGTGCGCTCGTCCTGATCCACCAGCGCGGCGGCTGCGATGACCAGCGCGCGGCCGCGATCGTCGACGACGATGTCGTCGATGGTCATCGACCCGGTGAGGGCGTCCTCCGGCCGCACGGGTCGGCGGAACTCGACGTCGACGAGCCGTCGGCCCGCGATCACCTGCCAGTCGGCGAAGGCTCCCTGGACCGCGAGCCGCTGGAAGATCGCCAGCGAGTGGATGCCGCTGGCGATCAATCCGCCGAACGCACCGCTCGCCGCCGCGGCATCGACATGGAGGCTCTGCGGATGACCGCGGCCGCCGCCGACGTCCCCAACTTCGCGACCGGCGGCGCCACCCTGTTCACCCGTGAGGAGGTGTCGGTTCTCGATGGCAGCTGACACCCTCACGGTCGACGAACTCGGCGAGCACCGGATCGCACGGAAGATGCTCGCCGACGACGCCGCGGTGGCCGCCCGCGCCGACATCCGGTTCCTGCTGCCGGCGCGCGAGGGCGACGTGCTCGTCGCGGAAGCCGTCGAGCTCCGACGCTTCGGCCGCAGCGGGATCTACGACGTGACGGTGAGCGTCGGCGACGAGGTGGTGGCGGAGTCCGCGGAGACAGCAGGACGATCGCCACCGGCGTCCGCTGACCCGCGTCAGTCGGTCAGGTCGAGGGCGGCGCGCACGATGCTGTCGGTGTCGATCCCGTGGTGACGGTAGACGTCGGCGAGAGAACCGGCCTGCCCGAAGCGGCTGACACCGAGCGCCGCACCGCGAACGCCGTGGATTCCGGTCAGGAACGAGAGTGTGTGTGGATGGCCGTCGAGCACGGTCACCATGGGGGTCGCCCGGTCGGTCGGGAAGACCTGGTCGAGGATCCACGACGGTGCGTCGTCGAGTCCGCGACGGGCCTGGATCGCCTCGAACAACAGCCCCGCGCTGGTCACACAGATCACGTCGGACGGGATTCCCTGCTCCGCCAGGCGATCCGCGGCCTCGATCGTCTCCGTCATCAGAGCGCCCATCCCGACCAGGGTGACGACAGGAGAGTCGGTCCGCCGCAGGGCATACGCACCGGCGATCACCTGTCGTCGTCGGCGTTCCCGGGCCGCGGGATCGTCGGGTACGCGCGCGAGGTTCTGGTCCACCGGCCTGGTCGACAACCGCAGATACGCCGATCCACCGTCCTCGCGGCCGAGGCGACGCATGGCCGCCAGCATTGTCCACTCGGTGTCGAGCACGAACGCGGGTTCGTAACCGACACAACCGGGTTGCTCGAGTCCGATCGACGGGGTGGTGATCGACTGATGCGCCCCGCCCTCGGCGGCCAGCGTCACACCCGACGGCGTGCCGACCAGGATCGACTGACCTCCGGCATAGATGCCGTAGGACCACGGCTCCAACGCGCGTTCCACGAACGGGTCGTACATCACGCCGATCGGGAACAACGGCTCGCCCCACCGACTCCACGTCGCGCCGAGCTCACCCATCAGACCGACGAGATTGGTCTCCGCGATACCGAGCTCCATGTGTTGGCCGGTCGGCTTCTCGCGCCAGTGCATGATCGTCTCGGAGTCGTCGTCGAACCAGTTGCGCCGTTCGGTCGACGACCACACCTCCACCTTGTTCAGCCACCCGGCGAGGTTCGTGGTGGAACTGACATCCGGACTGATCGTGACGATGCGTTCGGCCGCCGCCGGAGCGTCCCGGGTGAGCGCGAGCAGTGCGCGACCGAGTGCCGCCTGCGTGGTCGACGTGCCCGACGGAGTTCGGCCGAGGTCGTCGGGAACTGGGGGCGGAGTGTGCATTTCGACCGCCGCACGGGTGAGCCGCTGCGCCGTCGCGGTGCACAGTCTCCCCGCGGCGGTGTCGTCGGCGAACCGTGCCCACGGGTGCTCGGCGTCAGTGCCCATCTCGTCGGCGAGGGCATCGAACTGCTCGACCGTCAGCAGCGAGGAGTGATTCTGTGGATGCCCCTCCGTCGGCAGGCCGTGACCCTTGATCGTGTAGGCGATGATCACGGTCGGCCGGTCGTCGTCGATCTGGGCGAACGCCTGTCGCAACGCCTCCTGATCGTGACCACCGAGGTTGCGGATCGCGCGGGTCAGCGTGGCGTCGTCGAGTTCCGCGATCAGGCCGGCGATCTCGTCGGCCCCGGGGCCGTCGCCCGGCAGTCGTGTGCGCAATTCGTCTGCACCACAACGCAAGAGACGCTGGTACTCCGGGTTCGGCATGCTCGAGATGCGTTCCCGCAGCGCCTCTCCCCCGGCACGGGTGAACAGATCCTCGAGCAGGGCACCGAACTTGACGGTGAGCACCTGCCATCCGGCGGCGCCGAACATGCTCTCCAACCGGCCGGCCGCAATCTGCGGGACGACCCGGTCCAGCGACTGCCTGTTCAGGTCGACGATCCACACGATCTCACCGAGATCGCGCACCGTCGGATCCAGGATGGCCTCCCACACCGCACCCTCGTCCAGCTCGGCGTCGCCCACCAGGGAGTACTGTCGGCCGGCGCCGGTGGACCGGAACTTCGCGTCGACGTAGCGCCGGGCGATGGCACCCCAGATCGGCGCGGTCGCACCGATGCCGACCGACCCGGTGGAGTAGTCGACCGGATCGGGATCCTTGGTGCGGCTCGGATACGACTGCAGGCCGCCGTAGTCGCGCAGGGTCGTCAGGTATCGCTCGTCGAGTTCGCCCAGCAGATAATTGATGGCGTGCAGCACCGGCGACGCGTGCGGTTTCACCGACACACGATCACCGGCTCGAAGATGCTCGAACCACAGCGATGTCATGATCGACACCATCGACGCACACGAGGCCTGATGACCACCCACCTTCAACCCCGACGTGTTCGGGCGGACCCGGTTCGCGTGGTGGATGATCGCCGTCGAGAGCCACAGCACGCGCTCCTCGATGATGCGCAACGTATCCGGCTGGGAGTTCATGGGGCCATTCTCGCAAGTCCACGGCGCCGGCCGGGCACGGTTTCGCGCCGAGCGTGCCCGCGTGCGGTGTCGGGGCCGGACGCGGACGGTCGTCTGGACACGGTCGGCGCAAAACTGGACACGATCGGCGAAGAACTGGACACGGTCGACGAGGTCACTGGTGGCAGCGATGACGCACAACCGTTCACGCGCCGAATCCGTCGAGCACGGCGACCAGGCGGTCGCGGATCGTCTCGCGCACCCACGCCGGCTCGATGATGGTGAATGTTCGGTCGAAGCATCCCGTCCACAGCACCCGTATCGCGTGACTGCGGTCGGCGAAACGGAGCCGCAGACGCACCCGATCATCGTCCTCTTCGGTCTGCGAGAGGACGTCCGCGAAACCGACGAGGCCGTCGACGTCACTTGCGCGACAGTCGATCACCACATCGACGAACTCGAACGACGACCGGAACTCCTGCCGACGTCGCTCCCAGATCGTCTCGAGGTCGACGACGGCGGGCCGTCGCGCATCCTCCTCGAGGACCTCGACGTCCGTCATCCGCGAGACGCGATACATGCGTTCGTCACCGTCGACCGTCGCGACGAGGTACCAGGTGTCGCCCGCGACGATGAGGCCGATCGGATCGATCGTGCGTTCGCGGCCGACATCATCTCCACGGCGCCGATAGCGCACTCGCAGGCGCCGGCCGTCGAACACCGCGCGCTGCACGGGCTCGAGCGCCTCGAGCCGGTCGGGTTCGCGGACGAAGCCCTCCGGACGCACCAGGACCCGCGCCGCGGCACCGACCGCGCGATCGCGATGGGCGTCCGGGAGCGCGGCTGTCACCTTGCGCATCGCACTCGCGAACGCCGGTGAGTCAAGGCGCCCGGTACCAGCCAGCAAGGACGTCGCCTCGTCGACGGTCAGCCCGGTCAGATCGGTCCGGTAGCCCGGCAGCAGCGCGAACCCGCCGTGCCGACCGCGTTCGGCGTACACCGGAACACCGGACAGCGACAGTGCGTCGATGTCGCGCAGTACCGTCCGCTCCGAGACCCCGAGCTCGGCGGCGATGGCGGTCGCTGTGAGTCGGTCATGCTTCTTCAACAGCATCAGGACCGCGATCAGACGTTCGGCTCGCATGATTCTCATCCTCTCGCAAAAACATGACAGAAGATGTCATGTTTCCGCGATTGACTGGTCCCACCAGCCCAGAACGAGAGGAATGATCATGACGAACACACAGATCGCCGACCCCCGCCCGGCCTACGCGGCCGCGACCGCATGGGTGACCGAACTGCTGAACGGGGTGACCGACGAGCAGTGGACGGCACCGACACCGTGCGAGGAGTTCGACGTCCGCACCCTGGGCGCACACCTGATCGCCACCGCCAACCGCGCGGTCGCGCTGGCCGAGGGCGCCGACGCCCTGGCCCTGCCCCGTCTCGCCGATGGGCACGATGGGCACGATGGGAACACCTACGCGGCCACGGTCGCCACCGCCGTCGGACTGTGGTCCGACGACGCCACGCTCACGACGCCGGTCACGGTCCCGTGGGGCGAGGTGCCCGGCGCAGCCGCCCTCTGGGGGTATGTCAGCGAGACGCTCGTGCACGGATGGGACCTCGCCGTCGCCACCGGTCAGCCCGCAGAGACCGACCCGGCAGTCGCCGAACCGGTCCTCGGCATCGCCCAGCAGTTCATCCCCGCCGAGATCCGGGCCGACGACGAAGTCCCGTTCGGGCCCGTCGTCGAACCGCGGTCCGACCGAGCGGCTCGCGAACTGGACCGGGCGGGACGCGAGCCGGTGGGTCGCCGTCGAGGCCTGAGGTGAGGCGCCACGCTCGCCGGATTTCGGCCCAACCTGCGCATAACGGGTGGTGGAACCGCCACTGAACCAGCGGCATACGATGGATGTCGATGACAGAAGACCGGATGCCCGAGATGTGCGAGTCGGGTACCCGGGCACCCGAAGAAGCCGCGTCGCCCCCCACGGGTGCGTTCGCATCACTCTCGAATCCGAACTATCGGCTCTACTTCTTCGGTCAGGCGCTGTCACTCGTCGGCACCTGGATGCAGGCCACCGCCCAGGCGTGGTTGGTGCTCACGCTCAGCGGATCGGCCTCGGTCCTGGGCCTCATCGTCGCACTGCAGGCCGTGCCGGTACTCCTGCTCGGACCGTATGCGGGCGTGATCGCCGACCGGGTCGACCGCCGACGACTCATGATCATCCTGCAGTCGGTGATGGGTGTGCTCGCCGCCGTTCTCGCGGTCCTCACGGTGGGAGGATGGGTGCAGATCTGGCAGGTCGCCGGTCTCGCCCTCCTCTTGGGCCTCAACAACGCGTTCGAGAATCCGGCCCGCCAGGCGTTCATCCATCAGATCGTCGGCGAATCGCTGATCCGAAACGCCGTGACCCTGAACTCGGTGATGGTCAACGCCGCTCGCGCGATCGGGCCGGGGGTGGCCGGCGTCCTGCTCGCCGCCGTCGGCGCCGGCTGGTGCTTCGCCATCAACGCCGCGAGCTTCGTCGCGGTCGTCGTCTCACTCATCGTGATGAACACGGCATCCATCGAACACGAGGAGCCGATAGCGCGGGCCAGAGGCCAGCTCCGCGAGGGTCTTCGCTACGTCGCCGGGCTGCCGACGCTGTGGATACCGCTGGTGATGATGGCCCTGGTGGGCACACTCGCCTACGAGTTCCAGGTGTCCCTTCCGGCGGCGGCGCGCGACGTGTTCGACGGCGGGCCCCAGGCACTCGGTTTCATGACGTCGGCAATGGGGGTCGGCGCGGTGGTCGGAGGGCTTCTGGTCGCCGCCCGCGGGACAACCGGCCTGCGTCCCCTCACCATCGCCGCCGCCGGCTTCGGCGTCACCATCGCCATCACCGCGATCGCCCCGTCCCTCCCGGTCGCGATCATCGCCCTGTTCTTCGTGGGCTGGCTGAGCGTGTCCTTCATGTCGACCGGCAACGCGACACTGCAACTCAACTCCGACCCGCGGATGCGCGGGCGTGTCATGTCCTTGTGGTCGGTGGCCTTCATGGGATCCACGCCGATCGGAGGACCGATCATCGGTGCCATCTGCGAGGCGACGAACGCCCGTGTGGGTCTGGGCGTCGGCGCCGCGGCCTGTTTCCTCGCCGCGGCACTGGGTGTACTGGTCTGGCGGCGGCGCTCGACGACCCCGCCGAGGATGCGCGAGACCACCGCCGACAACCCGACCGCCTGATCCCTCTTCGCTTTTCGGGCGAATCGGACCCCCGGCATCGGACCTGACATCCAACCACCGCGCAACCCCACCGCCACCTCACAGATTCGGGGAGTACTGTCTCCCCGGGCATCCGACACCGCGTGCCGAAATGCCCGGTGGCCGAACGGAGGAGGGGCAGTCATCGTCGCAGAACCGGTACCCGCACATCCTCCGAAGTCCGTCGAAACAGACGAAAGCGCCAGCGCGACAGCGCAGCCCATCGCACCATCCCGACCACGCGACAAACATCTCCATCAGATCGACTTCGTCCGGTTGGTCACGTTTGCCGGGGTGATTCTCGATCACGTGATCCTCGGCATCGCGACACCGGCCAACGTGGCGGCCGGAGGTGTGGGAATCTTCCTGCGCTACACCAGGTATTCCTTCTTCGCGCTGACCGGTTTCGTGCTGACCTATCAGTATCGTCATCGCGAGCTCCGGCCGGTGCAGTTCTGGCGACGTCGGTACAAACTGATCGGACTCCCCTTCCTCGTCTGGAGCCTGTTCTACTGGGTCTACGGCCGGTACGAGGGTGGCGGTTTCGGCGGCCTACACGACCTCGTCGATTCGGCGGCCGACGTCGAGCTCGCAGCCAAGAGCATCGCGTACGACCTCATCACCGGGAATGCCTGGTATCACCTGTATTTCCTGTCGGTGAGCATGCAGATCTACGCGGTGTTCCCGGCCATGCTGTGGCTGCTGCGCCGGACATGGGGCGCCCACCGATACCTGCTGGCGGTCAGCTTGGCGGTACAAATGACGTTGCTGTACATCATGGTTCACCCACCCATGCCATTTCTGACCCACGGTCCGCAGGAGGTGCTGATGCGGCACCTGGTAGTCACCATCCTGCCGTACCAGTTCTTCATCCTGGCGGGCGGCGTCGCCGCCATGCACTATGCGGCATTCCAGGCCTTCATGATCCGGTGGCGATGGGCGTTTCTCGCCCTCGGCGGCGCCGTCGTCACCGGCACCCTACTGTACTACCTGCACGACGTCGACAGCGGGGAACCGATCGTCCGCGCCACCAATGTCTTCATGGCACACAACTCCTTCGCCTACATCGCGATCATCCTGATGTTGTACTCGCTGGGCACGATGTGGCAGGACCGCCGACGACCCGGCTCGGTCACCGACACCGTGATGCGGACGGCGGCCGACCGCTCCTTCGGGATCTACCTCGCGCACGCCTGGGCTCTCGCCGAACTGGAACCCACCATCCACGAACACCTCGACTCCTCGCCCGGACTGTTGATCGTCATCTCCTTCGTGGCCACCGTCGCGCTCACGGTGTTCGTCGTCGAGGTGCTCCGGCGCAGCCCGATCAGCCTCATCACGACGGGCCGCAGCACCATCGACTGGCGATCACAGACTCCGGTGCGTTCCTTGCTGACCGGGATGGCGGCGGTCGCGATCGGCATCATCGTCCGCGACGGTATGGGTGTCCCGGCAGGCGATCTGCTCACCGCGGCGGGTGCCCTGCTGATGGTGTCCGCCGGCATCGTGTTCGCCAGGCAGTGGACGCATCGGAACGACCGACTCCACGCCGAGGAGATCATCTGATCCCGGCGTCGGGATCCGCGGAAGCTCTCAGCGCAGAGCGGTGCTCTCAGCGCAGAGCGGTGAGCACCAGGCGGGCCACACCCGCCTTGCCCGACGCCGTCGGGTGATACGGGATCGGCAACTCGAATCCGTTCAACCAGGGATCGGTCGAGCACACCGTGTGTGCCGCGCCGGCCTCGGATGCCCGCACGAGGCGCGCTCCCCCACGTTCAGCGGCACGAGCGGTCGCGGCGGCCAGTCCCTCGAAAACGCGCGCGGTCTGCGCGGCCTGCGGCGCGGTCAGCGGGAGTTTGGCGCACAGGGGGCGACCCGGTTCCAGGACCGGCGGATAGTCGACGAGGAGGACGCGGGCCCGTGGCGCTCGGACGTGTACGGCGATGATCAGCTCGGTGAGCGACTTCTGCACGCGCCCGAAGTCGTCGGCATCGGGTTCGGACCGCACGACGTGCTTCTTCACACACCGCCGCGTGGAGTGCGTTGCGGCAGTCAGCGAATTGGCGCAACTGATCGCCGTCAGACGACCGATGTAGTCGATGTCGTTGCCGCCGACCGTGATCGTCACGAGGTCGGTGTCAGGGGTGACGGCAGCGATCTGTGGTACCCGACCACTAGGCGGTTGGGGTTTGCTCAGCACGTTGGCGGTGGTCGCGCTCGAGCACGAGGCATCGGTCAGACGAAGACCTGCGGCCCTTGCGACCTGGTGCGGGTAGTTGTCGGACGTACGCAGACACGGCAGGTTCTCCACCGACGCGGCATCGGGACCTGCGGCGTAGGAACTCCCCAGTGCCACATACTTTTTGCCCGCCATGGCGGAAATGCCCGACTTGGGGCTGCCGTGTGCCTGCGCAGGCGGGCTGGCCATCTCGGTGGCCGCGGTCCCGGGGATCACCACTGCCGCGACCGCGGCACCGGAGGCGACTACGGTCGCGATTCGGGAGAGCAACGCTCGACGCATGCCACGAAGTCTCACACATCCCGGCCACCGATCGGCGCCCGGGCACACGTTGCGATCGCCACACCTCTCGCTGCACCGGCGTTCCTCTGACCGAACGTGTATCCGCGAAGCCGGCGAGCCCGGCCCGCCGAGTGGCCAGGGTCGGCGACCACACATGTGGGTCCTGCGCATGGGGCGAGTCGGGGGATGCCTGGCGATCAGATAATGCGCGCTCGACCTCGTCTGCGGGCCCGCCGACGATTCCGTCTCACGATTGCCGTGGCGGTGATCGGCGTCGACCCTCGCCGCAACGTTCGCGGGCCGACTGCGCGTCCGACACACTGCGTGAGAAGGGCCGCACGTCGCGGCCTGCCGCTGGTTCGACGGTCAGGTCAATCAGCACACGATACCGGTGACCTACGGCGGACGTCCGCACATCGTGACCATCGACGAGCTGGGTTCGGGCGGTGTCAAGTTCTCCGATGTGACCTCGGTGAACAAGCCGCGCCATGTCGCACAGATCAAACTCGAGATCAACCTGCCCAGCAACCTCGACACCACCTGCGGTCGTCGATGGGCGGCGGCGTGTTCAGCAGCAACCCGCACTACTGTGCCGTCGATCGTCCGACGGATCCGACATCCCCTCGCGTGTTCATGGGAGTCGACGGACATCCGCGTCGTCGACATCCGCAACACCAAGAAGATCAAGGGGGTCGGCTACGTCAACCCACCCGCGGTCAACCCATCCGCGCAGAAGAACGCGACCGTCTCCGGCCTACCGAATTCCCCGCACGTGCTGGTGTCGATCTCCGGCGCGCCTGCGGTCGAGTTCCTCAGCTTCGGGATGGCCGTCCTGAACGGCAAGGTCTCGCTCGCCGACACGATCGGCCCGCGCTCGGGAATGGTCGTCGGCGGCGACCTGCCCACCGACTGGTGCTAATCTCCGCCGGAGTGGCGCGGCAATCAACTCTGGACGACCTGTGCCGACGGTGGCTTCTACGCACTGGAGTCGAGCCCGACGGTGTACACCCCTCCCGCAGTCCAGGACTCGCACATGGGATGAGTGCAGGACGGGGATGAGTGCAGGACGGGGATGAGTGCAGGACGGGTTCGGATCGTCGGCGTGACGGGCATCGCGGTGCTGCTGCTCACCGTCGGCCTTGCGACCGGCGTGTGCTGGCAGAGCCAGCAAGACGACGACGCCCGTGGCACGACGTCGAGCGTCACCGATGTCGTTTTCGCACAGGACATGTCGGCGCTAGCTAGGGCGCGTCGTCTCGTCAGAAGATGTCGGGCAGGTCCGTCGACACGCGGTCGGTGAACGCGGCGGGACGCTTCTCCAGGAACGACGTCACCCCCTCGGCGACGTCGGCCATCGTCCCGCGATAGAAGATGGCCTTGGAATCGGCCTCGTGCGCCACCCACGGACTCGGCGCTCCGGCCATGCGCCACAGCAGCTGGCGGGTCAGGGCCACCGACACGGGCGCCGTCGTCGACGTCAGATCCCGAGCGACCGCGATTGCCGTCGACAGCACCTCGTCCTTCGGCACGACCTGCTGGACGAGCCCCCGCTCGTGCGCTTCGGCGACGGGCACCATCTTCGCCCCCATCGCCCACTGCAGCGCCGTCGGCAGTCCGACCAGCTTCGGCAGGAACCATGACGACGCGGCCTCCGGCACGAGCCCCCGCTGCGCGAAGACGAAACCGAACTTCGCATCCTCCGAGGCGATCCGAACATCGGCGGGCAGCGTCATGGTGACACCCACACCAGCGGCCGCACCGTTGATCGCCATCACCACCGGCTTGAGTGACGCGAAGATCCGCAGCGTGACCTGACCGCCCATGTCCCGCGGGACCTCGCCGGGTTCCTGCTGGTCGAGCTCGAAGGTGGTCGCGCCACCGCCGAGGTCGGCGCCGGCACAGAAGGCCCGGCCGGTCCCGGTGATCACGACGGCACGGATCGAGTCGTCGGCGTCGGTCTCGTCGAACACGGCTTGGATCTCCTCGCCCATCTGGTGGGTGAAGGCGTTCAGCCGGTCGGGACGATGCAGTCGGATGATCGCGACATCGTCGTCGCGCTCGAGAACGATGTGCTGGTCGTCGGTCTGCCGGGTGAGAGAGGTCACCGATACAACCTACTCGATGACCGAGCGAACGTTCGTGAAGGCGTCGGATTCCCGAGATGGAGATACCCCGAAAGTGCGAATCCACCTTGCTGGTGAAGCAAGGTGGATTCGCGCTTTCGGGGTATCTGGACTGGCTAGGCGGTTTCGCCCTTGCTGTCGCCGGCACCGGTCAGCTCGGCCGGTGCGTCGGGCAGCTCACGGGGCTTCTCCGAACCGGTGAAGACGAATCGCGCGTCCTCGCCGTCGTCGCCGCCGTCCCAACCCTCGACGTCGACCAACACGATCTGACCGGCGTTCAGCTCGTTGAAGAGGATCTTCTCCGACAGCTGATCCTCGATCTCGCGCTGGATGGTGCGACGGAGCGGACGGGCACCCAGGACCGGATCGAACCCACGACGGGCGAGGAGCTTCTTCGCCTTGTCGGTCAGCTCGATCGCCATGTCCTTGTTCTTCAGCTGGGTCTCGACGCGGTTGATCATGAGATCGACCATCTCGATGATCTCCTGCTGAGTCAGCTGGTGGAACACGATGACGTCGTCGATGCGGTTGAGGAACTCGGGCCGGAAGTGCTTCTTCAGCTCGTCGTTGACCTTCTGCTTCATCCGCTCGTACTGCGACCCCTCGCTGCCGCCCTGGGTGAAGCCCAGACCGACGGCCTTCGAGATGTCGCCGGTACCGAGGTTCGAGGTGAAGATCAGCACGGTGTTCTTGAAGTCGACCGTACGACCCTGACCGTCGGTGAGGCGGCCGTCCTCCAACACCTGCAGCAGCGTGTTGTAGATCTCCGAGTGCGCCTTCTCGATCTCGTCGAACAGGACCACCGAGAACGGCTTACGACGCACCTTCTCGGTGAGCTGACCGCCCTCTTCGTAGCCGACGTACCCGGGAGGAGCACCGAACAGCCGCGACGCGGTGAAGCGGTCGTGGAACTCGCCCATGTCGATCTGGATGAGTGCGTCGTCCTCGCCGAACAGGAAGTTCGCCAGGGCCTTCGACAGCTCGGTCTTGCCGACACCGGACGGGCCGGCGAAGATGAACGAGCCCGACGGACGCTTGGGGTCCTTCAGTCCGGCGCGCGTACGACGGATCGCCTTGGAGACGGCCTTGACGGCATCCTCCTGGCCGATGATCCGCTTGTGCAACTCCTCCTCCATACGGAGCAGACGGGTGGTCTCCTCCTCGGTGAGCTTGAACACGGGGATACCGGTCCAGTTGCCCAGCACCTCGGCGATCTGCTCGTCGTCGACCTCGGCCACGACGTCCATATCTCCACTGCGCCATTGCTTTTCACGCTCAGCCCGCTCGGCGACGAGTTGCTTCTCCTTGTCGCGGAGGTTGGCCGCCTTCTCGAAGTCCTGCGCGTCGATCGCGGACTCCTTCTCCTTGCGTGCGTCGGCGATCCGCTCGTCGAACTCGCGCAGGTCCGGCGGCGCGGTCATCCGGCGGATGCGCATGCGCGCACCGGCCTCGTCGATCAGGTCGATCGCCTTGTCCGGCAGGAACCGGTCGTTGATGTAGCGGTCGGCCAGGGTGGCCGCGGCCACGAGCGCGCCGTCGGTGATCGAGACCCGGTGGTGGCTCTCGTAGCGGTCGCGGAGGCCCTTGAGGATCTCGATGGTGTGCTCGACGGACGGCTCGCCGACCTGCACCGGCTGGAACCGGCGCTCGAGAGCGGCGTCCTTCTCGATGTACTTGCGGTACTCGTCGAGGGTCGTCGCACCGATGGTCTGCAGCTCACCGCGGGCCAGCTTCGGCTTCAGGATCGACGCAGCGTCGATTGCACCCTCCGCGGCACCCGCGCCGACCAGCGTGTGCAGCTCGTCGATGAACAGGATGATGTCGCCGCGGGTGTTGATCTCCTTGAGCACCTTCTTCAGACGCTCCTCGAAATCACCGCGGTAACGGCTGCCGGCGACCAGCGACCCGAGGTCGAGGGTGTAGAGCTGCTTGTCCTTCAGCGTCTCCGGCACCTGACCGTTGACGATCGCCTGGGCGAGGCCCTCGACGACCGCGGTCTTGCCGACCCCGGGCTCACCGATCAGCACCGGGTTGTTCTTGGTGCGGCGGGACAACACCTGCATGACCCGCTCGATCTCCTTCTCGCGCCCGATGACCGGGTCGAGTTTGGCCTCGGCGGCGGCAGCAGTCAGGTTGCGGCCGAACTGGTCGAGCACCAGCGATGTCGACGGCGTGCCCGTCTCGCTGCTGCGTCCTCCCGTACCGGCCTCCTGCGGCTCCTTGCCCTGGTAACCCGAGAGCAGCTGGATGACCTGCTGGCGGACGCGGTTGAGGTCGGCGCCGAGCTTGACCAGGACCTGGGCGGCGACACCCTCGCCCTCGCGGATGAGACCGAGGAGGATGTGCTCGGTGCCGATGTAGTTGTGGCCGAGCTGCAGCGCCTCGCGCAACGAGAGCTCGAGGACCTTCTTGGCACGCGGCGTGAACGGGATGTGGCCCGACGGCGCCTGCTGACCCTGGCCGATGATCTCCTCGACCTGGCTGCGGACGCCCTCGAGCGAGATGCCCAGCGACTCGAGGGCCTTGGCGGCGACGCCCTCCCCCTCGTGGATGAGACCCAGGAGGATGTGCTCGGTGCCGATGTAGTTGTGATTGAGCATCCGCGCTTCTTCTTGCGCCAGGACGACGACCCGACGTGCGCGGTCGGTGAACCGTTCGAACATTGTTCTCCCTCACATAGCTTGCGCCCCGGCCGTCGGTGACCACAGCGGCGACAAATGCGGCGGTGTCGATAGAGACCACCAGCTTGAGTTCAGTCTAGTGGTCGCTTCGCGTGCAGCTACAGTTAACGTCGCTCCAGGGACATTTCTGTTACTGCTCCGGCGGGGATCTGCGCAGTACAACCAGGCAGGTGGGGGCTGTGTTCCATGGCCGCTACGCCGACAGCGAACGGGCGCCCCGACCAGCGTTTCGACGCCCTGTGCGACACCGAACCGACCAGTCGCGGCGCAAGTCCAGCCGGAATCGGACATCGCGGGTAGTCTCCCCCAGATGAATGACGGCGGTCGTCCGCATTCCGATTCCATCTCCCCGACGCACCCCGAGGCGACCCGGGGAACGACGAACAGGGTGGTCTTCGGCACCTCGGCGGCCATCGTGCTCGCCTTCGCGATCTGGGCGCTGGCGGCGCCCGACACCGCGGAGTCGGTCATCGGCGACGTCCGGGACTTCATCACCCGCTGGTTCGGTTGGTGGTACTTCATCCTGGCCACCGGTATCGTCGCCCTGGTCGTGTTCCTCGGCGTCAGCCGCTACGGCCGCTACCGTCTCGGGCCGGAGGAATCCCGCCCCGAGTACAGCCTGTTCACCTGGACGGCCATGCTGTTCGCCGCCGGTATCGGCATCGATCTGATGTTCTTCTCGGTCGCCGAGCCGGTCACCCACTTCCTCGCGCCGCCCGTCGGACCGCCGGAGACCAACGACGCCGCACGTGAGGCGGTCACCTGGACGGTCTTCCACTACGGACTGACCGGATGGGCGATGTACGCGCTGATGGGCGGCGCACTCGCGTACTTCGCGTTCCGTCACAACCTGCCGCTGACGATCCGGGCCGCGCTCTATCCGATCTTCGGAAAACGGGTCGAGGGACGCTGGGGTGACGCGATCGACGTCGCCGCCGTGCTCGGCACCATCTTCGGAATCGCCACGTCGCTGGGCATCGGGGTGGTGCAACTCAACTTCGGTCTCAACGAGATCTTCGGCATCCCGCAGGGCAAGGCCGCGCAGATCGGACTGATCGTGCTGTCGGTCGTCATCGCGACGGCGTCGGCGACCTCGGGCGTGGACAAGGGCATCCGGCGACTGTCCGAACTCAACGTCATCCTGGCGATCCTGCTTCTCGTCTACATCCTCGTCGCCGGCCGGTCCGACTTCCTGCTCAACGGCCTGGTGCAGAACACCGGCGACTACATCTCGACATTCCTGGACCGCACGCTGGACACCTTCGCATGGGATCAGGTCAACCCGCCGCCGGGCAACGACGCCCAGGGATTCGTCGACGGCTGGACACTGTTCTTCTGGGCCTGGTGGGTCGCGTGGGCACCGTTTGTCGGGCTGTTCCTGGCGCGGATCTCACGCGGCCGCACCCTGCGACAGTTCGTGTTCGGGGTTCTCGTCGTGCCGTTCAGCTTCATCCTGCTGTGGATCTCGATCTTCGGGAACAGCGCGCTGGAGGTCGCCCGCGGCGACGCGTCGTTCGCCGAGGTCACCGCGTCCACCCCGGAAGCCGGTTTCTACACGTTGCTCGAGCAGTACCCGGGCGCGCCGCTGCTCATCGGGGTCGCCACCATAACCGGGTTGTTGTTCTACGTGACCAGCGCCGACTCGGGATCGCTGGTGATGGGCAACTTCACCTCGCGGTTGCCCGATCCGATGGCCGACTGCGCGCGCTCGCTCCGTATCTTCTGGTCCGTCGCGATCGGCCTGCTGACGCTGTCGATGCTGTTCGCCGGCGGCGGCGACGGGTCGATCCTCACGCTGCAGGCGGCCACGGTGATCATGGGTCTGCCGTTCTCGTTCGTCCTCGCGCTGATCGGCGTCTCGTTGCTGAGGTCGGTGCGGGCCGAGTCCTACAAGGGCGACAGCTTCCGCACGACCCTGCCCAAGGTGATCGCCGCGGGTCGCGGCCCCAGCGAGCACGGCAGTTGGCGACAACGACTCCTGGGCACCATGCGCTATCCGGGTCCGACGGCGACCGAGAAGTTCATCAGCAAGTCCGTGATCCCCGCGATGCGCGAGGTCGCCGCCGAGTTCGCCAAGGAGGGCATCACCGCCGCCGTCGACGAGTCGGCGAGCAACGACGGACTGCCGTCGCCGCGACTGGTCGTCGAACTGGCCCACGAGCCGCGCTTCGACTACTGCGTGTGGCCGGTGTCCGCGCCGACCCCCACCTACGCCGTGCTCTCGCAGCGGTCCGACGACCGGTACTTCCGGTGCGAGGTCTACCTCGCGGAGGGGTCACAGGGCTATTCACTCAACGGCTACAGCCGCGAACAGATCATCGGCGACATGCTCGACCAGTACGAACGACACCTCGGCTACCTGCACCTGCGTCGGTCCGCCAATGGACACCAGACGACCGATAGCGTGGTCGACATGCCCGACAGCGACCCTGAAGGAACCCCGGCCCCATGAGCGACACCCTGTTCATCGGCGGCGAGTGGAGATCAGCCGAATCCGGCGAGACCCGCGAGATCCGTTGCCCCGCAGACAACGCACTCGTGGGAGTGGTCGCCGAGGCGGGCGCGGGCGACACCGAGGCCGCCATCGCCGCGGCCCGGACCGCGTTCGACGACGGCCGCTGGCGGTCCGTCCCGGCCGCCGAGCGCGGGGACCTGCTCCTCCGTGTGGCTGACGAGATCGTTACGCGACGAGACGAGTTCGTGCGCGCCGAGACTCTCGACACCGGTAAACGTCCGTACGAGTCCGATCTCGACATGACCGACATCGCCAACTGCTTCCGCTATTTCGGCAAACTCGCCGCCGACGACGCCGGGCGGGTCGTCGACGCCGGCTCACCCGACGTCGACTCCCGCATCGTGTACGAACCTGTCGGCGTCTGCGGACTGATCACGCCATGGAATTACCCTCTGCTGCAAGCGGCCTGGAAGATCGCGCCCGCACTGGCCGCCGGGAACACGTTCGTCCTCAAGCCTGCGGAGCTGACCCCGCACACCTCGATTCTGATCATGCGCGTGCTCGATGATCTGGGCCTGCCACCCGGGGTCGCCAATCTCGTCACCGGAGCCGGTGCGTCCGCGGGGGCACCGCTGTCCTCCCATCCCGACGTCGACCTCGTGTCGTTCACCGGCGGGCTCGCCACCGGCAAGGTCATCGCGCGCGAGGCGGCGGCCACGGTCAAGAAGGTCGCCCTCGAACTCGGCGGCAAGAATCCCAACGTGGTGTTCGCCGACGCCTGTGACGCC
The DNA here is from genome assembly GCF_030315685.1 of Gordonia sp. ABSL11-1. GTDB lineage: Bacteria > Actinomycetota > Actinomycetes > Mycobacteriales > Mycobacteriaceae > Gordonia. Next base: position 114,884 of record NZ_JASXSI010000005.1, on the reverse strand, counting down.
GCCGAGCGACTCGCCGCCTCGGTCGACAACGCCCTCAACGCCGCATTCCTGCATTCCGGTCAGGTGTGTTCGGCGGGTGCACGACTCGTCGTCGAGGCCGCGGCGCACGACCGCTTCGTCGACGAACTCGTCCGGCGCGCAGGCCAGATCAGGCTCGGGCTCCCGTTCGCCGAGGGCACCGAGACCGGTCCCCTCATCTCCGCAGCGCACCGCGACAAGGTCCACGCCTACGTCGAGCAGGCGCGCGCCGACGGGGCCACCATCCGGACCGGCGGCGGATTCGCCACCGGCGACCAGGGTTCGGGTGGTCTCGACGACGGCTGGTTCTATCTGCCGACGGTGATCGACGACGCCGACAGATCCATGGCCTGCGTCCATGACGAGGCGTTCGGCCCGACCGTCACCGTCGAGACGTTCACCTCCGAGGAGGAGGCGGTGGCCATCGCCAACGACACCGAGTACGGTCTCGCCGGTGCCGTGTGGTCCTCCGATGCCGCTCGCGCCCGCCGCGTCGCCGGCCGACTTCGCCACGGAACGGTGTGGGTCAATGACTTCGGGCCGTATCTGCCCCAGGCCGAATGGGGCGGATTCGGGCACTCCGGCGTCGGGCGCGAACTCGGCCCCACCGGGCTCGACGAGTACCGCGAGGCCAAACACGTGTACGAAAACCTGCGACCGGGCGTCACCGGCTGGTTCGATGACCGAGGAGATCCGGCGTGAACGACACCTTCGACTATGTCGTCGTGGGCGGTGGGTCGGCCGGGGCCGCCGTCGCGGCGCGACTGTCCGACAATCCGGACGTGACGGTGTGTCTGCTCGAGGCCGGTCCGTCCGATGTCGACGACGATGCCATCCTGCAACTCGACCGGTGGATGGATCTCCTCGAATCGGGATACGACTGGGACTACCCGATCGAACCGCAGGAGAACGGCAACGACTTCATGCGGCATGCCCGCGCGAAGGTCCTCGGCGGATGCAGCTCCCACAACAGCTGTATCGCGTTCTGGGCGCCGCGGGAGGATCTCGACGACTGGGAGCGCGAACACGGCTGCACCGGTTGGGGTTCCGATTCTCTGTACCGACTGTATCCACGGATCGAGACCAACGACGCACCCGGCGACCACCATGGCCGCAGTGGTCCGGTCCATCTCATGACCGTGCCACCCGCCGATCCGTGTGGCGTCGCGGTCCTCGACGCGTGCGAGGCCGTCGGCATCCCGAGGGCGGAGTTCAACAGCGGCACCACGGTGATCAACGGCGCCAACTTCTTCCAGATCAATCGCCGACCAGACGGAGTCCGGTCATCGTCGTCGGTGAGCTATCTCCATCCCATCCTCGACCGGGCGAATCTCACGATCCGGACCGGCGCGTGGGCGAAGAAGATCATCCTGGAGCGAGGCGACGGTCGCCTGCGCGCAGTGGGCGTCGACATCACCGACAATGCGTTCGGCCGCACCACCACCGTGCGCGCCCGCCGCGAGGTCATCGTCTCGACGGGTGCGATCGACTCGCCGAAGTTGTTGATGCTGTCGGGGATCGGCCCCACCGTCCATCTTCGTGAGCACGGCCTTGACGTCCTCGTCGACTCGCCCGGCGTCGGCGCGAACCTGCAGGACCATCCCGAGGGAGTCATCGGCTTCGAGACCACCCGCCCGATGACACGAGAATCCACCCAGTGGTGGGAGGCCGGGATCTTCACCACCACCACCGACGGTCTGGACCGTCCCGACCTGATGATGCATTACGGCAGTGTCCCGTTCGACATGCACACCCTCCGGCAGGGCTATCCCACCAGCGAGAACACCTTCTGCCTCACGCCTAACGTCACCCACGCCCGCTCGCGCGGGACGGTGCGACTGCGATCGCGCGATTTCCGCGACAAGCCGCGGGTCGATCCCCGCTACTTCACCGATCCGGACGGCCACGACATGCGCGTGATGATCGCGGGCATCCGCAAGGCCCGTGAGATCGCCGCGGCAGGTCCGCTCGCGGAATGGATTGCGCGCGAGCTGTATCCGGGTCCGAACGCCGCATCAGACGACGACCTCGCCGACTACATCCGCCGTACCCACAACACCGTCTACCACCCGGTCGGCACGGTCCGGATGGGTCCGGCGGACGACGCGATGTCGCCGCTCGATCCGGAACTCCGCGTGAAGGGCGTCGACGGACTGCGTGTCGCGGATGCCTCGGTGTTCCCGGCGCATACGACGGTGAACCCGAACATCACGGTCATGCTCGTCGGCGAGCGGTGCGCAGAACTCGTTGCGGCGGAAGGATCATGATGTCCCGGCCGGTATCGTCCACAGAGTCCGCGTGGCCGCGGATCCCCGTCGGCGACTGGTCGGCGACCCGCGACACGCTGCAGTTGATGACCCAGGTCGTCGGCAAGGTCCGGATGGCGAACACGCCCGTCATGAGTCACTGGTGGAACGTCGTCCTGTATGTGTCCAGCCGGGGTCTCACCACCGGCCTCGTCCCGTACGGCAGCCGGGGCTTCACCATGGAGTTCGACTTCATCAACCACCGCCTGGCCATCTCAACGACCACCGGCGAAGCTCGCTCGATCCCGTTGCGGGAACGTCCGATCGCCGAGTTCTATCGCGACGTGATGGACACGCTCGACGACCTGGATCTCCGCACGGACATCTGGACCATGCCGGTCGAGATACCCGACGCCATCCCGTTCGATGCCGACCGCGATCACACCGCCTACGACGCCGATGCCGCACATCGCTTCTGGCTCGCCCTGGTCCAGATGAACCGCGTCTTCGACGAGTTCCGATCCCGCTATGTCGGGAAGGTCAGTCCGTCCCACTTCTTCTGGGGCGCCTGCGATCTCGCCGTCACCCGTTTCTCGGGTCGATCCGCACCGAAGCATCCCGGTGGAGCGCCCAACTGCGGTCCGCACGTGATGTGGGAGGCGTACTCCCACGAGGTCAGCAGCGCCGGCTACTGGCCCGGCCCGGACGGTGAGGGCAGTTTCTACTCGTATGCGTATCCTGAACCCGACGGATTCCGTTCGGCCCGGGTCGGACCCGACGCTGCGTCGTTCGACGAGTCGCTCGGCGAATTCCTGCTGCCGTACACGGCGGTTCGTGAGGCCGCGGACCCCGATGCCCTGCTCCTCGAGTTCCTGCAGAGCACCTATGTGGCCGCCGCCGACGCCGGAGGCTGGGATCGGTCCGCGCTCGAGCGGTGAGGGCTGACGACGAAGCGGGCTTTGTCCGACTTGCTACAGTGAGCCGGTCTCTGGAGGGGAATCCGGTGAGAATCCGGAACTGACGCGCAACGGTGTGGGTATCCCCGAGTCCGAATGCCTCCGGGACGCGGCGTCTCGACGAGCCGAACCCTGTCCACGGGCCCCGCGCACGGGCCCCTGAAGAAGGCAACTGCCGTGCTCCGCTGGTCCAAGGTCGTCCCCGCCATCACCTGTTCGATGCTGTTGCTCCTGACCGGATGCGGCGCCTCGGACGACTCCACCGATACTTCGAACCCGTCCGAGATCGAGGCCTCCGGACCGACGACCTATCCGCTGACGATCGAGAACTGCGGAGAGAAGGTCACCTTCGACGGGCCGCCGCAACGGGCTGTGTCGCTGTATCAGAGTTCCACCGAGATTCTGTTGTCACTCGGCCTCCAGGACAGGATGGTCGGCACATCCACGTGGTTCGACCCGGTCCTTCCCTCGTTGGCTGCAGCCAACGCACAGGTGCCCAGGCTCGCCGACAATGACCCGTCACTGGAGTCGGTACTCGCCACCGATCCCGACCTCGTGACCTCGGCGAGTGCGCACACGTTCACCCCGGGTGTCGTCGCCGACCGTGCCCGCTTCGCTCAACTGGGCGTGCCGACGTATCAGTCGCCGTCAGTGTGTGTGGACGCCACAGTCGACGGGGAGACCGTCACCCGCACTGCGCCGCTGCGGATCGACACGCTGTATCGAGAGATCCGGGAGCTCGCCGCCATCTTCGATGTCCGTGATCGCGGTGCCGCATTGGTATCCGAATTGCAGGGTCGAATGGAGGCGGCGACAGCTCAGGCCGCAGCGGGGGTTCCCGATGGACAGTCGCCGACGATCGCGTTCTGGTTCTCGGGCATCGACACCCCGTACATGGCGGGTTGCTGTTCGGCGCCAAGGCTGTACGCCCACGAGACCGGTACCACCAATGTGTTCGCCGACGCCAAAGAGGACTGGCCCGAGGTGAACTGGGAATCGGTCGCCGACCGGAACCCGTATGTGCTCGTCCTCGGCGACCTCAGTCGCAAACGCATCGAGGGCGATTCGCTGGACACGAAAAAGGCGTTCCTGTCCTCGAATCCGTTGACCAGCCGACTCGACGCCGTCCGGAATCAGCGATACGTGGTGCTCACCGGTTCCGAACTCGACCCCGGTATCCGCGAGGTCGATGCCGTGGAGAAGCTCGCCGCAGGCCTGCAGTCGTTCCGTCAATGACGCGGTCGTGACCCGGCAATCCGCGTACTGACCGCACGTCGGTAGTTGATCTGCGGGATGCCATCGTCGACGGTGACCTGTGCCAGCACCTCATACACGTGTTCGACGAGCTCCTCGGTGATCACCTCGGCGGGAGTTCCCAGCGCGACAACCGATCCGCATGCCAATACGACCACGCGATCGCAGAACATCGCCGCGAGATTGAGATCGTGCAGTGCGACGTAACTGGTCATCGGCAACTCGGAGACCAGCGCCAGCAACTCGAGTTGATGAGAGATGTCGAGATGATTCGTCGGCTCGTCGAGAAGCAGTTCGTCGGGCTCCTGAGCCAGCGCGCGGGCGATCTGCACGCGTTGTCTCTCGCCGCCGGACAACGTGTGCCAGCGACGATGTCGATGCTCGAGCATGCCGGTGTGCCGCAGCGCCTGCTCGATGGCTGCGGCGTCGGCAGCGTCATCACCGCCGAATGTGCCCCGATGCGGAATCCGGCCCAGGCCGACGACATCGAAGACCGTGATGTCCACCTCGGTGTCGACCTGCTGCTCGACGGTCGCCACGCGACGAGCGATCTGACGCCGACGAAGTGAACCGATGTCGGTGTCATCCAAGAACACGCGGCCGGAATCCGGCCGGTGGACGCCGGCGAGGACACTGAGAAGCGAGGATTTTCCCGATCCGTTCGGACCGAGAAGCCCGATGGTCTCGCCGACACACGGCTCGACGGTCACCCCGTCGAGCACGAGGTGTCCGCCCCGGCTCCAGCCGATGTGCTTGGCATGCAGAGGCATCAGCGGAGCCTCCGACCACGGTCGATCACGGGGTACCCCGCATCCGAAACAGGATGAGGGCGAACGCTGGTACCCCGACCAGCGCTGTCACCACGCCGACCGGGATCTCCTGCGGGGCGAACAGCGTCCGGGCGACGGCGTCGACCCACACCATGAAGATCGCACCGATCAGTGCCGTCGCCGGCAGCAACCGCCCGTGTCGTGGGCCGACCAGAAATCGCGCGGCGTGCGGCAGGACCAGTCCGACGAATCCGATGGCGCCTGCCGCGCTCACCAGTGCAGCGGTGATCAGGGCGGTCACCGTCAGCAGGACGATCCGGATCTGACGAACCGACACACCCAGCGATGCCGCCGCGGAGTTGCCGAACGTGAACGCGTCCAGCGACGACGACACCGCCAGACACACCACGATCCCGAACAGGGTGACGGCCCCGCAGAGCACGACGTCGGACCAGTCGGCGCCGCTGAGTGAACCGAGCAACCAGAACAAGACACCGCGGGTCTGCTCGGCGTCGGCCGACGACATCACGATGAAGGAGGTGAGCGCGGAGAACAACTGTGTCCCCGCGACTCCCGCGAGGACGACCTTGGCGGTTCCGCCACCCGCGCCGGCGGCGAGCGCGACGACCGCGACGAAGGCGACCACCGCACCGATGAAGGCACCCGTGGACAACGACACCAGACCACCGCCGATACCGAGTACCGCCACCGACACCGCTCCGGTCGAGGCACCCGAGGAGATACCGAGGACGAAGGGATCTGCCAATGGATTGCGTAACAGAGACTGCATGATCGCACCACAGATGGCCAGTCCCGCACCGCACACGGCGGCCAGTAAGGTCCGAGGCAGTCGCAACTCCCAGACGATGCCGTCCTGCAGACGGGTCAGTCCGGAGTTCCCGATTCCCCAGTGCTCGAGGATCGCCGCATACACGTCGCGCACAGAGAGATTCGCGGGTCCGATCGTGACGGTCACCGCGATCGACAGCACGAGCACGACCATCCCGCCGGCGAGTGTCCCGGCGAACACCGTCGTCGACTCGCTCAGCGGCCTCCGACTGCGCGCCGGTCCCCCCGCTCCGGTCGAGGTATGGGCATCGGTCACCGGGGCATTCATGATTGCGGGGTGGCGAGATTCCACTTCTGCAGTGCGGCGGAGACCTTCTCCACGCCGTCGACGGTGCGGATGGTCGGGTTCATGTCCGCACCGTTGACGATGATGTAGCGCTTCTCGCGCACCGCCTGCATCTGGGAGGTGACCGGGTTGGACTCGAGGAAGGCGATCTTGCTCTCGAGTGCGTCTCCGTCGATGCTGCGCCGGCTGAGGTCGGCCAGCACAAGTGCCGTCGGATTGCGATCGGCGACCGTCTCCCACGTCACCTGCGGCCACTCATCGGTGGTGTCGGCGAAGACGTTCGTCGCGCCGACGGCCTTCGTGATCGCGCCGGACGAGCCGCAGCACCCGGCCATGTACGGGGTGTTGGTGTCGGCGAACCAGTACGCGAGCGATACACCCTGTGCATCCGTCGAGCCCGACGCCTTCGTGTACCGGTCCTGCAGTTCGCCGACGAACTGCTCGCCACGGTCGCGAACATCGAAGATCGCGGCGAGGTCGCGGATCTCCTGATAGACGCTGTCCATGCTGTAGGGCGTGGTGCGAGCGCCGTCGGCGTTGGACGCCGACGACACCTCGCCGGAGCATCCGTTGTCGGTGGGCGATAGGTAGGTCGGTAGACCGAGTTTCTCGTACTGATCACGCCCGGCGACTCCCCATCACCGATCGACGATCCGAACGATGCGGTGACGAAGTCCGGTTCGGCGTTGAGCACCGTCTCCAGCGACGGCTTCTTGTCGGCGAGGCGGGGCACCTTTTCATTGGCGGCGGCCAGATTCTCGCGGACCGGATCGGTCCAGGTCGCGGTCCCGACCATGCGGTCGGCGAGGCCGAGGGACAAGAGGATCTCGGTGGACGCCTGGTTGAGCGACACCACCCGCTTCGGCGGGCCATCGACCGTGACCGTCCGCCCACAGTTCTCGATACTCACCGGATAGCCGTCTGCCCGTTCATCGGACGACGAACCGTCACCGGAATCGGAACTGCCACAAGCCGAGAACACGAACGCAGAGGCGATGAGGACAACGGAACAGCGGATCGCTGACATACGCATGACTGCAGAACTTCCTGGTCATGAGCTCACTCGCGGAGCCCAGGTGAACCTGACCCGATCGATCCAGTCATCGGACTCGCGCCTACCCGGCGTCGGGCAGAACACTCACCGTTGCGCGTCAGTTCCGGATTCACACCGGATTCCCTCGACGATCGGTGCCGCAGAGCGGCCGGGGCCACCATACCGCGCGAACACCGCGTCCGGATTGTCCGGATGGCACCCGCCGTCCGGGCGTGGCCCACTCACTCAGCCGACGAACGAGTCGATGATGCGGTCGAGCACGACGAGCACCTCGGCGGTGGCAACGTCCTTGTCGTCCGCCGCCGACACATACAGTGCCGACTCGTCGAGCGCCCCGATGGCCACGTGTGCGATCGGGCGGACCGGCTGATTCTCGATCTGACCGACCGCGATCGCCGCCTGCAGAATGCCCTCGATGAGGGCGAATCCGAACTCCTCACCGCGTGCCCGCCACTCACTCCAACCGAGCACCGACGGTGCGTCGACCAACGAGATCTGGTGGACGGCCGGGTCGGTGACCCGTTCGAGAAAGACACGGACGCCGGCCTTCAGGGCCGCGACCGGATCGGCGAGTGCGAGCTCTCCGACCCGTTCGGCCACCTCGGCGGTGATGTCCTGCTCGACCTGGTCGTAGACAGCGGTGAAAAGGCCTTTCTTGTCATCGAATTGGTGATAGAGCGCGCCGCGCGTCACCCCGGCGGCGTCGACGATGGTCTGCGTCCCGACGGCGGCGTAGCCGTGCTCACCGAATAGGGTCCGGCCCGCACCGATGAGCGCGGAACGGGTCGCGGCGGTCCGTTCCGCCTGAGTACGACGATTGACTTTCATACAGGTTGCACGTAACTTTCATACCGAGTGCTCGTAAGTTCACGATGAGCCTAGTCGAAAGGCACCGAAACCATGACCGCGACGATCACGACCATCGACCTTCCCTCTGGAACCATCGAGTACGCGAGCTACGGACCGGAAGACTCCGCTCATCCACCGGTCGTGTTCGTCCACGGCGTCGCGGTCGACCATCGTTTGTGGCAACCGGTCGCCGAACTGTTGGCCGACGCCGGATTCCGTTGTCACGCACCGACACTGCCCTTGGGCTCACACCGGATCCCATGGGGGCCGCAGGCCGATCGCAGCCCGCGTGGCGCGGCGACACTCGTGCGAGAGTTCGTCGCGGAGCTGAACCTCTCGGACGCGACCCTGGTGACCAACGACACCGGCGGCGCCGTCACCCAGTTCGCCCTCGACGCCGACCCCGGGTTCGTCCGGGCGCTCGTCTTCACCAACTGCGACGCCTTCGACCTGTTCCCGCCGCAACCGTTCCGGCTCCTGTTCGCCCTGCTACGTCAGCGCGCCCTCCTCAAGCCGCTGATCGAATCCATGCGCTTGCGTGCACTGCGTCATTCACCGCTCGGCGTCGGCCTCCTGCTCGCCCATCCCGACCCCGATCTGACCTGGTCGGTATTCCAGCCGCTGCGCACCGACGCCCGGATCCGAGATGACCTCGTCGCCTTCCTGAAGAAGATCGATCGCACCGAACTCGCCGCGGTGACGCCCCGGATGTCACGGGTGACGCTCCCGGTGACGATGGTCTGGGGTTCGGACGACCGGTGCTTCACCCCCGAACACGGACGTCGCTTCGCCGCCGTCTTCGACGACGCGCGCTTCATCGACGTGCCCGGCGCACGCACCTTCGTCTCCCTCGACGAGCCGGCGGCGGTCGCCGACGCGATCGTGGCGGCGTCGACTCGGGTGTGACCCTGATCGGCCACCGCACCCGTCCGCAACTCTGCCGAAAGAAATTCTCCGATAGGGCGTCGGATTCCGGCCGCGGCGAACGACGATGAAGGTGTGAGCGGTGAACAACAGGATCCGCCCGGAGGCGGTGCGCCCGCGCTGCTGGCCGTGTACGACGTTGCACTGCCTGCGGTGTACGGGTATCTGCTGCGTCGGTGTTCGGATCGGCGGGTCGCCGAGGATCTCACCTCCGAGACCTTCCTGGCCGCGATGGACACCGTACGCCGCGATGGTGAGGCACGACCGACGACGCCCTGGTTGATCGGGGTGGCACGCCACAAGCTCGCCGACCACTGGCGGACGATGCAGCGCACCCCGGAGCCGGTCGAGGAGGTACCCGAATCGGCCGACGACGAGTGGGACGTCCACCTCGATCGGATGGTCGCCCATCACACGCTGGCGCAGCTGTCGCCGACGCATCGGGCGGTCCTGACCCTTCGCTACGTCGACGATCTGCCCGTCGGCCAGTGTGCGGCCGCCCTCGACCGCACCGTCGGGGCCACCGAGGCGCTGCTCACGCGGGCCAAGCGATCCTTTCGCGCGGCCTATCCGGACACCGACACCCGTTCCGGACACAGCGGTTCGAGGAGAGGGGGTCACGCATGAGCGAGCACAACAGCACCGAACGCGGCGCCGCACCGGCCGATCCGTTCGTCGCCCTGCGGGCCGCCGACACCCCAGGCTGGACCGATCCGATCGCCCCCGACGCCGAGTTCGCGCACAGGTTGCGGGACCGACTCGAGCGCGGCGCGACCCTGCCCACAGGAGTAGTCATGAGTACCGACATCAGCACCACCGACATCAGCAGCACGATCGACACCACCGACACCCCCACGGTCGAACGACCGGGCGCGTTGCCCTACCTCACCATCGACGGGGCACGCGCCGCCGTCGACTGGTATGTCGCCCATCTCGGCGCGACCCTGCGGGGTGAACCGATCGTCATGGACGACGGCCGCATCGGTCATGCCGAACTCGAGATCGGCGGCGGTGTCATCTACGTGGCCGATCAGTTCGAGGACATGGGCCTGCGCGGACCACAGCCCGGGCACGTCTCGGTCAGCCTCATGCTCCCCGTCGACGACACCGACGCGGCCGTCGCCGCAGCCCGGAACGCGGGCGCCTCGGTCACCCGTGAACCGTATGAGGGCTATGGCACGCGGACCGGCACCATCATCGATCCATTCGGGCATCGGTGGATGCTGACCGGGCCGTCGAAGGCCGGTGCGCCGCTGACCGGCCGCATCCACGTCGGCGACATCGTCTACATGTCGCTGCAGACGCCCGACGTCGACCGCGCCGTGCGGTTCTACGGCTCGGTGCTCGGCTGGGAGTACGATCCGTCCACCCGACAGGTCACCAATCTCGGTCACCGCCTGGGTATTTCGCAGGCCGGCGACTACGGATCGAACACTCTCTACTGTGTCTACGCCGTCGACGACTTCGAGACCGCGCGCGCCGCGATCGTCGCGGCGGGAGGGAGCGCGGGTGACGTCGGCGAGGTGTCCCGGGACGGCACGCGCGTGGTCGACGCGGTCGACGATCAGGGTGTGGCGTTCTCCGTCCACGTCCCCGCCTCCGACGAACGGCGTCCGGATCAGCATCCCCGCGGAGTGGGCGAGATGTCCTATCTGACGGTGCACACGGCCGACAGCGCTCGATTCCGCGCGTTCTACGGTGCCGCGCTGGGGTGGACGTTCCACGGCGGGCGGATCGACGACGGGTGGGAGGTCGACGATGTGCGGCCCCAGATCGGCATCGCCGGCGGCGCCGAGCGGTCGGCGGCCGTCCCGATGTGGAACGTCGACGACATGGACTCCGCCCTCGCACGGTTGCGGTCCGCCGGCGGTCGTGTCATCACCGAACCGGACACGCAGGCCTACGGGATGATGGCGCACTGCGCCGACGACCAGGGCACCGAGTTCTACCTGGGTCAGCTCTTCTGAGTGCGGTGGGCCCGGGGCGAGCCGTCGGAGTCGGAGACATCATGGCTCGCACGGGATTCCGCGACATCGGAGACGTGGTCCTCGACGAACTCGATCAGTCCGGTGAGTCGGGCGGCGACCTCGGCCCCCAGGTCGGTGAGTGAGTACTCCACGCGGGGCGGGATTGCTTGCAGGACGGAGCGATTCACGAAACCGTCCCGCTCGAGGGCCTGGAGGGTCACCGACAGCATCCGCTCGCTCACGCCATCGACCCGGCGGCGTAGCGCATTGAACCGCATGTCGCTCTCACCCAGTGCGACGAGCGCCAGGAGACCCCAGCGGCTCGTCACGTTCTGCAGGATGTCGCGTGAGGCGCAGTCGCGGGCGAAGACGTCCGCGACGAAGGCCTGATCGACCTCGTCTGACCCCGGCTCCGGTGCGGGCTGCGCTGCGGACATGCCGCCCATCATACGCAAACTCCTGTGCATGTGGTTACCGTCACGGTTGCACCATACGAATAGTAAGTGCACCATGGCCGGGAAGCACCGCTCATCCGGTGACAACGACGCAGAGGAGAGACCCATGACCGTGTATGCAGTGACCGGAGCCACCGGCGGACTCGGCGGCGACGCCGTCCGTGCCCTCATCGGGCGCTCGGTCGCACCCGCCGACATCGTCGCGGTGGTACGCGACATCGACAAGGCGAGCGAGCTCACCGACGCCGGCGTCGCGGTACGCGTGGCCGACTACGCCGACCGCGATGCGCTCGAGGCCGCGTTCGCCGGTGTCGACCGTCTGTTGTTCGTCTCGGGCTCCGAGGTCGGCCAACGCCTGCCGCAGCACACGAATGTGATCGACGCAGCCGTCTCGGCCGGCGTCGGCCTGGTCGCCTACACCAGCATCCTGCGGGCGGACACATCACCGCTGCAGCTGGCAGGCGAGCATCTCGCGACCGAGAAACTGTTGGCTGACAGCGGACTTCCCGTCGTGCTGCTGCGCAACGGTTGGTATTCCGAGAACTACCTCGCATCGGCGCCGGCTGCGATCGAGAGCGGCGTGTTCTACGGAAGCGCGGGCGAGGGGGAGATCGCGCCGGCGTCGCGGGCGGACTACGCCGAGGCGGCGGCTGCCGCATTGATCTCCGCCGACGCCGGCCAGGTCTTCGAACTGGCGGGCCCGCAGCATCTCTCCTACGCAGATATCGCGGCCACCTTCACCGAGGTCAGCGGCACGCCGGTGCGGTACGAGGATCTGCCCGAGTCCGACTACGCCGCCGCCCTCGTCGGCGCCGGAGTCCCCGCTCCGTTCGCCGACGTCCTGGCGAACTCCGATGCAGGTGTCGCGGTCGGCGCCCTCGACTCCGACTCGACCGACCTCGTCGATCTCCTCGGTCGGCCCGCAACCGGGTTCCGGGATGTGGTGCGGCACGGGATCGTCGCCACACCCTGAGTCGGTTCACACCGAGCGAAGACATGGCCGCACGCGGGGTTGCCGTGTGGTCCGGATTCCGGACCACACGGCAACCTGTGTCGAACAAGGTCAGGCGCGGGTCTGCAGCAAGCCGATGGCCACGACCACGAATCCCGCAGTGGATACGACGGCGCGCACGATGTTCCACTGCACCCACGGTCGGACGAACTCCGCCCAGACCGCCGGGGCATCGGCCGCCGACACCGTTCCGGCCGCATCCAGCCGGTTGTTCAGCGGCATATTGATTCCCATCGTGATGAGCACCGCGAGAACCGCCAGGACCGTGGCCGCGACGAGCCACCACCGCATCGGGTCACCCCACCACAGCGCCACCCCGACGGCACCGAAGACGATGGCGCCGGCGAAGACCAACGCGAACACGGGGTTGATGATCGCCACGTTGATGCGCTGCATCGAGGCGACTGCCGTCGGCGCGCCTGCGCGCTGCAGTCCGGGCATCACCGAGTAGGCGAACGCCGCGAACAGGCCTGCGGTCAGCCCCATCGTGGTGATCGCCAAGACCAGGACGGTGTCACGGAGCTGACTCATCACGACACCGGTTCCGGCGCGACAGCACAAGCCCCGGCCGCTGCGACGTCGGCGATGTCGTGCGGCGCCCGGCCGAGTACCCGCTGCACGTCATCGGAGACGTGCGCGTTGCGACCGTCGAACAGCGTCCCGAAGAGCTCAAGCAACAGTTCGATCTCCGCCGCGGGTACGTCGAACTGCCGCAACAGGTCCCGATAGTCCGCGGGCGACACCTCGGTGAAGGCGACGGCCGCACCGCGGGCCCGCCCGAAGGCGTCCGCGGCCTCGGCGAACGTGAGCAGGCGAGGTCCGGTGAGATCGTACGTGCGGCCGGCGTGCGGGTTGTCGCCGTCGGACGTGACGTCGAGCAGTGCCGCGACTGCGACCTCGGCGATGTCGTCGGCGTCGATGAAGGGTTCGCCGACATCTCCGACGGGCAGGGTCAAGGAGCCTGCGGTGACCTCCGGCGCGAATCCACCCTCGGTGAAGTTCTGATCGAACCACGCGCACGACAACACGGTCGACTCCGCTCGTGCCGCGTGTACGAGACGCGCGGCCGCGTCGGCCTCGGACTCGCCGCGCCCGGCCAGCAGAACCAGTCGCGGGATGCCGGCGTCGTCGGTGAGACGGACGAACTCGGCGATGTCGTCGGTCGCCCCGGGCACGATGAGGTCGGGCTGATAGGTGAGGTAGACGGGTCCGGCGCCGACGAGGGCCGGGGCCCAGGTCGATCGGTCCGTCCAGTCGACGACGGTGTCACTCGACCGGCTGGCCCGGCGGATGTCGTGGCCGCGGCTTTCGAGGAGTCTCGCGACCCTCGAGCCGGTCTTGCCGGTCGCGCCGACGACGAGGACAGGGCCCGCTGCGGTGAGGCTCTCGGTGGGGGTGGTGGGGATAGTGTGTGTCATGACCTCAGTCCACCGTGAGATGACGAGACGATCCATGGTTGATCAACTCGATTCCATACGTGATCGTCTCGCTCGACGGTAGGGTCACGGAGTGGACGCTCTCGGAAGCCTTCTCAACGGTCCCCGCGCGCAGACCCCGATGATGTTGCGGATGGTGATGCGGTCGCCCTGGTCGGTCCGTATCGAGGACACCGCACCGCTCACCGTCGTCGCCGTCACGCGCGGCTCGTCGACCGTGACCTACGACGACGGCACCCGCCACCGGGTCGCCTCCGGTGATGTCGCACTCATCCGCGGCACGCACCCGTACACCATCGGCGATCAGCCCGGAACCGACCCGGTGGCGCGGATCGACGCCAACGGGGACTGCTTCGACCCCACCGGGATTCACAGCGTGGCCGACGACATGTGCTTCGGTGTGCGCTCGTGGGGCAACTGCGCCGACGACCGGGACGCTGCGGCGATCATGCTGATCGGCACCTACTCGAGCGGCGAGGTCAGCGGGCGGTTGCTCGATGCGCTCGACCGGATCACCCTCGTACACCTGAGCGATCACCCGCTCGTCGGCCTGATGGAGGACGAGATCGTGCGCGACTCCCCCGCACAGGAAGCCGTGCTGAACCGCCTGCTCGATCTCTTGCTCATCACCGGGCTGCGGCAGTCCATGGAGTCCGGTGCGGTACGGGCCTCCCAGTGGTATCGCGCTCACTCCGATCCCGTCGTGGGACAGGTACTTCGGCTGATGCACAACGACATCGCGGAACCGTGGACCGTCGCGTCCCTGGCTGCGGCGACGGGCGTGTCGCGGGCGGTGTTGGCGCGGCGTTTCACCGACCTCGTCGGAGAGCCCCCGATGACCTACCTGACCACCTGGCGGTTGTCGACGGGCGCCGACCTCCTGGCCGACGGTGGTCGCTCTCTCGGATCGATCGCACACGAGGTCGGCTACGGCAGCGCATTCGCCTTCAGTGCCGCGTTCAAACGCAGCCGGGGCGTCAGTCCGGCCGCATACCGTGCACGGGCCGCCCGCGTGATTCACTGATGGCCATGTCCGCCCGTTCCTCGCTCGCCCGCGTCGTGCAGCGCCTTCCATTCGGCATCGGCACCGTCACGATGGTGCTCATCGCGGCGATGATCGCCGCGATCGGGATCGTGCTCGCCACCGGCACCCCTGAGGGGACGTCGACCGAACACGCGAACGGGCAGCTGCGCGGCTACGCCGACGAACCCGACGTCGCCTGGACCCAGTCCAGCGACACCCTCCCCGGCTATCGCGCCGACGCGGGTGTCGACGTGGTCGACACATGGCAGGACCGCTGGCTGTTGAGCTACCCGTCGGGTCTCGGACGGGCCTTCCTCCTGGTGAACGAGGAGAGCGGAACACCGTTGTGGGACAAGCCGGTCGTGGCGGGCTTGGGTGGTTGCGGACTCGACGACGAGGGACAGGTCGGGTGCGCGATCAAGGTCGGTGGCGTTCCCGACGGCTTCTACCTCATCGACGGTGAGGGAACCCCGTCGTCGGCGTCCGATCTGGACGACACGAAACAGGTAGTCGGCGTGGGTTCCGATTTCCTCCGCATCGATCAGGCGGGCTACCGCGTCACGCTGCGCAACCCGATGGGACGGGAGGTGTGGTCCCGCACGTTCGCGACCGCCGCCACGGCGTCCGCCCGCGACGACGGGGTGCTGACCGTCTCGACAGCCGACGGGACCCGGTTCGTGCTCGACCCGGCCACCGGCGCGGATCTGCTCTCCTGCAGCCAGTGCACCATCGCCTCGTACCCGACCGGTATCACCGTGCAGTACAATGAGTTCGGCAAAGAGCGCGTCGCCACCCACGCCGTCGACGACGGGGTGCCGGGCACATCACCGGTCTCGGTGTCCGCGGGATTGCGGGTCCTCGACGGCGCCTCGGTCCTCCCGGTTCTGACCGGTACCGGGGACAGCCAGGTCCAGGTGACGCAGGGGCGCTACGAGATCCGTGACCCGGCCCGACAGGGTGCGCTGTGGCAGATCACCGATCCGGAGCTGTCCAAGTCCAACACCAAACCCTGCGGTGACATGGTCGCCCTCGCGCTCAAGGACCGATCGCGGATCTTCTACACCCTCGCCGACGGCACCCGGGTCGGCGCGATGGGGCCGCCCGCGCTCGATGCCCCCGATTCGAACATCGATCAGCTGCAGTGCGTCGGATCGTCGGAGTCGACACTGGTGTTCGCCGACACCAATCAGATCACCGGGATCGACGCCGCCGCGGGTCGCATTGCGTGGACACGGTCGGTCATCGGTTCGACCGAGGCGGTCGACGGGTACATCGTCGTCCACGAGGGCACGTCGATCACGGTGCTGCGGCCGAACTGAGGCGTGCACCATCCGATCCCTGAGGAGCCGCGCGAGAACCGAGCGCTGCGTCCGGGAGCAGCACATCCCCGGGATCGAGATCTACCCGCCACCCAAGAACGCCTGCAGCGCAGCCGAATACATCGGGATGTCGTCGGCGCCCATCAGTTCTCGGGCACTGTGCATCGCAAGCTGCGGTGCGCCGACGTCGATCGTCGACAGCCCGGTCCGGGCCGCCGTGATCGGTCCGATGGTCGATCCGCACGGTAGGTCCGCGCGATGTGTGTAGCGCTGCATGGGAACCCCCGCGGTGTCGCAGGCGACCGCGAACACCGCCTCGCCGATCGCATCCGAGGCGTACCGCAGGTTCTGGTTGACCTTGAGCACCGGCCCGCCGTTGATCGTGATGCGGTGTGACGGCTCGTGCCGGTCCGGATAGTTGGGGTGGGTGGCATGCGCCATGTCACCGGACAGACACACACTCGCCGCCATGGCCTGCAGGAAGTCGGCACGAGAACCGCCGCGCGCCAGCACGATCCGCTCGATCACCGTGGACAGGAAATCAGAGGCGGCGCCACGTTCCGAGCCGCTGCCCACCTCCTCGTGGTCGAACAGGGCGAGCACCCGCGTGTCGACCGACGGTGCGCCGTCGAGAAGCGCACGCAGGCCCGCGTAGCAGGTTCCCTGATTGTCCAGCCGTGGCGCGCTGAGCAGGTCGTCGTCGGCACCGATGAGCCGACTCGGGGCGACGTCGTGGGTCATCAGTTCCCAGCCCAGCAGTGCGTCGGGAACGATCCCCGCATACGAGGCAACCCACTCGAGAACTCCGGGGCCCGAATCGCGCACCGACCACAGGCCGTCGACGTGCCGTTGCGGGTCGAGGCTGACCCCCTTGCGGTCCTCGGAGAGGTGAATGGCCAACTGTGGCACCCGGATCACCGGTTCGGTGACGTGGACGAGCACATGCTCGACGCCGGCGCCCATCCGATGGGCAAGGCGTCCGGAAAGGCCGAGGTCGCGGTCCAGCCATGAGTTGAGCCACGCACCCCCGTACGGTTCGAGTGCGACCATGCCGATGCCGGCCGAGGTACGGTCCGGGTGCTGCTTGAGCCGCAGGTTCGGGCTGTCGGTGTGGCCGCCGACGATCCGGAACGCGTTGCCGTCACCGGCATCCCACGCGATGATCGACCCGCCGCGGATCACGTAGGTGCGCCCCGTCGCCGACGCCCACTCGTGGTTCTCATACAGCCGCGTGTACCCGGCGGACTCGAGGTGCCCGGCCACGGTCGCGCACACGTGGAACGGCGACGGCGATGCGTCGATGAAGGTGCCGAGTTCTTCGGCGGTCGCGCTGGTCTCGATCATTGCCACCCTCTCAGTGGGGGATCTCGGTTCAAGTCTGCCGGACCGGACGCGCCGCGGAAATGTGCGCCCCAGCGACCGCGGCCATGGTCACGACAACGGAACTCATCAGCACCAACTCGCCGAGGTTCCCGACCCAGAGGACCGACGAGCCCGCTGCGGCGGCCACCAACATCACCAATGCTCCGACGAAGAGCCACGGGAATCCCGCATAGCGCCAGGCCACCACGCCGAGCACGAGCACCGCGAGCACGGTGATGATGGCGGGCAACGGCGGGCCCGAAACGGCGTCGTTCACGTATCGCAGTGCGTCACCGGCATCTTCAGGGACCAGGCGGGCGCGCACCCCCTCGTCGACGACACCGATGGTGATCAACATGGCGACCAGCACCCAGCCGCCGATCGCGACGTTGCGGGTCCGCGCCTGCTCCGCGCCCAGCCGCCCGACCAACACACCGGTGACGATGATCAACAGCGGGGTGAAGACGGCGTGAATCCAGAACCGCGGCATGTTGATCGCCAGTAGGGCGTCGCCGTAGCCGACGAAGCGGCCGATCGCGACGGCGATGTTGTCGTAGGCGAGGCCGGCGAGGATCACCGCCACTGCGGCGGCGCTCCAGCCGACCCTGGGCATGAGTCGAAGCGAGAGGACGCAGAGGCAGAGCATGGCGGCACCGATGGCCGCCATGATCAGCGAGACCATCAGGCAGCGGCCAGCACGGAGTCGATGACGGAGTAGAAGAGTCCGAGACCGTCGTCGCTCGGGCCGGTGAGCGGCTCGGTCGCATGCTCGGGATGCGGCATGAGCCCGACTATTCGGCCGTCGGCACTGGAGATGCCGGCGATGTCGAGCGCGGAACCGTTGGGATTGCCGCCCGCATAGGTGAACACGATCTGGCCCTCGCCCTCGAGTTCCTCGAGTTTGCGTTCCGGGGCGACGTACCGCCCTTCCCCTGACTTGAGCGGGATGAGGATCTCGGCGCCCAACTCGAACCGACTGGTCCACGCCGTCGTGTTCGACTCGACCTTCAGCCACTGGTCGCGGCAGAGGAAATGCAGACCTTCGTTGCGGGTCAACGCCCCCGGCAGCAGGCCGGCCTCACACAGCACCTGAAAACCGTTGCAGATCCCCAGGACCGGCATGCCCTTGGCCGCCGCCTCGAGGACCGATCCCATCACCGGCGCGAATCGCGCGATCGCCCCGGCCCGCAGGTAGTCACCGTAGGAGAAGCCGCCGGGCACGACCACCGCGTCGACCTTCTTCAGATCGGCGTCGCCGTGCCACAGCTCCACCGGTTCGGCGCCCGCGATCCGCGCGGCGCGCACCGCATCGACGTCGTCGAGGGTTCCCGGGAACGTGATCACCCCGATACGAGCACTCATGATCGACCGCCCTAGTCCGCGACGCGGGAGACGTTGAAGTTCTCGATCACCGTGTTGGTGAGGAGTTCTTCGGCGATCCGCTCGAGCGTGACATCGTCGACGGAGTCGTCGACCTCGAGCTCGAAACGCTTGCCCTGCCGGACGTCGGCGACACCGGCGAAGCCGAGGCGTCCCAGCGCCCCGACGATCGCCTGGCCCTGAGGGTCGAGGATCTCGGCCTTCGGCATCACGTCGACCACCACTCGCGCCATGGGCTGCTGCTCCGTTCTCGCTGGTCCGTGTTCAGCGAACACCTTACCGGGTGGTGGGGGCCCCTCGTGACGCGCGCTCGTTCCTTGCGGGCCCCCTCAGGGACCAGCTGGTGATCCCAGCCGATTCCTGAGGAGCGAAGCGTCTCGAAGGGTCAGAGAGCGGCCTCGATCGCGGAGATGACCGCCGGATCGTTCGGCTCGGTACGCGGCCGGAAGCGGTTGACCACGGTGCCGTCGGCACCGACGAGGAACTTCTCGAAGTTCCATTGCACATCACCTGCCTCACCGTCGGCATCGGCGGCCTTGGTCAGCTCGGCGTACAGCGGATGTTGCTCATCACCCTTGACGTCGGCCTTCTCGAGCAGCGGGAAGGTCACGCCGTAGCTGGTCGAGCAGAAGGTCGCGATCTCCTCGGCGGTCCCCGGCTCCTGACCCATGAACTGGTTGCACGGCATTCCGACAACAGTCAGCCCGCGGTCGACATAGGTCGTGGCGATCTCCTCGAGTCCGGTGTACTGCGGGGTCAGCCCGCATCTGCTGGCGACGTTGACCACCAGGAGCGGACCGGTGAAACCAGAGAGATCGAGTGCGCTGCCGTCGAGTGCTTTCACAGGGATGTCCTTGACATTGCTCATGCCATCGACGCTAGCGCAGCGAATCCAGGGGAGCCCGCGTTCACCTGAGCTATGACCTGGGTCACTGCAGGTGACACGGTATGTCCGAACTCACCATTGATTGCGTGTACGAAATAGTTGCGTCTGCGTTAGCTTTGTCGAGTGTCTCCATCCATGTTGCCCACCGGCGCGTCGACCTGCAGCGCAGGTGCGTCGATCGAACGCGCCTACGAGTCGTTGATGGGCTTCCTGGACCGGCTCGCCTGCGTGGGCAAGTCCCAGACCATGGATTCGATGGCCGCCACGGACCTGACGTTCTCGCAGTTGCGAGTCCTGTTCGCGCTCGGTGCACATGGCGACGGCGCCGAGTGCATGTCCGTGAACGAGATCGCCCAGCAGGTGAACCTCTCCCTCGCCGCCGCAGGACGTATCGTCGACAAGCTCGTCGGTATCGGCCTCGTGGATCGGCGCGAGGACACCGCCGACCGCCGGGTCAAGCGGGTCTCCCTCACCGCCGAGGGGACACAGATCGTCGACTCGCAGCTGAGCTTCAAGCAGGACATCATCCGCGGTTTCGTGGCGGGTCTTCCCGACTCTCTGCGCACGAACCTGTGTCGCGCACTCGATCCCATTGTCGACAACGACGTCGACTACTTCTCCGGCATCGCCGGATCAGAACAGACCGTCACCGCGACCACCACACCGTCACCGAGTTCCTCTCAGAAACAGAAAGTCGGCTCATGACCTCCTCGTCAACACCGGCCCACGCGCACGCGGGGCCACCGGACACCAAGCTCGATCGGCATGTGCTGATGGTGGCCGGCGTCGTCGTGCTCGGCGCGATCATGTCCATCCTCGATGTCACCGTCGTCGCCGTCGCGCAGAACACCTTCCAGCAAGAGTTCAGCACCGACGCGGCCGGCGCTGCCTGGACCGCCACCGGTTACACCCTTGCCCTTGCCGCGGTCATCCCGCTGTCCAGCTGGGCCGCTTCACGATTCGGCACCAAGAAGGTCTACCTGACCTCGCTGGTCCTGTTCACCCTCGGCTCCATCCTGTGCGCGCTTGCGTGGAACATCGGTTCGCTGGTCGCGTTCCGCGTGATCCAGGGTCTCGGCGGCGGACTGCTCATGCCCATCGGCATGATGATCCTCACCAAGGCAGCCGGCCCGGAACGGGTCGGTTCGGTCATGGCAGTGCTGGGAATCCCGATGCTGCTCGGCCCGATCGGCGGCCCGATACTCGGCGGCCTGCTCATCGAGAAGGCGAGCTGGCACTGGGTCTTCCTGATCAACGTCCCGATCGGGATCGTTGCGTTCATCTACTCCTGGTTCGTTCTGCGCAACGATGAGGCGACGTCGAAGCCCAGGATCGATATCGTCGGATTGCTGCTGCTCTCACCGGGTCTCGCATTGTTCCTGTTCGGCATCTCATCGAGCGCCGAGCATCGCACCTTCATGACCGGCAGTGTGCTGATCCCCGCGATCATCGGCGCGGTCCTCATCGCGGCGTTCATCTGGCACGCCTTCCACTCCGACAAGCCGTTGCTGGATCTGCGCCTGTTCCGTAATCGCACCCTCGCCGTCGCGGTGATCACCATGACGCTGTTCATGATCGCATTCTTCGGTGCCGCACTACTATTCCCGCAGTACTTCATCGGTGTCCGCGGTGAGACGACACTCGCCGCCGGCCTCCTGCTGGCCCCGCAGGGCCTGGGCGCCATGATCACGATGCCAATCGCCGGCCGGATGACCGACAAGATGGGCCCCGGCAAGTTCGTACTCGGCGGCATCGTGCTGATCCTCGTCGGCATGGGAGTGTTCGTCTTCCTCGGTGCCGAAACCTCCTACTGGCTTCTCGGCGGTGCGCTGTTCGTCCAAGGTCTCGGTATGGGCATGACGATGATGCCGATCATGTCGGCCGCGCTCGCCACGCTCAACAACTCGCAGGTGCCCGACGGTTCGACCCTGATGAACGTGGTGCAGCAGACCGCGTCGTCGATCGGCACCGCGGTCATCTCCGTGGTGCTGGCCAGCAACCTGGCGGGCAACCTGCAGGCAGGTGTCGCGATCACGTCGAACACCAACCCGGACGCGCTGCCACCCGAGTTGCGGGACGTCCCGGTCCCGGCGTCGTTTTTCGACTCCGCCGCCGACATCTTCGGATCGACGTTCATGGTCTCGGTGGTGCTCATCGCGCTCACCCTGATCCCGGCGTTCTTCCTGCCCCGCAAGAAGATCGCATCGTCGCTGGTCGAAGAGGACATGGACCGCCCAGCCCCGGCGATCATGCACTGACACACCCGAGGACTACTCGACGACGACAGCACCCGGATCTGCGGATCGGGGTGCTGTCGTCGTCTCCGGGTGACCTGCGTTCAGTGGAGCCCTTCGATTCATGGCGATAGTCCGCGCCCGGCGCGGACTATTGCGATGACGCGCAGATCAGTCGCCCGACGGCGGCTCGTAGGCACCCGTCTGCTGCAGAATCCACGCCAGCTCGAAGGCGACTTCTTCCCACTGCTTGTAGCGGCCGCTGACGCCGCCGTGGCCCGCCGACATCTCCGTCTTGAGCAGGACCGCGTTGTCCGAGGTGGTCTTGTCCTGCAGACTCGCCACCCATTTGGCCGCCTCGGTGAACAGCACACGGGTGTCGTTCAGAGAGGTGAGCGCCAGGATCGGCGGATACGGCTTCGCGTCGACGTTCTCGTACGGCGAGTACGACCGCATGTAGGCGTAGACGTCGGGATCGTGCAGCGGGTCTCCCCACTCATCCCACTCGATGACCGTGAGCGGCAACGACGGATCGAGGATCGACGTCAGCGCGTCCACGAACGGGACCGAGGCCAGGATGCCGTTGAAGAGTTCCGGCGCCAGATTGGCCACCGCGCCCATCAGCAGACCGCCGGCCGAGCCGCCCTCGGCGACCATCTGGTTCGGAGTGGTCCACCCGGTGTCGACGAGATACCGTGCGGAGTCTACGAAGTCGGTGAAGGTGTTCTTCTTGGTGAGGGTCTTGCCGTTGTCGTACCAGTACCGGCCCATCTCTCCGCCGCCGCGGATATGGGCGAGCACGAACACCACGCCGCGGTCCAGCATGGACAGACGCGACACCGAGAACGACGGATCGATGCTCATCTCGTACGAGCCGTAGCCGTAGAGCAACAGCGGAGCAGGCCGGTTCGCATCGACCCCCTTGCGCCGGACGATCGACAGCGGGATCTCGGTTCCGTCTGCGGCCGTGGCCCATTCGCGCGACTGCACATAGTCGGCGGGGTCATATCCACCGAGCACCGGCTGACGTTTCAGCAGCGTCCGCTCGCCGGTCGCGACATCGAGATCGAGGACCTCGGTCGGCTCGACGAAGCTCGTGTAGCCCAGACGCAGTCGCGGCGTCGACCATTCGGGGTTGCCGCCCAGACCGACCGAGAAGAGCTCCTGATCGAAGTCGACCTCACCGAAATCTGCTGCAGTCGGAATCCCGTCGATCCGTCGGAGATCGGCGATCGCGATCTTCGGCAGCGCGGACCGCCGGTAGGACAGCACGAGGTAGTCCTCGAAGGCGTCGAGATCCTCGATGCGGCGGTCCGGATCGTGGGCGAGGAACTCAGTGCGGTTGCTCGGATCGGTGACCGGCGCGATGTCGATGGCGAAGTTCTCGGCCTTCGCACCGTCCCGGATGTCGTTGTGCACGATGACGAAATAGTCGTCACCGCCGATGACCGCGTGCTCGACGTTGTACTCCACACCTTCCACTCGCGGTGCGACACTGCGGAACTCACCGGTCGGGTCGTCGGCGGGCAGGACGTACACCTCGGAGGTGATCTTGGAGCCGACACCGATCATCAGATACTTGTCGCTGCGGGTGGAACCCATGCCCACCCAGTATTTCTCGTCGGGCTCGTGGAAGACGGAGACGTCGTCGGCACCGGCACCGATGTCGTGGCGCCACACCGTGTCCGGCCGCCACGCGTCGTCGACGGTCTGATAGAAGACGTGCCGCGCGTCGGCCGACCAGACCGCACCGCCCGCGGTGTCCCGGATCTCGTCGTCGAGGAGTTTGCCCGTCCGAAGGTTTTTGAACCGCAACGTGTATCGTTCGTCGCCGACGACATCGGTGCTGTAGGCGAGCCAGTCGCCGTCGTCGCTGACGGTCAACGCCCCGAGGCTGAAGAAGTCGTGTCCCTCGGCCTCGACGTTGGCGTCGAGCAGGATCTCCTCGCCGGGCAGAGCCGCGCCGGCGTCGAGGACCGGTGGGGTCCAGTCGTCGTCGCCGGCGATCGGGCAGCGGCAGCGGATGCCGTACTGCTTCCCGGCTTCGGTGCGGCCGTAGTACCAGTACCGGCCGCGACGGCTGGGCACCGACATGTCGGTTTCCTGCGTGCGGCTCTTGATCTCGCCGAAGATCTCCTTACGCAGCCCGTCGAGTTGCCCGGTGTGATTCTCGGTGAACTCGTTCTGCGCCTCCAGATAGGCGATGACCTCGGGATCGTCCTTGTCGCGCAACCATTCGTACTGGTCGACGAACGTATCGCCGTGATGCGTCCGGTCGCTGGGGACCTTCTTGGCCACCGGCGCGGTGACGTCGGAACTCACAACCATCTCCTACTCGTGGTTCGGCCAGTCTGCGAAGGACTTCTGCGAAATCCATTCGTAGGCCTCGATGTATCGGGCGCGGGTGCGGGACACCACCGGCTCGGGCAGCTCGGGCGGTGGCTGATCGGCCACCCTGTCCCATCCGGAATCGTCTCCCGTGAGCCAGTTCCGGACGATCTGCTTGTCGAAGCTCGGCTGCACCTCGCCGGCCCGGTAGGACGCCGCCTCCCAGTACCGCGACGAGTCCGGCGTGAGGACCTCGTCGGCGAGGACGAGTTCGCCGTCGTTGCCGATGCCGAATTCGAACTTGGTGTCGGCGAGGATGATTCCACGATCGGCGGCAAGCGCTGCGCCCCGTCCGTAGATGTCGAGGGTGGCGGTGCGCAACTGGTCGGCACGGTCGGCGCCCTCCTGCTCGACGACCCTGGAGAAGCTGATGTTCTCGTCATGGTCGCCCTGCGCCGCCTTCGTGGCGGGGGTGAAGATGGGCTCGGGCAGTCGGCTCGCCTCGTCGAGCCCAGCCGGCAACTCGACCCCGCACACCGCCCCTGTGGCGCGATAGTCGAGCAGCCCCGACCCGGTGAGGTAGCCCCGCGCCACGCACTCGACCTGCACCATCGGGAGCTTTCGGACGACCATGGACCGGCCGACGACCTCGGCCGGGATCCGCGCATCCGTGGGTCCGCCGGCGAGGTGATTCGGCACGCCGAGCACGTCGAACCAGAAGAAGCTCATCGCGGTCAGGATGCGCCCTTTGTCGGGGATCGCGGGACTGAGGACGTGGTCATAAGCCGAGATCCGGTCCGAGGCCACCAGCAGCAGGGTCTCCGGGTCGATCTCGTAGATCTCCCGGACCTTTCCCGAAGCCAGGTGGGTGTACGTATTCAGTTCCGGACGCATGGCTTCGACCTTAGAGGTATGACATCCTGCATCGCATGACCGGTCCGCAGATCACCATCACCTACTGCACCCAGTGCAACTGGCTGCTCCGGGCATCGTGGATGGCGGGCGAGCTGCTCAACACATTCGGCACCGAGCTGGGCTCGGTCACCCTCGTGCCCGGCACCGGCGGGGTCTTCCACATCGATGTCGACGGCGAGCAGGTGTGGGAACGCAAGCGCGACGGCGGGTTCCCCGACGCGGTCGCCCTCAAGCGTGTGGTGCGTGACGTCGCTCTGCCCGACTGGAACCTCGGGCACGCGGACCGGGCGGTTGACCCTTCGTGACACTCCGCTATCGCTCCGTTCCTCAGGGATCGAGGTGACAGCCGGATCGCTTCCGTTCCTCAGGGATCGATGCTGACCCCGATCCCTGAGGTGCGAGCGGAGCGAGCCTCCGTCCGCGGTCCCTGATATGCGAGCGGAGCGAGCCTCGAAGGGTCAGAGAATCGGCGCCGGACTGTAGGAAGCGGCGTCGGGGTAGTCGGCGATGATCTTCTCCGCCGCGGCGATGACGTCGGCGACCTGTTGCTCGGCGGCACCGACGAACGCGGTCTTGTCGGTGAGCAGTTCCTCGAGCTGTGCACGATCGAGCGGGATGCGGTCGTCCGCGGCGAGACGGTCGAGCAGATCGGGTTCCCGTCCCTCCTCGCGCATGGCCAGCGCCACGGCGACCGCGTTCTCCTTGATGGCCTCATGGGCGGCCTCGCGCCCGACGCCCGCCCGGACCGATGCCATCAGGACCTTCGTCGTCGCGAGGAACGGGAGATAGCGGTCGAGCTCATTCGCGATGACCGCGGGGTACGCGCCGAACTCGGCGAGCACGGTCAGGAACGTCTCCATCAGTCCGTCGAGGGCGAAGAACGCGTCCGGCAGCGCGACCCGGCGCACCACCGAGCAGAAAACGTCGCCCTCGTTCCACTGCGCGCCGGCGAGCTCAGCGGCCATCGATCCGTACCCGCGGAGCACGACCTGCAGGCCGTTGACACGTTCACAACTGCGCGTGTTCATCTTGTGCGGCATCGCCGAGCTGCCCACCTGACCCGGCTGGAATCCCTCGGTGACCAGCTCGTGGCCGGCCATCAGCCGGATGGTGTGGGCCAGCGACGACGGTCCGGCCGCCAGCTGGACGAGCGCCGACACGACGTCGTGATCGAGCGACCGCGGATAGATCTGGCCGACCGAGGTCAGCGACCGGGAGAACCCGAGGTGATCGGCGACGCGCGACTCGAGGTCGGCGAGTTTCACCGCGTCACCGCCGAGCAGGTCGAGCATGTCCTGCGAGGTCCCCATCGGTCCCTTGATCCCGCGCAGCGGGTACCGGTCGAGCAGTTCACGCACCCGGGTCAGCGCGATCATCACCTCGTCGGCGGCGCTCGCGAACCGCTTGCCCAGCGTCGTGGCCTGCGCCGCGACGTTGTGGCTGCGGCCTGCCATCACGACTGACGAATACTGGGCAGCCCGTTCGACGATCCGTGCGAGCACCGCGACGCCGTGGGCGTGGACGTACCCGAGGGAGCGCAAGATCTGCAGTTGCTCGACGTTCTCGGTCAGGTCACGGCTGGTCATCCCCTTGTGGATCTGCTCGTGTCCGGCCAGCGCGTTGAACTCCTCGATACGTGCCTTGACGTCATGGCGGGTGACGCGTTCACGATCGGCGATCGAGGCGAGGTCGATCTGGTCGACGACGCGTTCGTAATCGGCGATCGCGCCGTCGGGCACGTCGATCCCCAAATCGCGCTGCGCCTTGAGGACCGCGATCCACAGCTGCCGTTCGAGGGCGATCTTGTGGCGCGGCGACCAGATCTCCGCGAGGTCGGCGGAGGCATAACGACTGGCCAGGACGTTGGCGATGACGGGCTTCGACACGGGCACAGTCTAGTCACGCGACGCCATGGGCCCGAATCCGACGGCGGATCTCAGTTCAGAGCGCGAAACACGCCCACCCCGACCCGTAGCCCTGGTGCACGCGATAGAGGGTCTTCGGGCCGGTGACACCGCCCTGCTGGGCATAGAGCTGACGATCGCCGGGCCGGCGCGGCACCCATCGGATGGTCGCGATCGCACCGTCGGCGACCGCGGCCCCGAGGAAGCGAGGCGCCTGCCCGCGTTGCTGTTCCCAGAAGGTCACCCTGCCGGTGGCGTTGACCGGCACGGTCAGGTCGTAGAGGCAGCCCGACCCGTAGACCACCGACGAGAACGGCACACCCGCGTCCACCTTTCCGACCGGTGCCGCCGAGGCGGTTCCCGGTGCCAGGAGGACACCGGTCGCTGCCGCCGTCGCGATACCGGCACCGAGCAACGCCCGGATCCGCCGGCGTCCCGTCGGCCGGGCCTTTGTCGATCGCTTCATGTCGTCGTCTCCCCCTCTAGGATTCGATCCTCGATCATTCGCGTGGCGCGAGAACATCGATGACCTCGTGCAGGGCATCGCGTGCCGCCACATACGGGTTGCCATGTCGCATGCCGAGCGCGCCTACCACGGCGCCGTCCTCCACCGCGATCAAGTGCCCCACGTGAACCGGGTCCGCGACCCGATAGGACTTCTGCAGTACATCCGAGTGCATCTCCGCGAGCAACTTACGGCGGTCGACGACCACATCGCGCAGTCGAGGGTACCGGGCGGCCAGCGCAATCGTCTCGTAGCGGGCCGCGAGGGTCTGGATCGTGGTGTCGGGTCCGATGAAGACCTCGGCGAGCGCGTCGGCGGTCGCCTGCCCTCCCCGACGCCGCTTGGGCAGCGCGTCACGACGCTCGGCAATGCACTCCTCGTCGTGCCGGCACACATTGGCGGCGGCCTCGGCCATCAGATCCTCGAGCGAACCGAAGTAGTAGGTCGTCGACGCCAGGGGCAGTTGCGCGCGTTCGGCGACGGCACGATGACGCACCGCGTCGAACCCGCCCTCGAGCAGCAACGCACCGGCGGCCTCGATGAGTCGGGACCGACGTCGCAGCCCCTTCGGGGTGGCCGCCGAAGTCATGGAATCATGCTGCCAAAGGCGTTGCCTGCCTGGGATTACTTTGGCAAAAGCCGTGACGCGGTCGGGCATTTCGGCTATGCCGCACGTGTGGCGCACCGCGGGCGTGGCCACCGCGAAGGTGGGAGGATCGGGCGATGGACGACGAGACATTTCTGCGTCAGGCGATCGACCTCGCGGCGCAGGCACGTGCCCGTGGCGATCATCCGTTCGGGGCACTGCTGGTCTCCCCCGGCGGCGAGTTCGTTGCGAGCGCCCGCAATTCGGTCTCCACGGACAGCGATCCCACCGGACACGCGGAGACGAACCTGGTGCGGGAGGCGGGGCGTCTCATCGATGCCGGCACGCGCCGGACGCTCACCCTCTACACCAGCACCGAACCGTGCGCGATGTGCGCCGGCGCGATCTATTGGGCGGGCATCCCCACGGTGGTCTACGCCCTCAGCGAGGTCGACCTGGCATCGATGACCGGCGACGACCCGGCCAATCCGTCGATGTCACTGCCGTGCCGGGAGGTGTTCGCCCGCGGCGCGCATCCGACGACCGTCCGCGGACCGTACGACATCCCAGAAGCCCGCGGGGTGCACGCGGGCTTCTGGCGCGGCTGAGGCGATCGGTAGCGAGGTCGGCATTCCGGCACTGAGCGGCTCTCCACCGGCGCTCCACCACGGACCCGACAATACCCCCGAGGGTATAGGTGGCGTAGTCCCAGGAAAGCAGGTGCCTCACGGTCGGCGACCACGAGTCGATCACCATCGTGCTCAATCGTCTGCGGCGCGCCCACGGACAACTCGCGGGCGTCATCTCGATGATCGAGCAAGGACGCGACTGCACAGACGTGGTCACCCAACTCGCCGCCGTGTCGCGAGCCCTCGATCGCGCAGGATTCAAGATCGTCGCCACCGGACTACGGCAGTGCCGGACCGGCGAGGACGCCGACGACAGCGAACCGATGACCGAGGAACACAACTCGAGAAACTGTTCCTGACGCTCGCCTGAGCGTCGCACCACACCCAGAAAGTCCCGGCCATGCAACTCGGCCTCACCGCAACCCTGACCACCACCTTCGACGATGCTGTCCTGCGCACACGAGAAGCGCTCTCGCAGCACGGGTTCGGCGTCCTCACCGAGATCGACGTGACGGCCACGCTCAAGCAGAAACTCGATGAGGACATGGAGAACTACCTCATCCTGGGCGCCTGCAATCCATCTCTGCCGCACCGCGCGCTCGGCGTCGACCGTCAGATCGGCCGTCGCTGCCGTGCAACGTCGCCGTCCGCGACGACAGAGAACATGCGGACACTGTGATCGTGGAGGCGATGAACCCGGACATCATGGTGCAAGTCACCGACGCCCACGGTCTTCGCGACGTCGCTGCAGACGCGGCCACCAGACTGCAGGCCGCCATGCGGTCACTGGCCACTCGAGACACGTGAGGGAGGCGATTCCGGTCGGCCTCCCCGCCTGACTACCGGAAGTAGTGCCCGGCGTCGATGTCCTCGATCAGGCCTACCTCCTCGGGTTTCCAGCCCATGAGTTCACGAGTGGCCGCCGACGATGTCGGGTTGTCGACCCCCGCGAACGCGGCCAGATACCCAAATCGTTCCGCCGCATCGTCGGGTTCGACTGCAGCCGTATCGATTCCGAGTCCACGACCGATGGCGGCGGCGATGTCGCGGAATGCGACACCGTCGTCGTCGACTGCGTGAAGACGTGTTCCCGCCGGAGCCGCCTCGACGGCGAGCCGGTAGAGACGTGCCGCGTCGCGGGTGTGCACGGCCGGCCAGCGGTTCGCGCCGTCGCCGAGGTAACCCGCGAAACCGTTCTGCCGGGCGAAGCCGATGAGGCCGGGCACGAATCCGTGACGGTCGAGATCGCTGTGCACCGACGGTGGCAGACGCACGACGGACGAACGGATGTCCCGGTCGGCGGCCGCGACAATGGCGTTCTCGGTGCTGATCCGATATCCCTCCTCGAACGCGTCGTCCTCCGTGCCGTGCCGTCCGGCGATCCCCATCATCGCGATCAACGCGGTTCCGGACGTCCCGACGAACGGCTTGCCGGACCCGGTCATGGCGTCGAGCATCGCGTTCACGGCGACGAGATCGGACTCTGCGGCCGAGGCGAGATCGCCGGTCACCATCAGGTCGTGCTTGAAGGCGAGATGGATCACGCCGTCCGCGCGCCGCGATGCGTCGGCGAGGACGTCGAGGTCATCGAGATCCCCACGGAGGACCTCCGCGCCGCGGCCGGCGACCGCCGCCGCAGCGGCATCCGATCGTGCGAGACCGACGACGGTGTGACCTGCGGAGACGAGTTCGGGAATGACCGCCGCGCCGACATGACCGGAGGCCCCGGTGATGAATATCTGCATGAGAGTGATCCTCGATTCAGTAATGACAGTTTCTGACATCACTGACTGTACTCCCGATGTCAGAACCTGTCATCACCTATCATGGGCGTCATGGGACGATGGCCGACCGGATCGCGCGACCGCCTGAGGGAGGCGGCGATGAGCCTGTTCGCCGAGCGCGGCTACGAGGGCACCTCCGTCGCCGACATCGCCGAACGCGCCGGCGTCACCGAACGCACGTTCTATCGGCAGTTCGGGGACAAACGTGAGGTGCTCTTCGACAGTGAACACACCCTCGAACACGCGATCGTCGAACAGCTGGCCGCCTGCCCGCCCGGCATGGCCCCCCTCGACGCCGTCGGCAGGGCGCTCGACGAAGCAGTGGGCTCCTTCTTCGTCGACCGACTGCCGTCGTCCCGCCTACGCCAGACGATCATCGATGCGAACCCCGATCTCCAGGAGCGCGAGGCGCTCAAGATGGTCTCGCTGACCGACGCGGTGACGAAAGCGTTTGTCTCCCAAGGCCTCGACGAGACGTCGGCGTCCTTGACCGCGGAAATGGGCATCGCGGTGTTCAAGATCGCGTTCGCGAACTGGGTGGGCCCCGGCAACACCGAGCCACTCGCCGCCCTCTTGCGCGTCGCGATGGAGCGGCTGCGCGGAGTTGCGGCGCCGGGTTCGGGCTGAGTCGCCCGGCCCGCGGTCGATGACACCAGAATCACCGATCCCGCACCAGTGAGCGGACAATCCAGTCGTCGGTGCGGCAACGGTGACGCCGATGTCGAGTATCCCGAGTCTCGGGCACTGCGAGCCCGCGAGCCTGCGAGCCTGCGAGCCTGCGAGCACCATCACACCGGCGGCGTGCCGGATCGGTGTCTGTCGATGTGGTCGGCGCGCACCAGTAATCTGTGGAGTCGATGACTGCCGAACACGACTCGCCGACGACACCCACCGGCCCGACCGAGGATCGCCTCGGCCGGGTCAGTCGTCGTTCGGTCCTCGCGGGCGGCCTGG
Organism: Gordonia sp. ABSL11-1; assembly: GCF_030315685.1. Classification (GTDB taxonomy): domain Bacteria; phylum Actinomycetota; class Actinomycetes; order Mycobacteriales; family Mycobacteriaceae; genus Gordonia. The sequence goes on along the minus strand of NZ_JASXSI010000005.1, from coordinate 82,998 downwards.
GAGCGACTCTGATCGGCGCACTCGCCGCGTGCTCGAACGACCAGCCGACGAAGGTCGAGCCACGCAAACTCGAGACGCGTGCCGCCGACGACGAACTGCCGTCGGAGACGAGCCCGCCGCAGATCGCGGGCGGCCCCCCACTGGTCACGGGCAGTTTCGTCTCGGCGAAGATGGCCGGTCGCGAGACCCGCTGGGCGGTCGCCCGGCCGAGCGGGGTGTCGGGTCGGTTGCCCGTCGTCGTCGTCCTGCATGCGCTGAACACCAATGAGAAGTCGATCTTCTCGTCGAAGCTGGAGATGCAGAACGTCCTGCAGCGCTATGTCGACGCGGGCAATGCGCCGTTCGCGCTGGCCGCGGCCGACGCAGCACGCAACTACTACCACCCGCGCGCCGACGGCACCGACGGTGGCGCGATGATCTTGGACGAGTTCCTGCCGATGCTGGCGTCGAACGCCGACCTCAATCTCTCGACTGAGCGGATCGGTCTGTTCGGCTGGTCGATGGGCGGCTACGGGGCGTTGCGCCTGGGGGCGCTACTCGGCGCGCCGCGGGTCTCGGCGATCGCGGTCAGTTCACCCGCGATGTGGGCCGACCCGCGCAACTTCCCGCCCCGCGCATTCGACTCGTACGAGGACTACCAGGCGAATTCATTGTTCGGCCAGCAGCAGGCCTTCGCGAAGATCCCGCTGCTCATCTCGATCGGGTCGTCGGACCAGTTCTTCACCTACACCCGGCAGTGGGCGGCGGGCCTGCATCCACCGGCCGCATTCGGCACGACGGCCGGTGGGCACACCAACCGCTATTGGCGCAGCGTGCTGCCCGAGCAGGTCGAGTTCCTCGGGCGCAACCTCGCCCGCTGAGCCGGTTCGTCGGCCCCGACGAGGTCAGAGGTTGATGTCACCGTCGAGCGCGGCCTTGCCGATGTCGGTGCGGAAATGCGAGCCGGGCAGCTTGATCCCGGCGATCCGGTCGTACGCCTGTGCGCGGGCCTCGGCGAGGTCGGCACCGGTCCCGACGACGGCGAGCACCCGACCGCCGGAGGACACGACGGCACCGTCGTCGTTGCGGGCGGTACCGGCATGGAGGACTCCCTCGCCGTCGGCGCCGGTGATCACGTCTCCGGTCCGCGGTTTGCCCGGGTAGTTCTCCGCGGCGACGACGACGGTCACGGCGGCGCCGTCGGACCACTGCAGAGGTGGAAGCTGATCGAGTGTGCCGGTCGCGGTGGCGTTGAGCGCTGCACCCAGCGGCGAGGTCAGCAGCGCGAGAACCGCCTGCGTCTCCGGATCGCCGAAGCGGCAATTGAATTCGACGACGGCGGGTCCGTCCTTGCCGATGGCTAGTCCTGCGTAGAGGAGACCGGAGAACGGGGTGCCCCGCTTGGCGAGTTCGGCCGCGACCGGCTCGACCACGTCGTCGACGATCTGCCGGGTGACCTCATCGGGCAGCCACGGCAGCGGAGTGTAGGCGCCCATTCCGCCCGTGTTGGGTCCGGAGTCGTTGTCACCCACGCGCTTGTGATCCTGTGCCGGGATGAGCGGTACCACCGTCTCGCCGTCGACCAGCGAGAACAGCGACACCTCGGGGCCGTCGAGGAAACTCTCCAGCAGGACCGGGTGCCCGTTCTCCAGCAGTTCGGCGGCGTGATCGCGGGCGGCCAGACGGTCGTCGGTCACCACCACGCCCTTGCCGGCGGCGAGGCCGTCGTCCTTGACCACCCACGTCGGACCGAATCGGTCGAGCGCGGCGTCGAGCTTGCCCGGGTTGTCGACGATCTCGCTGTGCGCGGTACGTACTCCGGCGGCGGCCATCACGTCTTTGGCGAACGCCTTCGACCCCTCGATCTGGGCGGCGGCGGCACCAGGACCGAAGGTGGCGAAGCCGGCCTCACGCAGAGCATCGGCGACGCCCAGCACCAGCGGCACCTCCGGACCGATGACCACGAGGTCGGCGGCGATGCTCGTCGCCAGGGCTACGACCGCCTCGGCCGAGGCGACATCGATCGGGTGGTTGGTCGCGATCGACGACGTCCCGGCGTTGCCGGGGGCGACATGCAACCCGGTGACCGAGGGATCCGCAGACAGTCCGAGGAGCAGGGCATGTTCGCGGCCGCCCGAGCCGATCACGAGTACGCGCACGGTGACGACTCTAGTGGGCCGATCGGCGCAGCGATGCCCGCCCCGTCGGGCGGGGTTGGGGTCGCGGGGCAGCCGCGGGGGCAGGCGTCGCGGGCCGTCCCGGAAAAGTGCCCGGGAATCCGCCCCTTGCAGAGCTGCCATCGTCATGGTGTCGACGGCTGCGCTCGGTCGGGCGGATCACCGGGGCGCTGTGCCGGGCCGGATTTCCGGGGTGGACTTTCCTGGGCGCTTGGCCCCGAGTGGATTCGCGGACCGGGTCAGCTGCTCGTCGGCGCCGTCAGGTCGTACACCGTGGTGCCGCCGACCGTGGTCGCGGTGAAGTTGTCCTGCACCCACTGGGCGATCTGTGCCGACGGACGTGTCGTGTCCGACGACCCGAATCCGCGTCCGCCTCCCAGGAAGTAGTGAACCTTCTTCTGCGACACCAGCTTCTGGAACTGCTGCAGCGTCGGCGACGGATCGGTGCCGTTGAAACCGCCGATCGGCATCACCGAATGACCCGATTCGATCTGGTAGCCCGAGGCCTCGTTGGAGCCGACGGCGGCCGCGACCCACGTGTACTGGTCGGCGTCGGACCGGAGCATGGCGACGAGTTCGGCACTCGGCCGCGAGCCCATGAGCAGTCCCCCGGCACCTCCGGGGCCGCCCTCGACGCCGCCCAACTGACCGCCGCCGCCCGACAGTCCGATGCCGCCGGGCATCCCGGCGCCACCAGGCATTCCCATACCGCCGGCGCCTGGTCCGCCTCGCATCCCTCCGCGCATGCCGCCGAATCTGCCGTCCCCGCCGGGTCCGCCACCGGGTCCGAACTCGCCCTCGACGCGCGGACCCGCACTGATGATCGAGCCCTGCTTGGCGGTCGAGACGGTATCGATCGTGTACGCGGCGGGACCGGCGAGCGCGGCAGTGACTGCGGTGACGAGCGCCAGTGCCGAGAGGTACGGACGATGCGCGACGAGCATGACGAGTCCGCCGAGAACGCCGACGACGAGGACCAGCCACCGCAGCCACGGCACGAAGTCGGGCGACCGGCCGAGTAGTGCGAAGCCCCAGACGGCGGCGATCCAGACACCGGCCGCGAGCACGATCCGCACCCACAGTCGGTCGCGCGATCTCCAGCACACCGCAGCACCGCCGGCGGCGACGGCGGCCACGGCCGGCGCCAAGGCTGCCGTGTAGTAGCTGTGGAAGATCCCTGCCATGAAGCTGAACACGGCCATGGTCACCACGAGCCACAGTCCCCAGACCGCCAGGTAGGCACGGCGCAGGTCGGTGCGGGATGACCGTCCGATCAGCACGAGCGCCGCGATCCCGACCACCAGCGCGGTGGGGATGAGCCAAGCGATCTGGCCGCCCTGCGCCGGCTCGAACATGCGCAGGATTCCGGTGTCTCCCCACATACCGCCACCGCGGCCACCGCCGGGTCCACCCGTGCCGCCGGGACCGCCGCCCATCGCGCCGGCCGGACCGCCTCCGGGACCTCCCGGCGTCACGCTGCCCGTCTCGTTCCCGTTGAGGCGTCCGAAACCGTTGTAGCCCAGCGTGAGTTCGAGGATCGAGTTGTTCTGAGAACCGCCGATCCACGGCCGCGACGACGCGGGCCACAACTCGACCGCGAGAATCCACCATCCGGCGCTGACGATCAGCGCGCCGAGCGCCGCGACGAGGTGGCCCAGACGCGTGAGCCACGTGCGTTGTCCGAAGGCGAGGTAGGTGATCGCCAGTGGCGGCACGATCAGCATCACCTGGAGTTGTTTGGTGAGGAAGCCGAAGCCGACGAACACGCCGGCGAGGATCATCCACCGGAGACGTCCGTCCTCGACGGCCTTCAGCGTCGCCCACACCGCCGCGATCATCAGCAGGATGAGGAGGGCCTCCGGGTTGTCGAACCGGAACATCATGGCGGCGACCGGGGTGAGCGCGAGCACGGTGCCGGCGAGGATGCCCGCCCAGTGACCGAAGTACTTCTTGCTGATGAGGTAGAGCACGGCGACCGAGGCGACCCCCATGAGCGCCTGCGGCACCAGTACCGACCACGGGTTCAGACCGAAGATCCGGACTGACAGGCCCGGAATCCAGAGGGCGGCAGGCGGTTTGTCGACGGTGATGGAGTTGGCCATGTCGGAGGAGCCGAAGAACCACGCCTTCCACGACTGCGATCCGGCCTGGATCGCGGCGGTGTAGAACGAGTTGGCCCAGCCGTTCGCCGACAGGTTGACCAGGTTGACGACGCCGGTGCCGATGATCAGCAGCGCCAGCGAGACATGTTGCCACACATGGGCGTTCCGCCCGGAGGCGGAGGCCTCGGGCGGAACGGGGGTGGATGCGGGACGGTCGAGAACGGTGCTCATTCGGCGGTTCCTTCGGCGAGCCCGGCGCCGGGCTTCGGTACGGTTGCGGTCGCGCCGGCGAGGTGGCCACGGAAGACCCACCGTAGACCGACGAATCGGGTGAGGGTGGCGACCAGGTTCGCGATCACCAGGACCAGGAGTTCGACGTGTTTGGTCGCCTCCGGCGCGAAGGCGTGCAGCGCGACCAGAGATCCGGATGTGACGAGCCAGCCGAACACGAACACGCCCAGCCCGAACAGTTGGTGTCGGACGGCTCCTTCGCGGCCGGAGATGCCGAAGCTGAACCGACGGTTGGCGGCGGTGTTGAGCACGGCGGTCACAGCGAGCGCGACGAAGTTGGAGACCTGCGCACCGAGGAACGAGTGGAGCAGCAGGTAGAGGACAGCGTAGGCGATGGTCGACGCCACGCCGATCACGCAGAACCGGGCGAGCTGACCGACCAGCCCGAACGGCACCCCGTCGATCTGTGGTCCGGGTGCGCGGTCGCGGCCGATGGTGGAGCGGAGTTCGGCGATCGGCAGCCGTCCGGTGGTGAGCGCGTAGCCTACACGGGCGCACCCCTTCAGATCCGCGACGGCGGTCGAGACGATGTCGACGGTGCTGTCGGGGTCGTCGACCCAGTCGACCGGCACCTCGGCGATGCGCAGCCCGATGCGTTCGGCGAGGACGAGCAGTTCGGTGTCGAAGAACCAGCCGGTGTCCTCGACGTAGGGCAGCACCTGGCGCGCGATGTCGGTGCGCATGGCCTTGAACCCGCACTGGGCGTCGGAGAACTTGGCGCGCATCGTCGTCCGGAGGATCAGGTTGTAGGAGCGTGAGATGAACTCCCGCTTCGGCCCCCGGACGACCCTCGACGACCGGGACAGCCGGGTGCCGATCGCGATGTCGGAGTGTCCGGAGATCAGCGGGGCGATCAGCGGCATGAGTGCGTTGAGGTCGGTGGAGAGGTCGACGTCGCAGTAGGCGACGATCTGGGCGTCGCTGGCGCGCCACACCGCGTTGAGTGCGCGGCCGCGGCCCTTCTTGTCGAGATGCACGACCCTCACGCCGTCGAGTTCTCCGGCGAGTTCGGCGGCGATGGCCAGCGTGGAGTCGGTGCTGGCGTTGTCGGCGACGGTGATGCGGGCCGGATACGGGACGTGGGCGCGGAGGTGGTCGGCGAGGCGGCGGACGGAACCGGCGACGTCTGCCGCCTCGTTGTAGACGGGAACGACGATGTCGAGGACCGGGGTATGCGTCGAACTGTCTGCAACGATCACCGCGCGCTCTCCGGTCGTCGGGAGGGCTTCTGCTGTCATGTCACATAGCTTCGGGCGCCAAACTTCGCCCACTCTGCGCCGACGCTGTCAGGTTCCTGTGAGCGGTTGACGCCTGTGCGGCCGCTTGTGGAGAACCGGACCGTGGGTCCCTCCGGTGTCCGTCGCGACCGATAGGTTGGCGTCATGTCCTCCCCAGCCGCAGCAACCCTGACCGCCGATCAGCAGTCCGCCGCCGACCGGGTGATCGAGAGTCTCGCCGGGCCGGGGTCACGCCTGCGCGACGACCAGCTCACCGCCGTCGCGGCACTGCTGCGGCCATCGGCACGTGTTCTGGTCGTGCAGGCCACGGGGTGGGGGAAGTCGGCGGTGTACTGGACCGCGACGGCGATCATCCGGGCTGCCGGCGCCGGGAGCGCAGCGAGCGGGCCGACTCTGCCCGGCGCCGGGAGCGCAGCGAGCGGGCCGACTTTGATCGTGTCTCCTCTGTTGTCGTTGATGCGGGATCAGGTGAGTGCGGCGGAGCGGGCGGGGCTGCGTGCGGCGACGTTGAATTCGTCGAATGTCGACGAGTGGTCGATGATCGAGGCGCAGTTGCGCGGCGGCGATCTCGATGTGCTGCTGGTGTCGCCGGAGCGGTTGGCGAATCCTGGTTTCGGTCGGCGGGTTCTGGATGCGCTGGCGGGTCGGCTCGGGTTGTTGGTGATCGACGAGGCGCATGCGATCTCGGATTGGGGGCATGATTTCCGGCCGGATTATCGTCGTGTGTCGGACGTGCTGCAGCGCCTGAATCCGCAGACCCCGGTGCTGGCGACGACGGCGACCGCGAACGCGCGGGTGACCGAGGATGTCGCGGCGCAGCTGGGCGCCGGGAGCTCAGCGAGCGGGCCCGATCAACCGAGCGCCGGGAGCTCAGCGAGCGGGCCCGATCAGACGGGCGCCGGGAGCGCAGCGAGCGGGCCGGGTCAGACGCTCGTGCTCCGCGGTTCGTTGGCGCGGAAATCATTGCATCTCAATGTGATCGATGGTTTGTCGCCGATCCAGCGGTACGGGTGGGTGGCGCAGTACCTTCCGTCACTGCCGGGCTCGGGCATCGTCTATGTGCTGACGGTCGCCGATGCGCATCGTCTGGTTGATGCGATCACTGCGGTGCACGGGTCCGAGATCCGGGTCGCGGCGTACACGGGCCAACTCGACGGTGATCGTCGGCATCAGCTCGAGGATGCCTTGTTGCGCAACGAGGTCAAGGCGCTGATCGCGACGTCGGCGCTCGGGATGGGTTATGACAAGCCGGATCTCGGGTTCGTCGTGCATGTGGGGTCGCCGCCGTCGCCGGTCTCCTACTATCAGCAGGTCGGTCGTGCGGGTCGAGCGCTGGACGAGGCGGTGGTGATGCTCTTGGCGTCGCGCGCCGACGACGCCATCTGGGATCATTTCGCGACGGCCACGATCCCCGATCCCGATCGGATGCGTGTGCTGCTCGACACGCTCGATGCGGCGGACGGTCCGATGTCGGTGCCGCAGTTGGAGTCGTCCACCGGATTCCGCAGGGGCAAGGTCGAGTTGATGCTGAAGCAGCTGGCGGTCGACGGTGCTACGGATCGCGAGTCCGACGGCTGGACGTCGACCGGCGTGGGGTGGACTTACGACGAGCAGCATTACGACGGAGTGATCGAGGTGCGACGTCGCGAGGCCGACATCATGCGCGACTACATCCATGGGCATCAGTGCCTGATGCAGTTGCTCACGTCGTCGCTCGACGATCCGGCTGCCGAGCCGTGTGGTCGGTGTTCGGTGTGTCGTGGGCGGCTGACCGAGCCGTTGTCGTCGGACGTGCCCGACGACACGGTGCGACTGATCACCGGTGCGCTCCGGCGGTCGGCGCTGATCCTGGAGCCGCGCAAGATGTGGCCGGGCGGTGAGTTCGGTACGCGTGGTCGCATTGCGGGCGAGTTCGCGGCGGAGCCGGGCCGGGTGCTGGCACATGCCGATTCACCGGAGTGGGTGGAGTTGCTCGCGGATGCGCGGCGCGGCGACGAGCAGGCACTCACCGATCTCGGTGACGCGGCGGTGACCACGTTGTCGTCGTGGGTGCGGGATGCGGGCATCCGGCCGGATTCGATCGGGTCGTTACGGCTGACCGGGGCGGTGCTCGCGGACAAGGTCGCCGATCATCTGTGCGAGGTCGGTAAACGGCCCCGGGTGAGTGTGCCGGTGCGGTCGGGAGAGAGGCCGGGTCGGGATGCGACGGGCGCCACCGAGGCGGTGTATTGGCGCGATCATCTCGGCGAGATGCCGGAGGTCGTGGGCCAGAACGTGCTGCTCGTCGTCGACGAGACGGCGTCGGGCTGGCCGATCACGCTGGCCGCGGCCGAGTTGCGGCGGGCGGGGGCGTCGGCGGTGATGCCGTTGCTGATCCACCGATCGGTCTGAGGGTCCGGCTCGTGATCAGATGACGGCGAACGTATCGCTGACCGTTACGTTCTCCGTCATCTGCGTGCTGCCGATGGACTGTGCGGGTGCCACCGGATCGATCGCGGCTCAGGCGTCGGCGACGTACTCCGCGTATCCGGTGCTGCGCAGGGCGGCACGGATCTTCTCGGCGGCGTCGTCGAGTTCCGCCGGGTCCGGGTCCTTCTGTGCGTTGCCGAGGTCGAACGCGTCCATGCTCTCGAGCGGGAAGACGTGCAGGTGGACGTGCGGCACCTCGAGACCCGCGATCATCGTGCCGACCCGCGAGACCCCGAACGCCTCTTTGACGGCGCGGCCGATCTTCTGCGAGACATCGGCCAGATGGGTGTAGGAGGCGGTGTCCATCTGCTCCCAGTGGTCGACCTCCTTGCGCGGCACGACGAGGACGTGACCGGGGGTGACCGGGTTGATGGTGAGGAAGGCGACCGCCTGGCCGTCCTTCCACACGAATCGACCGGGCAGTTCTCCGTTGATGATCATGGTGAAGACGGAAGCCATACGGTCAGTCTAGGACCCGGCTCTCGACGTGTTGCCGGGCGCTGTCGGCGGTCCATGACATTCTTTCCCTGTGAGTCGATCAGAGTTCACCGGCGCCGGGAGCGCAGCGAGCGGGCCGAATCGCGCCGGCGCCGGGAGCGCAGCGAGCGGGCCGAAGGGCACCGGCGCCGGGAACGCAGCGAGCGGGCCGAAGGCCCTGGGTCGTGTCCTCGGATCGGCGGATGTCATCGCGAAGGCGCAGAGCTTTCCGCGTCTGCGGTACATGGGGTCGAAGTATCGGCTACTGCCCCACCTCGAGCGGACCTTCGCCGAGATCGGGGGCAGCACTGCGGTGGACGCGTTCTCCGGATCGGGCGTGGTGTCCTACCTGTTGAAGGCTCAGGGCTTCCAGGTGGTGAGCAATGATTTCCTGACGTTCCCGCACATCATCACGCGCGCGACGGTCGCCAATTCGAGTGTGCGGCTCGACGACGATCTGATCGAGGAGATCTGCGGTCCCCCGGCCGATGACCGCGACTTCATCTCCTCGACGTTCGACGGCCTGTACTTCACGGCGGAGGACCGTGCGTTTCTGGACTCGGCGTGGTCGCACATCGACCGGCTGCGCGGGTATCGACGCGATCTGGCGATCTCGGCGCTGGTGTTGTCGGCGGCGCGCAAGCAGCCGCGCGGCGTGTTCACGTTCACCGATTCGACTCGGTACGCCGACGGCAGGCGTGACCTGCGGATGTCGCTGCGCGATCATTTCCGCCTGCGGTCGGCCGCCGAGTACAACGCGACGGTGTTCAGCAACGGGGCGTCCAACAGGAGTGTGAGCGGCGATATCTTCGATCTCGACCTGTCCGGCCTCGACGGCCCACCGGACCTGGTGTATCTCGATCCGCCGTATGCGCCCCCGACCGACGACAACGACTACATCAAGCGTTATCACTTCCTCGAGGGGCTGTCGGCCTACTGGCGTGGCATGACGATCATGGAGCACACGAAGACCAAGAAGCTGACCAAGCGCTACACGCCGTTCGCCTACAAGCACAGCATCGAGGATGCGTTGGCCCGGACGTTCGAGCACTTCCAGGATTCCGGTGCGATCGTGCTGTCCTATTCGTCGAACGCGTTGCCCGGCGCCGACCGGATCGTCGATCTCCTCGGGAAGGTGAAGCCGTCGGTGGAGGTGATCGCGATCGATCACAAGTACAGCTTCGGCACACATGTCGCCGCCACCCGTCGCGATGTGAGCGAGTACCTGTTCATCGGTCGCGATTGATCTCATGAGCGATGCCGGAGAGTTCGACGAGTACCTGACAACGTTGGGACGGTTGACTTCTCACGTCGATCCGACGGCGTCCACGCCCGAGGCCGAACGGATCGTGCAGGCCACCGGGAGTCTGGGTGAGCTTCTTGACACCGACATCGCGGGGCTCGCGGCCTGGGTTCGGGATCATCCGGGCGAGGTACCCGTCCTCGGCCTGGCGGTGGGGTTGTCACAGGAGAAACTGAAGAACGTGTTGCGCGACCGGTTCGGCACCACCGGCTGGCATGGCGTGGCGCGCTCTGCCCCGGTCGATCTCGTCACGTGGTTGGACACCGAGTTCGACCTCGTCCGCATGCTGCGCGCCCAACTGGGCAAGACATACACCTTCGCCGACATCCTCGTCGCTCGTGCGGGTAGCCGCGTCACCGCGACGCGGGCGGGCGCGTCCGGACGTCGCATCGAGGACGAGATCGAGGCCATCGCGCACGACCTCGGTCTGGACTATGTCACGCGCTCCCGGTTCACCGGCCGCAACGGCCGCACAGCCCCCGCCGACCTCATCATCGGCGATCCGGACACCGCCGACATCGTCGTCGCCGCAAAGGGATTCGATTCCACCGGCAGCAAACTGACCGACGCGGTCCGCGAGATCGAGGAGATGGCAGAGGTCCGGCTGCCACGTCAGCTCGTCCTGGCCGTCATCGACGGAATCGGCTGGAAGTCACGACAATCCGATCTGCGCCGCATCCATCAGCTGTGGGCGGACCGTCGGATCGACGGAATGTACACGCTGGTGAGTCTCGACCGTTTCCGCGACGATGTCCGCGAGTTCGCCGGGCTGCGACGCCTGATCTGAGCGGCACCGGCGCCTTGGGCTTCGTGACGCGTTGGGGAGCTATTCCCCGTAGAGCCGTGCGACGTCGGGCGAGTCGAGCCAGCCCGAGTACGTCGGCCCCTGGGGCCAGCCGTCCGGCGAGTCCTGCCACTCCTCCTGACGCCCCCACGGGAGCACGTCCATGAGCGGGAACGTATAACTCAGTTGCTCGGTGCCGCGTCCGTTGGTATGCCAGGTGCGGTAGACGGTGTCGCCGTCGCGTAGGAAGACGTTCACGCCGAATCCTTCGCCGGGACCGGCGTCGACGTCGGCGCCGAACGAGCTCTCCGACGACGAGTACCAGCCCATCATGTTGCCGACCTTCGCCTTGTAGGCCAGCGCCTCGTCGATCGGGCCGTTGGTGACGATGACGAACCGGGCGTCGTAGTTGGCGAGGAAGTCCAGCCGGGTGTACTGGGTGGTCAGGCTGGTGCAGCCACCGCACTGGAACTCGGCGCCGTCGGACCACATGTGGTTGTAGACGACCAGTTGCGACCGGCCGTCGAAGATGTCGACCAGCCGGATCGGGCCGTCCGGACCGATCAGTGTGTAGTCGGGCAGTTCGACCATCGGCAGTCGTCGTCGCTGTGCCGCGATGGCGTCGAGTTCGCGTGTGGCGGCTTTCTCCCGCACGCGCAGCTCATCGAGTGCGGCGCGCCAGGTCGGTTCGTCGGTCACCGGGGGCAGGGCATCAGACATGGAGATCTCCCTTCGTCGTCTCTTCATGCTGACTGCCGCCGCGACCGGAACTCATCGGTTCGCGGGGCCGATCGACGGAATTCTGGACACGGTCGGCGAATTCCAGGGCACGGTCGGCGAATTCCAGGGCACGGTCGGCGAGGGCTGCGAGGCGGCGCGAGGATCGACGCGGGCGGTGGGGCCTCAGTCCGCGAGGCGGGGCAGTCGGACCCAGAAGGTCGAGCCGTGCCCGGGAGCGGAGTCGACGCCGACGGTTCCGCCGTGCGCGTCGACCAGGGCGGCGACGATCGAGAGCCCCAATCCGCTACCTCCGCCGCCGTCGCCGCGATGCCGCGACGAGTCGCCCCGGTAGAACCGTTCGAACACGTGCGACGCCTCGTCGGGGGTGAGGCCCTGGCCGGTGTCGGTCACCCGAAGGACGACATCGTCGCGGCCGGCACCCCGGTCGACGGCGACGCCGATCGTGATGATCGCCTCGGCGGGGGTGTGGGCGATGGCGTTGTTGATGAGGTTGCGCAGCACCTGCAGCAGGCGCGGTGCGTCGCCGGAGACCATCGGCGGCTCGTCGGTCGCCCCGATCTCGATACCGATCTCGCGTTGAGGCGCAGCGGCTTTCGCACTGTGCACCGCATCGGTTGCGAGCGCGAGAACGTCGACCGGCTGATGGGCGATCGGGCGGTGGGCGTCGAGTCGGGCGAGCATGAGGAGATCTTCGACGAGCAAACCCATGCGTCCGGCCTCGGCGTCGATGCGCGACATGGCGTCGGTGGCGTCGGGCACGGCCCCTTGTTTGTACAGCTCGGCGAAACCCTTGATCGACGTGAGCGGTGTACGCAGCTCGTGGCTGGCGTCGGCGATGAAGCGGCGCATCTTCTCCTCCGATGCCCGCGCCTGCTGCTCGGACGCCGCGGTCCGGGCGAAGGCCCGCTGGATCTGGCCGAGCATCGTGTTGAGCGACCCCGAGAGGCTGCCGACCTCGGTGTTCGGCGGAGCCTCGGCCACGCGCATGTTGAGGTTGCCGGCGGCGATGGCGTGGGCGGTCTCCTCGACCCGACGCAGTGGTCGCAGGCTCGATCGGACCAGCAGATAACTCAGCACGCCGATCGCGACGACAACGAGTGCACCGATCGCGAACTGCAGCCACATGAGGCGGGACAGGGTCGCGCGGACGTCGCTGAGCGGTGTCGCGACGACCGACTCGCCGAACGGTGTCGACGCCTTCACCACGCGCCATTCGGGTCCGTCACCGTCGGCGGATTTCACCGTGGTCGGCCGGACGTTCCCCGACGACAGCGACGACAGGTCGGGTTCGTCGCTGAAGTCGTTGTTGACGATGGTGTCGCCGGTGCCGATGGTGATCATCGAGTAGTACTGCGACGGCGGCCTGCGCGGACCGGGAGCCGGGCCCTCGACCGGCGCCGATGCCGGGTCACGCGGGCGTGCCCAGGTCTGCACGGCCCCCGCGAGACCGTCGTCGGTCCGCGAGATCAGATCGGCCTTCATCGCCGACGTCACCGCGACGCCGGAGGCGAGCAGCCCGAGTACCACCAGGACCAAGGTCAGTCCGACGAGTGACAACCTCAGGGGAACACCACGTTTCGTACGTGTTCGCTCAGGTGCGGGGCGCGCGGTCAGCAGATGGTGGCGCCGGGGCGGGGCGGGCGCGTCGGTCACCCGCGCGGCTCCCGCATCACGTAGCCGACACCGCGCAGCGTGTGGATCAGGCGTTTGTCGCCGGTGTCGAGCTTGCGGCGCAGGTAGGAGACATAGGATTCGACGACGTTGACCTCGCCACCGAAGTCATAGTTCCAGACGTGATCGAGGATCCGCGGTTTGGACAGCACGGTTCCGGCGTTGACCATGAAGTAGCGCAGCAGCGTGAACTCCGTCGGCGAGAGCGCGACGAGTTCACCGGCCTTCCACACCTCGTGGGTCTCGTCGTCGAGCTCGATGTCGGCGAACCGGAGCCGTGTCGTCTCTTTCGTCTGCTCGTCGAAGCCGCTGCGCCGCAACAACACCTGCAGTCGCGCGACGACCTCCTCCAGCGAGAACGGTTTGGTGACGTAGTCGTCACCGCCGATGGTGAGGCCGTTGATCTTGTCCTCGACCGAGTCCCGGGCGGACAGGAACAGGGCGGGGGCGGCGATGCCGTCGGCGCGCAGTCGGCGCAGCAGGCCGAAACCGTCCATCCCGGGCATCATGACGTCGAGGACGAGGACGTCGGGTTTGAAGGTGCGGCACCGGTCGATCGCCGACGGACCGTTCTCCGCCGTGGCAACGTCGTAGCCCTGGAATTTGAGCGAGACCGACAGGAGTTCGCGGATGTTCTCCTCGTCGTCGACGACGAGGACCTTCGCGCCCTGCCCGGTGCCCTGATTCTTCGCGGATTCGCTCATGCCATCACCCTCTCCCACCAGGCTGCCACGAGTCTGCGTTCTTGCTGAGAGATTTCTGTGAGACCTCACCTGGGGAAACAAGTTGCCGTGGGCGCGACGCTGGTTGCCGTCGGCGCACGGTGGAGACCCTCGGTGCGGGTCAGGACCGCATGAACGGCGCCGGGTATCCCGGGGCGGGCCGGACCTCGCCGAGCCAGGCGGCAAGTTCCTCGGCGCGGTCGGCGAACTCCCGTGTCGCGACCTTCGGCAGTTCCTCGAAGGTGTGGACCTCGATCCGGCCGTCGTCGCGGTGCTGTCGCCACCCGCCGACGATGCGTCCGTCCCACCAGGCGGTCTGCCCACCGTTGCCGTTGCGGTCGAACACGTGGGAGCCGTGGGCGCCGAGGTAGAAGTCGCGCTGCTTCCACCCCATCGTCGTCGGGTCGAGTTCGGGCAGCAGCAACGCCCGCGGCTCGACCTCGTCGTCGGCGTCCGACGGGAGATCGTCGGCGAGTACGTAGCCGGTCTCACCGCCGTCGAGATCGACCTCGACGACATCGAGGCCGGCCAACGCGGTGCGCACCGTCCGTTTCGTCGAGCCCAGCCACCACACGATGTCGGTCTCGGTTCCCGGCCCGAAGGCGCGCAGCCAGCGACGCACCATCGCGCGATGACCGTCGTCGACGGTCACGGCGTCCAGTGGGTGACCCAGCCATGCCGACATCGCCACCCACGACGGACGCGCCAGATGCCACCCCAGCGCATTGGGTCCGCGCACGATCTCGCCGGCGGCGCTCATCATGTTCAGCACTCGCGGTCCCATCGGCGCGCGAGCCTCCCACGTGGTGCCCACTCCGTGGGTCACGTACCCGTCGAGGGCGGGAAGTCGGCGACGAAGTTCGGTCGAGGACCGCGCCTCACCGTCGGCGACGTCGTCGAGGACGGCGGCGCGAGCGCGATCGATCCACTCGTCGGGGTCCGGGAATCCCGGACTTCGGCGCAGATCGCGCAGCATGTTGGTGCGTTCGGAGGCCGCCACGCGTGGGCCGACGGCGCCCACCGCGTCGGCGAGCACGTCCCGGGTGACGACGAACAAGGTGCGACGCATCGCGAGCTGCTTGATCAGGTCCCGATTGCGGTACAGCGCGGCATCCATCGCGACGGGGGTGAAGTCGGGGATGCGGGCCCACGCCGAGAGGTAGACCGTCGACGGCGTGGTCGCGTGATAGCCGACGAGGGCGTCGGCGAGTTGGGTGACCGTCGCCGCGTGATCCGATTGCGCCAGCCGGTGGCGACGCATCAGGCGGGCGCGTCGTCGGGCGTTGCCGATCCGGGGTCGCGCACTCACGACAGATCGAGCGGATCGACGCCGGGTCGTCGTGTGGTCATGAGGTCCCGGCCGGAGCCGCGATCGCCTCGATCTCGACGAGCTGGTCGTCGTAGGCGAGGACGGTTACGCCCATCATCATCGCGGGCGGGACGGGCGGATCGACGGTGGCGACGATCTCCTGCCAGGCGACGACGAGGTCGGCCTGGAGTCGCTCGGCGACATAGATCGTCAACTTGGCGATGT
Organism: Gordonia sp. ABSL11-1; assembly: GCF_030315685.1. Classification (GTDB taxonomy): domain Bacteria; phylum Actinomycetota; class Actinomycetes; order Mycobacteriales; family Mycobacteriaceae; genus Gordonia. The sequence goes on along the minus strand of NZ_JASXSI010000005.1, from coordinate 67,510 downwards.
CGGCGAACGTCACACCCTGTTCGGCGAGGACGGTGTGGAGGATCTCCAGGCACCGGCGGGTCTGGCCGACGACATCCCCGGGGGCGACGATGCCGCCCTCGGCATCCAGCGGACTGATCCCCGCGGTGACGATGAGCGGACCGGGCGCGACTGTCGCGCTGTAGGCAAACCCGCTGTCGTGCAGGCCGGCCGAACCGTTCAGGCGAACTCGCGACATGGCGCCGATCCTACGTCCGGCGACCGCTGCAGCCGTTGCGCGACCCGCACCCCCGACACCGATGGCTCCGATCACGCCACCCACGCGTCGTGCAACGGCTGCAGCCACGCGCTCGATGGCGGTCGAGCGCGTTGCCACGAGTTCACTGCACCGGCGCGGCGCGGTCCACACGAGGCCGCGTTTCGGTGGAGAAATCGCTGTTCAGCGGCGGATCGAACATTCCGGACCGGACACCGGAGGCGCTCGGAGAACGGACCGGATACGACGGCGTGCTCGCGCATCTGACCACAGACGTGTCCGTGCTCACGTTGATTGGCGGAGGCGTCGTCGGTGGGAGCATCATTGACCCGCATCGTTGATGCGGTATGTCGGTCGGGGATCTCGGTGATGGTGAGTGGACTTCGGTGAATCGTTGGCCCGGTTGTTCGTGCAGGCCGGGCGACCCACGCTGCGCGCGGCGGCGGCCCGCTCGACGGTGTCGGCGCAGAGGATCAGCGACTGGCGCAACGGTCGTCATCTGCCGCGTGACTTCGCCACCGTCGAACCCCTGTTGCTGTGGCTCACGGCCCGCGCCGTCGCCGCGGGCGAGGCCGACACGTTGTCTCTGCCACAGTGGCGGGATCTCTGGCACGCACACCTGACCGGCGACGACGACCGGCAGGCCGACGGCCGTCAACCCGATGCGGGCGCGACCGACGTCGTGCCGTCGCCGACGACGGTGACGCGCCCCTACGCGGGACTCGCGTCGCTCACGGCCGCCGACAGCGCCCTGTTCTTCGGCCGCGACGATCTCGTCGCGACGCTGGTCTCGGAGATCCTCGCGGCGGCGGGGACCGCGTCAGGCCCACGCCTCGTCATCGTCGCCGGTGTCTCCGGTTCCGGGAAGTCCTCTCTGCTCGACGCCGGCCTGGCACGGGACACACGGCTCGGCGTCCCGCGGCGCGCCACGATCACACCGGCCGGTGTCCGCATCGACGACACCGACCTGTCCGCCACCGCCACCGCACCGACCGACATCACCGACGGCCGGCCCGACGTCATCGTGCTCGATCAGTTCGAGGACGTGTTCGCCCTGCCCGACGACGGTGTGGTCGACACGATCCGCGAGGTCGAGGAGCTCGCGACCGACGCGGTCGTGGTCCTCGGCGTGCGCGCCGACTTCTTCGGGCAGTGTGTCGAGTTCCCGGTGCTCGCCCAGGCGTGGCAGTCGCGATGCGTCATCGTCTCGGAGATGACCGGCGCACAGTTGCGCGAGGTCATCATGGGTCCGATCAGGCTTGCCGGCGGACGCATCGAATCCGGACTCGCCGACGTGATGATCGGCGACCTGCACGCCGCGTCACCGGTCGGCGACCGTGCCGGACGACTGCCGCTGCTCGCGCACGTCCTGGCCGCGACCTGGTCGCGACGGTCGGGGAACAGGATGACCATCTCGGGCTATCGCGCGACGGGCGGGATCGCCCGCGCCGTCGCCGACACCGCCGAGGATGCGTGGTCGGCGGTCGATCCGGACGATCACAATCTGGCCCGCGCGCTGCTGCTGGCCCTGGTCCACGTGGGACCCGCAGGCGTGGCGTTGCGCGTGCCGTTGCACACCGAGACCATCGCCGACAGGTTCCCCGACCGGATCTCGTCGGTGATCGACGTCTTCGCGCAGGCGCGGCTGCTCATCGTGTCGTCGGATTCGGTGATGCTGGTCCACGATGTCGTGTTGACGTCATGGCCGCGCCTGGCCGAGTGGATCGCGGCCGACTCCGGCATCCACCTGTGGCGTCAGCGCCTGGACACCGATACCACCTCATGGGTGGAGACGGGACGCAGCCGGTCGTTCCTCTACACCGGTTCGCGCCTGGACGTCGCCCGCCAACATCGGGCCGCCCTGCGCCGCAATTATCAGCACCTGCTGTCCGCGGAGAACGAGGCGTTCATCGACGCAGCCGTCGTGCAGCAACGCCGGCGACGGATGATCCGATTCGGGTCGATCACTCTCGTCGTGGTGCTCGCCATCGTGTCGACGATCACCGCCGCCATCGGGTTCCGCCAGGCCCACGACCTGACCCAGCAGCGCAACAACGCCGAGCGGGCGGCACTGCTGTCGCACATCGACAGTCTCCAGCAGAGCAATCCGTCGCTCGCCGCGCGACTGCTGCTGGTGGCCGCGAGCCTCTACCCCGACGACGCGACGGTCAGCCAACGGGTACTCGGTGCCGCGACCACTCCCCTGTCCCGTCCGCTGGTCGGGCACACCGGCCCCGTCTACGACGTGAGCGTCGCACCCGACGGACGTTTCTTCGCGTCGGCCAGCGGCGACCGGACCGCACGGCTCTGGCAGCGCACCGCCGACGGCTCGTTCCGATCGGTCGCCACACTGACGGGCTATCGGAACTATCTGACATCGGTGGCCTTTCATCCCACCCGGCCGCTGCTCGCGACCGGAAGCGGAGACGGGACCGTCCGCGTCTGGGACATCTCCTCGCCGTCCGCGCCGCGGCAACACACGTCGGTGAGCCCCGGGCACGGCACTGTCTACATGGTGCGATTCGCCCCGGACGGCCGCCATCTGGCGGCGTCGTCCGACGACGGGACGGTCACCGTGTACGCCGTCGACGACGACGGCGGACTGCGTGAGACCGCGGTCCTCGCCGCACATGTCCGGGCCGCGCGGACCGTCGCCTACAGCAACGACGGCCGCCTGCTCGCCACCGGCGGCGACGACCGCGTGGTCCGCCTCTTCGACACCCGCAACCCCGACGACCCGGTGCCGGCCGGACCCCCGCTCACCGGATTCCCGACCATCACCCACTCGGTGGCGTTCAGTCCGGACGGTCGCACCCTGGCGGTGACCGGCGACAGCCCGAACGCCCAGCTGTGGAACGTCGTCGACCCGGGCCGGCCGGTCCCGATCACGACATCCCTGCCCAACACGACCGCCGGATCATGGTCGATCGTGTTCGCCCCGAGTGGAGACCAGGTCGCCTCCGCGCGCGCCGACGGTGCGGTCACGGTCTGGAACACCGTCAACCCGGCCGAACCGGTCACGCTCTGGTCGCTGCAGTCGTCGACCACGCACGGTGCACCTGAGCAGGGATCGGTCCGCGCGTTCTCCACGGTCTTCGGCCCCGACGGGAACTCCCTCATCGTCGGTCGCTCCGACGGCGCCATCGACCTCTGGCATCTGCCGTCGGGCGTGATCCCGGACCGTGGCGGCACCATCACCGACATCGGCAACAGCGCCGACGGCGGCATCCTCACCACCGTCGGCACCGACACCACGCTCAACGTGTGGACGCAGGGTCCCGGCGGCTGGACTCGACGCGCCCGCATCCCGGTGGAACGACGCGTGAACGATCACCCGTCGGTCACCATGAACGCCATGGGCACCCAGGCGGCGACGGCCAACAACAACGGCGGCCGAATCCAGCTGTGGGACATCACCGAACCCACCGCACCCCGGTCGACCGCCGACATCACCTCGGCCACCCGTTACACCAATGCCACCGCGTTCGCACCGCACGCCGATCTCCTCGCGACCGGCGCCGACGACACCACAGTCCAACTCTGGGACACCGCCGATCCTCGCCGGCCGACACCGGTCGGCGCTCCGCTCTCCGGCCCCCGCGACCTGATCCGCAGCATCGCGTTCAGTCCCGACGGACGACACCTCGCGGTGACCTCCGACGACAAGCGGACCTACCTGTACGACATCGGATCCGGACAGAGCACGCCCAGCGAGGTCATCGACGACACCAGCCCGGCGACGAGCGTGGTGTTCGGACGCGACGGCGGCACCGTCGTCCTCGGTGCGGCGGACCTGTCCACCTGGGACATCCGGCGTGGCCGGCCCGCCCTGATCGACCGGCAACCGAACGTCCATGCCGCCACGCTCGCACTCATGCCGACCCGGCTCGCCGTCGGGACGTCGACCCATCATCTGACCACGTATGTCCTGACCGACGACGGCCGGCTGCACGATCCGCAGTCGATCACCCCGCTGCTGCCGACAACCGACACCACCACGAAATGGCAACTGCCGCAGCATCTCCTGACCGAATCCACCATCATCACCGGCGGCGACACCACCGGCAGCCTGCATCTGCAGACGACCGATGAGGACACCGCGCGGCGCTGGATCTGCACGACGACGCCGCCACTGACCGACAGCCAGCGATCGTCGTATCTGCCCCACACCGACATCCCCGCCGACTGCGGGTGACCACCCGACGGACGGACACACGACGACACCCGCCGGATCTCGCCCGGCGGGTGTCGTCGACGGATGTCAGTACTGGGTGCTCAGTACTTGGTGCTCAGTACTTGGTGCTCAGTACTTGGTGCTCAGTACTTGGTGCTCAGTACTTGGGGAACAGGGACAGGGCGATCTCCCCGATCGGTCCCAGTTCCGGATTGGTGGCGACCGCACGATCGATCCCCAGCTTGATGTTGTCGAGCGTCGGTGCCGCGTTCTCGACCGTCGGCTCGACCTTCGGCAGCGGTTCCGCGCTCGCGGGCGCCGCCGCGAACGCCAACGCACCGGCCATCGCGGCACCCGCGAATCCGGCGCCGATCACTCGACGACCGATCGTCCGCCCCGAACGACGTGCGCTTGTCTCGTTGATTCCCCGGCCCATGGTGTCGACCGCCTTTCCCCCGCACGACGCGAGAGTCGTGATTGATGACTGCAGTGACCTAATGTATGCGGTGAAAGCCGACAGCGGACAACGGACATGGTCGAGTTCACAATCGTTACGCAGGAGCGACCATTACCCACGGACAGTGCGGATTCGAGATCGAGAATTCAGGTCGATCACCGGAAGCTGAGCACCTCGTCACCCCATGCCCGGCGGATGTCCGCGTCGAGGTCGTCGACCACGCGATCGTCGTCGTCGATCACCAGCGTGGTGCGCGTGCGCTCGTCGAACGCCGGCCACAACGGTCCGTCGACCGCCGGGTCGCCGTACCGGGCGAACGAGACCCATCGGCGCTGCATCCGGTCCGACAACGCCTCACCGGTTCGACGGCCGCCCAGCGTGAACGTGATGTCCTTGGGCCCGGCCACGAGATTGCCCCACAGATACGGCAACTCGGTGGCATGGGTGGCGCCCACACGCAGGGCTCGCAACATCCGGGTCGCCCAGTCGAACCGGTAGAGGAAGACGGGTGCGTGTTGGCTGTGTGACTCGGCGAGCCATAGTGTCGGCATCCGGAAGGCGATGTCGCGGGCCACGCCCAGACCGGCCACCTTGGGTCTCATACCGGAGTACGCGGAGGTGATCTGCGCCCGCGCCGGCAGCGTGACGTCGGGGTATTCGGCCGTCATCGCGGCGAACATGCGCTCGATGTCGGTGGGGGTGATCGGCATCAGCGGCGACTTCATCCATTTGAAGAGCGCCGCCTCGTCCTTGTTGGTCCCGATCAGCAACGGCACCGACAACGACTCTCCGGCGCGGAACACGTCCATCGGATGTCGGGGCACCAGATCTCCGTCGATGACCGGCGCGAACGCGATGGTTCCCGGGTTCTCCGCGGGGACGTCGGTGAACGCGGCCATGGTGCCGGACACGATCGCGTCCATCCCCAGTGCATCGAGGGCGGCGAGGTCGTCGCGGGCCACGCCCGCCGCCCGCAGGAAACGGTCGGCGACCGTCGCCGACCGCGCATGGTCGTACATCGAGGTCGCCGGCGAACTCTCCGCGATGGCCCGGTGGAACAGGCCGTCGGCCACCGGCATCGTCAGCAGGGTCGTGACCAGGCCAGCGCCCGCCGACTCGCCGAACACGGTGACAGTGGTGGGGTCCCCGCCGAAGGCCTCGATGTTGTCGCGCACCCATTCGAGGGCGAGCAGGATGTCACTGAGTGCGGCATTGGATTCGAATCGCGGGTCGTCCGCGGCGTTGAGCGATGTGAGGTCGGCGAACCCGAGTGCCCCCAGCCGATAATTGAGAGTGACCACCACGACGTCACCGCCGGCGACCAGATCGGCGGCGTCGTAGAGGGGCTGGCTTCCGCAGCCGAAGACGTAGGCGCCTCCGTGCAGCCACACCATCACCGGCAGTGGCGCCGAGGGTGTCTCCGCGCCCGCCGGTCGCCACACATTGAGGAACAGGCAGTCCTCGTCCATCACGGCGTCCTTGCCGAGTGCGATCGCCGGGTTGCGCTCCTGTGGGCAGACCGGTCCGAACTCGACGGCGTCGACGACGTCGGTGTGCGACTCCGGCCGGCGTGCGCGACGCCAACGGAGATCGCCGACGGGCGCGGCGGCGTATCGGATTCCCTTCCACGAGTCGGCCCCTGCGGTGCTGCTGCCCCGGACGGGACCGGATGTGGTGGTGACGACGAGACCATCGGACATGCGTCCATGGTGTCCGCTGGGACGGGTCTTGTCCCTGAGACGTGCGACACCGGCACGACGGCCGCGACATCACGGTCGGCCCACTAGGGTCGACGTGTGGCACTCACGGATCTGATCGCGGTGCCCGGCGGACGATTCCGGATGGGCTCGGATCGGCACTATCCCGAGGAGCGACCCGCGCACGAACGGGTCGTCGAACCGTTCGCCATCGAACGTCATCCGGTGACGAACGCCCAGTTCGCGGCCTTCGTCGAGGACACCGGGTATGTCACCGTCGCCGAGGAGGACATCGACCCCGCCGACTTCCCCGAGGCGGACCCCGCAGAGCTTGTCGCGGGATCACTGGTGTTCGCTCCGACGTCGGGACCGGTGGATCTGCGCGACTGGCGGCAATGGTGGCGATGGCAGCCCGGCGCCTCGTGGCGGCGACCGCTCGGCCCCGGGTCCGACGTCGACGAGCGCCCCGATCACCCGGTGGTGCACGTCGCCTACCGCGATGCCGCGGCCTATGCCGGGTGGGCCGGCCGGCGATTGCCCACGGAGTCGGAATGGGAGTACGCCGCCCGCGGTGGCGCCGACGGCCGCGATTACGCGTGGGGTGACGAGATGCGGCCGGACGGGGTCGACATGGCGAACACCTGGCGTGGCGACTTCCCGTACCGCAACGACGGCTGGGGCTCGACGTCGCCGGTCGGTTCGTTCCCCGTGAACGGCTTCGGTCTCGTCGACATGATCGGCAACGTCTGGGAGCGCTGCACCGACGTGTACGTGCCCCGTCACGTCGTGCCGGGGACGACCCCGGTCGAGGCCGACGGTCGACCCGATCTGCTGGCGCCCACGACGTCGCCCCAGGTCATGCGGGTGACCAAGGGCGGATCGTTCCTGTGTGCACCGGAGTACTGCCGCCGGTATCGCCCGGCCGCGAGGTCGGCGCAGTCCGACGATTCGGCGACGGCCAACCTCGGTTTCCGGTGCGTGATCAGCACCCCGATCCGACATCGGGATGAGTCCCGTCACACGCCGGAACCTGGTGAACCACAATGACCGTTGTCGTCTGGGCCCGATGACGCCGGAGAACTTCTTCGGAGCCCCCTGTCGGGATTGAACCGACGACCGCTCGCTTACAAGGCGAGTGCTCTACCACTGAGCTAAGGAGGCATGCGTGCGCGAGTATATCGGCCGGGCACTGGGGTTCCTGAACCCCGTCCGCCTGATCGGTGACAGCCAGGCGACGATCGACACGATCGAGCCGGGCAGCATCATGGTGTCGCCGCGCAAGCCGATCGACCGGTTCGACGTCGCGGCCATCACCGAGGTCCTCGACCTCGCCACCAAGATCGGTGCGGTGCTGCTGGATTCGGGCACCGCCGCGATCGACACCCAGCAGCAGATCACGTTCGTCTGCGGTGTCTACGGTCTCGAAGACGTCGACGTCGACGTCACGTACAACACCATCGTGGTCAGTGCCCGCCGCGGTGCCACGCTGCCGCCGATCACCACGATGGAGCAGGTCTACTACCGCTCGATGGACTTCACCCGGCTCGCGCAGATCGACCGGCTCGTGCGTCGCATCCGCGACATGGCACTGACGCCGTCGACGGCCCACCGGATGGTCGACGAGATCATCACCGCGCCACACCCGTACCCGTATCTCGTCGCGACCGGCGCGTGGGGTCTGATGGCCTGCGGTATCGCCGTGCTGCTCGGCGGTGGTCTGGTCGGCGCGTTGGTCGCACTCGTCAGTACGTCGGTCATCGTGAGCGTCAACCGGCGACTGAACCGATGGGGGTTGCCCACCTTCTTCCAACAGACGATCGGCGGCTTCATCGCCGTCGTACCTGCAGCACTGCTGTACGGGGCGTCCGAGACCCTGCGAATCCAGATCGAACCGACACTGGTCATCGCCGCCGGGGTCACTGTCCTGTTGTCCGGGCTGTCGCTGGTCGGTTCCGTCGAGGACGCGATCACGGGTGCACCCATCACCGGTGTGGCCCGATTCTTCGAGGTCTTGCTGATGACCGGCGGCATCATCGCCGGCGTCGGCATCGCCATCCAGCTCCTCGAGGGCATCGGCATCATCCTGCCCGCGATCGACACGTCGACGAGTTTCGCCGCCGTCGACGTCGGTCCCCGCATCGTCGCGGGCGCCGTCGCGGCGCTCGCCTACGCACTGGCCAGCTACGCCGAGAAGCGCGCACTGCCGGTCGCGTTCATGGGCGGCTTCATCGGTGCAGCGATCGTCGCGGGCTCGACCTTCCTCCCCATCGGTGACGTCGTCGCCAACGGCATCGCCGCGTCGTCGGTCGGCCTCGTCGGCGGTCTCCTCGCCCGTCGCGCGCTGACGCCTCCGCTGGTCGTCGCGGTCGCCGGCATCACGCCACTACTGCCGGGTCTCGCGATCTACCGCGGGCTGTACGGCATCCTCAACGACCAGACCCTCGATGGCTTCACCTGGGTCGCGAGCGCGCTCGCCATCGGGTGCTCACTCGCCGCCGGCGTGACATTGGGCGAGTTCATCGCCCGATCGCTGCGTCGTCCGCAGCTGGCCGTGCGGCCCGCCTGGATGTCGATGCTGCGCCGCAACCGGTTGCAGGGATATCGGCGGCGCTGACCGGGGCCGGGTCTGCACCGAGCGTGACCGGCACGAGCAGGTAGAATCGGTGTTCGCGCGCACTGACCGCGCGATCGCCTCCGGCTGCCGCCGTTGCGCACACCGATGTGAAGCACGAGGACCTGAATGCCTGCGAAGACCACCGACATCGCCGACGACGAGTTGGAGCCGGTAGCCGACGAGACCGCCATCTCGGCGCGTCGCGTCGTCGCCGCCTACGCGACCGACGCCGACGAGTGCCGGATGCTCCTGTCCATGTTGGGGATCGCGCCGGGCGAGAACGCCTGACGCATGGCGGAGTCCGGGCACGTTTCGAACGGCGGGGCCCCTGACGGCCACGATGCCGACCACCACCGAGGCGACGCCGAGTTCGTCGTCGTCGCCAACCGCCTGCCCGTCGACAAGGAAGTGCTCCCCGACGGGACGGTCAACTGGAAGCGGAGTCCCGGCGGTCTGGTGACCGCACTCGAACCCATCCTGCGGTCGCAGACCGGGGCCTGGGTCGGGTGGTCGGGAATCGCCGACTCCGACGACAACCCGGACATCGAAGGCGTCGACATCCGCGCGGTGCCGCTGTCGACGCAGGAGATCGCCGAGTACTACGAGGGATTCTCCAACGCCACGCTCTGGCCGCTCTATCACGATGTCATCGTGAAGCCGGAGTACCACCGCGAATGGTGGAACACCTACGTGGAGGTCAACCGACGATTCGCCGAGAAGGCCGCCGAGGCGGCCGCCGAGGGCGCGATCGTCTGGATCCAGGACTATCAACTCCAGCTGGTACCGAAGATGCTGCGGATGCTGCGCCCCGACCTGAAGATCGGTTTCTTCCTGCACATCCCGTTCCCGCCGGTGGAGCTCTTCATGCAACTCCCGTGGCGCACCGAGATCGTCGAAGGTCTGCTCGGCGCCGACCTCATCGGGTTCCACCTGCCCGGTGGTGCCCAGAACTTCCTGTTCCTCGCCCGGCGTCTCGCCGGACAGGCCACCAGCAAGGGCACTGTCGGTGTCCGGTCGCGGTTCGGTGTCGTCCAGGTCGGCTTCCGGACCGTGCGGGTGGGCGCGTTCCCCATCTCGATCGATTCCGGCGACCTCGACACCAAGTCGAAGTCGAAGGAGATCCGCTCGCGTGCCGCCGACCTCCGCAAGGAACTCGGCAATCCCACGACGATCATGCTCGGCGTCGATCGCCTCGACTACACCAAGGGCATCGATGTCCGACTGCGGGCGTTGTCGGAGTTGTTGTCCGAGAAACGGATCGATCCCGCCGACACGGTGATGATCCAGCTGGCCACACCCAGCCGCGAGCGCGTCGACAGCTACGTGCGGATGCGTGCCGGCATCGAGCAACTCGTCGGCAACATCAACGGCGCCTACGGCAGCGTCGGGAAGCCCGTCATCCAGTATCTGCATCGGCCGGTGCCCCGCGAGGAGCTCATCGCCTACTTCGTCGCCGCCGACGTCATGCTGGTGACTCCCCTGCGTGACGGCATGAACCTCGTCGCCAAGGAGTACGTCGCCTGCCGCAGCGACCTGGGCGGCGCACTCGTGCTCAGCGAATTCACCGGCGCCGCTGCGGAGTTGCGGTCGGCCTATCAGGCCAACCCGTACGACCTCGACGGTGTGAAGGATGCGATCGAGGCCGCTGCCGAGCAGACGATGCACGAGGGTCGTCGGCGGATGCGGGCCCTGCGACGGCAGGTGCTCACCCATGACGTCGCCAAATGGGCGGAGAGTTTCCTCGGCGCGCTGGCGTCGACCACGCAGACGGAAGCCGACGCCAACCGTGGCGTGCATCTCGTGACCGGCAGCGAGTCCGGCATCGATTCATGAGCGCCACCGGAATCCCGGCCGACCTGCGGGAGGCCCTGATCGGCGCGGCCGAGTCACCTCGACTACTCGTCGCCTCCGACTACGACGGCTGCGTGTCCCCGCTGGTGTCCCGCCCCGAGGACGCCGTCCCGAACCCGGCGTCGATCGCGGCGATCGAAGCGGCCGGTCAGCTCCCCGACACGGCCGTCGCCGTCGTGTCCGGACGGGCACTGGGTGTACTGTCGGAGCTGTCGGGCCTGGCCGTGCCGGTGGTTCTGGTGGGCAGTCACGGCAGCGAGTTCGACTCCGGTTTCGCGGTCGAGATCACCGACGACCACCGCGCACTGCTCGAGCGCCTCATTGCCGAATTGCGTTCCATCGCAGCCGATCACCCGGGTTCGACAGTGGAGACCAAACCGGCGAGCACCGTACTGCACGTCCGCAACGCCGCGCCCGCCGACGCCGACGCCGCGCTCGACAGGGCTCGGACGGGCCCGGCCGCGTGGCCGGGCGTCGAGGTCACCGAGGGCAAGGCCGTCATCGAACTCGCGGTCATCGAGACGAGCAAGGGTCACGCGCTCGACGTCCTTCGTGAACGCTTCGGCGCCGACACCGTCGTCTACCTCGGCGACGACGTCACCGACGAGAAGGCCTTCGCCCACCTGCACCCCGACTCCGGTGACGTCGGCATCAAGGTCGGTCAGGGCGACACCTGCGCCGCCTACCGCATCGAGGACACCGACGACGTGGCCACCGTGCTCGAGTTCGTGACCGCCCGTCGTCGAGAGTGGTTGTCCGCCCGGCCCTGACACCGATCCGCGGACCAGGTCCAGCTCCTCGCCGACTGTGCTCTGGATTTCCGCCGACTGTGCCCTGGAATTCGCTGACTGTGCCCTGGTCGGGTCAGGCGGGAGCCGGAGTGTCGACGAGCGGGTCGACGACGGTCGACCGCCGTGCCGACTCCCGGATCACCCGGTGGACGAATCCGAGTTTGCGGACCACTGGTTGCGGGATCTCGAAGGGGTACAGCGGGCGACGACCCATCGCGGCGTTCACCCGATTGAACATGGTGGACAACCATTTCCAATCGTAGAGAAGTCTCTCGATCGGCTCGTCGGCATACGACTCCAAGGGCACGATGTCCCGATTCATCGTGAACCTGACCTGATCACTCTCCAGCATGAGACCGGACTCGCGTGCGGTGTCGATGGTCCCGGTGATGTGTAGGTAATGCGCGAAGCACTCCGCGAAATCCTCCCACGGATGCATCGTGGCGTACTCGGAGATGTAGGACTTGCGCCAGTCGCGCGGCGCCCCGAATCTGTAGTGGCGGTCGATGGCGTCGGCGTAACTCGCCCGCTCGTCACCGAAGATCTCTCGGCACTTGTCGAGGTATTCCGTGGCCCCATTGCCCGTTTCGACGAGGATGTGCTCGTAGTAGTGGCCGACTTCGTGGCGAAAATGGCCGAGCATGGTCCGATACGGTTCGCCGAGATCCACCCGCAGTCGCTCCCGGTAGGCATCGAGCGACTCGGCCAGATCGATGGTGATGACCCCGTTGGCGTGCCCGATCAGCACCTGCTGCCCGGCCGTCTGACTGGACAAGAGATCGAAGGCCAGCCCGCCGTCGGTGCGCCAGAACGGTTCGACCGGCAGACCCAGATCGACGAGCTGATAGATCAGCATCCGCATGTCCCGCGACGTCGAGGTGAGCTTCTCGAGGGCGATCGTGTCGTCGGCGTCGGGGTGACGGCGTACGAGTGATCCCGGAAAGCACCTGCCGCGCAGTCCGATCGAGCTGTCGTCGACCTCTGCCAGCGTCAGCCAGTTGCAGCCGGTGGTGTCCCAGTTCGAGCACCGCACCCAACGTCGGCCGCCGACGTCGACGCCTTCCTCGGACGCGACGAGCAACGAGCGCGACGGCAGATGGACCCCTACGGTGGTCCCGCATTCCGGGCATCGTTGATTGACGAAGCCCGACAACGCATTGCAGATCGGGCACGTGAGCGCATGCATGGCCTCAGCCTATGCTGATGCGCTCCCCTCCGGTGTCCGTCGGCAGATCCCCCCGCACGGTGGCGGTGACCTTGTAATAGTTCAGGTTGATCGTCCCACGATGGTTGTCGAGGAACGCGGTGTCCGCGGCGTCGCGGCCGGTGGCGATGCGCACCAGGCTCTGTCGCGGCGCGAGCCGGGTGGCGTCGACGGCGACCCACTGATCGTCGATGATCGCCTCGGCGACGGCATGGAAGTCCATCGGATCGCAGCCCGGGGCATACACCGCGACCAAGCGCGCCGGGATGTTCAGCGCCCTCAGCAGTGCGACGACGAGGTGGGCGTAGTCGCGGCAGACCCCGGCACCCGCGAGCAGGGTGTCGGCGGCACCGTCGATCGGATCGCTCGCGCCCGGGATGTAGCTGAGCCGGCTCTCGACATACGCGGTCACCTGCTCGAGCAGTGCGGCCGGCGACAGGTCCATGTCGAACTGCCCCGCGACGAAGCCGAAGAACTTGTCCGCCTCCGCATATCGGCTGGGACGCAGGTAGATCGAGCGGTCGGTCTCCGACACCGGGATCGGGTCGGCAGGTGTCTCGACGCTCGCCGTGTAGTCGATCGCGACGAGCCCGGAGTCCACCTGGAAGCGGTGGATGCGGCTGCCGTGGTCGGCGACGATCTCCTCGAGTTCCACCGGCTCGCCGTCGACGCTCACCGTCAGGTCCTCTGTCAGTGTCAGCCCCGGTAGTTTCGCCACGGCGATCTGCAGCTCGAGCTCGGTGGCAGCGGAGACGTACACCTCGAGGGAGGCGGCGACGTCGCGCGGAGGCGTGGTCATGCCCCTACGGTAGGTCATGTCGGCAGCGCGGTCGCGGCGGGAGTGACCGCGACCGGCCGCGTCGCCGTCAATCGAGAACGGTGGCCGCGACCGGGTCGGTGTAGATGACGCTGAGCGCGACGACGACGGCGGCGCTCTCCTGGATCCGAATCCCGAAGCGCGACGGCGCGATCTCGAGCGGACGCCGGATCGTCGTCGCGGAGTCGAAGGCCGCCTGCACGGGGGCGAGCCCGTGCGGATGGGCCGCGAAGGCGTCGCCGGCGACCACGATGGCGTCGGGGTTGATGACGTCGCGCAGCATCGCCACGGCGGTCCCGAGCACCTCGGCCCGCTCGTCGACGATGAGTGACGAGTTCTCCGCCACGCCGAACCGTTCCGCCGCGCGACGCGCCGCCGCACTGCCGACCACCTCCTGCAGGCAGGTACGTCCGCCCGGAGCGAGGTGCGGTGCGTCGACGGGAAGGTGCGCGATCGATCCGGCACCACGCAACGGCATGTGCACCTTGCCGTCGATCGACAGTGCCATGCCGACGGTTTCGCGGGCGTAGAAGAACAGCCCGGTGCCCTCGAACTCCCGCGGATGGGTGAGCATCAGCTCGGCGGCGGCCATCGCCTGCACGTGTTCACACACCGACACCGGTACACCGAGCTGATCGGCGAGCTGCGCGCCGACCGCCACCCGCCTCCATCCCAGCACCGGGTGATCGATGACGCCGGTCGTCGCGTCGACCACACCACCGGAGGCGACACCGGCCCACAACAGCCTCCGGCCACTGAAACGTGCTGCCAGATCCCGCAATTGGGAACACAGATCAGCGACACCGGCGGCGTCGTGCGGGGTGAGCACCGCGTGGCTGTAGAGAGTGCGCCCGCCGAGGTCGGCGATGGCCAGCAACGTCCGGCGGGCACCGATGTGCATCCCGGCGACGCAGAGCCGGTCCCGATCGAGGGTCAGCGGGTTCTTCGGTCTGCCGATGCCGCCGGGGTCGACGAGATCGGGACGTTCGACGACCAGCCCCAGCCGCGACAGCGTGGTGACCTGGCGGTTGATCGTCGCCGGCGACAATGTGGTCGCCGCGGCGAGATGATCGCGCGTCACCGGACCACTCACGCGGATTGCCTGTAGCACCGCCGCCGCGGGGATCGAACCCACTTGGAGCGCCGCGGGCACGACTCCGGTCAACGACATGGGACGAATGTAGCAACGCGCGACCCGTCGTTAAGCTGAACACATGAGCAGCAGCACGGCACAGCCAGGTTCGTCGACGTCCGAGAAGAAGGTCGCTGTGGTGACCGGGGCAAGCTCCGGCATCGGCGCCGCGACTGCCCGCCAGCTCGCCGCGCAGGGCTATCACGTGGTGCTGGGAGCGCGCCGGACCGACCGCATCGAGGAGCTCGCCGCCGAGATCGGCGGCACCGGTCGCCCGCTCGATGTCACCGACGAGACCTCGGTGAATGCGTTCGTGGAGGGTCTCGACACGGTGCACGTCCTCGTCAACAACGCCGGCGGCGCGAAGGGCCTGGATCCCGTGGCGACCGCCGACCTCGACGACTGGCGATGGATGTGGGAGACCAACGTGCTCGGCACCCTCCGGATGACCAAGGCGTTGCTGCCGGCACTGGTCGCGTCGGGAGATGGACTCATCGTGACGATAACCTCCATCGCCGCGCTCGAGGCCTATGACAACGGTGCCGGCTACACCTCGGCCAAGCATGCGCAGGGCGTCATGCACCGGACGCTGCGCTACGAACTTCTCGGAAAACCGGTGCGGCTGACCGAGATCGCACCCGGCATGGTCGAGACCGATTTCTCGCTGGTGCGATTCGAGGGCGATCAGGAGCGCGCCGACGCCGTCTACCAGGGCCTTACCCCGCTGACCGCCGACGACGTGGCCGAGGTGATCGGTTTCGTCGCGTCACGACCGCCCCACGTCGATCTGGATCAGATCATCATCAAGCCGCGCGATCAGGCCTCCGCGCGCCGCAACGTCACGACCGGCTGAGGATCCGAGCGCACGCCACGGGCAGCGACTCGGCACCGAATCACGCTCGGCACCAACGACTTTCCCCCTCAGCCCGCCGGTGCCGGGGCCGGGGCGTTCGAGGTCGGGGCGCCGGACGGCGTGGCGGGAGCGCTCACCTGGTCCGGGTCGCCCTTGATCGCCGACATCCCGGTCCAGGACGACCAGTCGAAGATCCAGTCGAAGATATCGCCGTCGGCCTCCGACAACGCGATCCGCGTGCCGGTCACCTCGACCGGGTCACCATAGATCGCGGACTCGAAGTAGCGCTGCGCGTTCTCCAGCGACAGGTTGACACATCCGTTGGTGACGTTCGACGATCCCTGCACGCCAACGGTTTCCGGGTTCGCATGGATGAACTCACCGTTGTTCGAGATGCGGACGGCGAACCGCTCGCGGATGTTGAAGTACCCCGCGGCGGGGTTGCTCATGAAGAAGTCCTCGTACTTCTCGGTCACCACGTGGATGCCCGATCGCGTGACGTTGCGGTCGAGGTCTCCCCCGCCGTAGCTGCACGGCAGGGTCATCAGCACGTCGCCGTCACGGACGACGACGATCTGGTGCGACGACGCCTCGGCCTTGACGATCTGCGAACGCCCGATGGTGAAGTCGCTCGTGACGTCGGCGGCGCCGTAGGCACCGTCGCCGTGATCCACGCCGTAGAGTTTGGCGTCCATGTGGACCTTGGTGCCGGGCTTGTAGTACTCCTTCGTGCGCCAGTGCGCGCGGGAGCCGTTGTCCTCACCCAGCCACGCCCACGCGCCCTCGGTCGGCGGGTCGGTGGTGACCTCGAGCGCCTTCTCGACGGCTTCCTTGTCCTGGACGGTGTCGTTGAACTTCAGGATGATCGGCGCGGCGATGCCGACCTCCTGTCCGTCTCCGATGTTGACCACGACGTTGATCTGCGACTTCGGCGACAACGTCGTGAACGACCCGCTGATGGGCGTGGAGACGCGGTCGAAGCCGACCGCGCTGCCCTGCCATGTGTACTGGGAGCCGTAGCCCAGCGGTTCGGTGATCGTGAACGTCTTCTGGTCGTCCGACATCGTGCCCGCGACTGCCTTGCCACTCGCATTGAGCAGCTTCACGTCCGGGTTGAGCTGGCCGTTCTCTGCTCGCACCGACACGGTGGCGGTGGGGTTCGGCGCGTCGTCGGAATCCAGGGCTGGCGTGTAGACGATGTCGACGGTCGGCGACTTCGGTGTGCCGTCCTCGGTCGTCGTGCCGCCACGCGAACATGCCGCGGCGGCGAGGCCGACGGCGCCGAGCCCGGCGGCGGTCAGCACGGACCGGCGGGTGAGAGGGGGATTCGCACTCATAACGTCTCCAGCGTACCGATCTGAGCGCCTCGAACCGGCTCTGCCAGCTGTGATGTGTCTGAGTAGTCAGTCGGACACACGACCCGACTTGTCTGGCGGTCATCCGGGGATGTGCACCCGCTCGCCCTCGTGGTCGAAGATCGACACGATCTCGGCGGGCCCGTCGACGGCGGTCATCCCGTGCGGGATCATCGTCGAGAACTCCGCCGCCTGCCCGGGCGGCACCAGGATGACCCGGTCGCCGAGGTAGAGGCGGATGGTCCCGGAGATCACCGTGAACCATTCGCGTCCCGGGTGGACGCCGAGATGATCCGGGTCGACGTGATGCTCCGGGGTGACCCGCATCTTCGCCACGGTCACCCCGCCGGGCGTGTTGTCGCGGGACAGCTTCCACACCGTCATCCCCGACGACGAATGCGGCTCGGGCCGGATCACGACGTCGTCGTCGCCGACGGGTTCGACGAGCTGATCGAGCGACGTTCCCAGCGCACGGGCGATCGGGACCAGCTGGTCGAGCGCGACCCGGCGATGACCGGTCTCGATGCGGCTGAGAGTCGACGGGCTGAGGAAGCATCGGGCCGCCATCGAGTCCAGCGTCCATCCTTTGGCCACGCGTAGGCCCCGAATCCGCTGGCGGACGACTGCATCGATTTCTTGCTCCATACGCAAGAGCGTATGCCCTTGGCGCATTCCGCCGCTAGCCTGACACTCATGGCACACACGCACCACGCCCACACACACGGCCACCCGCACGGCACTCCCGGTCACGACCAGCCCGACGCCGGGTCGATGGCAACGCTGCTCGACCTCGACGCCGCGGTGACCGGCCACTACCTCGACGACGTGGCCGATCGGATCGAGGGGCTCTCCCCGCGTCCCGCGCGCATCATCGACCTGGGTTCGGGCACCGGCACCGGCACCCTCGCGTTGGCCCGTCGGTTCCCGACCGCCGAGGTCGTCGCCCTGGACAACTCGACCGACCTGCTCGAACGGGTGGCGGCAGCGGCGTCCCGCGACGGCATCGCCGACCGGGTGCGCACCGTCACCGCCGACCTCGACAGCGCCCTGCCGGCCGAGGTGTGCGACGTCGACGTCGCGTGGGCCTCGTCGACCATGCATCACTTCGCCGACCCCGGCGCCCTGCTGTCGTCGACCTTCGCAGCGATGCGTCCGGGTGGCGTGCTGGCGGTCGTCGAGATCGACGAACTGCCCACGTTCCTGCCCGCCGGCACCGCCGAGGGCGAGGTGGAGCGCCGACTGCGCGCCACCGCCAACGCTCGCCACTGGAACGCACATCCCGACTGGTCGTCGACCATCGCTGCCGCCGGGTTCGACCTCGTCGACACCGCCGACATCGTGACCCACATCGACAACCCACCGGGCACGTCCCGCGACTACGCAGCGTTCTGGATCGGCCGGGCCCGCGACGGCCTGGCCGACGAGATCCCCGACGACGATCGCGCAGTCCTCGATCGTCTGCTCGGCGACGGTCCGACCTCCCTGGCCGCCCGCGACGACCTCGTCGTGCAGGCGCGCCGCGTCGCTTGGCTGGCCCGTCGGCCGGCCTGACCTGATCCCTTCATCCGAGAGGAAAGCCCATGAGCACCACCAGTTTCGACGTCGCCGTCATCGGCGGCGGACCCGCAGGCCTGAGCGCCTCGACAACCCTCGCGCGCTCCCGCCGATCGGTCGTTGTCATCGACGCAGGCTCCCCCCGCAACGCACCGGCCGGCGCGGACGGGCCCGCTCGCTTCGCTCCCGGCGCCCACGGAGCTCACAATGTCCTCGGCCACGAAGGCATCGGACCGCTGGAACTCCTCGAACGCGGTCGCGCGGAGGCCCGGGCGTACGGGGTGGAGATCCGCACGGGCGAGGTCATCGACGCTGCGCTGTCCGACGACGGCCGCTTCACGGTGACGCTCGCCGACGGCACGGTCATCGACGCGCGTCGTATCCTGCTCGCCGCCGGCCTCGTCGACGAACTGCCCGATGTCCCAGGGGTCGCAGACCTGTGGGGTTCGACCGTCTTGCACTGCCCGTACTGCCACGGGTGGGAGGTCCGCGGGCGACGGATCGGCATCCTGGCGACCGGTCCGATGTCGGTCCACCAGACCCTGATGTTCCGCCAGCTCAGCGACGACGTGACATTCCTGGCACACGACGTCGAACTCGGGGCCGACGAGGCGAAACAGCTCTCGGCGCTCGATGTCCGTGTCGTCGACGGCCCTGTAGATCACCTCGACAGCGTCGACGGCGCACTGCGAGCGGCCGTGCTGTCCGACGGCTCCGAGGTCGAACTGGATGCGGTCGTCGTCGCACCCCGATTCGTCGTCCGGTCCGAACTGTTCACCCGACTCGGCGGCACGCTCGCCGATCACCCGATGGGCGGACAGTACGTCGCCACCGGCCCGATGGGGATCACCGACGTCCCCGGTGTGTGGGCGGCCGGCAACGTGGCGGACCTGGCGGCGACGGTCGCCGTGTCGATGGGTGCCGGGGTGAGCGCGGGCGCCGCCATCAACGCGGACCTCATCGCCGAGGACACCCGCGCAGCGGTCGAGGCCAGGCGGACGCGGGTCGACGCCTGAGGCCTGGTCGAGAGGGTCAGTCCCGGAAGCCGTCGAGCACGGCACGCGAGCCCGACAGTCCGAGGCGGGTCGCACCGGCCGCGATGAGTTCGGCGGCGAACTCCGCGGTCCGGATCCCGCCACTGGCCTTGACCCCGACGCGGTCGCCGACGGCCGCGCGCATGAGGCGGACTGCCTCCACGCTCGCGCCGCCCGACGGGTGGAATCCGGTGGAGGTCTTCACGAATGCGGCGCCGGCCTGCGCCGCCCGCTTGGAGACCTCGGTGACCGTGTCGGATCCGGCCAGCTCCAGTAGCGCCGCGGACTCGATGATGACCTTGAGCACGGCGTCGTCGCCGACGGCCTCCCGGACCGTCAGCACGTCGGCGAAGACCTCGTCGAACCGGCCGTCGACCGCCGCGCCGACGTCGATCACCATGTCGACCTCGTCGGCGCCGGTGTCGACGGCCAGCCGGGCCTCAGCGGCCTTGACCAGCGAATGATGCTTTCCCGACGGGAACCCGGCCACCACGCACGTCTTCTGCGCCCCCGTGTCGATCGGCAGCATCGACGGCGACAGGCAGACCGCGTACACACCGAGGTCGGCCGCCTCGGCGGCGGTGGCCTCGGCGGCCGATCGGGTGGCCTCCGGCTTGAGCAGCGTGTGGTCGACGATGGCCGCGACGTCGCGGCGGGTCAGGTCGGTGGTGATCACACAGACGAGCTTGGCACACTGGCTGTCGTGCCCGTACCAGAGACGACCCGCGCCGAGACGACCGTGACCGACGCTGCCCGATCCGACGCCGACCGCCGCTACGTCCTGACGCTCGGGTGCCCCGACCGCACGGGCATCGTCGCCCGGATCTCCGGTTTCCTCGCCGAGATCGGCGGTTGGATCACCGAGGCCGGCTATCATTCCGATCCCGAGACCGGGTGGTTCTTCACGCGCCAGACCGTCCGCGCGGGGTCGGTCGCGATGGACGTCGACGAGATGCGCGCACGATTCGCCGCCGAGGTCGCGGCCGAACTCGGCGACGGCACAGAGTGGCGGCTCACCGACACCGGCTCCCCGAAGTCGGTGGTGCTGCTGGTCAGCAAGGAGACACACTGCCTGGTCGACCTGCTGGGTCGGGCGCACCGCGGCGAACTGCCGGCCACGGTGTCGGCCGTCATCGGCAACCATCACGATCTCGAGGATCTGGTCACCCGGTTCGACGTGCCGTTTCATCACGTCCCGTTTCCGGCGGGTGAGAAGGGGGCGGCGTTCGAGGAGCTCGCACGCCTCGTCGACGGCTATTCACCCGATGCGGTGGTACTCGCGCGATTCATGCAGATCCTGCCGCCGCAGCTCTGCGAGACCTGGGCGGGACGCGCCATCAACATCCACCACAGCTTCTTGCCGAGTTTCATCGGCGCACGGCCCTACCACCAGGCATTCGCACGAGGGGTGAAGCTGATCGGGGCGACCTGCCACTATGTGACCGCCGACCTCGACGCCGGACCGATCATCGAGCAGGACGTGATCCGGGTCGATCACAGCGATGCGGTCGCCGACATGGTCCGCCAGGGCCGCGACATCGAGACGCTCGTGTTGTCGCGCGGGTTGCGCTGGCACCTCGAGGACCGGGTCCTCGTGCACGGCCGCAAGACCGTCGTCTTCAGTTGAGGCGCAGAACATCTTGGGGCACTAGTCCGCGCGGTGCGCGGACTAGTGCCCTAGTGCCCCAAGATGACGTCAGGTCAGAAGTCGAATCCGCCGAAGTCGCCGCCGCCGTCGAAGAATCCGCCGCCGTCGCCACCGCCGCCGTCGAAGAAGCCTCCACCGTCGCCACCGCCGTCACCACCGGCATCGCCGCCCATGTCGCCGCCGGCATCGCCTCCGTCGCCGCCATCGAGAGCCCCGGCATCCGATCCGTCACCGGCACCGCTCTCGAAGGCATTCGCGTCGTAGTTGACTCCCGCCATGCCCGAGAACATCGCCGAGAACAGGAACATCGAGCCGATACCCCACGCGCCGGCCACGAGCGCCGGCTTCCACCACGGCTCGGAGTACCAGCCGGCGGGGACGGGGCGCCCGGCCACACGGCCGCCCGGATAGTAGTTGGGGGTCCGCTCCGACGGCCCGGGCGACGCCTCGATCTGGCGCCCCTCGAAGTCGACGGTCCGGTCCTCGGTGACAGCACCGGCACTCTTCTGCCCGTCGAGTTCCGGGATGGCGGGACCGGGATCGAGGTTCATCGCCGACCGCGCGGCGCGGATGTAGTAGAGACCCTCGATGGCGGTCTGCTTGGCCAGTCGGGCCTGGGCAGGAGACGTGGCCTGCTCGATCTGGGACCCAGCCGCGGTGTAACGCTCACCCGCGTCGGCCAGGGCCTGCTTGGATGCCGGGCCGTCGCCGACCAGCATGAACACCTGGCCACCGAGACGTTCGATCGCCTGGCGTGCGTCGGCCTTGGCGTCGTCGAGCGATCGGGCGGCATTGGCCCCCGACCTCTGCTGCGACACCACGATGACGCCGACGACGATCACGACCACGAGAGCGATCAGGATCAGTGCGCTCATCTTCTCCTCCGTTGTGGGTACACCTCACCTGTCCCCTCGGGCACCATGCGGGCGGCCCGGCAAGACCGGCAAAATCGGACATCCCCCAGCGTACCGGCGATTCCGTGGGGACCTCGGGGCCGACGATCGGTGCAGGTGGGCGGCCACCGATCGCGAGGATCCGGGAGCGCAGTGTCCGCTAGGCCGCCGAGCACTCCCCGGAGCCGCCGGTGACCTGACCGCTCAGCGCGACGTCGCGGCCGTCGACGGCGAAGTCGACACCCTGGTCGGTGACCTCGAGGTCGGTCACGGTGACGTCGTCGAAGAAGGAGCCGAGCATCGATCCGGACACCTGGTCGACGACCTGCTGCGCGTAGTCGGCGGGGATGCCGAAGATGAACGCGTTGGCCTTGACGACCTCGAAGCGCACCCGGCCGTCCTGCAGCACCGGCTTGATGGTGGTGGAGACCGGGATCGGCAGGAAGGCGAGCTGGACCGCGGAGTCGACCTGGATGGTTCCCTCGGCGGCGTTGCCGGTCACCGACTCGATGGTCGCGCCCTGCATCAGGCCGGAGGCTCCCTCGCCTGTCCCGTTGCCCGGCGACGTCGCGCCGGTCTGCGCCGTCTTGCTCATCGCGACGATGCGCTCGAACGGTACGTACCCGGAGCCGACGAGCGAGCGGATGCTCGACTGGTCACCGTCCTCGTGGATGCCCTCGGCGCGCGCGTGCAGACGCATCTGTCCCGGCTGGTCGACGGTGTCGACCTGGACGAACGGGATGTCGTTGCCGAAACCCTGCAGCAACATCGGTTTCCGGCTCAGCGACACGTTGGTCTCGGTGCCGGTGAGTTCGGTGAAGGCGCTCTCCATGCAATCGGTGGCCTTGTTACGCAGGTACAGTTCGCTGCCGACCGCGGCAATCACGAGAACCAACACGACGGCGGCCGCGATGGCACCGATGATCTTTCCGCGGCTGCGTCGCGACGGTGCGGTCGAGACGACGCCGGGCTGTGTGCCGGTGTGGGCGCCCGGCGGGATCGGCGCGAAGCCGTCGTCATGGCCGAACTGTGCGGTGTGGCCGGGGTCCTGGAACTGTGCCGTGTCGGTCCGACCCACCTGTGAGTATGCGCGCGGCGACTCCTCGGTCGGCGTCGCCGTGTCCATCCGCTCGGTGTTCAGCTTCTCGGTCGCGTCGGTGGGATCGCCGCTCGGCGCCGTTCGCGGGTCCGGCTGCTGATCAGCGTGCCCGGACTGCGCGCCGTCGGCCGGCCCGTTCGGATTGTCGCCGCCACCGGTGGCGTTCTTGTTGGCGTTCTCGCTGTCGTCGGTCATGTCGTGAGGTCCTCAGCTGGTCAAAGGTTCCGAGGCCTGTCGAATAGGCCGTTGATTGGTCAGCACGGCAAGAGCGGCGCGTGCCTTCTCCACTGCGCGGACGTCGACCTCGTGGACTCCGACGTGCACGCCTTCGTCGTATGCGGCGACCACGCTACCGAAGGGATCTGTGAGTTGGCTGTGACCTGTTCCGGTGGGCGCGGACGACTCTCGCACCGAGTCGTCGGCCGGTACCGCCTGTCCGACGGCCGCGACGAACGTCGTGGAATCCAGGGCCCGGGCGGTCGCGAGGACCTCCCACTGGTGCACCTTGCCGGGACCCGCTCCCCATGACGCGGGCACCACGATGACCGCTGCGCCGCGTGCTGCGAGCTCGGTGAACAGCGCCGGGAACCGGATGTCATAGCAGGTCGCCACCCCGACCGTGACCCCGCCGACGTCGAAGGTCACCGGCTCGGCACCGGGGGCGACCGTGCGTGACTCGGCGAACCCGAACGCGTCGTAGAGGTGGATCTTGTCGTAGGAGCCGATTGCGCCGTCCGCTCCGGCGATGATCAGCGTGTTGCGCACGCGATCGCCGTCGGGGGTGAACATCCCGGCGACGACGGTCACCCCGTGCCGCGCGGCGATCGCGGACACCGCGGTCGCCCACGGACCGTCGATCGGTTCGGCGATCGGGCCGAGCGGCACGCCGAACCGGCACATCGTCGCCTCCGGGAACACCACGAGGTCGGCACCGCCGGCGGCGGCCTCAGCTGTCGCGGTCTCCACGATCTCCAGGTTCGCGGTCGGATCGGTGCCCGAGCTGATCTGCGCCATCGCGATTCTCATGCGACTCAGCGTAGTGACGGTCCCCGCCGGGTCACCCGCGTTCTCGCGACGCGAGAGGTCAGCGCGGCGCGACCGCCGGCCACGGCACGGTCAGGATGTTGTCGACGGTGCGGCCGCGGGGGATCGCGACGTCGACACCTCGGTCGCGCAGCAGGGTCAGCGCGTGCCGCCAGCGCAGGCGCGGCCCGTAGGCCGCGTGGGTGGCGGCGACGTCCCAGCAGTGGTCGGCCAGCACCAGCAGTTCATGGATGCGTTCACCGTCGACGTTGCGGTGGATGAGCGCCTTGGGCAGCCGCTCGGCGAGATCGGAGGGACGATCACTGTGATCCGGCGCCCAGCACAGGGTCAGGCTGCGCGGGCCGTCGGCGTCGAGGACGATCCAGCAGCATCGGCGGCCGATCTCGTCGCAGGTGCCCTCGACGATGAGTCCGCCGGGTGCCAGGGCGGACCGCAATTGCGTCCAGGCGGCGTCGACCTCGGATTCGTCGTACTGCCGCAACACGTTGAAGGCGCGCACCAGGTGCGGACTCAGTCCGGCCATCTCGAAGCCGCCGAGGGCGAACCGTACCCCGTCGACGTCGTCAACGACCCGTTCCGGATCGATCTCGAGGCCGACCATCTCCAGGTCAGGGGTAACCCGTCGGAGTCGGCGGGCCATCTCGACGGTGGTGTCGGGACGAGCACCGTAGCCGAGGTCGACGACGAGGGGGCGTGCGACGTCGGTCAGCGCCCGGACGATCCCGGGATCATGTGCCATCCACCGATCCACCCGGCGCAGCCGGTTGATGTTGGTGGTGCCGCGGGTGATGCGGCCGGCCGGTGTGGACCGGCGGGATCGGTTCAGAGGTTCTTCTTCACCCAGTCGGCCGCGTACTCGGCCTCGGCGCGGAACAGGTCGACGAGGTTGACCAGCATGAGCTGTTCGAGCTTGCCGTTGACGAAGGGGATGAAGACCTTGACCTCGGTGGTCTTGCGGATGGTGCATCCCGTGTCGGTGGGGAACAGTTCCTGCCAGCCGTCGAGGCTGCCCGGCCCGGCGGGGATGGAGGCGTTGTAGGTGCCCTTGGTGTTGTCGGTGTCGAACACACCGAACGACTCCTCACGCGTGATGACCATGTCCTTCTTGAGGACGGTCTGCGCGAGCGGCGGCAGCTGATCACGACCGATCGTCTGCTTGAGGACGACCCGCATGCCCGTTTCGTCGGAGACGAAGAAATCGACCTCGCAGTGCGGCGAGATCATCTGGAAGCCCGCCATCATGTCATCCCAGTACTGCCT
Source organism: Gordonia sp. ABSL11-1 (assembly GCF_030315685.1). Lineage (GTDB taxonomy): Bacteria > Actinomycetota > Actinomycetes > Mycobacteriales > Mycobacteriaceae > Gordonia. The sequence continues at coordinate 41,798 of NZ_JASXSI010000005.1, read as the reverse complement.
GGTGTTCTGCGCCTTGTAGAGCGTCTCCGCGGGATGGGTGAAGCGCGCCGAATAGCTGAGCCGTCGTGCCATGGCGACCAGGCTACGTCAGCGATTCGTGTCCTCCCAAGTCGCAGCCTTTCGTGATGCTGCGCTCGTCAGTGATCGAACAGGCGACGCGGAGCCTGCGGAGCGTCGTCACCACCCGCCCCCCGGAGGCGACGCGGAGCCTGCGGAGCGTCGTCACGAAGGGTGCGCCGCCTCCCACGAGATCGTCTGGTCGCTCTCGGAGTCGAGGAGTTCGACGAGCTGGTCGATGATGGCCTTCTCGATCTTGCCGCCGACGAACGGCACGCTGACCTCGACGTCGGCCTTGTACGTCGTCGTCGCGGGATCACCGCTGGTCACCAGGGTGCCGTTCACCGTGGCGGGCGCTCCGGCGACCGTCGCGACGATCTCGCCGGTGATCTGATCGCCGGCGAGGGTGAAGGTGCTGCGGCGTGGGATCTCGAGATCGCCGGGCCGTACCTTGGTGACGATGGAGGGCAACTTCTCCTCGGGGACACCCTGCTGCATGGTGACGGTGATCGTGTCCTCACCGGCCGCGAACGATTCGAGCTTGCCGTGGCTGGAGTTGATCGCCTCGAGGAGATCGCGCCAATACTGTTCGGTCGACAGGACCTGCCAGAGCCGGGGTACCGAGATCGGATAGGACACCGCGTGTTCCATCTTGCTGGCCATGAGGGGAGAGTACCGGAGCGTCCGCGCATGAGGCCCGGTGTGTGAGCAGTGCGGTACGGCTACGGTTACACGGGTGACCCACTCAGGCCTCGACCGCACCACCGCACCGGATCAGGACACGCGCCTCGCCGCGCTGACGACACTGCATCTCGGTGGTCCGGCCCGGGCGATCGTCCGATGCGACGACACCCGCTCCCTGGTCGATCAGATCACCGCACTCGACGACGCCGGCGAGCGGACGCTGCTGATCGGCGGCGGGTCGAACCTCGTCATCGCCGACGAGGGGTTCGACGGCACCGCGGTCGTGATCGAGAGTTCACAGGTCGACTTCGGCACCGGCCGCGAGTCGGGCAGACCACATGTGACCGCCGACGCCGGGGTGAACTGGGATGAACTCGTCGCCGCCACCCTCGACGCAGGTTTCGGTGGGCTGGAATGCCTTTCGGGGATTCCCGGGGCGGCCGGCGCGACACCGGTGCAGAATGTCGGCGCCTACGGCGTCGAGGTCGCCGACCTGCTCCGCAGCGTCCAGGTGCTCGATCGGCGCGCGGGGGTGCTGCGGTGGGTGTCCCCGAACGAGCTCGGCCTGGACTATCGCACGAGCACCCTCAAGCACCGCGACGATCACGTGGTGGTCGCGGTCTCGTTCTGGCTCAACGACTCCCGGACGAGTCAGCCGCTACGCTACCGCGAGTTGTCGTCGACGCTGGGTATCGAACCCGGCGAACGGACCGATGCCGTCGCGGTCCGGGAGCAGGTGCTGGCGCTGCGCAGCGGCAAGGGCATGGTGCTCGACGCCGACGACAACGACACCTGGAGTGCCGGATCGTTTTTCACCAACCCGATCCTGACCGCCGACGACGCCTCCGTCGTGTTGTCGCGCATCCGGGAGAAGGTCGGCCCCGACATCACCGTCCCCACCTACCCGGCCGACGACGGCGTCAAGCTGTCGGCGGGATGGCTGATCGAACGCGCCGGTTATGCGCGCGGATATCCCGGGCCGTCGTCACCCGTACGCCTGTCGACCAAACACACACTCGCCCTGACGAATCGGGGTGACGCCACCACCGACGAACTACTCGACCTGGCGCGCGACGTGCGCGACGGCGTGCGTCAGGCGTTCGGCGTCTCCCTACATCCGGAACCGGTCCTGGTCAACTGCTCGCTGTAGACGTCGCCGAACTCGACACCGGGTCGTCCGTGCGGGTGGTGTCGGCGAGCACGCCGTCGAGCAACTCGTTGTAGCGGACATCGGCCTCGATGCTCGACATGTGCCCGACACCGTCGAGGATCACCAGGTCGCGAAGATTTCCGTTGCGCCGCAGCACATCTGCCATCTGCTCGGAGTGCAGCGGTGGGGTGAGCCGGTCGTCGGTGCCGACGACGACGGTCGTCGGGACGGTGAGTGCCTCGAGACCGGCGGTGACGTCGAGCTTGCCCATTGCCGACCCCCAGCCCGCCCGGGAGCGGGGCGGGCACGCCATGATCATCTCGTCGACGAAGTCCACGTGCGCCTTACGCGCGTTCGGCCCGAGGGCGATGTAGTGCGACAGCCGCGACCCGCGGTTGGTGCGCGGCAGCGGCACCGGCGCCGACGTGACGAGCTTGCCGACAGTCGCCTCGAACGGCTTGGTGTAGCGCGGCAGGTCGACCGGGATGAGCAGGTGATTCTGCATCACCGCCTTGGCCGCCGTGGAAGTGAGGACCACCTCGGACACGAAGCTGCCGACCTTCTCCGGGTGCTGGGCGGCCCAGGACATGATGGTCATGCCACCCATGCTGTGGCCGACGAGGACGGCGCGACGGCCTTCCGGCACGACCTCCGACAACACCGCGTCGAGGTCCTGACCGAGCATCGCGATGGTCGGTCGGGCTCGGCCGAGATCGCTGCTGCCGTGTCCGCGTTGGTCGTAGGCGACGACCTCCCGCTTCGACGCCAGGTGGTTGATCTGTGGGTACCAATACGCGATGTTGCACGTCCAGCCGTGGACCATTACGACGATGTCGCCGTCGGAGGCGGTGTCACCGTCTGTGGAGGTGCCACGGCCGGCGGTGCCGCCGTCTGTCATGTCACCGTCGGGTCCGTACGTCTCGACGTTCAGGCGAGCACCGTCGACGGTCCGCACCCAGCGACGTCGCGGAGCGTCGGCGGGCACCGTCAGCAGATCGTCGGGCCCGTCGTCGACGGCGCGTTCGGCGCGGAAGGCCGCGCGGACCAGTCCCGCGAAAATGGTTCCCACACCCACCGCGACGATCCCGACTCCGACGGCGGCGACCGCGCCCGTCGCGATCGTCGCGGTCTGCCGTGCCGCCGGTCGGGTGGCTCTCGCCCGTTTTCGGCTCTGTCGTGTACTCATCATTCCCCCTCGTGTCTGTCGGTCTCAGTCGGACCGGTCCCCCACGGCTCGTATGTCGTCGGTCGCGTCGCCGACGTCCTGATGGTCGGCGTCCGCCCCGTCGACGCCGGTACCCGGAACCGGGTCGTCGGCACCGGTGTCGTCGGGTGCCGACGCGTCGAAGTAGGTGCTGGCCTCTCCGATAGCCGCCGAGATCTGTTTGTCGAACGCGGTGCGGAACGTCGACTCGACGATCTCGTGCGCCATCGGGCGCACGGTCTGGATCAGCTCGGCCATCTTGCTGACCTGCTCTTCTCCCAGATCGGGCAGCTTCTCGTCGAAGTATTTGTCGGTGATGATCGAGACGAAGCTTCTGGCGACATCCTCGAGGTCGTCCTGCACGCGGACCCAGCGGTCGAGCAGCATGTCGATGTCGATGCCCGCCTTGACCAGCGTCTCGGCACCTTCGAGGAGCTCGGGGTTGCGGATGGCGTAGTGGGCGCCGTCCTTCGCGAGGAGGCCGAGTTTCTGGCTCAGGGCGATCGACCGGTCGCTGGCGTTGAGGGTCTTGCGCAGCTCGGTGATGGTGATCGTGGCGGCACGTTTGAAGTTGCGGAAGCGGCCGCTCTTCGGTGCGCCACGGAAGATCTGTTCCACCCGCATGCCGTGGTGAGCGGCGTGCAGGAGCTCGCTGATCGTCGCGAACGTATAGCCGCGTTCGAGCATGCGGGAGATCAGGTTCAGGCGGACCAGGTGCTCGTCGGAGTACCACCCGGTGCGCCCCCGGATCGTCGGCGGCGGCAACAGTCCGCGGTCCTGATAGACGCGGATGTTGCGCACACTGACCCCGGACGCCTGTGCCAGGTCGTTGATCCGATACTCGGCCACTTCGCCAGTGTATTCACGTCGGATTCCCGACCCCAACGAACCGCGCCGAAGGAGGCGTCGGTCACGCCCGCTTGCTGAACCAGCGCTTGCCTTGGATGTCGTCGACCCGCGGGCGCACATCCACCAGATAGACGAGCATCGCGACGACGCCGATGAGCCCCAGGAAGTTGACCGCGCCGAACAGCCAGATGAACAGCGTTGCCACGGCCAGGATCGAGACCCAGATGACCTTGCTCTGCCGATCGACGGCCGGGAACGCATCGGACCGTTGCAGCGCGGCATGCACCAGGGCCACCGCGGACGCGACACCTGCGACCACCGTGAGGAGGAGCAGGATCAGATTCTGCCCGTAGGCCATGACACTCAGGAGATCCACGCCACCAGCTTAGACATGTCGGCCGCGGGTGCGACCCGGGCGAAGCGGTCAGGCGTTGCGACCTGGCGACTTCTTCGCGGGAGCCTTCTTGGTGGCGGTCTTCGTTGCCACAGTCTTCTTGGCGGCGGTCTTCGTCGCGGCGGTCTTCTTCGCGGCGGTCTTCGTCGCGGCGGTCTTCTTGGCCGGCACCTTCTTCGCAGCTGCCTTCTTGCCGGCAGTCTTCTTCGCAGCGGTCTTCCTCGCAGCGGCCTTCTTCGCGGGCTGCTGGACGGCGGCGGCCTTCTTGGCGGGCGTCTTTTTCGCTGCCGTCTTCTTTGCTACCGCCTTCTTCGCCGGCGCCTTCTTCGCTACCGCCTTCTTCGCCGGCGCCTTCTTTGCTGCCGCCTTCGTGGCGGGTGCCTTCCGTGCCGGATCGAGCGTGACCTCGTCGGGTTTGCCCGACGTCAGACCGGCCAGTACGGCGGCACGTTCGCCGACGGCACGGGTCTGACCGGAGATGGTTCCCAGCGCGTCCTCGGTGAGTCCGACGGCGTCGTTGTACACCTTTTCCAGTTTGGGCAGGTTCTCCTCGACGATGGGCTGAGTCTTGAGCCTCTCGACGACTTCCTCCCCGCGTTCGGACAGCGCGGTCAGCAGACCGGCCGCGACGGCCAGGTATGCCTCGGCCACCTTGCGCAGCTCCTCAGGGCTGAACCGCGTGAACAGGTCATCGATCTCGTCCGGCAGTTCCACCGGCAGGGCCGAGAGCTTGGTGCGCGCCTCCTCGAAGACCGCCAACGCCGACCCGCGGGTCTCGTCGACACGGATCTGCGCCTTGTTCTGCGCCTGGCCGAGGCGCTTCTGCGCCTCTTCGCCGGCGGCCTCACCTCGTGCACGCAGATCGTTCAGCAGTGCGGTGACTTGTTCGATGACGGTGGTCAACGGATTGTCGGGCATGGATTCACTCCTCGACGTCGGCGTTTTCTCTTCGGAACGACTCATAGATCTCGAGCAGCATCTGCTTCTGCCGCTCACTGATCGATCCGTCCGCGAGCAAGGCGTCGCGGACCGGACTGGCCGGGCGTTCCTCGAGAATCCCGGCACGCACGTAGAGCACCTCCGCGGACAATCGCAGGCCCTTGGCGATCTGGGCGAGGACATCGGCCGACGGCTTGCGGAGACCGCGTTCGATCTGGCTGAGGTACGGGTTGCTGACCCCCGCCCGTTCGGCCAGCTGTCGCAGGGACACCTCGGCGGCGACCCGCTGGGAACGGATGAACGCACCGATGTCCTGGACGGCATCCTGAGCGGCGTTCGCAACGGCCTCGACCGGTCCGTTCGAGCTGCCGTCGTCGTCCGACGGCAGCTCGAACCCGTCGACGCGGTCGGGCAGTTCGTTCTCGTCCGGTTCCATCACACTCCCGTTGAAGTTCCTGATGACCAGTATCAGCGGGTGTGCTAACAGGTGCAAGCAGGCTGCTAACCGAATATGAGGACTGACACCGTGTAGATGGTGAGGCCGGCCAGTGCGCCCACCACGGTGCCGTTGATCCTGATGAACTGCAGATCGCGCCCGACCTGCAGCTCGATCTTGCGGCTGGTGTCGTCGGCATCCCAGCCGCGCACGGTCTCGGTGATCACCGAGATGATCTCCTGCGAGTAGTTGACGGCGACGTGACGCGCGGCTCGGGCCACCCAGCCGTTCATCTTCTCCTGCAGCGGCCGGTCGTCGCGGATCCGGGTCGCGAGCTGGATCACCGCGTCCGACAACGAGTTCCGCAGGGTGCTGTTCGGGTCGGTGAGCATCTGCTCGATGACCGCCTTGCCCGTCTTCCATGCCGTCGACGACGCATCCGAGACCTCGTCGCGGCCGATCAGCTCCTGCTTGATGGACTCGAACCGTTCGATCATCGCGGGATCGTGCTGCAGGTCGTCGGCGAACTGCTCGACGAACTGGTGCATCGAACGCCGGAACTGATGGTCCGGATCGGTGCGCACCTTGTAGGTGAAGTCGACGAGTTCGCGGTAGATCTTGTCGCCCAGCAACGCATTGACGAACTTGGGCTTCCACGTCGGCCCGACATCCTGGTCGACGACGCGGTCGATCAGCTCCTGGCTGCCCAGCGCCCACTCGTGGGCCCGGTCGCAGGCCAGCTGGAACACCGGCTCGAGCCGGTTCTCGGCGATCAGCTGTTCGAGGATGCGCCCGAGCGGTTGCGCCCATTCCGGTTCACCCGCCCACTTGATGGCGTACATGATGAGCTTCTCGACGTCTTCGTCGCGGAGCATCTCGGCGGCCAGCGAGATCATCCGGGTCGCCTCGTCGGACACCCGCGGCGCGTTCGCGGGGTCGGCGAGCCAGGTCGAGAGCCGGCGTGGCAATTCGAGACTCGTGGCCCGATGTTCGATCACCTCGGGCGTCATGAAGTTCTCTTCGATGAATCCGCCGAGCTGATCGCCGATGTCGTCCTTCTTCTTGCGGATCAGCGCGGTGTGCGGGATGGGCAGGCCGAGGGGGTGCTTGAAGAGCGCCGTGACGGCGAACCAGTCGGCGAGCGCGCCGACCATGCCCGCTTCCGACGCGGCCCGGACGTAACCGACCCAGGCGCCGACATCGGTTCCGTCACGATGCTCGAGATAGCGGGTGAACAGATAGACGACTGCGGCGAAGAGCAGGAATCCGGTCGCGACGACCTTCATCCGGCGGAGGTCTCGGCGGCGCGACGCGTCGCCCGCCGTGTCGGCACCGAAGCCGAGTGAGGTCCGCGGCGGTTCGACCTCCGACGGCCGTTCCGGCTCACCGGATACGCCCGAAATGACTGTTGATGCCATTGGACCAGTTTTACCCGCCACCCACTACGCTAGCCAGGTGATGGCCAATCGCCCGAGTCCCGCCGCGGCAGCACGCGCCGCCGTGGCGGCCGCCACCAACGTGACGAGGGGGATCGAGCAGGCCCTGCTGAGCACCGTCACGGAGGCGGGCGCGAAGCCGGACGGTCGTCGCCAGCGGTGGGAGAAGCACAAGGCGGCGCGACGTACCGAACTGACCGACGGCACGATGGACGCGGTCCGCAACCTCGGCGCGGACGTCGGTATGGACGAGATCGCCGCGCACATCGGCGTCTCGAAAACCGTTCTCTACCGCTACTTCACCGACAAGAACGACCTCGGGATCGCCACGGCCGTGCGCTTCTTCGAGAAGAACCTGCTGCCGCGGCTCACCGAGGCGATCACCGACGACGTCGACGAGTACACCCTGACCCGCACCGTCATCGGCGTCTATGTGCAAGCCGTCGCCGACGAGCCCAACCTGTACAAGTTCGCGCTGACCGGTCAGCCGGCCGCGGCCGCGACCGCCGACTCGGAGAAATTGGTCGCGCAGTTGATGACCGGCGTTCTGGTGTTGCGGATGACCGAGCGCGATGCCGACATCTCGGGTGCCGAGGTGTGGTCGAACGCGTTGGTCGGCGGCATCCAGCGTGCAGTGGACTGGTGGATGACCGACCGCCCGATCCCGGTCGACGCCCTCATCGACTACCTGACGATGATGTCGTGGAGCTCCATTGTCGGGATCGCCGCGGTCAACGGCTCCCGCGAGGCGTTCACCGCGGACCCTCCGCCGCTGCCGGAGCCACCCGAAGTCGGGGATGATCTCCACCATGACGGGAACGGGGAATCGTGATGGCGCGGACAGCTCTCGTGACCGGCGGCAGTAGGGGTGTCGGACAGGGCGTGGCCACCGCATTGCTCGCAGACGGGTGGACCGTCTACGTGACCTCTCGTCGCGGCACGGGCCCCGACGGCACCATCGCGCTGGCCTGCGACCACACCGACGACGACGCGGTCGCCGGTGTCTTCGAGACGATCGCGCGCGATGCCGGCGGCCTGGACCTGCTCGTCAACAACGCATGGACGTCCCCGGAGGGCTTCGGCGGATTCTCCGACACCTTCTGGGAACGACCCGTCGACGACTGGGACACCCTGATCGGGGTCGGGCTGCGCGCACACTACGTGGCGTCGGTGCATGCGGCGCGGCTGATGGTCCCGACCGGCCGCGGACTGATCGCCTCCATCTCGTCGTTCGGCTCACGCGGACATCTGCATTCGGTGCTCTACGGCATGAGCAAGGCCGCCCTCGACAAGATGGCCTTCGACATGGGCCACGACCTCGACGGGACCGGGGTGACCGCGGTGTCGTTGTGGCCGGGGCTGATCCGCACCGAGTTGTTGCTCTCTCTGGGTGTCGACGAGTTCGCCGGCTTCTCCCTGCAACGCGCCGAGGATCCCGAGTTCGTCGGCCGCGTGATCGCCGCGCTCGCCGATGATCCCGCCCTGGCCGACCACAACGGCCGCACACTGGTGACCGCCGAACTCGGCATCGCTTACGGGGTCACCAACAACGACGGAACACCACCGGACTCCCACCGCGGGGCCTTCGGGGGTGGTCCACTCTTCCCGCCGGACGGTGGACCCGCGAGGGCGATCAGCTGAGCCTCTGTCACCACGCGACAGGGCATCCCACGCATCAGGAGGTCGATCAGATGGGCAAGCACGACGCGGCACACGGCTGGATCACGCCAGCCGCCCGATCCCTGCGGGTGACCGAGACCGGCCCCATCGCCGAGTTCGACCCGGCGTCGACACCGGGTTTCGACGGCGACAAGGTCCGCGGCGCCGACCTTCTCGTCGAACGCGGCGAGACGCTCGCCGATCTGCAGGAGCTCCTGTACGCCAACGGCCGCGCGGGCGATCACCGGTCGGTTCTCCTGGTGCTGCAGGGCATGGACACCGCGGGCAAGGGCGGCATCGTGCGTCACGTCGGCGGTCTCGTCGATCCGCAGGGTCTCGCCATCCGCGGCTTCGGCAAGCCCACTCCCGAAGAGCTGCACCATGATTTCCTGTGGCGCATTCACCGGGCTCTGCCCGCGGGCGGGCGCATCGGGATCTTCGATCGGTCCCACTACGAGGACGTCCTGCCGGTCCGGGTGCACAACCTGGTGCCACAGGCGGAGTGGGAGAAGCGCTACGAGATCATCAATCGATTCGAGCGCGACCTCGTCGCGAACGGGACGACGATCATCAAATGCGCGATGGTCGTGTCGAAGGCGGAGCAGAAGGCACGGCTCACCGAGCGCCTCGACCGCCCGGACAAACACTGGAAATACAACCCCGGCGACATCGACGAACGTGGCTTCTGGGACGAGTATCTCGAGGCCTACCAGGCGATCTTCGATCGCTGCGACGACGATCAGGCACCGTGGTTCCTGATCCCCGCCGACCGCAAGTGGTTTGCCCGCCTGGCCGTCTGCGAACTCCTCATCAGCGCCCTCGAGGGGCTCGAACTGGACTGGCCGAAAGCCGATTTCGACGTCGAGGCGGAGAAGCGGCGGGTCGCCGCCCTGACGGAGTGAGCCCTGACGGAGCGAGTCAGTGCCCGGCGTCGGCAGACCGCCGGCCCGAGTGGAGCACGGCGTGGGCGATCAACCCGATCACGAGTCCCCAGAACGCCCCGCCGATACCGAAGAACGTGACCCCGGAGGCCGCTGCGATGAAGGTCAGGGCGGCGGGCACGCGGGTGCCGGCGGCGGTGAACGCACCGACGACCGCGGCCGCGAAGGTACCCAGGAGCGCCAGTCCCGCAACGGCTTCGATGAGACCACCGGGCGCGATGGCGGCGACGGTGACGAGCACGCCGGACAGCGCCGCGAGGACGAGATAGCTGATCCCGGCGGTGACCGCGGCGATCCAGCGTCGTGAGCGATCCGGCCCGGCCTCCTCCCCCGCGGACAGCGCCGCCGACAGCGCCGCGAGATTGATCGCGTGCCCGCCGAACGGTGCGGCCAGCAGGGTTCCCGCGCCGGTGACGGTCATCGCCGCCCGCCACGGGGTGACGTAGCCGAACGACGACAGCACCGCGACACCCGGGATGTTCTGCGACGCCATGGTCACGATGAACAGGGGCACACCGATGCCGATGACTGCCGCCGGGTCGAACTCGGGGACGGTGACCTCCAGCGTCGGAAGCCAGGTCGCCGACGCCACGTCGGCACCGGCGACCGCCACGTGGATCCCGATCGCCACGAGCGCGGTCAGCACTGCGAGCGGCAACGCCGACCGCGGCACCCATCGCGTCGCGGCCAGCCAGATCACCACCACGGGGATGGCGAGCGCCGGCGCGTCCACGAGCGACCGCATCGGCGCCAGACACAGCGTCAGGAGCACGCCGGCCAGCATGGCCTGCGCGATCGGCGTGGGTATCCGGGAGATCGCCTCCCCGAGCGCCGGCACCAACCCGGTCACGACGATCAGCACACCGACAACGAGGAACGCCCCGACCGCGGCCGGCCACCCCGCGTGATACGAGGCGCCCATGCTGACCAGCATCGCCGCGCCCGGAGTCGACCACGCCAGGGTGATCGGGGCCCGCGTCCGCAGACTCAACACGATGATCCCGAGTCCGAACACCACCGTGAGCGCCAGCAGCCCCGACGCCGCCTGTTCCGCGGTCGCGCCGACGGCCCGCAGACCTGCGACGACCACGGCGAACGACGACGTGAAACCGACGAGCGCGGTCACGATGCCCGCGACGATCGGCTGCTGGCGACCGGTGTGTGCTGTGATGGTCACCCGGGCCACCCTACCGGAATCGTTCTGTAAACAGAACGTTGCGTGTGGCGAGTACCGACGTGGAAGTGAGCACCAGTGACGGTCGAAGAGCGGCGCCGAGCCGTCGGCAGCCGGATCGCGACGATCCGTGGCGATCGCGGGATGTCTCTGTCGGAGCTGGCCCGTCGAGCCGGGATCGGCAAGGGCTCTCTCTCCGAGATCGAGTCGGGTCAGCGCAACCCGACGCTGGACACCCTCTACGCGGTGGCGGGCCCGCTCGGGGTGCCACTCACCGCCCTGCTCGGTGAGGCCGCAGGCACCGAGGGCAGCGGCGAGTTCCTGCATGCGCAGATCCTGCACGTCGAGCACCACGACGACGGCGCCACCACCGAGGTCGTCTGGTTACGAGTCCTACCCGGCGGAGTGCGCACATCCCCGGCGCACGGACCGGGCGTCGTCGAGCACGTCCACGTGGTGACCGGGGATCTGCGCGCCGGTCCCGTCGGTGCCGAACAGGTTGCCACTCAAGGTGAGTCGCTGCAGTGGATCAGCGATCGTGAGCACACCTATCGCAGCGCGGCGGGCGCGACAGCGGTCCTGACCATCCACTCCCCCGGCTGACGTGCCCGCACCATCCCCCGCTCACTCCCGCAAGACGACTCGGTCCCGCCCACCGGGTGTGGTGAGCGGAACCGAAATCCGTTGATGGCTGGGCGATCTCAGATCAGCTGGTCGCCTTCTTGGCCGGAGCCTTCCTGGCCGGAGCCTTCTTGGCGGGGGCCTTCTTGGCGGCGGCGATCTTCTTGGCCGGCGACGCCTTGGCGGTGCGACCCTTGGCCTCGACAGTGCCTGCGGCGCCGTCGATCTCGGAAGCAGCGTCCGCGGCCTCGGCCTTGATGGTCTGTCCGGCCTCTTCGATGTCGGCGGCAACGTCCTCGACGCGGCTGCTGACGCGGCCGGTCAGCTTCGCGGCGCGCTCCCCCACGAGGCGGGTCTGCGACGACACCACGCCGAGGGTGTCCTCGGTGAGGTCGACGGCGTCGTTGTACACCTTCTCCGCACGGTCCAGGTTCTCCTGGACCAGCGGCTGCTGGCGCAGACGCTCGACGGTCTCCTCGCCACGCTCGGCGAGCGAGTTGTAGAACCCGGTGGCCGACTCGAGGTACCCCTCGGCGACCTTGCGCAGCTCATCGCCGGCGAGCTTGCCGCGGAGGTCCTCGATCGACGCCGGGACCTCTTCGGGCAGGGTATTGATGCGGGCACGGGCCTCGTCGAGGCGTGCCTGCGCGTCGCCGCGGGTCTGCTCGAGGCGGGCTTGCGCGGCCTCGGTCGCGGACTCGGTCCGCTCACGCAACTGCGCGACGATGTCGTTGAACTGCGCGACGACGTAGTCGCCGGCACCGACAGCAGCGTAGATCGGGTTGGCCAGGGTGCGGGTGGATTCACTCACAGCGAACTCCTCCAGATAGATTGTGTGTGGTCGATCTTGCGGTCATCGCATCGACAGTTGCCAAAAATGTTGCGGCACAATAACCATCGGATGATCACCCCCCAGACCATCCGGTGCAGCCGGTGTCGGTACCGATGGCGCATCGAGCCATTTCTGTGGTTCCGATACCCAGTATCCACGTTCTGCTAACAAATGCAAGCATTCTGCTAGCGCAGGTGGCACATGTCACCCGGAGTTGATCTGCCGTCTACACGCACGACAAAGGCGCACCGCTGTTCGCGTGCGACGGGTCGTGCGGGAGGGTCAGTCGCCGGAGGCGTTCTCGGCGTGGCGGTAGAAGCCCTGGCCGGTCTTCGTCCCGAGCCGGCCGGCCTCCACCATGCGCAACAACAGGGGCGGCGGCGAGTAGAGCGGTTCCTTGAACTCCTCGTACATCTTGTCGGCGATCGCCTTGACGGTGTCGAGGCCGACGAGGTCGGTGAGTTTCAGCGGCCCCATCGGGTGGGCACATCCGAGGACCATCGCCTTGTCGACGTCCTCCACACTGGCAAAACCGCCCTCCACCATGCGGATCGCGGACAGCAGGTAGGGCACCAGGAGCGCGTTCACGACGAAACCGGAGCGGTCGGCGGACCGCACGACCTGCTTCCCGAGCACGTCATGTGCAAAGGTCTCCGCGCGCTCGCTCACGTCGTCGGACGTCATCGGTGTGGTGACGACCTCGACGAGGGGCAGCACGGGGACCGGGTTGAAGAAATGCATGCCGATGACACGATTCGCATTCTGGGTTGCCATGCCCAGCTTCATGATCGGGATGGACGAGGTGTTCGACGCGAGGACGGCACCGGGGTCGGTGACGACCTTGTCGAGGTCGGCGAAGATCCGCGTCTTGACCGCCTCGTCCTCGACGACGGCCTCGCAGACGAGTTGCCGGTCGGCGAAGTCGCCGAGATCGGAGGTGAACCGCAGGCGCCAGGCCGCCTGTTCGCGTTCACGCTCGGTGAGTTTGCCGCTGGACACGCCACGGTCGAGCGAGCGCAGGATGCGTGCGCGGCCGACGGCCATGAGCTCGCGGCTGGCCTCGTAGACGAGCACGTCGGTCTGCGCCCGGGCACAGACCTCGGCGATGCCCGCCCCCATCTGACCGGCCCCCACCACGCCGACCCTGGCGATCTTCGCGATTGCCATGACGAACTCCTAGTACACAGGCTCACTGAAAAGAGTGACGAGACAACTGATCTGGTGAGTACATGGGTAACTTGCCGGGCACGAACAGAGCCCGTGATATGCCAGCAGGCGGCCCGCAGCGAAAGCCGCGGACCGCCTGACTGGTTCGCCAAAGCCCCGCAGAGGCGGGCAAGTGAGGCGGGCTGGCCCAGCTCCTAGTGGAACTGACCCTCTTCGGTCGATCCCTTGAGCGCGGTGGTCGAGCTCGTCGGGTCGACGGTGGTGGCGATGTTGTCGAAGTAGCCGGCGCCGACCTCGCGCTGGTGCTTGACGGCGGTGAAGCCCCGCTCGTCGGCGGCCTTGAACTCACGGTTCTGCAGGTCGACGAATGCGGTCATCTGCTCACGGGCGTAACCGTAGGCCAGATCGAACATGCCGTAGTTGAGCGAGTGGAAGCCGGCCAGCGTGATGAACTGGAAGGTGAAGCCCATGGCGCCGAGCTCGTTCTGGAACTTGGCGATGGTGCTGTCGTCGAGGTGCTTGCTCCAGTTGAACGACGGGCTGCAGTTGTAGGACAGCAGCTGATCGGGGAACTCGGCCTTGACCGACTCGGCGAACTTGCGAGCCAGCTCGAGGTCCGGGGTGCCGGTCTCCATCCAGATCATGTCGGCGTAGGGCGCGTAGGACTTCGCACGCGCGATGCACGGCTCGATGCCGTTCTTGACGTGGTAGTAACCCTCGGCGGTGCGCTCGCCGGTCACGAACTCCTTGTCGCGGTCGTCGACATCGGAAGTGATCAGGGTGGCGGCCTCGGCGTCGGTGCGCGCGATGACCACGGTCGGGACGCCGGCGACGTCGGCGGCCAGGCGGGCCGAGTTCAGGGTGCGGACGTGCTGCTGGGTGGGGATGAGCACCTTGCCACCGAGGTGGCCGCACTTCTTCTCCGAGGCGAGCTGATCCTCCCAGTGGGTACCGGCTGCACCCGCGGCGATCATGGCCTTCTGCAGCTCGTAGACGTTGAGGGCGCCACCGAAGCCGGCCTCGCCGTCGGCCACGATCGGCACGACCCAGTTGTCGACCGAGTCGTCACCCTCGACGCGGGCGATCTCGTCGGCGCGCAGCAGCGCGTTGTTGATGCGACGCACCACCGACGGCACCGAGTTGGCCGGGTAGAGCGACTGGTCGGGGTAGGTGTGGCCCGAGAGGTTGGCGTCACCGGCGACCTGCCACCCGGAGAGGTAGACCGCCTTGAGGCCGGCGCGCACCTGCTGCACGGCCTGGTTACCGGTGAGCGCACCGAGTGCGTTGATGTAGCTGCCGTCGCCGGCGTTCACGCCCTCCCACAGGATCTCGGCGCCGCGACGAGCAAGGGTCTGCTCCTCGACGACCGAGCCCTGCAGCTGCTCGACCTGCTCGGCGGTGTAGTCGCGCTTGACGTTCTTCCAGCGCGGGTTGCTGTCCCAGTCCTGCTGGATCTCGGCGGCTGTGCGGGGCTTTCCGACGTTGCTCATTGCCTACTTCGCTTTCGTTGTCCTGCCTCGACCCGGTGGCGCCCGAGCCGATCTGCTGACTGACAGCGCCGTTGTGTCCGTAACCGGACGCAAATTGTGCGAACAAATCATCGTTCTCCGGCGGCGTCTGAGACAAGAGTGCCACAGGACAAACCTGCAGGTCCAATCCCTTTCTACTGCAAAACTGGTCCATAGTTCGGCAAAGTCTTGCAAAGTTTGCAAATCTGGATCTGTGAAAAACCGACACCTCGTCGCCAAAAAGTACGCGCGTACTGCATGTTCTCACGGCCGGATAGATGCCCGATCCACCGACCACAGTGACCCCGCGTACGTCGACCGCTGCACGAACTCCAGCGATGGTGTGACCGGGTTCACATCGACGATGCGTGTCCGAGGTCGTTCCCCGGCGCCACGACACGTCGTGCGGGGCCGCGAGGGTCAGCGGGTGGCGGTCGTGACGGCGTCGTCGAAGAGCCCGGAGAAGGTCGCGGCCGGCATCGGCTCGACGCCGTCGGTGGGCGTCGTCGCCGCCGGTGGAGCATCGCCGGACACGGTGAGCTGGACGGTGACCGTCGAGCCGCCCGGTCGGGCGACGATGGCGTACCCCGCGTACCCGATCTGCGAGCTGACCGCCCCGTCGGGCAGTGTCGTCGTGGCCGTCGACCGCACTGCCAGGGATTGTTCGACGGCCGTCGAGTCGTGTGCGAGGCCCCGGGTCGACAGCTCCTCGTACCGCGTGACGATCCGGGTGCCGCGCATCGTGCCCGTGCCGATCACGGTGGTCGTCGTCGAGCAGCGACCGGTGGTCACCCGGATGTCGGACTCGATGTCGCGGCGGGCGGTGGTGACCAGTTCGACCAGTGCCCCCGACCGGGACCTCGCGGCGAGGACCGCGGAGTCATCGGGCCTGACCTGGGAGTTGAGATCGGCGTCGGCGCTCGGTGTGCACTCCGACGGCGTGACCTGCGAGGTGGCCGCGGATTCGATCGGACCGCGATTGCCGGCGACGAGGTCGGCCACCGACAGCTGTGTCGGGGCGAAACCGCCGGGCAGGTCCGCCGGCGACAGCAGGAGATCGGCCGGTACAGCCGAGGATTGCGCCGGAGTGGGTGGCGTGCTCGTGCCACAGGCGGCCAGGGCGGCGAGGACGAGGACTGCGGCGACCGCGACGGTCGGCGCCGAGTGGCGCACCTCCTTCAGACGCACGCGGTCACCGTACCCTGAACATGCAGGCCGGATCCTCCCCGGGACGGCGCCTGCGGTCGGGCGAGGACCCGTGGTCGCGAGCGGACCGAGTCCCCGACGATCGATCGGCCCCGGTGGGAGGGTGGCATGACCAAGACGTACGTCGGATCGCGTCTGCGTCAGCTGCGCTCCGAGCGCGGCCTGTCGCAGGTCGCGCTCGCCCAGTCCCTGTCGATCTCCGCGTCGTACCTCAATCAGATCGAGCACGACGCCCGACCGTTGACGGTTCCGGTGCTGTCGCGGATCACCGAGGTGTTCGGGATCGACGAGGAGTTCTTCGACTCGCAGGACACTGTCCGGCTGGTCGCCGAACTGCGCGAGGTGTTGCTCGACGACGACGTCGAGGCCGCACCCGGCGCCACCGATGCCCACGAGATCAGCGCCGTCGTCGCCGCGCACCCCGAGATCGCCCAGGCGATGGTGAATCTGCATCAGCGCTACCGCATCGCCACCGACCAGCTCGCCGCGGCGACCGACGAACGCGGCGACCGCAGCATGCGTGGCTCCATCACCGCACCCCATGAGGAAGTACGGGATTACTTCTACCAGCGCCGCAACTACATTCACGAGCTGGACGTGGCCGCCGAGGAGATGACCGACCGGATGCGGATGCACTCGGCCGACATCCGTCGCGAGATCTCCAACCGACTCGAGAACGTGCACGGCGTCAGCATCGTGCGCCGCGTGGATCTCGGCGACTACACGCTGCACCGGTTCGACAAGGAGACCCGCCGTCTCGAGTTCTCCGCAGCCCTCTCGGCCGGGCAGCGCACCATGAAGCTGGCCGCAGAACTGTGCTTCCTCGAGTACGGGGAGCTGCTCGAGGGCCTCGCCGACGACGGCAACTTCACCAGCGACGACGCCCGTTCGCTGGCCCTGCTCGGTCTCGCGAACTACTTCGCGGCGGCAGCGGTGTTGCCCTACAGTCAGTTCCACGGTGCGGCAGAGGATTTCCGCTACGACATCGAGCGTCTGTCGGCGTTCTACTCGGTGTCCTACGAGACCGTCTGCCATCGGCTCTCGACGTTGCAGCGGCCGAACCTGCGCGGCATCCCGTTCTCCTTCGTCCGAGTGGACCGAGCCGGAAACATGTCGAAAAGACAGTCCGCCACCGGATTCCACTTCTCGTCCAGCGGCGGCACCTGTCCGCTCTGGAACGTGTACGAGACCTTCGCCTCCCCCGGAAAGATCCTGACGCAGATCGCCGAGATGCCCGACGGCCGCGACTACTTCTGGGTGGCCCGAACCGTCGAGCGGCGTGCCGCACGATTCGGCCAGCCGGGCAAGACCTTTGCCATCGGGCTCGGCTGCGAACTGCGCCACGCCGCGCGCGTGATCTACTCCGACGGCCTCGAGATCGGTCCGCAGGCCCGGATCACGCCGATCGGCGCCGGATGCCGGGTGTGCGAGCGGGTGAACTGCCCTCAGCGCGCGTTCCCCGCTTTGGGCGCCACGCTGACGATCGACGAACACCGCAGCACCGTCTCGCCGTACATGATGAGCTGAGCCGCACCGCTTCCGGCGCAACGCGCGTCGCGGTCGGATGACAGTCGCGGCACCTCTTCGCGCGTCCGGCACGTGCGCCTGTCGCCCTCGTCGTAGCGTGGCGCCAGCGAGACGATCATCGGGGATCTGATCGCGCCCGACCGGAAGTGCTCCATGATGCGAACACGGTCTCCGGCTGCCGCCCAACGCTTCTCCTGCACAACCGCGGCACGTTCGGCGCTCGCCCCACCGACCCGCGCCGTGTCCGGCGCGGTGGTTCTCACGGCCGCGCTCCTGGTCTTCGCCACAGCGGCTCCAGCCCCCGCCGATCCTCCCAACATGCTGCCGGTACCGCCTCAGGTGCCGTCGGCCATCGACTCGGCGATACCGTCGGCACCGTACCCGCGATTGTCCCGCATCCCGATCCGCGGCCACGCCAACGGTTTCGATCAGCGGATGCTCGAGTTCCGCGAGGCCGCACTGCCATCGCACACCGGTGATCCCGATGTTCGACCGGTGGTCCGGTGACCTCGGACGGTTGAGTCCGGGCACGGTCATCTCCACCCGGGACGTCACCCGCACGGCCGCGCCGGTGGTCACCGCGCCCATCTCCTCGGCGCGACTGATCAAGTTCCGCAGCACCGACACGCTCGGCTCGCAAGGCGGGCCGGCTCAACATCTACGTCCCGTCGTCAGAGATCGTGCGACGTTCGGAACAGCCACGATCGTCGTGCCCCGGACACAACGCCGGGGCCCACTGCCGATCCTCGTCAACAACCTCCCGATCGACTCACTGGGGACCGCGTGTACGCCCGGATACGACCTTGCGCATGGCTTTTCGATCGCGACGAACCCCACCGACCTGATCCCACCGACCACCCAGCTCGCCCTGGCGCGCGGCTACGCGGTGCTGATCCCGGATCATCAGGGACCTCGGATGGCCTGAACCGAGCCGGTCGTCGCAGGTCATGTCATCCTCGATGCGATCCGCGCGGCGAGCGCAACAGACGCCGCACGGTTGGGCCGGTCGGGGATCGTGCTGTCGGGATACTCAGGTGGCGCCATCGCAACCAATGGCGCGACGAAACTGGTCGCCGGGTACGCACCCGAGTAGCGCAGGCGGATCGTCGGCGCCGCGCTCGGTGGGGTTCCCGCGGACTTCCGCATGCTCGTCGGGAGCATGAACGCGAACCTGGCGGCAGGCCTGTTCCATGCCGCCACATTCGGCATCGCACGGGAGCGTCCCGAGATCCTCACCATGGCCGACGACCTCGCGCAGTGGATCGCCACCTCGCCACTGAAGAACGTCTGCACCGTGCCGGCAGCGCCTGCGGGACAGACTTTCTGGCCGATGCAGTTGATGTCCCGCGACGCCGACCCGTTCCGCTCCCGGGTCGCCGAACACATCTACCGCGTCACGCGGATGACGGATCGCGTGTCGGCGGTGCCGCTCTACATCTGTCAGGGCACCCACGAATGGTGGATACCCGCGGCGGGTGCTCGCGCCCTTCATCGCGAGCAATGCCGACTGGGGACGCAAGCGTCCTATCGGGAGGTGTGCGGCGAGCACCTCTCCGCCGCGGCGCTCGGCTATCCCGGCGCGCTCGATTGGCTCGACCGGCGTCTGCGCGGTTTGCCTGCGCCGGCCGAATGTCCCGCCTAGGATGCTTGCAACAGGTGTTGAGCAGTGCGACCACGGTGTCACGATGACCGGCAGAGGTGTTCTCGTCCCCGCGTATCGCCGGGACGAGGAGGGCGCAGATGCCGGGGATGGGAGCCGGTGGACGGTTCGGATATGCAGATGCGGGTACGGGAGCAGGGGTGGCGGCGTCGGTCACAGCGTCGTCGAGGTGTCGGGTCGCGGTCCTGAGCGTGATCCTGGCGGCGACACTCACACTCGGTCTCGCACTGATTCCGGCTGTCGGCGGTGCGGCACACGCGGATCCGCCCAACCTGGCCCCGGCACCGGCCCACCTGCCCGCCGATCTCGACGCGATGATCCCCCCGCCGCCGATCCCGCACCTGCGGTCCATACCGGCGCGGTCGGTCACCCCCGACGCCGATCACGAACTGCAGGAGTTCCGCGAGGCCGTGATGCCGTCGCCGAGTGGCGACGCGTTCTTCGACGACTGGCCCGCAGACCTCGCCGACCGTCTACCGGGCGAGATCCTCGCGAACCGCGACGTGACCCGCGTCGCGAGCGTCCTGCTGAAGGCGCGGGTCGGGTCTGCGCGCCAGATCAAGGTGGCCTCCCGCGACGCGCGCGGCCTTCCGTCGTTCGCCACCGCGACCATCCTGGTGCCGCCCACAGCGTGGTCGGGCCCGGGTGCCCGCCCGATCCTGGTGAACAATCTGCCGATCGTCGCCCTCGGCGCCCGCTGCACCGCCGGGTGGATGCTCTCGCACGGCGAGACGCCCGACACCAACAGCACCGACATCCGACCGCCGGTCACCCAGGACGCGCTGGCCCGCGGGTATGCCGTGATCATCCCCGATCACACCGGTCCGCGGATGGCCTACGCCGAACCGTACGTCGCCGCTCACGCGGTGCTCGACTCGATTCGTGGTGCCGCCGGCATCGACACCGACGACTTCGCGCGCGGACCCGTCGCGATGATCGGCTACTCGGGCGGCGCGATCGCGACCAACGCGACCGCCAAGCTGGTGACCTCGTACGCACCGGAGCTCGTTCCGCGGTTCGTCGGCGCGGCGATCGGCGGCGTGCCCGCCGACTACCGGGTGCTGGCGTCGAGCATGAACGCGAACCTGGGTACCGGCGTCTTCCACGCCGCGATCCTCGGCATCGCCCGGGAACGTCCAGAAGTGTTGCCGATGGCCAACAACCTCGCTCGATGGCTGTCGATCAATTCCGTCCTGAAGAACCTGTGCACCAGCACGATGGGATACTTCGGGCTGACGTTCGTCCCGACGCAGGTGTTGTCGACGAGCCCCGACCCGTTCCATTCGCCGGTGGCCGAACGGATCTACACGATCACCGACATGGCCGGCGATGCCGCCGCGATGCCGGTCTACGTCTATCACGGGGCGCAGGAGTGGTGGATTCCGGCGAGTCAGGCGCGCTCACTGTTCGACGAACAATGCCGGCTCGGGGTCAACGCGACGTATCGCGACTATCCGGGTGAACACATGACGACGGTGTTCGTCGCCTTCGAGGACACGATGCACTGGCTCGAGGCCCGCCTGGCGGGTCGTCCGCCGACCGATGGTTGTCCGCGGGCGCCGCGTTAGGCCGGATCAGCAGGTCCGTCGGTCGCTCAGTAGACGAGGACGCGGACGTTCTCGGCGACGCAGGCGGGCTTGTCGGCGCCCTCGATCTCGACGGTGTTCTTGACGACCATGTTCACGCCCGAGCCGGTCTGCTCGACCGAGGTGATGACGGCGTTGGCGCGGATGCGGGAGCCGACCGGTACGGGACTCGGGAAGCGCACCTTGTTCATGCCGTAGTTGATGACGAGCTTCGGGCCGTCGACCGTGAAGATGCTGCCGGCCAGCACCGGGAGCAAGGACAGCGTCAGGAAACCGTGGGCGATGGGCGCACCGAACGGTCCGTCCTTGGCGCGTTCGGGATCCACATGAATCCACTGGTGGTCGCCGGTGGCGTCGGCGAAGGCGTTCACCCGGTCCTGGGTGATCTCCAACCACTCCCCCGAACCGAGGTCCTCCCCGATCGCCGCCTTCATCTCGTCGACACTGGTGAACGTTCGCTGTGTGGTGCTCGTCATAGTCCCGGTAGTCTACCGTGGCACCCATGAGCACTCCTCGGGTCGCACCGGGCGGTCTGCGCGACCTCGGTCCGATCAACTGGATCTTCGCGCGCGGTGCCGCCCGCACGATCGGCGTCGCCGACGCCCACATCTTCTCCACCCTCGGACGCGCCAAGGGTCTGTTCCGCGCGTGGCTGCATTTCGGGGCGCGGCTGATGCCGTTCGGGGCTTTGTCACGGACAGAGAGCGAGATGATCATCATCCGGGTCGCTCATCTGCGCGCATGCGACTACGAACTCGATCACCACCGGCGACTCGGTGCCCGCGCAGGGATCACGGGTGAACTGTTCGACCGGGTGATCGAGGGACCGGACGCCGGCTGGGGCGACCGCGAGCGGTCCCTGCTGCTCGCCACCGACGAGCTCGTCGGCACCCAGGACATCTCGGATCTGACATGGGCGGCCCTCGCGCGACACCTCGACGAGCGCCGGCTCATCGCGTTCGTCCTGCTGGTGGGCCAATACGACATGCTCGCGACGACCATCGGAACGCTACGCGTGCAACGAGATACGCGGGTCTGAACGCATCCCGACCATCGCAGGGGAGGCGAGGCGGTCATGGATTCACCTGCGCAGCAGCTGATGCGCAACCCAGTGTTCTCTCACGTGTACGAGCGGCTATGGCGTCCGGTCTTCACCCGGTTGTTCAGCCTGGGTGGTACCGGCACCGCAGACTTCGACCGCGCCCTCACCGCCTATCTGTCACGCCCGGGTGAGCGGTTGGTGCTCGACGTCGCCTGCGGGCCGGGCAATTACACGCGCCGGGTCGCCGACGGACTGACCGGTGACGGCCGGTGCATCGGAATCGACTTCTCCCCCGCCATGCTGTCCATGGCCGCACGCACCAACGCCGGACCGCGCGCCGGGTACATCCGCGCCGATGCGCACGCGATCCCGTTCGCGGACAACACCTTCGACTCGGTCACCTGCCTGGCCGCCCTCTATCTCATCCCCGATCCGCTGCCGGTGGTCGACGAGCTGGTGCGCGTGGCGCGACCCGGTGGCGAGATCGTCGTCTTCACCTCGGTCAGCACCGAGCTCGACGCGCTGCCCGGTGTACGCGCCGTCGCCGGCGCCTCCGGTTACCGCATCTTCGGGCGACACGAGATCATCGAACGACTCCGGTCGGCCGGAGCCGAGCACGTCGAGCAGACCATCACGGGGCAGGGGCAGTACGTGATCGCCGTCAAACCCGGCTGACCCACCGTCGAGCCGAGCCAGGCGCGTCCCGTCGCCGTCGATGCCGGATCCCGAGGGAGTGGCAGGGCACGGTCGGCGAAGAACCGGGCACGATCGGCGAAAAACTGGGCACGATCGGCAAATTGCGGTGCCTGGGCGTCGTCGGCCCGGGTCGTGACCGCCCCGCAGGTTCGGGTCAGAAGGACCGGTAATCGCGGACGGTCATCCGCGGTCCGCGTCGCTCCGGGCGAGCACCGTGCCGCTCCACCATCCTGATGATCCGTTGGCGTTGTCCCGCATAGGGTTCCAGTAGTTCGAGCATTCCGTCGTCGTCGACCGGTTCGCCGATGAGCGTCAGACCCACCAACGTCGGGATGTGGTAGTCGCCGACGTTGACGACGTCGGGGTCGCCGACCGCCCGCGAACGTGTCTCGGCCTCGGTCCAGCGCCCGACCCCCCGGAGCATCCGTAGTCGGTCCGGATGCCGCTCGACGTCCATCGCCGTCGCGCCCCGGATGGTGCGCATCCGGACCGGTTCGATGCCGCTGCGGTGCCATTCCCAACCGGGGATCCGGGCCCACTCCTCACGCGGGGGTGGAACGCGCATCGTGTCCGGAACCGGTCCGGGCGCCGGGTCACCGAATCTGCGCACCAGGTACCGCCATGCTCGAAACGCCTCCGCCCCCACCACCTTCTGCTCGAGGATCGCCGGCACCAACGCCTCCCAGACGCGGTCGGTGCGGCCGATCCGCAGACCTTCCGAACGCCGGACGAGCTCACCGACGACGGGGTCGCGCGGGGTCAACGCGGCCGGGTCGTCACGGGCGCCGAGCAGATCGGGCATCTGGTCGAGCAGCCACTCCGCACCGGAGCCCCACGCCCGACCGCTGATCGTCGTACCGTCGGACCGGATCGTCAGCGTGCCCGGCCCGTCCGGCGTGTGGACGCCCCGCCAGACCGATCCGTCGCGACCATAGGTGAACGACGGGTCGCCGGCGCCGCGACGCAGCATCCCGACCGTCGCGCCGATGTCGAGCGGCCACGGCGGCACCCAGTCGCGGGTGCGTTCTCCGGTGGCCATCACCTGACGGTACCGAGGTCGGTCATCGGGTGGTCGGCTCACCGCCGCGTCGATCGATCGGAAAGTGGGATCGTGGGCGCCACGCCTCGCCGGCCGGGACACCCTCGTGACACGCGCGCTACAGGTTGATCATGTGCCCGATCGCGCCATGGAACGTTTCTTGCATGGCCTCCGACAGGGTCGGGTGGGTGTGCACGTTGCGGGCCAGTTCCTTGGCGGTGAGGTCCCACTTGTGGGCGAGGGTCATCTCGGGGAGCATCTCGGAGACGTTGTCGCCGACGAGGTGTCCGCCGAGCAACTCGTCGGTGTCCTCGTTGGTCAGCAGCTTGACGAACCCCGCGGTCTCGCCCAGCCCCTGGGCCTTGCCGTTGGCGCTGAACGGGAAGGTCGTCGCCTTGACGTTGAAGCCCTCGTCCTTGGCCTGCGCCTCGGTGAGGCCGAATGATGCGACCTGGGGCTGGCAGAAGGTGGCGCGCGGCATGAAGCGGTAGTCGCCGAGTGTCATCGTCTCGGCACCCGCCATGACCTCCGCGGCGACGACTCCCTGCGCCTCGGCGACGTGCGCGAGCATGAGCTTCGCGGTGACGTCACCGATCGCGTAGATGCCCTCGACATTGGTGCGCATGAAGTCGTCGATCGCGATGGCACCACGGTCGGTCAGCTCGACGCCGGTGTTCTCCAGACCGAAGCCCTCCACGCGCGGGGCGAACCCGACCGACATGAGGACCTTGTCGACGGTGATCTCCCCGTCGTTGTCCTTCGCGTCCTTGTAGCTGACGGTGACGTTGTCGCCGTTGTCGGTGACGGTCTGCACCTTGGTGGAGGTGAGGACCGTGACGCCGAGCTTCTTGTATTCCTTGGCGATGGCCTTCGACGCGTCAACGTCCTCGTTGGGCAGCACGCGGTCGAGGAACTCGACGATGGTGACGTCGACGCCGTAGTTGGCGAGCACGTAACCGAACTCCATGCCGATGGCGCCGGCGCCGACGATGACGATCGACTTCGGCAGCTCACGGGTGAGGATCTGCGTCTCGTAGGTGACGACGTTGTCGGAGAGCTCGACACCCGGCAGCAGCTTGACGGTCGAACCGGTGTTGATGATGACGTTGTCGAAGGTGATCTCGCGATCTCCGACGACGATCGTCTTGGCGTCCTTGAACTTCCCGTACCCGTCGATCTCGGTGATCTTGTTCTTCTTCATCAGGAAGTGGACGCCCTTGACGATCCCCTCCGACACCTTGCGGCTGCGGTCGAATGCCGCGCCGAAGTCGAACGAGACATCCCCGGACATGCCGAAGGTCTTCGCCTGGTGATTGAAGATGTGGGCCAGTTCGGCGTTCCGGAGGAGTGCCTTGGAGGGGATACATCCGACGTTGAGACAAACACCGCCCCAGTACTTCTCTTCGATGACGGCGGTCTTCATGCCGAGCTGGGCGGACCGGATCGCGGCCACATACCCACCTGGACCTGCACCCAATACAACTGTTTGAAAGTGTTCAGCCACGACTGCCAGCGTACGTCGCGGGTCGGTGACACCGCAGGGCGTCCCCCGTACCGAGGAGTAACTTTCCCGGGCCTTTCGCTCCTGCTGACAATCATCAATCAATGATTGAATCGTTGATGGAGCTGTGGTCTGATCGACGGGTGCCCCCAACGCCGTCGCCGACCCGCACCGGCTCCACCCGTATCGCCCTCCTCGCCGCCGCCGAGTCGTTGTTCCTGACCGACGGTTTCGACAATGTCTCCGTCCGTGCGATCTGCGCGGCCGCCGACGCCAACCCCGCGGCGGTCCACTATCACTTCGGCTCGAAGGACCGCCTCGCCGTCGAACTCCTCGAGGACCGCA
The DNA here is from genome assembly GCF_030315685.1 of Gordonia sp. ABSL11-1. GTDB lineage: Bacteria > Actinomycetota > Actinomycetes > Mycobacteriales > Mycobacteriaceae > Gordonia. The sequence goes on along the minus strand of NZ_JASXSI010000005.1, from coordinate 16,145 downwards.
TGGGCCCGATGTGGAGTGATCCGCTCGATCGCTTCGATCCGTCGACGGACGACATCGTCCGATTGGTCGATGTCGTGCTCGCCCCCTTCGTCGACATCCAGCAGGATCCGGTCGGGCGTCTCCATCTCCGGCTGCTGTCCCGATTCGTCCTGTCGCATCCCCAGGCGTCGTGGACCCAGCCGTGGTTCCGGATCGATCAGTGGTCACGCATTCTCCCCCGCCTCGTGGACGGACTCTCCGACGACGACGCACGCCGACGGTGGGGGCTCGCCTTCGAGCTGATCCTCAGCCGGTTCGCCGGCGACCAGCCGCTGTCCGACGCGGCCCTCTCGGCGCTCGGCGACTTCGTCGTCGCCGGATTGTCCGCGCCGGTCCCGATCCGTCCCGCGCCTGCGCACACCGTCGAACCCGACCTTCCCGAGGAGACCTGATGACCGCGCCCGACCCGTTCACCCCGGCCCGGCTCGGCCCGCTGACCCTGCGCAATCGCCTCATCAAGTGCGCGACCTTCGAGGGGGCCACGCCGGATGCACTGGTGACCGACGACCTGATCGACTTCCATCGCGAGGTCGCCGCGGGCGGCGTCGCGATGAGCACCGTCGCCTACTGCGCCGTCTCCCCCGAGGGACGCACCGACCGCCATCAGATCTGGCTGCGCGGCGAGGCGGTGCCCGGACTGACCCGCCTGACCGAGGCGATCCACGCCGAAGGGGCTTTCGCCGCAGCACAATTGGGCCATGCCGGCCCGGTGGCCAACTCGGTGTCCAATCGGCGCAAGGCGCTCGGGCCGTCGCGCATCCCGGCGCCGATGGGGATGTCGGTCACGCGCAAGCTCGATGCCGACGGCATCTCCGAAATGCTCGCCACCTTCCGGCAGGCCGCGCGGATCGCCGTGGACTCGGGATTCGACGGGCTCGAGATCCATTGCGGTCACAACTATCTCATCAGTTGTTTCCTGTCGCCGTTGTTGAATCACCGACGCGACGAATATGGCGGAAGCCTGGTGAACCGCGCCCGATTCGCCCGCGAGGTCGTCGAGGCCGTCCGCGAGGAGGTCGGCGACCAAGCAGCGATCTGGGCGAAGCTCAACATGTACGACGGCGCCGGGCGTCTCGGCTTCGGCGTCGACGAGGCCTGTGCGGTCGCGCAACTCCTGGAGTCCGACGGGCACCTCGACGCCATCGAGCCGACCGCCGGCAGCTCGCTGCTCAATCCGATGTATCTGTTCCACGGCGACCCGCCGCGCGATGAGTTCGCGGATGCGTTCCGCGGCGCGATGCGACTCGGACTCAAGGCGACGGGCCCGATGTTCCTGAAGCACTACGACTATCACGACGCCTATCTGCTGCCACTCGCGCGACAGCTGCGTGCGGCCGTCCGCATGCCGCTGATCCTGTTGGGCGGCATCACGGATCGACCGTCGATGGAGTTGGCCTTGACCGAGGGCTTCGACTTCGTCGCGATGGGGCGCGCACTACTGCGCGAACCCGGCCTGCCCCTGCGCATCCAGTCCGATCCGACCGCGCGCTCGCGGTGCGTGCACTGCAATCTGTGCATGCCGACGATCTATTCGCACACCCGGTGCCCCGTCCGTACCGGGGAGGTGCCGGATCCGCTCGTCGCGGAGGCGACGACGATCAGGAGCGAGTGAACACTCCGTTCGACAGGTCGTCGTCGTAGTACTCGATCGTCATCTGAGGTCCGTCCACGGCGACCTTGGAGATCGAGCCCAGTTCGGCGTTCTCGTTGCGCAGGGGGAACGTGTAGGAGCTGCCGTCCCAGTGGGTGAGTTCGTGGGTCGTCACGCCGCCAGGCCCCATGGCGAGGACGAGTGCGCCGTTCTCCTCCCGGATCACCGCCGGACCGTACACGTCGTTCTGGTAGGTCCCCACCACCGACGCCGCCGGCGGGGCCGGTGCGGGATTCGCCGGCGGCTTCTGCCCGACCAGACTTCCCGACGGCTGCGCCATCGCCTCGTATGCGTCGCCGTACAGGGTGCGCCAGTCGTGGCGCACCTCGCCGAACTGGACCAGGTCCGAGAACTCCCCGCACAGGGCGTCCACCGCACCGATGGGGGATGCGTTGGAGAGTGCGACGATCGCGACGTCGGCGGACGGCAGGACGAGGAAGTTCGTGCCCGCACCCATCGAGAAGGCACCCGCGTGGCTGAAGGTGGTCCGCGCGCCTTCGGTGACGCTGACGTTGAATCCGTAGCCGTAGTAACCGGCGCGGGAGTCCTCGGAATGCGATGGCGACGAGACCATCTCGGGTGTCACCGCCGGGATCAGCGCCTTCTCGGCGACGATCTGCTTCCCGTTGTAGGTGCCGTTGCCGAGAAGCATGGTCAGCCACTTGGCGACGTCGTTCACCGACGACGACACACCGCCGGCCGGTGCCTGCGGGTCGGGATCGCGTTGGGCCGGGGTCTGTACCCAGGTGCCGTCGACCTTGACGTGCCCGACGACCCGGTCGGGCTCTGCCTCGAAATCCCTGAATCGTGAGCTGGTGTGGTTCATCCCCAGCGGACCGTAGATAGCGTTCTCCGACAAGGTCTCCCAGTCGGATCCGGCCTTCCGTGCGACCGACTCGCCCGCGGCGGTGACACCGTAGTTCGTGTAGTTGTACGTGATGCGGAACGGGTCGAGGGGCACGTAGCGCAGCCGGGCGAGGATCTGTTGCCGGTCGTAGCCCATGTCCTCGAGCTTGTCGCCGGCATGGTCGGGCAGGCCCGATCGGTGCGAGTACATGTCGGCGACCGTCACGTTCTGCGTCACGTATTGATCGGAGAGGGCGAATCCGGGGAGATTGGCGACGACGGGGGTGTCCCAGCCGACGACGTTGTCGGTGACCTGCTTGGCGATGACGGTGGAGCCGATCGGCTTGGACATCGAGGCGAGCGGGAAGACGGTGTCCGCGTCGATCTTGTTGTCGCCGGTACCGCCGGAGCCGCTGGTCGGGCTCGCGCCGGCGGCGGTCGAGCGGCTCGCCGAGCCGTTCGAACCTGCGCCGGCAGTCGCACCGATGTCCTTGACACCGATGTCCTTGACACCGAAGCCCTTCGCGTAGACGGTCTTGCCGCCGTGGACGACAGCGACCGCCATGCCCGGGATCTTCGTCGATGACATGAGGGAGTCGACGAGACCGTCGAGCTTGCCCAGCGCGTTGTCGATGGCGTTGTCGGGCAGCGGTTGCGCGACCGCCGCCTGCGGATTGGCCTGGGCCGGCGCAGCAGACGACGATGACGACACCGCATCCGAACCGGTGGAACCCGAGTCGCAGGCGGCGGCCATCACACCGACGGCGATGAGGGACGTCACGGCGGTGACAGCGCGACGACGCCGGGAACGAGTGTGGACGACCATCCGTCGTACCTACTTCCTCGACACGTGCCGCTCGTGGCACTTCACCATCCGACCCGCGCATCAGCGTATCGACCCATCTCCGGCGTGGCATGGCAATCAGGCGGTTGCGGTCGGACGGGAGGCGCGGGGGCCGCGTGTGTCATCCAGTGGGCGGAACGGGCGACGGGAGGCGACGCGGCGCGCAGCGATGGGTGACGGGCAACGGTGGGGTGACGCGCAGCGATAGGGCGACGCGCAGCGATAGGGCGACGCGCAGCGGTAGGGCGACGCGCAGCGATAGGGCGACGCGCAGCGATAGGGCGACGCGCAGCGATAGGGCGGGCAGGTGGGTAACCCGACGCGCAGCGTTGCGGCCGGGGGCAGGCGGTTTACGCGGCTGGTGGTCGGCGGCCGTGCTCGTCGCACAGGCGCGCCGCGCCCGGTCCGTCGAACGCGTCGGCCGACACGGCGCGGCCGGACACCGCGAGCAACAGGTCGATCGCGCGGCTGCGCACCTCGGCGCCCGCAGCGTCGTCGTCGCCGATCGTCGCGCCGGTCTCGGTGACCACGAGGCGCATCCCCCTGACGCGCCGCTTCCCGCCGCCATCGAGACCCGACGCCTCCACCTGGTGGCACAGCGCCTCCACGACCGGCGCCGGCGGGTACCCACCGGTGATCCCGAGTGGCCGGCGGATGTCCTCGCCGTGGACGAAGGCCTCCACCAGCCTCGTCGCGGGTGCCGCGGGTGGAGTCGAGGTCGCGGTGATCACGGCGCGCATCACGTCGAGCCTGCCGGCCGGACCGGCATGCCTGGGTCGGCGGGCCTTCGGGGTTGCGCGTCTGAGTTGTCGCGAACGCACCCGGTATCGTCACCTGCCGCCGCCGACCTCCTCACTCGTGACCCATTAGGGTCGCGGAGGAATGAATCGCACGAAAATGCAGCATGAGAGCGGACGCGCTGAGCACGAGACGTCGCGCCGGATGCCGCGGAAGGGACCCCGATGACGACCGATGCGGCCAACTCTGCTCCTGAGGATCCCTATATCTGGCTGGAGGAGGTCACCGGCGACGATGCGCTCGAGTGGGTGCGTGCGCACAATGACCCCACGGTCTCGGCTCTGAGCTCGGGCAGCCGGTTCCCGGTATTGGAGGCGGAGGCTCTCGAGGTCCTGGACACCGACGACCGGATCCCGTACGTGCGGCGTCGCGGCGGCCATCTCTACAACTTCTGGCGGGACGCCGCCAACCCCAAGGGTCTGTGGCGGCGGACCACCCTGGAGTCGTATCTCACCGATGCACCGGAGTGGGACGTCGTGATCGACGTCGATGCTCTCGCTGCCGCAGAGGAGGAGAACTGGGTGTGGTCCGGGGCGACGGTGTTACGGCCCGAGTACCGGCACGCGCTGGTGTCGCTGTCGCGCGGCGGAGCGGACGCGACGGTGGTGCGCGAGTTCGACCTCCAGACGCGTCGCTGGGTCGAGGACGGTTTCGTGCTGCCGGAGAACAAGTCGTCGATCGGGTGGATCGATCGGGACACCGTCTACGTCGGCACGGATTTCGGTGAGCAGCCCGACGGGACATCGTCGTTGACCACGTCCGGCTACCCGCGCATCACCAAGCGGTGGACGCGTGGAACGCCGCTGTCGGAGGCGGTGGAGGTCTACGCGGGTGAGGTCGACGACGTGTCGGCGGGCGCGGGTTACGACAACACCCCCGGCTACGAGCGCCATTTCGCGAGCCGCTCCACCGATTTCTTCAACGCTCTGCGGTATGAGCTCCGCGACGGTGAGCTCATCCGCATCGACGTGCCGACCGATGCACACTCGGCGGTGCGCTGGGACTGGCTGTTCGTGATGCCGCGGTCGGAATGGGTGATCGGCGACCAGAGTTACGCCGCGGGCACTCTCCTGGTGTTCGAGTACGAGGAGTTCCTCGTCGGCGGTCGCGTTGCAACGGTGTTGTTCGCGCCGGATGCACACACCAGTCTGAGTGACTACTCGTTCACCCGGTCGCATCTGATCCTGACCACGTTGCGCGATGTCCAGACTGAGGTGTCGACGGTGGTCATGGGCACCTGGGAGGAGATCGCGACGACCGGATTGCCGGAACTGGCGACGATATCGGTGCTCGACACCGACCCGGACGATTCGGATGAGGTCTTCTGGTCGGCGAGCTCGTTCACCACCCCGCCGAGCCTGCTGTACGGCGACTCCGGCGATTCCGTCGAGGTGATCAAGCAGTCGCCTGCGTTCTTCGACGCCGATGACGTCGTCGCCGAACAACGATTCGCGACCTCAGATGACGGCACGGCCGTCCCGTACTTCGTCGTCCGACGGTCGGATGTGCAGTCGGGACCGACGCTGCTGTACGGCTATGGAGGATTCGAGAATTCGCTGACGCCGGGCTACATGGCGGTCGCCGGACGCGGTTGGGTGTCCCGCGGGGGGATCTATGTGATCGCCAACATCCGCGGTGGCGGTGAGTACGGCCCGTCGTGGCACACGCAGGCGCAGAAGGCCGGCCGTCACAAGGTGTACGAGGACTTCTCCAGTGTGGCGCGAGCCCTGGTATCGGAGGGATTGACGACACCCGAACAGCTTGGTGCGCAGGGTGGTTCGAACGGCGGTCTGCTGATGGGCGTCATGTTGACCCGTTATCCGGCACTGTTCGGCGCGCTCGTCTGCCAGGTGCCGCTGATCGACATGCGGCGCTATCACCTGTTGCTCGCCGGTGCGTCGTGGATGGCCGAGTACGGTGATCCCGACGATCCGGAGCAGTGGGCGTTCATGAAGCCGTTCTCGCCGTATCAGAACGTTCAGCGCGGCGTCGACTACCCGCATATTCTCGTGACCACGTCCACGCGTGACGACCGCGTGCACCCGGGTCACGCACGCAAACTCGTTGCGCGGCTGGAGGAGCTGGGCCACGAGGTGGCCTACTACGAGAACATCGAGGGTGGGCACGGCGGCGCGGCCGACAACAAGCAGGCGGCGTTCAAGTCGGCGCTGGCCTACGAGTTCTTGTGGCGGACGCTCGCGCCGGAGTGACCCAGGCGCCCCAGCCGACGCGCGGTGGTCAGCGGATCCCACGGCGGCGGTCCATTCGGGTGGCGGGTGATCGGGTACCACGCCAGACCGATGAGCAGTGACGTCAGATGGCCGATCTCAGTGAAGTCGACGTCGACGAGCAGCGGCAGCGCGTACACCCCGAGGATGCCGGCGAGATAGATCCAGCGCCACGGATAGGCGATGTGATACGTCAGGACACCCACGATCGCCGCCAGGAAGTAACTGACACCGACGTCGGTCGTGTTGATAAGAGTGGTACTGGCGGCGTCGTTGCGGATCGCCAGGCCGAGGAGGCCTTCACTGAGATACGTCGCGATGACGTGGGCACTCAGACCGACAATCACCCAGCGTGGAGACCCTAGCCACCGCTCGGCCGGTCGATGGAACAGGCAGAACAGGATGAGGTAGGGCAACCAATACGCGCCGTCGATCCAGAAGAGACTGGTGACGAGGACATCGAGCGGGTCGGTGCTCAGATGGTGAAGATTCGTCGAGCGTTCACCGAGAAGCCGATCGAGTTCGTGCGGGGTGAGTGTTCGCTGGACGATCGTCGTCACCAGCAGCACGGCCAGCCAGAGGAAGGCCAGCGGAGCGCTGCGCAGGTATCGCCACACTGCGACGAACCATCGACGCGGCGTGCGCGCTCGTATGGCCTCGATCATCGGCGGCACCTCTCACCCTCGACCGACCGTGCCCATCGTATGTCGGTTTGGCGTGGGCAACCGAGGTCGGACATCCGAGGTGTGTCACCGGCCGTACCTACCTTTGGCCATCGTCCCCGTCCGGGTTCCTGCCGCAGACCACCGGCCGTCCCCAGAGCGCGATCACCGTGGATACGTCGTCAGCTCGTACCCGGTTCTCGGATCACGCCAGACGATGGTCCGGTCGATACGCATCGTCGGAATCCACAGGCCGAAATGCTTCCGTTGATGATCGGGCAGGCAGAGCGGGATCAGGTTGTCCAGCACCGTCCAACCGCCCGCCAACGGATCGGCATGGTTGAACGGCACCAGATGATCGAGCTGGCACAGATGAGAAGGCTTGGTGCACAACGGATACCGACACGTTCTGTCCGAACACTCCACGTCGCCGCGCAGCCCCGCCGACGGTGCGTACGTCAGCGCACCCGGAGGTGGCTGGGCGAAGCCTCCGTGCCCGGCGGGATCGACCGGCGGCGCCCCGCGGTCGGTGATGATCAGACCGGACGACGCCACCCGCGGTTGCCGCGGGCTGAGGATCGTCGCATGCTCGGCGAGTTCGGCGGCCTTGGCCGGGTCGATGGAACCATATCCGCGGAGCCGTGGCGGGCTTGCTCCGGTGGGATCGACGATGATCGTCAGCGGCGTGGGCTGAACCAGCTCGGAACGCTCGATGGCCGATGAGCTTGCGGCGACCGACTGTCCCGCAATGGCTTCAGCCTCGAGGCGGCCATCGACTGAGGCCTCGGACTGAGCGCATTCGGGAACGCCGGTCGCCACACCGCGGCCGACAGCGGCACCGTCAGCCGTACCGGCGGCAGCACCAGAAGCGCCACGATCACCGACACCGCTGTCAACACCGACACCGACACCGACACCGGCACCGGCACCGGAAACGCGCCCAGCACCAACGCCGGCACCAGCATCGGGATCAGCAACGACACCCGCATGGGCGCCATCACCGCCCCCGCCGCCGCCTTCCCTGCCGGCACCGGTATCGGCCGCACTCGCCCTGGGCTTCCCCGCCCGCGAATCGCCTGTGCGCGCCCCGGTCTCCGCCTCACGCCGAGGTTCTTCCTCACGATTCGCGGCAGCACGACAGTTTCTCCGCCCACACGAGCACGACAGCCGCGCCTCCGGAATCCCGATCAGCTCGGCGAGGGCGATGACCCTGCGCTGTCCGACGGTGCGGGGATCAGCGGGACAGACCCGTTCGGAGACCATCGAGGACAATCGGTTGCCGAGGTGGACACCGTGTTCTGCGGGTGCGCGTGCCTCGATCACAGCGTGCCCCGCGGCGTCCGCGGTGATGACGACGTTCTGCCACTCCTCGGCAAACTCCTCGCGGACCTCGGCGGCACGATCGGGATCGAGGCTGATCACCAGACCGTTGAGCGCGTCGACCAGGTCCGTGTCGGTGATGGGCCGCGACGCCAATTCGAGTGCCAGATCCTCGAAGTCGATGTCCGCCTCGCGGTCGCTGGGACCCGACTCGTCGCCCGAGCCGTCGGCGTCCGCAGCGGATTGGTCCTCGGCAGCGGGATCGCTGGAATCGCTCTCGGCACCAGGCCGGCCCTCCCCGTCGACTACCAGATCGTCCAGTGTCAGCTCCAGACCATCGCTGCCGTCGCCGGCACCGTGGTCGACGTCTCCGCCGCCATCACCTGACGGGGCCTGCTCACCCACCATGTCCTCGGTGATGTCCGCATCCGGCGCGATCTGCGCGGCACGCACCAGCTTCTGCACCCGATGAGTACTGTGATCGCCCTCCAGGTAGGCGGCCAGGATCTTCGGGAACTGTTGCAGCGCCTCACCCAGTGCCAGCCAGGTCCCCGCCTTGGTTCGCGAGATCCCCATCTGCAGGGACACCTCACCGAGGGCCGCCTTCTCGGCAGCCTTCCGCAGCGACATGCGCCCGGTCTGCTGCTGACTGTGCAGCATCTCGTTGTACACCGATTCGCCGATCCGATGGCTCAGGACCACGGCACGGGCCTCGTGACGGCGACTCAGCCGCAGGTGTGTCCGCGCGACCTCATTCGGATCCTCCGACGACAGCAACGCAGTGAGCGCCGCGTCGTCTGCGGGAGCGAACAAGGAGTGCATGCGGCGAGCACCTTCGGCTGGAAGTGACAGGACGTGATCGTGTGTCCGTCATCAATGGCGTGCGCCCGAGTGAGATCAACTGGGCACGAGACTAACCCGTTGAGCCGACAGCACAGCCCGGTATGACGCGTTGTCCACAGGCAGGTTCGCATCCACAGTCCGCGCAACTCCCGGCACACGAGCCACCATCGACATCTACAGGTGCCGCAGATAGCTCCGCGGATCGTCGAGGAATCGTCGCCAGTGCCGGACGAGGTCGAGTTCCTCCCAGTCGGCGTCGACCGGCCCGTCCTCGGACATCTCGATGATCTGTGCGCCCGGCGCGGCGGTCAGGATCGGCGAGTGGGTCGCACAGATGACCTGCGAACCGATCTCCACGAGTTCGGTGAGCGTCACAAGGAACTGCAGTGTGGAGGTGAACGAGAACGCGGACTCCGGCTCGTCGAAGATGTAGATGCCGGGTTCGGTGAGCATCGAGTCCAGGATGCTCATGAATCCCTCACCGTGACTTTGCCGTTCGACGTCGCCGTCCCAGTACCCGCGGACGCCCGCGAATCTGCGGTTCATCTCCACGACCGTCTCGGCGCGGAAGAAGAACCCTTGACGGTCCTCCCGCGGGGCGCGCAACATGCTCTGCCCCGACCAGGTGAGATCGAGCGACATGATCTCACCCAGAGCAGATTTCGGCAGATCCCGGTTCCCGCCGACGATGGCGGCACGCCCGCCACGCGGATCGAGTCCGAACCGTTCGCCGATCGCCTCCACGAGCGTCGACTTCCCGGACCCGTTCTCCCCCACGAAGAATGTGAGCGGCGCGGTGAACTCGATCGGTCTGCCACCGACGACCGCCGCGAGCGCCGGCACCTCGGTCAGCCAGGACGCCGCATCGCCCGATGGCTCGGCCGGTACACGCGCACGGTCAACGAACATCGGCGATCCATCGCGTCACGATCTCCGGCGCCCGCGGATCCCGCGCCCACCCATTGTGTCCGAGTGGCGCGGAAATATGCTGTGCGGCAACGTCACATCGTGTGAACTTCGATGTCAGTGCACGCATCACCCGGGGTGGCGCATCGGTGTCGGCGCCGACGGTGACCGCACACACCGGCATCTCCATGGTGGCCATCGCCTGCTCGTAGTCGACGTCGGCGCCACGCGGCGAGAACCGCCCGTGTCGATTGAGGTAGGTCCAGTCGCGGATCAACACACGTGATTGCCGGCCGTATCCCTCGATCGCGGTTCCCGGCCAGTATCCCAGCGCCTTCGAAACCCGGTGCATGGCCAGCGGACCGACCGTGGCCAGCACACCCATCCCGCCACGATAGAGCTTCCAGTGCGGCACACCGGACGCGATCAGTACCAGGCCGGCGACGTCGTGATCGTGGCGAACCGAATTGCGGGCCACGAACATCGAGGCGATGTGCCCGCCCATCGAGTGTCCGGCGACATACAGGGGCGCCGACGGACAGTACCGGCGGGCCACCTCGACCGCGGCCGGGGTGTCCTCGGACGCGAGAGCGTGATGACCGAACCGGCTCGCTGCGGTCGGCCTCGGCCTGCTGCCACCCTGACCGCGCAGATCGCCGACGACCACGTTGACCCCCAGCCGCCCGCAGTGCGCGGCGAACAGGTCGAAATAGCCTGCGGGCACCCCAAGTCCGGGCCAGAGCACCATGATCGGCCGGTCCGGATCATCGACGACGACACGCAACGGCGTCACGGTTCCGTCGGGCAGTCGGATCTCCTCGATCACCGGCCCGGCGACCGGCCGCTCCTGCGTCATCGACGGGCGGGAGACCCGGCGAAGACCAGTCGCACGATGACACCGAGAACGACCACACCGGCGCCCACACCTCCGACGATGAGCGCCAGATGATGCAGATCGGCCACCGCGCCGTCGACGATCAGCTCGGCGACCTCACGCCCGGACTCCTCGGCTCCCTCGACCTCCTGTTTCGCCCGCTCCGCGAAGAAGACACCGACGGCCCAGGCGAACGCGGCGGACGCGATCAGTCCGATCCCCATCCACGCCAGCACCGTGCCACGCCGGCGCGCGAACAGCAGGGCCAGCACGGCGCCGGCCACCGCGATCACCAGTGACCAGTAGGCGAGTGCCGTGATCTGTTGTCCCACCTCGTGATAACGGCCGGCCTCGAGGCCCGATCCGCCACGGTTGAGCGGCACCACGATCGGTCCGGATACGCGAGCGCTGATCCCGGTCTGCGCGATCACACGATTCACCATGTCGGTGATGTCGAGTTCCATCACCGTCGACGGACCGTCCACCGGGGGCGGGTCGAACAGCCACGCATGCTGCTGGGACACGACGTCGACGAAGTCCGCCTCGAACTGGTCGCTGTGGGTGTACGCCCGCACCGCCGGTTCGATGACCGCGGACGCACCCTGCGCACCCACCTGCTGCGTGACCGACGCCGAGATCTCCCCGGCCAGGTAGTCCTTGATCCGCTCGTCGGAGGCCATCGGCGTCACTGTCGAGACGAACCCTTCCGGGTCGACCAGCCGCTCCTTCACCCACAGTGACGGGAAGGCGACGACGATCGCCACGATCGCCACGAGGGTCAGGAGTCCGCTGAGGAATGTCCGCACGCCCACGAGGCTACCGACGCGACTCCCGCGGCGAGGAGGTGCCTACTCCCCGACCAGATCACGAGCGCGCCCGACGATCAACGGGTCGGGCTCACCGACGAACTCGGGGTTCTTGCCCTCGTAGTCGAAGAGGCTCAGGACGTGGCGCATCGCGTTGAGCCGGGCCCGCTTCTTGTCGTTGCTCTTGACGACCGTCCAAGGGGCGTGGTCGGTGTCGGTGGCCGCGAACATCGTCTCTTTCGCCTGGGTGTAGGCGTCCCACTTGTCGAGCGAGGCCAGATCCATCGGCGACAGCTTCCACTGCCGCACGGGATCGATCTGCCGGATGGCGAACCGGGTGCGCTGTTCGAGCGGGGTCACCGAGAACCAGAACTTGACCAGGTTGATGCCGTCGTCGACGAGCATCTTCTCGAACGCCGGCACCTGTGTCATGAACTGCGAGTACTGCTCGGGGGTGCAGAACCCCATCACCCGTTCGACGCCGGCCCGGTTGTACCAGGAGCGGTCGAAGAAGACCATCTCCCCACCCGCCGGCAGGTGCTGCACGTAGCGCTGGAAGTACCACTCGGTGGATTCGCGCTCACTCGGCTTCTCGAGGGCGATGGTGCGGGCGCCGCGCGGATTGAGATGCTCGTTGAACCGCTTGATGGTGCCCCCCTTGCCGGCGGCGTCGCGGCCCTCGAACACCAGCAGGTGCCGCTGCCCGGTCTGTTTGGACCACTTCTGCAGCTTGAGCAGTTCGATCTGCAGGCGCCGCTTGCTCACCTCGTACTCCCGACGGCTCATCCGCTCGTCGTACGGGTAGTCCTGACGCCAGGTGTCGACGACGTTGCGCTCGGGCAGCGTCAGCAGCACCGGGTCGTCGTCATCGTCGTCGTTGACCGCGAACTGGGTCGTGTTGTGCAGGTCGACGAGTTGCTGCAGCGCCTCCCGACCGTTCAGGACGCTGAAATCGGGCCCGATCGCATCGGAGGTGTTCAGGGCGGGATCATGTAGCTCGGTCACCGTTCAACGATATGCGCATCGCGGAAACAGCGTCTTGCGAAGAGGTGAACGTGAACGCCGCCGGGCCCGCGTGACCACTCGGCGCAGTGACCGGCGGACACCGGCGGCGATCAGTGCTCAGCAAGCAGGTGTGGATGCGACGCAGACGTACGCACCGACCTGCGGATCAGTTGTGCAGATCGATGGAACCCGATCGCAGACAAGCTTTTCCGGTGGTGGAGTCGAAGGCCGTGGAGAACCCGCCCTGGCACACCGCACCGTCGGCTCCGGCGATGGCCTGTCCGCCCCAGCCGCCGACGGCGATGGTCGTGCCGCCGTGCCGTGCCTGCGCGACCGAGAACGCACTCGGTCCGGTGGTCACCGAGTAGGCGGTGCCCCGTGTCGTCGAACCGGCGAGCGCCGTCGAACCGGGCTGAAGATTACGCGCGGTCGAGTTCCCACCCTTGTCGGCGACGGCCACCGCGGTGCCCGCGCCGCTGGACTCCTCGGAGAAGGCCGTGCTGCCCGGACCGGCCTTGGCCCCGCACCCCCCCTTGCCGATGATGTGCTCGACCTGGTGGCCATTGGCCGCCGAACAGGTCGTCGCCGCCTCGGCGGTGCCACCGCCCACGCCGATCAGCCAGGCCATCGCCGACCCGCCGATCACGAATGCCGCGGCTCGAGCCCCAAATTTGTTGATTCGCATAAAGATTGACCTCTCCCCGGTCGCCACGGAACGCAGAGTGCGAGAAGCACTGCTGCACAGGGTACTCATCGACCGGCGGTGGCGGCGTCCGGGGTCGATCAGCGTGTCAGTCGGCGGCGCGGCGTTCGACCTCGGCGGTCAGGCCCTTGCGTGCGGTGTCGACGGCCATCTTCTGTGCGCGCTTCACGATGAGGCCGGGCATCTTGATCTTCAGCTCGACCTCGAGGGTGAACTCGACGTGCGAGCCGTCGCCCTTCGGGGTGACGACATAGGAGCCGTGCTGCTCGCTCAGCTGGTTGGCCTCGATCAGGTCCCAGCTGCAGCTGTTCTCGGTCCAGGTGTAGGTCAGCTTCTGTTCGTCGGAGATCCCGGCCGCGGTGACCACCACGCGGACCTGCTCCGGTGTGCCGTCCTCGTTCTCGACGAGGATCTCGGCCTCTTTGTGCGGGCCGGACCAGTCCGGCAGGGACTCGATGTCCAGCAGCACCTCCATCACGACCGACGGTGGGGCGGCAACATCGAACTCGATCTTCGCGGAGACAGCCATGGGAGAGAACCTACCGTGCCGCCGGACCGTCGATCACCCGAACCATCACCGCGCAGCACGAATCGGGCATTCCGAGCCGACAGTGGGTCAGTCCTCGCGGTCGACGAGCGTCAGCGGCCACGCCTCGTCCGGGATGTCGCGCAGGGTGCAGGCCTGATCGGCTGCGGTGAACCATCCACGGAAGTGCAGGATCTCGCCGATGACAGGATTGCGCACGGTGGCGTCACAGCGGAACCGCTGCCGCGCCTCGTCCCAGCCCTCGATGTACTTCATCTGGGTGGCGAACATGCCACGCATCCCGACCTTCGGCCCACGCCCGAGCCAACGCAGCGGGCCGCTCTCCAGCAGGAGTTCCCCGGACGTCGTGACCGACGGCTCGATCGGATAGAGAAGTTCGGGGCCGTCGCCGAAGTAGTCGACGAGGCCGCTGCGACCGGAGACGAGCAGCGAGTTGATGTTGCGGGTGCCCGTCGTGAAGTCGAAAGCGCGGAGTACGGCGAGACACTCTCGACCGATCTCGTCGACGTAGCAGTAGTGGCCCTGCGTGAACGGGACCATCCGGCTGCTCTTGGGCGGGAGGGCATTGCGTTTGGCGTAGTGCCAGAAGAACAGCGGCGGGAGCGCCGAGGTGACGTAGACGGATTCGTAGATGCCGGTCGCGATCTGCGCGACCCCCGAGGTCGAGTCGATGCTGTACCGCCACGCCACGTTGGGGTGGAGGCGGTCGAAGTCCGAGCCGAGGATCTGCCGATAGACCGGTGTCATGACATCAACTTCCCGACCCCGACCCCACCGTCGGCCTCCCGTCCCGGCGGCAACCACCCGGGAACGCGGTCCCACGCGGCTGCTGTGTGCTTTGGGAGAAGAACCTAGTCGATGACAGTGGCGGCGGTCACGTCGGGATCGCCGTTCAGCCGGCCGCAGCGTCGCACAGACGCGCCAGTTCGGCGATGACGCGGTCGAGAGGGTCCACCGATCGCTGCGTCTGGCACAGCCCGACGGCACCCTCGATCGAGGCGATGATCAGCTGTGCGAGCGAATCGGCACGATCGGCCTCGACGCCCTCGTGGATGAGTCGCGTCGAGATCAACCGCGTCCAGCGGGCGAAGATCTGATCGGACTCCTCGGCGACTTCCGGCTCCGAACGCCGGGCCAGACCGCCTGCGAGAACCGGACAGCCGAACTCGAAGTCGGTGCTGACCAGCATCCGCCGCCACACATCGCCGATCTCGGCGACGGCCTCGGCGGGCGTCGCCGAACTCTCCCGGCTGATGCGGTGCGAGATGAAGTCGCCCGCATAGCGCACGGCCTCGGTCATCAGCTGCGTCTTGCCACCCGGGAAGTGGTGATAGATGGACCCACGCGGCGCCGAACTCGCGGCGATCACGTCACCGATCGAGGTGGCCGCCACACCGTCACGGCCGATCAGGTTCGCCGCATGCACGACCATCCGGTCGCGGGGCCCGCGCGCCGCCGCGCGCTCCCGCGATTCGTCCAGAGACCTCTCCTCCGGCGGTCGGTCGACCGTGCTCATGCCCACTCCCTCAGACGCGATCGTCCGGCCCGCCTATGCAGACCTTCATAATCCGTGCGATCTATGCCATCCTACATAGTCATGAGCATCGATACGACGGAAGTTTCTGATCCCTCGGCACTGAGCGGCCTGCAACTCCTGCGCGCGGCGATGGCCGAACCCGATCCGGATCGTCCCGGCATCTGGCGCCTGCTCGGCATGAGCGCCAAGCAGATCGACGAGGGGCGGGTCTCGTTCGCAGTCACCCCGCAGGCCGACTTCGCCAATCCGCTGGGCACCGTGCACGGCGGCATCTGCGCCACCCTGCTCGACTCGGTGATGGGCTGTGCCGTGCACACCACGCTCCCGGCGGGCGTCGGCTACACCACACTCGAACTGAAGATCAACTACATCCGGTCGGTCGCCGTCGACGCCGGCGAGCTCACCGCGACGGGCACCGTCATCCATGTCGGGGGACGGACCGCGACCGCGGAGGGCAAGGTCTTCTCCGACGACGGCAAGCTGGTCGCGCACGGCACCACGACGTGCATCGTCTTCCGGTGACCGCACACCACTAG